>NZ_JBMPOX010000001.1:0-1234357 GCF_049340445.1 Undibacterium sp. Ji50W | reverse complement strand
AATAAACCGGAGATTATCGCAAATGACATATTTTAAATTCAAATCGTGGACACCCCTAAAACCGCCAAAACCAGCGCCTGCATTAGCTTTGCTGGCTTTACTTACCAATTTAACCGGACACTAGTGAAGATGGACATCAGATTGCCGGTGCGCTGGTTTTCGAAATACGCCATTTCCAGTTTTTGTACATGGTCATAGGCATCCAGCCGCAAGTCATGTTGCAGATTCTGGGCAAGCTTGCGCCATTTCAGCGACAGCAGATATTCAAACCAGGATTCGCCACCCCAGATAAGTGCATTCACCACACCCAGGAACATCAGTTGGTGCCAGGTATCGGTAATGCCAAAGCCACCCAGGACCCGCTTCGCCAGAAAACTCTTGTCGCCATTGATGACAATATCCACGGCAACGCCGATTAACACTTCAGGCAGGACATCAAAAAATTTATTCAGGATGGAGTAAATCGTTGCCATCCGGAAATCGCTACGATAGGCGCTGGCGTAATGCAGAAGTTTTTTTAATGGATGGATAGTCGGCATGGTTTGTTTGGCAGAATGGTGAAACGAAAGAATGAGACTAAAGAAATAAGCGAAAGAAATAAACTAAAGAAGATGTCAGGTGACATCACTATCAAAAACAAAAAGGGACTGCAGATTCTACAGTCCCTTTCCCATTTTCGCTTGCGATGCAATCGTTGCGGCTGAAGTTTAATCTTCGCGGCGCAGATGCGGGAACAAAATCACGTCACGGATGTTCGGTGAATCGGTAATCAACATCATCAAACGGTCTATGCCTATGCCGCAACCGCCAGTCGGTGGCAGGCCATATTCCAGGGCGCGGATGTAATCGGCGTCGTAGTACATGGCTTCTTCATCGCCGGCATCCTTGGCCGCAACCTGTGCCTGGAAGCGTGCTGCCTGGTCTTCTGCGTCATTCAATTCCGAGAAGCCATTGGCGATTTCACGACCGGTCATGAACAGCTCGAAACGTTCGGTAATACCAGCGACGGTATCTGATGCACGTGCCAGTGGCGAGACTTCGACCGGGTAATCGATGATATAGGTCGGGTCCCACAACTGGGCTTCGGCAGTTTCTTCAAACAGGGCCAGTTGCAATGCACCCAGACCCGCCGTGGCGAAAGGCTTGACGCCGAATTTCAACAATTCTGCCTTGATGAATGCTGCATCATGCAATTGTTCATTGGTGTAATTGGGCGCGTATTTGTTGATGGCACCAACGATGGTCAGACGCTGGAAGGGTTTGCTCAAATCCAGTTCACGACCTTGATAAGTCAACACGGCTGTCCCATGTGCATCTTCAGCTGCCTTGCGGATGACTTGTTCAGTGAAGTCCATCAGCCATTTGTAATCGACGTAGGCAGCATAGAATTCCATCATCGTGAATTCCGGATTATGGCGTGGTGACACCCCTTCATTGCGGAAGTTGCGATTGACTTCAAACACGCGGTCAAATCCACCGACCACCAGACGCTTCAGGTACAGTTCTGGTGCGATACGCAGGTACATTTGCATGTCCAGCGCATTGTGATGGGTGATAAAAGGCTTGGCTGCGGCACCGCCAGGTATCACATGCAACATCGGTGTTTCCACTTCCATGAACTCATTGCTGTTCATGAAGGTGCGGATGGAGTTCATGGCTGCCGTGCGCGCCTTGAAAGTACGGCGCGTGTCTTCGCTCATGATAAGGTCGACATAGCGCTGGCGGTACTTGGTTTCCTGATTGGCCAGGCCGTGGAATTTGTCTGGCAGCGGACGCAGGGATTTGGTGAGCAGACGCAGTGTCGTGACCTTGACGGTCAATTCATCTGTCTTGGTTTTGAACAGGACACCGACAACACCAAGAATATCACCCAGGTCATACTGATGGAAGGCTTCCATCTCGGCTTCGCCGGTTTTGTCCGTGGTGATATACAGTTGTATGCGACCATCCGCCTTGATACCAGACGCATCCTGCAGTGTGGCAAAAGCAGCTTTCTTGCCAGCCGGGCGGCTTAGCATCATGCGACCGGCAACACTGACTTCAACGTTCAGCGTTTCCAGTTCCTCACGGGTCTTTGACGCGTATTGCTGGTGCAGATCGGCGGCTTTGTGTTGCGGACGGAAGTCATTCGGGAAGGCGATGCCTTTGGTGCGGATGGCATCCAGTTTGGCGCGACGCACAGCAATGACAGAGTGTTCGTCAACTGCTACTTCTTCGGCTGGTGCGGCATTATTTATTTCGGACATGGGTTTTCCCTCAGTGAGGGCAGGCATCTGGCCTGCAGGTTTTTATTTGGATAAGACAGCGCAGGCAATGGGCCTGCGCGATGGCTGTTACACGCCTTGCTTCAATGATGCCGCAATGAATTCATCCAGGTCACCATCCAGAATCGCCTTGGTGTTGCCCGATTCGAAATTGGTGCGCAAATCCTTGATGCGGGATTGATCCAGCACATACGAGCGGATCTGATGGCCCCAGCCGACATCGGTCTTGGAATCTTCCAGGTTCTGCTTTTCACTCATGCGCTTGCGCAGCTCAAGTTCAAACAGTTTGGCTTTCAGCATTTCCCAGGCTTCGGCACGGTTCCTGTGCTGGCTGCGGTCATTCTGGCATTGCACGACGATGCCGGACGGGCCATGCGTCAAACGTACAGCGGAATCGGTTTTATTAATATGCTGACCACCGGCACCAGAGGCGCGGTAAGTATCGGTACGCACATCTGCCGGATTGATGTCGATCTCAAACGAATCATCCACTTCAGGATACACAAACAGGCTGGAGAATGAGGTATGGCGACCATTGTTGGAATCAAACGGTGACTTGCGCACCAGGCGGTGTACGCCGGTTTCCGTGCGCAAGTAGCCATAGGCGTATTCGCCTTCGACCTTCAAAGTGGCGGTCTTGATGCCGGCGATGTCGCCGTCTGACTGTTCCATGATTTCGACTTTGAAGCCCTTGCGTTCGCAATAGCGCAAATATTGACGCAGCAGCATCGACGCCCAATCCTGCGCTTCAGTACCACCGGCACCAGCCTGGATGTCGATAAAGCAGTTGTTCGGGTCCATGGGATTGTTGAACATGCGGCGGAATTCCATGCCCTCGACCAGTTCACGCAGGCTTTGGGCATCTAGCTCTATCGCTTCCAGGGTATCGTCATCGTTTTCTTCGCGCGCCATGGCGAACAGGTCGTTGGCATCACGCAGGCCGCTGTCGGCCTTGATGAGGGTATTGACGACTGTTTCCAGGGATTTTTTTTCTTTGCCTAATTCCTGGGCGCGTTTGGGATCATTCCAGACGGCGGGGTCTTCCAGTTCGGCGTTGACTTGTTCGAGTTTCTCTGACTTGATATCGAAGTCAAAGATACCTCCGGAGTTCGGCTTCGCGGACGGTCAGGTCGGCGAGCAGGGCGGACAGGCTATTGAGGCGTTCAGCTTCCATGATAGGTATTCTTTTCTAATGCAATCAAACCTTGCATTATACCTTGGCATGCGGCTGCATGAGTGAATTCGACAGCGTACTTATGCATAAACTGCAAGAATACCGGCTGAAAGGCAGGCCCTGACGGTCTTTCCGGATGGTGACTTGCACTTGTTGAAACAATAGGGCTTACGCAAAACTGCCCCCAAGCGTTGCAACGCCTCTTCCAGCCGAGTACTACAGTTCAGCGTATTGTCACCAGACTGATTTGCTGACCGTCGGTATGGTATCCCTGTGGCTTTCCATCCATTTGGCCAGGTGGTTTTTAAAGCAGGGTGGGCAAATGTGGTATTGCGTCAGGGTGGATTGTCCGCCATTGGGGAAAGATTCTTCCTCTTCCAGGCTGACTGTAGTGATGATCTTTTCATGTTCCTTGCTGCCCCAGTTTTCATCCCAGCGGGATTCGGCACCGCAGACATCACAGGTGAGCTTGTCGAACACTTCTTCGGTATGCTCAAGTATCAGAACTGTTTTCATGTGCTTCATACTGTCTCCTTGCTGTTTTGGCCTGAAGTTGCTGCAAGCAATGAATTGATTCTACATCAGTGGTAAAGCAGGGAAAGGAAATGCTAAAAAAAAGCTGTGTTTTTCAACACAGCTTTGATTTTTGTTCAGCTTTGATAGCCTTGGGGTAAATTTAGCGCCGCCCGGATTTGTTGCTGGTAGCTGCCTTGGGCTTGCTTGCCTTGTAGGCAAGGGCTGGGCGGCCTGCAGCCGGTGCCGCTGTTTTCATGGCAGGTTTGACCCCGGTACCTGCTTGTGGGCGTGTTGCCGGTTTTTTGCCAAAAGTATCTATTTTGGGCGCAGCAACCCGCCTGCCATTCGCTACACCGCTTTCATCGATGGTGATGGGAATATGGGGTTGACGGGATGGGATCAAATGGCGTGGCCCGCTACCTATCAAATCACGCCGCCCCATGCGTTGCAGGGCTTCGTGGATGATTTCCCAGTTTTCCGGCGCGTGATAGCGTAACAGCGCTTTGTGCAGTTTGCGTACCTTGCCTGAACGTGCGGTTTCTACCACTTCAGAATCTGCCGTCACTTTCTTCAGCGGATTCTTGCGTGTGTGGTACATGGTGGTAGCCAGCGCCATTGGTGTCGGCATGAAAGTCTGCACCTGATCCAGCTTGAAATCATTTTTCTTGAGCCAGATCGCCAGGTTCACCATGTCTTCATCAGTAGAGCCTGGGTGGGCCGCGATGAAGTAAGGGATCAGGTATTGTTCCTTGCCCGCTTCTTTCGAATACTTCTGGAACATCGCCTTGAATTCATCATAGCTGCCTATGCCGGGCTTCATCATTTTAGATAAGGTATCGGCTTCAGTATGTTCCGGCGCAATCTTCAGCAGGCCGCCAACGTGATGGGTTACCAGTTCTTTTACATATTCGGGTGAGCGCACAGCCAGGTCATACCGCAGGCCTGAGCTGACCAGTATCTTCTTGATGCCAGGAAGGGCGCGCGCCTTGCGGTATATCGAAATCAGCTTGCTATGGTCAGTGCCCAGGTTCGAACAGATGCCTGGGTAGACGCAGGACAGGCGACGGCAGGATTCTTCTATCTTCTTGTCCTTGCAGGCCAGCCGGTACATGTTGGCAGTCGGGCCACCCAGATCAGAAATCGTACCTGTGAAACCTTTGACCTTGTCGCGGATTTCTTCTATCTCGCGCAAAATCGAGGGTTCGGAACGGCTTTGTATGATGCGACCTTCATGTTCGGTGATGGAGCAGAAGGTACAGCCGCCAAAACAGCCGCGCATGATATTCACCGAGAAACGTATCATTTCCCATGCCGGTATGCGTGATTTGCCATAAGCCGGGTGCGGCGCACGCGCATAGGCACGGTCATACACGCCATCCATCTCATCCATGGCCAGTGGCAGCGGTGGCGGGTTCAGCCATACGTCGCGGTCGCCATGGCCCTGCACCAGCGCCTTGGCATTGCCGGGATTGGCTTCCAGATGAAAGACACGGGACGCGTGGGCGTACAGTACGGCATCGTCCTTGATTTCATCAAAGGATGGCAGGCGTATGACGGATTTGTGCTGCTTGTTGCGCAGCATGATCTGGCGCTCTTCGCGGCTCATGATGCGTATGGCCTGTTGCTGGACGACATCCACTTTCAATTCCTTGACGACGCTGTCTGCCGTGCTTGCCGGCGTGGTGGCGTCCGTCGTGCCGGTGGCGCATTTGGCTTCTTTTTCCGGCATCATGGCATATGGGTCGGTATGCGCTTCGAGTTTGCCAGGGGTATCGATTTTGACGGAATTGATTTCCGTCCATTCTTCATCCGGCAACCAGCCACGCGGTGTCATAAATGCCGTACCACGCAAGTCGCGGATATCCTTGATTGCTTCGCCCTGGGCCAGCCGGTGAGTCAGGTCGATCAGGGCGCGTTCTGCATTGCCGAACAGCAGGATGTCTGCCTTGGAATCTGGCA
Source organism: Undibacterium sp. Ji50W (assembly GCF_049340445.1). NCBI lineage: Bacteria > Pseudomonadati > Pseudomonadota > Betaproteobacteria > Burkholderiales > Oxalobacteraceae > Undibacterium > Undibacterium sp. Ji50W. The sequence goes on along the minus strand of NZ_JBMPOX010000001.1, from coordinate 1,228,444 downwards.
GTACCGAGCGACGCACTTTGTCAGACCAGTAGTCATAATGGGCAATGCGACGCAGGCTGGCTTCTATGCTGCCGACCACGATATTGGCATCAGGGAAGGCTTCACGCGCACGCTGGGCGTACACCACCAGTGCACGATCCGGGCGCTTGGTGCGATCGCCATCGGGTGTATAGGCATCTTCTGAACGTATTTTCCGGTCTGCGGTATACCGATTGACCATGGAATCCATATTGCCGGCGGTGATGCCGAAATACAGGTTTGGTTTGCCCAAAGCGCGGAAGGCATCGGCCGATTGCCAGTCAGGCTGGCTGATGATGCCAACCCGGAAACCATGATGTTCCAGCAAGCGGCCAATCAGGGCCATGCCAAAACTGGGGTGATCGATATAGGCATCACCCGTTACCAGGATGACATCGCAGCTATCCCAGCTCAGTACATCCATTTCGGCGCGCGACATGGGTAAAAAAGGCGCGGTATTTTTTCCGCCAACTTCGGGACGGAAACGTGGGAATGAGAATAGATTTTTAGGCTGAGCGTTCATGGGCGGAATTGTACCGGAAACCTGTGGATTTTGCTCGCATGAAAGGAAATTCTTCTGAAAAATCAAAAGCTTGCATAAAATTCGAATGAGCTTTTTACCAACTGATTTCTGCGCCCGGATCGCCAGCCTGGCGAGGCTGCCGGGTGTCAGAAGCTTGCTTGGTGGACTGCCGGACCGAAATTGTCTCGAATTTGTTTGTGTTTTCCAGAACTAATTCCATATTAGATATAGCTGTTTTCGCGTAAAATCGCGCCAATATTAATGTGGCAGGAGAAGTATATGAGTATCAAATCAGACAAGTGGATACGCCGTATGGCTCAACAGACTGGCATGATAGAGCCGTTTGAACCTGGCCAGGTGCGTGAGCGCGATGGCAACCGCATCGTCAGCTATGGTACTTCTTCGTATGGTTACGATATACGCTGTGCCGACGAATTCAAGATTTTTACCAATATCAACAGCACTATCGTTGATCCGAAAAACTTCGATGAAAAGTCTTTCGTGGATTTCAAGGGCGATGTCTGCATCATCCCACCAAATTCATTTGCGCTGGCGCGCACCATGGAATATTTTCGCATACCGCGTAGTGTATTGACGATTTGCCTGGGAAAATCAACCTATGCCCGTTGTGGCATCATCGTCAATGTCACACCATTCGAACCAGAATGGGAAGGCTATGTCACGCTGGAATTTTCCAATACCACGCCATTGCCAGCCAAGATTTATGCCGGCGAAGGTTGTGCCCAGGTACTGTTCTTTGAAAGTGATGAAGTTTGTGAAACCTCATACAAAGACCGTGGAGGTAAATATCAGGGACAAGTTGGCGTGACGCTGCCAAAAACCTGATGCAGCCCGATTACACCGCAATCCTCGAGACAATTTTTGCGGAAGTTCAACCCCTGTTGTCACAAGGGAAGGTTGCTTCATACATTCCGGAATTGTCTAAAGTATCTGCCCAGCATTTTGGCATGGCAGTGTATTGCCTGGACGGCAGCACTTATTCCATCGGTGATGGTCAGCAAAAGTTTTCGCTGCAAAGCGTGACGAAGCTGTTTGCGCTGGCGCTGGCATTTGCACGTGAGGGTGACGCCATCTGGGAAAGGGTGGGGCGCGAGCCTTCTGGCAATCCCTTCAATTCCCTGGTGCAGCTTGAGTATGAAAAAGGCAAGCCGCGCAATCCCTTTATCAATGCTGGCGCACTGGTCATGACAGATATCCTGTCAGGTCGTTTTGTGCAGTCGGATATCGCGGTGTTACAGTTTGCCCGCACCATCGTCGGTGAAAACACGGTGGATTTTGACATGGCTGTTGCCCAGTCGGAACGAATGACGGCGCATCGCAATTATGCGATTGCCCATTTGATGAAGGATTTTGGCAATCTGCATAATCCTGTCAAGGCTGTCATCGACAGCTATTGCCGCCAATGCTCGATTACCATGACTTGTGCGGAACTGGCCAAGGCTGGCAGCTTCTTGGCCAATCATGGCACGATTCCCTGGAGTGGTTTGCAAATACTGGACCCCAGCTCTGCCAAGCGTTTGAATGCACTGATGCTGACCTGCGGTACCTATGATGCGGCAGGTGATTTTGCCTACCGTGTGGGCTTGCCGGCCAAGAGTGGTGTCGGCGGCGGCATACTGGCGCTGGTGCCGGGTGAGTTGGCCGTGGCCGTCTGGTCGCCGGGTCTGGATGCGACTGGCAATTCACTGGCTGGCACGTATGCGCTGGAACGCTTCACCACCCTGACTGCCAGATCGATTTTCTGATTGCTGCTGGCTGGCATCAACCAGCAATAAAACAAAAAGCCCCTGTTGCATGCATCTGCAACAGGGGCTTTTTGTTGGTCGAAATTCTAGCCCAGGAAGCCCAGGTTGCGGTTGGAAAAATTCGCGATATTCGGGAAGACATCATTGATCTGCGAGGTGCTGAGGCCAAACCAGTTGGCCAGTGTGGCACCATACTGATCAACTGAAATCTGCGGCAGCAGGCTGCCAGAACCCACATCCAGCGTATGCTTCAGGCCAGTGACCGGGAAGTCGCCATAAATGTTCTTGCCCTTGACTGCGCCACCAATGACGAAGTGGTGCGAGCCCCAGCCATGATCAGTGCCATCGCCATTGCTGGTAAAGGTCCTGCCAAAATCGGAAGCGGTGAACATGGTGACCTGGTTACGCATATCGGTGCCTTGCAAACTACCCATGACACCATCGAAATAAGTGATGGCATGCGCCAGTCTTGCCATCAGATCGGCATGGGCGGTGCGCTGGAAATCATGGGTATCAAAACCACCCATACTGACAAAAAACACCTGACGCTGCGCGCCGAGCGCACTGCGGCCAGCGATGATGCGGGCCACGGTTTGCAATTGTGAGGCCAGGGCATTGTTTGCCAGGCCACCCGTGTTGGGGTTGGTATATTGCGTGGGATTCGGTACTCCGGTGCCACCCGCCGGCGCCATGGCCGGACTGAGCAGGCTTTGCGCATTGATTGAGCGATTGGTGACGTTGGCATGTTCTTTCTGGAACAGGTTGCTGCTGTCTGCCGTGATGATGGATTTCAGCGGATTGCCTGCCGTGGTAGAGCCAAACAGAGTACCAGTGAGCGCGCCAATTGGTACCGCACCGGAGGCGCTGACCTGATATTGATTGATGGTACGGCCAGACAAGAATACCGCATTGCCTGATGCGGAAATTGCCGTAAAAACCGGATAGGCATTGCTGGCCGCCAGCAGGTCACCCATACGTCCGCCCCAGCCATAAGCGGCACCTTCAGGTGCATAGGCCTGCCACAGCGATTGCTGGTCATTATGGGAAAACAGCTTGGGGGGCAGCGGTACACTGGCAGCCTTGTATTGCTGCAGCGTGGTAGGTACGATCAAGGGGCCGACATTGCTGACAATAGCCACGCGACCACTGTCGAACAGGGTCTTTAATGAATCCAGGGCAGGGTGCAGCGCAAAAGTGCGTCCTGCCTGTGTCGTGTTGGGTGTAATCGGTAATACACCGCCGCTACTGCCCACCGGTGGCAGCGCAATAGAGCCGGCTTCATTGGTGGTACGCACGGTGGTGTACTGGGTCCATGAGGTACTGTCGGTTGCCAGCACGGTATTCGCATGGTCATTGGCACCATACAGGAACAGGCAGATCAGGGCCTTGTAGCCGCCGGTTGAGGTCTGTGCAGCGGCGGAGCCGATGGTGGCCAGGTTCAGGGCAAATGGCAGGCTGGCGCTGCCGATGGTGCCAGCTGCACCCAGTGCCGACGAATAGCGTAAGAACTGACGGCGTGAAGCATTAACTTTAGTCATGATGGATCCCCTTTATTTTTGGACCAGATATTCAGGTGATGCCATAGTCAGGAATGTCGCCAGATAAACACGGTTCTTTTTCGCTGCATCTGCATTGGCAGTGTTATTGGTGGGAATGGTGACGGAATTAACGGCAGCCAATATCTGGCTGCGTAAGCCGCTGCTCATCTGATTTGCCATCAGCAGTAAATTCAATTGGTCCAGCATTTGATCCGGCGTTGCGGCCAGGGCAATCATGTTGGTGTAGTCAGCCTTGACGTCACGTGAAGAGCCTGTGCCGTTTGGAATAATATCGCGCATGAAATTCAGATAGCCGACTACCGACGTCTCGGCAGTAATCTGCATTTCTGGTGACACCAGCCCGGCTGTCGCAATGCCGGAGTTGGGTGGCACATAACCCGGGCGATAGAAATTGAAAACGGTAGGTGAACGCATCGGCGTTTCAGACAGGCCACTCAGCGGATCATCCAGGCTGGTCATCAGGAAGCGGCCGGAAGTGGAGTTGACATTGAAACTGCGCATCCAGTTTGCCAGGCGCAATACCGGCTCACGCAATTTGCCGGTGTTGGCATACGCCAGCGTGGCATCGTTGCGCGCTTCATTGTCCAGCAAGACGGCTTTGATGACGGCACGCATATCACCCCTGACCCCCTGGCCATTATTGTTGAAGGCAGCGGCGACGCGTGACACATATTGCGGGCTTGGGTTGCTGGTCACCAGGCGCTGTATCAATTGCTTACCGAAGAAAGGGCCGACGTTCGGATGATTGAACAGGGTATCCAGTGCAGTTTTCAGGCTGGCTTCCGGGTTGGCTGCAGATTGCGCGGGAATGGTGATACCCAGGAAGCTCTTGGCTGAAACCGAATGGTATTTCGGGTAGCTCTGCATAGGCAGCCAATCCCGGTTCGGATCGGGATTGCCGCCAAAGAAACGGGAGTCACTCTTATCCGGACCAGCCCAGCTCCAGCCGGTGAAGACCTTGGCCATGCCACTGATATCGGTGCTGGAATAGGTTTCCACTGGCTTACCTGCATTCAGTACATAGCTGCCGTCCTGATTCAACTGATACAGGCCTATGGTAAACAACTGCATGACTTCGCGCGCATAGTTTTCATCTGGTACCTGGGTCCCGGATTCTTTCTGGTTGCGCAGGGAAGTCAGGTAGTTGCCCATCATCGGATGCAGGGTTACAGATTCCAGCAGATTGCGGAAATTACCAAAAGCATTGGCACCCAGCGTATCGTAATAAGAGGCAACGCCACGCGGATAGTTGGCTACATTGCTGTCCTGGAAAGAGACAACAAAGATTTGCGAGAGAGCAAAGGTGGTGCGCTGGCGTAACTGATCATCACCCTTGATGCCTTGCTGCCAGAAGGATTCAAAGAAATTGTTTTGACTCAGGTCGCTCAAACCATTGATGAAGCCCGCTGCCTGGGCATCCATGTAGCTGCGGTGCAGTTTTTGCGGCATGGCAAGCTGTTTGTCTATCCAGGCGTCATAGCTACTGCTGGTCAGGCTATTGATGTCGTTGTTGGTGGCACCAAAACTGGCTTGTGCCAGGAAGCGCGAGGCCTGTGCCGGTGTTGGCGCATTGCTGTTGACTGCCTGAAAGCCGACCAGTGACTGTATGAGCCCATTGGCAACGCTGGTATCGGTGGCCGATATGGTGGCCGCCAGCGTCATTCCCTTGCTGATGGAATCTGCGGTCTGGATGTAACTCAGCCCTTGCTGAATAGAAAAATTCTTGGCAACGCTGTCCTTGTTGTCCAGCAGGTTGCTGATCCATCCATATACAGAATCGCCGGCATAACCATGTGCGGCAATCAGCATGGAACGCACCACATTGCCACGGCTTACCGTGCCATTTGCCAGGCCATTCACCCAATAGTCCAGTCCGGCTTTGTCCGGGGGAGTGCGACTCAGTACGTTTTTGTACACGACCGTGACGAAATCGGCGTTGGTCATGTTAGGCAGATAGCCGGTCAGTGCAGCATCCTGTATGGCAGCGATATAAAAAGATTCGCCGATCTTTTCTATGCTAACACCGCTCTTGAACTGATTGATCCAGTATGCCAGTCCATTGGCATCGGGAATCCGGTTGAAGTAGGCAATATACAGTTCAATAATGGCGTTCAGATCTGCCGCCGAGATGGTAGTCGACAGGTCGGCGATGATCAGGTTGACGGATACATCAGTGAACAGTAATTGCTGAATGCCAGCTGCAATGCTGGTAGTGCCATCGCTGCCTACATTGTCTTTGACTGTGTAGCCGCCAGTGACTTTGGTAATGGTGTAATTGGAGCGGTTGCCGTTGAAGGTGACCGTTGTGCTTGATACCACCGGTGCCGGCGCAAACAGACGCTCCAGCGCACTGGGTGCAGCGGGTGGCGGATTATTTGCCGTATTGCTGCTACTGGTTTTTTCGTCACCCCCGCAGGCACTGAGCGCCAGAACGAACAGGGTGAGAAGGTAGTGTTTGCGTGTGATGAACCGGATAGGTGGCATATTGACTCCTGATTATCCATTCCGGAGAATTTCATTTGGGAAAGCCAATTCTAATCCAAGGGTCTTTACGTGATCCCCATAAAGTGTAACAAAGGGTGAAGTTTTACTCAAACTGATAGCGAGTGTAACAAGGCGTAAGCTGGCAGGGCTTATGTGCCTATGTTCTCACAGTGGAGAGCGCCTTTGCCAGCCTTGTTGTCTTTGTATGCCTGCGACAACAACAGATGTCACAAGTATCAGTTCAGACACATGCCGCGTGTAAATTAATGTAGCGGTGATAACGATATTGCTAAGTTGTATGAACTTAATTGCAAGGACTTAATCCATTTCCGCCAGGGTCTGATGAACAAAGGCAGAGAGTATCAACTTCGATTGTGCCGATACATCAACGAATTCAAAACCATGCCTGAATTCCAGGCCGTTCTCGGTAGGGGCTTGCGAACGCAATACAAAATTCAGCGTCAGATATTCGTCGTTTCCAGCGGCACTGACCTTGAATTTGATGATACCCGAATCCCCTTTTTTACCGAGTGCTTTTTTAATCACACCGGATGCCCCACCCATACTCAGATCGCCCAGTGTGGTTGCTGCCGTTTGTTCCGGATCGCCTATGGTGACAGAGGCAATGATCTTGACCGAGGCACGTGAACCCTGACGTATGGTAGAGCAGCGTACTTGTTTGGGGTAGGTGAGGTGCAGATAAGCATGCGGGGTGTACACCGATTTGATGGCAGATGCCGTGAAGGCATACGCTCTTTTACCCGGAAAAGCACGGACAATAAAGGTCTGGCCCTCTCTGATAATCACGGCCTTGCCATCGATGGTCGGTGCCGTAATCAGGATGGACATGTTTTTGACAAAACCGATCAGTTTCACCGTGTATCTGGTGGCGGCATTATCGTGAACTTGCAGATACAGGGTTTCGCCGACATTCCAGCGCACACTGTCGAGCTCCATCAAGGTGTCTTTGCTTGATTCAGGTGGTGGGGCAGCAGCGGCAATAGTGCCGGACTGGGGGGACGCTGTTCGTGACACGGGCGTCATCTTTGAAGGAATGGTGTCCCACATGGCGTCCGGATTGCAATAGCCGTGTTCAAGCAGGCCATTCAGTTGATTCTGGGTCTCTACCTTGACACCAGAGGCCATCAATAAATGCCCCTGCTCATCATAAATAGGCCAGGGTACAGTCTGGCCTACACTGATTTCAGTATGTTTGATTGGCATTAATCCTATTGTGCTGCCCATGTCCTGTTTCCGTAATCTTGATTATCAGACGGATTGTATACTGAAAACTATTGTAAATTAATTGTGATGTTGTTGCTTTGCATAAGAAAAAAGCACTTGTCACTTTAATTCAGTAACAAGTGCTTTTTAGTTAATAAATTGCCTGGCGGATAGATGCAAGTCTTACTTGATTGCTTCGGCGCTTGATTTGACGCAATCCACAAAATACCCGCGCTTACCTTCGATTTCAGCTTTCACCAAGCCATGGCAGTCGGTTTCAAAGCCAGGGAATCTCTCGTTGAAATCACGGACAAAACGCAGATAATCCACGATGGTGCGGTTGAAGCGCTCACCAGGAATCAGCAGCGGGATGCCGGGTGGGTAAGGTGTCAGCAAAATAGCGGTGACACGGCCTTCCAGTTCATCGATGGAGACCCTTTCGGTTTCCCGGTGGGCCATCATGGCAAAGGCATCTGAAGGTTTCATGGCCGGTTGCATGTCGGACAAATACATTTCTGTCGTTAAACGCGCTACATCATGGCCTTTGTAGGCTTCATGTATGCCCTGGCACAGGTCTTTCAGGCCCACGCCTTCATAGCGAGGGTTGGCCGCAGCAAATTCCGGCAAGATGCGCCACATAGGCTGATTCTTGTCGTAATCATCCTTAAACTGTTGCAAAGCAGTCAGCAGGGTATTCCAGCGGCCTTTGGTGATGCCGATGGTGAACATGATAAAGAACGAGTACAGGCCGCATTTCTCAACGATAACGCCATGTTCGGCCAGGTATTTGGTAACGATGGAAGCGGGGATGCCGGTTTCGCCAAATTTGCCTTCCAGCGACAGGCCCGGTGTCACGATGGTGGCCTTGATCGGGTCGAGCATGTTGAAGCCCGGTGCCAGTTTGCCAAAACCATGCCAGTCATCTTCGGCGCGTATCATCCAGTCTTCGCGTGAGCCTATGCCGTCTGCGGCAAATTCTTCTGGTCCCCAGACCTGGAACCACCAGTCCTTGCCCCATTCCTGGTCCACCTTGCGCATGGCGCGGCGGAAATCCAGTGCTTCGAGGATGGATTCTTCCACCAGTGCGGTACCACCTGGCGCTTCCATCATCGCCGCAGCGATATCGCAGGATGCGATAATCGAGTATTGCGGTGAAGTCGACGTATGCATCAGGTATGCTTCATTGAAGCTGTCACGGTCGAGTTTGCGCGACTCGGATTCACGCACCAGAATTTGCGATGCCTGTGAGATACCGGCCAGCAGTTTATGCGTGGACTGGGTGGAGAAAATCATCGATTTTTTTGCACGTGGCCGGTCTTTGCCGATGGCATGCATGTCTTTGTAAAAGTCATGGAAGGTCGCATGCGGTAACCATGCTTCGTCGAAGTGCAGGGTATCGATTTCACCATCCAGCAAATCTTTCAATACTTCGACGTTGTACAGCACGCCGTCGTAAGTGGACTGGGTGATGGTCAGGATGCGTGGTTTCTTGTTCCTGGCTTCACGCGCAAAAGGATTGGCCTCGATCTTTTTCTGTATGCTTTCCATGCTGAATTCTTCCAGCGGGATAGGGCCGATGATGCCGAGGTGATTGCGGGTCGGCATCAGGAAAACCGGTATCGCACCACACATGATAATGGAGTGCAAAATGGATTTATGGCAGTTGCGGTCGACCACGACGATGTCGCCAGGGGCTACAGTGGAATGCCAGACCATCTTGTTGGATGTCGAGGTGCCATTGGTCACGAAGTAGCAATGATCAGCATTGAAAATGCGCGCTGCATTGCGTTCGGAAGCGGCGACCGGGCCGGTATGATCCAGCAATTGCCCCAACTCTTCCACCGCATTGCAAACGTCGGCGCGCAGCATGTTTTCACCAAAAAACTGGTGGAACATCTGGCCTATCGGTGACTTCAGGAAGGCCACGCCACCCGAATGACCAGGGCAGTGCCAGGAATAGGAGCCATCATTTGCATAGTGCACCAGGGCGCGGAAAAACGGCGGTGCCAGCCCATCCAGGTAAGAGCGTGCTTCGCGGATGATATGGCGCGCCACGAATTCCGGCGTGTCTTCAAACATGTGAATGAAGCCGTGTAATTCGCGCAGGATGTCGTTCGGGATATGGCGTGAAGTGCGGGTTTCACCGTACAGATAAATCGGGATGTCCGCATTCTTGTAGCGGATTTCTTCGACGAAGGCGCGCAGGGATTTCAGTGCGTAGTCGGTTTCTTCGTCGGTGCCGTCACCAAATTCTTCATCGTCAATCGACAGGATGAAGGCAGAGGCGCGTGATTGTTGCTGGGCAAACTGAGACAGGTCGCCATAACTGGTGACGCCCAATACTTCCATGCCTTCGGATTCAATGGCATCAGCCAGGGCGCGTATACCCAGGCCAGAGGTATTCTCGGAACGGAAATCTTCGTCGATGATGACGATGGGGAAGCGGAATTTCATGGAGGTCTCCAAAAAAGCTTGGTACAAGGGAGACGCCTGGGCAAGTTAAATCAACCGCTTGCGCGCCGAAAAATTCAAAGAAGCGAATTCTCTCAGATATGTGGGGACGAATGTGAAAAAATACGCAGGATTGGGGCAGGAAAAACAAAATTTCATCTGATTGTCATCAAAACCCGATCTGCACCCTATCTTGCATTGTCAAACCGGGGCAGGCATGAATATTATTTAAAAAGCCATGCCGGTTTACCTGTCCTTGTGTCAATAGTTACGTCAACAATTACGTTAATAATTGCGTCAATAAAAAAGAGTGCCTGATGACAGGCACTCTTTTTGAGAAGCATAATGATTTAGAACGTGTTTGCGATCTGTAGCGAGCGTCAGCGGGGTAAGGGTAACAAAAGCGCAGCGCAAAAAGCGGAACGTACTCAAAGTACATGAGCATTTTGAGCAGCGCATGAGCCCCGCGTGGACTACGATTGCGCCCGCGCAGTAAGATCGTAAACATGTTCTTAGGATCAGAACCGATACGTCGCTGCAGAAAATATAGTGACAGGTGTCTTCTGGAAGATGAACGGGCTCTTGCTTGCATCACCATTCAGGCGACTGACAGAGGCGCCACTGACCAGGGACCAGTTGCCGTCGATATTCCAGTGCCAGGTCGCACCCAGTTTGATGTCAGAAATGCCAGATGATGGCGTATATTGTGCATAGCCGCTGATAGCAGACTGCGAAGGTGTGACACCAAAATACGACTGCATATAGGCCGTATTAGCCCAGTTTGCCGTCAGGCTGGCTGACAGGCGGTTTTGCGGATTCAGTGCGGTCGTGGCACGTCCACCAAAACTGACCTGCAGGCCCTTGTGATCCACGCCAGAACCATAACGGATGGAAGAGGCCAGCGAATAATTTTGGTCTATATTGTAATTGACAAAAGCACCAGTTTCCAATGCGGTATTAACGTCGCCAAGGCCACGCAGTTTGGATGAGCGCGATTCATCCCGTGCAGCTTCCAGCGACAGGCGCAGGCCATATTGCAGGCTGGGGTTTTTGGAAAAATTATAGCCAAGGCCATTGACGGCACTAAAAAATGCACCATTCTTCCATTGTGCATCAAACATCGGGTAGGCGGCCAGGCGGCGTTCATTGGAGCCGGTGTACTTAGGCATGTAGAGTGCAACTGCACCCAGAGAAAAATTCACATCCTTGGGCAAATAGGGATAAGGCACCAATTGCACCAGTTGTGAGGTCTGGGCCTGCGCCGTACAGGCTGCCGCCAGCAATGCGATCCCGAGTATTTTTTTCATCTTTTTCTCACTCAATTAAATGTGGAACCAGGCAAGTCCTGCCAGAATAGCACCCACACTAGCCACGCCATAAGAGGCATATTGCAACCACTTCTTTTTAGTCAACAAAGTGATTGCTGCCAGTGAAATGGCGATCTGTACTGCTGTCATTGCCTGCGCCCAGCGGTGATGCTGGTGCAATGCTGCTTCGGACCTGTGTTCCCATTCCTTGCTATCTTCTTCCAGTGCTTCCGCTTTTTTCTTGATCTCTTCCTTTTCAGATTTGTAGCGGCTGACTTCGGAGCGATATTTTTCCGCATCGGCACCGGGTAATACCATTGCTAATTCTGCCAGATTTTGTTTGTTGGATTTCGATTGATAAAAATTCCATTGGTTCGACGCTTCGGTTTTTTTAATTGCCGATTCATTTTTGAACATGGCTGCATCATTCTGAGTCGCGCCGCCCTCATAGCCAAACAGGGCACCAACGGTTGCCATGATCGCTGTCATGACAGCTATCCTGCTTGAAAAATCATCATTGCTGTGTGCCGCATGTTCCAATTCATGGTCGTGTGGGCCATGTACGTGAAAACCGTGTTCTGACATAGTAATCCTAAATCTTTTTGTAAGTCACAAAAGCGAAGTGTAAATTATTTTCCTCTGAGAAACATTCTTCTCTCGCTACCTGTTTCCATAGTAACGGATCGATGGCCGGGAAAAAAGTATCGCACTCAAATTCCTGTTGTATTTCTGTAACGATCAGCGTATCTGCCAGATGCAGGCTTTGCTGATAAATCTCTGCGCCACCGATAATGAAGGCAAGGGCATCGCCTGCCAGTACCTGTGCCTCGTGCAGTGAGGCGACGCTTTCCGTGCCTGCATGCTGCCATTCGCGGTTTCTGGTCACGACAATATTGCGTCTTTGCGGCAAAGGGCGGCCTATGGACTCGAAAGTCTTTCTGCCCATGATGATGCTGTGGCCGCTGGTCGTGCGTTTGAAATGGGCCAGATCCTCGGGAAGGCGCCAGGGCAGCGTATTGTTGATACCAATGCCCCGTTTTTTATCAGTCGCAACGATAATCGTTAATGATGACATGCTGATGAATCCTTGTTTTCAGACGGCGACCGGCGCTTTGATCGCAGGGTGGAACTGGTAGTTTTCAAACGCAAAGTCATCGTATTGATAATCAAATAAAGTATCTGGTTGACGTTTTATTACCAATTGAGGCAAGGGGAAGCTGGTGCGTGACAATTGTTCATTAACCTGATCCATATGATTGGAATACAGGTGACAATCGCCACCGGTCCATACAAAATCACCCACACCAAGGCCAGCCTGCTGCGCCATCATATGAGTAAGTAGGGCATAGGAAGCGATATTAAAAGGTACACCCAGGAAAATATCTGCACTACGCTGATACAGCTGGCAAGACAGTTTTCCATCTGCCACATAAAACTGGAACAACGCGTGGCAGGGTGGCAGCTTCATTTGTGGAATGTCGGCCACATTCCAGGCTGACACGATCATGCGGCGTGAGTCAGGATTGTTCCTGATCTGATCCAGCACTTGTTTAATCTGGTCGATATGTTCACCGCCCGGCGTGGGCCAGTTGCGCCATTGAGAGCCATAGACCGGACCAAGATCGCCCTTGTCATCGGCCCACTCATCCCAGATGGATACGCCGTTATCCTTGAGGTATTTGATGTTGGTGGAGCCTGCCAGAAACCAGATCAGTTCATGGACAATGGATTTCAAGTGCAGCTTTTTGGTCGTCACCAAAGGAAAACCCGCATTCAAGTCAAAGCGCATCTGGTAACCGAAAACGGACAGGGTGCCGGTACCGGTGCGGTCAGTTTTGCTTGTGCCATGGTCTTTCACATGACGCATGAAGTCTAGGTATTGATGCATGAGGGATGTAAATCGCTATATTGTTCAGGGCTGGCGGACTGAAGCGCAAGTATTTTTTATTGTGCAAAACACCATAATGTTTCAATTCTTATAGTGCGCCAGTATACCTTAGTGATGCGCAAATTGGCTTGAGCAGACCAAGTTAACTTTTTTAGCGCTTGCTCAACAGGGGATTGGATGGTTCCGGTTCACCGGGGGCGATGAGAGGCAATTTGATTTCAAAACGGGTGCCAACGCCGACCACGCTGGATGCATGAATGCTGCCACCCAGGACATTCGAAATGATATTGAAGGTGATGCTGAGCCCAAGGCCGCTACCACCTTGGCCGAATTTAGTGGTGAAAAACGGTTCGAAAATACGGTTGATGATATCGGCGGGTATGCCTTTGCCATTATCTTCAAAGACGATCATGACTTGTTCACCCTGTTTTTCGGCGGTACAGCACATGTGGCCTTCTTCCTGGCCTTCCAGGCCGTGGGCCACGGCATTATTGACCAGATTGGTGAATACCTGGCCCAGCAGGCCGGGGTAACTGTCCAGTTGTATGTCGGCAGGGATATTCAGTTCTAGCGTGTACGGTGTTTTTCTGAGGCTGGAATGCAGCAGGGCGGTCAGCTCTTGCAGCATGACCAGCAAGGCAAACTGGCGGCGCTGGGCGCTGGACTGGTCAACCGCGACTTGTTTGAAGTCGCCCACCAGATGGGCGGATTGCTGCAGGCCGCGCAACAAGAGTTTGGTGGAATCGAGTGCGGTGGCGGCATAACGCGTCAGGTCCGAGCGGCGCATTTTGCCTTCTTCCACCATTTTCACTAAGTAACGGGTTTCTTCTTCCAGCGTGCTGGCAACCAGCAGGCAGTTGCCCAATGGGGTATTGAGTTCATGCGCGACGCCAGCCACCATGGAACCCAGGGCCGCCATGCGTTCCACCCTGGCCAGTTCGGCCTGGGCTGAATTAACGTTTGTCAACGCGGTTTCCAATTCCTGGGTTCTTTGCCTGACTTTGGATTCCAGTGTCCCTGAATATTCGAGTAACTGCTGGTTTTTGATTTCCAGTTCCCTGAATGAACGTTGCAATGCCTGGCGCGTTGCTTCCAGGCTGGTTGCCAGATGGCCCAGCTCATCTTCGCGGTTAAGGGCAATAGGGTCATTCAATTCGCCATTCGCCAACCGGTCTGATTCGCCCATCAGAATTCTGACTGGCTGTACCAATCGCCATTGCAGTACTACCAGAATAAAAATGATGGCCAATATCAAAGACAAAACGGCGGTCGTGACGTAGCGGCGGAAATCAGACGCCAGACTCTCTTGCAATAAATCTTCTGCCAGGGTCAGTTTGACCTGACCAATAACTTGTCCGCCATGCTTGATTTCCCTTTCCATGCTGGTAAAGGGACCTTTCTGCGTTTGCTGGCGGGTGTCGTTCTTGATGAATTCCTTGCGGTCGGGCAGGGTGATGACTTCGATGGTGGCTACCCTGGGGTCGGAATACACGACCTCGCTGGATATGTTGGCAATTTCAGGTGTGATCTGCCACAGCGGTTCACTCAGGATGACGGACAGGATTTCGACCAGTCGATTATGGTCTTCCGCATTGCGCGCCTGCGCTGCCGTTTCTATCGTATGCAGATGGTAGGGAATCAGTATGGCAGCAGGGACGGTCAACCCGAATACGACGGCTAGAATGATCGCAAGTCTGAGCGTAATTCTGCTGCGTAGCGCGGATAAGAGATGTCTAAACTGCATTCCAAGATCCTTGTGCAACACTTCCCGGGAGGGTTAGCCAGGTTGAGCATAGGGCTATGCACAACTGACCATCATTTACTGATCAGCGACAGACAAACACATTCATAATCGAGAATGCAGCCTAGTATTGTTGATGAAATGGTTTCTACGAATACCACTAAAATACTAAAAGGTTTTTTGCGTTTCAGCAAGATATCATTCTCATGATGAAAATATATTTTCAAATGCTGTGGGCTGGCAGGCACAAGGCGGGGACAGATTGCATTGGGGTAAGTGATTTTACCAGTCACGGCAATGCAATCTCAGGAAGGCGAACTTTAAGCGGATTTGTTGGCTTCTATCTTTCTTCTATCCAGGCCATTTGTATGGCTTCCAGAATCTTTTCGCCACCACGCTGGTGGTCATCATCGAATTCTTCCAGTTCCACGATCCAGTTGTGCAAGTCGGTGAAGCGCAGCGTTAGCGGATCGATGTCTGGAAATTTATCGCACAAGGCTTCGGCGATTCTGTAGGTGTCTGTCCATTTCATGGCGGGCTCCGGCGTATTCGGGTCAGGCGATTTTACGCCTGGCGGGCGTAAAGATCGCTTGATCTTGCTTAGTTTTACTTAATGGTTTTCGCGCGCGTGGTTGATCGTGTATTTGGGGATTTCTATGGTGATATCCTGTTTGCCCAGCCTGACCTGGCAAGACAGGCGTGACGTGGCTTCCAGGCCCCAGGCGGCATCCAGCAAATCTTCTTCATCGTCAGTGGATGCATTCAATGAATTAAAACCTTCGCGCACTACCACATGGCAAGTAGTGCAAGCGCAAGACATTTCGCAGGCGTGTTCGATTTCGACATCGCTTTCAACCAGGGCTTCACACAGGGACTTGCCTTCTGGCGCATCAATGACTGTGCCTTCAGGGCAAAGCTGGGGATGGGGCAGGACTATGATTTGGGGCATGTTGTTCTCGTTAACTCAGTATTTTGGTAGTGGATGCTGCTGCGCCATCAAACAATCTCATCCAGTTTTTTGCCGGCCAGTGCGCTGCGCACGCTCTTGTCCATGCGACGCGCAGCGAATTCTTCGGTACCTTGTGCCAGCTTGTCGATAGCTTCATGCAATAACTGATGATCCTTGCCATCCATCTGGCTGGCCACTTGTTCCATCAATGCTTTGATCTGCACTTGTTCGGCGTCGTCCAATAGCTGCGCGTCGGCATTCAAGGCGGACTGTGTGGCCAGCAAGATGCGTTCTGCTTCGACCACTTCTTCACGCAAGGCACGTTCCTGCATATCGGCATCTGCTGACGTGAAGGAATCTTGCAGCATGCGGGTGATTTCATCGTCGGCCAGGCCATACGAGGGTTTGACGGTAATTGCCGCTTCCACGCCTGACCGCAGCTCACGTGCGGATACCGACAGCAGTCCGTCTGCATCCACTTGGTAAGTGATGCGTATGCGTGCCGCGCCTGCTGCCATTGGGGGAATGCCGCGCAATTCAAAGCGCGCCAGCGAGCGGCATTCGCTCACCAGTTCCCGTTCGCCCTGTACTACATGGATGGCCATGGCCGTTTGTCCATCCTTGAAGGTGGTAAATTCCTGTGCGCGCGCACAAGGGATGGTGGAATTACGCGGGATGACTTTTTCAGCCAGTCCACCCATGGTTTCTACACCCAGTGATAGCGGGATCACATCCAGCAGCAGCCAGTCGTCGCCGGGGGCGCGATTGCCGGCCAGCAGATTCGCCTGTATTGCCGCACCCAGTGCCACCACCTTGTCGGGGTCAATGTTTGCCAGCGGGGTGGTCTGGAAAAATTCACCGACGGCCTTGCGTACATGGGGCATGCGCGTCGCACCGCCGACCAGTACCACACCGTCGATATCATCTACCGTCAGGCTGGCATCGCGCAGGGCTTTGCGGCAAGGCGTGGTAGTTTTCGTCACCAGGTTTTGCGTCATTTCGGCAAATGCTGCTGCGCTGATCTGCAAATGCACGGATTCGCCAGAATTCAGTTTCGCATCGATGTAGGTGCTGGGCTTGCTTGACAAAGTCTCTTTGGCTTCACGGGCTTTGACCATCAGGGTGCTGGTATCTTCGTCAGACAGTGGTGCCAGTTTGGATTCCTGCAAGATCCAGCAAAACAGGCGGTGATCAAAGTCATCGCCACCCAGAGCAGAATCACCACCGGTAGCCAGGACTTCGAATACACCCTTGCTCATTTTTAAAATGGAGATGTCGAACGTGCCACCACCCAGGTCATACACGGCATATACACCTTCAGATGCATTGTCGAGACCATAGGCAATCGCTGCCGCCGTAGGTTCATTCAGCAGGCGCAAGACATTCAGTCCGGCCAGCTTGGCTGCATCCTTGGTGGCCTGTCTTTGGGCATCATCGAAATAGGCTGGAACGGTAATGACGGCACCCACCAGATCATCACCCAAAGCATCTTCTGCGGTTTGCCGCAGAGTGGCCAGGATTTGTGCCGATACTTCTACCGGACTCTTGATGCCAGCCACGGTTTTTAGCTTCACCATGCCAGGTTCATCATGAAAATCATACGGCAGATTTTCAGCATAGGCGATGTCTTTCAAGCCACGCCCCATGAAGCGTTTGACTGAGGCGATGGTATTCCTGGGGTCATTGGTTTGCTCGGCCAGGGCCTTGAAACCGATATGCGCATGACCATTCGGCAGATAACGTACTACTGACGGCAGCAGAGGGCGGCCTTCTTCGTCATTCAATACTTCAGGTATGCTATTGCGTACGGTTGCAACCAGAGAATTGGTCGTGCCCAAATCTATGCCTACTGCCAGCCTGTGCTGGTGTGGGGCGGTGGACATGCCAGGTTCTGAAATCTGCAGTAATGCCATGATGAAATAAGGGATGGCGATGCATCCAAAAAGGGCAAACCAATGCGGGATGGATTTGCCGGGTTATTCGAAATTACTCGTCGAGAGCAGCGATATCGGCAATAAATTTTTCCAGAAACATGCAGGCGCGGATTTGTTGTGCGGCTTCTTGAAACTGACGCTGGTCCAGCGCATTGCCAACGGTTTGCAATTGCGTTCTTAGTGCACTGTTCAATTCACGTTCCAGGCGCAACAGGGCGGACTGATTATTCTCGCGTCGTGCATCATCAAAGGCTTCGCGCCATTCCATCTGCTGCATCAGGAAGGCACCAGGCATGGACGTATTGGATTCTGTCTGCAAATCCACGCCCTGTAATTCGCATAGATAGCGTGCACGTTTCAGCGGTTTTTTCAGTATCTGGTAAGCCTCATTGGCACGCGTTGCCCATTGCATGGCGACACGTTTTTCAGCTTCACCGGCCTGTACGAACTTGTCCGGATGCACCTGGCTCTGCACTTCACGGTAAGCTGCATCCAGTTGTCCCTGATCAAGCGCAAACCGCTGCGGCAACTGAAACAGCTCAAAATGATTCTGCATCTGCACCGGCCCTTAAATTCTGAAGCTTTCGCCACAACCGCATTCGTCCTTGACGTTGGGGTTGTAGAATTTAAAGCCTTCGTTCAAGCCTTCGCGGGCAAAGTCGAGTTCTGTGCCGTCGATATACGGCAGGCTTTTTGGATCAACAAAAACCTTGACGCCGTGCGATTCAAAAATTTGATCATCGTTGCCAATTTCATCCACATATTCCAGTTTGTACGCCATGCCTGAGCAACCGGTGGTACGTACACCAAAGCGCAGACCTATGCCTTTGCCGCGGCGTTCCATATAACGGGTGACGTGTTTTGCCGCTTTTTCTGTGAGTGTGATAGCCATGTTGATTCCAGTTCTCGCTGCCGATATTGCTTTTGTTATGCTTGTTAGGATGCTGCTTGCAATGCTGGTTAAGCTCAGGCGTTCTGTGCTGCACCGTGCTTGTTTTTGTAATCCAGCACCGCAGCCTTGATTGCATCTTCTGCCAGGATGGAGCAGTGAATCTTGACCGGTGGCAGTGCCAGTTCTTCAGCAATTGCCGTGTTCTTGATTTCCAGTGCCTGATCCAGCGTCTTGCCCTTGACCCATTCAGTCACCAGGGAAGAAGAGGCGATGGCAGAGCCGCAGCCATAGGTCTTGAATTTGGCATCCTGGATGACGCCATCAGCGCCGACCTTGATTTGCAGTTTCATGACGTCGCCGCAGGCAGGTGCGCCAACCATGCCGGTACCTACCGTGTCATCACCTTTTTCAAAGGCGCCGACATTGCGTGGATTTTCGTAGTGATCCAAAACTTTTTCAGAGTAAGCCATTTTGATGCTCCTTAATTTTCCTAAATGCGTTTTCTTAAATACGTTTTTTCAAACGTAAAATTAATGTGCTGCCCACTGGATGGTGGAGATATCAATGCCGTCTTTATACATATCCCACAGAGGCGACAATTCGCGCAGCTTGGCGACCTTGGTCTTGAGCAGGTCGATGGTAAAGTCGATGTCTTCTTCCGTCGTGAAACGGCCGATGGTAAAACGGATAGAGCTGTGCGCCAGTTCGTCGCTGCGGCCCAGTGCACGCAGGACATACGAGGGTTCCAGACTGGCAGAGGTACAGGCAGAGCCGGACGATACGGCAATATCCTTGATTGCCATGATCAGGGATTCACCTTCAACATAATTGAAGCTGACGTTCAGGTTGTGTGGCACACGATGTTCCATGTCACCATTAACATAGGTTTCTTCAATTTCTTTCAAGCCATTCGCCAGACGGTCGCGCATGGCACGTACATGGGCCAGTTCGCTATCCATTTCTTCCTTGGCGATACGGAAGGCTTCGCCCATGCCGGCAATCTGGTGCGGTGCCAGTGTACCTGAACGGAAGCCACGCTCATGGCCGCCACCGTGCATCTGGGCTTCCAGGCGTACCCGTGGTTTGCGACGGATGTACAGCGCGCCTATGCCTTTTGGACCATAGGTTTTATGGGCAGAGAAAGACACCAGATCAACCTTGGTGTTTTCCAGGTCGATATGGACCTTGCCGGTGGCCTGGGCGGCATCGGAATGGAACACGATGCCTTTTTCGCGGCACAGCTCGCCAATTTCAGCGATAGGCTGGATCACGCCGATTTCATTGTTGACCCACATCACCGATACCAGGATGGTGTCAGGGCGTATAGCTGCTTTCAGTTGCTCTACCGTGATCAGGCCATCATCGCCCGGTTGCAGATAGGTAGCTTCAAAGCCCTGGCGTTCCAGTTCACGCACGGTATCAAGTACAGCTTTATGCTCGGTTTTAACCGTGATGATGTGCTTGCCCTTGGATTTGTAAAAATTGGCTGCACCTTTGAGCGCCAGGTTATTGCTTTCTGTTGCGCCAGAAGTCCAGACGATTTCACGCGGATCTGCATTGACCAGATCGGCCACTTGCGCACGCGCATCTTCCACTGCTTTTTCAGCTTCCCAGCCATACATGTGGCTGCGGGAGGCGGGGTTGCCATACTGCGCACGCAGGAAAGGGATCATCTTGTCGGCCACACGTGGGTCGACTGGCGTCGTCGCCGAATAATCCATGTAGATAGGGAAATGCGGTGACTTCAGTGTGTCCAGCAGGCTTTTTTCCAAAGGGGCGTTCATTAAAAACTCCAAATATTCAAGAGGCAATGTGGCTGGCATGCGAGTGATGCATGACGACAACATGGTTTTCCGAGGCTTTCTGTCTTTGCTGATTGACCAGATCCTGGAGTGAAACGGAATCCAGGTAATCGACCATTTTGGCGTTCAGCGTCGCCCATAAGTCATGCGTCATGCAATGCAGGCCGTTTTCGCGGTCGCTGCCATGGCAATTGCCCTTGCCGCCGCACTGGGTGGCATCCAGAGGCTCGTCCACCGCGATGATGATGTCGGCAACAGTCACATTTTGTGCCTTGCGGGCAAGATTGTAACCGCCGCCAGGCCCGCGCACGGATTCAACGATCTCATGGCGACGCAATTTGCCAAACAATTGCTCAAGATAAGACAGGGAAATGTCCTGGCGCTGGCTGATGCCGGCCAGGGTCACAGGTCCCTTATCCTGGCGCAGGGCCAGGTCTATCATTGCAGTGACGGCGAAACGTCCTTTGGTGGTCAGGCGCATAAATTACTCCGGGGTACTCCATGCAAGAAAAAGTTGAATGCCCTGAGTTGTTGAGCATTTTAGTCAAGTATAGCAAACTTGAGTAATTTTGTCAGGAATAGGCCAAGAACGTGTTTGCGATCTGTAGCGAGCGAGCGTCAGCGGGGTGAAGAGCAGCGCAAAAAGCGGAATGTACTTAAGTACATGAGCATTTTGAGCAGCACATGAGCCCCGCGTGGACTCCGATCGCGCCCGCGCAGTAAGAGCGCAAACACGTTCTTACTGCGAGGAGGGGGATGCGAGGTAAGCTTTGCGCTCTGCGGTGTAATGCCACCAGGCCAGCGGTGGCTCACCATCCATGAATTTTACTATGGAAATGAAAACGTCGTAGACACAGGGGTCATGCCTGACTTTGGTGGCGGTACAAAGCGCATCATACATCTGGTAGGGATCACGCCCCTTTAACTGCTGTGGATCAGTGATGCCCAGCAGGTGCAAGTCAGCAACAGTTGCCTTGCCGACATTCGGCAATTGCTCCAATTGCATGATATCTTCACAAGTAAGTGCTTTTTTCATAAGTCTTTTTGCCGATCCGGCTGCGCAAGTTCCTGAATATGAAATTGTAAGGCGAATTCTTGATGCCATAAAGTCAAAGACCGCCAAACGGCGGTCTTTTTAAGCTGAATAAATTTGATCTGGATCAAATATCAAAGCTGATGCCCTGTGCCAGCGGCAGGGAATTGCTGTAATTGAAAGTGTTGGTGGTGCGGCGCATATAGGCTTTCCATGCGTCGGAACCGGATTCGCGACCGCCACCAGTTTCTTTTTCGCCCCCAAAAGCACCGCCGATTTCTGCGCCTGAAGGGCCGATGTTGACATTGGCGATGCCGCAGTCACTGCCGGCAGCCGATACAAAGGTCTCGGCTTCACGCATGTCTGTAGTGAATATCGAAGATGACAGACCTTGCGGCACTTCATTATTCAGGCGGATGGCTTGCTGCAAATCGCTGTAACGCACGATGTACATGATGGGTGCAAAAGTTTCATGGTGCATGGATGCGGTCTGGCCTGGCATTTCTACCAGGGCAGGGCTGACGTAATAGCCGTTTTCATTACCTGCAACGATAGTGCGTTCGCCACCAAACACCTTGCCTTGTTCAGACTTGGCAATCGCCAATGCACTTTGCATGGCATCGAAGGATGCAACATCAATCAACGGGCCGACCAGGGTGGTTTTGTCCAGCGGATTACCTACTGGCAGGCCAGCGTAGATTTTCTTCAGGCGTGGTACCAGCGTGTCATAGATACTGTCATGCACGAACAGGCGACGCAGGGTGGTGCAGCGTTGGCCAGCAGTGCCGACGGCAGAGAAAGTAATGGCACGAACAGCCATTTCCAGGTCTGCACTAGGGGCGACTATCATGGCATTATTGCCGCCCAGTTCCAATATGGTACGGGTCAGGCGTTTGGCGCAGGTTTCGGCAACCTGGCGGCCCATGCGGGTGCTGCCGGTGGCGCTGACCAGGGCCACGCGCTTGTCTTCCACCATCTGGGCGCCGGTATCGCGTGCGCCGATGATCAATTCAGCCAATCCGGCTGGGGCATCACTGCCAAACCGGGCAACGGCCTTCATGAACAGGGCATGGGTAGCGATCGCCGTCAGCGGGGTTTTTTCAGATGGTTTCCAGGTCACGCTATTGCCGCAGACAAAGGCCAGCGCTGCATTCCACGCCCACACTGCGACGGGGAAGTTGAAGGCAGAAATCACACCTACCACGCCGATAGGATGCCATTGTTCCATCATGCGATGGCCGGGGCGTTCGGAAGCGATGGTCAGGCCATATAACTGGCGAGACAGACCAACGGCGAAATCACAGATATCGATCATTTCCTGTACTTCACCCAGGCCTTCTTGCAAAATTTTGCCGGCTTCCAGTGTCACCAACTGGCCCAGCGCCTGTTTATGGGTGCGCAGTTCTTCGCCAAACAGACGTACCAGCTCGCCACGACGGGGGGCAGGGATATTACGCCACTGCAAAAATGCAGCATGGGCGCGGTCTATGCGCTGCTTGACTTCTGCTGCCGTGTCGGTGCGCAGTCCAGCGAGAACCTGACCATCGATGGGGGAAATACTGTGGATGTCGCTTCCCTGGTAATCACTCAACTGGATGTCGAGTTCGGTCAGTATGGTGTGCAGAGTAGTGTTATTCATCTTGTATGCCTCGATACTTTGCCAGGCGCATCAGGTTTGCTTGTGGAAAGCCCGATGTCCTTAATTGATATTGGATAGGCTTGACGCCAGAACCGACATTGTAGCGCCGGTGCTAGCCTTATGCCTTGATCTCTTGCATTGATAGCTGATTGTGATGCTTATGCTGACCCTGCCGCGTAATATTGACCAAAGCGATTGCCCAAAAACTCGGACAAATCTGTCTGTTCCTGACGCACCAGACCATGCTGCGGCAATTTGCCAGTGACTACCAGATCGACCATGGTGCAGATGCCAGAAGCGGTGGTCAGTTGTATCGCGGACAGTAACTGGCCATTGACTTGCTGGGCATAGATTTTCTTGGCATAGGATTCCTGCTCCAGGCGGCCATCACGCATGCCGACGACGCTGACGAAGACCAGTACTACGTCCTGTTTGGTCATGGGGATGGCGGTTTCCAGGACTTCTTTCAAAATCGGGCGGCGTTCCAGTTTGCCCAGTTGCAAGTCGCGTATCAATACTTTGACAATGTCGCGATGGCCGGGATAGCGCACGGTCTTGTAATTCAGGTTTTGTACCTTGCCTTCCAGGCTTTCGCACAAGGTGCCCAGGCCGCCAGAGGTGTTGAAGGCTTCATAATCAATGCCGTCCAGCGAGAAATGCTCGATTTCTTCGAGGGCTGCGGTTTCACGCAATTCGCCATCTACGATGGCTTCACATGGATTGCAATACTCATTGATCAGGCCGTCGGTACTCCAGGTTAGATTGTATTTGAGTGCATTGTTGGGGAAGGTGGGCAGGGCACCGACGCGCATGCTGACATCGCGCAGGGTTTCAAAACGTTTGGCGACATCATTGGCGACGATGGAGATAAAGCCTGGTGCCAGGCCGCATTGCGGGACAAAGGCGCAGTCTGCCCCTTCTGCCAGTTGCTTGACGATGCGTGTGCTTTCCACGTCTTCAGTCAGGTCAAAATAATGGGAGTTGGCTTCACGTGCGGCACCGGCGATGATGGGCGTCAAGAAGTAAGGACAGGCCGACATGGTTACCTTGTGCCCGCGAATCAGTTCGGTGACGGCGGCTTTGTCGCCCAGATCGGCCTGGACGATGCGGGTATTTGGGAAGCCTGCCTGTTCCACGTATTTCAGGCGTTCAGGGTCACGGTCGGCGACCGTGATTTGATAGTCGCTGGTATGGGACAACAGATTGAGAATTGCATCACCAATCTTGCCTGCGCCCAAAAGTATCAATTTCGTTGCCATGTCTGCCTCCAAAGCCTGATGTAAAAGTGTTGTTAATGTATTATTTGATTATTTTGTAATTATTTTTGAAACAGTTCACATTGAAGTCTAGGCCTTAGTTTTGTCAGATAATAGCGACTAAATTATCGTCAATATGCATGGTCATACGATAATATGTAGTGCATATAAAGCGAAATGACGAAATGAAACCTGATCTTGATGACATCGATCATAAAATCCTGGCTTTGCTGATGGACAATGCACGGCTACCGGTGACCAGTATCGCCAAGGCGGTTGGTATTGCCCGTACCACCGTCATCGCCAGGATTGCCGCACTGGAAAAGCGGGATGTGATAGCCGGTTATGGCTTGAAGCTCAACCACAAGCTGGCGCAACCTGCTGTCAGGGCCTATGTGGGCCTGTCAGTAGAGGCACGTTATGCACCGGCATTAATCAGGCATCTGCAGCAATTGCCAGAAACAGAAACCTTGTGCGCTGTCAGTGGGGCCATCGACTATATGCTGACCTTGCGTTGCCCGAGTACCGAAATCCTGGACAAGTTGCTGGATCAGATTGGCGCGCTTGACGGCGTCAGGCAAACCTCAACCTCGATTATTTTGAGCAAGCGTATAGACAGAGGAGCTTTGTAGCGCAAGAAGAGTGCACTGAAAACACAAATGCCGCATACAGGAATGCGGCATTTTATAGAGAGAATCATGCAGGCAGATGCATGGGCACCTGCGCGTAAAGATAGAGATCAGGTACTGCTGGCTGACTTTGCCTGTGCTTTTTTATCTTCGGCAACAGTTTTCTTGGGTTGTGGCGCAGGAGCAGGTTGCACATTGTCAGAAAAATGCATATTGGTCTGTTGCAGTATCTGCAGATGCACTGAAGCTCGGTCCACACCGCTTCTGTCCAGTTGCACCGGTGCCTGCGGCGTGACGACGCTTGGTGCTTCCTGCATGATTTCTGGGCTTGCAGACTTGTCTTGCGGATCGTATTGGCTTGGCACGGAAGCCATGGACATCAGTTCCTGGCTATAAGCAAGGCCACCCAGCAGGGCAGAAGTAAGCACGCAGAAGACGATGGATTTTTTTAACATGATTGCCTGCTAGAAAATAAGTGCTGCGACAAACCGGAGTAATTGCTTAAATAAAATATAATTATTTCATTATAGATATTAAACAAGCAATTGCGGTTTTTTATGCGTGCGCATCTTTGCTTGCTGAATTTGTCTGTCTTGCTGATCAAAGGCAAGTTTCTCGTCATTGCTCAGGCGTTTCGCCGCGATGAAGACGGTATGCACTTTGTTTCCAGCTTGTTCGAGATCAAAAGCGATTTTTTGTTGTTCAGTCAGTCTTGGCGCTGAGATTGTAACTGTTGCAACATGATTGCTTGCATTCAGTTTATTAATATATTTTGCTACTGGCACTATGGTAGCAGCAAATACAGCAATGGTTAACACAGTTAAATTGGTTTTCTTGACGATATTCATGCTATTTCTCCTTTTGACCTTCAGTGATCTTGCTATGCTTGCACTGTAATGGCCGGTGATGACGGCTTCCAGTCGTTTGCGACGAAATGCAGAAAGTCTGGGATGAAATTCAAGAAATGAAACATGAACGGTATGGCCGTCTTTGCAAGAAAAGATATTTTTTGCAATGCAAGGCACAGTAATTGGCCCACCACTATTCAAATTTGGAGCCGCTATGGCAGCAATGGCAGCAATGGCAGGAATGGCAGGAATGGCAGGAATGGCAGGAATGGCAGGAATGGTTGTAAAGCGAAAGACAAGACGACCTGCAATTTTATGGGGCTTGCTGGCGGCATTGCCATTGCTGGCACAGGCCCAGCTACAAGCCTGGGGTGACTATCCAGCTTTGCCCCGGCCACTTGCTGCCGCCAGGGGCCTAAGTAATGCAAATAATACAAATAATGCAAGCGAAAACGCTGATGCCTTGGGTTTTCTTGAATCCTTGAGCGATGCGCAGGTGCGGGCATGGATGAAGCGGCAAACCGATTTTAGCCAAACGCTGATCTCCCGCATCAACGGCAGGGATGCCTTGCTGGCCAGGCTCAGAAACCTGCAGGCGCAAGACTACAGCGCAGGCAATTTGACAGAAGTGCGTGGCAGGCAGTTTTTTGTCAAACCTGCGGGCGACGACAGGCCTGGTCTGTTCATGCGTAATGCCAGTACGGCTGGCGAAAAAATACTCATGCTGGCTGAAGCCGGGCGGAGCATCAGTTTTTTCAGCCCTTCACCCGACGGTAATCATGTCGCCATCGGCATACTGTCAACTGATGGCCGTCGCCAGCATAGCTTGCGCATCATCAAAAGCGCCGATGCCAGTGTGCTGAAAGATGATCTGGGAAATATCCCTGCCAATGCCAGAGAAGTAAGTTGGAAGGCGGATGGCAGTGCGCTGTTCTTCCCTAAAAGCGCAGGCAAGGCCGATGTTGAAAATGGCGCTGTGTGGCAGCATGTACTGGGAACCAAAGCAAGGGAAGACCAGGCCCTGATCGGTGCCGGTGTCGGCAAGAACCGGAAATTTTCTGCGACTGATGCCATCACACTCAAGACCGCCGCCAATTCCAGCTTTGTACTGGCCGAGGTGCGCCATGGAAATGCGCCGGATCGCAGCCTGTATTTAGTTAAGCAAGACCAGTTGAAAGGCGCAGCCACTACCTGGCAACGCCTGGGCAGTCCAACTGACAAGATCAAAAATGCCTGGCTATCTGGGGAAAACCTGTACCTGGTCTCGACTAAAAAGAAGGCTGCAGGTGCCATTCTTAAACTTGACCTGAAAACACCTCAGCTAAATACTGCCAAGGAATTATTTGTCGCCAACGATGAAGAGGTATTGGAATTGGCCCTCGCCAGGAATGCGCTGTATGCCCATGTAGCAGAGGCAGGCTTTAGTAAATTGATGAAAATCGATCTGGCCAGCAATAAAAAGGAAGAAATCAATTTGCCTTATCCCGGCAAGATCAGCCAATTGACTGCTGATGCAGAAAACGAAGGGGCACTCTTTGTACTGGAAGCAGCCAATGCTGCTCCCTTGTCTTACCGCGTGCTGCCAGCGGGTGAAGTAAAAAATGTCGAGGTTTTTCGTTCCCCGCAAATCGGCTTTCATCGCATTGCCACCAAACACCTGACGCTGACCAGGCCAGGCACTGACAAACAGTTGTCCATGACTTTACTGTATCCGCAAGGTATGGAGCTTGATGGTAGTCACGCCTGCCTGTTGAGCATCGAAACCGGCACCGGCCTGGCTGCCCTGGCGGGTTATGACGCAAAACGTCTGGCATGGCTGGAACAGGATGCGGTGATGGCCATCGTGTATGTGCCTGACAGTACCGATGTCAAAAGACGTTCTGCCAATGATGGCCTGGATGAATTCCTGTTTGCCGCAGACTATCTGGTCAATGAGGGGTATACCAGCGCCAAAAAACTGGTGGTGCAAGAGATGCGTGCCAGTCAGCGTTATCTGGCCATGGCGATCAGCCAGCGGCCGCAGTTGCTGGCTGCGGTGCACAGCTCGGCACTGTTGTCCGAGCCTTTGGTGACAGATAAAAACAAAAAAACGGCGCAACGCGGCAAGAATCCGGCGACTGGCACCTATCCTTATCAGCAATTGCGCGAAGCATCTTATCCCGCCATGTTGCTGACGGCACGCTTTGGTGTCGGTACTGCACCTGTGTGGATGACGGCTAAATTCGCAGCGCGCGTGCAAATGCTGAATGCGGATAAGTCACGCCCGACCCTGTTTCGTACGGATTTTGCAAATTCCTGGAAAACAGATGCCATGGCAGACCAGGCAGATGCATGGTCGTTTTTCTTTTGGCAAACAGGACGCAAGGGATTTTCGCTCAGACCTTAAAGCGATTTTCATGCATCTTGATAAAACAAACGGCCACATGATGGCCGTTTGTTTTTGATGCAGGCAGGATATGTCGGCAGGTGTTTAGCAGGCAGCGTAATTTACACTGACCACATGCACCGCCAGACCACCCAGTGAAGTTTCCTTGTATTTGGCTTGCATGTCGGCACCAGTCTGGCGCATGGTTTCAATCACGTCATCAAGGCTGACATGGTGGCTGCCATCACTGCGCAGGGATAGCGAGGCGGCAGTAATCGCCTTCACCGCACCCATGCCATTGCGTTCTATGCAGGGTATCTGTACCAGCCCACCGATAGGGTCGCAAGTCATACCCAGGTGATGTTCTATGCCGATTTCTGCCGCTGACTCTACCTGTTCATTGCTACCGCCCAGGGCTGCAGTCAGGCCGGCAGCAGCCATTGCGCAGGCCACACCGACTTCACCCTGGCAACCGATTTCTGCGCCGGAAATCGAGGCGTTTTTCTTGCACAGCATGCCTATCGCCGATGCCGCCAGCATGAAATTGCGTATGCCCTGTTCTGGGTCGCTGGGCTTGCAGTCTTCTGCATAATAGCGCAGCACGGCCGGTATGATGCCAGCTGCGCCATTGGTTGGCGCAGTCACGACCCGGCCACCGGCGGCATTTTCTTCATTCACGGCCATGGCATACAGACTGACCCTGTGCATGCCATCATGCGGCAAGACATCTGCTGTTTCATTGGCGGTGCGCCACAGTTTGGCAGCGCGGCGTTTGACATGCAGGCCGCCAGGTAATTCGCCTGATATTTGCAAGCCACGTGATATGCAGCCCTTCATCACGGCCCAGATTTTGTCTATGCCGGCATCCAGTTCCTGGTCGCTGCAATACACATTTTCATTTGCACGTAACATGCTGGCAATCGACAAGCCGCTGCGCTTGCCGTGGGCCAGTAATTCGGCCATGGTGGCAAACGGGTAGGGCAGGGGTTTCCTGTTGCCGCTTTCATCAGCGCCGGGATTGGCCAGTTCGTCAGCGGAATAGATAAAGCCGCCGCCAGTGGAATAATAGATTTTTTCAAAGCTGCTGCCATCATTGCGTGTCAGCATGAATTTCATGCCATTCGGATGACCGGGCAGCACTTCCTGTTTATGCCACAGCAGGTCTGTGGCGATGTCGAATTTGACAGGATATTCACCGAGTAAATTCATCCTGCCTGAACTGGCGATTGCTGCCAGTTTTTCATCCACACTTTCAGGAATGAGATCTTGCGGTGTTTCACCCATCAGGCCCAGCAGCACGGCCTTGTCAGTGGCGTGCCCCATGCCTGTCAGGGCCAGTGAACCATACAGGGCGACCTGTATCTTGCTGGTTTTATATAAATCACTGGCATCAAGCAAAAAACGACGGGCGGCCAACATCGGGCCCACCGTATGGGAACTGGACGGACCCACGCCTATCTTGAATAATTCGAATACACGCATGTCCATCATTTTGCCTCTTTGACTTGTCTCAATGGAACCTCTGATTAAGCTACTGCGCGACACTATTTTGGGCCTGCGATGCTCGCCGTACAGTCGTACGACTGCGCTTCTTAACCCAAACTAGCGCCGCTCGCTACACTTAATCAGAGGTTCCTTAGTTTTTATTTATGCAGCCTTGCTCAACTCCTTGTTATCGACATGGATATTTTTAAGCATGTCTTCCACCAGTTGTTGCAGGCTTACTTGTGCTTGCCAGCCCCAGTCCTTGTGCGCTACTGAGTCATCCAGGCTTTGTGGCCAAGAGGCAGCGATAGTCTGGCGGCTGTCAGGCGCGTAGTGTATGTCAAACGCGGGCAAATTTTGTTTGATTGAAAACGCCAATTCCCGTGGATTAAAGCTTAATCCGGCAACATTGTAAGAAGAACGTATAGAAAGTTTGGTCGCTGGTGCATCCATCAATGAAATGGTGGCGCGTATGGCGTCCGGCATGTAAATCATCGGCAGGGTGGTTTCTGCTTCCAGGAAACATTCATAGGTTTCGCCACGCAAGGCGGAATGGAAAATCGCAATCGCATAATCCGTCGTGCCGCCACCGGGAGGGGATTTGTAGCTGATGATGCCAGGGTAGCGGATGCTGCGTACGTCCACGCCGTATTTCTGGAAATAATATTCGCACAGCCGTTCGCCTGCCAGTTTGCTGATACCGTAAATCGTGCTTGGGTCCATGACCGTATATTGTGGCGTATTGATTGCTGGCGTGTTCGGACCGAAGGCGGCGATGGAAGAAGGCCAGAACACTTTCAGCGGCGTGCCAGCTTCGCCACGCAGGCGCGCCAGTTCCAGGATATTCAGCAAGCCATCCATGTTCAGGGTCCAGGCTTTCAAGGGTGCCTGTTCACCAGTCGCGGACAACATCGCCGCCAATTGGTACACCTGGGTGACCTGGTATTGCTCAACTACCTGTGCCAGTCTGTCGGTATTGAGGACATCAATGATTTCATAGATTTTTGCGCCATACAGGCTTTTTGGGCTGATGTCGGCGGCGATCACATTATCGGCACCATGCTGCATGGCCAGCGCTTCTACCAGTTCACTGCCGATCTGGCCGTTGGCGCCAATCACTAAAATACGTTCCATGACTTTCCTTATTGAATGATGTTTAATTCACGGCCGGCCTGGGCAAACGCAGCCAGTGCAGTATTGAGTTGATCGGTCGTATGCGCAGCCGACAACTGTACCCTGACCCGGGCTTGACCCATTGGTACCACCGGGTAAAAGAAGCCTGTCACCAGCACCCCCAGTTCATACAGGCGGGCAGCAAATTTCTGGGCAACCGGGGCATCAAACAACATGACGGGCACGACCGGATGGGTGCCAGGCTTGATGGTAAAGCCTAATGCGGCGATTTCACGCCGGAAATGCGCGGTATTTTCATGCAGGCGGTCACGCAGGCTTGTGGATGTGGACAGGCGTTGCAATACCGACAGCGAGGCACCGGCAATCGAAGGTGCCAGCGTATTGGAGAATAAATACGGACGTGATTTCTGGCGCAAGGTATCAATCACCTCCTTGCGTGCCGCAGTAAAGCCGCCCATGGCACCGCCCAATGCCTTGCCCAGTGTGCCGGTAATAATGTCGATGCGGCCAAGTACGCCATGATGCTCGTGGGTGCCGCGACCGGTCTTGCCCATGAAGCCGGAAGCATGGCATTCATCAATCATCACCAGGGCATCATATTTGTCGGCCAGGTCACAAATCTTGTCCAGTTGTGCAATGGTGCCATCCATGGAAAACACGCCATCCGTCACGATAATGCGGTGACGTTTGTCGGCGGCAGCAATCAATTGTGCTTCCAGGTCGGCCATGTCGTTATGGGCATAACGGAAGCGTGCGGCCTTGCACAGGCGGATGCCGTCAATGATGGAGGCATGATTCAGGGCATCTGAAATGATGGCGTCGTTTTCATCAAACAGGGGTTCAAATACGCCGCCATTGGCGTCGAATGCGGCTGCGTATAAGATACAGTCTTCGGTACCCAGAAATTCAGCCAGTGCTTTTTCCAGTTGCTTGTGCACGGTCTGCGTGCCGCAGATAAAGCGCACGGATGACAGGCCATAGCCATATTGTTCAGTTGCAGCAATCGAGGCTTGCACCATGGATTCGTCGCCAGACAAACCCAGGTAATTATTGGCGCACAGATTGATTAATTGCCTGCCATCATCGCAAGTCACTTGCGCGCCCTGGCGCGATGCAATCACACGCTCGGCTTTGTACAGGCCTTGTTCGCGCAAAGTGCCGAGATTACTTGCCAAACTGCTTAAGAAATGTTGTCTGGATGGGTTCTGGCTCATGGGCGTCTCCATTTGTTTGCCTGTTTTGCTTGCGAAAGTGTCACTGCTTGTGGCCGTGCACTGCTACACTATTGTAAGAATTCCCGAATTAATTGAATAATTCGATATCTAGAACTAAAGTTCGATATATCGAATATTAATCTAGCTTTTTTAGTGATGCAAGAGTCTCTATGAAAAAAGTTTTACCGAATACGCCGCCAGAAGTCGGCGCAACTTTGCAAAAAATGCGTCTTGAACGCGGTTTGACGCTGGAAGATTTGTCGCGGACGGCAGGGGTGTCCAAATCCATGCTGTCGCAGATAGAGCGGGAAAAGGCTAATCCGACGATTGCGGTTGCCTGGCGGCTGGCTAACGCCTTGGGTGTTGGCATAGCAGAACTATTGTCATCCGAATCACCAAAACTGGACCCGATCCGCCTGCTGGAAGCGCATGAAACCCCGACTTTGCCGGGTGAACATGCGGGTTATGTCCTGCGTATTCTGGGACCGATGGAACTGGCAGGCAAATATGAATGGTATGAACTGACACTTTCACCCGGTGGTGCACTGGTATCAAATTCACATGATCCTGGTGCATCCGAACACCTGACCCTGTTACATGGCAGCGTCGAAGTAGAGGTTGAAGGCAGTCGCAAGAAACTGAAGCTGGGGGCGACGGCAAGGTATGAAGCCGACAAGAATCACGCCATACGTAATATAGGCAAGACAGAAGCCAAGGCTTTGCTGGTGGTGATACATCGTTAAGGCTTTGTGCCAGTGCCTGAATTCTTTTCCGACAATAGATTCTGGTAATATCCTCATACTGAAACTGAACATGGTTTGCTTCGCAATAGGGAAGCGGATTGTGTGATTATTGAATATGATAGTACTTACGCAAAATTGTTCCAGAACCTAGGTTCAATGAGCGACGCTGCTGTTTTGCGTAAGTCCTATATGAATACAAGGTTGGTATGAGTAATAAAAAAGTAGTCCGGGTATACGACAGACCTGCTGGTGGCTGGGGTGCATTGAAAAGTGTGGCGCAACAGATCATTGAGCAGGGCATACCTAAAAAAGGTGCGCTGACACTCTTGTCAGCCAATCAGCCTGATGGCTTTGATTGCCCCGGTTGTGCCTGGCCGGATGCCGACCATACTTCTACCTTCGAGTTTTGCGAAAACGGTGCCAAGGCGGTGGCGGCTGAGTCGACTGCCCGCCGTGCCGTGCCGGAATTGATCTCTTCCCTGACCGTGCAGGAATTATCCGCCAAGTCCGATCACTGGCTGGAAGCTCAGGGCCGCCTGACCCACCCCATGCGTTATGACAGGGTAACGGACAGATACCAGGTCATAGACTGGGACCAGGCTTTTGAATTGATTGCGGCGCGACTGAATGCCTTGCCCAGTCCGAATGACGCCATTTTCTATACCTCAGGCCGCACCAGCAATGAAGCGGCTTTCCTGTATCAATTGTTTGTGCGTGAATTTGGTACGAATAACTTCCCTGATTGCTCGAACATGTGCCACGAGCCATCCGGCTTTGCCATGCGTGAAGCGATAGGGGTAGGCAAGGGTACTGTTTTGCTGTCTGATTTTCAACTGGCCGATGCCATCCTGATTTTTGGGCAAAACCCGGGTACCAACCATCCGCGCATGCTGGGTGAATTGCGCGCTGCATCCAAGCGGGGGGCTGCCATTGTGTCCTTCAATCCTTTGCGTGAGCGCGGGCTGGAAAAATTCCAGAATCCGCAAAATGCGCTGGACATGCTGGCAGACCAGTCTACCAATATTTCATCCGATTATTTTCAGTTGAAGATAGGTGGTGACCTGGCCAGCGTCAAAGGCATGATCAAATGTGTGCTGGAAGCAGATGTGCAGGCGCAGGCAGCGGGCAAGCCCCGGATTATTGATGTTGAATTCATTGCGCAGCACACGGCCAATTTTGAACAATTTGCGGCAGATGTCATGGCAGAGCAATGGGATGTCATCGTCCGGGAATCAGGTCTGGAGCGTGCACAGATACAACGCGCTGCCGATACCTATATGCAGGCCGGCAAGGTTATTGCCTGCTGGGGTATGGGCATTACCCAGCACAAACATTCGGTTGCCACCATACAGATGATCGTCAACCTGTTGCTTTTGCGCGGTAACATTGGCCGGCTTGGCGCGGGCCCCTGTCCGGTGCGTGGGCATAGCAATGTGCAGGGTGACCGCACCATGGGTATCGTGGAAAAACCAAGGGCAGCATTCCTCGATCGTCTGGGGCAGGTGTTTGATTTCACGCCACCACGCGAACCTGGCCATGACACCGTCGGTGCCATCGAGGCCATGTTGAATGAAAATGGTAAGGTGTTTTTTGGCATGGGTGGCAACTTTGCCACTGCCACGCCAGATACCGAAGTGACCCATCGTGCCCTGCGTAACTGTGCGCTGACCGTGCACGTCACCACCAAGCTAAACCGCAGTCACCTTATTTGTGGCCAGGAAGCCTTGATCCTGCCTTGCCTGGGGCGCACAGAAATAGATATGCAGGAAACCGGACCGCAGGCGGTAACGGTAGAAGATTCCATGAGCATGGTGCATCTGTCTTCCGGCATCAATCCACCTGCCGCACCAGGCTTATTGTCTGAAACCATGATCGTGACCCGGCTGGCGCAGGCGACACTGAAACAACGCAGCAAGACACCGTGGGCCTGGCTGGCGGCGGACTATAGCCGCATACGTGACAAGATTGCTGCGGTGTTTGATGATTTTGCAGACTTCAATACGCGCGTCAGCGTGCCGGGCGGTTTTCATTTGCGCAATACGGCGGCGGAACGGGTCTGGGTGACCGCTAGCGGCAAGGCGAACTTCAATGCTCATGCAGTGCCGGTTGATTTACCCATCCACCAGGCGCGCAAGAATCAACAGTCGCCCGTGTTCAACCTGGCGACCATGCGTTCGCATGACCAGTACAACACGACTATCTATGGCATGAACGATCGTTACCGTGGCGTGTTTGGTGAACGCCGCGTCTTGTTCATTAATAAGGAAGATATACAGGAACTGGGTATGCAGGCCGGTGACTGGGTAGACCTGGAAAGCTTGTGCGATGACAAGACAAGGCGGCAGGCAAAACGCTTCATGCTGGTGGAATACAATATCCCCCGCGCCTGCCTGGCCGCGTATTTCCCGGAAACCAATGGGCTGGTCCCCTTGTCGAGTTTTGCCGATCATGCAAGGACGCCGACTTCGAAATCCATACCTGTAATGATCACTGCACATAATACCCATACCAATAGCGCGCAAGCTGCACTGGCCAATGAATGAAGAAACATCACAGGTGGAAATCCAGGCTGAACTGCCGGCCGCAGATGTAATAGCAGTGCTGAAGCAGGATGAACATGCCTATGCATTGATGGCAGAAATGGCAAACCATGCTGGTGCCGTCTCGCTGGCACGCCTTAGCAAACGTTTGCAGATGCGGCAAAGCACGCTGTTGCGTTGCATCGCTTATCTGGGTGAACAGCAACTGGGCCAGCATCAGGGGGCTGGCTGGGTAAGCCTGCAACAGGATGGCGAGCGCAGCCTGCTGGTGCTGACTGAAGAGGGACGCAGGATTTGCGACACACTATGCAACACAACATGCGACGCGATAAAGTAAACGACAATCCGCTGGAGCGTGCTATCCGTCTGCGCCGGGTGCAAAAGCATACGTACGCCAGTCCGCAACCACAAGACATCAATGATCAACTGGCAGAAGAAATGCCTGTGGCACTGGTATTCAATGGCGTTTCGCATGCCGTCATGCTGGCAACACCGGTGGATCTGGAAGATTTTGCCATCGGCTTTAGCCTGTCCGAACAGATTATTGATAGCCTGAGCGATATCTACGATATCGAATGCAGGGAAACCCCGGGTACGCTGGGCGTGGAAGTACATCTGCATATAGCCGCCAGTTGCTTTGCGCGACTCAAGGAAAGGCGGCGCAATCTGATTGGCAATACTGGTTGCGGTTTATGCGGCATAGAGAGCCTGCAAGCCTTGCACAAAGACGTGCCACAGATATTTTATGGCGGCCATGCCGCACCCAGGTTGCATAAATCCAGCCTCTTGAAAGCCGTGCAGGCTCTTGGGCTGCAACAGCCACTCAATACCTTGACCGGGGCCATGCATGCCGCTGCCTGGGTCAGCATGGAAGGCGATATTCGCCTGCTGCGCGAAGATGTCGGGCGCCATAATGCACTGGACAAGCTGATCGGTGCCATGAGTGATGGCGAGCATGCGGGAAATGCGGGTTTTGTGCTGATGAGTAGCCGTATCAGCTACGAACTGGTGCAAAAAATGGCGCATGCCAATATGGCCATCCTGGCGGCTATTTCTGCGCCGACAGCGCTGGCGATTGACATCGCCGAGCGTAGTGGCATCTGCCTGATCGGCTTTGTGCGTGAGCACGGATTCGTGGTTTACTCGCATCCGGAAATGCTGGTGGCCGAATGAAGCACACATGAAAATGGATTTTCACCAAATTTACAGAGGTTTAAAGGGCGTAAGAAAGCTATAATAGGAAGAATATTTGCTCAATTTCCTTCCTCTCTTCTGACGACTTATGCAATACGCTTCAACACGCGGGTATGCCGCAGCTCAAAATTTCTCTGAAATCCTGTTAGGTGGTCTGGCTCCCGATGGTGGCTTGTATCTGCCCACGGCTTACCCACAAATCACCAGTGCCGAACTCGATGCATGGCGCAAGTTGCCTTATGCCGGACTGGCATTCGAGGTATTGAAAAAATTTGCCACCGACATTCCTGAAGCAGATCTGAAGGCGCTGACAGACAAAACCTATACTGCCGACGTGTATAAAAATGCACGTGCAGGTGAATCTGCTGCGCAAATAACCCCTTTGCGTGTATTGCAGGACAAAGCTGGCCGCACGCTGATTTTGCAGGCATTGTCAAATGGCCCAACGCTGGCATTCAAGGATATGGCCATGCAGTTGCTGGGCAATTTGTTTGAATACACATTGGCAAAAAACCATGCTGAATTGAATATATTTGGTGCAACTTCTGGTGATACCGGCAGTGCTGCCGAATACGCAATGCGCGGCAAGAAGGGCATACGGGTGTTCATGTTGTCGCCACATAAGAAAATGAGTGCCTTCCAGACTGCGCAAATGTTCAGCCTGCAAGACCCGAATATTTTCAATATCGCGGTAGAAGGCGTGTTTGATGACTGCCAGGACATGGTCAAGGCAGTATCGAATGATCTGGAATACAAGAATCGCCAGAAAATTGGTACTGTCAATTCCATCAACTGGGCGCGCGTGGTTGCCCAGGTGGTGTATTACTTCCGTGGCTACCTGAGTGCTACCAGCAGTAATGATCAAAAGGTGTCATTCACTGTGCCATCCGGTAATTTTGGCAATATCTGCGCTGGCCATATCGCCCGTATGATGGGTTTGCCGATTGACAAGCTGGTCGTGGCTACCAATGAAAATGATGTGCTGGATGAATTTTTCCGCACCGGTATATACCGTGTACGCAAATCGGCAGAAACCTGGCATACCACCAGCCCATCCATGGATATTTCCAAGGCATCCAATTTTGAACGTTTTGTGTTTGACTTGCTGGGTGGTGACGCCAAACGCTTAGCTGCATTGTTCAAAAAGGTTGAAACCGAAGGCGGTTTTGATCTGTCGGGCAAGCCAGGCAGCGATGGAGATGAATTCAAAAAAATCGCTGCATTCGGGTTTGAATCTGGCAAATCTGTTCATGCAGATCGCTTGCAGACCATACGTCAGGTAGAGAAAGAATTTGGCATCACCATCGATACCCATACCGCAGATGGCGTCAAGGTCGCGCGCGAACATATCGCAGAAGGTGTGCCCATGATTGTGCTGGAAACCGCATTGCCAGCCAAGTTCAATGAAACCATACGCGAAGCATTGGACCGCGATGCTGAGCGCCCAGCCGGGTTCGAGAATATCGAATCCCTGCCGCAGCGTTTTGAAGTCATGACTGCCGATGTGCAGGCGATGAAGGCTTTTATCGCCAAACACACGGGGCTGTAATTCAGTACCAGTCAGGCAAAATAGGAAAGGGGGCGTATGCCCCTTTTTTCATGTTTTCCGAAAGACCGGTGAATCATGTCCCGCGCTATCTATTTCGTGCAGGCTATTTTTTTCATGGGAAAATCGATGCCTTTCAACTGGTCGTTGATCATACCCTCGATACGGCCCAATAAACTGCCATCGGCATTGAGCTGGTAAATAACCCGTTGCGGAAATTCAGGACGCGGATTTTCAAAAACGACTTTTTGTTTTTCCAGTGTCTGCAGTTGAAAACTCGCTTCCGGTTTGCCAGATGGCATGGCGGTGAAGACCAGGTTGTCTGCATTTTCTTGTATGCGCATGAATTCCCAGGCGACCATCTTGCCTTTGCGTACTGTCCTGCCCATGCCCAGCATGCCGCCGCCAGCGGGCGCCAGCCAGTGTTCTTCCGACCCTGTTTCTACCACGCCACTGGCTTGCCAGCATCCGCTGAGCCATTGCAGGTCTTGTATGCTGTTGCCGGCCTGACTGGCTTGTGTGTGCAGCAGGCCCAGCGCCACAGCCACGGCTGGAATCAATCCACGTATTGAGGGCATTGCAGGCATTGCTTTCATATAGCCTCCGTCAGGGAATTTATGTTTCAGCTTTTACGCAACCAGGGTTCCAGTTGCTTGCGTACTCTCTTTTCATCAAAACCTTCTATCAATTCACTGCCTATGACGATAGCCGGGATACCTTGCACGCCCAGGGTTTTATAGGCTTGATAACCTTCATTGGATTTTTCTACATCCAGGTCTTTGTAGACAATGCCATTAGCATTGAAAAATTCGCGGGCAGCGGAACAATAGCCGCACCAGGTGGTGCCGTACAGGACAATCACCGGTTGTGATGTCGCTGCCTGTCGGCTCATCTCGGCCCTATGGGCCCGGGTTTTCTTCCAGCTAGAATAACTTTGCAAGCTGGCACCGGCCAGGATAAGGGCAAGCAATAGCCATTTCCACGCACTGGAGGAAGAGTTGGCAGACGTATTAGCCGGACGGCGCGTATTGTTACCTGCCGCAGCGTGATAGCTACCAAGCCCCTGCAAATCTGCCGCTTTGTTATAGGCAACCTGGCAGGACGGACATTGCCATTCAGGGCAGTCGTCGGTTTCTTTGCGAATATAGTTACATTTAGGGCAGGTACGCATAAAGGCAGGACTAGTTGAATGTTGCTTGTGAATGTTACCTATATTAGCGCATTTGCCGTGGGGTCGATACTGTCCGTTGTACCAGTGCTTTGTAAATAAAATTGGGCTGAAGTCGACCTGAAGCCGAACTGAATAGGGACAGATTAATAACAAATATTCATCTTTGCTGGAATGCCGAGGGTGGCGACGCAAAGTGCTGATGCCAGACCCGCCTGAATTGTCGTGCAGAGCCAAACCCAGATGCCTCTGCGATTCTTTCTATGGACCAGTCGGTATCACTCAGGAATTTGCCCGCCAGCGACAGGCGCAATGAAGTCAGGTAGGTTTGTACCGATATATCCGTGTGCAGCTTGAACAGGCGTGTGACATGACGTGTGCTGGTACAGGCGACGCTGGCCAGTTCTTGTAAGGTCCATGCATGGGATGGGTCTTTGGTGATGGCGTCTTGCACCTTGTGGACGGCTGGGTGCAGGTGGTTA
This sequence comes from Undibacterium sp. Ji50W, assembly GCF_049340445.1. Lineage (NCBI taxonomy): Bacteria > Pseudomonadati > Pseudomonadota > Betaproteobacteria > Burkholderiales > Oxalobacteraceae > Undibacterium > Undibacterium sp. Ji50W. The sequence goes on along the minus strand of NZ_JBMPOX010000001.1, from coordinate 1,188,630 downwards.
CGGTATTTCAGCCAGGGCGACAACTGAGGGTCATTGCCGGAACGGCGCATATACACCACCAGATTACGTGCCACGGCACTGGCTGCCAGCGGACCTGCCAGTTCACTGATGGTATGCAAGGCCAGGTCGATGCCAGCCGTGACACCGGCACTGGTGCTGACAGGGCCATCTTCGACAAAAATACGGTTTTCTTCAACCCGGATAGAACTGTCGATGCTTGCCAGGTCTTGGTAGTGACTGTGATGCGTGGTGACTTTGCGTCCGTTTAGCAGGCCCGCATAGGCTGCCAGCAGGGCACCAGAACAGATGCATATCAGTTTGTGGCTGGCATCTACATGCTGACGCAACCATAGTATCGCGGCCTTTGCCTCACCCTTGGTGTGTTGCACCTTATCGCCACTGATGCCGGGCAAGACCAGGATGGCATCATCTTCCAGCACATCTGGTAAAGGCCGCAAGGAACTTAATTGCAGGCCGATGGAACAGTTGATGCTGTCAGCGGGGCTGATAAATATCAGTTCAAAATGCATATCCTGCTGGTAGCGATTGGCAAACAGAAAAGCATCTGCTGGTCCTGCCAGATCCAGCAAGAGCATATCAGGCAACAGTAAAAAATAAACAGGCTGGCGGCGCATCATCGTTGAATAACAATACAGGGAAGGTCAGGAAAATGCCAGACGCAGGCGATCAGTCAGCTTTTGGCCGAACACATTGATCAGCAAGCCGGCCATGACAATGGCTGCACCAGCGATCTGTTTCTCGCTTAGTGCCTCATCCAGCAAGAGCCAGGCAGCAGTCAGGCCAACTACCGGCACCATCAGCGTCAGCGGTGCCACCAGATGCGTCGGCAGGCTGGACAGCAATTTGCCCCACAGGGTATAGCCTATCAGTGTCGCTGCCACAGCCAGATAGACAATCGTAAGTCCGGATGCCAAGCTCATATTTGTAAGGCTGTGCAACATGATATCGCCACCTTCAAACAGGTAAGACAGTAACAGGAAGGGCAGGATGGGGACCAGTGCGCTCCAGGACACCAGGCTCAGCACATTGGTCACGCCGATTTTTTTATTGATGACGTTGCCACTGGCCCAGGACAGCGCTGCACACAAGGTCAGCACAAAGCCGGCGACACTGACCTGGCTGGTCGTATTGCCAAGGCTGGCACTACCCAGCAATACCAGGCCCATGCTGGCCACCAGCATGCCTGTCAGGTTACTGGTACGCAGCTTGTCACCAAATACCATGGCAGACAAACCTACTGTAAAAAAGGCCTGGGCTTGCAGGACCAACGAGGCCAGACCCGCCGGCATACCAACTGCCATGGCAGAAAACAAAAAGGCAAATTGCCCCAGGCTGATCAACATGGCATAGGCAAACAATAACCTGAACGGCACCTTCGGTCGTGGCAAAAACAATATCGCCGGAAAGGCAACCAGCGCAAAACGCAAAGCCCCCAGCAGAAATGGCGGTATACCCTTGAGTCCGATCTTGATCACCACAAAATTCATACCCCATAGCAGAATGACGGTGGCGGCAATCAGGATGTGGCGCGGGCTGAGGACGGATTTGTTCATGGTATAGGGATAGGGAGTATTCAGTGTTGCATGAAATTTGTATTAAGCTGTGCCGATCTTTATTTTGCCCTTACACGCACTGTAGATGCAGGATTTTTCTCCAGCTTGTTGGCTGGCCGTATAGGCCGGGGAACAAAATTGCCGCCGCAATTGGGACAGACACCCAGCAAATGATGGTCTACACAATCAGCACAGAATGTACACTCAAATGTGCAAATGCGTGCATCAGGTGATGCTGGTGGTAAATCGCAGTCGCAACGTTCACAATTGGGCCTGAGCTCTAGCATGGCATATCTCCTGTAAGGTGGAATGATTCAGGATAACAGTTTGCTCCACATTTTCCAGTCGCCAAAGCGACCAAAGGCGGACAGATCAGGACATTGCAAGATGGCCCAGGACAGTCCGGTTCATCAATGGCATACTATTTTTATTTCGCAGAATTTTGCATGACTGATACCGCTTTCACCTATGCGCAGTTGGTTGCCATTGCCACCCGTGCCGAGCGCAAGCTTGGTCTGCAGCAGGCCAGGCAACAAGATACGTCTGTCTTACAGGCACTGGAAGGCTTATTGCTGCTGGCGGCGACGAAAGCGGGCGTTGGCAATATAGTGCAACTGGCAGAGCTGCGCCTGCAACAACTGGCAAACCAGCAGACCTTGCAAGCAGCCAGGCGCATAGCAAAAGTTGCCGACAGAAAGAACGGACGTATCAAGACAGTCTCTGGCGTCAGTGAACAGGTCTGGCAGGCCTGGTTTGACGGCTCGGCTGTACCCAATCCGGGCAAATGCCGTTTTGCCTGTGTGTTGCAGGCACCAGATGGACAGGTGTTTGAATATGCAGGCCACCTCGAATATGGCGACAGTTGCGATGCCGAATTCAGTGGCCTGATACTGACGCTGAAGCAGGCGCACAAGCACGGGTTAAGCCAACTGCTGGTACATGGTGATAGCCAGGTCGTGATTGATGAAGTCAATCAGCGTACCAAGAGCAGTTTGCCGCGCATGATCGAATACCGCCAACAGCTGGAGGTGTTGTGCCAGTTGTTTGAGACTATTCAGATAAAATGGATACCACGTCATAAAAATAGCCGCGCCGATGCACTGGCGCAGCACGCGACGAACTAGCACTTATTTCATTCGTGAATATCGTGAATGTCGTGAATATCGTGAATATATAGGGCTGCAACACAAAGGATGACGATGAAAACCTTTTTTCACATGGCTTACCATGTGCACGACCTGGAACAGGCAAGGCAATTCTATACTGGCGTGCTGGGGTGCAGGGAAGGGCGTAGCACCGAAACCTGGGTGGATTTTGATTTTTTCGGCCACCAGATTTCCCTGCATCTGGGCCAGCCGTTTGCCACCACCCATACCGGCAAGGTCGGTAAAGACCTGGTGCCCATGCCCCATCTTGGCCTGATCATGGCGATGCCGGACTGGCAAGCCCTGGCAGACCGTTTGATCGCACAGAAAGTGGATTTTGTACTGCCACCCAGCCTGCGTTTTGCGGGGGAACCTGGCGAACAGGCCATCATGTTTTTTGTAGACCCATCTGGCAACCCCATAGAAATCAAGGGTTTTCGTGACCTGGACAGTGTGTACGATAAATGAAGCCAACCAGCAATACTCCCATCCCATTCATTGCCGCTGCCAATTATGCACAGGCCTGGGCCTGGGTCGACGCCTTGCAGGCCGCCATGCCAGCAGAGCGCATCATCGCCTTTGATGCCATGAATGATGAAGACAAGGCGGCCTGCCAGGTCGCCATTGTCGCCAACCCCAATCCGGCTGATCTGCAACAACTGCCGCAACTGCAATGGATACATAGCGTCTGGGCCGGGGTTGAACGCCTGGTGGCAGATCTGGGGGATACCCATTTAAAAATCGTGCGCCTGGTAGACCCGCAACTCGCCAATACCATGGCAGAAGCGGTGCTGGCCTGGACGCTGTACCTGCACCGCGATATGCCTGCCTATGCAAAGCAGCAAGCCAAGCAAATCTGGCAAGCGCTTGAGTATGTACGCCCGCAGCAAAGACGCATAGGCTTGCTGGGCCTGGGGGCCTTGGGTGAAGCTGCTGCCGTTAGCCTGTTGCGCGCAGGTTTCCAGGTAGCTGGCTGGAGCCGTCATCGCAAAGCGATAGCCGGTGTCAACTGCTTTGCCGGTGCTGATGAATTGCCAGCCATGCTGGCGCAGACCGACATACTGGTATGCCTGTTGCCACTGACCCCGGATACCAGGGGCCTGTTGAACACCGCTATGCTGGCAGCTTTGCCCCAAGGTGCATCGTTGATCAATTTTGCCCGTGGTGCCATCGTCAATGATACTGATTTGCATGCAGCACTGGATAGCGGCCATCTGGCCCACGCTGTGCTGGATGTATTTGAAGTGGAACCCTTGCCGGTGTCGCAATGGCAGTGGCAGCACCCTGGCGTCACATTGCTGCCGCATTGTTCTGCACCTACCGACAGGCAGACGGCATCACAAATCGTGGCTGGCAATATATTGCGTTACCGGCAAAGCGGTGTCTTGCCCGTGACTATTGATGTGCAAAGAGGGTATTGAGATACCCTGATGCATTTATGTTGCAGGCATAAAAAAGCGGGCACATCCTGTGTCCGCCCCTGGTGATTCTGATTTTAATTCTGATCAGTATTTTCTAAAAGCCCAGCAAGCCTTTCAATACATCTGTCGGCTTGATTTTAGGTTCTTCTTTTTGCTCTGGTTTTTGCTGTTGCGGTGATTGCGAAGATGATGACGATTGTTGGGAGCGTCTGCCACCCATATCACCCATGCCACCCAAAATCGAACTGAAAGTGGATTTCACTCTTAGCTTGGTTTGCCAGTCTGGTTCCCATGCAACTTTAGGATCAGCAGGGCGGGGCGGGTAAGCAAAAAATGCATCCGAACCATAGGCAATCATACGCAGCATGCCTGCACCCTGTTCCCCGAAGATACCTTTGGGTACATCACATTTTGTCGTGGTGGAAGGCAAAATCACTTTTTCATTGATCCACTTGTCGATGTCGGCATTCGCCTGGTAATCCACCAGGCCAAAACCGAAATCCGGCAGTTCGCTGGATGTCCAGACAATGACTTCAGCGCTGTCGCTGTTGCCAGACTGTTGTCCACCCATGACGCTGATGAAATAACCACGCGCATTGGCGATCGATTTCCATTCCAGGTTAACGCCACCATCCCTCTTGGTTTGTAGCAATTCTATCGGTGCCATCAAGTCTTGTGGTGCACCCAGGTTGAGCTTGAAGCTGTCTGGTATGCCATTGCCGACAAACTGATGTTGGCCAATCAGCGATGCTGTATCTGGCACCTTGCGGTCATCCATCTTGCTGGGCCAGGACGGGTTGCCTGGTTGCGAACGTGCGCCCTTGGTCACCTTGCCGCGCATGACAAAAAACTTGGCATAATCTTCTGGTGAAGATTTGGCGACATCCAGGGTTCTTGGCTGGCCAGGGCGCACGGTTTCACCGCAGCCCCAGTAAATCGAAATCTTGCCCTTGGGTTTCTCATAGTTGGGTTCGGAAGGCGTTTCTTCACTCGGTGTGTAAGCCACAGGTTTGTCCGGTACCGGCGCGATCAACTTCAAGCTCTCACCCAAATTCATTCCTGCAGGTATTGTCTGTGTGGCCTCACCAAGTGAAGGATTTTTGCTGGTATACACCGACACATCCACATACTTGCCGCTGGCAAAACCCATGGAATGCGTATTGCCAAACACATTGCCCCTGTCATTGCCACCTGTTGCACCACGTGCCATGCCGCCCAGTGCACCAAAGAAACCACCAGACTGCGCACCTTGCGCAGCACCACTCATCATGCTGGGCATATCGCTGGCACTGGTCGCCACATCAATAAACGCCAGCGCAACCGGCGCCTTGACCACCTGCGCGCCACCCTTGGCGGGTGCCGCAGCCTTACCCTGCGCACTAGCCGCCGGCTTGGTCTGCGCCGTCGTCAACAACGGCACCGCCAACAAGCCACAAGTAATCAGCGCGCCTTGCATCAAAGGTGTAATGCGTCTGCGTGCAACAAAAGTTTTCATGAGAGAAATTCCTTGTATTAATTAACAACATAACAGCACGGAAATAAACAAACTTGAATTGTTGGAGGATAGGTGCGGGGCCGAGGGGCAGAGTGGTGTCAACTATCCCGAACGGACTTTATCTTAGCGCAAAATAGTGGAAAAGATTAAAGAGATGGTGAATGTTGCTTTTCAGTATTTACAATCCTATTGCCGTATAAGAAGCGATTGATAGAGATATGGAGATGTTTGCGGATATGCTTATCCGACCCCTTCAATACAAACATCATGCTCAGGCTTATTGACTACCAACCGCATCTTCCAGCAGAGTGGTGCTCTTGGCGACTTTGCTTTTCTTGGAGCTAAGTATGACTTTGCGGTCGCGGTTTTGGTCATATTGATAGGTTTCGCTGATTTTTTGGCCGGTTAGCAGATTGGTGCTGACGGTGGAACCCCTGCCTACCATGCCATCGGCATCTTCTTCATCGATGCCTATCATTTGCAGACGCTGGCTGCCTGCATCCAGACGGAAGCGCCAGGTATAAATTGAATATTCACGCGAACCGCTGTACTGGCTGACGACCAGCACACCGTTCTTGATGGTGACGTTGACACCGTCCTTGACGCCACCGCAACCCAGGCATTGCAAGAGCTTATCGTTGCTGCCCAATAAACTGTAAGCCTTGCTCGCGCTTGCCAGTAACACGATCAGGGCGCGCTGCCTGTCATTGATGGTTCCACTGGCATCGGCTGTAGCTTTGTTTTCCACCACCACCGCGGCAATATCGGTCAGGCCGTCACCGTTGAGGTCGCCGCTGACCTGGCTTTCGACTGTCCAGCCACGTGGTACAAAATCAGGCAATGCTGGTGCCGTGGCTGGCAGTTTTTTGCCGAAGGGTGGGGTTTGTTGCGCCTGGCTGCTGTTGTGTAGAACTATTGTCAGGAGCAGGGCGACGAGTTGGATAGATTTGGTAGGCTTCATGAGTTTAGAGTCTTTCTGATTAATCTTCATTCATCAAACAACGCTGCTGGGCTCCTGCCTGCGCAGGAGCGACGATTTTTGCGATAGCAGTAAGATCGGAGCGCGCGTGTTTTGCAGATCAATCCACAAACACAGTGTCCGTCTTGCCCTGCGGTGGGATCTTGATGGCGATGGCCTTGACTGGGCCATTGCTGACGATGCTGCCGGCATGGGCTGTGCCTTTCGGGATGATGATCAGGCTGCCTGGTTTGAAGTCTTTGCGTTCGTTGCCTAGCCACATGCTGCCGCTGCCTTCTATGATGTATTGGATTTCATCCGTCTGTGGATGCATGTGTTTGGCGATATTGCCAGACTGTATGCCTACGGTGGCATGATCGGTAATGACCAGGGGACGGGCATTGAGTTCGGGATTGGCGGTCTTGGGCAGGTCATCATGTTTGATCGCTAGCAAATCAATCACGGTGGCAGACAGGGCGGGTGCGTCGGCGCGGGCATCGCTGACACCATATTGTATCAGGGGCGATGCAAGCAGACCGGCACAAAAAGTCATTGCAAAGGCAAAAGTTTTATTGATGCGCATGATGTCTCCAGTTCTACAGTTTTGTTGTGGCGGGTTGGATGTAAAGTGTGCAATACAAAACGATGTCCGGCAAGGTATTTCAATACTGGTCGTGGCATCGTTGAATCTCATGCAGGGTATTGCGCCATGACGGATGGCCATGCTTTAATCCGGTGGATAGAAATTAGCTCACTGATCCCATGTCATCTGCCTTTATCAATAGCCGCCGTGCGTTGCTGCTTTATCCTGCCTTGCTATTGCTGGCCCAGTCGCCACTCTACGCCGCCAACACTTACCAGAAAATGCAAGTCGATGGCTGGACCCTGATGCTTGACCAGGGCTTGCAAGCGGCTGATGCCGCATCCAGGTCTGCCTTCATTGCTGTTTTAACGGATCAGTTAAACAAACTCAAGAAGTTGCCTGCCCATGCGCGGAGCAGTTTGCGTGGCGTCAGCATTTACGTTTCCAGTGGCACTTACCGCGCCTTTGGTGCGCAACATCATCCTTCGGCACAATGGCTGCAGGAACATGCGTACCCGGTCGAATTTGCCGGCAACATAGAAATCTGTAACTGGAAAGAATTCATGTCCATGGTGCGCAGCCAGCCTTATGCGCTGCTGCATGAAATGGCGCATGCCTATCATTTTCAGCATCCGGAACTGGATGCGCCTATCATGCGCGCCTACGAAAACGCAAAAGCTGCCGGACTATATCGCCAGGTTACGCGTGATCACAAGGCAGAGCTACAAGAGGCTTATGCCATCAGCAATCATCGCGAATATTTTGCTGAACTCAGCGAAGCCTACTTTGGTGAAAATGATTTTTACCCCTATCAAAATGCAGAACTAAAACAATATGATGCACGTGGCTATGCGATGCTGGAAAGTGTGTGGAAAATCTAGGTTTTTCGTTCATGCAGGCAAGGTAAAAGCACTGCCGTATTCTCCTGGCCTATAGCCAAGGGCTGGATCAGGGCGTAGCGCTTATTTTGCATCAGCGATTGAAATAAATGACGGCAGCAATAGCGCCACCTATCCAGAACAGGACGCCAATCAGGCTGGTGAGGTTTGTACTCAGGACTATGCCTTTTTCATCACGCCATACACTGGATTTGCCTGTTGGCGCTTCACCCTTGAAGCCCTCGCCACGCATGCTGCCTAAAGTCAGAACGGGAATGAGAAGCCGGCCCGTACCATAGGCGATGATTTGAAAAAGAATTTCAAAGACGAAATCCAGCATGATATGCGCTCGATATAGGGTGAAGGAGGGTGAAGACGAGTGAAGGCGAGTAAAGTTCAGGGACCGTCAACTATACTGCCTTGTAGCAGTTATTGCGATGAGTATGCAGATTAACTTATTGTTAATGCGAATAGTGGAAAATAGTGGATGAATTTAAGGAGTGAAGCTACGAATTGCAATAGCTCGCTGAGCTGACACAGATATTTTTATCTTACTGGAAAATAGCTGTATTTTTACAAATGCATCTTATTTTCGTAGCAATTTTTTTAAAAAAAGCCTATCTTTAATTGCGTATGCATTGTGCAATTAAATGGATAGAGGCTTAGCCTCTGAAATCTCTGAGATCTCTAAAACCTGGCGATCTCAAAAGGGGCGAAATGAAATCATCCTGCGTACTTCGCAAATGGCATTCAGCTTCCCCTGTCATGGGCAAGGCTTTGAGTGCGCTACTTGTCACGGCAATGACGACGCCATGTTATGCGACCCTGGGCTCGTCAGATAACTTCCTTGATCTTTCCTTTGATGAACTGGCGAATATCCGTATTACTTCAGTTTCCAAAAAAGCTGAAAATATTGCCCAGGCACCCGCCTCGATCTTTGTTATCACGAATGAAGACATTCGTCGCTCTGGTGCTGCAAGCCTGCCTGAAGCACTGCGCCTGGCCCCCAATCTGCAAATGGCGCGGGTGGATGCCAGGAATTATGCGGTGACCGCACGGGGTTTCAATAGTCCCTTTGAAAATAAGCTGTTGGTCCTGATCGATGGGCGTACCGTTTATTCCCCTCTGTTTTCAGGCGTGTTCTGGGATGCGCAGGACGTGGTGCTGGAAGATATTGAGCGTATAGAGGTCATCAGCGGTGCCGGCGCCACACTTTGGGGTGCAAATGCTGTCAATGGGGTGATTAATATCATTACCCGTTCGGCCAAAGATACTTTGGGCGGTCTGGTCAGCGCGGGCATGAGTCCGCACGAACGCAACATGGCAGTCAGGTATGGTGGCAGTTTTGCTAATGACACCAGCTACAGGGTTTATGCCAAACATGCGGACAATGACGATAGTCGCAACGAAAACGGAAATTTGTTGCTGGAAGGCTGGCGTCGTGATCAATTCGGATTCCGTACCGATTGGGAACAGTCGGGGCTGGGCCAGGCATTTATCGGCAATGCCTATCATGCCAGCCTGCGTCAGGGCCTCACCACGAATATTGAGCTTGCAGGGGCCAATTTACTGAGTCGCACAAGCTGGAAGGGGGCTGACAATGCGGACAGTAGCCTTCAAATGTATTGGGATCATACTGAGCGCAATCAGCCTAACGCCTATAACGATCATCTCGATACGCTGGACCTGGAGTTTCAACATGCGCAGACAGTCGCCAACATTCACAATCTGGTGTGGGGTTTGGGCTATCGTTACGCAATAGATAAAGTACAAAACGGGAATAATTTCGGATTTTTGCCTGGAAGCCTGAACATGCATTGGGCGAATATTTTTATCCAGGATGAGATCCGCCTGATGGAAAATTTACGTCTGACCCTGGGATTGAAATTTGAAAAAAACAGTTATACAGGCCTGGAAAATTTGCCCAATTTACGCCTTGCCTGGGAACCTGCGGATAAACACTTGCTGTGGGCTGCATTGTCGCGCTCTGTGCGAACGCCGTCACGTATAGACAAAGATCTGTTTTCTCCAACCAAGCCCTTCCTGTTCGGTGGGAAGCTCACGTATATCTATGCTGGTGGTCAGGATTTCGAATCTGAAATTGCCAAAACTACAGAATTGGGGTATCGCGGTCAGTTAAATAAAAACATTTCTTATTCCGCGACCGTTTTCTATACTGAATATGACAAATTGCGAACCCTGGAACCAGGTATTGCCGGCTTGGATGCGGTTTTTCGCAATCAGGCTAAAGGCAAGACCAAGGGGATAGAAATGTGGGCGACCTGGCAGGCCAATCCCGCTTGGCGCCTGACTGCGGGGGGAGTCTGGCAAAATATCACTACTCAATTGCTACCAGGCAGCAAGGATACTTCCAGCAATAATGGTTTGACCATGGTGAATGATGCTGACAACTACTGGATGATACGAAGCAGTTTTGATTTGGCGAAAGATAAAGAATTTGACATTCATCTGCGACGTGTAGCAAGCCTGCCAAAACCTGCGGTGCCGGCATATACCTCTTTGGATATGCGGTTTGGCTGGAAAATCAGGCCGGATATTGAACTGTCGCTGATAGGGCAAAATCTTTTGCAGAAATCGCATGTTGAATATGGTGCCAGTCCGAATCGCGCCGAATTCGAACGCAGCCTGATGGTCAGGGTGATATGGAAGCTTTAAAACCGGAAAATTTATTTCCCGTTCCGGAATTGAACGGGAAACTATTTTCCTGCCTGTTACTTTCATTGCTGCTGATATTGCTGCCTGCCTTGCATGCGCAAGGTAGTGAGCAGAATGAAAATCTGGAGCAACGTGTCAAGGCCGCTTATCTGTTTAAATTCTGCAGTTATGTAGAATGGCCCGAAAAATCATTTCCCACATCCGACAGTGTTTTGAATATTGCGGTGCTCGGTTCGGATGGTGTGGCGAATGAGCTGCTACATATGGCTCAGGAGCGAAATATCAATGGCCGTAGTTTTCTTGTGAAAAGACTCAAGGGGGACGAAGGGGCTAATGGCTTGAACGGAGTACATGTGCTCTTTGTGGCACGTTCCAGCAACAAAATGACAGATATTGTGACTGCAGCAAAAGGACGGGCGATCCTGATCGTCACAGAAACGGAAGGTGCCCTGTCAATCGGCAGCATGATCAATTTTGTCATCGTGGATGGCAAAGTCAGATTTGAAGTCGCTCCCAAGACGGCAACGCAGGATTTAGTGCTGATCAGTTCCCGTCTGATCTCGGTCGCTTATAAGGTCGCTGGCGGGCAGTAGCAGGCCGATTCGAATAAGTTTTTATTGATTTACTGATGGCCGATAGCGCCGGAATGCTTCACTGATATTTTGTCTGAGCAGTTCGTCGTCCCAGGGCTTGGTCAGGAAACGATAAATCTCACCCCGATTGATGACGTCAAGAACCGACTGTAGCTCTGTGTAGCCGCTGAGCACTATGCGCATCGTATCAGGGTAGAGCTTGGCTGCTACCGTCAGAAAATCAGAGCCGGTCATTTTAGACAGTCGTTGCTCACATAAAATGACCTGCACCGGATTGATTGCCAGCAATTCCAGGGCTTTCTGGCTGTCAGGCGCAGTCAGTATACGATATCCCTGACCACGCAGGGAACGCCGTAAAGCTGCCAGTATGGCTTCCTCACCGTCAACAAGCAGCAAGGTTTGCTGTTCCATATCGACTTCAGGGGCTAGCTGCTTATCATCGAGCAGCATGGTGGCGAAATCGATTGCCGGTACAGGGGGGCTGAAGAAGTAACCTTGTATCTGGTCGCAATTGCGCGCCCGCAGGAATTTTAACTGTGCCTCAGTCTCCACGCCTTCGGCAATGACACTCATGTGTAAGCTATGTGCCATCCCTATAATGGCGGTGGCGATCGCTGCATCTTCAGGATTTTGGGTGATATCGGTGACAAAAGCCTTGTCAATTTTTACGGTATTGAAGGGAAAGCGCTTCAGGTAGGCGAGCGACGAATATCCCGTACCAAAATCATCAAGTGATAGCGATAAACCGTGTGCGCGGAAAGCATGCATGATGACTTCGGCGTCTTCCGGCTTTTGCATGACGGTGGATTCGGTCAACTCCAGTTCTATCGATTCAGGCCCCAAATTGTTTTTTGAAAGAGCCTCGCCCACAATTTCGAGTACATTGCCTTCCTTGAATTGTAAGGCAGAGAGATTGACGGCGACCGGTACTATATGCAATCCGTCCCGCAGCCAGGCAGATTGTTGGGCGCAAACAGCATGTATTACCCAAGTACCGATAGGGACGATAAGACCGGTTTCTTCTGCCAGAGCAATGAAGGCAGCGGGTGGCAACAATCCTCGTTCAGGATGTTGCCAGCGTATAAGCGCTTCGCAGCCTATGATTTGGCCGGTTCGCAAGTCTATCTTGGGCTGGAAATGCAATACAAACTGGTTTTGATCCAATCCAGTTTTCAGCATGTTTTCCATCTCTATCATGTCGGAAATTCTGGCGTTGATTTCCCAGGAAAAGAATTGAAAACGTTTTTTTTGCAACTTGCATTGTTTCAATGCGGCTTCTGCATTTTTGAACAGGGATTCGGCACTGTTGGCATCGTTTGGGTAAATGGCAACCCCCATTCTTGCCAGTACCTGAGTGCGGGCAGCATCGATCAGCATCGGTTCCTGCAATAGGCTGATGACTTGTTCGCACGTGGCGCTGACATCGGCATTGCTTGCTAGTTCACCCAGTATGGCAAAATTGTCCGCGCCTATTCGGGCGACGCTGTAATGGCCGGGGAGGCCATCGACAAGACGTTTTGCAACTAGCTTCAATATGTGATCGCCAATATGTCTCCCCAGGGTATCGTTGAGATGTTTGAAACGATCCAGATTAATTGCAATGACAAATACACCGTAATTTTCTCTATAAGCGGCTTGTATCAACTGGTCGGTGCGGTCAAGAAAAAGGCTGGTGTTGGGCAGTGCAGTGAGTGCGTCGAAATAGGAAAGGAAGTTGGCGCGCTTTTCATTATTGATCGCCAGCAGTGCAAATGACATATCTCCCGCCAGTTCGCTAAGCAATTTCATTTCTTCATCATCGAAATAATTGCTTTCCCTGGCATACAAGACCATGACGCCGACCAGCTTGTCATTTGCGATCAAAGGCAGGCCGACGATGGACAGGTAGCCCCTGTCAAGAGCATCACGACAACTGTGGTCAACATGGGCTTTGATGCGTACGTCGTTGCAGTATGTTGCCTGGCCGGTCTTGAGTACTTGCTCAGGTATATCCGGTTCCGTGGCAATACCGCCTGCTTCTGGAATTAAAGATGCACTCATCTGTTCCAGGTTGACTCCTTGGCTTGCGGTCAATTTAAAGGAGTTGTCCAGGTCGTTAACGATACCTATCCAGGCTATACCAAAACCACCTTGTTCGACGGCGATATGGCAGGCTTCCTCCAGCAGTGCTTGTGGTTCCCTGATACGGACGATGGCAGAATTGGTGCCGCTTAATACCGCATGTATGCGGCTCAGGCGGGCGGTTTTCGCCTGTTCGATCTCAAGTTGTTTGACATAGCGTTCAAGTATGGTTGTTCTTACCAGTGACACATGGGTGCGTACGCGCGCGCGCACCAGTGCTGATGAAACCGGTTTGATAATATAGTCAACCCCACCGCAGTCAAAACCTGCAGTCTCGTCCCCGATTTCACTTAATGAGGAAACAAAAATGACGGGTATGCTTTCGGTTTCCGTATCGGCTTTTAATGTTTTGCAAACGGTATATCCATCCATATCTGGCATCTGAATATCGAGCAATATCAGCGCTGGTTTATGTTTTTTTGTGGCGTTCAGGCATTCCTGGCCGGTACGTGCAAATACCAGTTCATAATCGTTTCCCAAAATCTGCTTTAGTGTGGCCAGATTGCCAGGTTCATCGTCGACGATGAGGATAGGGGAATTGGGCATGAATTATTCCTTCAGTTCTATGTCGAGATCGTTGGCCAAATTCTGGGTCAAGATTTCTGCGCCACGAAAATCAAAATCGTCGACACGTGCGAGCAGGCTGTCAAGCCTGTCACTTGGCAGTAAAGGCTTGAGTGCCTCGAATAACTGCGTGGTACGATCAGGATGGTCCGCATCCAGGGCATGCAACAATGCACGCAATAGCGGGCCAATTTTTTTCTTATCAATAAAGTCAGGTTCCGTTATCCGTCCTTCTGCAGTTTTTTCTTCATTTGCACATAGCAGCGTGATCGAAGTAAAAGTCTTATCCATAGCCATCTGCAGTTTGTCTATGACGAATTGACCTTCTTCCGATGTCCCGGCGGTTTCGATTTCGGTCGCAACGTGTGCAATGTCAATCAACCCCAAATTGCCTGCACATCCTTTCAATTTATGTGCCAAAGTTTTGATACCCTGAACATCGTTTGTTGCATAGCAGTCCTTGAACTGGCTGGTACAACCAGCATAATCAATTTTAAATTTCAGCAAAAATTTCCGGTAAACCTTGAAATCATTCCATGTGGCCATGGCTTTTTTTACCGCGATACCCGGTAGACTATCTTTATATTTTTCTGTCGTGACTGCATACGGTTCACCGGGATTTTCGTCTTCAGGCATTGGTGACTGGAGTGATTGGGGTGACTGGTAGTGGGTCAATTTCTGTATGACTGTTATCAATTCTTCGACATTGAAGGGCTTGGCAACAAATGCATCCATCCCTGCCTCGTGTGCAGCTTCTTGCTGCATCTTGAATGCACCGGCAGTGAGCGCGACGACGGGTAATTTATCTGCGTTGGGCAAGGCACGTAACTGTCGCGTGGCTTCATAGCCATCCATGATAGGCATCTGCACATCCATCAAGACAATGTCTACTGCTTTGGGGTGACTACGTAACCATTCTACGGCTGCGTATCCATCATTTGCCAGGTAGACCGTAGCACCGTCGCCGGCAAGAATTCTCTGGGCCACTTCACGATTGATTTCGCTATCGTCAACCACCAGCACGCGCACGCCAGGCAGGCGCTTCTCTTTCGAAATCCTGGCTTGCCGCCTTCTTTGCAACTGGCTGCTCCCGCGACGGCTAAGTACTTCGGCGACGCAGTTATACAGCGTTGAGCAGGTAACCGGTTTGCTGAGTATGCCGTCGATCAAGCCGATGTCAGCCTGTTTTAGCAGTTCGTCACGCGAAAAAGCGGTGACCATGAGCACGATGGGGGAGGTATCATTTTTCAGCGCATGACGGATTTGGCTGGCGGCTTGCAGGCCATCTATTCCTGGCATTTTCCAGTCAAACAACAAGACATCATAGGCGCTGTTACTGTCAAGCCTGGCCTGAACTTTTTGAATTGCCGCTTCACCCGAATCCACTTTGGTAGGATTCCAACCTACAGAGCGGGCGGTGAGTGCCAGGTTTTCACGCGCATTTTCGCTGTCATCGGCGATCAATATATCCAGCGCTGTCATCTCGGACGGTGCGTAGGCACTGGCAGGTGTCCAGTCAAAAGGTACTGTGAACCAGAATTCGCTACCTTTGCCGGGTTCGCTGATGACACCGATTTCCCCCCCCATTTTATGCACCAGATGCCGGCAGATAGTCAAGCCCAGGCCAGTGCCGCCGAATCGTCTTGTGGTGGAAATGTCTGCCTGGGAAAATGCGGCAAAGATTTGCGATTGTTTTTCCAGAGGAACGCCAATGCCAGTGTCAGTTACGGAAAAACGCAATGTAATCGTGTCGTTGTCTCTGGCCAGTTGGCGGATGTCCAGGGTGACCGATCCATGTTCCGTAAATTTGATCGCATTTCCGGTAAGGTTGATCAAGACCTGCTCTACACGCAGTGCATCGCCAAGCAATTGACCACTGAATGCAGGAGGAGGGGAAATCGTCAGCTCAACGTCTTTGTCACCTACAGTGGCCGCCATGATGCCAGCCAAATTGTCTAGTAAATCGACGATACGGAAAGGTGCATGTTCGACCTCAAGTTGCCCGGCTTCGATCTTTGAAAAATCCAGGATGTCATTGATGATGCCTTGCAATGAATGGCCGGCATTACGAATCTTCTTGATCAAGTCTCTTGCATCGTCATTCAGTTGATTCTTTTCAAGCAGGTAGGCGAATCCCAGTATGGCGTTCATGGGAGTGCGGATTTCATGGCTCATATTGGCGAGAAAATCAGCTTTTGCACGGTTGGCACTTTCAGCTTCATCGGTACGCGTGATCAAAGTCTGGTTGGCAATCTGTAGTTCATTGGTGCGGTCAGTGACTCTGCGCTCCAGATCAGCGTTCAATGTGCGTACGGTTTGTTCTACCTGGCTTTTTTCACTGATTTCACGTTCGAGAGTTTGTAGCATGTCGTTAAAGGATTGGGCTAATTGACCAATCTCATCTTCAGTACTTTTACTGGCCCGCAAATGATAATTGTGTTGCTCCATGACTTGTCGCGCGACCGTGCTGATTGCGTGAATGGGAACAGATATCCAGCGCTGCAATTGTGAAGAAATAAGGACGCCTAAAGCAAGGCTGGCAAATAAAACCAAACCCAGGATGACGAGATAATCAAGCAGCCATTTGCCCAGGTCATACTGTTGTTTCAAATAGATGGTGCCCAGGACTTCACTATCAGAAATGATGTGTTTGGAAACGGTAAGTTTGCCACCTTCGAAATGCGAAGCCTCAACCCCAGGGCTGGCAGGTAACTCATCTTTGCGTGCTTTTTCACGCAGGTAATGCGCAAATAATTTGCCTTGAGAGGTATATATTGCCGCCGCGACGATATTTGAATTGGCCCGTAATTGCGCCAGGTTTTCGTTGGCCACCTTGGTGTCGTCAAATTCCAGTGCAGTGGCACTTCCCTGTGCCAGAATATTTGTCAGTATTGATAACTCGGCTAATGCCTTGGCGCGATTTTCCGTTAATTCGTGATAGAGCAAGGCACCGCCTGCTGATATCAAGGTGGCTAGGTTGGCAATTAACACCATGAGTAGCAATTTATGACGGACGGTGCGCAAGCGTAGTGACTGCATCATCATGAGCACCCGACTTTCCAGGGGATAGGCAAGTGGGGCAAATCTGGATACGAGTCAACATATCCACGTAAGCCAGGAGGCTGCTTAAATAGAGAATCGCTGGAAGGGGATAAGGACGGTGCTATCAATGCCTGTTTGCATGATGCGTTGACAAGGCGCTTAACTGGGACGGTACAGGCAATGGCTAAACAGTGAACCTGGTATTGTCTGAGCCCGGGAAATAGCAGCTTGTCGCTCTGTTTAGCGTAAGGACGCATATTGATGTAACAAAGCATTTGTTTCATCTCACCCACGCTTAAGTATTATTGCATTACCCAAACCTTGCTACTGTATTTTAGTCAGTTCTGTTGATTAAGTGTGATAGTTATAGAAATGTTTCAATTTTCAATAGAAAATTTCACTTTGGTAATTTTTTGTGGGCGAAATGACGAATGCCTGCATGCTCAGGCGATGAAGCTGAAATACCGCAGAAATCGATTGTTGTAAATTCAGAAAAAAATAAAAAGGCTTACAGACCGAAATCTGTAAGCCTTTTATTTATTTTTGGTCGGGGCGAGAGGATTCGAACCTCCGACCCCGTGCACCCCATGCACGTACGCTACCAGGCTGCGCTACGCCCCGACACTGAGCGAAAGATTATAGTCGATGATGGCGATTTTTGCCATTATTTGCTGAAAACTTCCTTAATGATTGCCTTGGTGAAAATATTTGTACGATTTTGAAGGTAAATTTGACTAAAATATTTTCATATTTTGTGAAAAGCTGTGAAAATAACACTCCTAAGGACACCGTATGGGATGCGGTGCTTGAAAACATTTCTGAACATATAAAATATGACAATTAAAATCAGTCAGAACTTCGACGCGGGAGCGATTGAAGTAGTCAACGCGGAGCAGGTGGGGGCCATAGAGTTGAAGTTGCGTAAGGATTCGCATGCGGATATCTGGCAATGGTTTCACTTTCGCCTGCAGGGTGCCCGTGGGCAAGATGCAGTCATGCAGATACTTAACGCTGGTGAAGCCACCTACCCAAAGGGATGGGAAAACTATCGTGCGGTTGCCAGTTATGACCGTGCCAACTGGTTCCGTGTGGATACCGAATTTGATGGCAAGGTGATGACGATACGCCATACCCCGGAGCGTGACAGTGTGTATTACGCTTACTTTGAACCGTATACCTGGGAACGTCACCTGGCTTTGCTGGGCGGCGTAGAAAATTCAGCCGTCGCACGGGTGCAAGATTTGGGTAACACGGTGGATGGTCGTGACTTGAACATGATCGTGGTTGGTAACCCGGCAGCAGAGAAAAAAGTCTGGATTATTGCCCGTCAGCATCCTGGCGAAACCATGGCAGAATGGCTGGTGGAAGGCAGCCTGAATGCCTTGCTGGATCCATCAAACCCGACCGCGCGTCGGATTCTGGAAAAAGCCGTTGTATACATCGTGCCGAATATGAACCCGGATGGTTCTGTGCGTGGCAACTTGCGCACCAATGCTGCCGGTGCCAATCTGAATCGTGAATGGATGACACCTTCGCTGGAAACCAGTCCGGAAGTGTATTACGTCAAAAACAAGATCCAGGAAACCGGTTGCGATTTGTTCCTGGATATTCATGGTGACGAAGCTCTGCCCTACATATTTGTGGCCGGTAGTGAGATGCTGGCGGGCTTTACTGAAAAGCAGATGCAGGAACAACAGGCTTTTGTCGATAGCTTCTGCCTGGCCAGCCCTGATTTCCAGACCAGGTTTGGGTATGAGGCATCGAAGTACAATGAAGATGTGTTGAAGCTGGCGTCCAAGTACATTGGTCACACCTACAAATGTGTATCGCTGACGCTGGAATTGCCTTTCAAGGACAATGCCAATCTGCCGGATGTGGAGGTGGGCTGGGACGGTGCACGCAGTATCAAGCTAGGCGAAGCAATGTTGCAACCGATTTTGGCTTCGTTAGGTGCATAATTCCGGTATTTAATCATCGGAGTCGTAATGGGCGTGGAAATTGAACGCAAATTCCTTGTTGTCAGTCAGGATTTTAAACAACAGGGGCAGGGCACATTTCTGCGCCAGGGCTATATTTGCTCTGACCCTGGTCGCATCGTGCGGGTACGCATAGAAGCAGAACGCGCGATGCTGACCATCAAGGGCATGTCAACTGGTATCAGTTGTGGTGAATGGGAATATCCCATTCCATTGGCTGATGCACAAATCTTGCTGGACACAGTCTGCCAGCAACCTCTCATAGAAAAAACACGTTATCGCATTGCTTTCGCCGGCCTGGTCTGGGAAGTGGATGAATTTATTGGTGACAATCTTGGCCTGATCGTGGCTGAGGTGGAACTGGAATCCGAACAGCAGCAGTTTGAGCGTCCTGCCTGGCTGGGCGAAGAGGTCAGCCATGACCGGCGCTATGCGAATGCGAATCTGCTCAAGCATCCTTATTCTGCCTGGGGGCAACGTGGCTAAGCTGACTTTTACCCAGCAACTCAGTCGCTTTACTGAGGTACCTGAGGTAGAAACCACAGCCGACAATTTGCGTGACGCACTGGAAGCCGCCTTTCAGTTGAACCCGACCCTGCGAGGCTATATTCTGGATGAGCAGGGTGATTTACGTTTTCATGTAGTGGTTTTTATCGATGGCAGGCGTGTCATGCAGCGCAGTGGCCTGCGCGATGCTTTGGGTGTGAATAGCCAGGTATATGTCTTGCAGGCACTTTCAGGAGGGTGATGATGAAAGCTTTGGTAGCGACCCGCAAGGGACTGTTTGAATTGATTCATGCTGACAATCGCTGGCAACTCGACCAGGTCAGTTTCCTGGGTGAGCCGGTCAGTATGTGCCTGCATGACAAGCGTGACGGTGCGGTGTATGCAGCACTGAACCTGGGGCATTTTGGGGTCAAACTGCATCGCCGCGATGAAGAACGCTGCGACTGGACCGAGGTAGCCGCACCAGCTTACCCCGAACATGCCAAGACAGACGATGACGTAGAATGGAAGCTGAAGGCCATCTGGTCCATGGAAACTGGTGGCAGCGAAGAACCCAATGTACTGTGGGCGGGCACCTTGCCTGGTGGTTTGTTCCGTTCATCAGATCGTGGTAATAGCTGGGAATTGGTACGGTCATTATGGGGCAGGGAAGAGCGCAAGCAATGGATGGGTGGCGGTTATGATGTGCCGGGCATACATTCGATATGCGTCAACCCGCGCAACCCGCAGCATATCTTGTTGGGTATATCCTGTGGTGGTGCCTGGAAAACTGAAGATGGCGGACAGAACTGGGCATTGGCTGCAGCGGGCATGCGTGCTACGTACATGCCACCCGATATGGCAGACAATCAAAATATCCAGGACCCGCACCTGATCGCCCGCAGCAAGTTTGCCAGCCACGTCTTGTGGTGCCAGCATCACAATGGCATCTGGCGCAGTGAAGACGAGGCAGCAAGCTGGCAACAACTGCGTTTACCGGAAGGTATTCCAGACTTTGGTTTTACCGTCGCCGCTCATCCGCGTGACCCGGATACTGCCTGGTTTGTACCCGCCATCGCCGATCAAAAACGCATACCTTTGAACGGCGCAATGAGCGTCACACGCACACGTGACGGTGGCAAGACGTTTGAATCATTAAGAAATGGCCTGCCCCAACAAGATTGCTATGACCTGGTGTACCGTCATGGCCTTGCTGTTTCTGAAAATGGCAAAAACCTCTTGATGGCATCCACCACCGGCCATTTGTGGGCGAGCGAAAATTCAGGGGATGACTGGTATCAGGTCGCCACCAATTTGCCACCGGTTTATGCGGTCAGGTTTTATTGATGTGAATGTATTGAAACCGGCATTGGTCATACTCTCATTTAGTCGCCAGCTTTTGCGGAATGCGTTGCGCAGGATCATAGAAGAAGGTTTCTTCTGCAATGCATTCTCCTTCCCAACGCTGATAGGCCAGTTCTTCCATCTGCGTGACGCTGCCATCCAGCCATTCGAACCTGAAAATCCAGCGTATGACGACATGGTCACCGTTGACCAATACCGGGTGTACGCAGGTGGATGATACGGATTTGGCGCGTGACATAACAGCATGTTCTGCAGCCACATGCGTTGCACGGCCTATCCTTGGCTTGGCCTGGTTTTCTTGCATGCTGGAATTCTCGGTATAGAATTCTTCACATGCGGCAGCGTGGGCATTGGCTTCTACCTTGGCGATAAAGCGTTGGAGTGTGTCAGGAGTTGGCATGGATTTGTTACCAGATTGATACAGCGTTTTAGTGTTTAAGGGTTCAATAGCAGCGCGAAATAGATTCAGCCACGCATACGGGTTTGTCCTGGCCTTCGCGTTCTATGCTGACTTCCCAGGTCAATTGGGCACCGTCCTTGATGTCTTCGATTTCCAGTAATTTCATTCTGGCACGCAGGCGGCTGCCGACTGGAACCGGGGAGGGGAAGCGCACCTTGTTGAGCCCATAGTTCACACCCATCTTGACGTAGCTGAGATGAATGGCATTGGCGACCAGCATGGGTAGCAGCGACAGGGTCAGAAAGCCATGGGCGATCGGGCCACCAAAGGGGGATTCACGTTTGGCTCTTTCGACGTCGATGTGTATCCACTGGTGATCACCGGTCGCATCGGCAAAGGTGTTCACACGTTCTTGCGTAATTTCTACCCATTCTGACTGGGCAACTTCCTGGCCTATCAAGTCTTTCAGTTCATTGATGCTGCGGAATTCTCTCATCATGTCTCCGTGGTCTTATTTTTAAATGGATATGAATGGATATAAGTGGGGCTTATACCGGGCGGCAGCCAAACATGCCCATGCCGGCAATCGTACATACCAGTTTGCCATCCTGGTTATGGGCTTTCCATAAAGTATTGACGACACCACGGCCTGGCTTGGATGTTGATATTTTGCTGGTCAGGGTTTCTGCAGTGACAGTCAGGGTGTCGCCTGGACGCACCGGCAATATCCAGCGTATTTCATCGACACCGGGCGAGCCCATGCTGCTTGAATTAGCCAGAAAACCATCCACCACCATGCGCATGATCATGCTGCAGGTATGCCAGCCACTGGCAATGACGCCGCCAAAGATGGAGTGACTGGCAGCTTCTTTATTGACGTGGAAGGATTGTGGGTCAAATTGCGTGGCAAAGTTGATGATTTCTTCTTCGGTCACTGCGCGCTGCCCCAGTTCAATGACTTTGCCGGGAATGAAATCTTCGAAATACCAGCGATCTGTTTTGATGCTCATGACGTGTCCTTGTTTTTTAAAGAGTAAAAAAAATCCCGAACACAGTCGGGATTTTTCTACAGCAATCAGGCTGCGTTTTTAAAGCCGGGCTGTGCCACGAATCTGGCCAGGTGATGATCCGTATCACCCAATGACAACTCGATGGTGGTCAGGCGTTTGAACATGTGGGCTACTGGCAGTTCATTGGTGACCCCCATGCCACCATGCAATTGCACGGCTTGCTGGCCTATGTATTTGGCGGCCTGGCCTATCCTGGCCTTGGCGGCAGATACAGTGCGACGACGTTCTTCGACATTATCAGCGCTGATCTTGACGGCAGCCAGTGTGGCCATGGAACGGGCCTGTTCCATTTCCATGAACATTTCTGCCATGCGATGTTGCAAGACCTGGAATTTGCCGATAGGGACGCCAAATTGCTGACGGGTTTTCAGATAATCCAGGGTGGCTGCCGTAATGGCTTCCATGATGCCTATGGACTCGGCGCACAACAGGGTAACGCCATAATCGGCCACCGCATCCAGCAGTTCCCAGCCGGCATCTACTGTCGTCAGCAGGGCGTCCTGGCTGACTTTTACCTGGTTTAACGTGATGTCGGCGGCACGATAACCATCGATGGTGCGATAGTCGCGGCGGCTGATGCCTGCGGCCTTGGCATCAACGATAAACAGGCTGATGCCATTGGTATCGCGCTGCGCACCGCTGCTGCGGGCAGATATGATCAGTTTATCTGCCTGGGCACCATGCAACACCACGGTCTTGCTGCCGTTGAGTACGTAGCCATCGGCAGTTTTGCCAGCGGTGGTGGCAATGTCAAACAGGTCATGGCGTGACTGTCTTTCGCCCAGGGCATTCGCCAGCTTGACTTCGCCGCCAGCGACCTGTTCCAGCACATCCGCATGCTTGCCGGATTTCTTCAGGAACTCTGCACCCATGACAGTGGCAAAGTAGGGCTCGATAACGATGCCGCGCCCCAGTTCCTGCATGATGACCAGCATGTCAATGGCGGAGCCATCAAAGCCACCCTGTTCTTCAGGAACAGGCAGGGCCAGCGCACCCAGTTCTGCCAGGTCAGCCCAGGCTTTGGCGGATACACCTTCAGCCGATTCGATGACGTGTTTGCGCTGTTCAAAGGTATAGTCTTTTTCTACCCAGCGACGTAAGGCGTCAGCAAACTGTTTTTGTTCTTGCGTTAAGTTGAAATCCATAATGCTCTCCTCACAGACCCAGGATCATCTGGGTGATGATATTTTTTTGAATTTCGTTGGAGCCACCATAGATGGAGGTCTTGCGGAAATTGAAGTAATACGGTGCCAGCGGCGCAGCATCATCGTCGCCCACCACGCTGTGTTCGGTTTCACCTTCGAGGAAAGCCGGGTCAAACGGCAGGCCGTAGGGGCCGACTGCTTCTACCATCAATTCCGTCAATCTTTGCTGGATTTCCGTGCCCTTGATTTTGAGCAGGGATGCTTCCGGACCAGGGCGACCACTATCCTGAGAGATCACGCGCAGGACCGTAATTTCCAGCGCCATCAATTCCACTTCCAGGCTGGCGACCTTGCTGGCATAGACGGCATCATTGATCAGCGGCTGGCCATTTTTTTGATGTTTGGCAGCAATGCGCTTGAGGAATTGCAATTCGCGCTTGGCACGGCCCACTGCGGCGATATTCGTGCGCTCATGGCCCAACAGGTATTTGGCATACGTCCAGCCCTTGTTTTCTTCGCCTATCAGGTTTTGTACCGGTACTTTGACATTGTCGAAGAAAACTTCATTCACTTCATGTTCTTCATCCAGCATGATGATGGGGCGTACGGTAATGCCCGGCGTCTTCATGTCAATCAGCAGGAAAGAAATGCCTTCCTGTTTGCGTACACCGGTGTCGGTGCGCACCAGGCAGAAAATCATGTCGGCATGCTGGGCCAGGGTGGTCCAGGTCTTTTGGCCATTGACGATGTAATGGTCGCCATCGCGTTCCGCACGGGTTTTCAGGGAAGCCAAGTCAGAGCCTGAGCCCGGTTCCGAATACCCCTGGCACCACCAATCTTCACAACTGAGTATGCGTGGCAGGTAATAGTCTTTTTGTGCCTGATTACCAAACGCCATGATGACAGGTGCGACCATATTCACGCCAAAGGGCAGGATGGCAGGTGTGCCTGCACGTGCGCATTCTTCTTCAAAGATGTGGCGCTGGGTCGGTGTCCAGCCCGTGCCACCGTATTCTGCTGGCCAGCCTGTGGCTACCCAGCCTTGCTTTGCCAGTATCTTATGCCAGCGAACAAAGTCTTCTCTGGACAGGCGCTTATGGTTCAATACTTTTTGCTGCAGGTCGGGTGGAAGATTGGCTTCCAGATAGGCGCGCACCTTATCCCGGAAGGCCAGGTCTTCAGCCGTATAGTTCAAATCCATGTTGTCTCCTGTTTTATGATGGCCGCAGCAAGCAATTAACAAAAAAAAAGCAGAAAAAAGCACGACCGTTCAAAACTAATTGTACAACGGATTTTGAAAATGGTGATAGTCGTGTTTTGTCGACAAATAATGGGCTGTTTTTTAAGCCTGTTTCGTTGTGTAAACAATATCAGGTCAAATCAAAGGATGCAAAAAAAGCCAATGCGCAGGCACATTGGCTTTTTGACCTGCACAGGATTAATCAGGCGGGTCAGAACTCACCAGGAAAATTCTATTGCACCTGCACGATGAACTGGCTACGCAAGTCTTGCACCATTTTCTTGATAGTGGCTTGCATGGCCTGATGGTCGTTGGGGGTGCATACACGACTGCCTTCCTTACCGCTTTTAAATGTGCGTTTGATGACGACCTGTTTGTCATTGTGCGTATATTTTGCCTGATACTCAAAAAACGCAGTGCGCATATCGACATCCTTGGGGATATACAGTATTTTTGCTTGCGCGGGAAATTGATATACGGCTTCTTCGACGAAATTGTTTTCGGGGCAAATGAAATCCTGTGTGCGTTCCACTTCAGCCGTTAAACCATAAATGCTATTGGCCATACCTGCATACAGGCTGCTATTGGCAGCTATACCCACTGTGCCTGGAAGGTAAGTCCAGTTGTCGACTTTGCCTTTGAGTTTGAATGCGTAGTTGTCCCCGGTTTCCTTTAGTTTCCCCAGTTCGACGGTACCTTTGCCGGTCATGCCATAGCCTTTCAGTATGTTTTCCACCGCAAGTTCCTGATCGTTGATGCGCCAGTTGCTTTGTTCATAGCGCGTCGGTTCGGCCGACTGGCCCGTATCTTCGCGTGCAAATTCAAACTGGGCTGCACCTTCGGTCGAAATATTGACCTTGTAGTTGCTGCTGGTTTTGAAGAATTCTTTTGTCGGTGTCCTGCCAATTTCACCGGTCCTGGTCAGGATGGCAGGTTTATCCCAAACTGAAAAAGGTAAATAGCCGTGATTGACATCGATGGCGGTTGAGTCAAGATAAAGGTTCAGGCTGGGAATAAAGGTAATGGCATGGTTGAGTTGACCCAGGTTGGCAACAGGTGACAGTTTAAAAGAGTCACCAGAATTGATCAGTACCGGGGTGCTGTCTATTCCTGCGGCGGCCAACATGGCTTCCATCAGGCTGGTGTGGTCTTTGCAGTCGCCATACAGGTTGTCCAGAATTTCATCTGCGTTATGTGGCACCAGCCCGCCATTACCGATGTACACGGCAACATAGCGAATATTTTTTCTTACCCAGTCGTAAATGGCATAGGCCTTATCACGTGGATTGTTGATGCCTTGAGTAATTTCTGCAGTCTTTGCCTTGATCTTGGCATTTGCCTTTGTCGTCAGGGCCGCTGTCTGGTAATAGGCCTTACCCAGGCTCGCATAATCCGTGAAAGTGGAAACCACCAGTTGCTTTCCATAGTCTGCATAACTGACTGAAGAGGATTCTATGCGCGGATTGTCAGAGGGCAGATAATCCCAGCGATATACCGTGCGGTCATTTTGGGTGACAGCAGGCGTGGCGACAAAACCATCTGCCTGGTTAAGCAAAGGCATGTCGGCAGGCATATCGTAAATCATGGTCAGCTGTTTGGTGGGAACATAACGGCTAGGTGTGTAATCACTGAATTGCCCCGGGAACATCGCTGTCTTACGTGTTTTGCTGTGTCTTGAATAAATTTTATCGCCGACTGCAACTTCGGGATAAATCACTACCCTGACTTGCATGTCCTGAAACATGGGCGCACCGCTGTATGCAGGCTCTTGCTGCAATTTTATTTGCTCTGGTTTGACGTGGGCTTTTCGGCCGTCAGGTTTTTCTACATAGGCTTCCAGTAATTCCAGGGTCTCCAGACTTTGGTTGAAAGACCATTGTCGTTGTGACTGAGAGACTACTGCGCGCTCTTCGTTGATTTGTACGTAACTCTCTACGGTGACTGCATAGCTGCCGTCCCTATTGACGACAAAGGATTGTATTTCTTTCAGAATAGTGATGGATTTGTCTGTGCCATCATCTTTAGCGATGCTTGAGGCGCTGATGAAGTTGAGAATACAGAAAGCAGCGAGCAGGTATTTTTTCATGTATGTGTGTGCTTGTGAGTCTTTGTCAGAGCACATCCCTATTATATTAATGAATTGAGTTTTAGTGGCGCGTGTAGTGTATCGTAGATTGCTACTACTTTTGACAACTTGTTCGCTCAATTGTTCAATTGAAATTGCATCGGTAAAAAGGCGATGCCATGCATTTCAACGACCTTGCTGGTGGCCTTGAAGCCGAAGCGTTCATAGACGGGGATGGCATTCAGGGAAGAATTAACGGTGATGCCAGTGCCATGCCCTTGGGAGGCAGCGTATTGACGGGCACGTTGCCATAAGACTGTCGCCAGCCCTTGCCCCTGAAATGCCGGGGCGACAAACAGATGAAACAAATGGCTATGGTCGCGTAGGGCAATGAAGCCAGCCAGCGTATCATCCCGCATGGCAAGGATGAAGTGGTAGCGGCTATCTGCAAGATAGGCCCGCTCGGCAGTCTCTGACACCGATTGATGAAATAAATCAGCACCACTACCGTCGGGATTGATGCTGAAGTCTTTGGCAAACAGCATGACCAGATCGCTGATGATCTTTGCGTCTGTAGTCAGACCAACCCGGAAATGTAAATCATTGCCGGGTTGTTCGTTTTTACGTGATGACGTATCTGTGACTGTCATGCCGCACCATCAAATCATGCCGATTGCATCAGTGAAAATGCGTGGCACCTGGGGTCGGTGTGTCATCCGGCATTTCTGTATGGACCAAGTCACTTTCGCGGTCGGCAAACAGGGGGGTGCCGCAATCATCGCAAAATTCCATCGCAAAGATTTCTTCCAACTGGATGATGTCGGTGACGCCGCATTCTTGCAGGATGCCGGGAATCTCGCCAGCCAGTTGTTCATTGTCATCCAGATTGACCGCGATGATCTGGTCTTCAGCCTGGTACAAGGGCCAGACCACGCCATACACGACTTCCGGTTCATCACGCAGGCAAAAGCTGACACGATATTCATCGATTTGCCCAGGGTTTTCCTGTTCACCAAACGAGGCAATGATAACGCTGAACTGGTCAGCCTCTTTACCCAGGGTCTGGGTCAGGTAGAACATGGCTGAACGTATGGTGGCAGGCCGTATCTTGATATCCGCTTCGCGACAGGCGGTGTAATAGGATTCGGGCAGCAAGACTTCGATGCCACATCCTGGCAACAGGCGCTTGAATGTGGTTTCAGTCTCTTGTTGCCATTGTAGCAGGGCATCACTCTTGGCCTGCACGCAATCAAACGGCGCGTCGATGGTTTGCCATTGGAACAAAGGCTTGCCAACAGGTACGGCCAACACCCCCAGCACATAGCGTATATCTGCCAGAAAGGGGACGGTCTTTGCGCGTTCTGCTTCTACCGGGACAGTCGCTTGCTTGAGCATTGCCACACCCTGACGTTCCAGCAGGGCGAAGGTTTCCACGTGATTGCGTGGCAACTGGTCAATGGAATACAAACTGGGTAGTAGTCGCAATTGGGTATGCCCGGCCAGCAAGTTGGCAGACAATTGTGCACTGAGCAGGCTTAATGCCTCTACCGGTATGCTGCCAGAGGTGATTTCAAAACGTGTCCAGGCCAATACCGGTGCGGCAATCAGCAGGCAGGTATAGGGCTGACCCTCATACTCAAAAGTGCTGCAGGTGCTGGTGGATTCCAGTGTCTCGGTCAAGACTTCATAGCCATTCGGGTGCGACTGAAACAAATGTTCAGTCGCGGCGTCCAGCATGTCCTGATGGTGTTGCCTGAGATTTTTGGTGACCAGTGCATCCAGCCTGGCTTGCCAATCCAGGTCTTCGACCCGGCTGGCTGATTGCGCTACGGCCAGCGCAAGATTGACAACGCGTTGACTTTCAGCGGCTAGTTTGAAACGATTTCTTTTTATCGGACGACGCATACTGAAATAGAGTAGAGAGGAGTAAGCCCATTGTAACGGCAATCGGCTAGTGTCGTGTTGCACGCAGATTGATGCTTATAAAATCGCGAATTTTTCGTTGAGACAAGAAAAAAACCGCAGCAATACAGAGGTATTGCGAGGATTTTTGACGCGGTATCGGCGGAAAAGGCGCATTTTATAAGTGGCAAGAAGAGTGCAGCACTACACCAGCCCCTCAGGTGAATGAAATTATTTCTTAGCGTATTGTGTTTTTCCGAACAGTACTTCTTTTGCCTTGTCGTTATCCAGTGGCTTGCGTAAATCGGCCAATACCTGCACGCCACGTTGTACAGCAGGGCGTTTGCTGATGGTATCGAACCAGCGTTTGGCATGCGGGAACTCTGTCCAGTCTATACCCTGATTGGCGAAAGAGCGCGTCCAGGGGAAAGAGGCAATGTCGGCAATCGTATAGTCATCGCCAGCCAGGTAGGCAGTTTTTTCCAGTTGTTTATCAATCACGCCATAAATGCGTTTGGTTTCATTGGTATAGCGATTGACGGCATAGTCGATCTGCGTCGGCGCATACATGCGGAAATGATGCGCCTGGCCCAGCATGGGGCCGACACTACCCATCTGGAACATCAGCCACTGCAGGGTGTCATATTTTTCCCTGTCGGTTTTACCCAGGAACTGACCGGTTTTTCCTGCCAGATACAATAAGATGGCACCGGATTCAAACAGGGAAATCGGTTTGCCATCAGGACCATCTGCATCAACGATGGCGGGGATCTTGTTATTGGGGGAAATCGCCAGGAAATCTGCCTTGAACTGGTCGCCATCGCCGATATCTACCGGGATAGCACGGTAGGGCAAGCCGCATTCTTCCAGCATGATGTGTACTTTGTGTCCGTTGGGAGTCGGCCAGGAATAAACGTCTATCATTGCTTTCCTCTTTGCATGGTTGATGAAAACAGCATGCATCCATTATGCATAGATTCGGACATTTGTGCTTCAGTTGCTGGTAAATACTATTTTTACCTCATCACGCTACGGCTGGGCTTCAGTGCCGGTGACAGAGATAGCCTGGTCCAAGCCTATGATGCTATTGTTTAACTTTGTCTCTTGTTGAGCAATTCCCGCCGTACTTTATGAAAAATAACACGCTTTCCTCTTTGTTGGCCCTGCATGTAGCGGTATTCCTTTTCGGTGCGGCGGGGGTAGTGGGCAAGCTGTTGGCAACGGGGGCGCTGTTGCTGGTGTTTGGTCGTACCTTGTTTGCTGCGCTGAGTTTGTTGCCACTGCTGGCCTTGCAGGGACAATTGAATTTTCGTGATATTCCCAAGACTGTGATTCTGTGCGGGGTATTGCTGGCCATGCACTGGCTGACTTTTTTCGCCTCTTTGAATTTTGCGCCGGTTGCTTTTGGTCTCATGGGCTTTGCCAGTTTCCCTCTATTTGTCGCCTTGCTTGAACCCTGGTTTTTTAAAGAAACCAGGCGCGCATCAGACGCCTGGGCTGCGGTACTGGTGGTGACAGGCATGGTGGTGATGGTCAGTGATGCATCCTGGAATGGAGGCGCGGTCATAGCGCTGGCGCTGGGCATTTTGTCGGGCCTTAGTTTTGCATTTCTGGCGATGGCGAATCGCTGGCAGGGAGGGCAGATTCCTGCATTCAAACTGGCATTCCTGCAAAACGGTGTGGCTGCACTGGTGCTTTTGCCGTGGGTACTGGGTTCAGGTGTAATGTCTGACGTTGCACCACAGACCTGGTATGGACTGGTGTTGCTGGGTGTTGTTTTTACTGCCTTGTCACATGGATTGTTCATGTTCAGCCTGCGCCGCTTGTCTACCAGTTTCGCCAGTCTCATGACTTCGCTGGAGCCTGTTTACGGAATGTTGCTGGCTTACTTTTTTCTCAATGAAACGCCGGGCATACGTGAATTGATTGGTGCCCTCATCGTGCTTGTTGCGACTGGGTATGCCAGTTATCAACATGGGCAGCATGGGCAACGCTCAACAGACTGACCTCTGCCTGTCTTCGTCAGTGCATATTATTTCCTGGTTTTGCGGCGATTTTTTATTGCTTCCGGTATTGTTGGAGAAAATAGATAAAATGATCTAGACAAATTAATCTAGACCATATATTCTACATTCACATCAACAGCCGCCGCCAGCACGCCATGAGCAAAAATACCTCACGCAAACCTACCGCCGCAGAACTCGACTTACTGCGCCTGATCTGGCAAACCGGGCCGGCGACGGTCAAGGAAGTGCATCAGGCTGCCATCAAGGACCGGCCAGAATTAAGCTATGCAACGGTTTTGCGCCTGATGCAGGTCATGCATACCAAAGGCTTGCTCAACAGGGATGAAGAGCAGCGCTCACACATCTATGCGGCAGCCCAGGCCCAGGATTCCTTGCAGACCAATCTCTTGAAGGATTTGATATACAAGGCGTTTTCCGGTTCGGCAAAAGACCTGGTCATGGCCGCTTTGCGCGGACACGTCAGCAAGGAAGAACGGGCCGAGATACAGAAATTGCTGAATGAGGAAAAGAAATGAGCCAATTTCTTCCATCCTTCATCAACGCTCTGGGTTGGGCTTTGCTGCACTTTGTGCGGCAAGGCCTGTTGATTGCCTTGTTCCTGGCTTTGCTGTTGAAGTGCATCGGCCCTGCTCAGACAAGGGCTCGCTATGTCGCCAGTTATATGGCATTGCTGACCTGTATGGTGCTTCCAGTCAGAGAGTTTTGCTCGCGCCTGGGCGTCAGCTATTCCAGTATGGAAGCAGGGGGAATGAGCGATTTGCCGATTCGTCTTGGTTTGAATCAGTCAAGTTGGATGAATGTATCAGCCTGGCTGGAAATGCATCTGAGTGACATTGTAATAGCCTGGCTGATATGCGTTGCCTTACTGGCTGTGCGCATGGGTGCCGGTCTGCTATGGATAGGCAGGTATGCCAGTTCCCGGCGCAGCAAGCCAGACCTGTGGTGGCAGGCACGCATCGATCAACTGAGCCAACAATTCCAGATCCATGGCAAGGTAGTGCTGCGTGTCGTGGATGATCTGAATACACCTTTGGCCGTGGGTATTTTTCGCCCGATGATCTTGCTGCCGGGCGCCATGCTGAGCGGCATGCCGGTCGAGCTACTGGAAATGCTGGTGGCACATGAAATGGCCCATATAAAGCGTCATGATTATTTACTGAACCTGGTTCAGTCCACGATAGAGATGCTGCTGTTTTACCACCCGGCAGTATGGTGGATATCTAGGCAGATCCGTCATGACAGAGAAGAAATTGCGGACGATCTTGCCGCAAGAGTCACAGGCGAACCGCGGCGTCTTGCTCTTGCACTTTCTGAATTGGCCAACTTCCAATTCACAAGCCCTCAACTAGCCCAGGCGGCACATGGAGGAAATCTTATGTCTCGTATTAAACGTCTTGTCAAACCTGAAGTAAGCACCATCAACTGGAAGGCCGCGGTTGCCATTCTGGGAATTACCACCAGCTGCCTGGCCATGTATGCGCAGGTAAATACACCAGTGGCAGCAACTGCTGTAAAGAAGCAGGTGATTGAAAGCACTGGAGTTGCAAATGAAAAAAACGGAGATAAAAGTCCAATTGTCGATTTCAATCAATGCAAGCCTGAATATCCTAAATCTTCTCTGCAACGTGAAGAAGTCGGTGTCACCTATGTATCTGCATTGGTTGCTACCAGTGGACAGATAATAAAGGCCAAAGTTGACCGGTCGACGGGATTTCCAGATTTGGATAATGCTGTCATTGACGCGCTTGAAAATTGCCATGTCAAGGCGGTTCCGGGGCAGGTGAATGGGAAAAAATCCAATCTTTGGGTGAAAGTAAAGTATGTCTGGAAATTGCAGTAAGTATCAGGTTTTGCTGGTGGCAACGAGTTTGTCACCAGCTTTTCGTTCAAGGCTGCAAAAACAATAATCAATAAATATGAAGCTTCGCCATTTCAGATTTTTTCTCCTCGCATTGATTTCCATCGGTGCAGAAGCAGGCACATTACCTGCCTATCCCTTTATCCACGTCAACGGCAGCGCCACGATCACTTTGCCAGCCGATGTTGCCGAGATGGATTTTGAACTGACTTCTTTTGAAGCCAGTGCCGATGAAACGCTGGCACAGTTAAATACTCAATCCAATGAAGTACTCGAATTTTTGTTGAGCAATCACATTGCTTCAACTGATATTGAGGCGCATGACACCAGGAAATTGGTCAGCGCGAATGAAATGCAGGCAAATGAGCCGCGTCTGCAACGTCACCGCCTGATCAGGACCTTCCATATCTATGTCAAAAATCTGGAGCCATGGAATGCAATCACGCAATACCTGTGGTCCAGACCTTATTTGGGTAATTTTTCAGTTCGGTTTGGACGTACGGACTACGTGCAGATTGAACATCAACTGACAGCCAAAGCGGCAGAAAATGCGCGGGACAGGGCGAAGGAACTGGCTGCCGGTTTCTCTGTCAAACTGGTGGGGCCAACGGCGGTTTCAGAACAGGCTTTGAGCCGGATAGACAGTGAGCTTGGGCTGGATGGGGCCAGACTGGTACAAACGAATTCCAGTGCGGGTGACAAACCTACCATGACTGATCTGTCTTTGCCCGGCGCATTGATGTACAAAAAATCCGTCAATGTGATTTTCCGTACCCGGTGATGCCAGGTTGAGGTAGTTGTGCGCAATTCGTGAGGCTATAGAATTGCGCACAGGTTTCTAGCAAGTTTTGATTGCCTAAGAACGGGTAATCGGCAAACCCAGGTCTTCATTCAAACTGATGTGCTTTGCCAGCTCCAGTTTGGCAATCGCATTTCTGTGTACTTCATCTGGACCGTCTGCCAAGCGTAAAGTACGGTTGCCAGCCCATTGTGCAGCCAGCGGAAAATCGCCGGAAACGCCACCCGCACCGTGGGCCTGTATGGCCCAGTCCAGCACCTGCTGGGTGACATTCGGTGCCAAGACCTTGATCATGGCAATTTCTGCCTGTGCATGCTTGTTGCCGACGGTATCCATCATATAGGCAGCCTTCAGGGTCAGCAGGCGCGCTGTATCGATTTGTATGCGTGATTCGGCAATGCGTTCACGCCAGATGCTTTGTTCAGAAATTTTCTTGCCAAAGGCAGTGCGGCTGTTCAGGCGCTTGCACATCAATTCCAACGCACGTTCAGCCACGCCTATGGCGCGCATGCAGTGATGGATGCGGCCTGGGCCAAGGCGACCTTGTGCAATTTCAAAACCACGGCCTTCACCCAGAAGGATATTCGATGCCGGCACGCGCACGTTTTCAAACAGGATTTCGCAATGGCCATGTGGCGCATCATCGTAACCAAAGACGGGAAGAGGGCGGACCACGTTGATGCCCGGGGTTTTTGCATCGACCAGTATCATCGATTGTTGTGAATGGCGGGCAGCATTGAAGTCAGTCTTGCCCATCAGGATGTACACGGCACAACGCGGGTCACCAGCACCAGATATCCACCATTTGTGGCCATTGATGACATAGTCATCGCCATCGCGGTCGATACGGGTTTCGATATTGGTGGCGTCTGATGATGCAACACCAGGTTCAGTCATGGCAAAGGCAGAACGGATTTCACCACGCAACAGTGGTTCCAGCCATTGTTTTTTGTGTTCTTCGCTGCCATAGCGTTCTATGGTTTCCATATTGCCGGTGTCGGGGGCGGAACAGTTGAATACCTCTGGTGCCCAGCCAACACGGCCCATGATTTCGCACAATGGGGCGTAATCCAGGTTTGACAGGCCTTCTGGGGCACGTACCGATTTTGGCAGGAATAAATTCCACAAACCTTGCGCACGTGCTTTCGGTTTTAAACCTTCTATGATCTGGGTGGCGATCCAGCGATTACCTTTTTCCAGGCCATTGCGGTCTATTTCTTCCTTGTAGGCTTTTTCATTCGGATAGATATGTTCATTCATGAAGCGCAAGAGTCGGCCTTGCAAGTCTTTACAGCGATCTGAGTATTCGAATTCCATGTTGTCTCCAATGATATTGTTCGTTTTGCGCTACTGTGGACCTGAAAGAATTTACCGTCTGAATTTATTAGGACTTACGCAAAACTGCCCCAGCTGTGTTGCAGCTCCTCTCCTAGGAGCCGCGTACTAAAGTACTGTCTTCGTCGCTACGCCTTGCTGGGACAATTTTTCGTAAGTCCTATAATTGTTTTTTAGCGTAACTCCAGCCCAGTTCCGCCATGGGGCGTGCTGCTTCGCCAGATTTTTTTGCCTGGGCACTGGATGCCGTGCCATCGACATAGCGCTTCATGATGCCTTGCAAAATCCCCGCCATGCGGAACAGGTTATAGGCCAGATAGAAATTGAAATCTTCCTCGCGTATGGTCTTGCCAGTGCGTTCGCAATATTTGGCGATGTATTCCTGCTCATTAGGGATGCCCATGCCCTTGTGATCAAGACCGGCAATGCCGCGGAACTGGCCAGGTGTCACATGCCAGCTCATGCAGTGATAAGAAAAATCAGCCAGTGGATGACCTAGTGTCGACAGTTCCCAATCCAGTATTGCCATGATGCGTGGTTCGGTCGGGTGGAACATCATATTGTCGAGGCGGTAATCACCATGCACGATACTGGTGTCGTCACCAGGCGGAATATTATGCGGCAGCCATTCTATGAGTTTGTCCATGGCTTCGATTTTTTCAGTCTCGGAAGCGCGATACTGCTTGGTCCAGCGGTCTATCTGGCGAGCAAAATAATTGCCAGGCTTGCCGTAATCGGCCAAACCTATGGCCGCATAGTCTATGGTATGCAATTGGGCGATAACGCGGTTCATTTCATCGTAGATATCTGCCCGTTGCGCAGGCGTCATGCCGGGCAGGGATTGATCCCACAGCACACGGCCATCAACAAATTCCATGATGTAAAACGCGCGACCTATGACATCTTCATCGGTGCACAGCGCATATTGGCGTGCAGCCGGAAAGCCTGTCTTGTTCAAGGCATTCATGACCTTGAATTCACGTTCTATGGCATGGGCAGAAGGCAGCAGTTTGGCGACAGGTCCAGGTTTGGCACGCATCACATAGCGCTGGTCGCCAGCACTGAGTTTGAAAGTGGGGTTGGACTGGCCACCCTTGAATTGCTCAACCACCAGCTTGTCTGCCAGCGAGGCATCGAAACCCTCAACATGCTGGCGCATATAGTCTGCCAGCGCTGCCACATCAAATTTCTGACGCTCGGCCACCGGCATGGTGCCCATGAATTCTTCAAACATCGGTGTCTCCCAATTGTTTCAGTTTTAGTATGATCTTACGCCTGGCGCAGGTGAATGTGCTGGATGGGCTAAAACTATTCTAACTCAAATAATAGAACGTTCGTACTATTTATTGTGAGGTTATGGTATTTGGTCATTTTTTCAATGACTGTATTGATGATGGTTAGTGGACTGTGGCAGTTGAAAGCAAGGAGTTTGTCATTGAGAATTGCTATCTGGAATAATTATCTCGACTAGCTCTTAGTGGAAGTTGGGACAGTTGCGTAGCGATTGGCCTGTTTCAGAGATTTAATTTTTCAAGTAAGTACTTGCGTTAAGAAGAGGCGTTTCAATACTCCCTCCCCTTGAAAGGGAGGGGATTTTTCAATGTAATTCCTGCCAGACTAAGCCATAAAACAAACTATATTGTTCAAAGCAGATTCAACACCCCATCCAGCCCCACAAAATTCAAGGCGATATCTGCCTGTGCCCGCACTACGGGTTTAGCCCTGAATGCGACTGACAGGCCGGAAATTTTCATCATCTTCAAATCATTTGCACCATCACCCATGACGATGGCCTGGCTGGTGGAAATACCCAGGTCAGCACAGACGCGTTCGACGGTTCTTTGTTTTTCATCCGCATCAACGATGGTACCGACGACTTTGCCGGTCAGTTTGTCATCCTGGATTTCAAGTACATTGGAGTGGGTGTAGTCGAGGTTCAGGCGTGATTTCATGCGGTCGGTAAAGAAGGTGAAGCCGCCGGATACCAGCAAAGTCTTGAGGCCGGCTTGCTGTATGGTCTTCAGCATCTGGTCTGCACCCAGGGACAGTTGCAGGCGTTCGTCATACACGCGTTGCAGGGCAGCGGCATCGAGGCCTTTGAGCAAGGCGACGCGACGGGTCAGGCTTTCCTGGAATTCCAGTTCACCGCGCATGGCGGCTTCGGTGATTTCGGCAACTTGCGGTTTCAGGCCCTGCATGTCGGCTATTTCATCAATGCATTCTATGGTGATCAGGGTCGAATCCATATCCATGGCGACCAGTTTGAAATCAGCCAGAGCAAGTTGCCTGTCCAGAGCCGTGACATCCAGTTGGGCGGCGAAGCAGCGTTCGCGTATTGTAGTCAAGGTCTGTGCATCACATTCTGCATTATCCAGACGCACTGCCTGAGCATTCAGTTGGTCCAGTTTTGCTTTGGTCTGGCTGGCGATGTCCTGAATGAGTGCAGTGTTATTGCTGAGCGTGTTGTTCAAGCCTTGTATGGTCAAATGCATGGTCGTCTCTTATATTCAGTAAATTTAATGCAGCGCTTTGATGGTGGCCTTGATCTGGGCTACGCGGCTGGCCAGGTCGGGCATGGCGGCTGTGATGCGCAACTTGTCTTGCCCATTGAGCTTGATGTGCTTGTTTTTTTGTACCAGTTCTATGATGCGCATGCCATCTATCGGTGGCTTGGGTTCAAACTGCAGGGTCGCGGCTTCGCTATGGGCGTCGATCTTGATGATGCCCAGCGGTTTGGCGGCGACGCGCAGTCTATGCGTTTCCAGCAGGGACTTCACGGGTTCGGGCAGCTTGCCAAAGCGGTCTATCATTTCTTCCTGCATGTCATCAATGCCGTTGGCGCTGTTGCAATTGGCCAGGCGTTTGTAGATGGACAGGCGTTCATGCACATCGCCACAGAATTCATTTGGCAGCAGGGCAGGTATGTGCAGGTTGATTTCTGTCGTGCTTGACAATGGTGCGGCCAGATCAGGTTCCTTGCCATTCTTCAGTGAGCGTACTGCTTCACTCAGCATGTCGGAATACATCTGGAAACCAATTTCATGCATTTCGCCAGACTGGTTATCACCCAGCACTTCACCGGCACCACGAATTTCCAGATCGTGCATGGCCAGGTAAAAACCGCTGCCCAGTTCTTCCATTTGCTGGATGGCTTCAAGCCGACGATTCGCCTGTTTGGTCAGGCTTTGCACATCATGTACCAGCAAATAGGCATAGGCCTGGTGGTGGGAGCGACCTACGCGGCCACGCAATTGATGCAACTGCGCCAGGCCGAATTTGTCGGCCCTGTGCATGATGATGGTATTAGCGGTTGGTACGTCGATACCGGTTTCAATAATCGTGGTACACAGCAAGATATTATGGCGCTGGGCCACAAAGTCACGCATGACTTTTTCCAGGTCGCGCTCATGCATCTGACCATGTGCCACGATCACGCGCGCTTCTGGCAGCAGGGCTTCCAGCATGGCCTTGCGGTTTTCTATGGTCTCAACTTCATTGTGCAGGAAATACACCTGGCCGCCGCGTTTCAGTTCACGCAGACAGGCTTCGCGGATGACTGAATCATCTTCACCGCGTACAAAGGTTTTGATCGCCAGTCGTTTTTGCGGCGCAGTGGCGATGATGGAAAAGTCACGCAAACCTTCCAGCGCCATACCCAGGGTACGTGGTATCGGTGTTGCTGTCAGCGTCAACACATCGACTTCGGCACGCAGGGCCTTCAGGGCTTCTTTCTGGCGCACGCCAAAACGATGTTCTTCGTCGATGATGACCAAGCCAAGGCGAGAGAATTTGACATCAGCGGACAGCAATTTATGCGTGCCAATGACGATGTCGATGGTGCCGTCGCCCATGCCTTTCATCGCCAGGCTGATTTCTTTGCCGGAGCGGAAGCGCGATAGTTCAGCAATCTTCACCGGCCAGTTGGCAAAGCGGTCGGCAAAGGTTTGGGCATGCTGTTCGGCCAGCAAGGTGGTGGGTGCCAGGATGGCGACTTGCTTACCACCCATGACGGC
Organism: Undibacterium sp. Ji50W; assembly: GCF_049340445.1. Classification (NCBI taxonomy): domain Bacteria; kingdom Pseudomonadati; phylum Pseudomonadota; class Betaproteobacteria; order Burkholderiales; family Oxalobacteraceae; genus Undibacterium; species Undibacterium sp. Ji50W. The sequence continues at coordinate 1,149,899 of NZ_JBMPOX010000001.1, read as the reverse complement.
AACAAAGGCAGCACGCAAGGCCACTTCCGTCTTGCCAAAACCGACATCGCCGCAGATCAGCCTGTCCATGGGCTTGCCGGACGTCATGTCGCCAATCACGGCGGTGATGGCGGCTGCCTGGTCTGGTGTTTCATCAAAGCCAAAGCTGTCGGCAAAGGCTTCATAATCGCGTGCAGAATATTCAAAGGCGTGGCCCTGGCGCGCGGCACGGCGGGCATACAGGTTCAGCAATTCGGCGGCGGTATCGCGGATTTGCTGTGCGGCTTTTTTCTTGGCCTTTTCCCACTGGCCTGAACCCAGGCTGTGCAAGGGTGCGTCATCTGGCGAAGCGCCGGAATAGCGCGAAATCACATGCAGTTGCGATACCGGCACATACAGCTTGGTGTCTTTTGCGTATTCCAGATGCAGGAATTCGGTCTCGCCTTCGCCCAGATCCATGCTGATCAGGCCCATATAGCGGCCTATGCCATGGTTGCTGTGGACCACAGGGTCACCGATTTTCAACTCTGACAGGTCGCGCACCATGTGCTCGACCTGGGTAACGGCTTCCTGTTTTTTGCGGCCTATGCGTTTGCCATTGCCGGCATACAACTCGGCTTCGGTAATGAAGCCCAGGCCATCTGCCAGCACAAAACCGGCGTGCAGCGGGGCCACACCCAGCATCAGTTTGGCGTCTGCCGTGGCAAAGTCGGTATAGCCTTCGCACAGGCTCAGGCGGATATCGTATTCAGTGAAATACTGTTGCAAGGTTTCACGCCGGCCCAGGGTTTCGGCGCAAATCATCACGCGTTTATCTGTTTGCAGCAGGAAAGAACGCAAGTTCACCAATGGATCGTCAGCACGGCGATTGACGGCGATATCCGGTAAAAAGCTGGATACTTCCGAGGCGGCAGCTGCCTTGTCTGTTTCGGCGATGGTCCAGCGTGCCAGCGGTTTCAGGGCGGCAAAGAAGTCTTCGTCGCGCAAAAATACGGTTTCTGGTACCAGTACCGGACGTTCGCGGTCAGACTTTAAAAACTGGTAGCGCGAGCGGGTATCGTTCCAGAAGCGTTTGATGGCATCGTCAATATCGCCGATCAGTGCAAAATGCGGGGCTTCGGGCAGGTAGTCAAACAGGGTGGCGGTTTGTTCGAAAAACAGCGGCAGATAATATTCTATACCGGCTGAAGGTATGCCATTGCCTATGTCCTTGTAGATGGACGAACGCGAAGGGTCGCCTTCAAAGGTTTCACGCCAGCGGCTGCGGAAGGCTGCCCGCGCCGGTTCATCCATGGGGAATTCACGTCCCGGCAACAGGCGTACTTCCGGTACCGGGTACAGCGAACGCTGGGTGTCGGCATCAAAAGTGCGTATGGTTTCTATGGTGTCGCCAAACAGGTCGAGACGGTAGGGCAGGGGCGAACCCATGGGGAACAGGTCGATCAGGCCGCCGCGCACTGAATATTCACCCGGCGACATGACCTGGTTGACATGGCTGTAACCGGCCAGCGTCAATTGTGTTTTCAGCCTGGCTTCATCAAGGCGGTCCCCTTTTTTGAAAAAGAAGGTGTAGGCTGCCAGGAAAGACGGTGGTGCCATGCGCAGCAGGGCTGTAGTCGCCGGTGCCAGCAAGACATCACAATTGCCATTCTGGATTTCATGCAGGCTGGCCAGGCGTTCTGATACCAGGTCCTGATGCGGTGAAAACGCATCATAGGGCAGGGTTTCCCAGTCTGGTAGCAAATGGCAACGCAGTTCTGCATTAAACCAGGGGATTTCATCCAGCAGGCGCTGGGCATCTCCCGGATTGGCAACAAAAATGGTCAGCATGCGCTTTTCCAGCTTGAGCGCGGTGGCGGCTTGCGCCAATGCATACGCATCGGAAGAGCCGTGCAGATAAGGAAGTGCCAGCCTGTGGCCGGGTTTGGCTAAAGATTTGCTGAAATCAAATGACATTGCGGCTATATGCGGCTATACGAAAGGATGCCGTAAAACGTATTACGGAACAGGATACGCGGTTAAAATGAGCGCCTCATTATAAACGAAGGGGCTCTTTGATATCAGAGAGCACAAATCTGGATTGTATGGTCGCGGAAATTACATCACAGGATGAACCACGCTATTTTGCACTGATTCCGGCTGCAGGAGTAGGATCTCGCATGGGGGCGGCTACTCCCAAGCAGTATTTGCAACTGGGTGCTAAGACTATTTTGCAACATACGGTCGACGCTTTTTTAAATTTTGTGCCAGTACAGCATACTTTTGTCGTGGTCAGCGCTGGTGACAGTTATGTCGATACGCATCTGCAAACCGCAGAGAAACTGAGCGTACTGCGCTGTGGTGGCGATACACGCAGGGATACGGTACGTAATGGCCTGCGCCAGATGGCATTGCAACTGGCTGGTCAATTGACGGCGGGTGACTGGGTGCTGGTGCATGATGCCGCCAGGCCGGGCTTGAATCAGCACTTGCTGCACCATTTGCTGGACAGCCTGGATCGGCACCCCGTTGGCGGCTTGCTGGCCTTGCCGGTGGTGGACACGGTTAAACAGGTGCTTGATGGCAGGGTGAAGACCGTGTCGCGCGACGGCATGTGGCTGGCGCAGACGCCGCAAATGTTTCGCTATCAACTGCTGTGCGATGCCCTGGATCAGGCTGAACAGGTGACGGATGAAGCCAGCGCCATCGAGGCCGCAGGCCATGTGCCGGCACTGGTAGAGGGGCATCCCTGCAATGCGAAACTGACGCGGCCGGGCGATCTGGCCCTGATTGCCAGATTGATGGGTATTCCATTTGAAGAGGGAAAGATTGATGCAAAATAAGATGCTGCCCTTCAGAATCGGGCAAGGTTATGACTGTCATGCGTTGGTCCCGGGGCGCAAACTGATCATCGGTGGCGTGGAGATTGCGCACCATACCGGCTTGCTGGGGCATTCTGATGCCGATGTGTTGCTGCACGCGATTACTGATGCCTTGTTTGGGGCAGTGGCACTCGGTGATATAGGCAGGCATTTTCCAGATACGGATACGCGCTTTGCCGGTGCCAATTCACGGGTGTTATTGCGTGAAGCCGTTAGCCGGATTCATGCGGCTGGCTATCAGGTCGGTAATCTGGATGCCACCATCATTGCCCAGGCACCGAAAATGGCGCCGCATATTGCGGCCATGGTGGCGAATATTGCCGGGGATTTGCAGGTGGATGTGAATCAGGTCAACATCAAGGCCAAGACCAATGAGCGGCTCGGTTATCTGGGGCGCGAAGAGGGGATCGCTGCCGAAGCGGTAGTGCTGGTTTTTCCCATGGCAAGCGCCTAAACTGGATGTAGTATTTAAAAACAATGGAGGAGATGCAGTATGAAAAGCGAACACCTGAAGGACTTGTTGACCCAGTTACATCAAGAATTGGCGGGTGCCGGGCCGGTTGATGAAGAGTTGAAATCTTTGCTGGAAACACTGAGTACTGATATCCAGCAGGTATTGACGACATCGAAACATGACGATCCTGTTTTTGCAGCACTCAGCGAACGCTCACAAGCCTTGTCGGCAAAATTTGCGGCCCAGCACCCCAAACTGGAACCTGCTTTGCGTGAGCTGGGTACCATGCTGGAGAAAATCGGTGTGTAGAAAGACTTTGTAGCAAGCCTCGTTTCAGCTATTCCACACAAAACCGCCGTCATGGCGGTTTTGCATTTTCTGTGCCCGATAAGCTGGTCTCCAGTTTCGGTTTTCCATTTTTTGACGTGCTCAGCAAGAATTTCATGAACATCCTATAATTTCAGTAACTTGTGAAAATTCAGAAAATTCAGAAAATTGGAAAGCTTGAATATGGAAACGCTAAGTCCGCTGACGCAAAGATTTATCCTGCACTTTGGGGAAATGGGGAGCCGTTGGGGTATTAATCGCACTGTGGGGCAGATATATGCCTTGCTTTATGTGCAAGGCCAGCCGCTGAATGCAGATGATATCGCCGAAGCGTTGAGTTTTTCTCGCTCGAATGTGAGTATGGGCTTAAAAGAATTGCAAGCCTGGCGTCTGGTGAAGTTATTGCACAAGCCGGGTGACAGACGCGAGTATTTTGAACCGCCAAAAGATATCTGGGACATTTTCAAGGCTTTGCTGGAAGAGCGCCGGCGACGTGAGATAGAGCCAACCCTGTCCATGCTGCGCGATGCCCTGCTGGAAAACCCTGCCAGTGAAGCCGACAAGCTGGCACAGGAACGCATGCGCGAAATGTATCAACTGATTGAATTGTCGACTTCCTGGTTTGATGACGTGCAGCGGCTTTCACCCGAAACCCTGGCTTCACTGATGAAAATGGGCTCCAAAGTGAAGACCATACTGGATATTCGCGATAAATTTCGCTTCGGTGGCAGTGCCACAGGCGAAGCGGATGAAGATGCCGCTCCGGCATCAGAAAAGAGGGCATGATGAATGACTCCTCCCCCTTCTTCTTCTTCTTCTTCCTCAGGCGGCCCGGCCGCGTGAACATCCTGCAACTCGGGACATTGCCCTTGTGGGCGGAAATTTTGCTGGCTATCCTGATCAAGCTGATTGTATTGAGTGCCTTGTGGTATGCCTTTTTCTCTCATCCGCAAACCAGCCATATGCGTTTGCCGACACAAAAGATGGAGCAACACCTGCTGGCGTCAGCAGACCGTGCGTTTGCTGACCATCTGGCCGGATCAGCACCGGCAAAGGCAGAAGCTGTAGCGAATGACAAAACTCCACCTGCATTGAAAGACCGCCATGGCACCGATTGAAGAAGTCGTTAACCTGTCGCGCCTGCAATTTGCGGCGACGGCAATGTATCACTTTCTGTTTGTACCCCTGACCTTGGGTTTGTCGTGGATCCTGGTCATCATGGAATCGGTGTATGTGATGACAGGGCGCGAAATCTATAAGGATATGACGCGCTTCTGGGGCAAGCTGTTTGCCATCAATTTTGCCATGGGCGTCACCACCGGCATCACCCTGGAATTTCAGTTCGGTACCAACTGGTCTTATTATTCGCATTATGTCGGCGATATCTTTGGTACACCGTTGGCGATTGAGGGCATGATGGCGTTTTTCCTGGAATCCAGCTTTGTCGGGCTGATGTTTTTTGGCTGGAACCGCTTGTCCAGACCCGCCCATCTGGGGGTGACTTTCCTGGTGGCGCTGGGCTCGAATCTGTCGGCCTTGTGGATCTTGATTGCCAATGGCTGGATGAATAATCCAGTCGGCGCTGACTTCAATTTTGAAACCATGCGTATGGAGCTGCTCAGTCTGAAGGAAGTATTTTTCAACCCTGTTGCCCAGGTCAAGTTTGTACATACCGTGGCCGCCGGGTATGTGGCGGCATCGATGTTTGTGCTGGGGGTTTCGGCCTATTATCTGTTGAAGGCTAGGGATACGGCATTTGCCATCCGCTCTTTCGCGATTGCCTCGGCCTTTGGCCTGGCGTCTACCTTGTCTGTGATTGTATTGGGGGATGAATCAGGTTACACCGCAGGTGAGGTCAACAAGGTCAAACTGGCGACCATAGAAGCCGAATGGGATACTGTACCGGCACCAGCGCCATTCACCGTGATAGGTTTGCCCAACGACAAGGAAGAACGCACCGACTACGCCATCAAGATTCCTTACCTGATGGGGTTGATTGCCACCCGTTCTACCGATACCCAGGTGACGGGCATCAAGGACCTGAAGCAGGAAAACCGTGTCCGCATCGTCAATGGCATGAAGGCCTATGCAGCGCTCATGCGTTTGAAATCGGGCGATAAATCGCCAGCCGCAAGGGCAGAATTTGAAAGCCTGAAGAAAGACCTGGGCTATGGACTGTTGCTGAAAAAATATACGGCCAATGTCGTCGATGCCACGCCTGCGCAAATCGACAAGGCCAGCCATGATTCGATTCCCAAGGTGGCACCCATGTTCCTTGGTTTCCGGTTGATGGTGGGTTTGGGGGTACTGTTTTTGTTCACCTTTGCCACTTCATTTTATTTTTTGATACGCCGTCGCCTGTCGAAACACAGATGGTTACTGAAGCTGGCTCTGTACAGCATCCCCTTGCCCTGGGTGGCGATAGAAACTGGCTGGATCGTTGCGGAATATGGTCGCCAACCCTGGACTATCTCTGGCGTGCTGCCGACGCATCTATCGGCATCGACCTTGCAGGTGAATGACTTGTATTTCAGTCTGGCCGGTTTCATGGGTTTTTATACCATACTGCTGGTGCTGGAATTATTCCTGATGTTCAAATACGCGCGATTGGGGCCGAGTGCCCTGCATACCGGCAAATACCATTTTGAGGCAGGCACTGAGCCGGTGCTCAATCAAACTGCAAAGGCATAGGGGCGCATCATGTTTGACTATGAAACATTAAAGCTGATCTGGTGGGCCTTTGTCGGTGTGCTGATCATTGGTTTTGCATTGACGGACGGTTTTGATTTTGGTGTCGGCATGCTGCTGCCGTTTGTCGCCAGGACCGATATGGAAAGACGCATCGTCATCAATTCCATAGGACCCACCTGGGAAGGTAACCAGACCTGGTTTATTGCCGCCGGCGGGGCCCTGTTTGCTGCCTGGCCGCTGGCTTATGCGGCGGCTTTTTCCGGGTTTTATGTGGCCTTGATGCTGCTGTTGTTCTCACTGTTTTTCCGGCCTGTAGGTTTTGATTATCGCAGCAAGGTGCAGGATACGCGCTGGCGTAACGCCTGGGACTGGGCGCTGTTTGTCGGTGGCTTTGTTCCACCCCTGATATTTGGGGTGGCTTTTGGCAACCTGCTGCTGGGTGTACCTTTTCATTATGACGACAGCATGCGGCTGGAATATCTGGGTGGCATCATCGGCTTGCTGAACCCCTTTGGCTTGCTGGCAGGGGCGATCAGTGTTTGCATGCTGCTCATGCATGGCGCGGCTTTTTTGCGCACCAAGGCTGAGGGGATAGTCCGGGAAAGAGCCAGGAAAGCCTTGCTGATCGCCGCCATCCTGACTTTTACCCTGTTCGCGCTGGCTGGGGTGTGGGTGGCGACCGGCATGGATGGCTATCGCATCGTTAGTATGCCGGACGTGAATACCTCTTTCATGCCAACCATGAAGGTGGCCGAGAAAGCCGCGGGTGCCTGGCTGGACAATTTCCGCCATGCGCCGGTGTTGTGGTGCTTGCCACTGGCAGGTTTGCTGGCCAGCATTGCCAGTCCGCTGTTTGCCTGGAGGAACAGGGATGTGGCTGCTTTCATCAGTAGCGGGCTGGCGGTGGCCATGATTATTTTGACGGCTGGGGTATCCATGTTCCCGTTTGTCATGCCTTCATCACTGGACCCATCCAGCAGCCTGACTGCCTGGGATGTCGTGGCCAGCCACAAGAGCCTGGGAGTCATGTTTTGGGTGGTAGTGATTTTCCTGCCGATTATCGTGATGTATACGGCCTGGATATACAGGGTATTGCGTGGTCGGGTGGATGAAGCGCATATCAAGGCGAATGAACATTCTGCATACTGATGCATGAAAGGATGAATGATGTGGTATTTCAACTGGATATTGGGAATAGGCTTGGCGCTGGCATTTGGTATCATTAATGTCATGTGGCTGGAAGCGAACTATGCTTTTGGCGACCGCGACGAAGCACAGACCAAAGAACGCTTCGAACAGGCGCGACAAACGTATAAAGAAGGCAGGGAGGGCAAACGTGATGCTTGAGGCTGGCTCTGTTAGAATAACGGGTTAGCCTGAAGGGGTGGTGCAGGTGGTTCATATGCCTGTTTTTTGTCCTTACCCCCAGTCTCTTTCATTTTTGTCGCATAGAATGCGCAATTACTCCTATTACAGCCATGCAAATTTCAAAAAATACTATTGTCAGCCTGAATTACGCCATGTTTAACGCCGAAGGCGCACTCATAGACCAGAACCAGCAACCCATTCTTTACCTGCATGGTGGATATGACAGTATCCTGCCTGCGGTGGAGGCTGCGCTGGAAGGTAAGGCTGCAGGCGACAAGGTGTCCGTGACCCTGGCGCCGGAAGACGGTTTTGGTGAAATTGATCCCGGTTTTGTGCGTGAAGAAGACATCAGCGCATTTCCACCGGATATCGAAGTTGGCATGATGTTTGAAACACGTGACCCTGAAACTGAAGAAACCATGCAGTTTCGCGTGACGGTCATCGACGCGGGTATCGTGACGGTGGATGGTAATCACCCCCTGGCTGGCATGACCATCCGTTTTGAAGCAGAAGTTATCGAAGTACGTGAAGCCAGCGATGAAGAAATCGTGCATGGCCATGCGCACGGCGAACACGGCCACCATCACTGATCTGTATTGGTGGGGCTTCGGGTGCAGACCCGCTGAGGAGGGAAGGTTTTCTCTCCTTGTTCCTCTTTAATGACGGCAGGTCTGCTGTAGCAATGTCAGTCCAAATGCAAGCCAAGAGTGTGTATGAAAGACTATTATTTTGTTCTCGGCATCGCCAGTAATGCGAATCTGGCCGACGTTAAAAAAGCCTTTCGTCAAAAGGCTGCAGAGTTCCATCCGGATCGAAACGATTCGGAACTGGCACCAGAAAAATTCCATGCCGTAAAAGAAGCTTACGATGTCTTGTCGGATGAGGCAGCCCGTGCCGCCTACGATGAAAACAGGCGACGTAACTTGCTGGATTCGCCACTGGAAACGGCGGGCGAAATCTGGAAAAATTATTTATCAGGAGTATTGCAGTGAAATTGTCGCGTTTTTTTGAAGACCTGATGTCGGTATACAAGGCCGAGTTGGAAGACCTGAAATCCGATTCCGAGGGTAAAAATGTACTCAAGGCCAGGTTGCGCGAAAAGGCAGAACAACTGCCCATGTTATTGCCGATGATGGCCAGCAACCCTGAAATGCTGGCAGTGGCTTTTCATGAGGGTTTCATTTTCATGAACCCACTGGCGCTGGAAGCCTTGTCTGCCAAGGAAGAAAATAAATTGCCTTCATGGAAGAGCCTGTCGGCGGCAGTCAAGCTGGAACCCTGGGCTGAACCCCTGAGTCGTATTGTCTTGAAAGACCCGGCTGGTGAGGCGTTCCTGGTGATTGCGGCAGGGCTGGAATACCTGAATCGCAGCCAGCAGACACGTAAGTTGGGCGCCAGTGAAGCGCAGGACGATGAGGATGAAGACAAGGAAGCCAACGAGGCCAATGAAGAATTGAAGGAAAGTGGCGACCTGGATGGCCAGTATGGCCGTCATGGCAGGGATGATGGCGACGACGGTGATGACTACGACTTGGGTGAAGCCGGTGCCGACTGGCTGGCGGAACAAGGCTTTGATCGTAAAGAATAAGGAGTATTGATGAATTATCCCGCATTAATCGAAGCACAGAGCCTGGTCAAGGCTGGCGACATCGCCGGCGCTGAACACGCATTGGCAAACCTGGCCGAAACCGAGGGCGACAAAGCGCTAGTGGCGGCACTGGATGAATTTCCGGCCAAGGATTTGCTGGCCATCATCCGTGAATATGATGCATCCAAGGAATCGTTGGTGAATTTGCTGGTCACGCCGGAACAGTTTGCCCAGGCGGTGGTGTTGGAACGTCGCTATGGCGACCAGACGCATGAACAATTGCGCGGCATGATCAATTCCGTCATTTTCCGTGAAGGTGCTGATCCGGCAGAATTCTTGTATGAAATCGCTGAAGTCGATGGTGGTTATGATGCCCTGGTTGATTATCTGCTGGACCGCACGCAGATGGTCGAACATTTCTATCGCTATGCCACGTTTGATCTGTATGAGTATGGCGACGAATCCAAAACCCGTGCGCTGGATGATGATTTGCTGAATCTGACCCGCGATACCGAAAGCCTGGCGTCACCATTGGATATGGCCAACCTGGAAGATCGTGACTGGATGCAGGTTACCTATATCCTGCGCTATGAATTGCCGGAGATTTTCCGGGAAGTGCTGATGAAGTTGCGTGCCCGATATAAAGCCTATCAAGCCAGCCTGGCACAGGAGGAGCTGGAAGCCATTGAGGGTGTGGAAGAAGAGCAGGAAGAGCGTCCCAAAAATAATGATGACGGCGATGACAAGGATGATGACGAAGAGTCTGCCCTGTAATCACTGATTCTGTATCTCATTCAGATGCCGGGCGTGCGTGGCTGTGCCCGGCGGTCGTTTTGCCTTCATCCTGGAATCATCTGAATACCCATGTCTGAAAACACTTTCGAAATTGCGCTGCTGGATAATCGCCCGTTCTTTGAATCGGCATTGCGTTATGGCGTGCAAAAAGCCATTATCAGCTCTACAAAAATTGCGGCAATAGAAGCAGAAGCACCCAAGGGTATGGTGCAGATTGCCGAGGCTTTTGGCAGCAAATACCTGCGCCCTGAAATTGAAGCAGCCCGCAAGCGCATCGTCAATCTGGCCAGTTTGTACCTGATAGAAACCAGCAAGGGTGACCTGGAACTGGCGGCGAAGATGATACGTGACAACACCTTTTTGACGCTGTCGCGCGGTGGTTCCGGTTTGCTGAAGAGCTTGTTCGCCTTACCTGAATATGCCTTGCTGGGGCGCGAAGCCAAGGGCAAGGTTGAGGATTTTCTGGAAGCCTGGTCGCTCAAAGAAAAGCCGCTGGAATACAGGAATACGCTAGAACACCGGCAAATGAATGCACTGGAAATCGAGGCGGGTTACTGGTTTGGTGAAATACTGGGCCTGTCCGCCAGTTATTTGAAGGCAGAAGATGTGGAGGCGGTATCGGTAATCCGTACCGCCTTGTTGCTGCAGATGTTTGGCAAGCCGGATGCGAGCTTGCAGAATCAGGTGGAATTTGCAGGCCTGGTTGATTCCATCCGTAGCTACACAGCAGCCAAACTGAAAAAAGCCTGGTCTGCAGTTGATCTGGCGGATGTGCCTGAAAAATTTCACGCTATTGTTGAGCGTGTGCAGGCTGAGATCAAATCCCACGACCTGCCACGCCTGCAAGATAAAACGGCCTCACTGGACAAGCTGGTGTTTGAACTCAAGGATCGCTATTACCTGCGCGATCATGAAGTGGAAGACACATCAGAATACGATGCCCTGGTATCCAAGGAATGGACCAGGCTGACCAAGGGTAAAACCGATATCGATTCGCTGTTTACCCTGTTTATTTGCATTGTGGGTGGCATCACACCCAAAACAACATTGCCTGAAAAGACGGCAAAAAGCCTGGTGAAAAAATTCCGCGACGAGGGGTTTCAGCCAGAACTGGCGACGGACTGGATTAAGACTGCTGCCCCCCATGAAAAACAGGAAGGTTTGCTGGAAGACTGGAATAATTTCGTGGAAGAAGCGGGCAATTATTTGCTGGATGACTGGGATACCAATTACACCGGGGCAATGCGCTTCCTGGATGCGAATTGCCATATTGCGAAGCCGGCAAAGAAATAAACTTGCAGCCATTCAGAGTTGAATGGCTGCACACGTCTCAAACCAATTACAAACTGAGCTCCAATACCTGACGGCTGACATCCAGCGTCACGTCGCGCTTCTCACCCAGGCTGACCATGCGATGGGTTTCCAGTGCGGACAGGATCGGTGCAATGTCATTGCTGCCTAGCTGGTAGTCGCTGAGACGGGTTTTGACACCCATTTGTTCGAAAAAATCTTGCATGCGGCTGATGGCCGTTTCTATGCGGCTGTCTTCATCGCCATCATGCAGGCCCCAGATGCGTTCGCCAAATTGCAGTAACTTTGCCCGTTTGCCTTCCTTGCGCACGCGCAGCATGCTAGGCAGGACGATGGCCAGGGTTTGTGCATGGTCGATGTTATGCAGGGCCGTCAGTTCATGGCCTATCATGTGGGTCGCCCAGTCTTGCGGTACGCCAGTGGAAATCAGACCATTCAGGGCCATGGTGGCACACCACATGAGATTGGCGCGCACATCATAATCTTGCGGATTGGCCAGGGCTTTCGGGCCTTCCTCGATCAGGGTTAGCAGCAGGCCTTCGGCAAATCTGTCCTGCACCGGTGAGTTGACTGGATAGGTCAGATACTGTTCCATGATATGGACAAAGGCATCGACCGCACCATTGCCGATCTGGCGTACAGGCAGGGTATAAGTGGTGGCCGGGTCCAGTACAGAAAACTGCGGGAAGCAGTGGCGGCTGGAGAAGGCCATTTTTGCCTTGATGGATTTGCGGGTAACAACACCGCCATTATTCATTTCCGAGCCTGTTGCCGGCAGGGTCAATACGCTGCCAAATGGCATCGCCCTGGTGATATTATTGCCGCGCTTTTCCAGGATGGCCCAGGGCTCGCCACCTTCAAACAGGGCTGCCGCCGCAATGAATTTGGTGCCATCAATGACGGAACCGCCGCCTACCGCCAGCAGGAAATCTATCTTGTTTTGCTTGATGACTTCGACTGCCTTCATCAGGGTTTCATAGCTGGGGTTGGGCTCTATGCCGGTAAATTCGGTGACTGCGCGCGTGCCCAGCGCTGTCATGACTTCATCGTACACACCATTTTGCTTGATACTGCCACCACCGTACAGCATCAGTACATGGGCTTCGGCAGGGATGACTTTATTCAGGTCGGCAATGCGGCCTTTGCCAAATAAAATCTGTGTCGGGTTGTAGAAATCAAAGTTCAGCATGTTCATTTCCTCCAGAAAGAAGACATCTTAGCGCAAATATAAAAAATAAACCGGTCGTTCTTTTTCATTGCGATAAAAACAGGAAAACGGTCGGTTTTTTATGAAAATCAGGTGCTTGCTGTTTGGCCAGGCGGGTTTTCCACTCGGTAGCGGTTCTGGTCTGCAGGGATTCTGTCTCCAGGCTAAGGTCGGTGGCGACGCAAATCAGGGTGGATGGCTGGCACTGGCTACTGAGTGCTTCCAGCATGGCCATATTGCGATACGGGGTTTCTATCAGTAACTGTGTCTGCTTTTCTTTTCGTGAACGGTCTTCCAGTTCCTTGATACGTTTTGCCCTGAGAGTGGCATCGGTGGGCAGATACCCGTGAAAAGCAAAGCTTTGGCCATTCAAACCGCTACCCATCAGGGCCAGCAACAACGATGAAGGGCCAACCAGCGGGCGCACGGTGATCTGGCGCTTATGGGCCAGCCTGACCAGATTGGCACCTGGGTCGGCCACCGCGGGCACCCCAGCTTCCGAGATCAGGCCCACATCATGCCCTTGCAGTAGCGGCTGCAACAGGCCTTCGAGTGCCTGTTCGGGGGTGTTGACGTTCAATTCTGAAATATGCATGTCCTGGATGCTGTGTCGTAAGGGGTGTTGCTGACCGAGGAACTTCAGATAGGCGCGGGTAGTTTTGGCATTTTCAGCCACAAAGTATTGCAACTGCGCACTGAATGCCTGCACGCTATCGGGAATGATGCTTGCCAGTAAATTGCCCTGTTGATTCTCATTGATGCCCAGGGTATTGGGGATAAGGTAGAGCGTGCCTGTCATGGTGTCTTAGTGGTTGTTGTTTTAAGTTTTACAGATTGAAGAAACGCACGCCAGCGTTTCTTAGCATGGTGGTCAATGCAATCAGGGGCAAACCGGTCAGGGCGGTCGGGTCTGCGCTTTGTATGCTTTCCAGGATGCTGATGCCCAGGGCTTCGTTTTTTGCGCTGCCGGCGCAATCATACGGTTGCTCTATGCGCAAATAGGCATCCAGCTCAGCATCGCTCAGATCGCGGAATCGTACGGTAGTGGCAATGTCTTCGAGCTGCAGACGAACTGCAGCATCCTGGCGTGTGTCAAGTACACACAGCGCGGTATGAAAGATCACTTCACGGCCACGCATCAACTGCAATTGTCGTAAGGCATTTTCATGGTTGCCAGGTTTGCCAATTTGCAAATCATCCAGGGTGGCGACCTGGTCCGAGCCTATGATGATGGCTTCGCCGTGGTTGGCGGCGATGGCTTCGGCTTTCTGGCGTGCCAGGCGCAGGGCGGTCTGTACCGGGCTTTCGCCATCGAACGGTGTTTCATCCAGGTCTGGTGCTATACTTTCGAACTTGAGTTGCAGCCTGCCTAATAATTCACGGCGATAGGCTGAGCTGGAGGCCAGAATGAGCCGGGCTGTTTGCTGGGTTATTTGCATTTTTGGACATATCTGCCAGGTTTTGCGCATGAAAATCATGAAAAATTAGCGCAAATTATGGCAATGCTTTGACTAAGAAGGTGTAATCCTGTTATTATCGCAGGTTTTCTGGGTTCAAATAATCCTATGCAAGCATTTGTGATCGACGCTTTCACGTTTTCTCGGCTTGAAGAGCAGCGTTCGGGAAGGTTTTTGGTTACAGATTTGCACCGTCTGTCAGAAGAGAGTGCAAACGCCGAAGGCGGCTTGGACTGGACTCTGCAAGGTGGCAAGGACCAGCTGGGGCATGCGCAGTTGCAATTGACTGTGAGTGGCTCGGTGCAGTTGTTGTGTCAGCGTTGCCTGACGCCGCTGGCATTTGAAATTGACTCTGAATCCGTATTGATACTCGCCAAAAACGAAGAAAATGCCGATGAAATAGACGCATTGCTTGATGATGACGAGGTCGATGTTGTAGTAGGTAGCAAGACGTTCGATATCAAGGATTTGATAGAGGATGAGGCGCTACTGGCAATACCCCAATCGCCCAAACATGCAGTATGCCCGGATCAACCGTTGGCTTCAGCAAGTACTACTGCAGCGATTGAAGCAGAAGTCGGTAAAAAAGCATCACCTTTTGCTGTGCTGAAGAAAATTAATGGGCGTACCTAGTGGCATTATTCTGAAAAAACACTCAGGTCGAAGTATTGTTAGGGATTCTTGGCTGGTGATGTTTGCACTCTCCAGTTAAGTGTGTTAAATTTTTAGAAACATTTTTTGAAGTATTAGGAGTTATCATGGCAGTTCAGCAAAACAAAAAGTCCCCATCCAAGCGTGGCATGCACCGTTCCCACGATTTCCTGGTTGCACCGCAACTGGGTATCGAGCCAACGACTGGTGAAACACATCTGCGTCACCACATCAGCCCTAACGGCTTTTATCGTGGTCGTAAAGTATTGAAAACCAAGAACGACGAGTAATACCTGTTCTTGGTAAAAAAAGCGGCGTGACGAGTCCTGGACTTGGCGCCGCTTTTTTTCGTTAACCTGGATTTTGCCTGTACCGTGCCGAAATAATTTTTGCGCAAGTTCTATGATGGAATGGTGCGGGTGATTTCTTGAAATGTTGAGATAATTCCGCATTTGAAAAATTAATTCGGGATGATTTCAGTCTCGGTTTGATACACTAGCTGTTTCGGATTGAAGTTTCGTATCACTACATGACAATTAAAATTTCCATAGACTGCATGGGCGGAGATCATGGCCCGGCAGTTACCGTGGCAGCGGCAGTGGCGTTTGCCAACCGCGAGCCCGATGTTGAATTTCTTCTGGTAGGGACTGAGGCTGTCATTCAGGCTGAACTGAAGAAGTGTCACGCCAGCAATCATGCGCGGCTGAAAATCATCAATGCCACCGAAGTGGTAGAGATGGATGACCCGATTGAAGTTGCCTTGCGTCGCAAGAAAGATTCTTCCATGCGCGTGGCCATCAACCAGGTGAAGGAAGGTCATGCGCAGGCCTGCGTGTCCGCCGGCAATACCGGCGCCTTGATGGCAGTGTCGCGCTATGTGCTGAAAACCATGCCGGGCGTTGATCGTCCTGCCATCTGCAGTATTTTGCCGAATCAGAAAAATTTACCCACCTACATGCTCGACCTAGGCGCGAATGTGGATTGCGAGCCCTTGCATTTGCATCAGTTCGCCATCATGGGTTCTGCCCTGGTGTCAGCACTGGAAGGCAAGGACAAGCCCAGCATAGGTTTGCTGAATGTTGGCGAAGAAGACATGAAGGGCAATGACATGGTCAAGAAAACGGCGCAATTGCTGCGTGCCGATCATGAGCGTGGCATCTTGAATTTCTACGGCAATGTCGAAGGCAATGACATCTTCGAAGGCACCACCGATATCGTCGTCTGTGATGGTTTTGTCGGCAATGTGACGCTGAAGGCTGCCGAGGGCATGGGGCGCTTTGTCAAAACCACCCTGACGTCGTCGTTCAAGAGCAATCCCCTGAATATGCTGGGTGCCTTGCTGGCACGTGGGGCACTGAAATCCATTTCGCGCACCATGAATCCATCCAATTATAATGGCGGCAGTCTGCTGGGCCTGCGTGGCCTGGTCTTCAAAAGCCATGGCAGTGCAGACAAATATAGTTATGAATGGGCAATACAGCGCGCATTTGATGCCGCAAAAAATGATGTATTGTCCCGAATCGCGACCACAATGGCAAAATTGATGCCCATTGCAGATGTTGATGCAGTCGCTCCGGACAACAACGAACTCTTGGTGCAAAAAACCGCATGACTTTTTTTAGCAAAATTATCGGTACCGGCAGCTATCTGCCGCCCAAAAAAGTAAGTAATCAGGAATTGACCGACCAACTGGCGGCAAAGGGTATAGAAACCTCGGATGAATGGATATTCTCGCGCAGCGGTATTTCATTCCGTCACTATGCCGAGCCGACGGTAACTTCCAGTGACCTGGCGGTAGAAGCCGCAAAGAATGCACTGGAGGCTGCGAAAATGCAGCCGAATGATATCGACCTGATCATACTGGCGACATCGACGCCGGATTTTCTGGGTGGCTTTCCCAGTACCGCTTGCGTAGTACAGAACAAGCTGGGCATTAACAATGGCGCAGCTGCCATGGATGTGCAGGCGGTTTGTAGCGGCTTCATCTATGCGATGTCGGTGGCTGACAGCATGATCAAGTCTGGCAGCCATAAAAATGTGCTGGTTATCGGCGCTGAAGTATTTTCCAAGATACTGAATTTTGAAGACCGCACTACCTGCGTGCTATTTGGTGATGGTGCTGGCGCGATCATCATGTCGCGTTCTGATGAACCAGGTGTGCTGGCAACCAAGCTGCATGCAGATGGCAGCCATGCCAATATTTTGTGTGTGCCTGGTAATGTACAAAGCGGGATAGTGGCTGGCAGTGCCTTCCTGTACATGGATGGCCCGGCGGTATTCAAGCTGGCTGTGTCCGTACTGGAAAAAGTGGCGAATGAAGCCCTGGAAATTGCTGGCCTGAAAACGGATCAGATCGACTGGCTGATACCGCACCAGGCGAATATACGCATCATGCAGAGTACTGCAAAAAAAATGCGTATGCCTATGGATAAAATGGTGGTGACTGTCGATCAACATGGCAATACCTCGGCAGCATCCATACCGCTGGCGTTGGACCTGGCGGTGTGTGATGGTCGGGTGCAGCCTGGACATACCGTGTTGCTTGAAGGTGTGGGTGGTGGCTTTACCTGGGGTGCGGCCATCGTCAGGATGTAATCAGTAGTAATGCAGCAGTGGCGCAATAGTAGTGCAGTGGTAGCGCGCAAATAATAAACAAACAGAGATATATAGATAGATATGACGCAATTTGCATTTGTCTTTCCCGGTCAGGGCTCACAGGCCATCGGCATGTTGAACGGCTTTGCCGACAATGCCGTTGTCCAGCAAACCGTTGCTGAGGCATCTGATGCCCTGCAGCTTGACCTGGGCAAAATGATCAATGAAGGCCCCAAAGAGGCGCTGGACCTGACTACCAATACCCAGCCAGTCATGCTGACTGCTGCCGTTGCCTGTTACCGTGCATGGATAGCTGCTGGTGGCCCGATACCAAAAATGGTCGCTGGCCATAGCCTGGGTGAATATTCTGCCCTGGTGGCTGCAGGCGTTATCACTTTTGCTGATGCCGTGCCCATGGTGCGTTTCCGTGCGCAATCCATGCAGGACGCGGTTCCTGTCGGGCAGGGCGGTATGGCTGCCATCCTTGGTTTGTCGGATGAAGATGTCAAGCTGGCCTGCGCTGAAGCAGTGTCTGGCACGCCAGGTGAAGTGGTTGAAGCCGTCAATTTCAATGCGCCTGCGCAAGTAGTGATTGCCGGCAGCAAGGCAGCCGTTGAGCGTGCCTGTGAAATTGCCAAGGCCAAAGGTGCCAAGCGCGCCTTGTCTTTGCCGGTATCTGCCCCTTTCCATTCATCCCTGCTGAAGCCGGCATCGGATAAATTGCGCGATTACCTGGCAGGTATCAACTTTTCTGCGCCGGCCATTCCACTGATTAACAACGTGGACGTGACCGTACTAAGCGCGCCAGAGTCTATCCGTGATGCACTGGTAAGGCAGGCGGCCAGCCCGGTACGCTGGGTGGAAACCATTAATAAAATGCATGCTGATGGTATCAGCCATGTCATAGAATGCGGTCCCGGCAAGGTATTGACCGGCCTGACCAAGCGCATTCAGGCAGAGTTGATCGGCGATGCGGTATTTGATCAGTCAAGTTTGGATAAAGTATTGGAAATCTTGAAATGACACAACAATTGGAAAATCAGATTGCCCTGGTGACCGGGGCTTCACGCGGCATAGGCCGTGCCATTGCAGTCGGTTTGGCAAAGGCAGGTGCGAAAGTCATCGGTACCGCAACATCGGAAGCCGGTGCTGCTGCCATTACCGCTTATCTGGAAGAAGTTGCTCCAGGAGCAGGCAGGGGCGTGGTATTCAATGTCAATGAGGTGGAGCGCAGCGCCAGCCTGGTAGAAGAAATCCAGAAAGAATTTGGTGGCCTGTCCATTTTGGTGAATAACGCCGGTATTACCCAGGATCAACTGGCCATGCGCATGAAAGAGGAAGAGTGGGATAATGTCATTTCCACCAACCTGAGCTCGGTTGCCCGTCTTTCGCGTGCCGTACTGCGTGGCATGATGAAGGCCAAGGGCGGCCGCATCATTAATATTACTTCCGTCGTAGGTTCTTCTGGTAACCCCGGGCAAATGAACTATGCTGCTGCCAAGGCTGGTGTGGCTGGCATGAGTCGTGCATTGGCCAGGGAAATTGGCAGCCGTAATATTACTGTTAATTGTATTGCACCCGGTTTTATTGATACAGATATGACCCGGGCCCTGACTGATGAACAAAAAGCCGCGATTTTGCAGCAAATTCCGCTTGCAAAACTGGGGCGTCCGGAAGATATTGCAGCTGCGACGGTGTTTTTGGCATCCCCAGATGCTGGATATATTACCGGTACAACACTGCATGTGAATGGTGGGATGTACTTGGCGTAATCATTTTGTTGATTTTTATCAGTGACTTCGACGAAAATAACAGGAGTTATTGCTGAAAATCAGGGGCTTGCTTTTTTTGCTCACAAACCTGCTAAAATGCGCGCACTTTCTGTAGGCCCTTATTTTTTTGAATTTTTCACTGGAGACACACATGTCCGATATCGAACAACGCGTTAAGAAAATCGTCGCTGAACAACTGGGCGTCGCTGAAGCTGACATCAAAATCGAATCCTCTTTCGTGGACGATTTGGGTGCAGATTCTTTGGACACAGTTGAATTGGTGATGGCACTCGAAGACGAATTCGAAATGGAAATCCCTGACGAACAAGCTGAGAAAATCACTACTGTTCAACAAGCGATTGACTACGCTAAAGCCCATCTCAAGGCCTAATAGTCGAATTTTTTCAAATCCAGGAGAAGCGCTTGAGTCGTTCGCTTAAACGTCGAGTCGTCGTTACCGGGCTCGGTTGTATTTCGCCAGTCGGCAATACTATTGCAGATGCTTGGGGTGCCATTACTGCGGGGCAGTCTGGAATCGCCACGATTACCAAGTTTGATGCAACTCCCTTCACCACGCATTTTGCCGGTGAAGTGAAAGGCTTCAATGTCGAAGACTACATGCCGGCAAAAGAAGCGCGCAACATGGATACGTTCATCCACTACGGCATCGCCGCAGGGGCGCAGGCTTTTATGGATAGCGGTCTGACCGTTACCGAAGAAAATGCAGAACGTATCGGCGTGATTGTCGGTTCTGGTATTGGTGGTCTGCCTTTGATTGAGGCAACCAAAGAAACCTTGATAGAGCGTGGACCACGCCGTATCAGCCCGTTCTTTGTGCCTGCTTCCATCATCAACATGATTTCCGGCCATCTTTCCATCAAATATGGTTTGAAGGGCCCGAATCTGGCAATCGTCACGGCATGTACGACAGGCTTGCACTGCATCGGTTCTGCTGCGCGCATGATCGTCTACGGTGATGCGGATGTCATGATCGCAGGTGGTGCGGAATCAACGATTTCGCCGCTGGGTTTGGGCGGCTTTGCTTCGGCACGTGCGCTCTCGACCAGAAACGATGATCCAGCTACCTCTTCCCGACCATGGGATAAGGACCGTGACGGTTTTGTCCTCGGTGAAGGTGCTGGCGTCATGGTGCTGGAAGAGTATGAGCATGCCAAGGCACGTGGCGCGAAAATCTATGCTGAAGTCATAGGTTTTGGCATGAGCGGTGATGCTTACCACATCACTTCGCCGACCATGGATGGCCCACGCCGCAGCATGATCAATGCGATGAAAGATGCTGGCATCAATCCTGAGCAAATCGCTTACCTGAACGCGCATGGTACATCGACGCAGATAGGTGATCAAAACGAAACCGACGCGATCAAGGCAACCTTTGCTGATCACGCCTACAAAATCACCGTGAATTCGACCAAGTCGATGACTGGTCATTTGCTGGGTGGCGCCGGTGGGCTGGAGTCCGTGTTTACGGTGCTGGCCCTGCACAATCAGCTATCACCACCGACGATCAACATCGTCAATCAAGACCCTGAGTGCGATCTCGATTACTGTGCCAATACGGCACGTGATATGAAGATCGACTATGCAATGAAAAATTCGTTCGGCTTCGGTGGAACGAATGGTACTTTGATATTTGCAAAAGCCTGATTCGGAAAAGAATCAATCCTGGCACTTCGTTTCTGTTTGAAATGAAGTGCCATTTTTTTTGCCCCTATGTCTATCGCACTGTTTGCTGAAATCCGGCCTTCACGCATCCTGCTTGCTGCATTATCGGGCATGGCAGGCCTGGCGCTGGCCAGCCTGAGTCTGGTGATCTGGCAGTCGGATATGCCCGTGGCTGCGAAAGCCTTGCTGTGGATGATTGCTGCGGGCCTGATCGTGCTTCAGTTGTACCGCGGCTGGCGCAGGGAAAGACGGTTCTGCAGGCTGAGTATTGCAGACAGCGGTTCCATGATCTTGCGTGATCATGCCGGCGCTGGTCCTGATGCTGACCTGATGGTGACCTTGAGTCCCAAAAGCCGCCTGCTGCCGCAATTGCTGTCGATTTTTCTGATTGATGAGCAGGGGCGGGAACACAAATTGCTGATTTTGCCTGATTCTGTGGACCCTGTTGTTTTTCGTGCATTGAAAGTAAGCCTGATGTGGATTAGCCGGCACTATGTGAAATGAAATGTTACCTCTGTGAAGGAACTTTTAGCAATAATGAGTACTCTGACCGGGTATAAATCGCGTATGTTGACGTTAATAAAATGCATTTGCCGCTTTTGTACGCCGCATTTTGCGCATATAGGAATGAATGAGTGACGACAGAACGCGAAATTGATCAGCTATTGGTTGAGCGCGTCCAGCGTGGTGACAAAAAAGCATTCGAGCTTCTGGTTTCCAAATACCAAAGGAAATTAATGCGGCTCGTGTCCCGGCTCGTCTATGACCATGCCGAAGCGGAAGATGTAGTGCAGGAAGCGTTTATCAAGGCATACCGTGCCTTACCGAATTTTCGTGGCGAGTCCGCGTTTTACACCTGGCTGTACAGGATAGGTGTCAATACCGCGAAAAACCACCTGGTAACGCAGGGACGCCGGGCACCGACTTCTACGGATGCAGATGTCGATGAAGCAGAAGGTTTTGTGGATGCCGAAGGTTTGAGAGATATTAATACGCCCGAATCCATGCTTGCCAGCAAGCAGATCGCAGAAACGGTGAATAGCGCCATGCTGACCTTGCCGGAAGAATTGCGAAATGCCATCACCCTGCGTGAGATAGAAGGCTTGAGCTATGACGAAATCGCCGAGGTCATGCTGTGTCCGATAGGAACGGTACGCAGCAGGATATTCAGGGCAAGAGAGGCCATTGCAGAAAAATTGCGGCCCCTGTTAGGTACAACGCTGGAGCAGCGCTGGTAGACCAGGCTGGCACAGCACAAGGCAGTAAAAAACGAATTCAAAATAAGTGGTAAAAAGGTGAAAATTATGGACAAAAGCACAAATCAACATGAGAGCATTTCCGCCATGGCAGATGGCGAACTGAGTGATGCTCAACTGGATTCCTTGCTGGCGAGTTTGAATCAGGCTGAAAGCAAGGATGCCTGGGGAATTTATCATCAGATTGGTGATGTGTTGCGTTCTGAAGAGTTGGCTGTGAACTTTAGTGCCGATTTTTCCGAACGTCTGTCGGCAAGACTGGATGCAGAACCTGTCATCCTGGCCCCAAAGGCGCTGATAAAAAATGATAGTCCTGCAGATCGGAAGGAACAGAAGGGGCAGAAATTCCTGGGCTCTTATGTGGCTGTCGCCAGCGCTGCCGCAGCAGCGGTTTTTGCCTTTATTATGGTTCCGCAACTGTCGTTCATGCACAGCGGCCAGAACGCCGCTACCCAGGTCAGCAGCAAGTCTGCACCGGCTGGCAATGTGCAACTGGCTTCCCATGGCGACAGTGCGCCCATGTCTGCGCTGGCCGTGAACAGCAGCCAGAATTCGTCAGCCATGGAAAAAAATGCCCAGGCCAATGACAAGCTGGCAGCCGACATGCCGGACATGCTGCGTGACCCGCGTATCGATAGTTATTTGCAGGCACATCAGCGTTTTTCACCCTCATTGAATAACGCTACCCAATACGTCACCCGTGCCAACGCAGTCTCAGCTGCTTCGGAAAAATAAGCATGATGTGCGTATGGCGTTTTAAGATCGTGATGGCGGGATCCGCCTGCCTGCTGGGCGCATTGATGGTACCGGCGGCAGCGCAAGACTCGACGGAAGACAGGCGTGAAGTGCATAGCGTTTTGCGAAAGATGCAGGCCTCTGCGCAGAAGCTGAATTACTCGGGCACCTTTGTCTACCAGCAAGCCAATCAGATTCGTACTTCCAGAATCACCCATGTGCTTGACGCCCGCAATGAACTGGAAAAGCTGGAAATCCTGGATGGCCAACCGCGCGAATATGTGCGGAAAAATGATGAAGTCATGTGTTACTTGCCAGAAAGTAAGACGTTGCAGGTAGAAAAAAATGTCACGCAAGAAGTCTTTCCTGCCTTGCTGACCTCCAATGCGCATGCGCTCCCCGATTCTTACTCGATCAAAAAAGCCGAGCTCAGTCGCGTTGCCGGCATTGACTGCCAGACGTATTCACTGGAGCCGCGTGATGCTTCCCGTTATGGCTATCGCCTGTGCGTAGAGCGTGATTCTGGCTTGTTGTTGCGTGCACAAACACTGAATCCAAAGAATGAAGTGATAGAGCAGATTGCCTTCACCCAATTGACGATAGGCGATATCGATAAACAGAGGGTCAAGCCGACTTTTCAAAATACTGCACAATGGCAGGTTGAAAATCTGACGGTGCAGTCCAATATTAATTCTGGCTGGGTAGTGAAATCCTTGCCAGCGGGATTCAGGAAGATTCGTGAAATGAAACGTCTGATACCTGCATCTGCCACTGCCAAAAGCAGTGATGCAAATGCAGCAAAAGCACATCAGGTCATACAAATGATTTTTTCAGACGGGCTGGCGGCAATTTCCGTTTTTATTGAACCAGATAGTGATAATCGCACGGAAGGCAGTCTGCAGCAGGGCGCCATGACCATCATGGGCAAGCGTCATGCTGAATACTGGCTGACCGTGGTGGGTGAGGTACCTGCAAGCGCAATCCGGCAAGTAATGAACTCGATTGAATTTAAACCTAGATAAGCGAATGACACCATGAGAGTGAACAAACTTTTTCCAATAGAAAAAATTGCTTCCACACTGGTACTGAGTGCCTGCGTGGGTTTGGTCGTACCAACAGCAATCAATGCCAATCCGGTTGCATTGGCAGCCCCGGTAGTGGGCTTGCCTGACTTTACTGAACTGGTGGAAAAATCCGGCCCGGCCGTGGTGAACATCAGGACAACAGAAAAAGTCCCTACCGGCCAGAATGCAAACGGTCTGGATGATGACCAGATGCAGGAATTTTTCCGCCGCTTCTTTGGCGTGCCTGTACCTACACCGGCACCTGCACCGAAAGCGCAGCCAACCCCAAAAAATCGCAAGCAGACACCACAGGCGCAGGAAGAAGAAGTACCGCGCGGCGTCGGGTCCGGCTTCATCATCTCGCAGGATGGTTTCGTATTGACGAATGCCCATGTGGTTGAGGGCGCTTCCGAAGTGTATGTGAAGCTGACCGATAAACGTGAATTCAAGGCCAAGGTGATTGGTGCCGATCGTCGCACGGATGTTGCAGTCTTGAAAATTGATGGCAGCAAACTGCCGCGCGTTACCATCGGTGATTCCGACAAGATCAAGGCTGGTGAATGGGTGATTGCCATCGGTTCACCATTTGACCTCGACAATACCGTCACTGCCGGCATTATTTCTGCCAAAGCACGTGATACTGGCGATTACCTGCCGCTAATACAGACTGACGTGGCGGTCAATCCTGGTAATTCTGGTGGCCCGCTGATCAATATGCGCGGTGAAGTCATCGGTGTGAATTCCCAGATTTATAGCCGTTCCGGCGGCTACATGGGTATCTCGTTTGCGATCCCGATTGACGAAGCCATGCGCGTGGTCGAGCAACTGAAATCTGCCGGTAAAGTAGTGCGCGGCTACCTTGGCGTAGAACGTATCGATGTACCGAAAGAAGTGGCAGAAGGCCTTGGCCTGGCAAAAGCGCAAGGTGCACTGATACAGCGTGTTATGCCTGGTTCGCCCGCCGAGAAGGCTGGTGTTGAAGTCGGTGACGTGATCCAGAAGGTAAATGGTACTGTTATCGAAAAAGCCGTTGATTTGAACCGTGTGGTCGGTGATATCAAACCTGGTGGCAAGGCGACAGTGACAGTCTGGCGCAAAGGTGGTGCAAAAGATATCGTGATCACGGTAGCTGAAGCCGATGCCGAAAAAGCACCTGCAGCCAAAACCGGCAAGCAAAAAACCGAACCTGCTGCCAATGTATTTGGCCTGACTGTGGCTGACCTGAGTGACGCGCAAAAACGTGAATCCCAAGTCAGTGGTGGCGTCATCCTGGAAAATGTGGATGGCGGCGCTGCCCGGGCCGGTTTGCAGGCGGGTGACATCATTACCCGCGTGAATAATTCCGACGTCAAGGATCTGAAGGAATTTACCGCGGTGATGGCTAAAGTTGACGCCAAGAAAGCCGTACTGTTGCTGGTGAAGCGTGGCGAAGTATCCAAGTTTGTCGCCGTACGTCCCACCGCGCAATAAACCAGTCTGATAGTCTAGTAGGCTGATAGCAAGAAAGGCCACCTGAGCAGGTGGCCTTTTTTATTTGGTAGCGATTTGGTAGCACTGATCGCAGCGACTTATAATACAGGTGTAGTGACGCAAATGTGATTGCGGATAACCTGATCGGCAAGATGATGATTCAATTTACCTTATATTCCCGCAGCTATTGCCATCTGTGTGACGACATGCTGGAACAGTTGCAGGCTTACAGCCCGGAATACGGTTTCACCGTCAAAGTCGTCGATGTTGATCAGGACGACGAGTTGCTGGCCATGTACGATGAGCTGGTACCCGTCCTGGTAGGGCAAAAGCAAGGCTTGGAACAGCAGCGCATTTGCCATTATTTCTTGGACCCCGCAGCACTGAAAGCTTTTTTCTATGCATGACCTGACACCTGGTTTGTCCCTGTTTGATTACGAAGCTGAAGTGATTTGTGGTGTGGATGAAGCCGGACGTGGCCCGCTGGCGGGGCCGGTGATGGCTGCTGCCGTGATTCTTGACCCGCAACGCCCAATCCCGGGCTTGCGCGATTCCAAAAAACTCAGTGAAGCAAAGCGCGAGCTACTGGCAGTGGAAATCAAGCAGCATGCGCTGGCCTGGTGTATTGCCGAATGTTCGGAACAGGAAATTGATGAACTCAATATCCTGCAAGCCACCATGCTGGCCATGCGGCGTGCGGTTGAAGGATTGTCTGTCACACCGACGCTGGCCCTGATAGATGGCAATCGCTGCCCGGTCATGGCGATTCCTTCCGAAGCCATCGTCAAGGGCGATGACAAGGTCGCCGCCATATCGGCCGCATCCATACTCGCCAAAACCGCACGTGACCATGTTTTGATGCAATTGCATGAAACCTATCCCCAGTATGCACTGGACCAGCACAAGGGCTATCCGACAGCCTTGCATCTGGAACGCCTGCGCGAACATGGCGTATCACCGATACACAGAAAATCGTATGCGCCCGTGAAGGCATTGCTCAAATAAAAGCAGAATAAATGAAATCGATTACCTCCCGCGACAATCCTCTCTACAAGGAATACAAACATCTGGCCACCAGCGCGCAGGCCTTGCGCAAGGCGGGCCGTAGCCTGCTGGATGGTGTGCATTTGTGCCAGGCCTATTTCCAGCATCATGGTGTACCGCAGTGCTGCATCGTTGCCGAAGGCAGCCTGCATCATCCTGAAGTGGCCGCCATTCTGGCCAGCATAGAACAACGGGCGGTCCAGTGCATTTGCCTGCCAGACGTGCTGTACAAGGCTTTAAGCCAGGTTGAGCATGGTGTGGGCCTGATGTTTGTGATCGCTACACCGGCACCACAATTGCCGCCAGCATTGGCCGCATCTTCTGTCGTGCTGGATAACCTGCAAGACCCGGGCAACCTGGGTTCCATCCTGCGCAGCGCAGCCGGTGCCGGCATACGTAATGTGTTTTGCAGCCCGGGGACGGCATCTGCCTGGTCACCCAAGGTTATGCGGGCTGGCATGGGAGCCCATTTCCTGCTGAACATTTTTGAAAACGTGGATCTGGCTGAATTGCTGGGGAGTGCCAGCATTCCCGTATTGGCAACCAGCTCGCATACCAGCCTGAGCATTTACCAGACTGACCTTAGCAAGGATGTGGTCTGGCTGTTTGGTCATGAAGGGCAGGGGGTATCCCCTGATTTGATGGCTATGGCCAGCAAAACCGTCACCATTCCCCAGCAGGCGGCTATAGAGTCGCTGAACGTAGCAGCCAGTGCTGCCATCTGTTTTTTTGAGCAGGTCAGGCAGCAGCTTGGCAAGGCCGGTTAAGAATGTTGACTACTGACATCAATAAACCCGTATGTCAGACTTGATTTCCTGCAGTATCGTGGTGGATATTTCTTCAATAGACTTGGTTGTCGATGACAGCCAGCGTATGCCTTCGCGTTTCATCATCAATTCTGCTTCATTGACTTCATAGCGGCAATTTTCCAGTGATGCGTATTTGCTGCCGGGGCGGCGTTCGTTGCGGATTTCGGACAGTCTTTCAGGCGCAATGCTCAGTCCGAATATCTTGCCCTTGAATTCAGGTAGGGCAGAAGGCAGTCTGCCACGTTCAAAATCATCCGGTATCAGCGGGTAATTGGCTGCCTTGATGCCATATTGCATCGCCAGGTAAAGGCTGGTCGGTGTCTTGCCTGAACGCGAAACCCCGACCAGTATCACATCTGCCGTCGATAAATTCTTGTTTGACTGACCATCATCATGGGCCAGGGAAAAATTGATCGCCTCAATGCGGTTCTTATATTCTTCAGAATCGGCAATATTATGACTACGCCCTATGGTATGGGTGGATTTGATACCCAGTTCCTGCTCCAGCGGCGATACAAAAGTCTGTATCAGGTCCATATGCAGTCCCTTGGACTTGAATACCACGCCCGCCAGGTCGGTTTTTACCAGGGTGGAAAAAACGATGGGGCGGTTGCCATCGGCATTGAACGCGTCATTGATGCGACGTACTGCATCATGTGCTTTGTCCAGGGTATCAATAAAAGGCAGGCGGACCTGCTTGAATTTCTGGTCAAATTGCGTCAGCACGGAATGCCCGAAGGTTTCTGCCGTAATACCAGTACCGTCGGATACAAAGAAGACGGTACGGTTGGTGGCTGGCCTTGCTGGTTGGGGGGAGTCTGGCATGGTGATTTTGATATGGTTAATTAAATATATTTATAAAAGATGTTTGTACGGTTTTTGTAAGATTTTTTATATAAGTACAAACAAAAAACACAGCAAATTCTCATTTGCTTGAGAAATTCATGCAAGACACAATGTAAAATGCTGCAACAGCAGGTTCCAGGACGTGTTGAGATGTGTTTTTGGCATAGCTGGCGCGTCAACAGAAAGCACATCTCAATACGCCCCAAGAAGGTGTTTACGATCTGTAGCGAGCGTCAGCGGGGTCAGGGTAACAAAAACGCAGCGCAAAAAGCGGAATGTACTTAAGTACATGAGCATTTTGAGCAGCGCATGAGCCCCGCGTGGACTCCAATTGCGCCCGCGCTTAAGATCGTAAACAGGTTCTTAGCAGCTCGCCTCAAGAATAACAAAAAAACAGTGATAGACGAAGCTGCAGGGCAAAGATTTCTTACCATCAAAAAGAGGTTGTTATGTCCAACGCAGCAAATACCGAGGCAACTTATGTTGCCTCGTTTGAGCATTTACGCATGACGGATGTTGAATCCGTCGGCGGAAAAAATGCATCATTAGGCGAAATGATCAGTCAACTGGCTACCGCCGGGGTACGGGTTCCTGGCGGTTTTGCCACCACGGCACAGGCTTTTCGTGATTTTCTGGCGCATAGCATCGACGGCGGTCTGCCTTTGGCCCAGCGTATTGCTGATCGCCTTGAACACCTGAACATTGATGACGTCAAGGAACTGGCAAAAGCCGGTGCCGAGATTCGTCAGTGGATTATCGATACACCTTTCCAGCCACGTCTGCAAAAGGAAATTGAAGAGTTCTATAATAAACTGGTTGCCGATTCCACCGCAGAAATGTCGTTTGCCGTGCGTTCCTCCGCCACTGCTGAAGATTTGCCAGATGCTTCTTTCGCCGGCCAGCAAGAAACTTTCCTCAACGTGGTCGGTATCGACAATGTATTGGAAGCGATGAAGCATGTGTTTGCCTCGCTGTACAACGACAGGGCGATTTCTTACCGCGTCCATAAAGGTTTTACCCATGCCGAAGTCGCCCTGTCTGCCGGTGTGCAGCGCATGGTGCGTTCGGACCTAGGTGCCGCTGGCGTCATGTTCACGATAGATACCGAATCTGGCTTCAAGGATGTGGTGTTTATCACTTCCAGCTATGGCCTGGGTGAAACCGTGGTCCAGGGTGCGGTGAATCCGGATGAATTCTATGTACACAAACCCATGCTGGAACAGGGTAAATTGCCGGTGATACGCCGCAATATCGGTTCCAAGCTGATCAAGATGGAATTTACCGGTGAAGCCAAGGCCGGTCGTTCCGTCAAGACCGTTGACGTGCCGGTGGAATTGCGCAACCGTTATTCCCTGAATGACACCGAAGTGGTGGAGCTGGCCAAATACGCGACCATCATCGAAAAGCATTATGGTCGCCCTATGGACATAGAATGGGGCAAGGATGGTCGTGACGGCAAGCTGTACATCCTGCAGGCGCGTCCCGAAACCGTTAAATCCCAGCAAAAGGCGACTGATGCACAACAGCGCTTCAAACTGAAAGGCAGCGGCACGGTACTGGTGTCTGGTCGTGCGATTGGTCAGAAGATTGGTGCAGGTCGCGTGCGTGTCATTCATGATCCATCCGAAATGGAAAGAGTGCAGCCAGGCGACGTATTGGTGGCTGACATGACCGACCCGAATTGGGAACCTGTCATGAAGCGCGCTGCCGCCATCGTCACCAATCGTGGTGGCCGTACCTGCCATGCAGCGATTATCGCCCGTGAGCTGGGCGTACCTGCCGTGGTAGGTTGTGAAGATGCGACCGATGTACTGAAAGACGGCACCCTGGTCACCGTATCTTGCGCCGAAGGCGATGAAGGCAAGATTTACGACGGCTTGCTGGAAACTGAAGTCACAGAAGAGTTGCGTGGCGAATTGCCCAAGCTGCCATTGAAGATCATGCTCAATGTCGGCAATCCGCAACTGGCGTTTGACTTCCAGTCCGTGCCGAATGAAGGTGTGGGCCTGGCGCGTCTGGAATTCATCATCAACAATAATATCGGCGTACATCCAAAAGCGATTCTGGAATACCCCAATATTGATGCCGACCTGAAAAAAGCGGTGGAATCCGTCGCCCGTGGCCACGCTTCCCCAAGAGCCTTCTATGTCGACAAACTGGCAGAAGGCATCGCCACCATTGCCGCTGCATTCTGGCCGAAGAAAGTCATTGTGCGCCTGTCTGACTTCAAATCCAACGAATACAAAAAACTCATAGGCGGTTCACGCTATGAACCGGATGAAGAAAATCCTATGCTGGGTTTCCGTGGCGCTGCGCGCTACCTGGCACCGGACTTTGCCGAATGTTTTGAGATGGAATGCCAGGCAATGAAACGCGTGCGCAATGACATGGGCCTGACCAATGTGGAAATCATGGTGCCTTTCGTCCGTACATTGGGCCAGGCAGAAAAAGTCGTGAATCTGTTGGCGAAAAATGGCTTGCGCCGTGGTGAAAATGGCCTGCGCCTGATCATGATGTGTGAAGTGCCATCGAACGCGATACTGGCTGAAGAATTCCTGCAATTCTTTGATGGTTTCTCCATCGGCTCGAACGATCTGACGCAGTTGACTCTGGGCCTGGATCGTGATTCCGGCATGGAATTGCTGGCTGCCGACTTTGACGAACGCGACCCTGCCGTGCGCGCCTTGTTGTCACGCGCCATTGCTGCCTGCCGCAAGCTGGACAAATATGTCGGCATCTGTGGTCAGGGGCCGTCCGATCATCCTGATTTTGCCGAATGGCTGATGAAAGAGGGGATCGAATCCATTTCTCTGAATCCTGATTCCGTGATCGATACCTGGCAGAAACTGGCTGCAGTTCCTAAATAAGCCAGGCATAGCGTTCGTTTCTACCCGGAAAAACGGGAATGCCTGATACGGCATTCCCGTTTTTTCTTGTTGGTGCGCCGCAACATAAATAATCCTGGACCCTTGTATTTTCTAAAATTAGGACTAGACTACCGGTGTCGAAACTTAAGAAAAAGAAAATCAATACTTCAGCAAAATTCGTGGGAAAGCCCTCGCTACCGAATAGGTAACGAGGGCTTTTTTGTGAGTAAATTCCTACGACGATTACCGATGAAAAATATAAGTCTGTCGTACAGAATGTAAAAGTAGCAGAGTCACGATGATATAAAAACTGATAAGGAGAATAAGAAAATGAATGGATGGATGATGTGGCTGGTGTTGGCGGGCGTGGTCGTGATACTGGAATTGTTCACGGGCACATTTTATTTGTTGATGATATCCCTGGGTCTGGCCGCTGGCGCGATAGCAGCTGTATTTCAATTGAGTGCTGCCAGCCAGATGATCGTGGTGGCAATTGTCGGCTCGCTTGCCACAGTAGCTTTGCATAAAAGCAAATATGGCTGGAAAGGAAATGGCAACGCATCACGTGACCCCAATGTGAATATGGATATAGGGCAAAGCCTGCAGGTCAATGAATGGAAAGACCAGGGCAACGGCAAGTTTGTGGCGCGTGCCATGTATCGCGGTGCCATGTGGGATGTGGAATTGCAGCACTCGGCTGGCTATCCCGGTGCTTACACG
The DNA here is from genome assembly GCF_049340445.1 of Undibacterium sp. Ji50W. Lineage (NCBI taxonomy): Bacteria > Pseudomonadati > Pseudomonadota > Betaproteobacteria > Burkholderiales > Oxalobacteraceae > Undibacterium > Undibacterium sp. Ji50W. Next base: position 1,118,349 of record NZ_JBMPOX010000001.1, on the reverse strand, counting down.
ATTGAAGAAATACAAGGTAGCCGCTTGCTTGTGAAGCCGTCCTGACAAGAAATAAAAAGCAGTTGCATCAGTTTTTCTAGCGTAAATAAAAAATCATCTACATAACAATAAAGGTAAGAAAATGGAAAATATAGGTACAGTCGCTCTGGTTTTGCTGGTGTTGGGTATCGTGTTTATCTTCAAGACCATCAATGTCGTGCCGCAACAGCACGCCTGGGTGGTCGAGCGTTTGGGTAAATACCATGCCACGCTGGGGCCAGGTTTGAATATCGTGGTGCCCTTTGTTGATCGCATCGCCTACAAGCACATCCTGAAAGAAATCCCGCTGGATGTGCCGCCGCAAGTGTGTATTACCAGGGACAATACGCAATTGCAGGTAGATGGGATATTGTATTTCCAGATCACCGATGCCATGCGCGCTTCCTACGGTTCTTCTAACTATATTGCGGCGATTACACAACTGGCACAAACCACCTTGCGTTCGGTCATCGGCAAAATGGAATTGGATAAAACCTTCGAAGAACGCGATCACATCAATACCACCATCGTCAATGCGATTGACGAATCTGCTGCCAACTGGGGCGTCAAGGTCTTGCGTTATGAGATCAAGGACTTGACACCACCAAAAGAAATCCTGCATGCGATGCAGGCGCAGATTACTGCTGAACGTGAAAAGCGTGCCCTGATTGCCGCATCCGAAGGCCGCAAGCAAGAGCAGATCAACATCGCTACTGGTGAACGTGAAGCATCAATTGCCAAATCCGAAGGTGAAAAACAGGCTTCCATCAATCGTGCACAAGGTCAGGCCGCTGCCATTCTATCGATTGCAGAAGCCAGTGCCGAAGCCATACGCAAGACTGCCGCCGCGATACAATCGCCTGGTGGTGCTGATGCGGTCAACCTGAAAGTGGCTGAGCAATATGTCGCAGCGTTTGCCAATCTGGCTAAAACCAATAACTCGATTATCGTCCCGGCCAATCTGGGTGATATGAGTGGCCTGATCGCCACTGCCATGCAAGTTGTCAAATCGCAAAAACCTGCGGTCATCGAGCCGCCGCGACGACCTGTCTAAATTGAAATGGCGGCGTGACAGGCCTTCCTTGAACCCCTGATTTAACTCCCCCATAGCTGTACTGCTGGCACCTCCCAGGTGCCAGTAGCGCCGCTGCATTTCCGAATCTATCGGAACTTATTGAAGAAGAGGCTATTCATGTTTGAATTTATTATTTTGGCAGGCAGTGTTATCGCGCTGATTCTGCTGCTGTATACCAGTAATATTCTGGTTTATATCTCGAATGAGAAAATCGGTATCGTTGAAAAAAAATGGTCCGCCAGTGGCTCTGTCCAGCACGGCTTTATTGCATTGAATGGCGAAGCCGGTTTCCAGCCTGAAGTCTTGCGCGGTGGTTTTCACGTGTTCTTCCCGTTTCAATATGCTATCCACAGACATGACCTGGTGACGATACAGCAGGGTACCCTGGCCTATGTGTTTGCCCGTGATGGCCAGGCCATGGCACCTACCCAAAACCTGGCCTGTAACAAGGCAGCGAATGACTTTACCAATGTGCGCAGTTTTTTGACCAGCGATGGTCAAAAAGGTCTGCAGCGCAAGATCTTGCGCGAAGGTACTTATGCCATCAACCTGGCGCAATTTGTCGTACTGACTGCTGACCGCGTGTATGCCTTGCCGTTGCCGGGTGACGGCAATGTCAGCTCGGAAGGCATGGTGGTTGGTCAACTGGCAGAAATGCTGGAAGAACTGCGCCTGCGCAATGGCTTCCTGCCGCTGGTGATACGCGACGACAAACTGGCCGTCATTACCACCCACGAAGGCCGCTCACTGCCAGAGGGCACGATAGTGGCCCCCGTGGTTGGGGCTGATCCGCATGAAGACCGCAGTTATCATCACGACTTCCAGAACCCCGAGGTCTTCATCGAAGGCGGTGGTTATAAAGGTCGTCAGTTACAGGTTCTGGTCGAGGGTACCTACTACCTGAATGCCCGCTTTGCCACCTATGAGATCGTCGAGAAACGCGTCGTACCGGTGGGTTATGTGGGCGTGGTCGTGTCTTACACCGGCAAGGCTGGCAATGACGTGACAGGTGAATCTTACCGTCATGGTGAACTGGTCAGCAGCGATGAAAAAGGTGTGCAGGTGACGCCGCTGTTGCCGGGTAAATACGCCCTGAATCCCTATGCCAAACGGGTGATCGATGTACCGACCACCAACTTTATCCTGAAATGGCAATCTGGTCAGGTCGGCTCACATGAGCTGGATAAACACCTGAGCGAAGTGTCACTGATTACCAAAGATGCGTTCGAGCCTGACCTGCCTTTGTCCGTGGTCGTCAACATCGACTACAAAATGGCACCGCTGGTGATACAACGATTTGGTGATATCCAGAAACTGGTGGAACAGACCCTGGACCCGATGGTGGCTGCCTATTTCAAAAACATAGGACAGGGCAAGACCCTGATTGAATTGCTGCAGGAACGTTCGGATATCCAGGAGCGTGCAAAAGCCGAGATGCGCAAGAACTTTGAAGGTTATAACCTGACCCTGAATGAAGTCTTGATCGGTACCCCACGGGCCAAGACCGGTGATACGCAAATTGAAGTGATCCTGAAACAATTGCGTGAACGCCAGGTATCCAGGGAACAACTGGAAACCTACAAAACCAAAGAAACCGCTGCCGTGCAAGAGCGCATCCTGCGTGAAGCAGAAGCCAGGGCCAAACAGCAGACTGCCATTACCGAATCTGAGCTGGCAGTAAAAATTGCTGAAAACCAGGGTAGTGCGGCAGTACAAAAAGCCATCAAGGCAGCGGAAGAAGCACGCCAGGTGGCATCCGGTGCGGCCGATGCCAAACGTACCCTGGCCAATGCAGAGGCTTATCAGATCCAGCAAATTGGTGAAGCACAGGCGAAAGCGACTGAGCTGAATGTAGAAGCCTATGGCGGACCTGAACTGCAGTTCCAGCAAACGGTCTTACTGCGCTTTGCCGAAGCCATAGAGAAAGGTCATATTGCCATGGTACCGAGCATACAGACTGGTGGCAGCGGCAGCAGCTCTGCTGTGGACGCCTTCCTGGCACTGGCAGCAAAAGACTTGCTCAACAAAAGCGATAAAACAGTGATTGCGCCGGTCAATTAATTGATTGCGTAGGACAATAGACCTCTTCAATTCTTCTGAGTTGAAGAGGTTTTTTTATGCGTGACGCGAAATGATAAGGCAGGCCGAAGTGATGAAGAAAACCGGTCCTCAGTCCACTAATGATGAAATGGGTCTTGCCTGCTGTTGATAGTAAGCAAGCCCTGCAGTTCTGCCCGTAATTGCCAAAGACCGATATCCGCCAATAGATCTTGTACGGGTAGATGGACATGCTGTGCCGCATATTCTGCACACTGATGAAGATCGTGGTGCTGTTGTGTGGATTTCAGAAAATGAAATTGCCAGGGCAGGAGGGTGATGAGATGTACCCGGTAATTCATGCGTGCGACAGCAAGATAGGCAGGTGCTGCCATTGGTGGTGCCGGTAGTTCTGCATCTTGATCAGCGGCCTTGACTTGTTCCCAATACCCTTGCAGGGGGAAATGCGTTTCCAGCAGGCGTACACTGGCGGGTAGATGAAGGGTGCAGGATTGTCCGCTTAGCCAGGCAAAACTATTGTCATGCAGTGTGGCCTTATTTTTCTCCAGTCCCGGAGCGCGAATGACTTCAGTGAAGGCGCGTTCCAGTTTTGCTATCTCTATGGGAAATTGCAGCAGGCTCAGGCTTTCGGTTTGTGCTGCATCGCCGCCTGCTTGTTGCCTGGGCTGACTTTGTTGCAAAAAATCGGCGAAACCTGTCCCCAGATCATACAGCGATGGGGCGCGTGAAGGCTGGCGCCAGATGTAATTACGGGCGAAGAAGTTGAACAGGTCTTCACCCATCAGTCGCAACAAAATCGGGAAATCTGCCTGCAGGCATTCCTGCAGGCGCAGGATATAGCCATGGGCATAGATATGCATTCTCGATTGTTTTTCTGGCGTTGTTTTCAGCATGTCTGCTTCTGGTACACCCAGTCGTTGTTGTGCAAGGGCCAGCCCCTGGTCAACGCCGCCAGGATGTATCATCGCTGTCAGAAACCAGTTCTGTAACTGACTTAATGAAAGGTCTGGCATCATGGAATTCATATCGGGCATCCAGATTGCTCATTTTGCTCAGCCAGCTGGAATTGCACGGGTGTGGAAAGACCTTCACTATCACTGCGGGATATCGCCATTTGCGGGATAGTACCAGCCATGACTTGCCTGGCTTTATCCAGTTCTGCCAGCAGTTCAGGGTAAGAGGGGATGTTGGCATCCCATTCCAGCAAAGTCGACACACCACCGGTTAATTCCTGCGCCAGGGCATACAGATGCCAGACCGGTGTAGGAACCGGCTGGTCATGCGTGTCTATCATATAGCTACCACATTGGGTCGGGCCAGCCAGGTGGATTTGCACGATATGTTCTGCCGGTAATTGTCGTATGTAATCGGCGGCATCAAAGCCATGGTTGTAGGCTGACACATGCACATTGTTAACGTCCAGCAGCAAGCCACAACCAGTCTGTCTTGCGAGAGCACTTAAAAAAGCGTGTTCAGGCATGGTGGACAGTTCAAATTCGACATAGGTGCTGGGGTTTTCCAGTATCAGCGGTCTTTCCAGAAAGTCTTGCACGATGCGCACCCGCTCCACCACGTGTTTGAGTGTGGCTTCATTCAGCGGTAGCGGCAATAAGTCGTGGGTGTTAACCGAGGCAACACCGGTCCAGCACAGATGATCAGACACCCATGCCGGTTGCAGCTCTTTTGCCAGTTGCTTGATTTTCCTGAGGTAATCGAAATCGAGAGCATCGCTACTGCCTATCGATAACGATACACCGTGCATGACGATAGTACAGATCTCGGCAATTTTATCCAGCACATGGCGTGCATAGCCGTGATGGTCAATGAAGTTTTCACTGATGATCTCAAACCATCCTACCTGCGCACCGTGTTGCAAAATATCCTGGAAGTGGGTATTCCGCAGGCCCAGGCCCAAACCCAGATTGGGCAGGCCCAGGCGCTGCTGTATATGTGGATGTTGGTACGAATATTCAGGCATAAGCAGGTCAGGTCGATGGTGGCAATGCCAGTCGCAGGTCGGTTGGCTGCGGCTGTGTGCCTGGGTCTTGCTGGCGCACCTCCATGACCTTGACATAAGCCGCCCATGCGATATCGAATACATTGTCACCTAGTTGGAAGCCGATGTTGTCTGCGTCGGGCAACCGGGTTTCAGTATAATCCGGCGCGCCGGCAAAATTGTACAAGACCATGCTGCCACGGGCGGGGAAAAGCTGTGATGCTGAAATCGGTACGGCACAGCCACCAAAGCTTTTACACTTATTGTCGCTAGGGGCGCTGAACAGTTCTTTCGTGCCGCACAAAACCTGGTTGGCATTGTCTGCTGTAGGGGCATGGGCATGCACGGACTTGTGATAACTGGCTCTGCAAGATGCGCCACCGCCACTATCCAGTTGTGCAAAACCGCAGCCACCCTGTGACTTGCAGCCGTTAGAGCCGCGGCAGGTGTGATAGACCGCAATGGCAGCGCATTGAAGGTCGGCGTCACTGGTCTTGTTAAGATCCAAGCCCTGGCAGGCGTGATACAGGCTGGTTTTGTCAGGCAGGGGAACCTTGACTGACAACTGCGGCGAACAGCCGGTAATCGCCCAGCAAATCGACATGCGGTCACCGGAGCCGACCATGGATGGATAGGGGAAGGCGAGTTTGCTGTTTGTCCAGTAATCATCCAGTACCGATGTAATGCCATAGATGGCACCGGCAGATACCTGGCTCAAGGTTTTCAAGGTGTCTGCACAACCATCCTTGAGGCTGTTGATGGCATTGGCTACCGCTTCCGGGCTGGGGATGTTTTTTGGTGCAGTGCTTGGATCATAGTCTTTATTGAGCAGCATGTCGCTGGTCCAGCGATTGCCGGCGGCATGCCATTCTTCCCAGGTGCTCAGGCGTTTGGACGCGATCTCACTCTTTGATTCCAGGAATTCTTTGACTTGATGGAAACGTTCATAATGATCAAAAGCGGCGCTGTTAAAACGTGCAGCCGTATCTTTGGAATCGGCTTCTTCGCCATCCCCATCATAAGAAGGGTAATCGGCTTTTAAAGCATCTTTTGATTCACGATAGTCAGGCTGCACTGCTTTCAGCAAATGCGTACGACGATACTGGGCGATGCCGGTGGAATTACCTTCACCCTGGTCGGTGATTGCGCACATCATGTCGATGGCCTTGTTTTGTGAAACGATGCCGCCACCATCTTTTTCAGCAGGTTCAAACAGGGTGGAAAAACACGGGAATTCTTTTTCGGGATGACTTTCGTTCTTTTCAGTCGGCGTGCTGTGGACATTGAACATGTCTTGCTGCACCGAGCCATTGTCGAACAGTTTTTGCCACAATGTTTTACCATCTTCATATTCCATGCTGATGTACTTGGCATAGCACTCGTACATATAGCCTATGGTGCCGAACAGTGGCAGGTCAGCAAATCCTTTTTGGGGTGTCCAGTCAGCCAGTGGCACATCGGGGAAATACTTGTGGGCGTTGTCACGCAATTCTTCGCGTGCTACGTTTTCAGGCTGTTCTATGGCCAGGAACAACTGTATCTGGTTGTGGTTCAGTGCTTCCAGGTTGACTTTGACATCGCTGTAGCTTTTGGTATCCGTGAGCTTGACTATGCAGGGAATTTTGGTTTCTGCCGGACCATAGCAGATCCAGCCATTGTCACTGTCTTGCAGACCGGAACCGGTGGTAAAACTGGGTTTGACGCCAATCGCTGTTGCCAGGTTGGCGGCCATCTGCAAATGCAGCATTTCCTGGATGAAGACACTGAAAATGATATTGAAGGCATGTTCATTGGCTGTTTGCGGATTGGCGCTGGTCGACATGCCTGGCCATTGCCGCCCCTTGTAGTAATTATGATCCCGCGAATTGATCTGATGCGTGCCATAGATTGAATACATGGAATTCATGTACAGGGGAATCGTAAACAATTCGACGCTGATAGCAGCCTGCGCAATCGCCCTCACGGCAGCGGCATCGGTGTTGAATTCTGTGAGTGGACGATTTTTGATGGCGTGCTGCGGTGTTTCAGGTATGGCTGAGAACATGAGGCGACTCCTGAGCTGGCTTGGTATGATTAGGAAATATGCAGGCGGGGTGATGCATTAAAGCATGAACAAAAGCATAATGACTTTAACATAAAAGAATGTGTGTTTGAAAATATTTGAGCATACTGGATTCTTTTGGAATCGCCAGGCCCGCCTAGTGTAGTGCTGCACTCTTCTTGCCACTTATAAAATGCGCCTTTTCCGCCGATACTGCGTCGAAAATCCTCGCAATACCTCGGCATTGCTGCGGTTTTTTCCTTGTCTCAACGAAAAATCCGCGATTTTATAAGCGGCAATCTGCGTGCAACACTACACTAGCACCATCGCAATTTTGGGACTGGCAATATGGAAGAAATCATCAGGCAATGCAGGATCAGCTTATCGCCACTTGCTGATCCTGCGCGGGCGCAGGGAATGCGTGCGTATATGAAAAACCGATTTGAATTTCTGGGTATTCCCGCACCTGACAGGCGCAAGGCATCTGTTGATATCATCCGGCAATTGAAAACAGCCGATGCTGATCAACTCCTGGCGGTGGCGACTGGCCTGTGGGGCTGCAAGGAACGCGAATACCAATATCTGGCAGTGGATATTCTGGCCAAACATTACCGGCGTTTAGGCCAGAAAGATGTACCAGCCTTACTTGTTTTGGTACAGCAAAAATCCTGGTGGGACAGTGTGGATGGCCTGGCCGGTGTATTTGGCGACCTGTTGCGCCTGCATCTTACTGAAGACAGGAAAATACAGAAAACCATGGACGCGGCTTTGCTGCATGAAGATTTTTGGGTCAGGCGTATCGCCTTGTTGCATCAACTGGGCTGGCGTGAAAAGACGGATGTGGACAGATTGTGCCGGTATGCACTGGCATTGACCACAGAAGATGAATTCTTCATCCGTAAAGCCATAGGCTGGGCTTTGCGCGATTACGCCTGGCATGATCCGGCGATGATCCGCGCTTTTCTTGATCAGCATAAGGGGCAATTTTCGGCATTGACACAACGTGAAGCTGCCAAAAATCTGGAAAAACTGGGCTTTTAGTGAAGAAAATCCCATTCTCGTCCGCATACAAGCCCTTATTTGCAATATGATACCGAACTAACTTAGTTTCTTGCTGCTTGTCCGCCTATTGTATTGTTGTATCGATTTTTTCAATGAAACCTATCAAGATTATTGTGTCTGCCGTAGTGGCAGTCTGCCTGGCTATTGCCACCTATTTTGTCATTCATAAAAATACCCAGACGGCGGGGGGCGGTGCCAGTGCTGAATCTGCATTGGTTGACCCCAAGGATGGCTTTGATGCCGGCAAAATACCGGATGACTTGAATGGTTTGCTGGTCGCCTACCGCAAGATCATCGTCTTGCTGGCGGATGAAAAAAAGCAGGGGCCCAAAGAACGCAACGAAGCCAATCGCATCGGGCAAGCCCTGTTTCATGAAAACTTGGTCAGGTTAAATAATCTCGATACCTATTTTGATAAGCTCAAGACCCGCCATGCGGTTCAGCGGGAAGCCAGCTTCGACACTATCCTGACGTATATAGAATCTGGTGAAGACCTGTATGACGCTGATCGTCTGGCATTCAGGGAAGTATTGGTCAGGATGCAAAAGCTGATCGCTACCGAGCAAACTCTGCCTTCCATCAAATTGCACAAGCGCGTCAGCGATGACCTGAGTGCCTTGAACGAGATTGAAAAGGAATACGACAAGGAACTCAAAGAGATATTTTCTCGCTTTGAGTCACGCTCGATAGAGTTGAAGCGCGAACGCTGGGATGATTACATCGCCAAACTGCGCAAATTATATAACCGTGAACAAATCCTCAAAGACTACGGCATTATCTTGCCGTATCCGGAAAAACCGGAGCCAGTAAGCGAAAAAGAAAAAGACATTTTCGGCCAGGGCCTGCCAGCCAAAACCGTGGTGCTGACGTTTGATGATGGCCCACATGCCACCTATACCGATGAAATTGCAGCGATATTGAAGCAATACAATGTGCCCGGCGTATTCTTCCAGGTGGGTAAAAACGTTGGCAGCATCGATGCCAAAGGCAAAGAGCTGCTGAACAAAAATGCCGAAACCAGCAGAAGATTGCTGAGCGCAGGCCATGTGCTGGCCAATCACAGCTTCAGCCATGCCTTGCTGTCCAAACAAAGTGGTGACAGCCTGAATGCTGAAATTGAGCAAACCGATAAATTGCTGAAGGCGATAGATCCGGCGCGCTCTGCCTTGTTCCGCTTTCCGTACGGCGCAAAGAGCAAGGAAGGCATGCAAATCCTCGGCAGATTGGGCTTGCACTCTGTCATGTGGAATATTGATTCACTGGATTGGGCTGATCCGGTGCCGAACTCTATTGCTGGTCGTGTCCTGGGTACGCTGGAAAAAGAACAGCGTGGCATCATTCTCTTCCATGATATCCATGAGCGCACGATCAAGGCCTTGCCTCTGGTGCTGGATAAACTGATTGCTGATGGCTACAGCTTTGCATCCTGGGACGGTACTGATTTCAAGGTCGTCAAGGGCGGCAAGGCGACACCGGAAAAAGTCAGCATCAGTACCGATTATCAAAATAGCTGGGCCATCGTGATCGGCATTAATGATTATGCCAAATGGCCCAAGCTGCAATATGCCGTGCAGGATGCGAATGCCATTCGCGATATGCTGGTCAGCAAACTGGGCTTCCCGGGTGACAAGGTATTGACACTGACGAATGGCGATGCAACCAGGAATAATATTCTTGCCCTGTTCCATGAAAAACTGGGCCACGGGCAATTGAAGAAAGATGACCGGGTGTTTGTGTTTTTTGCCGGACATGGTGCTACCAGAAAGCTGAGTTCTGGCCGCAACCTGGGGTATATCATCCCGGTAGATTCCGATCCTGAACAGTTGTCGGTCGATGCCATTCCCATGACGGATTTGCAAAACATTGCCGAAAGCCTGAATGCCAAACATATCCTGTTTGTGATGGATGCCTGTTATAGCGGCCTGGGCCTGACGCGTGGCGGAGGCAGCGGTGCCTTCCTGCGTGAAAATGCACGTCGCATGGGCCGGCAAATGCTGACTGCAGGTGGTGCCGACCAACTGGTGGCCGATGGCGGGCCAAATGGACATTCTGTATTTACCTGGACTTTGCTGCAGGCCTTAAGTGGCAAGGCTGACCTGAACGGTGACGGCATGATTACCGCGACTGAACTGGCGGCCTATATCGCCCCGGCGGTATCCAGCATGTCGCAGCAGACCCCGGCGTTTGGTAGCCTGCCAGGTTCTGAAGGTGGCGAGTTTGTATTTGAAATGCATAGCGAAGGCGAGTTCTTGAGTGCAAAAACCAATCAGCTATCTGCTGATGCGATTGCCCTCAACAACAAAATTGATGGGGTAACCGTCAAAGCTGGCAGTGAAGCGCCCATCGTCATTAAAAACCTGAATGGTGGCGAACAGAAAATCGCGGCACCCAAAATGGTGGATGCGCCATCGCGTCAATTAGCACAAAGAGCAAACGACAATGGCTTGCAACTGTACAGGGAAAAACAGTATGCCCAGGCCGAAGCTGCGTTCACCGAAGCCTTGAAATACCGCCCTGATTTTGGCCTGGCCGCAAACAATCTGGGCTTTGTCTATTTCAAGCAGCAAAAATATGCAGAGGCAGCGCGCTGGTTTGAAAATACCTTGCAGATTGATCCATCCCGTGCGATTGCCTACCTGAACCTGGGGGATGCCAGAGCCATGCTGAATGAAAACGAAAAAGCTAAAAAAGCGTATACCAGTTTCCTGGAACTGTCGCCGAATAGTCCCAATGCCAATTACGTCAAAGAAGCCCTGAAAAAATTGGACTGATGCTGCCTTGAATGCATTCAGGGGCAACACGACTTTGGGTAAAGGATAAAAAATGAATGGTGTAACATTAAAGGCAATCCGCAGTTTGCTGCATTTCAGTCAGCACGAAGCAGCAGAATTAATCGGCGGTGTCACACAACGCAACTGGAGCAACTGGGAAGCGGGCGCGCAAAAGATACCGCAAGACGTGATATCGATGATTAATTACCTGATGGCTTGCCGTAAGAAGGCAATTGCAGAGACGCAAGCAGCAATAAAAACCTATTACCAGCAAATGCCCGCAGATGTCAGCAAAAAACCAATAGCGCTGGTGTGGTATGACAATTTTGAAGACTGGTGTACCTTGCCATACCGTGAATCCATTATGTGGCGGCCACAACAGTCGGTGCTTGCCCATCTGATCTCGGTAGAAAACTGCAACATCGTGCAGTTTGATGCCGCCGCTTATGAAAACTGGCTGGGCCGACGTACAGACAGCGATTCCATGCGCAATCAATGGGCGGCCGAGCAGGTACACCCGCCGCAAAATTAAAATGGAAATCAAGGCTGAGGTGACGCAGCCTTGTCTAGTTATCTTTGCCCTATGCGGGTGTCACCAAACAAGTTTTTCTGATCACGTGGTTGCGAGCGCCAGTATTGCTTTGGCGCGTCCACTGTGGCATTCAATTGCGCAGCTGCATGCCAGGGCCAATGCGGGTCATATAAAATCCCGCGGGCGATGGCGATCGCATCCGCCTTACCTGCCTTGATAATATCCTCTGCCTGTTGCGCGTCCGTGATCAGGCCTACGGCAATCACAGGCAGGCTGCAATGTTGCTTGATTTCTTCCGCTAAATGAACCTGATAGCCTGGTCCCAGAGGAATCTTTTGTTCCGGCGAAACACCACCACTGGAAACATGGATAAAGTCACAGCCGCGCTCTTGCAATGCCTGCACGAAGCGCTTGCTTTGCGCGACATCCAGTCCACCGTCAACCCAGTCTGTTGCCGAAAGACGCACGCCAACTGTCATGCTATCTTTGGGTACGGCGGCACGTACGGCCTCAAACACTTCCAGCGGAAAGCGCAAACGGTTTTCCACTGAACCACCATACTGGTCAGTACGCTGATTGGCAATCGGTGACAGGAACTGGTGCAACAGATAGCCATGTGCAGCATGTATTTCTATGGCATTGATGCCCAGTCTGTGGGCCCGCACGGCGGCATCAACAAAGGCATTTTTGACTCGCTGTAAACCTGCTTCATCCAGCGCCAGGGGCGGGCGTTCGCCTTTGCCATGGGCTAAGGCTGAAGGGGCGGCCATTTGCCAGCCCCCATCTTCTATCGCGATAAGCTGGCCACCATGCCAGGGTACCTGGCTGGACGCCTTGCGGCCCGCATGACCAAGCTGTATGGCAACCGGCATGTTTGAATGCCTGCGTATGGATTTCAAAACCTCACCAAGTGCGGCCTCGGTTTCATCTGACCACAAACCCAGATCACCAGGAGAAATGCGGCCTATGTCTTCGACTGCGGTTGCTTCCAGTATCAATAAGCCGGCACCCGACAGAGCCAGGCCACCCAGATGGATAAGATGCCAGTCGGTTGCCTTGCCGTTGTCGGCAGAGTACTGGCACATGGGTGCAATAATGATGCGGTTTGTCAGATTCAGTGATCCGAGACGGAGAGGGGAAAAGAGGGCGCTCATAGTTTTGCAAACCTGCTGTAGAGAACAATAGATGGGGAAGGGAAGACTAGCATCTGTACATTATGCCCGCAGTTTCCATTTGTTGCCCGCAGGCTGCCGGTGCCTGCCCGGTGGTGTCAATCCTTCATATCCATGGCCGTGACCAATTGCCTGATTTTGACTGCTTTTTCAAAATGGTCGAATTTGTTTTCCATGATCCACCAGGTAGCTGCTTCCATCAATAATTCCGGGTCATCATTTTTATTGGCGAAGAAGGCGTAAAAGGATAAACCTACATCCGTACCCTTTTGCTTGATTTTGTTGTCGCATACGGCAATGATTTTTTTTCTTAATACATCTTGCATAGGGAAATAGTTTTATTTACTGAGGTGAAGGAAGGTCTGAGCAAGGTTCAATTGCCAATAAACCTGGCATGTCGCCCGATGACAAATCCTGCGCAGTACGCTAAGCATGTCGTTGGAGGCGACAATAATAACGTGATTAATTGCTTCAATATATATCGCTTCAAGATATGGCGGATTTCTTTTTCGTCTTCGTCTAAGTTAGAGTAAGGGTGTATTTTCGTTCAATCTGGTTAAGAAAGTGTGATTCATGGAATCCAATAAGCTGGATGAATGGTTTGAATTCGAGGTGTTGCCGCTGGAAGCCGCGCTGATCCGCTTTTTGCGCCGTAATCGCAGGCAAGAGGACGATGTTGCCGATTTATTGCAAGAAGTGTACGTGCGTCTGTATGAGTCTGCTGCGAAACGCATGCCAGAAATGGTCAAGCCATTTGTCTTCGCAACGGCGCGTAACCTGCTGATCGATCTGGCACGCCGCGCGCAAGTGGTGTCAATTGAAGCCTACGCTGATCTGGATATCCTGGATGTATCCAGCGATGAGCTCACGCCCGAGCGGCACGCAACCGGGCACCAGGAACTACGTTTGCTGCAACAGGCGATGGACATGTTGCCGGCGCGCTGCCGTGAAGTCGTGCAATTAAGAAAAATTGACGATATGTCGCAGCGAGATGTCGCGCTATACATGGGTATTACCGAAGACACGGTAGAAAAACAGATATCCAAGGGAATGCGTGTCCTGGCCAGCTCTCTCCTTGTCAAAGGAGTAACCGTGGGAGTAACTAAATTATCATTAAAAATTCGCAAAAAGGACGACTCGGTATGAAAAGCGCGTCTGAAATTGAAGAGCAGGCAGCCAATTGGTTAGCACGCCGCGACAGTGGCAACTGGTCTGATGAGCAGGAAACGGCAATGCAGGCCTGGATTAATGAAGCAACGGCACACCGGATTGCTTATTTAAGGCTGAAGAGTGTGTGGCAGCGGGCCAATCGTCTCAGCTCATTGAAAATGCCTCAACAATATTCCGTACCTAAACCAAGGGCTGCATTTTCACTGCTGGCCGGGTGGAGAATCGCGGCAGGCGTACTGGTCATCGTGGGTGCCGGCGCACTAGTGGTTTCGTCTGACACTCTCACCCCGGCAACAAGGTATGGCACCGTGCTTGGTGAAAGCAAGACGCTGGCCTTGCCTGATGGTTCCAGATTGGCACTCAATACCAACACCCATATCCGGACACAGATATCTTCCGAAAAGCGTCTGGTTTGGCTGGATAGTGGGGAAGCTTATTTTGAGGTCGCGCATGATACAAAGCGCCCCTTTGTCATTGAGGCAGGCAAAAGTCGGGTCACTGTCCTTGGCACCAAATTTTCAGTACGCAGGGATGGTGATCAAATTAAAGTAAATGTTGTCGACGGACGGGTGCAGGTCAGCAATAGTGATGCGAAATCCCCCAGCCAGCCGCTACCAGAAAACGCCGTGGTGATGACCAAAAACGAAACGCTGGAAACCGGCAATGGCCAACTTGTTGTCAATCATAAAACCAGCGAACAGATGATGAAACAGCTTGACTGGCGTCAGGGTAAGCTGGTACTCGATGACATGACACTGGCCCAGGCGGTATCAGAATTCAATCGCTATAACCAAAAAAAGTTGGTAATTCTGGACGCTTCTGCTGGCCAGATTAAAATCGCTGGCAGTTTTAATGTCGATAACGTTGATGGTTTTGCCCGCCTGTTGCATCAGGGTTTTGGTCTGAAAATTGAGATTGGAAAGGATGAGATAAAAATCCTTCGCTGAGACATGCCGGATTTTCGAGATGGGCTCGTCTAAGTAAGTGGGTAGCAAAAAAACTTCACTTATTTCAAAGGAATCAAAATGGTTCGTCATCAACTTGTCGGTGCACTATGCATAATGACAACCTGCATATCAGCTCAAGTACAGGCGCAATCCCAAGCTCGGGCCCAGGCAAGCGAGATCAATATACCGGGCGGCGATTTGAAGACCGCGCTCGACGCCTATGCCACCCAATATGGCATTCAGTTACTGTACAAGCCGGGTGACATTAGTGGAATTTCCACCAAAGGAATCAAAGGTCAGGTGTCACAGGAACAGGCACTGACATCATTGCTGGGTAATAGTGGCTTGTTGGTTAAGCGTGATGGAGCGAATGCGATTGTCATTTTTCGCGGCACGGTGCTCGATCTGCCTGCGCAAGATATGACTGAGGCGCTGGCCGCATTGTCAGCTAAAACCGGCTTGCACATAGTTGTACCTGCCGAGGCAAAGGGTCTGCGCAGCAACCCCCTGAAAGGTGCATTCGAGGCAAGAGACGCTTTGCGCCAGCTCATTCTCGACAGTGGGCTGGAACTGGCGAGCGATGATGGTACTACCATCTTTCTTAGGCGTCAGGCGGAAATCTCGCTCAGCACGGTAACCGTCACTGCACAAAAGCGCCCGCAATTGGCCCAGGCCGTACCTATTTCCATGACGACATTTTCGGCCAAGGCACTGGAAGTCAATCGCATACAAAGCTTGCAGGACGTAGCGCGTCTGACTCCCGGATTGCTGGTGTCTGCTTTCAGCCAGAACAATCCCACGATTGCGATTCGTGGCATCAGCAATACTTTCTCGCAAATTGGTGTGAGCAAACCGGTTGCAGTCGTGCTTGATGATGTATTCATACCGCGCAACAGTGCCGCCAATTTTGAATTGTTTGATCTTGATTCGCTGACCGTTTTGAAAGGCCCGCAAGGAACACTGTTTGGACGTAATGTGACGGGTGGTGCGATCGTACTCACCACGCGTCCTCCATCTCTGGATGAGCGGGTATTGGAAACGCAGTTCACCTTGGGTAATTTGAATGCCCGTCAGTTCAATGGTCTGATCAGCACGCCACTAAATGATAGTACTGCATTCAAGCTTTCTGCTTCTGTGCGAGGCCGTGACGGCTACGGTGTTGATCGTCTTACAGGCAAGCAGCAAGACGATATCAATAGCCGTAATTCGCGTGCGCAATTATTTTTTAAGCCTGGTAGTGGTGTCGAAACCATGTTCAGTGCAGACTATAGTGAAGACTGGAATGGTGGCCGTACACTATCCTCCGATACGCTGGGAAATGATGGCGATGTACGTACATCAGAATTGGGTGTGATTCAAGGATTCAAGCGAACCATTGCCGGTACATCGGCGAAAATCAACTGGAAATCTGATGCAGGTGAAGTCACCTCAGTCACTGCTTACCGGAAGTCGCAATCCGGCGAAGACTATTCCGGCGTCGGTGCGAATTATAGTTTTCTGAGTACAGGTAGCCAGAGTCTGGTCCGGGATGCTGATCAGATAGGTACATTTTCACAAGAGCTGCGTTACGCCAGTCCGAAATGGGCTTATGGTGATTTCGTCGCCGGTCTGTATTACATGAGTGAAAATGGTTCCAGACAGTTGGATACGCGCGGCCTGGCGGCAAAGACAGGAATCCTTGCCAGCGCGACTTTGGCCAATCAGCATGTAGATACAACAAGCTATGCAGTATTCGCAGACGGTGTCGTACATATGGCTTCAGCGTTTGATCTGACGGCAGGTATCCGCTACACACAAGACGAAAAGACCGCCAGCCTGATACGGTCTGACTTCATACGTCCAATAAACAACTTTAGCAGTGGTGATGTCAAGGCCAGTTGGAGCGAGGTAACACCTCGCCTGGTGCTGAGCTGGCAGCCAGAACGCAATCTGATGGCCTATGCCAGCGTCACTCGTGGCTTCACTGCCGGTGGCTTTAATGGCGACGCATCATCCTTCAGTGTTTTTAAAACATCTTTCAATCCTGAAAAAGTCACTAACTATGAAGCGGGTCTTAAAACACAATGGTTACAGAATCGCTTGCGGGTGAATGCCTCACTCTACAAGCTGGAATATAAAGACAAGCAAGAACTGGTGAATAACTCATTGACAGGCATTTTGACTATTGTCAACGCCAGCAAGGCAACGGTCAAAGGTGGTGAAGTCGAAATCACCTACAAGCCAGTGAACTGGCTGGACTTATCGACCAGCTATAGCAGGATTGACGGTACTTACGATAGTTTTGTGGTGGGCACCGTCAATAATAGTGGCAACCCGATTGCATCTGCACCGCACAATCAATTTTCTGCTGCTGCAAATGTCATTATTCCTCTTGAGTCGACAGGCTATCTGGTGGGGTCGGCCAATTATTCCTGGCGTGACGGCTATAACACAGGGGCGGCAAACGACCCAAACTTACAGATTCCAGGGTATGGCTTAAGCAATCTGAGTCTCGGTTACGAATCTGCCGATCGCGGCTGGCGTATCATTGCGTGGATAAAAAATGCGAACAACACTACGTATCTGTTGACGCGTTCCACACAAGTTGTGCGGGCCGAATATGTGGGCGAACCACGTACCTTCGGACTGACGCTGACAGCAAAATTCTGATGGTTGAGAATGATGATGGATACGACAATTAATCGGCGTCAATTTATTCTTGGCATGCTGGCAGCACCCTTGTCCACGATGGCTGTGGCCAGGGATGTGGTTGGGGAAGCGGTGCAAAGTGCGGGCTTGGATGCAGTCGGTAGCAGCATGTTCGCCTGGGCACCAGGCTTCCTCGACATACATCATATTGCCACGGGGCGAGGTAATTCGACTTTCGTCATCATGCCAGACGGAACCAGTTTACTGATAGACGCAGGTGCCACGGCAGATGGGCTTGATACGTCTGCTGCACCAAGACCGAGTGCCCAGCGCCGGCCTGGTGAATGGATAGGTCATTACGTACAACGTCACTTACGTGCCACCAAACGAGCCGGACTTGACTACGTGCTGGTGACGCACTTGCACCCCGATCATACCGGTGATGTCGATGAGTTGTCCCCTCGATCTGCCAAGGGGGCATACCAATTGTCAGGCATTACTGACGTTGCTGAAATTGTGCCGGTTGCTACCCTGATTGACCGCGCTTACCCTGGCTACGATTACCCCGTCGCTCCCAATGGGCGATTTGCTTCCAACTATCTCGCCTTTGTTCAGTCACGCATACAAACCGGGCAAAAGGTGGAGCGTTTCATGGTAGGGAGAAACGATCAATTCACTTCCTGCAATAAGGCTGCTGAAAATGGTTCCGGGCACCAGGCAGGTTTTGATATTCGCAATCTTGCAGCGAATGGACAGGTCTGGACCGGAAAGGGGGAGCAAACCAGGATGTTGTTCCCGGCCCTGAATACCCTGACGCTCAAGGATTATCCGAATGAGAACGTCTGTTCCACAGCCATCCGTATTGGGTATGGAAATTTCGCTTATTTTACTGCCGGTGATTTGACCAGTTATACCTTTGATGGTGATGCTCCCTGGCGTGATGTACTGACTGCTGCTGCCCGTGCATCGGGGCCTGTTGATGTATCAACAGCCGACCATCATGGCATGTTTGACGGTATCAGCGCAGATTCCGTTCGCATCCTGAGGCCAAAAGCCTGGATTATTCCCAGTTGGCATATTTCCCATCCTGATCAGCTTCAACTGGAACGCATGTTTAGTGAGCGTCTCTATCCTGGGCGGCGTGAGGTATTTGCAACCTCTATCATGCATGAAAACTTCCTCGCCAACCGGCGTTT
This sequence comes from Undibacterium sp. Ji50W, assembly GCF_049340445.1. NCBI lineage: Bacteria > Pseudomonadati > Pseudomonadota > Betaproteobacteria > Burkholderiales > Oxalobacteraceae > Undibacterium > Undibacterium sp. Ji50W. Next base: position 1,099,683 of record NZ_JBMPOX010000001.1, on the reverse strand, counting down.
GATCAGCAGGCTCAGCAGCCGCGATGGGCATGTGATTGTTCGTGTTGATCCAGGTGGTAAAACCTTTACTATTCTGGTCACCGATAATGCCGATGAAGAAGATCGTATCAAGCTGAAATTTGGGCCGTATCTGTCTGGTTCTGCAAGCTAGCGAGAAAATGGGAATCCTGCTTTTTTGCGGACGGTAATACTGTTGATATTCTGTCTTGCTATACCAGCATGTATCTTGTAAATCCGGATTTTTTGCCTTTGCTATTGATTTTGCCTTTGTTGCGCCCATTTGCTTTACGTAAATGGATGCTGTCTTTGTTATGGCATCGGCAACCTTGATGGGCATTAACATGGAATGGCTACTTGCTGTATTGATCTTGTCGGGACTGGGGGTGTTTGTGGTGCCCCGGGCGCGTTTGCGCTATGTGCTGTCGCAGGCTTTCCCCTTGAATTATTCAAAAATCCTGAGGAAAAACTTGCCAGGCTATTCACGCATGCCCACTGATTTGCAAATGCAATTGAAGCGGCGCATACGTCAGTTTTTATATCAAAAGACCTTTGTCGGTTGCGGTGGCCTGCATATCACGGATGAAATCAGGGTAACGATAGCCGGCAAGGCTTGTCTCTTGCTATTGAACCGGGAATCGGATGTATATCCGCAGCTAACCCACGTGCTGGTGTATCCCTCGGCATTTGTGGCACCCAGAACGCAGATGAATACGGATGGCGTCGTCACCCATACCAACCAGGGCTTGAGTGGTGAATCCTGGAGTGATGGCCGGGTGATCCTGGCCTGGGATCAGGTTGCGCATAATCCTGACACCGAAGCACGCGGGCAGGATGTGGTTGTGCATGAATTTGCGCATCAACTCGATAGTGAAACAGGAACTACCAACGGTGCTCCGGCTTTGAAGTCTGCAGCGGCGTATAAGGCCTGGTCTGAACTGATGGAAAGAGAATATGCGCAATTACATGAGGCAATTGCCAATGATACTCCGACCATCATTGACCCCTATGGTGCAACCAATCCGGCAGAATTCTTTGCTGTCGTGACCGAAGCATTTTTCAAGAAAAGCCGCGATCTTGCGCATTATCATCCCGCACTCTATGCGCAGTTGCAGGGTTATTATCGGGTTGACCCCTGTGACTGGGTGTAAGATCGCAACCACGTTCTTAGTGCCATACATAAAAACAAGGGGCGCATTTTGCGCCCCTTTGCTATTACTCTGCTGCTTCCAGATATTCCTGCTGCTCCAGCCAATCGGCTTCGATCTGCCCCAGTTCCTTGACGACGTAAGCCTGGTCGAGTAACAGGGTCTTCAGTTTTTCCTTGTTGGCATCGTTGTAGATATCGCTGTCTTCCAACTGCACATCGATGTCTTTCTTTTTCAGGTTCAGCTTTGCCATCTGTTCTTCAAGACGCTTGATGCGTGTTTCTATCGGTTTGCGCAGATTGGCGAGGCGCAGGCGTTCATCGGCATCGCGTTTGCGCTGTTCCTTGTCGTCGGCTTTGGCAACGGGGATGGTCTTGGCTTGCGGCAAAGCCGCTTCCAGCGCCTTGGTTTTTTCTGGCAGGGCAGGGTTGGTTTTTTCCAGTTTGTTTTTGAACAGCCAGTCTTTGTAGTCGTCCAAATCGCCGTCAAACGGTTGCAGCTTGCCATCGGCCACGATGATGAACTGATCGGTGGTGGCGCGCAGCAAATGCCTGTCATGGGAGACCACGACCAGGGTGCCTTCAAACTGCGCCAGGGCATCGGTCAGGGCTTCGCGGGTTTCCAGATCCAGATGGTTGGTTGGTTCATCCAGCAGCAAGAGGTTGGGGCGCTGCCAGACGATCATTGCCAGTGCCAAACGGGCTTTTTCGCCGCCAGAAAATGGTTTAATCGGACTGCTCACCATGGTGCCGGGGAAGTTGAAGCCACCGAGGAAATTGCGCAATTCCTGCTCACGTACATCGGGTGCAATATGCGCCAGATGCCATAGCGGTGATTCATCATGACGCAGCATTTCGACCTGGTGCTGGGCAAAATAACCGATGGACAGGCCCTTGCCGGTTTGCATGACGCCATTCAAAGGCGCGATGTCGCCGACGATGGTTTTGATCAGTGTGGATTTACCCGCACCATTCACGCCCAAGAGGCCGATGCGCTGGCCGATTTGCAGCGTGAACTTGACATCACCAACGATTTTTTTCTCGGTGAAGCTGTGATCAATTTCCGATTCGGTGCGATAACCGCAATCAACATCTTCCATCACCAGCATGGGGTTGGGGGCGCTGAGCGGCTCGCGGAACTCAAAAGAGAATTCGGCAGCAGCGCGCAAAGGTGCCATTTCTTCCATACGTGCCAAAGCCTTGATACGGCTCTGCGCCTGCTTGGCTTTGGATGCCTTGGCCTTGAAGCGGTCGATAAAGGATTGCAGATGGGCGCGCTTGCGGGTCTGTTTCTCCAGCATGCCTTGCGCCAGTTCCAGTTGGGCGGCACGCTGGCGTTCAAAACCGGAATAATTACCACCGTAACGCTTGAGCTTGCGCTCATCAATGTGGACGATGACATTCACCACGCCGTCAAGAAAATCGCGGTCATGGGAAATGATGATCAGCGTGCCTTCATAACGTTTCAGCCAGTCTTCCAGCCAGATGATGGCGTCCAGATCCAGATGGTTGGTCGGTTCATCCAGCAGCAGCAAATCGGATTTGCACATCAGCGCTTGCGCCAGGTTCAGGCGCATGCGCCAACCACCAGAAAAACTGGCGACCGGTTGTTCCAGTTCATTGATCTTGAAGCCCAGGCCCAGCAGCAATTGCTCTGCACGCGGGCGCACGGTATAGGCGTCGGCATCGGCCAGTGCGCCGTACATATTGCCGATGGCAATGCCGTTGTCATGGCTCTCTGGCTGGGCTTCCAGTTCGGCCAGTTGCGCTTCCAGTTTGCGCAAAGCGACGTCGCCATCTATCGCGTAATCGATGGCACTGCGTTCGAGTGGTGGGGTTTCCTGTGCCACGTGGGCAAGCTGCCATTTGGCCGGGAAATCAATGCTGCCCTGGTCGGGATGCAATTCACCGCGCAACATGGCAAACAGGCTGGATTTGCCTGCACCGTTAGAGCCGATCAAGCCTATCTTGTCGCCGGGATTGAGCGTCACATCGACGCTGTCAAATAAAGGTTTGATGCCGCGCGCCAGGACGACTTGTTGAAGACGTATCATATAAACTTAAAGTAATGGGGTAATACTGTTTTGTTGATGCAAAAAAATGGAAAAACGGGCAAAACTGAATTTGCCCGTCTTCATGATGTTTATGACACTGCGCTACACTGATTTATGCAGTGAAATTGGTCAGTTGGCTGGCTTCCACCAAAAATACCATGTCGTCACCGGCACTGGTACTTAACCAGGTCAGGTTCAGTTCGGGGAAGGCGGCTTCGGCAAAGGCACGTTCATTGCCAATTTCCACCATCAACAAACCATCTTCGGTCAGGCGCTGTGCAGCACCGGCGACGATCTTGCGCACCAGGTCCATGCCATCATCACCGCCAGCCAGGGCAATTTGCGGCTCATGCATATATTCCTTGGGCAGCTTGGCCATGGAACCGGAATTCACATATGGTGGATTGGTGATGATGAGATCGTATTTCTTGTCCGGCACATTGCTGTACAGGTCAGACTCGATCAGCGTAATGCGGTCTTGCAACTCATAGGTTGCCACATTGCGTTTTGCCACTTCCAGCGCATCTTTGGAAATATCGACAGCATCCACATGGGCTTCAGAAAACATGTCGGCCAGCATGATGGGCAGGCAGCCTGAGCCGGTGCACAGCTCAAGGATATTGCTGATCGCTTCAGGATCAGTTACCCATGGTGAAAAATGTTCGGGAATCAGTTCTGCAATGAAGGAGCGCGGCACGATGACACGTTCATCCACATAGAAATTGTAAGTACCCAGCCAGGCTTCATTGGTAATGTAGGAAGCGGGTACGCGGTCTACCGCACGTCTGTCGATCACACGCAATACCGCATCTATTTCTGATGGCAATAAATGCGCATCAAGGAAGGGCTCTATCTTGTCTAGCGGCAAATGCAGGGTATGCAGCAATAAATAAGCTGCTTCATCCAGCGCATTGGCACTGCCATGGCCAAAGAACAGTTTTTCTTTGTTGAAACGGGTGACGGCATAACGCAACAGATCGCGCAGGGTCAGAAAGGTGGTGGCAGGTGTAGTCATATTGTTTCCGTATCGGCCAGTGGCTGGCAGAGGCTCAGGTCAGCAAGTTTTCCAGGGTGCGTCGATAAATGTTTTTGAGCGGGTCTATGTATTGCAGCTCTATGTGTTCGTCGATTTTATGGATGCTGGCATTCGGCGGCCCAAATTCCACCACTTGCGGGCAGATCTTGGCGATGAAGCGACCATCCGACGTGCCGCCGGTGGTAGAAAGTTCAGTTGTGATGCCAGTTTCGGCACGTATGGCATCACCCAGTGCATCACTGAGGCTGCCTTTGGGGGTCAGGAAAGGGTGGCCGCCGACCGTCCATTTCAAATCATATTCCAGGCCATGTTTGTCGAGTATGGCGTGCACGTGTTGCTGCAAACCCTCGGCTGTGCTGGCGGTGGAGAAACGGAAATTGAAATCGATGACGGCTTCGCCAGGTATCACGTTGGAAGCGCCAGTGCCCGCATGGATATTCGACATTTGCCAGGATGTGGGCAGGTAATATTCATTACCCTGATCCCAGATTTCGGCCACCAGTTCTGCCATCGCAGGTGCGGCCAGATGGATGGGGTTTTTTGCCAGTTGCGGATAGGCGATATGACCTTGCACGCCTTTGACGATCAGCTTGCCCGACATGGTGCCGCGACGGCCATTCTTGATGGTGTCGCCTAGTTGGTCGACAGAAGTCGGTTCGCCAACAATGCAATAATCCAGTTGTTCGCCACGTGCTTTCAGTTTCTCGCACACCACCACGGTGCCATCGGTGGCCGGACCCTCTTCGTCGCTGGTGATCAGGAAACCGATAGAGCCTTTATGATCAGGGTGGGCCGCGATGAATTCTTCTGTTGCCACGACGAAGGCGGCGATTGAGGTTTTCATGTCGGCGGCACCGCGGCCATACAGTTTGCCATCCCTGTGGGTCGGTGTAAAAGGTGCCGATTGCCATTGGGTGACCGGGCCGGTGGGTACGACATCGGTGTGGCCGGCAAACACCAGTAAGGGCTGGCTCTGGCCGCGCCTGGCCCACAGATTGGTGACTTCACCGGACTGTATGGTTTCACACTGGAAGCCCAGTGGTTCCAGCAGGGCGATCAGGGTGTTCTGGCAGCCTTTGTCTTCAGGTGTGACTGAATCCAGTGCAATCAACTGTTCGGTCAGGGCAAGTGTTTTGCTCATGTTTATTTCTTGAAAATGGACTGGTATTGCGGCACAGAAAACCCGACATTGACTTGCTGCTGGTCGCCATTGGCGATCAGCATGACCGGACGCTTGATGACGGAAGGTTTATCCAGCATCAGGGCAATAGCCTGTTCGGTATCGTCAGCAGAGGCTTTTTCTGCATCACTGAGGGCGCGCCAGGTGGTACCCTTGCGGTTGATCAGCACATCCAGGCCTTGATGTGCCAGCCATGATTCTATGGCGGCACGGCTCAGCCCCTGTTTCTTGAAATCATGAAACTCAAATGCCAGGTCTTGTTCCTGCAGCCAGGTGCGGGCTTTTTTAACTGTGTCGCAGTTCGGAATGCCGAACAGGGTGATGCGCTGTGTCATACGTCTTTAATCGCTACTCGATGGTTAAAAGTTCAAGGGTTGCAGGTTCAATGGCTACACGTTGAGGGTAAATTCCGTGAACGAGGCTTCGTCCTTGCTTTCAGGTTCTGGCTCAGGTGGTGGTGCTGCACTGGCGGGTGCTTCGTTATTCAGCAGCCACAACAGGTTGTTTGCCGAGTCGGAGTTGGCCAGGCCTTCTTCCTGGGTGATCAGACCTTCCTTGATCAGATACATGAGGGCGCGCTCGAATGTCTGCGAGCCTGGCGACAGACTTTTCTCGATGGCTTCCTTGATCTGGAAGATATCTCCTTTTTCTATCAGTTCAGCCACATAGCGGGTATTCAGCATGATTTCGACCGCAGGGCAGCGGCCACCGTCTTTGGCCCGTATCAGGCGTTGCGAAATAATGGCGCGTATGGACGATGACAGATCCAGTAGCAAGGCATTCCGGGTTTCCATGGGGAAGAAACTGATAATACGGTTCAGCGCCTGATAACTGTTATTGGCATGCAGCGTCGCCAGCACCAGATGGCCGGATTGCGCATAGGCAATCGCCGACATCATGGTGTCCAGGTCACGAATTTCGCCAATCAGGATGCAATCGGGTGCCTGGCGCAGGGAATTTTTCAGTGCAGTTTTCAGGCTTTCGGAATCGCTACCGATTTCACGCTGGTTGACGATGGATTTCTTGCTGCGGAACAGATATTCAATCGGGTCTTCCAGCGTCAGGATATGGCCAGTCCTGATTTCATTCCTGTGATCAAGCATGGAGGCGATGGTGGTGGATTTGCCTGATCCGGTTGCACCGACAACCAGGATCAATCCACGTTTTTCCATGATCAGTTCAGACAGCACCGGCGGCAAATGCAGCGTGTTCAATACAGGGATATCACCGGGAACAAAGCGGAATACGGCTGAAATCGAGCCGCGCTGGCGGAAGGCCGACAAACGGAAACGGCCTATGCCAGGGGCACCGATACCGATATTCAGTTCGTTTTTTTCTTCCAGTTCCTCCATATAGTCAGACGCAATCACTTCACTCAACAGTGACAGGATATTTGCCTGATCCATTTTTTGCTGGTTGATAGGAAGCAGATTGCCATTGATTTTGAGATGAATAGGCGAGTTCATCGCAAAAAACATGTCGGATGCATGTTTCTCTTTCATCAGTTGAAATAATCTCTCCATCGCTGCCATGATGTTTCCTTATTCTGAACTATAAATTGATCAAAAGACGCAATCAGACGCCGCGCAGCAATTCGTTGATGCTGGTTTTGGAGCGTGTTTGTGCATCAACACGTTTCACGATCACCGCGCAATACAGGCTGTATTTGCCATCAGCAGATGGCAGGTTGCCAGATACCACGACGGAGCCAGCAGGCACACGGCCATAGCTGACTTCACCCGTGGCGCGGTCATAAATCCTGGTGGACTGGCCGATATATACACCCATGGAAATCACGGAATTTTCTTCCACGATGACGCCTTCGACGACTTCAGAACGAGCGCCGATGAAACAATTGTCTTCAATGATGGTTGGGTTGGCCTGCATGGGTTCCAGTACGCCACCGATGCCAACGCCGCCGGACAAATGCACATTTTTACCGATTTGCGCGCAAGAACCGACGGTGGCCCAGGTATCAACCATGGCACCTTCATCGACATACGCGCCGATATTCACATAAGAAGGCATCAACACCACATTCTTGGCGATAAAGCTGCCGCGACGTGCAACTGCTGGTGGCACTACACGGAAACCGCCTTTGACGAAGTCTTCAGCCGTGTAATTGGCAAATTTGGTCGGCACCTTGTCGAAGAACTGCATATGGTCGCCAGAAGGCATGCAGATATTGTCTTCCAGACGGAAAGACAGCAGCACCGCTTTTTTAATCCATTGATTGACCTGCCAGCTACCATCAATTTTTTGCGCTACGCGCAGGCTGCCAGTATCCAGTTCGCCCAATACATGGGCAACTGCTTCCCGAATTTCTGCAGGAGCGGATTTAGGAGAGAAATTGCTGCGGTCTTCCCAGGCTTGATCGATGATTTGCTGTAATTGTTGAGTCATGTTGATATCTTCAGATGATTAAATAAACAAAATGTTGCGCGTGCGTTGCAGTGTAAGGTCCAGGTTTTGGTTAAGCATGTTTTTTGCAAAAACTGACAATTCTTTGTGCGGCTTCCAGACATTCTTCAGGCTCGGCCACCAGCGCCATGCGTAGACGATTCTGTCCCGGATTGATGCCATGTGCTTCACGTGCCAGATAACTGCCCGGCAAAACTGTAACATTATATTCCTCGTAGAGGCGACGGGCGAATTCCGTGTCTGACATACCCAGCTTGTCTGGCACCCTGGCCCACAGGTAAAAGGCGGCGTCGGGCAGGCTGACTTCCAGCACTTCCTGCAGGACCGGGGTGATCTGGGCAAATTTGCGGATGTACTTGTCGCGATTTTCCTGCACATGGGTTTCGTCGTTCCAGGCGACGACTGAGGCAGCCTGTATACTGGGGCTCATGGCACTGCCGTGGTAAGTCCGGTACAGCAGGAACTGCTTGATCAGTGCTGCATCACCAGCGACGAAGCCAGAGCGCATGCCAGGCACATTCGAGCGTTTTGACAAGCTGGAAAGGGTGATCAGGCGGCGGTAGTCATCCCTGCCCAGCGCGCGTGCTGCCTGCAGGCTGCCCAGCGGCGCTTCAGCCTTGAAGTAAATTTCCGAATAGCATTCATCGGCAGCAATGACAAAATCATATTTGTCTGACAGGGCAAACAGTTCGGCCCAGTCATCCTGGCTCAAAACGGCACCGGTCGGGTTGCCGGGTGAGCAGATGTACAGCAGTTGCACCCGTTTCCAGATGCTGTCAGGTATGCTTTTATAGTCAGGCGCAAAATTGCGCGCCGGATCAGCATTGGCGAAATACGGTTCGGCACCGGCCAGGTAGGCGGCACCCTCGTAAATCTGATAAAACGGGTTGGGGCATACCACCAAAGGCAAACCGTCCTGGCCGCCCTGGCCATCTTGGCAAGCAGCAGGGTTGATGACGGTTTGTGCCAGGGCAAACAAGGCTTCGCGTGAACCGTTGACGGGCAAGATCTGCGTTACGGGATCTGGTGCCGGTATGCCGTAGCGGCGGGCTATCCAGCCGGAAATGGCATTGCGCAATGCATCAGAGCCGGCAGTGGATGGGTAACTGGCCAGGCCGCCCAGATTGGCGATCAATGCGTCCGTGATCAGCTTGGGTGTCGGATGCTTGGGTTCGCCTATGCCTAGACTAATGGCGGCGTAAGCAGGGCTGGGTGTGACACCGGCAAACAGTCGTTTCAGTTTTTCGAACGGATACGGTTGCAACTTGCTGAGGTAGGGATTGAAGGTCATTTATTGATTATTGGCAACTTGATGGCGATGGTCAGGCTTTTTCTGCTACTTATTTGGCCCGCTGATATGGCCCGCTAATTGGCTCATTTATCTGGTCCGTTTATCGGATTCCGGTATTTTATTTGGTTTTGCTTGGGTCACATGCAGTCCGTATTATAGCCTCCAGCGCATTCTTCAGAGTAGGGCTTTCACACCTGGTTTTGCCGAAAGCCTGCATAAGCTGTGATTGGGGTTGCTGCATGCACGGAATTGGCACGGAATTGTACGGAATCACAGGGGGATAAATCAGCGCCAATTGTGTAATAAGTTTGAAAACTAAAAATTTTGCCTTTACGATGGTATGATGCAGCGACACTGGGGTGGCTTGTGTATACAGCCTTGGGAAACATAGAATACGCGGTAGATTTGACTGCAAAAGATAATAAAATTAAACAAAGTGCGATTAACTTCTATTAAATTGTCGGGATTTAAATCTTTTGTCGATCCCACTCATTTTCAGGTTCCTGGCCAGTTGGTGGGTGTAGTCGGCCCGAATGGTTGCGGCAAGTCGAATATTATCGATGCCGTACGCTGGGTTTTGGGCGAATCAAAAGCGTCAGAATTGCGTGGCGAATCCATGCAGGACGTTATTTTCAATGGTTCCACCCATCGCAAACCCGCCGGTCGTTCATCGGTAGAGCTGATTTTTGACAACAGCATGGGCAAAGCTGCTGGTCAATGGAGCCAATATGGTGAAATTGCCGTCAAGCGTACGCTGACGCGCGACGGTACTTCTACCTACTACATCAACGGACAACCGGTGCGCCGCCGTGATATCCAGGATATTTTCCTCGGTACTGGTTTGGGCCCGCGTGCCTATGCGATTATCGGCCAGGGCATGATTTCGCGCATCATTGAAGCGCGCCCTGAAGAATTACGGATTTTCCTGGAAGAAGCAGCTGGCGTATCGCGCTACAAAGAACGCCGCCGCGAGACTGAAAACCGTATCCACGACACCCATGAAAACCTGGTGCGTGTCGATGATATCTTGCGTGAATTGAATAACAATCTGGACCGATTGGGTGCGCAGGCGGTGGTTGCGAATAAATTCCGCGAATTGCAGACCGATCAGGAAGAAAAACAAAAACTGCTGTGGTTGCTGCGTAAAAAAGAAGCAGAAAACGAGCAGAAAAAACATTTCGCCGAGATAGAAAAAACCCAGCTGGACCTGGAAGAGCACACCGCCAAATTGCGCCACGTAGAGCTGGAACTGGATCAGATGCGCCAGACGCATTATGCAGTCGGTGACCGTATGCACCAGGCGCAAGGTCATCTGTACCAGACCAATGCCGAGATCGGCAGTCTGGAAGCGCAAATCAAGTTTGTCATCGAGTCGCGCAGTCGTTTGCAGTCGCAATTGCAGTCCCTGACCGCACAACGCGACCAATGGCAGAACCAGAGCCGGCAATTCCAGGATGATTTGTCTGAAGCCGACATCCAGGTAGAAGAGTTGGCCATGCGTGCCGAGCAGGCACTGGAAGTCAGCCAGCAGCAACAGGATAAATTACCCGCCATGGAGCAGGTATGGCGTGAATCGCAATTGAAAACGACCGAGTCGCGCGCCAGGATCATGCAGATGCAGCAGCAGATAGAGCTGGAATCTGCCCATCAGCGCAATGCCTCGAATATTTTGAATACCCTGGCATCCAGACGCGAACGCCTGATGCAGGAAAAGCAGGGACTGGTGTTGCCAGACACTACCCATCTGGACAATCTGTCCATGCAACTGGAAGAAAAAAAGCAAGTGCTGGAAGAACTCAGCATGCAACTGGAAGAGGCGCAAGAGCGCTTGCCAGTACTGGAAGACGAACGCAAGCAGGCACAACAGCAAGTGAACCAGGATGCCGCCGAATATGCGCAACTGGAAGCGCGCCTGCTGGCGCTTAAGCAATTGCAGGAAAAAGTCCAGACCCAGGGCAAGGTACAGCCATGGCTGGAAAAACACGAATTGAGCAGCTTGCCCAAGATCTGGCAAAAACTGCATATCGAAGCTGGCTGGGAAACTGCACTGGAATCCATACTGCGTGAACGTACTGCCGCGCTGGAAATGTCGAATCTGGACTGGGCCAAAGCCTTTTTTGGTGATGCGCCACCTGCCAAGCTGGCCGTTTGCGCGCCCACCGTCATGGCTGATACGGTCGCACCTGTTGCCGGCTTCAAACCCTTCATCGACTTATTGCAACTCAATGACGCCGGGGTGCGTGGCCTGATGCAGGATTGGTTACATCAGGTCTACATTGCCGATGATATTGCCTCTGCCTTTATGGACAGGGTGAAATTACCGGCTGGTGCCTGCTTTATTACGAAACAGGGACATGTGATTGCCCGTTCCAGTGTGCGTTTTTATGCCTCTGATTCCGAGCAGGATGGCGTGCTGGCACGCCAGCAAGAGATAGAAAATATCACCAAGCAGTGTCGCGCCAAGCACATGCTGGCTGACGAATCCAAGACCCGCGCCGTCCGTGCCGAATCTGCGTATACCCAGGCGACCCAGCAATTGCAGGATTTGCGCCAGCGTGTAGGCAGCCTGACCCAGACTACCCATAGCCTGCAAATTGAATTCATGAAATTGTCTGAAGTGCAGGAGCGCTTTAACCAGCGCAGCACGCAGATTGGTAGTGACCTGGCAGAGATCGCTGCGCAAGAGGCTGAACAGCAGCAGATTCGCGCCGAGTCCGAGCAAAAATTTGAACAGCTGGACATGGACCTGGCCGAGTTGCAGGAAACCCATGAAGAAGGCCAGACCGCTTACCTGGAAAAAGAACAGCAACTGAATGATGCCAGGCAGCGTTTGCGTGACCTTGAACTGGCCGCGCAGGAAGCTGCTTTTGCAGAGAAATCCCATCGCAGCAAGATGGAAGAATTGCGCCGCAGTATTGCGACCGCACTCGAACAATCTGCGCAATTGTTTGCCAGCATGCAGCAAGGGCAACTGGAACTGGAATCCATGGATGACCAGACCGCCCAGGCTGGCTTGCAAGACTTGCTGGATCGTCGTAGCGAACAAGAAAGAGCACTGGCGAATGCGCGCCATGAGCTGGATCAACTGACCCAGCAATTGCGTCATCATGAAGAAGCCAAGATGCAGGTAGAGCGCAGCCTGCAGCCACAGCGTGACCGCATCGTTGAACTGCAGTTGAAAGAACAGGCTGCGCGTTTGAGCCAGGAACAATTCTCAGAACAGTTGCGCAATTTTGAAGTCGATGAAGAAGCCTTGTCGCAAAAATTGCATGATGATCTCAAACCTTCGTATTTGCAGGGTGAGGTCACCCGCCTGACCAATGCCATTGCTGCACTGGGGGCGGTGAACATGGCGGCGCTCGACGAATTGTCGCAGGCGACCGAGCGCAAGACTTTCCTGGATGCCCAGCATGCCGACCTGACCGAGGCGATCACCACCCTGCAGGATGCCATCCATAAGATTGATATGGAAACACGCGACCTGTTGCAGGATACCTTTGACAAGGTAAATCACCATTTTGCCGAACTTTTCCCTATCCTGTTTGGTGGCGGTCAGGCCAAGCTGATCATGACCGGCGATGAAATCCTGGATTCTGGCGTGCAAGTCATGGCGCAGCCACCAGGCAAGAAAAATGCAACCATCCATCTGTTATCTGGCGGTGAAAAAGCGCTGACGGCAACGGCTCTGGTGTTTTCCATGTTCCAGCTCAATCCTGCACCTTTCTGCTTGCTGGATGAGGTGGATGCGCCGCTGGATGATTCAAATACCGAGCGTTTCTGCAATATGGTGAAACGCATGTCTGCCAACACACAGTTTTTATTTATCTCCCACAACAAGATTGCGATGGAAATGGCACAACAATTGATTGGTGTCACCATGCAGGAGCAGGGGGTTTCACGAATCGTGGCGGTGGATATGGAGTCTGCCGTCAATTTTGCTACTGAGGTTCAAGCAGCATGACAGATCTACAAATCAGTTTATTGGTAATTGGTGGGACGCTGGTAGTCGGCGTCATTATTTTTAACAAGTGGCAAGAATACAAGGCAAAAAAAACCGTAGAAAATGCGTTCGGTGATGGGCATGACGATGTACTCATGCATCCCGATGCACCGGCAGACAGTATCGTCCGGCATGAGCCGGTGATGGATGGTGATGTCAGCGTGGAAGGGCTACCAGCCTCACCAGACATGGCGTCTCATGACCAGGGTGATGCGGACCATGCACCGGCAGTGCAGGAAAAAGAATTGCCGGTCGACGAATTGATCGATTGCGTCATCCCGCTGGAATTTGAAACGCCAGTGCGTGGCGAAAAAATCCTGGCAGAAATCGCTGACCTGAAATACGTAGGTAAAAAACCGGTACATTTCATCGGTCAAAGTCATAGCGGTGAAAGAGATGTGATCGCCGTCGGTGGTGCCTATACCTGTTTGTTTGCCGGTGTGCAGATGGTGAGTCGCAGCGGCCCGCTGAATGAACTCGAATATTCAGAATTCATCATGAAACTGCGTGCCATTGCAGACAACCTGAATGCGCATTCCGATATCCCGGACATGAACAAGGTCATGATCAATGCACGTGAACTGCATCAGTTTGTCGCCGAGCATGATGCGCAACTGAGCGTCAATATCGCCGCCAATGGTGCGCCATGGGCCTTGAACACCTTGCTGGCAGCGTTGGAGAAAATGGGCTTTGACCAGCGCCCGGATGGCCGTTTGATGATGCCTGATGGCGATGGTGGCAGCCTGTTCACCCTGTCGACCAATGTCAGCGTCAGCGAGACCATGACGTCGCGCCTGACCCTGTTGCTGGATGTGCCTTGCGTGTCGCCGGCGCGGGATGGCTTTGGTGCCATGGCTGCCTGTGCACGTTCTTTGTCTACCCGTCTTGGCGGTACCGTGGTGGACGATGGCAATCAGCCTATCTCCAAACTGGCGCTGGATGAAATTGCAGGGCAGGTCAATGAGTTTTATGCCGCCATGGCGGAAGCACAGATACCGGCAGGTTCCTTGCGGGCGCAACGACTATTTAGCTGAATAAACGAATATGCAGAATGATTTTTTGGATGGCGCTCCGGCTTCGGGAGCACCTGCGGCGGCGCAGCGCGTGCAGTTTTTGCATGCGGAATTGAATCGCCATGCCCATGCCTATTACGTGCTGGACAACCCCAGCGTGCCGGACGCTGAATACGACAGGCTGTTTTCGGAATTGCAGCAACTCGAACAGTCACACCCTGAATTAAAAACCGCAGATTCGCCGACCAATCGCGTTGGCGGCGCACCCTTGCCGGAATTTGGCCAGGTGCAGCATGCCGTGCCCATGCTGTCACTGAATAACGGTTTTGAAGATGATGATGTCACCAACTTTGACCGCCGTGTGCGTGAGGGGCTGGACGCGGCACAGGAAATTGATTACGCCATCGACCTCAAATTTGACGGCCTGGCCATCAACCTGCGCTATGTCGATGGCCTGTTCACCCAGGCCGCGACCCGTGGTGATGGTTTTACTGGTGAAGATGTGACTGAAAACATCCGCACCATACGCAGTATCCCTTTGCGCTTGCAGGTGAAAAATCCCCCCAGGACATTGGATGTGCGCGGTGAGGTGTTGATGTTCAAGCGCGATTTTGAAAAGCTGAACCAGCGTCAGCGCGATGCCGGTGCAAAAGAATTTGCCAACCCGCGCAATGCAGCGGCCGGCAGCCTGCGTCAACTGGATTCCAAAATCACTGCCCAGCGCAGCCTGCGGTTTTTTGCCTATGGTATAGGGGCGCTGGAGGGCATGGACATGCCGCCCTCCCATCGGGCCTTGCTGGACTGGTATCGTCAGGCCGGGATTCCCGTTTGCGAAGAAAATGCGCTGGTCAAAGGAGCGCAGGGCTTGCTGGCATTTTATCGGGCGATACAGGACAAGCGTGCGGTACTCGATTACGAGATTGATGGCGTGGTCTACAAGGTCAATGAGTTTGCCAGCCAGCAATCGCTGGGGTATGTCTCGCGTGCACCACGCTTTGCCATTGCGCATAAATTCCCGGCGCAAGAAGCATTAACGACCGTACTGGATATCGAAGTGCAGGTGGGCCGTACTGGTGCGATTACCCCGGTTGCCAGGCTGGCACCGGTGTTTGTGGGCGGCGTGACGGTCACCAATGCCACCCTGCACAATGAAGAAGAAGTGCAGCGCAAGGATATCCGCATAGGCGATACCGTGTCGGTACGCCGGGCTGGTGATGTCATTCCCGAAGTGGTGTCCAGCGTGCTGGAAAAACGTCCGGATGATGCACGCCAGTTTGTCATGCCTGAAGCCTGCCCCATTTGCGGCTCAGCCATACAGAAACCGGAAGACGAAGCGATTGCCCGTTGCACTGGCGGCTGGATCAAATGTTCGGCGCAGCGCAAGGGCGGCCTGTTTCACTTCGCTTCACGCAAGGCCATGAATATTGACGGTGTCGGTGAACAGTTGATTGATCAACTGGTCGACAAGCAGGTGGTCACCACGGCAGCAGACTTGTACAAGTTGGGCCTGCGTGCACTGGTTGAGCTGGATCGCATGGCGGAAAAATCAGCGCAAAACATCTTACATGCGCTGGAAGTGTCAAAAGAAACCAGTTTCGCCCGCTTTATTTATGCATTGGGGATACGCCATGTCGGTGAATCCACCGCGAAGGATCTGGCAAGCCATTTTGGAAATGTCCAGGCCCTGTTGCAGGCGAATGAGGAGCAGTTGTTGAGCGTGCCTGATGTCGGACCGGTAGTTGCCAAATCTATACTGCGGTTTTTTGGCGACAGCCTGAACGTGGAATTGGTTGAGCAATTGGTCGCTTCCGGCATACACTGGCCTGAGATTGAGGTGCAGGAAAAAGGCGAGCAGGTATTGGCAGGCAAGACCTTGGTGCTGACCGGCAGCTTGCCCACATTAAGCCGCGATCAGGCAACGGAAGTTATCGAAAAAGCAGGTGGCAAGGTAGCCGGTTCAGTCTCCAAAAAAACCAGCTATGTAGTGGCAGGTGATGATGCAGGCAGCAAGTTGGTGAAGGCGCAAGAATTGGGTATTACTATTTTGACAGAAGCAGAATTGCTTCAACTTTGTTCCAGGAGCTGAAATGAGAAAAATTACAAAAGCCGTATTCCCGGTCGCCGGTTTGGGTAGTCGCTTTTTGCCTGCTACCAAGGCACAACCAAAAGAAATGCTGCCTATCGTCGATAAGCCCCTGATTCAGTATGCGGTTGAAGAAGCGGTGGAAGCCGGGATTACCGAGATGGTATTCATCACCGGTAGAAACAAGCGTGCGATTGAAGATCATTTCGACAAGGCGTATGAGCTGGAAAGTGAACTCGAAGCCGCTGGTAAAGCAGCCTTGCTGGACCTGGTCAGAAATGTCATTCCTAAAAACATCAACTGTATCTATATCCGTCAGACTGCGGCACTGGGTTTGGGCCATGCCGTTTTGTGTGCACGCCCTGTGATTGGCGATGATCCTTTTGCCGTATTGCTGGCCGACGATTTGATGGATGCCGATGCTGGCCAGCCATCCGTCATGGCGCAGATGGCGCGTCAATACGAAGCCGAAGGTGGCAGTATAATCGCCGTGCAAAACGTCCCGCGTGAATTTACCCGTCAGTACGGTATTGTCAGTGGTACGCCCTATACAGAACACCTGGACCGCGTACAGGGTATCGTGGAAAAACCGATGCCGGATGTTGCACCGTCGACCCTGGCTGTGGTGGGGCGTTATATTTTGTCTGGCCGTATATTTTCTTACCTGGAAACCCTGGGCAAGGGTTCTGGCGGTGAGATTCAACTGACTGACGGTATTGCTGCCATGCTCAAGGATTTCCCGGTATATGCATTCCGCCCGCAGGCTACACGGTATGACTGTGGCTCCAAGCTCGGTTATCTGAAGGCCAGTGTGGCTTTGGGATTGAAGCACAAGGAAACCAGCGCTGAATTTACCGAGTTCCTGCAGTCCTTGAAGTAATCGGCCCTGACAGACCTTGCCTGGTCATGCAGTGATGTTGCGGTCAGATTCTTAAGCTGGCCGCATTTTTTTATATCGACGAAATAAAAGTGGTGCATCATGATCCATCCTATCCTTAAAATGGGCGATGCCCGTCTCTTGAGAGTTGCCGAGCAGGTGGCTGACTTTGATACGCCCGAGTTGCATCAGTTGATCAGGGACATGTTTGAAACCATGGTGGCGGCAAACGGGGCAGGGCTGGCAGCACCGCAGATAGGTATTAATCTGCAACTGGTGATCTTTGGTTTTAAAACCAATCCACGTTATCCAGATGCACCAGTGGTGCCGGAAACCGTACTCATCAATCCGGTGTTGACACCCTTGTCTGATGCCACGGATGATGCCTGGGAAGGTTGTTTGTCCGTGCCTGGCATGCGTGGCCTGGTGCCGCGCTGGAGTGCTTTGCGGTATGAAGGCTTTGACCAGTTTGGTAAAGCCATTTCACGCGAAGTGGATGGTTTTCATGCGCGCGTAGTGCAGCATGAATGCGATCACCTGAATGGTATTTTGTACCCCATGCGTATCCGTGACCTGACACAGTTTGGTTTTACTGAAGTACTGTTTCCAGAGATGGATCCGAATGACGATGACTAAGAGCCAGCCAGGCTGCCTTGACCAGCCTGTCCAGGCCGGCCAAGCTGACCAGACAGGTCAGAACTGTTCGTCTTCACGCAGATAGCGCCATTGTCCTTCGGGCAGTTTGCCCAGCTTGACCTTGCCTATGCGCACACGTTTCAGGCCCAATACCTTTAGCCCCACCATCTCGCACATGCGCCGGATCTGGCGCTTCTTGCCTTCGCGCAAAATGAAGTTCAACTGATCTTCATTTTGCCAGGTGACTTTTGCCGGCAGCAGCTTCTTGCCATCCAGCGTCAAACCATGATTCAGGCGACGCAAGTCGGCATCCGGCAAGCGGCTCCCCGGTTTGCTGTATTCGACGCGCACCAGGTATTCTTTTTCAACGACCGTCGTTTCGCCGATCAGGTGCTTGGCGATGCGGCCATCCTGGGTCAATACCAGCAAGCCTACCGAATCAATATCGAGCCGGCCCGCAGGCACCAGGCTGCGTAACTGGGTGGGGTGGAACTGCGTATCGACTTCATCTTCTGCCCAGCGATTTTCCGGCTTGACTAGGGCGATGGCTGGCGTGTAGCCATCTTCTGCCTGGCCGCTGACATAACCCACCGGTTTGTTGATGAGGACGGTGACGCGTTTTGATTGTTCAGCGGCGGCCTGTCTTTCCACGGTCACCTGCTGGTGTGGCAGCACTTTGCTGCCCAGTTCGGAAATGACTTTGCCATCCACTCTTACCCAGCCACGGGCGATCCATTCATCGGCCTCGCGTCGTGAGCAAAGGCCCAGTTCGGACATGCGTTTCGAAAGTCTTACAAGTTCTGTCATGGTGCTATCAAATAAAAATTACGGCGGTATCAGCGGCCTGCGGGCCGCGACATGGGGTTGGTTCAGGATGCGTGGTATCAGACGCAAGTGTCCAGATGCCAGTGTTCAAATACGCAAGGCATCCAGCAAATCGGTTTCAAACTGAATCTGGCTTCGGGCACCCTGCAAGGCCGGGCCATCGACGATAAAGACGTCTTCGACCCTTTCCCCCAGAGTCATGATTTTTGCCGTATGCAAATTGATCTTGTGCTTGGTCAGGATATTCGCAATAGCATACAGCAAGCCATTGCGGTCATTCGCCGAGATCGACAGCAAATAATACTGGCCACGATCATCCGGGCGCAAATTCACGGTGGGCACGATAGGGAAGGTGCGGGACATGCGCGACAGGCGTCCGCGATTCGGCGGCGATAGCGGTGTCTGGCGGGTCAGCACTTCGGTCAATTCATGTTCCAGCAGATTGATGATGTCGCGATAATTATTGGCAAAGGCCGGTTCAATCACCAGGAAGGTATCGAGTGCGTAGCCACTTTTGCTGGTGTGAATCTTGGCATCCAGAATGCCAAAGTTCTTGCCATCGAAATAATTGCAGATGCGGGCGAATAAATCCGGCTGATCCTTGACGTAGACAGTAATCTGCAAGCCCTCGCCAATCGGTGACAAGCGGCATTTCACCACTGGCGTGGCACTGTCTATGCGGTCGTGCAGGGCGCGCGTCTGCCAGGCGATGTCGGATGCATCATGACGCAAAAAGTAAGCGACATCCAGTTGCTGCCAGAATTTTTCGTGGGCATCTGGTTCCAGGCCATACAGGCGCAGCGCCTTGAGGGCATCTTCCTGGCGGTTTTTCAGTTCCCGGTCTTTGCTCGGTGCTTCACCACCCAGTACGCGTAAAGTCATGCGGTACAGGTCTTCGAGTAATTTGCCTTTCCAGGCATTCCAGACCTTGGGGCTGGTGCCGCGTATGTCGGATACGGTCAGCAAATACAGGGCCGTCAGATGGCGCTCATCCTTGACCAGGCTGGCAAAATTTTGCACTACATCCGGATCAGACAAATCCTGCTTTTGCGCCACATGCGACATCGTCAGGTGGTTTTGCACCAGGAAAACGATGAGCTCGGTATTCGCCTTGGTCAGGCCATGGTCATAGCAGAATTTCTTGGCATCGGTCATGCCCAGGATGGAATGATCGCCACCGCGCCCCTTGGCAATATCGTGGAACAGGGCGGCAATATACAGTATCCACGGCTGATTGAAATTCGCCATCAATTGACTGCAGAACGGGTATTCATGCGCATGTTCCGGCATGGTGAAACGGCGCAGATTGCGCACTACCATCAGGATATGCTGGTCCACCGTGTAGGCATGAAACAGGTCGTGTTGCATCTGCCCTATGATGCGGCGGAAGTTAGGCAGATAGCGCCCGAGTATGCTCATCTGGTTCATGTGGCGCAGGGCGTGGGTGATGCCTTGCGGGGATTGCAATATCTGCAGGAACATTGAACGATTGAAAATATCGTGCCTGAATTCAGCATCGATCAGCAGGCGCGCATGCCATAGTGCGCGCAGGGTTCTGGCCGTCATGCCCTTGAGTTCACTTTGCCTGGTCATGACCAGGAAGATTTCGAAGATGGTCGACGGCGTCGCTTCAAAGGTGTCGTCCCTGGCGATATCAATAAAGCCGTTCACTTCATTGAAATGCTCATTGATGGGACGCGGCACCGATGGCTGCGGAAACAAGACAGCCTCGATATTTTGCAGCAATACGGTATTCAACTGCGTGACTGCCTTGGCGGCCCAGTAATAACGCTGCATCAGGTATTCGCTGGCGCGCCGCGATTCGGTAGACTTGAAGCCGAAGGTTTCTGCGATGGGTGACTGCACGTCAAAGATCAGGCGGTCTTCACGCCGGCCGGCATAAATGTGCAGGCGTATGCGGATATCCTTGAAGGCGCGTTCATTGCGTTTTAATTGCCGCGCTTCGATGTCGGTAATCAGGCCACTTTCTGCCAGTTCGCGCCATGAATTGCCCAGGTTGGCTGCCTTGGCAACCCAGAGTATCACCTGTAAGTCACGCAGGCCACCCGGGCTTTCCTTGCAGTTCGGTTCCAGGCTGTAGGGTGTGTCTTCATACTTCACATGGCGCTGCTGCAGTTCCAGCAATTTTTCCTGGAAAAATTTTTGCGGATTCATTGCTTCCGCATAATGCTGCTGCATATCGCGGAATAGCTTGCGGCTGCCGGTTACCAGGCGCGCTTCCAGCAGGCTGGTTTGCACGGTGATGTCGGCCGCGGATTCTTGCAGGCATTCTTCAATGGTGCGTATGCTGTGACCCATATCCAGGCCGATATCCCAGAATAGCTGCACCAGTTTTTCCAGCTTCTCGCGCAATGCGGCATCCGGTCTTTGCTGCAGCAGTATCAGTACATCCACATCTGAATACGGGAATAGTTCGCCACGGCCATAGCCGCCTACTGCCACCAGTGCTGCTTCCTTGGGGAAATCAAAATGGCGCCAGATCTTGCCCAGCAGATGATCGACGTTGCGGCACAGGTCATGCAGCAACTGCTCTGCCTTGTGATTTTCCTTGAATGCATTAATGACGAGCAGTTGTGCTGACTTTAATTCTTCCTTGAATGTGAGTGCCGGAGTCTGCATTTGCCTGTATGCCTCAGGCTTTGGTCGTTGCAGTAATGAAATCCGGAATCGGCGGATAGCCGTCAGACAGTGTCAGCACTTCATAGCCGGTTTCTGTCACCAGTACGGTATGTTCCCATTGCGCTGACAGGCTGCGGTCCTTGGTCTTGATGGTCCAGCCATCCGGCATTTCCTTGATTTCACGGCGGCCGGCATTGATCATCGGTTCTACGGTGAAAATCATGCCTGGCAGCAGTTTTTCCATGGTGCCTGGTTTGCCGTAGTGCATGACTTGCGGCGCTTCGTGGAAAATCTTGCCTATGCCATGGCCGCAGAATTCGCGCACCACGCTGTAGCCAGCTTTTTCTGCGTGTTGTTGTATGACATGGCCGATATCGCCCAGATGGACGCCCGGTTTGATTTTTGCGATGCCCAGCCACATGCAGTCATAGGTGATGGCGCTGAGGCGCTTGGCCAGTATGGATGCTTCGCCCAGCAAAAACATGCGGCTGGTATCGCCGTGGTAGCCGTTTTTGATGACGGTGATATCCAGATTGACAGAATCGCCATCTTTTAGGACTTTGTCGCCAGGAATGCCATGGCAGATCACGTCATTGATAGAGGTGCAGATGGCTTTCGGGTAAGGTGTATAGCCGGGCGGGCAATAATTCAGCGGGGCAGGGATGGTGCCTTGTACATTCAGCATGTATTCGTGGCACAGTCTATCCAGCTCACCCGTGGTGACGCCGACTTTGACAAAAGGCGTGATGTAATCGAGGACTTCGGAAGCCAATCTTCCGGCAATGCGCATGCCGGCGATATCTTCCGGCGTTTTGATAGTAATAGCTTCCATACGTTTTCTTCAGTCTGTTGCCGCGATCAGGTTGATGGCAGCAGGTAAAATTGCGAGAATGTTGCAGAACCGGAATTATAGTCCAGTAAGGCGAGTACCGCATTCTCCCAATAAAACGCAGCACTTGAGGAAAACCCGCTTTTCATAGTACAATTGATGGTTAGCTTGTGGATGTATTCAAATATGGCACGAGTTAATTAATTTTTTATTAATCGAATCCGGTCGAAAAGGGTGTCTTCGGCGCTTACATGTAAATCATTGAGATTGTCATGAAGCTGCTTGGATCACTGGCTGGATTCAAGACCTAACCCTGGAGTTATTATGTCTGTAACAATGCGTGAAATGCTGGAAGCCGGTGTGCACTTTGGTCACCAAACCCGTTTTTGGAATCCAAAAATGGCACCGTATATTTTCGGTCATCGCAACAAGATTCATATCGTCAACCTGGAAAAAACCCTGGCCATGTACCAGGAGGCGATGAAGTATATTCGTCAACTGTCTTCAAACCGCGGCACAGTATTGCTGGTTGGTACCAAACGTCAATCCCGTGACATCATCGCTGCTGAAGCAAATCGCGCTGGCATGCCTTTCGTTGATCAACGCTGGTTGGGTGGTATGTTGACTAACTTCAAAACAGTCAAAACATCAATCAAGCGCCTGAAAGACATGGAAGCTTCCATTGAAGACGGCTCTGTAGAAAAGCTGTCCAAAAAAGAAGGTCTGATGTTTCAGCGTGAAATGATCAAGCTGCAAAAATCCATCGGTGGTATCAAGGATATGGGCGGCATTCCTGATGCAATTTTCGTAGTCGACGTCGGCTACCACAAAGGTGCGATCACTGAAGCTGCAAAACTGGGTATCCCTGTTATCGGCGTGGTTGATACTAACCACTCCCCAGAAGGTGTTGCTTACATCATCCCTGGTAATGATGACTCCTCCAAAGCGATCGCTTTGTATGCTCGCGGTGTTGCTGACGCAATCCTCGAAGGTCGTGCAAATGCAGTCAACGAAGTTTTGGAAGCTGTTAAGCCAGGTTCCGATGAGTTCGTAGAAGTAGAACAAGCATAATACTTGCCTGTTCAGGCACATGGCTTCAGGTTGTCATGACAACCTGAAGCAAAAAAATGGGCAACAATCGTTCGCCCTTTTTTTTAAACAAAATTTGATATCGGTGCCCCCGTGGCACCATTGAACTAGGAGAATGACATGGCGGCAATTACGGCAGCTTTGGTAGGTGCATTGCGCGCGAAGACAGACGCGCCGATGATGGAATGTAAAAAAGCCCTGACAGAAGCAGAAGGCGATATGGAGCGTGCGGAAGAAATTCTGCGTGTGAAACTGGGTAGCAAAGCTTCCAAGGCATCTTCCCGTATCACTGCAGAAGGCGTTGTCGCATCTCACATCGCTGGTAAGGTTGGTTCCCTGATCGAAGTTAACTGCGAAACAGACTTCGTTACCAAGAATGATGACTTCCTGGCACTGGCTAATACCTGCGCAAAACTGATTGCTGAGCATAATCCTGCTGACATCGCAGCATTGGGTGCTCTGCCACTGGATGGCAAGACAGTAGAAGAAGTACGTGCAGCCCTGGTTGGTAAAATCGGCGAAAACATGTCCTTCCGTCGTTTCGTGCGTTTTGACACTAGCGCCAAGCTGGTTTCTTACCTGCACGGCACACGTATCGGCGTGGTCGTTGAATTTGACGGCGCAGATGAGCAAGTTGGTAAAGACGTGGCAATGCACATTGCTGCGATGAAACCAGTTTCTTTGTCTTCTGACCAGGTTCCTGCTGACCTGATCGAAAAAGAACGTTCTGTAGCTGCTCTGAAAGCGGCCGAATCTGGCAAGCCAGCGGATATCGTTGCAAAAATGGTTGATGGCTCTGTACAGAAATTCCTGAAAGAAGTTTCTTTGCTGAACCAGACTTTCGTCAAGAACGACAAGCAAACTGTTGAACAGATGTTGAAATCTGTTAATACAACAGTGAAAGCGTTCACGATGTTTGTTGTTGGTGAAGGTATTGAGAAGAAGCAGGACGATTTTGCCGCAGAGGTGGCCGCGCAAGTGGCTGCAGCGAAACAAGCGTAATCTGGCGAATCAAAAAAACGGGCCGAAAGGCCCGTTTTTTTAAACCTTGCGATTGTAAGTATTTGTTTCCAGCTCTTTAAGTTTGTGCGTTCAGATGTGACTATCCAGTTCTGGCGTTTTATTTGGTTTGCCCATGATTGTCAGGCTTGCGTTGGCAATCCAAATAGAAAACAAGAGATGCTTTATCAAAGTCATCTCATTCTGCATGTAATCTTTTAGACTAATCAACTTACCAGAAGGAGTCCTATCATGACAAAACCTGCTTACAAGCGTGTACTCTTGAAGCTCTCTGGCGAAGCCCTGATGGGCGATGATCCGTTTGGCATTAACCGCGCCACCATAGAACGCATGGTGGCCGATGTGGCAGAAGTATCAAGAATGGGCGTGGAGCTGGCGATTGTCATCGGCGGCGGCAACATCTTCCGTGGTGTGGCGCCAGGTGCCCAGGGTATGGACAGGGCTACTGCCGATTACATGGGCATGCTGGCCACTGTCATGAATGCACTGGCGTTGTCGGATGCCATGCGTCAGGTTGGCCTGACATCCCGCGTGATGTCGGCGATTGCCATTGACCAGGTGGTCGAGCCCTATGTGCGTCCCAAAGCCCTGCAATACCTGGAAGAAGGCAAGGTCATCGTCTTTGCTGCCGGTACCGGCAATCCTTTCTTCACCACCGACACGGCTGCTGCCTTGCGTGGTTCCGAGATTGGTGCTGAAATCGTGTTGAAAGCGACCAAGGTCGACGGTGTCTATACTGCCGACCCTAAAAAGGATGCGACAGCGACCCGTTACACCACGATTTCCTTTGATGAAGCGATTGCCCGCCACTTGCAAGTCATGGATGCCACCGCATTTGCCCTGTGCCGTGATCAGAAATTGCCAATCAAGGTATTTTCCATTATTAAGCCGGGTGCATTGAAGAATGTCATCCTGGGGGCAGACGAAGGCACATTAGTGCACGTATAATCCTGCATTTTGGATGGTTCATATTAATTCGGCAAGGAGAGGCGGTTGCGCCATCCCTGCCACGATGTACAGGAGAGCGCCATGAGCGTAGCAGATATTAAAAAGAATTCCGACCAGCGCATGCAAAAGTCAATCGAGACTTTGAAAAACGATTTGGCCAAGGTCCGTACCGGCCGTGCCCATACTGGCATTCTCGACCACGTCCAGGTTGATTACTACGGAACACCTACCCATATTACCCAGGTTGCCAATGTGACGCTGATTGATGCGCGTACCATTGGTGTGCAGCCTTGGGAAAAGAAGATGCTCAATGCGATTGAAAAAGCCATCCGTGACGCTGATCTGGGTTTGAACCCGTCATCTCAGGGCGAACTGATACGCGTGCCAACACCACCGCTGACAGAAGAGCGTCGCAAAGAGATGGTCAAGCTGGTCAAGACCGAAGGTGAGAGCGCGAAGATTGCCATCCGCAATATTCGCCGCGATGCCAATGAAACACTGAAAAAGATGTTGAAAGAGAAAGAATGCTCGGAAGATGATGAGCGTCGTTCGCAAGATGAAGTCCAGAAACTGACTGATAAATTCGTTGCTGAAGTGGACAAGCTTCTGGCCGACAAAGAGAAAGAAGTGTTGACAGTTTAAGCCCTTGCCCGCGTACCAACACATTCTGGATTTACATGAGCCATACAAGTTCTACCAAGGAAGTTCCTGCGGTTGGCGCGATTCCTAAACATATTGCAATCATCATGGACGGCAACGGACGCTGGGCAACCAAGCGTTTCTTGCCGCGCGTCGCTGGCCATGTGAAGGGCGTGGAAGCAGTCAGGGGCGTGGTTGAAGCCTGCGCCCGGCGCGGCGTGTCTTACCTGACCCTGTTTGCTTTCAGTTCTGAAAACTGGCGTCGCCCGGCGGAAGAAGTGTCTTTGCTGATGCGTCTGTTCGTCACTGCGCTGGAAAAAGAAGTGGCAAAAATGCACGCCAATGATATCCGCCTGAAAGTGGTGGGTGACCTGACGCGTTTCGATGTCAAATTGCAAGCCATGATACAGGCGGCGGAAGAAAAAACCGCCCTGAACAAGGGCCTGACCGTCACCGTCTGCGCCAATTATGGTGGGCGCTGGGATATCGTGCAGGCGACCAATCGCCTGCAACAGGACCTGAGCGCCGCTGGCAAGGCCGGGCAAGCGATAGATGAAGACCAGTTGGCAGCTTATCTATCCATGGCCTATGCGCCTGAGCCTGACCTGTTCGTCCGCACTGGCGGCGAAACCCGCATTTCCAATTTCCTTTTATGGCAATTGGCCTATAGTGAATTCTATTTCACGGATACCTTTTGGCCTGATTTTGATGCGGCGGCACTGGATCTGGCTATCGCCTCCTATCAGCATCGTGAGCGCCGCTTTGGCCGCACCAGTGCGCAGGTATCCGAACAATCCCCTGCACAAGAAAGCAATTGATGCTAAAAACCCGTGTAGCGACAGCCCTTGTTTTGCTGGCCATCTTGCTGCCAGTTCTGTACTCGGCTTCGTTTATCGCTTTTGCCGTGCTTGCGCTGGTGTTCTTCGCCGCGGCTATCTGGGAATGTCAGCGGTTGTTTGCCAAGCCGGCACCGCTGGTCATGGCGGCAATCTGGACTGGCATGCTGGGGTATTTTTATTTCCATCTTGAGAGTTTTTCGCAACTCTTGCTGTTTGCATTTGCCAGCGCATTCTGGATTTTTCGTTTGTTGCCGACACTGGCGCGTGGCTTGCCCGACGTGCGCGGCTTTACCAGTGGCTTGCTGAGCGCCTTGTACGGCATCAGCATCTTTGCCTGCTTCGTGGCGATTGCCGTGTTCTTCAAATATTCACCCATGTATCTGTTTTCTGTCATGGCCATCGTCTGGGTCGCGGATATCGGTGCTTATTTTTCAGGGAAGGCCTTGGGAAAGCACAAGCTGGCACCAACTATTTCTCCAGGAAAATCCTGGGAAGGCGCGATAGGCGGCTGGGTCTGCGTAGTGGCGCTGGCGACGGCGACGGCGTTTATCCCTGGCCTGGAAAATACGTTTACTGCACATTTGCTGGCCAGAAAAGGCTGGCTGATATTCGTGCTTGCCATGAGCGTCTTGACGGCAGCCAGTGTCGTCGGCGATTTGTTTGAATCATCGCTGAAACGGCGCGTCGGCATGAAAGACAGCAGCAAACTGTTGCCGGGACATGGCGGCGTGCTGGACAGGATAGATGCGCTGATACCAGTCCTTCCACTGGCAGCTTTGCTGGATTTATGGCGATAGACAGTATGCAGAAAAAACAGCAGTTATGCATTTTGGGGGCCACCGGCTCTATCGGCGTATCCACGCTGGATGTCGTTGCCAGGCACCCTGATCGCTATGGCGTTTTTGCCCTGACTGCACATACACAAGTGGAAAAACTGGCACAACAATGCCAGACTTTTTTACCCCAGGTGGCAGTGGTGGGTACGGCCAAAGCGGCAGATGAGCTTGCCAGCCGCTTGCTGGAAATGAATCTGGCCCATATACAGGTACAACATGGCCCGCAGGCCTTGTGTGATGTCGCCAGTGCGCCCGAATGCGATAGCGTGATGGCCGCCATCGTCGGTGCTGCCGGTTTGCCAGCCTCGCTGGCAGCTGCGCGTGCCGGCAAGAAGGTCTTGCTGGCTAACAAGGAAGCGCTGGTCATGTCGGGGCAGTTGTTTATCGATGCGATCCAGCACAGCGGTGCCGCACTCTTGCCCATCGATAGTGAACACAATGCCATATTCCAGTGTCTGCCGGGTAAGTATGACCGCCGGCCCGGCCATCATGGCATCCACAAGATTCTGCTGACTGCCTCTGGTGGTCCTTTCCTGAACCGGGATGTGGCGACACTCACCGATGTCACGCCGGAACAGGCGGTTGCCCACCCGAACTGGGTCATGGGACGCAAAATCTCCGTTGATTCGGCGACCATGATGAACAAGGGGCTGGAAGTGATTGAAGCCCACTGGCTGTTTGCGACACCGGCGGAACAGATCGAAGTCGTGATTCATCCACAAAGCGTGATTCATTCCATGGTGTCGTATACCGATGGTACCGTGCTGGCACAGATGGGCAATCCAGACATGCGCATTCCTATCGCCTATGGCATGGCGTATCCTGAACGGATAGCTTCTGGTGTAGCGCCTCTCGACCTGCTGAAGGTGGCCAGCCTGCATTTCCAGGCGCCGGATATGACGCGTTTTCCTTGTCTGCAACTGGCCTACGATGCCTTGCGCACAGGAAAGTCTGCCGCAATCATATTGAACGCAAGTAATGAAGTCGCTGTCCAAGCATTTTTGGATAAAAAAATCGGCTTCCGCATGATCAATCAGCTCATCCAGCGCACGCTGGAAAAAATGGCGGTGACCGACACCCCAGACCTGGACAGCATCCTGGCCTGTGATGCCGAGGCGCGTGCACTGACTGGGGCGATGATCCTGTGATGATATTTTTTCAAAGTGTCCTGGCTTTTTTTGTAAGCTTGAGTATTTTGGTGAATATTCATGAGTTGGGCCACTATCTGGTGGCGCGCTGGTGCGGCGTGAAAGTGCGGCGATATTCTTTTGGCTGGGGGAAGGTCATTTATTCCCGTAAATTTGGTAAAGACCAGATGGAATGGGCGATTTCCAATTTACCCTTGGGTGGCTATGTTTCCTGGTTTGATTCCAGTGATCCGGATACCACTGAGTTTACCCAGGAAGATGTGGCGCGCGAATTTCGCAATCAATCTGTCTGGAAGCGTGCAGCAATTGTTCTGGCTGGGCCGATGGCGAATTTTCTCCTGGCGATTGCCTTGTTTGCCGGTTTGTTTATGCACGGTATCCAGGAGCCAGTGGCAAAATTGCGATTGACATCAAGTTCTTCCCTTGCTTACCAGGCTGGCTTGCGGCAGGGCGATCTGGTGCTTGAGATCAATGACAAGAAAATACAGACCTGGACTGAGCTGAAGTGGCATCTGATGAAAGCTGGCCTGTCGCATGCCGATCCACATATCGAAGTGCAGCGGGATAACCCGGATAGACCTGGCAGCAAAATCCGGCTTTCTGTTGAATTGCCCATGAAGCAATTAAGCGCAAAAGAGCTGGAAGGCGATTTTGCTGGTTTGCTGGGTTTGGGTTTGGCAGTTAATCCTGAGGTTATTTTCGATGAAGTGATGCCGGATAGTCCTGCCTCGAAGGCGGGCTTGCTGGCGGGTGATCAAATCATTGCCGTAGGGCAAAAACCCTTGCTGGATGTGATCGATTTTATTGCCGTCGTCAACGCTAATCCCGGTAAATCGTTGAGTCTATTGGTAAAAAGAAAGCAGGATCGCTTTGAAGTCGGTGTGACGCCTGTGGCGCAACAAGTCAATGGAAAGACAGTAGGGCAGTTAAAAGTAAAATTGCGGGCGGTGAATCCAGAGATAGTGACCGTTCAGTCTTCCTTCTTTGAAGCAATTTCCAAAGGAGCGGAACGAGTATGGGATACCAGTTCCCTGAGTTTGAAAATGATAGGGAAGATGTTTACTGGCGAAGTTTCCCTACGGAATATATCTGGTCCGATAACTATTGCCGATTATGCGGGGCAAACCTCCAGAATCGGGGCAATTAGTTATATTAATTTCATTGCCTTCGTCAGTATTAGCCTGGGAGTGATGAATTTACTACCTATTCCATTTTTGGATGGAGGGCATTTGTTGTATTATTCGCTGGAAGTTTTGACAGGGAAACCTTTGCCCGAGCGTTCTATCAGGATGGCGCAATACGCAGGGGGTACATTGCTATTAGCCATGATGGGGATAGCTTTTTTTAATGACTTTGCCAGACTAATGTCATACTTGCCCCGACTAATGCCATAATAGCCGGTTGATGACAGGAACTCATTTCAGATAGCAATATTGAGAGTGTTGAAAGAAATTTATACCCAATGAAATTACATATCGAGCAGTTCACTTTAGCCCATTTTCGTCGTCATGCCTTGTCTCTGGCCGCATTTGCACTCTGCACTGGAAACGCACTCGCGATTGAACCCTTTACCGTCAAGGACATACGGGTAGAAGGATTGCAACGGACGGAGGCCGGTACTGTATTCAGCTATTTGCCTGTCAAGGTCGGCGAGGTATTTGATGACGCTAAAAGTACGACTGCGATCAAATCCCTGTATGCCACGGGTTTCTTCAAGGATGTTCAGATAGAAGTACAGGATGGGATTCTGGTTGTTTTGCTGGAAGAGCGTCCTACCATCGCCGGTGTGGAATTTACCGGCACCAAGGAATTTGAGAAAGATGCACTGGTCAAGGCGCTGAAAGATATCGGTGTCGGCGAATCACGCATCTTCGATAAGGCAACGGTTGACCGTGCCGAGCAGGAATTAAAGCGCCAATACCTGTCCAAGGGCTTGTATGGCATGCAAATCACCACCACCATCACGCCGATAGAACGTAACCGTGTGAACGTGACGTTTGCGGTGGATGAAGGCGATGTGGCAAAAATTGCCCAGATCAATATCATCGGTAACAAGGCTTTTTCGGATGGCGAGTTGCGCGAATTGATGGCCTTGTCCACCCCAGGCTGGTTTAGCTGGTACACCAAGGCTGATCAGTATTCGAAACAGAAGCTGTCGGGTGATATCGAGACCTTGCGCTCGTTTTATCAAAACCGTGGCTATCTGGAGATGCAAATCCTGTCTACCCAGATTTCCATCACCCCGGACAAGAAAGACATCTACATCACCATCAACCTTGATGAAGGCGACAAGTACACTGTTTCCGATATCAAGCTTGAAGGCGACACCATGGGGCGTGAAGAAGAGCTCGCTTCCCTGTTACTGTTGAAAAAAGGCAATATTTACAATGCAGCCCGCCTGACCGAGAGTACCAAGCGTATTTCCGAGCGTATGGGTAACTTTGGTTATGCATTTGCTAACGTTAATGCCAATCCTATCCTCGACAAAGAAAAGAAAGAGGTCGCATTCACGATCTTTGTTGATCCGGGCAAGCGCGTCTATGTGCGTCGTATCAACCTGGCCGGTAATACCCGTACGCGTGATGAGGTCATCCGCCGCGAATTCCGTCAGTTTGAAAGTTCCTGGTACGATGGCGAAAAAATCAAGACTTCCCGTGATCGCGTAGAGCGTCTGGGTTACTTCAAGGATGTGACGATAGAAACACCTGAAGTACCTACCAGCGTTGATCAGGTGGACGTGAATCTGTCCGTCACCGAAAAACCGACGGGTAATCTTTTGTTTGGTGCCGGTTACTCCAGTGCTGAAAGACTGACGTTGACTGGTTCCATCCAGCAAGCCAATGCCTTTGGTAGTGGTGATACGATAGGCCTGGATGTCAATACCAGCAGCCAGAACCGTACCGTTGCAGTTTCTCACACAGATCCGTATTTTACCGACGACGGTGTCAGCCGCAATATTGAAGCTTACGTCCGTACCACGCGTCCTATTATCGGTAGTATTGGCGATTATAAAATCCAGACCACCGGTGGTGCCTTGCGTTTTGGTGTACCGTTCTCTGAAGTCGATACCGTTTTCTTTGGCCTGGGTTTTGAACGTACCAAGGTACAAACCTTTTTGGGCGGTAGCCCGTATCGTTACCTGAAATATGTTGCCGACTATGGCAATGGTTCCAAAGATACTGGTAGCGTGGACTATGGCGTGGGTGAAGCCATAACCACGTCCTTCCCGCTGACTGCCGCATGGCAAAGGGATAGCCGCGATAGCGTATTGACGCCGACTATCGGTCGTTATCAGCGTGCCAATCTCGAATTATCAGCAATAGGTAGCTTCAAATATTATCGTACGATCTATAATGCACAATTGTTCCAGCCGGTTTATCGTTCCGTCGTGCTGGCTTTGAACGGTGAATTTGACTATGGTCACGGTTTGGGTGGCAAGCCTTATCCTTTGTTTAAAAACTTCTATGCTGGTGGTATCGGTTCGGTCCGTGGCTATGAACCTTCTACCCTGGGTACCAAGGATCCGAATGGCGATGCACTGGGTGGTGCAACGAGGTTGCTGGGTAATGTAGAATTACAGATTCCATTCCCTGGTGCGGATAAATCCCTGCGCTGGTTTACCTTTGTTGATGGCGGTAACGTCTTTGATGAGGGACAAAAAGTCCGTGCGAAGGATTTGCGCTTTTCTGCAGGTATAGGTATAAGCTGGATATCGCCGGTTGGTCCATTGAAACTGAGCTTTGGTAAAGCACTGAATGCCAAAGAAGATGACAAGAAACAGTCATTCCAGTTCCAGATGGGTACCGGGTTCTGATAAAGGCGTTACCATATTTGTTTTAGTACGTGTTACGGAGATTATTTTGAGTCAACATATTACCCCGGCCCAATTGCTACAGCGCATGTTGCTTGGTGCGGCTTGCGTTCTCAGCATGGCCCAGGCGCAGGCACAGGATTCCAGAATTGCCATCTTTGATTCTCAAAGGGTGATACGCGAATCGGTGCCGGCGAAAGCAGCCGAAGCCAAGCTGAAAGTTGAATTCTCCAAGCGACGTGAAGAATTGGAAGGCCTCGCCAAGAGAATCAAGGCTATGGCAGAGAAGCTGGACAAGGATGCACCGGTCTTGTCCGAAACCGACCGTATCAAGCGTCAGCGCGAAATCACTGAGCTGGATCAGGACTTCAATCGCAAACAGCGTATTTACAATGAAGACTTGAACCAGCGTCAGAATGAAGAAATCGCTTCGCTGGTGGAACGTGCCCAAAGAGCCATCAAGCAAATCGCCGAAGCCGAGAAGATTGATGTCGTTCTGCAAGACGTGGTGTACTCCAACCCGCGTATTGATATTACAGATAAAGTTCTGAAAGCACTTTCCAAATAATTCCTATGACCACGAGCATTCGGCTGGGTGAATTGGTCGATCGCTTCGGTGGTCAATTGATCGGTTCACCGGATATATCTGTTGCTGCGATTGCACCTTTAAGCGAGGCCGGTGAGCAGCACATCACCTTCCTGTCCAACCCCAAATTGTGTCACCAGGCTGCGGCTACCAAGGCGGCGGCATTGATAGTGACACAGGCTGATTTCGATCAGTTGGGGACGGAATACCAGGGGGCGTGCCTGATTGTCCCTAACCCCTATGTCTATTTCGCCCGCGCAGCCCAGTATTTTGCGGCTTTGAACGCGATACCGGCAGTCACCGGCATACATCCGGCCGCCTGGGTCAGCCCGCAAGCGATCGTGGCGGCGACGGCCAGCATCGGCCCGAATGTCAGCATTGATGCCGAAGCAGTCATCGGTGAGCATGTGGTGATCAAGGCGGGCGCTGTGATCGGACGTGGTGTCAGCATCGGCGAGCATAGCCTGGTCCATGCCAATGCCAGCATTTACGATTATTGTGTGATCGGCCAGCGCTGCATCATTCATTCCGGTGCGGTGATCGGGGCGGACGGTTTTGGTTTTGCCAATGAAAAAGGGCAATGGATCAAGATTCCGCAAACCGGCAGGGTACTGATAGGTGATGATGTGGAAATCGGCGCCAATACCAGCATAGACCGCGGCGCGCTGGCTGATACCATCATCGAAGAAGGTGTCAAGCTCGATAACCAGATACAGATAGGCCACAACTGCCATATCGGTGCACATACAGCCATGGCAGGCTGTGTCGGCGTGGCTGGCAGCGCCAAGATAGGTAAATACTGTACGTTTGGCGGTGCTGCCATGGTGCTGGGGCATCTGACCATCGTCGACAATGTGCATATTTCTTCTGCCAGCATGGTATCCCGTTCGATACTGGAAGCCGGGCAATATACCGGTTTCTATCCGCTTGCCAAGAATGCCGAGTGGGAAAAAACGGCGGCCATCGTGCGCAATTTATCGGGTATGCGCGAAAAAATGCGCTACCTGGAAAAAACAATGAAAACACTGACTGAAAAAGATCATGAATAGCCTGGACATCAATCAAATCAAAGAATACCTGCCACATCGTTATCCCATGTTATTGGTTGATCGCGTACTGAGCTGGGAAAATGGCAAGACCATCACCGCCATCAAAAATGTCACGGCAAATGAAGAGTTTTTTAATGGACACTTCCCGAACAAGCCTGTCATGCCAGGCGTATTGATGATAGAGGCCATGGCGCAGACTGCGGCCATACTCTCATTTTTAACCATGGGTCAGAAACCGGATGAAAATACCATCGTGTATTTCCTCGGTATTGATGGCGCACGCTTCAAGCGCCCGGTAGAGCCTGGCGACCAGTTGAAGATGGAAGTGGAGATCATCAAGGTCACCCGTGGCATCTGGAAATACAAGGCCAAAGCGACGGTGGATGGGCAATTGGCGGTAGAAGGCGAATTGATGTGCACCATGCGTACGAAAGACGAAGCCTAGGAGGAAACATGCGTATCCATCCAACAGCACTGATTGATCCTCTGGCCAGACTCGACAGTACGGTAGAGGTGGGTGCCTATTCCATTATCGGCCCGCATGTCACGATTGCGGCTGATACCAAAGTTGGTCCGCATGTGGTCATCGAAGGGCATACGACCATAGGCCGCAACAATACTTTTTACCAGTTTTCATCGATAGGCGCTGCACCGCAAGACAAGAAATATGCGGGTGAGCCTACGCGCC
The DNA here is from genome assembly GCF_049340445.1 of Undibacterium sp. Ji50W. Classification (NCBI taxonomy): domain Bacteria; kingdom Pseudomonadati; phylum Pseudomonadota; class Betaproteobacteria; order Burkholderiales; family Oxalobacteraceae; genus Undibacterium; species Undibacterium sp. Ji50W. The sequence goes on along the minus strand of NZ_JBMPOX010000001.1, from coordinate 1,065,001 downwards.
TGGAAATTGGTGACAATAACGTCATTCGCGAGTTTTGCACCTTCAACCTGGGCACGGTACAGGACAGTGGCGTTACCCGTCTGGGAAATGACAACTGGATCATGGCCTATGTGCATCTGGCCCATGACTGCCAGGTCGGCAACAACGTCATTTTCGCCAATAATGCGGCGCTGGCTGGCCATGTACACGTTGGTGACTGGGTGATACTTGGTGGCTTTACCAATGTCCACCAGTTCTGCAAGATAGGCCCGCATGCGATGTGCGGCATGGGCACGTCCCTGTTGCAGGACGTTCCACCGTTTGTCATGCTGAACGGCAATCCGGCAGCGGCCCACGGCATCAATGTTGAAGGACTTAAGCGCCGTGGCTTTAGTCGTGAACAGATTTCTGCCATACGTCAGTCTTACAAGCTGATCTACAAGTCCGGCCTGACGCTGGAAGAGGCCAAGGCAGCGCTGGATGAGCAGGTGACAGAACTGGAAGCGGATGTTGCTCTGCATGTGCAGTCCATGCGCCATTTCCTTGATGCCGCGACACGCGGCATAGTGCGTTAAGCCTGATTGTGACAAATCTTCCTGATCGACCAGGCCATCCTAGCCTTCCAAGCCATCCCATCATTGCCATGGTGGCCGGAGAAACCTCCGGCGACATGCTGGCCAACCGCCTCTTGTCGGGCTTGCGCCCAGCCTTGCCGGATGCCCATATGCATGGCATCGGTGGCCCACGCATGGCCGAACACGGTTTCGTCAATGACTGGCCGATGGATAAACTGTCCGTGCGCGGTCTGTTTGAGGTGCTGGCGCATTACCGTGAAATTAGCGGCATACGCAAGCAATTGCGTGAACAACTATTGCAGGAAAAGCCGGATGTCTTCATCGGTGTCGATGCGCCTGACTTTAACCTGGATCTGGAAATCCAGTTAAAACGCGCCGGTATTCCCACCATGCACTACATCAGTCCATCGATCTGGGCATGGCGTGGCGGTCGTATCAAAAAAATTGCCGAAGCCGTATCCCACATGCTGGTGGTGTTTCCGTTTGAAGAAGAGATATACCGCAAGGCCGGCATACCGGTGACCTATGTCGGCCATCCGCTGGCGCAGGTCATTCCCATGGAAACGGATACGGCTGCCGCCAGGGATGAACTGGGTCTGGACAAGAATGCCAGGGTAGTCACCATTTTGCCGGGCAGCCGCATGTCCGAGATCAAATACAATACGGAAGCCTTTATCCGGACTGCCAAGATTCTGTGTGAGCGCGACCCGCATCTGCAGATCGTGGTGCCGATGGCAGGTGAAAAACAACGCAGCTATTACATCAAGCTGGTGGTTGATGCCAAGCTCGATCATGTACCAGTGTTGCTGATTGATGGCCGCTCGCACACTGCCATTGCGGCGGCAGATGCCGTGCTGGTGGCTTCAGGCACCGCATCACTGGAAGTGGCTTTGTTCAAGAAGCCGATGGTGATTGCCTACAAGATGATGGAAGCTTCGTGGCAGATTTTGCGGCATATGGGTTACCAGCCCTGGATAGGCTTGCCGAATATCCTGGCGCGTGAGTTTCTGGTCCCGGAATTTTTGCAATCTGCCGCCAGGCCGGATGCGATGGCCGATGCACTGTGGCAGCAGTTAAGCGACAGCGCCTTGCAGCAACGCCTGAAGCTGCGCTTCGTCGACATGCATCATTCCCTGTTGCGCGATACCGCCAACGTCTCGGCGCAAGCCGTATTACAATTGATTTCTGCATCCTGAGGCAATTTTCCCAGGCATTTGCTGATAGGGCCACAGGCCAGTTTTCCTTTAAGAGTAGCAAGCATGTACGTTGATTCCCATTGTCATATCAATTTCCCCGAGCTGGCCGTGCGCATGCCGGAAATCCTCGGCAAGATGCAGGAAAACGGCGTCACCCATGCACTGTGTGTGTCGGTTGATTTGCCGGATTTCCCGCAGGTATTGGCATTGGCTGAGCAATACCCGCATATCTATGCATCGGTCGGCGTGCATCCTGATTATGAAGAGACTGAAGAGCCGACCGCTGAACAACTGGTCAGATTGGCGCAGCATGACAAAATCATCGCCATCGGTGAAACCGGCCTGGATTATTTCCGGCTGAAGGGGGATTTGGAATGGCAGCGTGAACGTTTCAGGCAGCATATCCGCGCTTCACGCATGTGCCGCAAGCCTTTGATCATTCACACCAGGGCTGCCGCAGAAGACACCATACGCATCCTGCAGGAAGAGGGCGCTGGCGTGGCGCAGGGTGGCGTTGCCGGGGTCATGCACTGTTTCACTGAATCGCTGGATGTGGCATTGGCAGCGGTGGAATTGGGGTTTTACATTTCTTTTTCAGGCATACTGACCTTCAAGAGCGCCAAGGATTTGCAGGCCGTAGCCAAAGCCTTGCCGCTGGAACGCATACTGATAGAAACCGATTCCCCCTATCTGGCACCGGCGCCACATCGCGGTAAAATGAATGAACCTGGCTTTGTACGTCATGTTGGTGAATTCCTGGCGGATTTGAAGGGAGTATCCGTGCTTGATGTACAAAAAGCCACAACAGAGAATTTCTTTCAACTGTTTCAGTTCGCGCACTGATTTTCCATGACTGCTCATCTGCTGATCCATCGTTTGCTTGCCCGCCTCCCACGTCAGTTGGCTGCTGTGTTGAGCTTGCTGGCGCTGTCATTAGTTATGTCGGCACCGGCGCGGGCGGATGCCTATGATGATTTCGTCTTTGCAGTGCGCTTTGATCAGGTCAATACGGTCAGGGAGTTTTTGCAAAAAGGGATGGATGTCAATTCTGTCGAATCCACCCGTGGTGAAAGCGTGCTGATGATCACCTTGCGCGAAAAATCCATGAAGGTTTTCCCGGTGCTGCTGGCACATCCAGACCTCAAGCTGGAAGCGCGGGCGATGAATGGTGATACGGTACTGATGCTGGCCTGCTATCTGGGTAATCTGCAGGCGGTCAAAGCCTTGATAGAGCGCGGTGCAGAAATCAATCAGCCGGGCTGGACTGCCTTGCACTATGCGGCGGTCAACGGCAACAAGGAAATCATTGCCTTGCTGCTTGAGCATTCTGCCTACATCGATACGGAATCACCGAACAAAACCACGCCTTTGATGATGGCGGCCCGTTCCGGCAAAATGGGCGCTGTTGCGCTGCTGCTGGATGAAGGTGCCGATCCTTCACTGAAAAACGACCTGGGCCTGACTGCGCTGGATTTTGCCAATGAAGTGGAACAAAGAGAAATCGCCGCCTTTCTGAAAGAAAGAATGCAGGCCACTAAAAAATAAGGTTTTTTGCACTGCAATATCTTGCCTGCCAAATAGACTCTATGTTAAAGTTCGCGCATCTCATTTTCGGAGCACGATCTGTGGACAGTTATAGTTGTCGATCTTCATTCAACTTGGCAATGTAAGCACGGATTTTCTCTTGCTACCTTGCCATTCTGGCGGGTAGTGGTCTCTCTCAGCTCCTGAGCTGTTCCTTCTACTTACCCAATTTATTAATGTACGCGTGACTTCAGCAATGTCACTGGTTTCTTGCGGACCCAGTAAGTGCATTTTGTGCTTGTCGTTGTCACGTAACTTATCTTTGTTCATGCCTGGCGTGCATGTGACAGGAGGAGTGGTATGTTTTGCTTTTTTATCGTAAGTGGCGACAGGAGCGTTCATGTTTGAATTGTTCCGTTATCAGCACCGTGAAACCGTCAGCGAAAGCAAGGGCCCCAATCGCTGGGACTGGGCCTTGTTGCCGCTGGTTCTGGCCCTTTTAGGTATTTTTGCTTTTGCGGCAATGCAAATGAGCCGTCCCTTTGCCGTCGGCGAAGCTTTGCAGATTTATCTGGACCCGGCTTATCTGCCTTATTATTTATTGCGCACTATCTTGCGCATGTTTACGGCCCTGGCTTTTTCCCTGTTGTTCAGCCTGGTATTTGCGGCAATTGCAGCAAAATATGCTGCGGCTGAAAAAGTCATGATACCGGCGCTGGATATTTTGCAGTCGGTACCGATACTCGGGTTCCAGGCGATTGCGATCGCTCCTTTTATTGCCCTGTTTCCTGGTAATTTGCTGGGCGTGGAATGTGCAGCAATTTTTGCGATTTTTACTTCACAAGCCTGGAATATGGCATTTAGCCTGTACCAGTCGATACGCAATGTACCTCCTGAATTACAGGAAGCGGCCATGATCTTCCGCTTGTCTGGCTGGCAGCGCTTCTGGCGCCTGGAATTGCCGTTTGCCATGCCTGGTCTGTTGTGGAACATGATGATGTCCATGTCTGGTGGCTGGTTTTTCCTGGTGGCGGCAGAGGCGATTTCAGTCGCGGGCCAGGATATCAAGCTACCGGGCATAGGTTCTTATATCGCAGTAGCGATTGAAGCCAGAAACGGCACCGCCATCGCTTGGGCAATTGCTTCCATGCTGATAGGCATCTTGCTGTATGACCAATTGTTTTTCCGCCCCTTGCTGGCCTGGGCAGACAAGTTTCGCTTTGAAGAATCGCAGGGAGATACAGCACAACAATCCTGGTTGTTGGACTGGATGCGCAACAGTTTCTGGTTCCGCGAATGGGCCGCAAGATTCCAGGTTTTCCTGGGGCGTGGCCTGGCGTGGTTCAGTGTCAGTCAAGATGGCACTTCCGAACAGGTACGCAAGCGGGTCTTGCATCCTGCCTGGTTCAAGGCATGGGATGTCTTCCTGATTCTCATCTCGATGTTTGCGGTGTACAGCCTGTTAAGCTTCATCCACAGTAATGTGGGTTGGGCAGAGGTGTTGCACGTCATGGGCTTGGGCATGATCACCCTGGTGCGTGTCATGTTGCTGATTGCGCTGGCATCACTGGTCTGGGTGCCGATTGCGGTATGGATAGGTTTGCGTCCCCAGTACTCGCAAAAAGTGCAGGCCATGGCACAGTTTCTGGCGGCTTTCCCCGTTAATCTGATGTTTCCGCTGGTGGTATTTGCCATGGTGACCTTTCACCTGACACCGAATATCTGGCTCAGCCCATTAATGGTGTTTGGTACACAATGGTACATCCTGTTCAATGTGGTGGCGGGGGCGGCAATCATACCGAATGAGCTGCGTCTGGCGGCTGACAACCTGGGTTTAAAAGGTTGGCTGAAATGGAAGCGGGTCTATTTGCCCGCCATTTTCCCCAGCTATATCACCGGGGCAATTACCGCCAGCGGCGGCTCATGGAATGCCAGTATCGTGGCTGAATATGTGACTTGGGGTAAAACCACGCTGGTTGCTGATGGCCTGGGTAGCTATATCAAGCAAATGACGGAAACCGGTGACTTTCACCGTATCGCCCTGGGCATCGGGGTGATGAGTGTATTCGTCATGTTATTGAATCGTTTTTTCTGGCGCAAACTGTATTTGCTGGCAGAAGATCATCTACGTTAAGCCCTGCGCTGAGGAATTCAAGATGAATCAAAATTTATTACTGGACCTGAACCAGGTCGCCAAATCATTCAAGGCTGCGGATGGTAAATCCCGCCTGATCCTCGACAAGGTTGATTTTCAATTGAAGGACGGCGAGATCGTTGCTTTGCTGGGTAAATCCGGCTCTGGCAAATCGACTTTGCTGCGTATCATGGCAGGCCTGATTTCGGCAGATGCCGGTAAGGTGGCTTACCGTGACAAATCCATTTTTGGACCAGTGGCCGGCATTGCCATGGTGTTTCAGTCGTTTGCCCTGTTCCCCTGGCTTACTGTGCAGCAAAATGTGGAACTGGGGCTGGAAGCCCAGGGTGTCCCGGCTGCAGAACGTGAGGCCAGAGCCGATGCCGTGCTGGAATTGATCGGCCTGGCAGGCTTTGGCGGCGCCTTGCCGCGTGAATTGTCGGGCGGCATGAAACAGCGTGTTGGTATTGCACGGGCATTGGTGACCAACCCCGATGTATTGCTGATGGATGAAGCCTTTTCTGCACTCGATGTACTGACCGGTGAAACCCTGCGCAATGACATGCTGGAATTGTGGGAAGAAGACCGTATTTCCACCAAGGGTATCCTCATCGTGTCGCACAATATCGAAGAGGCAGTGATGATGGCGGACCGCATCATCATCCTGTCCAGTGACCCTGGTACAGTGCGTTGTGAAATCAAGATTGATTTACCAAGGCCGCGTGATGTGGATTCGGTCGAAGTCAGGGCGCTGATCGATGAAGTGTATGGCTTGATGACCATGCGTGCCACCCATGAAGCCACCGCCGAAGCATCGCATGCGCGGCATCTGGGCTACCGTCTGCCGGAAACCGATGTCAGCCGTATTGAAGGGGTGCTGGACTTGTTGGCCGAGGCACCATTCAATGGTCGCGCCGACTTGCCGCAACTGGGTGAAGAAGCCGAACTGTCGGATGAAGAATTATTCCCCACCTATGAAGCACTGAGTCTGCTGGGTTTTGCCATCCTGGAAAAAGGCGATATCATGCTGACGCCTTTGGGCAAGAAATATGCAGAAGTCGATCAGGCGCAAAAGCAGGAATTATTTGGTCAGCAGTTGTTGACCCATGTGCCACTGGCAGCCCATATACGGCGCAATCTGGAAAGCGAAGCCAGTGGCAGCTTGTCTGAACAACCGCTGATTGATTTGCTGGAAGAATTCCTCAAAGCCGATGAAGCAAAAAGGGTCCTGGAAGTCGCCATTGAATGGGGACGTTATGGCGAAGTCTATGAATATGATTATCATACTGGCCGTCTGACCTTGCCGGAAACGAATGACGAGTAAGCTCGCTCTTTAAGTAGCTTAACAAAATGTAGCTTAACAAAAATCCCTGCTACCCACTGCCAATTGTCCCAGCAGATGTGACATGTCGACCAGACGTTTGGCGATCAGGTGGCGGACTTCGGCTTCGCATTGCCAGATGCCATACACGCCCAGCAATTGGGCGTTCAAGACTTCGCGTCTTTGTTTTTCCACCAGTGAAGGCCAGATGATCACATTCACTGGCCCGGTTTCATCTTCTATCGTGATGAACAGTACGCCCTTGGCCGTACCGGGACGCTGCCTGACTGTCACCAAGCCGCAACCACGGGCAAATTGCCCTTGCTGGAAGGTATTGAGCATGTCTGCCGGCAAGAAACGCTTTTCCAGTAACTGCGGGCGCAACAGGGCGACAGGATGGCGTTGCAGGCTCAGGCCCATGGCATGGTAGTCGCTGCGAATTTCCTGTGCCTCCGTCGGTGCTTTCAGTACAGGTGTCTGTTCCTGTATGCTGGTCGGGCGTAGCAAATCCCGGTCTGGCAGCGCACCGATGGCTTCCCACAAGGCCTGGCGTCGATGGCCGCTCAGGGACAGCAAGGCATTGCCAGCCGCCAGTACCTGCAGGTCATGGCGATTTAGTCCGGCCCGTCTGGCAAGATCCTGTACATCGGTAAAAGCCTGCTCGTTACGGGCTTGCTGTATGCGCAGGGCCGTGCTTTCAGACATGCCCTGCAACATGGATAGCCCCAGGCGAACGACAGGTTGTAGTGTGCTGGTGTAACGATTGTTGGTCATTTCTTCCAGCGAAGAGTCCCAGTTGCTATGCATCACATCGGCTGCCTTGACTTTGACATCGTGGCGACGGGCATCTTGCACCAGTTGTAAAGGGGAATAAAAGCCCATGGGTTGTGAGTTCAATAGCGAACACAGGAAGATGGCTGGTTCATGGCATTTGATCCAGCTGCTGATATAGGCCAATATGGCAAAGCTGGAGGAGTGGCTTTCAGGAAAACCATATTCGCCAAAACCTTTCATCTGTTCAAAAATCGCTTCGGCAAAGGCTTTGTCATACTTGTTTTTGACCATGGTGTTGACGATTCTGTCGTGATAGCCTTCCAGTCCACCTTTGCGTTTCCATGCCGCCATGGCACGTCGCAGGCCATCGGCTTCGCCAGCAGTAAAATCGGCGGCCAGCATGGCAATCTGCATGACCTGTTCCTGAAAAATCGGTACCCCCAGAGTCCTGCTCAGGGCGGCACGCATGGCCGGGTCTTTGTGTTCTTCTATGGCTTCCTTGCCCTGGCGACGGCGCAGATAAGGATGGACCATGCCCCCCTGTATCGGCCCGGGCCGTACTATCGCCACCTGCACCACCAGGTCATAAAACTGGCGTGGGCGCAAGCGCGGCAGCATGCTCATCTGCGCCCGCGATTCAATCTGAAATACACCGACGGTATCGGCTTTGCAGATCATGTCATAGGTGACAGAGTCTTCCCGGGGAATGTCTTGCATGCTGCTTGGCTTACCAGGAAAATTGCCCATCATATCCAGTGCCCGCTTCAGGGCTGACAGCATGCCCAGCGCCAGCACATCCACCTTCATCAGCCCCAGCGATTCCAGGTCATCCTTGTCCCACTGGATGACACTGCGGTTTTCCATGGCGGCGTTTTCTATCGGGACCAGGCGCGACAGTTTGCCCCGGGTAATCACAAAACCACCGCTGTGCTGTGACAGGTGGCGCGGAAAGCCCAATAACTGCGTCGCCAGCGTGGCCCATTGCTGCGCCAGCACGGACTGGATATCCAGCCCGCATTCGGCAAAGCGGTTCAATAATTCCTGCTTGCTGTCAAACCAGCGGTGTGACTTGGCCACTGCATCCACAATGGCCAGATCCACCCCCAGGGCTTTGCCTACTTCGCGCAGGGCACCGCGTGGCCGGTAGGTATGTACCGCCGCTGCCAGTGCGGCGCGGTTTTTGCCATACTTGTTGTACACGTATTGCATGACTTCTTCGCGGCGCTGGTGTTCGAAATCGACATCAATATCCGGTGGTTCATTTCTTTCTTTGGATATAAAACGACCAAACAGCAGGGTATGTGTTTCTGGATTGACTTCGGTGATGTGCAGGCAATAGCAGACCACAGAGTTGGCGGCTGATCCGCGCCCCTGACAAAGGATTTTGTTACTTCTGGCGAAATTCACGATGTCATACACGGTCAGGAAGTAAGCTTCATACGCCAGGTCATTGATCAGGTGTAATTCGGTTTCAATCTGGTCTGCCAGCCCTGATGGCAAGCCTCGCGGATAACGCAGTTGCGCGCCTTTATATACTTCCACGCGCAGATAGGTGGCAGGCGTATGCCCTTTGGGAATCAATTCATCCGGATATTCATAGCGTAATTCGCTCAGGGAGAAATGGCAGGCATTGGCAATGTGGATGGTTTCGGCCAGCGCCTGTCGCGGGTAGATATTGGCCAGCCGCAAGCGTGACCGTAAATGTTGTTCTGCATTCAGCGCCAGGGTGTAGCCACACTCCGCCACTGGCTTGCCTATGCGTATGGCCGTCATGGTGTCTTGCAAGGGCTTGCGTGAACGCACATGCATGCAGACCTGACCAATTGCCACCACGGGCAGCTTCAGTTGATCGGCGGCCAGGTATACCTGTTCCTGCTGGTAGGAATCGGCCATTTGCGTCAGCAGATTCAAGCCTATCCAGGCCCGTCCGGGAAAAGTGTGCGCCAGCCAGTTGGCCTGGTTGGCCAGGATAGTGGGTTCAGCCGGATAGGCAGGTACCAGGATCAGCAGGCAATCCGGCAGCGATGTCAGATGACGCAGTGCTTCGAGTGGCGCTGAAAAATCCTTCCTGGTCAGCAGATAATTGCCTTTGCTGCTGCGTCCACGTGCCAGCGTGATCAATTCGCATAAATTGCCATAGCCTTCACGGTTTTGCGCCAGGGCGATCAGATGCAGCCCGGTTTTTGCGGCCTGTGTTTCATTCGCTGCCCCTGCGTTTGCTTCCTCACTGAGTATGAAATGGCTGCCTATGAGCAGGGGAAAACCACTTTTCTTTGCTTCGGTATGCGCCCGTGCCACACCGGCCAGCGAGCATTCATCGGTAATGGCCAGTGCCTGGTAATCCAGGCTGATGGCACGCGCCACCAGTTCTTCGCCATGTGATGCACCCTGCAAGAAGCTGAAATTGGTCATGCAGAATAATTCGGCATAGGCGGGGAGTAAGCTGCTGGTCGCCATAATGGTCGCCATAAGGGTCACCCAAATACGCCATGTAAAAACCAGACGGCATGGTCACTGTCCGGGTCCATGGCGCGTTCACGATAAATCCAGTAACGCACGGCTTTGGCATCTATGGCGACAAAATAATCGCGTGCCTGTATCTGCTCATGCCACCAGCCAGCTTCTATCCGTTCTGCCGGTGAAATCAGTGTCAGTTCGGATTTGTAATAAGGATGGTGATTGCGGATTTCCAGTGCTAATGCTTTGGGCAGCAGCCAGTCGGGACGTAAATTGGCTGCCGCGTTGGTAACCGCGCTCGCAGCCGGGCCGGTATGGGCTAGAGCAGTTTTTTTTGTTACCGGTTGCATGACCGACACCCAGGCATTGGCCACATCCGGTCTGTGGTCGGCTTGCGGCTGGGCTTTCAATACAGCGTTTTCACCCAGGCGCGCAACCAGTAATTCCAGCAGGCGTTGATGATCTTCTGCCTTGCCCCCGGGTTCGGGAAACAGGGTTTCGCTCTGCAACTCGCGTGGGCTAGTCTGTTTGACTTCCAGCACGATGGCGATGACGGCGCTGTGCAGTTTCAACTGTGTCAGTCTTTCCTTGAACAGACTGAGTAAATGCGATTCCTGCCAACAGGCTTGCCCCAGTTTCAGATCAAACAGGGTAGGGGGCATGGCCTGGCGACCCCGTTCATGCAATAACTCCAGATGGATATGACTGACCGCCAGGTGCTGCACCGTCAGCCAGCCCAGCAACTGGGTCAGCAGGCTGCGGGCATACATCAGCAGGGCATCGGCCTGCTCGATACGGTCAGGCAATTCCACCTTGGCCTTGAATGCGGGGGGCGCGCTGTGCCATTGATGCAGCTCGATTTGTTCGCCATAGGCTGCATCCAATTCATGCAGGATGGCTTTGCCGCAGCGTCTTTGCAGGCCGGGTCGTGGCAGTTGCCGCAAATCTTGCAGGCTGTGGCAGGCAATGCCCTGCAATAACTCCAGCGAATCTTGTGCCGCTGCCAGCAGGCCAACGGGCAGGCGATCCAGATGCAGGGATAATTTCTTCAAGCCCAGCACATGCTTGCCCACCCGTTTTTTTTGTGCAGCCAGTCTGGCAAAAAGCCATGCCGCCCTGGCCACCGGGGCGATACCCGTGTTTGCCGTCAGGCCCAGGGCTTGCATGGTGGCCTGAATACGCTTGCGCAAGGCACGGATGCCGCCAAACAAGCTGAGGCTGGCGCTGATGTCGATGAGGATGGTATCGTCTTCTGCCAGGGCTACCTGGGGCGAATACTGTAGCAAAGCGGTGGCACTGGCCAGCAAATCCAATTGCTCTTGCTGGATATCACGCTGAAAGCAGCGGATATCAGGCAACAGCATCTGCGCGCCACCCGTGCGCATGCCCGGATAGACGCCAGCCTGGCGCGCCGATTTCGAGACCGCACTGACCCGTCCCTGCTGCAGTACCGCACTGGGCATGGTTTCTTCGACGCCGGGCCAGTGTTTCACAAACACCTCAAGCTGGAGCATGGGCAGGTGTACGGCGAGCCAGAGCGGCGGACGTTGCGCCAGCATGCCTGTCTGTCGTAAGGGTTTCTTTGTTGGTATGGGCATGTGAATACAAATAATGATGGGCTGCTACACGCAGGGTCAGCGGACGATCACGCAAACCACCGCGACGCTTGATCATTGCCAGTTCCAGCCCGCCAGCGATGGGCCGCAGACTCAATCGTAATGGGGCCGGGGATGGCAGTGGGGCCATCTGCAGGCTGCGCATCAGGCAAAAAAAGATATCCGAACTTTGGGCCGCCAGATGCAGGCGGCGCAGTGCTTCACTGCGTATCTGTGATTGCCAGAACAGCAGGGCACCGCAACTGCCATTGCGTAACACCTGTTCGGCGGCCCAGAGTGCATTTGACTGCTTGTTGCAAGTGATCCAGATCAACTGCGAGGTTTGTAAATGGGCGCAGGATAATGCCAGTGCCTGCGGCGTATAAGGTGGCGTCAGTAAGATAATGGGGCGACCCTGCAATTGATTCAGGGCTGGCTTTAATAGCGTCAGTTCAGCAATGCCGGCTGTGGGCAATAGAATTTCTGTCAATTGCCCCAAAGGCCAGCCGCCACCCGGCAATTCAAGACGTAATTCAGGAAAGCCGGTATCCAGATAAGCACCATGGCCACGCGCCAGTTGTGAGGCACGCCACAATGCGGGATGTATACCTTCGGCGACAAGTGGGGAAATACTGGGCATAATAGATTGTACTGTACAAATATACAGTATATGTAATTCTGCCTAAAACTTCAAACACAAACTCGTGGCTGATCTGCGTTTGTTGCAGCTTTATTTCATGCTTGCTGTCTTGTAAAGTTTCTGTTGATGCTCGTCAGCTTAGTGTCTTGACTGTCGTGACAGCCAGGCCTATGACGGCACATGCAGCGATGACATGTATCACATTTCGCTTGAAACGCAGCAGGGCAATGGCGGCAGCGAGGGCGATCAGGGCAGATATCCAGTCCAGCGGGCCGCTAAATCCCTGGGGCCAGATCACGTGATAAGCAAAAAACAAGGCCAGATTTAGAATGACACCTACCACGGCTGCCGTAATCGCCGTCAGCGGGGCGGTGAAATTGATATCGCCATGGGTGGATTCCACCAGCGGCCCACCCGCCAGGATGAACAGAAACGAAGGCAGGAAGGTAAACCAGGTCACCAGCGCGGCAGCGACTGCTCCGGCCAGGAAAAGTGAGTCTGGCCCAAACACGGCCTTCACATAGCCGCCAATAAAACCCACAAATGCCACCACCATGATCAATGGACCGGGAGTGGTTTCACCTAGCGCCAGGCCATCTATCATCTGGGTTGGTGTCAGCCAGCCATAGCCGCTGACGGCACCCTGATACACATAAGGCAGTACCGCATAGGCACCGCCAAACGTCATCAGGGCTGCCTTGGTGAAAAACCATGCCATTTGCGTCAGTGTATGGTTCCATCCATAAGCCACCGTCAGCAGACCCATGGGGATAGCCCACAATGCCATGCCTGTGATCAGCACCCATAACAGCCGGCCCCAGCCAAACCTGGCATGAGAGGGTGTGGGCGTGTCGTCGTCAATCAATGCCGGGCCATAGGAAGTGTTGGCATTGCCATGGCCACCCCCAGTCTTGAACTGTTCCGGTGCCAGCCTGCCACCTATATAGCCAGTGAGTGCCGCCAGTAGGACGATCAATGGAAAAGGGATATCCAGGGCAAAAATCGCCATGAAAGCAGCTGCGGCAATACCCCATAAGTAATTGTTTTTAAGCGCACGTGAACCGATGCGATGGGCCGCTTGTACCACAATCGCCGTGACCGCCGGTTTGATACCGTAAAACAAACCGGCCACCAGACTCAGGTCACCATAGGCAATGTAGACCCATGACAGAGCGATCAGTATCAGCAGCGAAGGCAGCACAAATAGCGCACCAGCAGCAATGCCGCCACGGGTTTTATGCATCAGCCAGCCTATATAGGTGGCAAGCTGCTGCGCTTCTGGCCCAGGCAGGACCATGCAGTAATTAAGCGCATGTAAAAAGCGTCGTTCTGAAATCCAGTGACGGTTTTCCACCAGTTCCTGATGCATGATGGCAATTTGTCCGGCAGGGCCACCAAAGCTGATGAAGCCCAGCTTCAGCCAAAAAAGCAGTGCCTGCCCAAAACTGACTGCGGTCGGTGGCGTAGCCTGCTTGAGGGTAGCTGGGTCAGATTGCATCATAGTGGGTAGCGTCATTCTTTATGTTCTTGCTTGCCTGTAGATGAGTTCAGAAAACGACATCAGAATAAATACTGATTGCACATACAGTACTTTATGGTAAAGTACGTTCATGGACGAACAATGCTGCGTAATGATCTGATTACTGTTCTTCTAACATTCGTAACCGACATGGAGATTAACTATTATGGCAAACCTTGAACAGTCTTTTGACACACGTTTCAGTCTGCAATTCGCACCGACTTCCTTTTTGATGCGTCTGGGCCGTCGTGAAATATTTGTCTGCCGCGATTTTCGTCAGCGTTCTTACTATGTTAACCCTATGATGGATTGCAGTACCGGCGTGCAGGCAGGTCACCTGGAAATTCTGTTGTTCCGCAAATGGCTGGTGATACTGTCCAAAGCACACTGGTAATCGTATCTTTTGAGATGCATCTGGCTTGTATTCAGCGCTAAAGCACTATTTTACTGAAAAAGAATGTCAATACGATGTCAGTCACAAGCATTTGCTGTCGTGATTTACTGCTGTGAGCTGTAGTGTCCTGCAGCAGTTGATGGCTTGCCTGACATAGGCAGATATTGATGGCGTAAATTGATAGCGCAAGCCGGTGACCGAACCTGGCTTCTTCAGCGGCATCCAGACTATGCCTTGCCTTGATGAGGTGAACCAATTGAGGTGAACCAAATCCCCAGCCTGGTTTCCAGGTATCTGTCCACGCAAGAAATCTCCCACTTTCAAATTTTCAAGTGGGAGATTCCTGAAAGTTGGCGGTACTCAAACTTGTCTGTAGCAGTTTATCCAATAAAGAAATTGGTCGCCGGCTCGGCCTCTCGGATAGCACCGTCAAGGCGCATGCATCGGCCATGTATCGGCAATTTGTCGGCCATTTTCAAAGCCTTGAACGTGGTCAATCGCATGCAAGCCGTGCGCGCGGCTCAGGAAGCAGGTATCGTCGGCTCCATCGCAAGGGATGGGGCCGACGCCAATACCTGATTCTCATCTCTCCGTCATCGCCGCAGGGCAGCCATGCCAACTGGAACCTGCCGGTATGAATTCCCCTTTCATGACCAGGGTCAGGGCACCCAGGCTGGCATCATCTGCCACCACCGCGCTATACAGAACGGCACTGCGCGGCCCCATGTACACACGTTCACCGATGCTGACATGATCAATTTTCATGACACGGTCTTCAAACAAATGGGTTTGCGGACAGGCCAGTGCATTGATTTCGCTATAGGCACCAATGCTGACACAATCAAACTCGGTAATGTCGGTGGTATCCATATACACGCCACGCCCGATCTTGCAACCGAGCAAATTGAATACCAGCGGCAGCCAGGGTGTGCCACGCAAATAACGCATGAAATTCGGGACCGCTATCCCTTCATACAGATTGGTAATACCCTCCGATAACCAGACAAACGGCGTCCACATGGGCACGCTGCTTTTCTTGTAGCGGAAAATAAGCAACCATTTCAGCGCCAGCACAAAGGCAAAACTACCAACGCCATACAGCAGACCGGCGACCACCAGGTAATACAAAACTTCACTCCAGCGGTCATCGCCGGCCAAAGGCATCAAATCCAGAACGATGGTGTAGCCGACAGCGATCACCATGGCATGCGGCGCAATGATACGAAAAGCCTCAATCAAACCGCGACCCAGGCGCCGGATCACCGATGGACGGAAGGTCAGATTTTCCGGGAAACCCTTGGTTTCTTCACGTGCCGGTAAATGAATCGCTGGCGAACCCAGCCAGGTGTCGCCTTCACGCATTTGCTGATTCGACGGTGCACTGCTATGCACACCGATGAGTACATTTTCCGGCAGTATGGTGCCATCTGGTATATACGCCCCATTGCCGACAAAGCTGCGACGTGAAATCACGGTAGGATGCATGCTCATCCAGCCACCATCGATTTGCTCATCCCCCAGCAAGACCGCATCGGCAATAAAGGTGTCATCCCCCAGTGTCAGCATATCGGGTACCACGCCCAATGCTGTTGAAATCTCGGCACCACGACCGACCTTGGCACCCAGCAGGCGATACCAGAACGGTGCATAGACCGTGGCATAGACGCCGTGCAAGACATTCAGGCTGGATTCCTGTATCTGGTTGACCAGCCATTTGCCGCAATAGGTATTACCGTGCACAGGATAATTACCCTGTTTCAAGGTTGGTAAAATACTCCAGCGTATACCGGCAGACAACAGCGCCGTACAGACGATCAGCACGGCGGTTGCCGGGAAGGCCAGCAAGAAATACTTCACCAACTGAAAAATCACGGAATTGCTTTGCAGACCAGGAAATAATTCAGAATTATCAAACCAGTCTATCGTCACAAAACTGGGGAATACCGGCATGAAGAACAAGGCGCTGATGAGTAAAGAACCAAATATAAAAAAGATCGTCTCGCCCGCCAAACGCCAGGCAGAAACCTGCGGCCTGGGCGGATAGATATGCGGATCAAATGCACCTACGTCACGTGCCGGTGAACCTTTCCAGATACGCGATGCAGGGATGACCTGGCCGCTGCTCAGGGCAGACTGGCCCTCAAGATGGCCAGCAGCTTCAATTTTTACATCACCTTCCAATACCGCATAAGAACCGACATAGGCTTCATCAGCCATGGTAATGGACCCCAGCAAGAGTTCGCCACGCTGTACACGGGCATTTTCAAAATTGCTGGCATTGCCGATGTTGCAGTGGTTGCCTATCTGTAGCAGATCCGGCGCACGCAAGGTGATTGAGCCTATCACTACATCCTTGCCTATTTTGGCCCCGAGTGCGCGTAACCACCATGCATACAGGGATGAACCGCTGAGCATGTAAGAAGGTGCGGCTTCCACCAGCCGGTCTGCCAGCCACCAGCGATAATAGGTCCAGCCCCATAGCGGATAACGCCCGGCTTTCAGGCGGCCGGCAATCAGCCATTTGCCAGCAATGGCAACTGCAAATTCAGCCAGCGTCAGCAACAGGAATACACCCACCGACAAGACTACCGCTTTGGCGATGGAATCATCAGGATCACCGGTAAAGTAATGGTAAGCAAAAAATGGTGCCAGCCATTGCACCATGCGCATCGCCACCAGCCAGGGAATGGCGATGGCCTGGCCCAGCCCACACAGCCAGCGCTTCCAGTCAGGTGCATGGGTCCATGCCGGTTTGCTGGTGCCTGATGTAGCCGCTGTAGTTGCCGCTATTGCCTGGGCCTGGCTGGCACTTTCCAGCGCTGCCAGCAGCTTGCTAATGGTGCGATGCTGGTAAATATCACTGATTCTGAAATACGCGAATTGCGGATGTTTGCGCAAAATCGAGACCAGCTTGGCCGCCATCAATGAATGGCCACCCAGGTCCGTAAAGAAATCAGACGCACGGTGAATCGCCTGACCGGGAAACAGGCTGGCCAGGGCAGGGAACAAAACTTCTTCCGTCGCTGTTTCGGCAACATCAGAATCATGATTCGCAGCCAACTTCAGCAGTTCAATTTTTTTCAGGGTATTGCGATCAATCTTGCCCGAGGTCAGCCTGGGCATTTCAGGCAAATATTCAAAGCGGGCCGGCACCATATACACAGGCAAGGCCTTACCCAAAATGGTACGCAAATCAGCCGCATGATGGGCAAAAGCCTCTGCACCGGCACCAGCCGCTAAT
The DNA here is from genome assembly GCF_049340445.1 of Undibacterium sp. Ji50W. Taxonomy (NCBI): domain Bacteria; kingdom Pseudomonadati; phylum Pseudomonadota; class Betaproteobacteria; order Burkholderiales; family Oxalobacteraceae; genus Undibacterium; species Undibacterium sp. Ji50W. Next base: position 1,047,652 of record NZ_JBMPOX010000001.1, on the reverse strand, counting down.
TGATCATTGACGATAAAGGCAACGATCTGGTCTATCTCGTCTTCTTTGCGCAGCACCACGGCCACGGCACCCACACCAGCCTGTTTCGCCAGGACGGATTCAATCTCGCCCAGCTCAACCCGGAAACCACGGATTTTTACCTGGTCATCCGCCCGCCCAAGGCACTGTACTGTGCCATCCGCATTAAAACAGGCCAGATCACCGGTGCGGTACAGCCTTTCTTCATGCGGATGACTGGCCCAGGGGTTGGGCAGAAATTTTTCCGCCGTCAGATCAGGTCGCCCCAGATAACCTATCGCCACACCCGGACCAGAAATGCACAGCTCGCCAGTTTCGCCTGCCGGCAGCAGGCGCAAGCCGTTTTCGACATCAGTAGCAATCACCAGCAGCGAATAATTCGGCAAAGGCTTGCCAATATTCACCACCTGGTCTGCCTGTAGCCTGGCCAGGCTGGCAGAAACACTGGCTTCCGTCGGGCCATAGGTATTGAACATCTGCCGCCCTGGCCGTGACCAGCGCTTGACCAATACCTCGGGACACATCTCACCGCCCAGATTGATCAGGCGCAGGCTGTCGACTTCATGCGTGAACAGCGCCAGCAGGGTAGGTACCGCATGCAAGACCGTAATATGATTTGCATTCAATGCCAGTGGCAATGCATCCGGATCAGCCGTAATTTCTTTGGGGGCCAGCCATAAGGTCGCGCCCACCAGATAACTGATCCAGATTTCTTCAAAAGACATGTCAAATGCCAATGAAAACCCCTGGTACACACGGTCATCATTGCGTATGCCCAGCACATGGTTTTCGCTGCGCAGGAAGTGGCAGATACTGCCCTGATTCACCACGATACCCTTGGGTTTGCCAGTAGAGCCAGACGTGTAAATCACATAAGCCGGATCGGTGCCCTTGACCGGGCCGCGTTTCAACGGGCTTGCTACAGTCGTCGCCAGCAGGTCTTCCGCCAGCCATGGTGTGAAGCTGAGCGTACTCAGGGAATCGGCAAATGCCTGGCAACTGACGATGCCAAAGGCATTGGCATCCTGCAGGCAGACTGCGATACGATCAATCGGGGTATCCGCATCAAAAGGCAGCCAGGCCGCTCCCGATTTGGCGATAGCGGCCTGCATCACCAGCAGATTGATGCCACGCGTCAGCCACAGCCCGACAATATGCCCCGGGCGTACACCCGCAGCGATTAAAACAGATGCTACACGATCAGCATGCTCGTTTAACTGGTGATAACTAAGACTGCGCTCGCCCGCGATGAGTGCCGTCTTATCAGGAAATGCTGCCGCGCTTGCCTCAAGCAAATCTGCCAGCACTTCATCACGCAAAAAATCAGGTCTTTGCTCGCCATACAAAATTTCAGGGTTTGCTATTGTGCTGCTAAACGAATGCATAAAAAATTCAAAAGAGAAAGGTCACTTAATATAGGCTAAATTTGGCCTGTTTTTGACCTGTTTGCGCCAAATACTTCCTCATGTTGAGAAATTGCAACTAAGATGTTGAGTTTAACATTTTGACACACGGTCACGGCGGTTTTAAGTGACAAGGCAACACTGATGTTTGCGCCTGATGAAATGTTGTTCAGTATGAATGGGATATTTTTTTGTTGCGGCGCAATAAAACAGGCTTCTTGTTTTTGATATGGGGGGGCGCGTGTTCGTGCTTCGGCCAGGTTGTCTTGTGTGCGTAAAACCTAATTGCTAATTGCCTGGCCTGATTCACATATGCTGGAGGATGGGTTGCCCAGGAATTTAAAAAAAGAACCTGCAAGAAATCTCGTAAACACCAAGGAAGGTAATTTTGAAAAATAAGGAAAGATATAGATTGATACTTGCTATCGCTATTTCGCCAAGCGTACCAATACTGACTTTAGCTACTTTGAATTGGCAGCGTAGCGGAAGTACTGCATGGTTTCCCATACTGCTTGTGTTGGGGTATGCATGTTTTTTTCTGCTCGGTCTTCCCATTGCGGGAATATTAATCAAGAAAAAAACCTTGCTAAGTGCGATGTTGGGTGGTGCTTGCGCGTCGATTGCGCCCATATTTTTGCTGGACTTATTATCGCTATTTTCAGCAGGAAATGTATCTCTCTACGCGCTTTTATTCATAACAGGCAGCGTTGGTGGCGCGCTATTTTGGTTGATTGCGTTCTTCGATATGCAAAGACATTATTGCGGCAGTATTGACTTGGAAGAAGATAAATAACTAAGGTGCAGTCGATAAGATATTTTCTCACCAGCACATGAATGCTCAGTCAGAAAAATTGAGCATCAGTACGAAATCATCCGCAGTTTCAGGCCGCTGTATGGCTGCCATTTCCAGCATGCACGCGATTTCGTCCCTGTGACTTGGCTAAGTAGAGTGCCTTGTCTGCTGCTTCGATCAACTCAAGTGCCTTATTATTTTCCCTGACGGGTACAAAAGCATCTATGCCTGCGCTGACAGTGACTACGCCGGTCGAATTGCCCGCGTGTTTAAGTTCAAGCTGGTAAATGGCCTGACGTATGTTTTCTGCTACTTTCATGGCACCTGCCACATCAGTACCAGGCAATAAAATTGCCAGTTCTTCACCGCCATAACGTGCACTCAGGTCACCCGGGCGGTGCTTGCCAGCGGCAACCACCTTGCTGATTTCACGCAGGCATTCATCACCAGCAGCATGACCATAGATGTCGTTGTACTGCTTGAAGCAATCCACGTCTATCATGATCAATGCCAGTGAACTGGCATTACGCATGGCCCGGCTGAATTCATCTTTCAAGGCAATATCAAACTGGCGACGATTCGCAAGACCCGTCAGCCCATCCTGCATGGCCAGTTTTTCCAAAGTCCGGTTCAAGTTTTCCAGTGACTGACGTGCCTTGGACAATTCAGCTTCAGCCTGCACACGAAGATTGATCTGCATGATTAGCCGTGATCCGATCAGGGCCAGGCCAAATACCAGACAACCAACACCAATGGCATGCACGATAGAGTCCGATTTCCATTCTTCCAGCATTTCGTCTTTTGACAGGGCGGCAGACACGACTAACGGATATTGCTCCAGTTGTTGGTAACTGTTGATGCGCGTTATGCCATCCTGGCCAGAAGTAAAGGTTTGTGTTCCCGCTTTGGCATTGGGGAGATAGTCACGAAACAGCGGAAATTGCGAAATATTCCTGCCCAGGGATTTTTCTTCAAACGGGCGCCTTAACAGGACGGTGCCATCCGTTAGCGCAACAAAAATTGCCCCGGTTTCGCCAATATCAAACTGCTCGTAAAACTTCTTGAAATAGGACATGTTGATGGTCGCCAGAACAACGCCGCCAAAGCTGCCATCACTATTGTTAAAACGCCTGGTGACGGTGATAATCCATTCCCCAGTGGATTTGCTTTTGATCGGCGGGCCTATGTGCACCCCCCGCTCGGTATGCCCACGATGATAGATGAAATATTCACGGTCTGAATTATTCGCAGCCTTGTTCAGCGTAGCCTGTGAATTGGTTACCCAGCGACCATCCTGGTCATACACAAACAGACCGTGAAGTTGCGGCAATTCCTTGACACGCTTAATCAGTAAAGAATGCAAGCGCTCAAGACTGGGTTCTGCAACACCATCCACTTCGAGTCTTTCCACCAGTCCCACCAGAACGGTATCGGCTCCTTTGATCGTATCGTAGGCATGCTGCCCTATGGAGCGAGCCAGATTCGAGGTGGCCCTCTCGGTTTCCGCCAGTTGCACCTCGCGTGCACGCCAGGTTACCCAGCCCTGGACCAGAATTAAAGAAGCACAGACCAATATCACAAATCCCGTTGCCAGCGCAGTAACAGGAAATTTTCTGGGGGCAGGTTCAGGGGGGCTGGTATTGATGGCAGTCATAGTCGTCATGAAGTGAAACCTTCCATCTGTCGGTGGTACAACCAGAAGAGCGGGAAAGCATATTGCTTCTGAAGAAGTGTAAAGGTGCCAATAATTATAGGATATATTAGTAAAAAAATATCGCCTTATTGGCGCGCCAAGAGAAAATATTTCCTGAGCGTATCATAAACATTAAAATGATACAGATTTGGTGCGGCACAGATTGTTCAAAGGTTGTTTTATCGAGATCGACGCCATGATGAGGCCGGGGACGTATTTTCTTGTGAATGTCGATTTAACAGCCTGTCTATGAATAAATTTGTTGCAGAAGGGTAATGTTGTTCCTTCAAATGTAAAATTATGTTACTCTCTTCAGTTACTTAAATTTATGGCATGTTTTTGGCCGCAGTTATCACTATTGGTCATTCACGCCCGCGCCGAATTCTTTCTGCAATAAATATGTGCATAAAAGGTGCGCAAAATTTCTACATTAGCTAAAGACTCAAAATACAAGTGAACGCATTACCTCATCAGCCGGGAAGGCGATTTATTCGACCTTCGTCAGCAGGCTTTACATTGCTCGAATTATTGGTCGTAGTCGTCATCATCGGTTTGCTGGCTTCCTATGTGGGGCCAAAATACTTTTCACAGATCGGCAAATCCGAAGTTGCAGTCGCCAAAGCACAGATAACAGCTTTCGAGAAAGCCCTGGATACATACCGGATTGATGTGGGACGCTTTCCGACTACGGAAGAGGGCATGACAGCCTTGCTGGAGAATCCTGCATCAAATCCAAAATGGAATGGCCCTTATCTTAAAAAAGCCATTCCTTTAGATCCATGGGGGCGGCCATATCACTATCAGTCACCAGCAAAAGACAAAGACTTTGACATCAGCTCTTATGGAAAAGATGGCCAGGCAGGCGGTACCGGTGATGATGCCGATATTAGTAATTAAGTGCTTTGAGCGCACAGTTCTTGAAAATTAAATGGTATGCGCTACAAAGTAAGGGCATTGACTCCAGATCAACGAATTGTCGAGCAACTGCTCGATGCCCGCGATGAAAATGATGCACGCCATCAGATCAGGGCGCGTGGATGGGTCATATCTTCAATCCAGCAGGCCAATACGCTGCCTTTCGGAGGTTTGTTCCGCAGAGGCGCTGGCCAGGGCAAATTTTCCCTGCTTTTATTTAGCCAGGAATTGCTTGCTTTGCTTAATGCAGGCTTGACCATCGTAGAGTCACTTGAAGCCTTGTTGGAAAAAGAAAGCAATCAGGATATACGCTCAGTTCTATCAAGGGTATTCTCCGGACTGCAAGAAGGTAAACGCTTTTCCCAAGTGCTGTTTGAGCAAAATGACTACTTCAGCCCTTTGTTTGTCGGCATAGCGCAAGCATCCGAACGTACCAGCAGTTTAGCGCCGTCGCTATCCCGGTTCATTGAATATCAGCAGCGTATCGACGTTGTTCGCAACAAGATCATCAGCGCCATGATTTATCCCTGCATATTGTTTACGGTAGGTTCTGGCGTGACTTTTTTCCTCCTCGGATATGTCGTGCCGCGCTTTGCCGAAGTATACCGGGGAACTGGCCGGGAACTGCCCTGGTCATCTCAACTATTACTGGACTGGGGGAATTTCGTCGCCAGCCATGGCGCAGCCATCAGCGTGGCTAGCCTGGTATTTGTTTCAATGCTTATTTTCTTATTGGTGCGCGTGTGGAAAGGTGGTGGCGCTATAGGAATCATCAGCAAGTTGCCAGGCTTTGGCGAATCTATCCGAATTTACACCCTGTCCCGGCTGTACATGACTTTAGGTATGCTGCTTGATGGCGGCATCCCCATCGTTACCGCTCTGGCGACAACGAAAACAATGTTGAACGCAGATATGCAGCCAGCGTTAAAGCAGGCCAGCGACGCCATAGAGTCGGGGGTGATGTTGTCAGACGCATTTGAACGTCATCATTTGACCACTCCCATTTCACAGCGGCTTTTACGTGTTGGTGAAAGAACCGGTGAGTTAGGCAAGATGCTGACCCAGTCAGCCAATTTTTATGAAGGCGAAATCAGTCGCTGGATAGATCGCTTCATTCGCAGTTTTGAACCGCTCTTGATGGCAGTGATAGGCATTATTGTTGGTGTCATTGTCGTGCTGCTGTATATGCCTATATTTAATCTAGCGGATGGTTTTTCATGAACAGTGCCAACACCGTTCCCAACACTGTAAAAATAAGCAATGCCTTGCTGCAAGAGGCACGAGATTTTGCGTCTTCTCACCACCTTTCCTTGTGGGATGCATTAATCCAAATAAGTCATCTTGAACCAAGGCAGTTATTGGTATCGGTGGCAGTTTTATTTGACATGCGCATAGCGGAAACCGCCGATATGCTGGCTTGTGAACCTGCATTCGATTTGTTGCCCTTGAACCGGGCCATGCAAAAACAGTGTTTGATTTTGCGCGATGGCAGCAAATTGTCAGGGATTATTTCAGATGCATTTGATCCAGATATTCAGGTCTTCTTGAATTCCACTGCAAAATCAGAAATACAATTTCGTCTTGCCTTAAGTTCGGATATACAAGCCTATTTGTCCAAGCAGGAAGAATCAGCAAAAACTACTGATGGGCTGGTGAACTCGACATCTCATGAAAAGCGTGAAAGCAAGGCGGCTACCAAACTCTCCTATGGCTCCATAAGCGAAGCAACCAGCCCAGCGGTCAAGTTGGTCAACGCTACTTTATACGATGCACTCAAAGCCGGGGCTTCAGACGTGCACCTGGAAAGTACCCCACAAGGACTGGCAGTGAAATATCGCATTGATGGTGTATTGGATCACATCACGTCAACAACGGGTATTTCTGATGCCGAACAAGTAATTTCAAGACTGAAAGTATTGGCAGAGCTGGATATTTCAGAACGTCGTGTGCCACAAGACGGTAGTTTTTGCATTGAAGTGAACGATAGGGAAATTGACTTACGTCTTTCCATCATGCCCAGCATTCATGGCGAAGATGCAGTAATCCGTATTCTGGACAAGCAAGCCATGGTTGAATCCTATGGCGCGTTAAGTCTTGAAGCATTGGGGTTTGATGCCTCTTCCTTAGTTACCTTGCGCATGTTGACGGAAGAAGCATATGGCATGTTATTGGTCACCGGTCCAACAGGATCAGGCAAAACAACTACCCTGTATGCAGCCTTGTCTGAGATACATAATGGGCGAGAAAAAATAATTACAATCGAAGATCCGGTTGAATATCAGTTGCCGGGTATCTTGCAAATACCTGTCAATGAAAAAAAAGGTTTGACCTTTGCCAAAGGCCTGCGTTCAATTTTGCGACATGATCCCGACAAAATCATGGTCGGTGAAATTCGTGACCAGGAAACAGCGGAGATTGCCGTGCAGTCAGCCTTGACAGGTCATCTGGTGTTGACCACCGTGCATGCGAACAACGTGTTCGACGTTTTTGGACGCTTTTCTCATATGGGCATAGATCCGTATGCCTTTGTTTCTGCCTTGAATGGCATATGGGCACAACGCCTGGTGCGTATCAATTGCCCACATTGCTCGACCACTGTACCAGTGGATGAAATTATGCTTAAGCGTGTCAATCTTACGCTGGATGAAGTACAGGGGTTCCATTTTAGAAAAGGTAGCGGTTGTGGTGATTGCAGAGGGACAGGTTACAAAGGACGACGTGCGATTGCAGAAATACTGACATTGACTGATGAAATTCGGGAAATGATTATCGAAAAGCGTCCTATCAGGCAAATCAAGGATGCCGCTCGTCGTAACGGTACCACAACACTACGAGAAGCCGCCCTGGCACTGGTACAGCGTGGTGAAACCACACTGGAAGAAATCAAAAGGATTACGCTGCATGCTTAAAGTATTTGCGCCATCCATCAGTGTCGATATTCACGCCTCCTATTTGAAATTGGTGTACAGCCCAGTGGTATGGCATCGCTCAAAAAAACTGACACCACTGCATCAGCATCAATATGCATTGAGCGCAGACGCACAGTTCAACTGGGCAAACCTGCCTGAAGCATGGGGCCAAGCTTTTGATGGCTTGTCAAAAAAATCGACCCTGCTGGATTTGACGATTACTGATGATTTAGTCAAATATTTTGTTGTGCTGCCACCTGCTAACGCAAAATCCTTGCAGGACTATATGGCAGTTGCCAAGATGCGCTTTGAGTCTTTATACGGGCTGCCAAGTGATGATTGGCAGATAAACGCCGATTGGCAACTCGCATCACCATCCCTGGTTTGTGCGATACCAAAGACGTTGCAAATGGCCATTTCAAATTCGACTAAAACCTGTCGTCAGCACGTATTGAGTATGCAGCCACGTTTTGTACGTTTCTGGAATGACTGCCGGCATCAGTTGGCGGCGGCGGATTGGTTTGCTACCATTTTCGATCAGAGTATGGTGCTGGCCATGATCAATGAAGGTCGGTTGCAGGCAGTAAAAACGCTGATCATGCCATTGGGTAGTACGCAAGACTGGTTGTGCGCGCAAATACAGCGTGAGTCCATCTCACATCAATTGCCAATGCCCGGGCAGCTTAAATTGGTGGGCGATATACCTGCGCACTGGACGTGTGCCAATAGTTCTACGTCAAAAACCTGGACTGTCACTAAGCTTGTTTTACCGAACACGGATGCAAGCTCCTTGTCAGCGAGAGCGGCATCATGAACATATTGCGAATTGATTTCGCGCCCAACTCCCTGGTAAGGCGCTTACATAACACGACGTTGACGACTTTTTTGTTAGCGGTGCTGGTGTTGTCAATGGGCGGTGTTTTGGCGTGGCGTTACACACAACTGTTGCAAAGGCAGATGGATGCAGAGGCGAAAGTGCAGTCTGTGCAAGCCGAAATAGCCAGGTTACAAGCAAATAAGAAAAAGCAGGTAGTGGTGAAACTGCCCGTCGATAAAATCAACGCGGTCAATCAGGCCATTGGGCAATTGAATACACCATGGACCAATTTACTTGATGCACTGGAGAAAGCGACAACAGATAAAGCGGCTTTGTTGCAAGTAACTCCAGACATGAAAAAGTCATTGATGAAAGGAATTGCCGAAGCCAAAACCAGTGACGACATGATTGCCTATATCGAAATATTGAAGCGCCAGACTTTTTTCTCTTCGGTCGTTCTTGAAAAACATGAAATCAATGAACAAGATCCAGGCAAACCAATCCGCTTTCAATTTGAGGCGCAGTGGCAGCGTGAGGTAAAGCAATGATCAGTCATCGTATCAATCGCCCACTACAGACAAGCCTGTTGGTACAAATCGCTTGCCGTACTTTCGGCGTGGCGAACTTGTTTCTGCTCTTGGTACTTATAGCGATTATTGTTGCCTGGTTTTGGGGCATCCCTTACACGCAAAAACAAGTCTTTCGACTTGAAGAGCGGGCGACAGAATTGAAAGATAAAAAACAATCGCAGCAGCTCGAAATGAAACAGATGGTCAGCGATGAAAATACTGTTCGCATACATCTGTTCTATGAGCATCTGGGCGAAAAAAGACATGTTGAACAGCAACTCAAGACAGTGTTTTTTTTGGCAGCAGAGTCGGGTATCGCACTTAAGACCGGCGAATATCAACTGGCAGAAAATAATACAGGTCAGTATTTTACCTACCGCATACAACTGCCAGTAAAGGGTACTTACCAGCAACTGCGCAAATTTATAGAGCAAGTGCTGCTCACGATTCCCTTTGCGTCACTTGATGAAATTTCATTCAAGCGTGAAACGATTAATGGGACGGTCATTGATTCAAAAATCGTTTTCACCTTATTCGTCACTGATGAGCCTGTACAGACTTCAGGAAATATCGAATGAAGTTAAGAAAAATCTTACTTGGAATCGGCTTGCTGGTAGCAGTCTGGTTCGCTTTTTTTGCAGACAAGACACCCGAGAATGGCATTGTTGACGCCGCCACCTCAGCAAAAGCAACAAAAAAAGTAGTCAATGTCCCAGGCAATGAAGCGATGCCCGGCAAGTCGGCGTACAGTCAGGCAGGCAAGCAAACTGATGCCAGGACAGAGAAAAAAGCTGAAACCAGCATTGCCAGCATTATTGATAGAAAAACCCTCATCTCTGGCGACTATAAGGCCAGTGATGGTTTTTTCTCTGCACAATCGTGGGTGCCGCCTCCACCGCCAATGGTCAAGGCTCCGCCACCTCCGCCACCAACTGCGCCACCAATGCCGTTTCGTTATATCGGAAAAAGAATAGAAGAAGGAGCGACAGAAGTTTACCTGTCTTACGGTGACAAAACCTATATCGTTCAAGAGCAGAGTGTGCTTGACGGCAGCTATAGAGTCGATTCCATCAAGCCACCTGTCATGACCTTGACTTACTTGCCCCTGAATCAGGTACAAACCATACAAATTGGTAGCGTTGATTGACGCTGCCATCAGCAGATTAATTATTTATGACTTCATACTCTAGCCGTTCCTTTTTAATAGGATTTACGCAAAATTGTTACAACAAGGTGCAGCGACGAAGACAGTACTTTAGTACGGCGAGGAGCTGCAACGCAGTTGGGGCGGTTTTGCGTAAATCCTTAAGATATATGGCTGTCATCGCTGTATACCTATCACTATGTGGCTGCGCAGCGCAGATGGCCTATCGTGAAGGGAAAGACTTTATTGCCCAGGACAAGCTAGAAGAGGGCCTGGATAAATTCAAACTTGCCATGACAGAAGCACCTGACCAGCTTGAATACCGCAAGGCTTACCTCAAAACACGAGAAAAAGTAATCTATGACTTGTCAGAACAGGCCGACCAATCGGTCAAACTGGAAAAATACCAGGCTGCGAGAAAAAACTATCAAAGAATTTTAAGTATAGATGCAGTCAACGAACAGGCAAGGGCAGGTCTGTTGAAATTGGAGATGTTTGATCAGCATGCAGCCATATTGACTGAGGCGCAAAGTGCATATGACAAGAAAGATTTTGTACATGCACAGCAATTGCTGAAAAAAATCCTGGCAGAAAACCCTATGAATGCCGGCGCCAACAGGCTGGGCAGAATGGTGTCTGAAATGATTGCGCAGGCTCCGCAAGAAGCCAAGGTAACCAGCAATTACAAAAAACCGATCAACATAGAATTCAGGGATGCGCCCGTACGACAGGTTTTTGAAGTTATTTCCCGCACCTCAGGTATCAATTTTTTATTCGATCGTGATGTCAAGACCGATCAGCGCACTTCCATTTTGCTAAAAAATAGCACGATAGAATCAGCCATTCACTTTACCTTGTTGACCAATCAGTTGGAAAAGCAAGTGCTCGATAGCAATACCATTCTGATTTACCCAAACACTGCAGCGAAACAAAAAGAATATCAAGAGATGATAGTCAAAAGTTTTTACCTGACCAATGCCGATGCCAAGGCAGTGTCCAGTTCACTCAAGACCATAGTAAAGACCCGTGACATTGTCGTTGATGAAAAGCTCAATATGCTGATATTGCGGGACAGCCCGGATGCAATCAAGCTGGCAGAAAAATTGATTGCCCTGCACGACGTACCAGAACCGGAAGTCATGCTCGAAGTAGAAATACTGGAGATTAAACGTACCCGTCTTTTGGACCTGGGCATACAGTGGCCAAACAGCTTAACTTTGACACCTTTGTCTGCAACCGCTGGTGGCGCACTGAATTTGCGTGATTTGCGTAGCAATATCAATCCTTCCACCATAGGTGTCGGTGTAAGCCCCGTTTCTGTCAAAGCAAGAAGAGAAACTGGTGATGCCAATTTATTGGCAAATCCACGCATACGTGCAAAAAATCATGAAAAAGCCAAAATCCTGATAGGTGAACGTGTGCCCAATATCACCACGACGGCAACATCAACAGGCTTTGTTTCAGAATCCATCAACTATATCGAAGTGGGTTTAAAACTGGATGTCGAACCCACCATTTATCTTGATAATGACGTTGGTATCAAAATTGCGCTGGAAGTCAGCAGCCTGACCAATCAACTCAAAACACAATCTGGTTCCGTGGCATACCAAATTGGCACACGCACTGCCAGTACAGTACTGCGCCTCAAAAATGGCGAGACGCAAATATTGGCAGGCCTGATCAATGATGAAGAGCGTAACTCTGCCAACAAAATACCTGGCATTGGTGAATTGCCACTGGTAGGGCGTTTGTTCGGTAGCCAGCTTGACGACAGTCAAAAAACAGAAATCGTCTTGTCGATTACCCCGCATTTAATACGCAATATCCAGCGACCAGATGCGGTCAATGCTGAATTTCAATCAGGTACAGAAACAAGTTTCAGGGTTCGCCCAGATTTTCCTGATGCTGCACCAGGCGCAACGACAACTGCTGCTTCTACTAATGGTGTTGATACATCCAAAACCGCACCAAAAAATAATGCCAATGCATTGAATGGCAATGCCAATGCCGGCACCAATACAGGTAATGCAGGCGTTATCGGGCCTGGTGTTGCTGCTGCCAACTTGCCCGGCATGCCGCAACTGGGCTGGCAGGGGCCACGCAGTGTAAAAATCGGCGACATTTTTTCGCTGCAATTGATCATGCAATCGGATCAGGCGGTCACCAGTGTGCCATTAAGCCTGAGCTTTAACCCGCAAGTATTACAAGTTGTCAGCGTAAATGAAGGCATATTTTTAAAGCAGGGCGGGGCGGCAACCACCTTCAATGCGCAAATTGATCCCAACGGCCAAGTGGTTGTCACCAACATCCGCACGCTGGGCGGCGCAAGCAGCCCTGGTAGTTTGATGACAGTCAATTTCCGTGCTATGGCAGCGGCGGAATCCACGCCAGTACAAGTCACCTCAGTAACGCCTGTCGGTATGACTGGTAAAGCGCTTCCCATGTCGCAGATCGCACCGGTGAATATTGAAGTATTGCCTTGATTGACCAGAACAATGAAATCAAAAAATGCATCGGGTTTTACGCTGATTGAATTGCTGGTGACACTGGCAATTATCGGCGTACTAGCCAGCATTGCCGTCCCCATGGCGCAATTGTCGGCGCAACGGGGTAAAGAACAGGAGTTGCGCCTCTCATTGAGAGAAATACGCAATGCCATCGATCAATACAAGCGACTTAGTGATGAAGGGCATATTGCCCGCAACTTCAATGCGTCGGGTTATCCACCCAGTTTGGATGTATTGGTGGAAGGCGTGATTGATCAGCGTGATCCGAATCGCAAAAAGATATACCTGTTACGCAGGTTGCCGCATGACCCTATGCAAGTGAATCAAACCTTGGATGCGGCCAGTTCATGGGGAAAGCGTTCTTATGCCAGCGAAGCCAGCGATCCGCAAGAAGGCGAAGATGTCTACGACATCTATACGGACAACAAACAAACAGGTTTAAACGGCATCGCTTATCGCCAGTGGTGATGGTCAATATTAAAAAATAGAAGGCAGCAGGTAATGCAGATGAAACATCCATCAATTGCAAAGTGCAGTACCGGTTTTACACTCATAGAGTTATTAGTGGTGCTGGCTATTCTTGCCCTGTTGGCGACGCTGACCATACCCAGGTACTTTCAAAGCATAGACAAAGGCAAAGAAACTGTTTTGCTTGAAAACCTGCGCATCACCAGGGAAAGTATAGACAAATTTTATGCAGACACTGCCCGTTACCCGGACAGCTTATCAGAACTGGTAGAGCGAAAATACCTGAAGGCCCTGCCAATAGACCCAATAACAGAGAGTGCATCCACCTGGCTGATCATTCCGCCAGTGGAAGGGCAGCAAGGGCAAGTCTATAACCTGCAAAGCGGTGCGCAAGGGCAGCGTGCCGATGGCAAGCCGTATCGCTCTTTATGATGCATGCCAGGCCAGTCAGGATGAACAATCACCGGTCCAATTACCTATTCAGGTACCGATCTGGCGGTCTGACTTATCTCAGCCTGTTGCTGGTATTGGCGTTATTGTCGCTTGCAGCAATGGCGACCTTGCAACTGGCTTCTTTTGCACAAAGACGGGCGGCAGAAGAAGAATTGCTTTTCATCGGACAAGAATTTCAACGTGCCTTATTAAGCTATGCCAACGCCACGCCACCCGGTGGCAACAAGGCACCACCATCGTTGGACGAGCTGTTGCGCGACAAGCGCACACCCACCGTCAGGCGACATTTGCGCAAGCTATATATTGACCCCATTCGCTTGAAACCAGACTGGGGTTTGATCACTTTGCCAGACGGTAAAGGCATCGTTGGCATTCACAGCAAATCAGACCGGCAACCGATCAAGATTGCCCAATTTCCAGTTTCAATGAATGATTTTGAAAATAAAAAAAGCTATGAAGACTGGGTATTTAAAACGCCTTGAGGATTTTTATTGCTGACTTGGCTACGGTGGAGTTTTAGTGAAAGTTTTTAATTTTCCATCAAATATTCACCTTGTGTATGAAATGTCAAGATAGCCGCACGGAAATAAATTAGTGACAAAATTTAACAATAAGAACTTTTTCATAATATAATCGTGTCGTTTATTTTGATATTAAGTCGGGTGTAAATGCAGTCTTAGTTTTGCGAGTGCGTGTCTTCAATTTCCTCCTACTGTGGTGGTGTTGAGTTGCATCGCCATACCTTTTTTGTTCAGATGTGGATGTTATCTGAGTGCACCCAACTACGATTAAATGCACGCATAGTGTGAAATGCTATTGACCTCATGTTTGCCTTATCGCCTGCATCTTGACGGTAATGGCCGCTCTTTGCAGCACAATTTTTACGTCCTGTTCCTCTTTCAAAATGCCGTGTGGGATTGGCGTTTTGCAAGTGGATTGCAGGTTGGAACGACGTAACCAAGTACCTAGTTAATTTAAAGAATTTTCTTATGTTTATATCTCAATGGCCGTTTGCTGCTTTAGAGCGATTGTTTTTTTTGTCAAACATCGCTTTGGAAAAAAATGCTAGAAAAGTCGTTTTGTGCGTCAGTATTTTCTGCTGCGCTATGTTTGGTGTTTCGATGGCCAATGCGCAAGAGACATCCATTAAATCGGTTAAATATTGGAGCTTGAGCGGCTACTCGTGGTGCTTAGGTACATATATATATAACGTATATCCTGGAATTGAAAGTCAACAGTTTTCATCTCCAGAAAGTGCCTGTAGTGTTGTTCAAAGTTTCCCAATTCTTAATCCACGAGATAACAACGGTCAGACAGGTAGTTGTTTTGATAGGTCACCACCGGTCAATACGTGTGGCACTGTCGGTTTGCACTTATACTGCCCACCTAGCACAACGCTAAGTGCCGATTGGGAAACTTGCAACTGTAGTGCAGGCGATGTTGCGGTCAACGGGGCGTGCGTGACCCCGGCTCCGAATAAACCAGATCCGCATAAACCGCCTCCACCCACTCCATGTTGTGGTAACCCGATTGTGCCGGCGAACGGCAGCAAAATTCAAATTGAAACTGACCTCAAAGTAAGCGGTGAGCTTGGATTTGATCGTCGCTACTATGGTGATATGCTCAATATTGACGAGGCAACGGTACGTTTGTTTGGCCGTCACTGGGTGACTCCTTTTGACTCAAGAATTTTACAAGAATTTGTGCGCGTAAATAGTGCACCGAATGCAGTCTGTTACACCAATAGCGTTGACGACCATTCGTTTTGTCCGGATCAATCACAAAAGTTGACTGGCCTGGTTGTTCCAGACATTGTGTCGGTAACACGCCCCAATAGTGGTCGTCACTTGTTCAGCATGGCAAATGGCGTTGGTACGCCAGATGCTGATATCAATAGCCGGCTTGTTGCGACAACAGACAGCAATAATAAAATTGTCTGGACTTACACCGACGGCGATACTGAAAATATCGAGAAATACAGCGCAGAAGGCAAGCTCTTGTCCATCACTTCCCGTGCTGGCACAACACGCACACTGACCTACAGTACGGGCACCAGCAATGACACGGCAACTGCCAGATGGCCAGCTGATGCACCCGTTTGCGATAACGTGCAGTCTGGCGCATTACTGCCAGCGGATCGCTTGCTCTGCGTTACTGATAATTGGGGCAGGCAGATCCAGTTTGAATACGACACAGTTGGCCGCATTGTTAAGCTCATCGCGCCAGATAAAGCCGTAACTGCATACCAATATGATGGCGCTTCAGCGGGGTGTGTTACCTATGATGTCGCCAACCTGGCTTGTAGTGCAAATAACCTTACGGGCGTCACCTACCCAGACGGCAAGCAACGTATTTATCATTACAACGAAAGTGCGTGGATTAATGGTGGTTCTAACTGCAGTGGTAACAATGTAGGCAATGGTTTTGGCGCATTGCTAAACATGCTTACCGGTATCACAGACGAAAATGGTGTGCGTTTTGCGACCTGGGGATATAACTGCAGGGGCAACGCGACTTTGTCCATGCATGCCGGTGGTGTGGAAAAGGTAACCATTGACTATGGCTTCAACTCTTTTCAAAGCACTCATGGCGTCAGGTACTACGGTGGAACAAATACAAATCCAAGCTTTAGTGAAACGACTTACATTTATTATCCCTGGATAGTTGGCGTTGCCAAGTACCAAGGCACCTATGCCCGGTGTGCAGGTTGCCCAGCGACCAAAGGCCACGGTTATGACGCCAACGGTAACCTGACCAGCAAGTATGACTGGAAAGATATCGGGACATCCTATGATTTTGATATGGCCCGTAATCTGGAGATTCGCCGTACAGACGCATTCAATACGTCGCAGCCCTTAACCACAACCACCTCGTGGCATGCAACGTATCGCCTGCCAGCACAAATCAACGAACCCTTGCTGCGCACGACCTACACCTATGATGCCAAAGGTAATGCGTTGACTAAAACCACGCAGGCAACCACTGATACGAATGGCAGCCAGGGTGCGAATGCCAGCGTGACCGGTACACCCCGTGTCTGGACCTACACCTACAACAATGTAGGCCAAATGTTGACGGTAACTGGCCCACGTACCGATGTCGTAGATAGAACCACCTACACCTACGACACCAAAGGCAACCTCAGTACCGTCAGCAATGCCGCTGGTCATGTCACGACTCTCGCTAATTATGACGGCAATGGCCGCGTTGGCCAGATTACTGACCCCAATGGCTTGGTCACGACACTGAGCTACACCCCACGTGGTTGGTTAAGCCAGCGTGTGACTAACGGTGACGGCGTGTCAGAAACCACCAGCTATCAATACGATGGGGTGGGCCAGATGACCAAAGTCACCCTGCCAGATGGCAGCAGCATCAGCTACACCTATGACGACGCCCATCGCCTGATAAAAATCAACGACAGCCTGGGCAACAGTATCAACTACACCCTCGACATCATGAGTAACCGTATCAATGAAACCATCACCGATAGCAGTGGCAACTTAACGCGTCAGGTTAGCCGTGTGTATGACACTTTGAACCAATTGAAAACAGTGACAGGAGCAGCACAATGAACCGCCTCCTGAATCTATCCATCGAAAGCAAGATGAATCGTCTAGTCACCTGCGCAATGGCGCTGGCCGTGGCTGCCCTGTGCAACCCGGCCCAGTCCCAGGCGCAAACCACCGTCTATCAGTACGATTACGACAACGTCGGCAATGTCACTAAAATCACCAATGCCAACAATGTCGCCACCCTGCAAAGTTACGACGCCCACAACCGCTTGCAAACACAAACGGATGGTAATAACAAAGTCACCGGCTATGACTATGATGGCCAACATCGCCTGATCAAAGTCACCGATGCACGCAACCTTAGTACCCTGTACAGTATTGACGGCCTGGGCAATCAGCTCAACCAGACCAGTCCCGATACCGGCGTCACCACGACCACCGTCGATGCCGCCGGTAATATCCTGACCCGTACCGATGCTAAAAACCAGACCACCAGCTACGTCTACGACGTGCTCAACCGCATCACCCGCATCACCTATCAAGATGGCAGCATCATCAACTACAGCTACGACCAGGGTGTGAATGCCAAAGGCCGCCTGACCCAGATCGCCGATGCCAACAGCACCATCCAGTACAGCTACGACAGCCGTGGTCGCGTCCTGACCGATACCCGTACCATCAATGCCGTCAACTATGTGACCCGCTACCAGTACGACAACGCAGGCCGCATCAGCAACCTGACCTATCCGAATGGCCGCAAAGTCAGCTACACCCGCGACAGCCTGGGTCGGATTACCCAGATCGACAGCAGCAAAGACGGTATCACCCTGACCCTGGTCAGCCAGGTCCTTTATCGCCCCTTTGGTGACGTACAAAGCTATCACAACAGTGCCGGGCAAACAGCCACACGCAGCTTTGACAATGAAGGCCGCATCGCCAGCTACACCCTCAACAACCAGGTGCAGGCCGTCACCTATGATGCGGCCAATCGCATTACCGCGATCAATGAAGTCAACAACAGCAATCGCCAGGCCAGCTATGGCTATGACAATCTTGACCGCCTGACCAGCTACACCACCCCGCAAACCAGCCAGAGCTTTACCTATGATGCCGTGGGTAACCGCAGTACCAAAACAACCGGTGCCGCCAATACCAACTATACCTACGCCAGCACCAGCAACCGCCTGACCCAGGTTGCTGATAGCCAGAGCAACGCTATCGTCAGCGACGCCAACGGCAGCATCACCAATAACGGCAATACCCAGTTTACGTATGACACCCGGGGCCGCATGACAGCCGTCACCACCAGCATCGGTGTCGTCCAATACACCATCAATGCGCTGGGGCAGCGGGTGCAAAAGGCTGTGCCGGCAAATGGCAGCAATGCCGCGACCAGTACCCTCTATCACTATGATGGCGGCGGCAAGCTCATTAGCGAACGTAGCGGGCAAAGCGATGTGGATTATATCTACCTGGGTGATATTCCTGTAGCGGTCATCAAGTAAAGCAGCGCATTTCTGCCCCTGACTAATCAATTAGAAAAAGCAAAAGCATGAATTCAACTTTACAAACCGTGCGTACGGCATGGGGCAGCTTGCAACTGTCAGCAATGGGTGTTGTCCTGTTGAGCTGCTGCGCAGTTCCAGGTGTGCAAGCCCAAACCACCACATCGCCGACCATCAGCCTGTCACCCGCCGTGTTGCAGACTAGCCAGGCCGCGCCTGCTAATGGCAACTTCATCGCCCCGGCCAGCATCAGCCTGACAGCAACGGCAACCGCTGCCAGTGGCAGCAGCATCAGCCAGGTCCAGTTCTATCAGGGTGCCACACTGATCGCCACAGCGAGTGCACCGACCATAGCCAACGGTAACAGCTACAGTGTCAACTGGACCAATGTCACTGCCAACAGCTATAGTGTTACCGCTAAAGCCACTGACAGTGCCAACGCCACCGCGACCAGTACAGCGGTGACTGTGAACGTCATCAACAACAACCCACCCAGCGTTAGTCTGACGGCCAATCCGGTCAATGCAACTGCACCGGCGACCATCATTCTGAATGCGACGGCAACAGACACCGATGGCACGGTAGCCAAGGTGGAATTCTTCAATGGCACAACGACTATTGCGACCATAACCACAGCACCGTTCACCACCAACTGGACGAATGTGGCCCAGGGTACCTATAGCATCACAGCCAGGGCGACGGATAACCTGGGGGCAGTTACTACCTCAGTATCTGTACCGGTGAGTGTGACGGCTAATGTGCCGAAGGCGTATGATATTCACAGTGACCAGCTTAATACACCGCGTGTGATTACGGATGCGAATGGCAATGAAGTCTGGCGTTGGGATAGTGCACCGTTTGGGGAAACTGCACCGAACGAACAGCCGACGACAGTCACCAACAAGTTCACATTTAACTTCCGCTTCCCGGGACAATACTTTGATGCGGAGACGAATCTGCACTATAACTACTTCAGGGATTATGATCCGCAGGCGGGTAGGTATGTGGAATCTGATCCGATTGGGTTGAGTGGGGGAATTAATACGTTTGGGTATGTGGGCGGGAACCCAATTAATAATTCAGATCCATCTGGATTAATTGCGAATGGAAAAAAGGAGGGGGATACAGTCACAATCACAATTCCAATTTATATTCGTTCTATTGACGGTGCTGATATTGGAAATTTTTCTAAGAATTTCAATAAGAACGTAACTTCAATTTGGAAAAAAGTAAAATATGGAAAATGTTGGGTTGTTTTTCAGCCCGAAATTCATCCTGATTTTCGACAGGGAGATAATGTTGGAAATATCTATCCACCTGGTTTTATAAAGCGGGAGTATGTTGGCGGAGTAGGCTATAGAAACATGCATGTAAACAGTGATTCTTCCCCTGGAGTGATTGCGCATGAAGTAGGGCATTTAATGTATGCTGATGATCACTACACGGATGTTAAAGGTAAAGGAAGCGTGCCAAATAAGGGATGGGAGTCGGACATTATGGCTAATTCAAATATGCCTCCAACTTCCAAATCAATAGGAGAGATACTTAAAAAATTAAATTTAGATTGCGAATGCAAATAATGACTCTTCTTGGCCAATATTTTCTTTAAAAAATCTCTGATGTTCTTTTTCTAAAAGAACACCTTTGCGATTTATAATGACTGGCAATGTATACTTGATCAAAGGTTCACGCCATGAAATATTTTTTGAGTTTGTTGCTCTTGTTAAGTACGATTTTTGCAAATGCTGATGCGCCATTGCAAGCCCCAAAAGTGATAAGGCGAGAAAATTTAAATAAGACCTTTACAGCAGTTTCAGATCCGAAAAAGGGTACCGTCATTCTCCGTACTGATGGTAAAGAAATGTGGCGTATTCCTGCTTGGTTTAGGGATTTTTATATTGCAAATGATGGAGTCTATTTCGTCAGTACCTATTGGGGTATGGATTTAATTCCTCTAGATTACAAAACTAATTTAGTGTTAATGACTTTTTGGAAAAACGGAAAAATTATTAAAGAAGTGCCCATAAAAGAACTTGTTACAAGTAAAGATGTTCTTGTACGGACAGCCTCGCACTATTTATGGGGAACTGTTGAGGGGTTAAATAAAGATGATCTCCTGACAGTACGACGAGCTGATGGAGTTATTTTTTTGTATAACATTAAAACAGGAAACCAAATTAAACATTGACATAACCGGTATTGCAATTAATTGATTAAACACTTTATGTCATTTATGTGTTGCCGCAAAGAAGCTGGGGTCACCCATTAGTCCCCAGCAGTCAATTAGTCGAACAACATACTCGCAATACACCGCGATAAGATATACCACGCCATCACGCGCTTGTTTCAAAATAAAAACGCAAAATAAAAACTGGGTCACCCATTAGCCCCCGGTAGTCAAGTAGTCGAACAACATACTCGCAACACAACGCGATCAGATTTACCACGCCACCACACGCTTGTTTCAAAATGCCGTCGTGCCTTTTGCTTCAACGTGTGGTTGCGTGAATCGCACCAGTCACTCATGTGGATCTAGCGAAACATCAAACCTGGATTTCGCCCAAGTAGCACAGCTACTCCAGAAGCATCTCAGTACCGCGTTGCGTCCAAGTGATGGGCAGATCTGTGGCTACCGGATTCGGTTCCTACAACAATACCAAAACAGAAACTAGTCCACGCTCCCTGATTTCTGTTCCGGCATCAAAAAAAATCTTACCCACGCCCAACCCTCACGGCTTTTTCTCTTCCCGTTTTTCTATCACTATTCTTGATGCAGTAGGCATTTCCCTGACGGTGTAGCCTTCCGGGACGCTGAACAGGTTGGCGGCTGGTTCGGTGCGTTTCAGGTTGTTGAGGCGGTAGCTCCATTCGCCGGTGCGGGGGTCGCTTTGTTTGGAATAGACGGTCATTTGCAGTTCTGGCGAATACCAGGTTTCTGAGCTGACGGTGATGGCGTTTTTATTGCCGATTTCGCCTGCGGGGATTTGGTAAGAGCGCATTTTCCCTTCGGCGCGTACGCCGTCTATGTCGCGGCTACCCAGGTCTTTGCTATTGCCTTTTGCTGTCCAGCGGGCGTCGGTGAAGGCCATGGGCAGTGGGCCCATTTTGATCAGGTCAGCAAAATTGCTGGTCAGTTGCAGCGTTTCGGCATGGGCTATTTGCAAGTCGCTGCCTGTGCTGGCACCAGCAACAACAGTCGCAGCACCAGTACCGGCGCGTATTACCCTGACCTGGACTTGTTCACGTGTGTCTTTGCTGCCTTCGGCTTTGTCGTCACCATTTTTGCGTTCGATTCTTTTGACTGTGACTTCATCACCGTTGCGCAGGGTTTCTACGTGGACGGTTTTGCCTTCCTGTTTCATTTTTTCCAGTTTTTCTTTGACGCTGGCCAGTTTGTCGTCAAGCTCTTTGCCGACGCTAATTTTGGTGGCTGTCTTTTTTTCTGGCATGAGGAGGTAACGCACGTTGTCAACCGGATCAACAATCAGGATGTGTTGTACGGTGCCTTTGCTGTCGCGGATTTCCTGGCGGGTGCGACCTGCGTTATCCCGGTAGCTGACGCTGGTGGTTTTATTGCTGATCTGGTTGCCGTCTGCCAGGGTCTGGGTTTTTTCTGTGACAATCTCTGCACTGTAAGGTGCATTCTTTACCGGCTTGATGGATTGCATGCCTTGCATGCCGGAAAAGGCTTGGCTCATGGCAGAAGATATGATGGTGTTAATGTGTTTGCCATCAGGTAAATCTGCCAGTGCGGCCAAGGGCGGCAGAGGAGTGATTGGCGTCATGGGCGTCATTGGGCTCATGGGGGCCATTGGCGGCATCGGTGCCATGGGTGCCATTGGGGTCACCTGTATTATTTCTATCCGTTGGCCGGACTGTTTTTCTTCTGCCGGTTCTGGTGCCGCATTGTCGTTGATGACGTTGGCTTGTGCCATTGCCCAGGAAGATCCGAGGAGAATAAAGAGGGGGAGTTTGCCGTTCATGGGGTGTCCTTGTTTTGTCGGGTAGCTTAAAAATCTGTTTGTTTAGTCAGTGTTTCAGTCAGTGCTGGAAAAGGGTTTTAATATTTGAGCAGGCGCATGGCCAGGGGCGTACCATCAGCATCCACCAGCATCTGGGCTTGTACCAGGTCGCCGGCCATTTCGGGGTTGACCGGCATGCCCAGGCTGGCCAGCCATGCAGCGGGTACTTCTGCTTCCAGCATGCGCGGTGTTTCATTGTTCAGGCGTTCCAGTGGCACCAGGGCGATGAAGGGTGGCAAATTAAAGGGTGGCAAATCTGCGTTGGCATAGGCAGTATTGGGTGGTGCCGGGTCTTGCATGCGGGTAGGGGCCAGCACCATCATCATGAACAGGCCCAGGCTGCCACCTACTGTCAACATGCCGCCCAGCCATAGGTGCCAGCGCCTGATGCGCGCCTGCTTTTTGTCTTTGGCTTGCTGGTTGGCAAAGGCTTTCAATAAAAGCTGTTCAGTTGCTGCTGGGGCATCCAGTTGTTGCAGTTCTTCACGCAGGATGCTGAATTGCCTGTCCAGCGCGGCGTCCATGTTGCCTGCATCATTCACGGAATTTACTGGGGATGTCATTGTTCTGTTCCTGTCATTGTTGCGTTTGCTCTTGATGCGGTTGCTGATGCTGTTGTCGTGCGCATGGCCAGTTCCGTGCGCCATCCCATTCTGTCGCTGTACTGCAAGATGGTGGCACGCGCCCTGGACAAACGAGAACGCACAGTGCCTATGTCTATGCTACAAATCACGGCGATTTCTGCATACGAAAGTTCTTGCAGCTCATACAAAATAATCACGTCACGATAATGCGGGCGCAGCACGCTCACTGCCTGTCTTACATGTTCTGTCAACTGCTGGCTGAAGATGGCGTCTGAGGTTTCTGCCGTTTCGCTCATCAATACTTCTTCCTGGTCTTCATCCCCCTGAGCTGGCAATGGCTGATGGCGGCGTTGGGCCTGGTCTTGTTTCAGCAGCAGGTTCCTGGCAACGCCAAACAAAAAATTTTGCAAATTACCCAGGCCAGCGTCATAGCGATACGACCTGGTCAGCAAGCCCATGAATACGTCCTGCACGACATCGGCGGCCAGCGCGCTTTGGCCGCAGCGCATCAGGGCATAACGATAAATCGGTCCTTGATGGCGTTGGTACAGACGCTGGAATGCCGCAGCATCGCCATCACGCATTTGCCTTAGCAAGCTGGAGTCTGTATCCCCGGTATCTGTTTTCATTCGTGTGCGGTTGTCTTCAGCTTGGATTTGGTTTTGGTGGAACAAGGTCTCTTGTATGTATTACTCTGAACCAGCTCAAAAGTTCCAACTATTTTTCTGCAGGGCTGTTAATCTGATATTTATTAAAATTGCACCCTATTGGTGATAGATGTGCCTTTATTTGGTGCGCAGTCATGCAATATGGCTTGCATAGGCTTACTTAGGCTTGGTTCAAAACTTGCTGTGTTGCTTTTAATAATGTTTGAGTAGTAAAAGTTGATATTCGGTATCTGACTACTTGTTATTTTGAAAATCAACCGAAATAATGGGAAAGCGCAGTTACTACGCAGATGACAAGAAAGAAGATATGGATCTGACACCCAGAGAAAAAGATAAATTGCTGATATTTACCGCCGCCTTGCTGGCAGAGCGGCGCAAGGCACGTGGCCTGAAACTGAATTACCCGGAAGCAGTCGCCCTGATCACCGCAGCCATCATGGAAGGCGCACGCGATGGCAGGACGGTGGCAGAACTGATGTCGGAAGGCACGCAAATACTCAGCCGTGCCGATGTCATGGAAGGGGTGCCGGAAATGATTCCTGATATCCAGGTTGAAGCAACCTTCCCGGATGGCAGCAAGCTGGTTACCGTCCATCACCCCATTCCTTAGGAGAAGACAATGATACCAGGCGAAACCCTGATAGAGGATGGGGACATTGAATTGAACGTGGGTCGCACCGTCGTCAGCATTACTGTGGCCAATAGCGGCGACAGGCCGATACAGGTTGGTTCACATTTTCATTTTTATGAAACCAACCCATCCCTGCAATTTGAACGTCAACTGGCCTACGGCATGCGCCTGAACATTGCTGCTGGCACGGCCATCCGTTTTGAACCGGGGCAGCATCGCAGTATAGAGCTGGTGGCCTTGGCTGGTGACAGAAAAGTCTATGGCTTCAGCGGCAAAGTGATGGGGGCGCTATGAAAATTTCGCGTCACGCTTATGCTGAAATGTTTGGCCCGACCACAGGTGACCGCATCCGTCTGGCAGATACCGGCCTGTTCATAGAAATTGAAAAAGACTTTGCCATTTACGGTGAAGAGGTGAAGTTTGGCGGTGGCAAGGTGATTCGTGACGGCATGGGCCAGTCACAAAGACCACATGCCGAAGTCATGGATACAGTCATCACCAATGCGGTCATTATTGATCACTGGGGCATCGTCAAGGCAGATATCGGTATTAAAAATGGTTTGATTGCTTGCATAGGCAAGGCCGGCAACCCTGACATACAGTCTGGCGTGGACATGGCCATTGGTGGCGCGACAGAAATCATTGCCGGTGAAGGCAAGATCGTGACCGCGGGCGGTATTGATTCACACATTCATTTTATTTGCCCGCAACAGATTGAAGAAGCGCTGATGAGCGGCGTCACCACCATGCTGGGCGGCGGCACAGGCCCGGCCACTGGCACGGCAGCCACCACCTGCACCCCGGGGCCCTGGCATCTGCATTCCATGTTGATGGCGGCAGATGCTTTTCCCATGAACCTGGGTTTTATGGGTAAGGGTAATGTCAGCCTGCCTTTACCGCTGGAAGAGCAGGTAAGGGCCGGTGCCATAGGCTTGAAGCTGCATGAAGACTGGGGCACGACGCCGCAAGCCATCGACAATTGCCTGACCGTGGCAGACCAGATGGATGTACAGGTTGCCATCCATAGCGATACGCTCAACGAAGGTGGCTTTTTGGAACATACCCTGGCGGCATTCAAGGACAGGACTATCCATACCTTTCACACCGAAGGTGCGGGCGGTGGCCATGCGCCGGATATTATTGCAGCGGTGGGCGAGGCGAATGTGTTGCCGTCATCCACCAATCCAACCCGGCCTTACACAGTCAATACCCTGGATGAGCATCTCGACATGCTCATGGTGTGCCACCATCTTGACCCGGCAATTGCCGAAGACATTGCCTTTGCCGAATCGCGCATACGACGCGAGACCATTGCTGCTGAAGATATCTTGCATGACATCGGTGCCATTTCGATGATGTCTTCAGATTCGCAAGCCATGGGCCGCGTCGGTGAAGTCATCATGCGTACCTGGCAAACGGCAGACAAGATGAAGCAACAGCGCGGCTCGCTGGCGGAAGACAATGCGCGTCACGACAACTTCCGCGTCAAACGTTATATCGCCAAATACACCATCAACCCGGCGCTTACCCATGGCATCGCGCATGCAGTCGGCTCGCTGGAAGTGGGCAAGATTGCCGATATCGTCTTGTGGAAGCCGGCTTTCTTTGGCGTTAAACCATCGATGATCGTCAAGGGTGGCATGATCGCCGCTGCCCAGATGGGTGACCCGAATGCATCGATACCAACGCCACAACCCGTGCATTACCGCATGATGTTTGGTGCCTTTGGTGGCGGGCTGAAAAAGTCTTTCACCTTTGTATCGCAGGCGGGGCTGGATGCCGGTCTGGCCGAACAACTGAAGCTGAACAAGACCCTGATCGCCGTCAAGAATACACGTCAGATTCGCAAAAAAGACATGATACACAATAGCCTGACGCCGACCATGGAAGTGAATCCGGAAACCTATGAAGTCCGTGCGAATGGTGAATTGCTGGTATGTGAACCGGCAAAAATCCTGCCCATGGCCCAACGCTATTTTTTATTTTAAAAGATGCTGACATTACAAACAAAAATCGAGACTACCGACAGCATAGCCGGGCAACTGGTCTTGCCGTATGAACTGCGTGAAAAAAGCCGCTTGCGCGCCACCCTGGCCAGTGGTGAAGATGTGGCGGTGTTTACCGTGCGCGGCACGGTCATGCGCCATGGTGACCTGATGCTGGGTAACGATGGCCGCGTGATAGAAGTCATTGCCGCTGCGGAACCGACGTATAAAGTGGAATGTGATACTGCCTTTAATTTATTGCGCTGCGCCTTCCATCTGGGTAACCGGCATACCCAGGCCCAGGTCGGCGATGGTTTTTTGCGCATACGCAAAGACCCGGTGCTGAAGGAAATGTTGCAGGGGCTGGGTGCAATCGTCACCGAAGAGCAGGCCAGTTTCGAGCCGGAATCAGGTGCTTATGGTGGTGGCCATCATCATGCAGGCGACGATGGGCATCCGCATAATCCGCTGGCACCGATACCTTTACGGCAGCGCATACATCGTCCTTCTGACAGCAAGGCTTAAGCATGCAGTCTGCAGCCTTACTCCACCTGTTGCAACTGGCCAGCCCGTCTTTGCCCATCGGTGCCTATAGCTATTCGCAAGGGATGGAAGCGGCGATAGAAAAAGGCCTGGTGCGTAATGAAGCCACAGCCAGGGAATGGATTATCAATTGCCTGCATGAAGTGGTAGCCCGTTTTGAAGCGCCAATATTGTGGCGTTTGTTGCAGGCTTTTGGTGAAAGAGATCTGGCCGCCGTGTCACACTGGACCAGCTTGTTCATCGCCGCCAGGGATACTGCAGAATTTCGGGCAGAGAGCATACAAATGGGTTATTCGCTGGGCAAACTGGTGCATGACCTGAAGATTGCAGATGCTGAATTGCTGGCGATTTTGCTGGCGCAACATGAATTGCCTTTGCCCACGGCCCTGGCTGCTGCTGCCATTGCCTTGCAGGTGCCACCAGAATCGGTCTTGCTGGGCATGCTGTTCTCATGGGCAGAAAATCAGGTGCTGGTCGGGGTGAAATCCATCCCCCTGGGACAGGTGGCCGGGCAGCGTTTATTGCTGTCGCTGCGCCCTGAGCTGGAAAAAGCCGCAAGGCTGGCGCAAGAACTGGAAGACGATCAATTATCGAACTGGGCACCCGGACTGTCTTTGCTGTCCATGCAGCATGAGGTGCAATACAGCCGGCTATACCGATCATAAAAATTAAAACAGGAAACAAATAAATGAACACCCAAAATCTAAGCTCTTCAGAACCGAATCCTTTGCGCGTAGGCATAGGTGGCCCGGTCGGCTCCGGTAAAACCGCATTGTGCGAAATGCTCTGCAAAAGTATGCGTGACCAGTATGAAATGGCGGTCATCACCAATGACATCTATACCAAGGAAGACATGGAAATCCTGCTGCGTGCTGATGCCTTGCCCGCCGAACGTCTGATGGGTGTGGAAACCGGTGGTTGCCCGCATACCGCCATACGTGAAGATGCATCGATCAATTTGGAAGCGATAGCCCGCATGAGTGCGGATTTTCCGGATCTGGATTTGATACTGGTGGAATCAGGTGGCGACAACCTGGCGGCCACCTTCAGTCCGGAATTGTCTGATCTGACTATCTACGTCATCGACGTGGCTGGTGGCGAAAAAATCCCGCGCAAGGGCGGGCCTGGTATCACCCGTTCTGATTTGCTGATCATCAATAAAACCGACCTGGCACCGCATGTAGGTGCCAATCTGGACATCATGGCGCAAGACGCCAAACGCATGCGTGGTGAACGCCCCTTTGTATTTACCAATCTGCGTACGGGTGACGGGCTGGAAGCAGTAGTCAGCTTCATTCGCAAGCAAGGCATGCTGGACGAAGTCAAAAACTAATTTTTAATCTGGAATCGGGAGAAACGCATGAAACCAAGCAAATCGCAATCCCTGGGCGCGGTCATCGCACTGAGCCTTGCCATGACCACATTGCCAGCGTCGGCGCATGACAGTGTGCTGCATACCATGAATGCGCTGCAGGATGGTTTTCTCCATCCATTTACCGGATTCGATCATTTGCTGGCCATGCTGGCGATAGGTATCTGGGCGGCGCAGCAAAAGCATGCACAGGCCTGGCTGATACCGGCCAACTTTCCCGTGGTGATGGTCGTTGGTGGCGCGCTGGCCCTGGCGGGCATCGCATTGCCGGGCGTAGAGCACGGTATTGCCGCTTCTGTCGTGGTGCTTGGCTTGTTGATCAGCTTTGCGGTTAAATTGCCGGTTGGTGCAGGTATGGCCATGGTATCCGTGTTTGCAGTGGCGCACGGCTACGCACATGGCCAGGAAATGCCGGCAAATGCATCTGCATTGCTATATGGCAGCGGCTTTGTAGGGGCGACTATGTTGATCCATGCCATCGGCTGGATGGCGGGCAAGACAGCGCAGCAATGGATGGTCAGCCAGTTTCCACGCATTGCCGGTGCAGGCATCGCCATGGCTGGGGTGTTCTTTTTCGTGTCTGCAAGCTGAACCAAGTTCAATCTTTATTCTGGCTATAGGGCAAGGGTGGCAATGTCATTCTTGCCTGATTCGTAATTTGTAACACTCTGCGAGCCTGCGGTCGCCGCCCCATGGCGACTATGCCGATTTCGTCTTTCAAAACACATACAAACATCAAGACTGCTGCCCCCGGCAGGCTTACACTTTCTCACGTTCAAGCCTGACAGCTGCGCAATTGCTTTAATTCGCTACCACTCGCTTCCAATCGCTTCATTTTAAGCTTCGTTTTTGCTGTGATCGATTTCTTCGGCAAGTTGTCAGCGCAGGGTTTCTTTGACTGATTTTCAAAATTAACCGGTCTTCGCCGGAGAAAGCAAGGCAAATACCATGTGGCAAGGTGTCATTCCTGCAGTAACGACAAAGTTCAATCCCGACGACAGTCTCGATTTCAAAGAGATGGAACGTTGTTTCCACTATCTGATGGATGCCGGTTGCGATGGCCTGATTGCCTGTGGCTCTTTGGGTGAAGGCCCGTTGCTGTCGCATGCAGAGCGCATCGATGTACTGAAGCTGACCAAGCAAGTTACAGGCAACAAGCCGGCAATTATGACCGTGGCTGAAGCCGCGACACGCGATGCCTGTGCCCTGGCAGAAAAAGCCGCCAAAGCGGGTGCCGATGGTTTGATGGTGGTGCCAAGTACCATTTACCATACCAATCATTGTGAGACCGTCGCCACACTGCGCAGCATTGCCGCGGCGGGTGATTTGCCCATCATGATTTATTCCAATCGCCTGGCCTATCGCGTCGATGTCACCACCGACATACTGGAAGAACTGGCTGACGATGCGCGCTTTGTGGCCGTCAAGGAATCGTCGGACGACATTCGCCGCACCACAGAAATCATCAACCGCCTGGGCAACCGTTATGACTTGTTCACTGGCGTGGACAATCTGGCGTTTGAAGCATTGACTGCCGGTGCCAAAGGCTGGGTAGCCGGGTTGGTGGTGGCTTTTCCGCATGAAACGGTGGCAATTTATCGCCTTATACAGGCTGGCCGGTATGCCGAGGCACTGGATATCTACCGCTGGTTCCGTCCTTTGCTGGATCTGGATGTTTCCACCTATCTGGTGCAGAACATCAAACTGGTGGAAGCCCTGGTGATCGATTCCAACGACAGGGTACGTGCACCGCGTCTGCCACTGGATGGTGCCTTGCGTGCGCGTGTGGAACAGATCGCCAACGCCGCCCTGGCAAGCCGCCCGGTGCTGCCTGTATTTAACTGACAGGCTGGGTCAGGATGGGGGCAGTGATGAGCATCAAGCCAAGGGCGCTGGTGGTAGGGGCAGGCATAGTCGGCAGTGCCTGCGCGCTCAAATTACAGCAAGACGGTTTTCAGGTAGGCTTGATTGACGCAGCCACGCCCGGTTGTGGTGTGACGGCGGCGGGCATGGGGCATTTGGTGGCACTGGATGAAAGCAGCCAGGAACTTGATCTGTGCCTCTTGTCTTTGCGCTTATGGCGCGAATTTTTTGCCGAATTTCCTGGCGTTGGCGAACCCAGCCCCTGTGGCACCCTGTGGGTGGCCGAGGACGAAGCGCAACTGGCAGAAGCACAGCACAGGGCCGCTACCTTGAATGCGCACGACTGGCAGGCAGATGCCCTGACCGGTGCGCAGGTACAAAAACTGGAACCAGCCTTGCGCCCTGGCTTGGCTGGTGGCGTCCGGGTGGTGGGTGACAGCGTGGTTTATCCGCCGCAGATTGCCCATTTCATGGCGCAACAATTGCGCAAGCAGGGTGGGCAGCTATTGCTGGGGCAGCAGGTCAGCAGCGTTCATGCAGCCAGCCTGAAGCTGCAAGACGGTAGCCGGCTGTCAGCAGATGTCATTGTCATCGCCGCTGGTCTGGATGTGGCAAGGCTCTTGCCAGAGATCGCCATATTTGGTCGCAAGGGGCATCTTGCCATCACCGATCGTTATCCCGGACGTTTATCCCACCAGATTGTCAGCATGAACTATGGCCAGGCGGCAGTCACGGCAGATGCTCTGGCGGTCGCTGCCAACATACAGCCACGCCCGACCGGCCAGTGGTTGCTGGGTTCTTGCCGCCAGGATAGACAGACGGATACCAGCATAGACCCGCGTGCCCTGGGTGCGGTGCTGCAGACCGCCATGCAATTATTACCCTGTCTGGCAGATATGCAGATTATCCGTGCCTGGGCAGGCATGCGCCCGGCTTCTCCCGATGGACAGCCTGTGATAGGGCCACACCCGCTTTTGCCCGGTATCTGGGTCGCAGCAGGGCATGAAGGACTGGGTGTCACGACAGCATTGGCTACGGCACAGATACTGGCAGACCAGATTGCCGGACGTCCTGCCAGGATTGATGACACTGCCTATCGGCCCTCACGTTTTTTTCCCGAACAGGGTGTCAACTATGCCTGAGCAAACTGCCGTACAGGCACACATATGGATCAACGGCCAGCCCGTTGAAAGCCGCAGTGACATGACCGTGGCGGCGGCATTAATGCAATACCAGCATCAGCAAACCCATGTATCGGTATCTGGCCAGCCACGCTTTGCCGTGTGTGGCATGGGCGTTTGCCAGGAATGCCGGGTCAGCATCAATGGCCAGCCACATCGCCTGGCCTGCCAGGAATATTGCTGCTCAGGCATGGTCATCAATACAGAATATGGCGGTCAATGATGATCGCTACGATCTTGCCTTTTTCTACTGACGTGCTGATTGTAGGTGCCGGGCCGGCCGGGCTGGCCGCAGCACTGGCCGCCACGGCGCAGGCAGGCATGGTGACCGTCATCGATGAAAATCCGGCACCTGGTGGCCAGATCTGGCGTGGTGGATCAGGGCAGTGGCGCGATAGCCGCGCCCAGGCACTGTGGGACACACTCAGCCAGCGCGCCAACCTGCGCATGGTGTACGGCGCGCGTATCGTGGCCAGGGCCAGCGAGCAGGAATTTTTGCTGGAAACCGTCGATGGCGCACAAAAAATACGCTGGCAAAAACTCATACTCTGTACTGGCGCGCGCGAGCTGTTGCTGCCTTTTCCTGGCTGGACACTGCCCGGTGTTACCGGGGCAGGCGGACTGCAAGCCCTGATCAAAGGTGGTATGCCGGTAAACGGCAAGCGTGTGGTGATCGCTGGCAGTGGCCCCCTGTTATTGGCAGTGGCTGACACCGCCAGGCGGGCAGGGGCCAAGGTGATTGCCATTGCAGAGCATCGCAGCACCGCTGAATTGATGCGTTTCCTGCTGACTTTGCTACGTCAGCATCGTGGCAAGTTCCTGCAAGCTGTGAAATTGTTCTGGCATCTGAAACAAATCGCTTACCGGCATGACGCCAGGGTCATCAAGGCCAATGGCGAACATCAGTTAAGCAGCGTCAGCTTGCAACATGGCAGCAAGATACTGGACCTGCCCTGTGATTTTCTGGCTTGCGGCTTTGGGTTGTTACCCAACCTTGAGCTTGGTAGCTTGCTGGCTTGCGAATTCAAAGACGGCAGTATTCAGGTAGATGCACAGCAGGCCAGCAGCCAGCCTGCAATCTGGGCCGCAGGTGAAGCCTGTGGCATAGGCGGTGTCGATAAAGCTTTGGCGGAAGGGCATATTGCTGGCCTGGCAGCCACGGGGCAGGCCATTAACGCCGAAGCGCTGGCCATGCGCGACCAGGCGCGGGTATTTGCCGCTCTGCTCAACAGCAGCTTTGCCACGGATGAAAAATGGCGCCATCTATGCCAGCCAGACACACTGGTTTGCCGTTGCGAAGATGTCAGCGCCCAGCAACTGGCCTTGCATGGCGACTGGCGCAGCGCCAAGCTGATGACCAGGGCTGGCATGGGTGCCTGCCAGGGGCGCATCTGTGGTGCCGCCTGTCAATTCTTGTTTGGATGGCAAGCCCCTGACATGCGGCAGCCGGTTTTCCCGGTCAGGGTATCCACACTGGCAGCAATGGGAACAATCGGCGCTGGCGATAAGTAAGGCTGACTATTTAATGGCAGGCAACTGCCCCCCAAAGAAAGCAGGCTTTAAGC
Source organism: Undibacterium sp. Ji50W (assembly GCF_049340445.1). NCBI lineage: Bacteria > Pseudomonadati > Pseudomonadota > Betaproteobacteria > Burkholderiales > Oxalobacteraceae > Undibacterium > Undibacterium sp. Ji50W. Next base: position 1,014,529 of record NZ_JBMPOX010000001.1, on the reverse strand, counting down.
CGGCTTTCTTCTTTTCTTCACGACAGATTCCCCGTCAAATTGACTGCTTGACCCGTGATTTATGCATTCTGTCGCAAGCGCATGGCAGATGAGGATGGTGGTGTCTAAGATAACTACATCGATCTACATCTCAGGCTTTGAAAAGCCCAACAACACTCACGAGAGGCACATCATGACTTCCAACAAACGCACCGCACTGATCCTGTTTTCCCTTATGTTGCTGGCTTTCATCAGCATAGCTTCCTTCAGTGACGTGAACATGCATGTCAATGGCCATGAGATGGGTGTGGTTGGTGGCTTTTTCGGCTTCGTCCTTGCCTGCGGCATAGGTGCACTTGCCTTGTTGTTTGCCCTGGGCCTGACGGGGGTGGTGCTGGCAGGGGTAGGCATTTTATTGTTCTTCATCTTTGCCGTCGTCCTTGGCTCTATCGCCCTGGCGCTCTTGCCACTGTTGTTTCCTATCTTGCTGATTGTTGGCCTGGTGGCACTGTTTTCAAAACGTAATCCTGCATAAGCATCTTATTTGCCAGCCCATTTGCCGGAAAGTCTTCCGGCAAATGGGCTTCAGTAGCTGGAGGTTTTAAATGCAAAGCCTGCACACCATCTATCCGGTCAGTCAATTACGGCTGCTGTTCTCGCCATTGTTGATATCTATAGTGCTGCTCCTGTCAGCCTGTTCGTCCGGCCCCACAATACCACCAGCACAAATCCAACTGGCTGCAGATGAGGGGGAAGTTACCATCCTCTGGAGTGCCATACCGCGTCCACCGCCTTTGCCTCCACTTGAGCATGCCGCCATGCTTGTGCCTGTGCATTTTGCGGGGGCTGAGGGTAAGGTGTTTTACATGCAGTTTGATCTCGGACATCCATCCACCATTGTGTATTCGAATAAATGGAAGTCGATTGCAGAGAAATACCGTATTCCGTATTCAGCCGACAAGATTGCCAGTCTCAATTTTACTTTGGGCAACATGCAAGTCAATGCCAGGAATGTTGGCATCATGCCGCGTGAAGGTGCTGGCGTTAACTGGGGTGATGACAGCATAGAACTGCTTGGAACCATAGGAGCAGACCTGATTGATGGCAGGGTAGTGGCGCTGGATTTCAAGAAAAACCTGATCCAGTTGGCCCGCAAGCGCGATGCGCTGGTCGGTGCCGGTACGCAATTTGTGCCTTTCAGTTTCAGCGGTCGCAGGATTCTTATGCCTGTGCATTTTGACGGTGCGGATAAAACCGTCATGTATGACAGTGGTTCCAGTGCCTTTGCCTGGTTAAGTAATGAAAAAACCTTTCAACGGCTGGCAAGGAAAGATGCTGTTCCTATCAGTTATCCTATACGTTCCTGGGACAAAATATTGACTGCCCATACGGTCGCCAGCGACGCCACGGTAAAAATAGCGGGGTTGACCCTGCCCATCAGGGAAATCAGCTATATCCAGGATATGGGCTTGCTGCAAGAGCTTGCCATCAGTAGTCTGGGGGTGGGTGGCATGGTTGGGAACAAGCTGTTTCTGGGCAAAAAACTGATTATTGATACCCGCAAGCTGGAAATCGGTATTGAGGATTAGGACGTGCTTGTGGTTTTGGTGCGCAAGATAAATTGCACGCATTGTGCAGCCAGTTCCTCTATGCCGATGCCGTCGATGCCGCTGCCACGGCGATACCATTGAGCGGTCCAGTTCAGGGTGCCAAACATCAGCAATTTGTCCAGTGGTGTCGGCATGGCCCAGTCGCCCGACGCATGCAGCGCGACGATGGTTTGTTCCCACACGGCTTCGTACCTGTCCTTGAGGTCAATGATACCGGCACGGGCAGGTTTATCCAGCGAACGCCATTCATACAGCAAGACAGCAATAAAATCATGATCCGGTGCCAGCAGGGTATTCAGGTGCACTTCTACCAGACGCTGAAAAGCCAGGCGTGGCGGTAAATCGGCCAGACTCAGTTGTTCAATTTCCTGCAATGATCTTTGCATGCCCTGTTCCATCACTGCAAGCAGAATATCCTGCAAATCAGGGATGATGTCTAATGGCTGGCGAAGATGGTAACCTTAAAGCAGGCTTGCGGCAATTCAAGCTTGAAAGCCCGCTAACTATAAGCTAACGATAAACGATGGAGACACCATGCAAACCAAGCCTGGCTGGATGACACCAGAACTGGACAGCTTTCGTGACGCCGTGCGTCGTTTTGTCGATGCCGAAGTCATCCCGCATCAGGATCGCTGGAAAAAACAGCAGCACGTGGACCGCGATGTCTGGAACAAGGCGGGCACCATGGGCATATTGCTGGCAGACATACCCGAAGAATATGGCGGATCAGGCGGCAGCTTTGCGCATCAGGTCATCGTGTTTGAAGAGCTGACCTATGCCGGTGACATGGCCCTGGGCATTCATGTGCATGCCATCGTCGCCCACTATATTTTGAATCAGGGCACGGAAGAACAAAAACACTATTACCTGCCCAGGCTGGCCAGTGGTGAAATGGTGGCTGCCATTGCCATGTCAGAACCAGGTGCCGGTTCTGATCTGAAAGGCATACGCACCAGTGCCCTGCGCCAGGACGATAGCTATGTCATCAGTGGGTCCAAGACGTTTATTTCCAATGGTTACCTGGCTGACCTGGTCGTGGTCGTCAGCAAGACCGACCTGGATGCCGGTGCCAAGGGGATTTCGCTGATACTGGTCGAAACCAAAGATTGCCCGGGTTACCGCGTTGGTCGCATATTGGAAAAAATAGGGCAAAAAGGCCAGGACACTTGCGAGCTGTTCTTTGACGATGTACGTGTGCCGCTTGATCGCGTGCTGGGTGGTGTGGAAGGCAAGGGCTTCAGTCAGTTGATGACAGAATTGCCGTATGAACGCACGATACTGGGTGTGGCCGGTGTTGCCGCCATAGAGCGGGCACTGCGCCTGACCATAGCGCATACGCGCGAACGCAAGGCCTTTGGGCAAGCCTTGATCGAGATGCAGAACACCCGTTTTGTGCTGGCAGAAATCAAGACCGAAGCAACCATCGCCCGCACCTTCATTGACCGTTGCATCGTCGATATGATGGAAGGACGCATGGATACCGAACTGGCTTCCATGGCCAAATACTGGATATCTGACCTGCAATGCAAGGTCATCGACCAATGCCTGCAATTGTTTGGCGGCTATGGTTATATGATGGAATATCCCATAGCGCAAATGTATGTGGATGCAAGGGTTCAGCGTATCTATGGTGGCGCGAATGAAATCATGAAAGAAATTATTGCGCGCAATCTGTAAATAGTCAGGCAAAAGTCAGACAATAATCAGACAGGGCAAAACGACAGATGAAGGATGAAATATGGCTGGGCCTTTAGCAGGAATACGCGTCATTGAAATGGTGGGTCTGGGCCCTTGTCCGTTTGCTGCGATGATGCTGGCCGACATGGGGGCGGAAGTGATACGCATAGACCGCAAACTGGCGGCGGGCAGCAATAATCCTTTCCCCATGCTGGGCAGCAAATACGATGTCATGGCGCGTGGCCGGCGTTCGCTGGCGCTGGATTTGAAACAGGAAGAAGCAAGGACACTGGTGCTGGAACTGCTGGGGCAGGCCGATATTTTACTGGAAGGTTTTCGGCCTGGCGTCATGGAAAGGCTGGGGCTGGGGCCGGAACCATGCATGCAAGCCAATCCCCGCCTGGTATATGGGCGCATCACCGGCTGGGGGCAGGATGGGCCATTGGCACAAGCGGCAGGGCATGATCTGAACTACATCGCACTCAGCGGCATGCTGCATGCCATGGGCAGGGCAGATACACCGCCCGCACCGCCGCTTAATCTGGTGGGGGATTTTGGTGGCGGTGCCATGATGCTGGCATTCGGGGTGGTCTGCGCCGCGCTGGAGGCACGCAATTCCGGTAAGGGGCAGGTTGTTGATGCTGCCATGGTCGATGGTTCTGCCTTGCTGGGTGCCATGATTTACGGTTTTCGTGCCTTCGGTGCCTGGAGTGACCAGCGTGGCGCGAATATGCTCGATGGCGGTGCCCATTTTTATGATACCTATGCCTGTGCCGACGGCAAATACATTTCCATCGCTTCGATAGAACCACAGTTTTATGCCCTGTTGTTGCAAGTCGCTGGTATCGCAGACCCTGCCTTTGAAGTGCAAATGGATGCCAGCAAGTGGCCAGAATTAAAAGTGAAATGTGCGGCCCTGTTCAAAACCAGAACCAGGCAGCAATGGTGCGCATTGATGGAGGGGACGGATATCTGTTTTGCCCCGGTACTGGATATGGCAGAGGCACCTGCACATCCACATAATCAGGCCAGGGCTAATTTTGTGGATGTGGACGGGGTGACCCAGCCCGCACCCGCACCAGCCCAGAGCTGGGCTTGCCACCCGCATCAGCAGGGCAACATAGCGCAGCTATTTTGCGTGACTGGGGTATTGCCGAAGACCGGATAAGCAGTTTGACAGAGCGCAAGCTGATTTAGCGTGCTGCCTGCAATCACTGTTGGGCAATAACCCCGGCTGCCGCCTCGAATTCAAACTGATGCATGAAATGCCTGAGCTGCACCATGCTGTCAGTACTCAGTTGGCTGGCAATGGCGTTCTGGTGTTCATCAAACAGGGTTTGTGCATCGCCATCGGATGCCAGCAATAAATGATATAAATCAGAGAGCAATTGTTTCGCCTCAAGTTCGCTGACTGCCGCTTCCGCCGGTCTGGGTAGCCTGTCCGGCAGTTGCGCTGTCAGTTCATCGAGGACAGCATTCAGTGATTGCTGCAGTCGTTCTTGCAAAGCAAAAATTGCTTCCCGGTCTTTTACATCGGACAGGGCAAGTTCCATCTCGGCCGCGATTTTTTGCAATTCCACTGCGCCTATGCTGCCCGCCAGTCCTTTCAGGGTATGGCTTAATCTTTCTGCGTTTTTATCATCGTTGGCGTGCAGCAGGCGTTGCATTTCGGGCAGGGTGTCTGACTGGCTTTGTTGAAAACGGTGCAGCATGTTCAGGTAAAAATCCTGACGTCCGCCCATGTAATGCAGCCCCTGGCGGGTATCAAGTTGCGTAAAGTGCGGCAAGATGATGTCTGATTCTTCCTGTGGTGCTGCCAAGGCGATGTTGATCTGCTCGGTCTGTTCGGGGTCACCTGTGATCCAGTGTGACACTATTCTGAACAATGCTTCTGGCTGCACCGGTTTGGTCAGGTAATCCTGCATGCCTTCGCGCATGCAGCGTTCACGAATATCGCCAACTGCGTGCGCTGTCAGGGCAATGATGGGGGTGTCGTCAAATTGGGCTTCTTTGCGTATCAGGGCGGCGGCTTCATGGCCATCCATGATAGGCATCTGCAAATCCATGAAAATCATGGCGTAATAACCGGGGGCAGAGGCCAGCGCCAGGCGGACTGCTTCCTTGCCATTTTCGGCAACATCGGCATTGATACCAACCATGCTCAAGAGTTCCAGCGCAATTTGCTGGTTGACCGGATTATCTTCTGCCAGCAAGACACGACGACCGGCATGGTTCTGTGAGGGCTGTGAAGGCCGGTGTTTTTCGTGCTGGGCAGATGAGTTGCCTGGCAGATGCTGTCTGTTGACAGGATGGGCATCGGCGTCGAAAGCCAGTTCAAAGGCAAAGGTCGATCCCTGGTTTTCAACGCTGTGGACGCTAATTTCCCCACCCATCAATTCCACCAGACGACGTGATATGGACAGGCCCAGGCCAGTACCACCATATTTGCGGGTGGTCGATCCATCGGCCTGGGTAAACGGCTGGAACAGATTCTGTTGCTGTTCTGTCGACATGCCTATGCCGGTATCGCTGACGGAAAATCGCAGCAATGACGTATTGGGGGCGTGTGCAGGTTTTGGCAAACTGTGCACATGTATATTGATGCTGCCACCTGCCGGGGTAAATTTGACTGCATTATTCACCAGATTGATTAATACCTGGCCCAGACGCAAAGGATCACCACGCAGGCTGGCCGGTACGCTGGCATCGACATGAACCAGGTAGTCGACCTGTTTTTCAGCTGCCTTCTGGCTGGTTACCGTGGAGATACCGGTCAATACTTCTTCTATGGAAAACGGGATGCATTCAACATCCAGCATGCCCGCTTCTATTTTTGAAAAATCCAGGATGTCATTGATGATGCCAAGCAGCGATTCGCCGGCATGATGGATCTTGCTTACGTAATCGTATTGCTTGGGCGTCAGCCTGGTCTGCAAGGCCAGGTGAGCCAGGCCGATGACAGCATTCATGGGGGTGCGGATTTCATGGCTCATGTTGGCCAGGAATTCACTCTTCAAACGTGTGGCATCTTCGGCCTTTTTGCGTGCCTGTCTTTCAGTAATGCTGGCAGCTTCCAGTTGCTGTTGGGTCAACCGCAATTCACGATAGGCATTGGCATTATCGAGCGCAATCGCACCATACGCACACAGGGTGCGGAACACCAGACACTCTCGTTCGCCATAGGCATGCTCGCGCGGTGTCTGTATCGTCATCACCCCCAGAATGCGTTCATTGATACTCAGCGGAGCAAATAGCAGGCTGAGTGTCTGCAAGGTATTCCGCACGGCGGCGAAATCATTGTCGGCCTGCAGCTCCAGCCTGATTTCGCGTTTTTCATTGACACAGCGGGCGCTAAAGGCGCGCTCATCGTTGACGGCAACTTCGTGATAGGGATGCGGCAAATTTTCTTCTATACCAAAGGCCTGGGTCAGGGTCTTGCCATCGTCGGATAACAGGTAAATGATGAAAGTGGTGGCATCCAGCAAATCTTTCAGGTGATGATGTATCGCTTCAAAGACTGCTTCCGGCTCCAGATTGGAGGTGATTTTTTGGCCGATCTTGCCCAGCCGCTCAAGGGTGGCACCTGCTTCTTGCAAGGTGGCGGCGCGCCGCGCTTCTGATGCGGCAATCAGTCTGTGTTGTTCGGCTTCGGCACGTATCAGTTCGGTTTCATGCCGGACCTGTGCCATGGCCGTGCGGTTGTTGGCCTGTTTTTTACTTTCACGCTGTTCTGCTGCGACAGCCATTTTTGCATATGCCAATGCCTTGCCGGTGTCGCCGATATCTGACCAGGCATTGCTTAATGCCATCAGCAATTCTGTGCTGGCTTGCCAACCCTCGGTCAGTTTGCCAGTCTGCAGTGACTCTTCCAGGTAATAGATGGTGGCATTTGGCGCATCCATGTTGTCTGGCAGGCTGACTACATGGCGTGCATGGATTTCTGCCAGTGTCTGGTTCAGCGTTACGCCCAGGGCGGTGAACTGGTGCAGGTGGATCAGGGTTCGTGCTTCTTCTATCGCATCCAGGGCATCACTGGCCTGGCCAGCAATGGACAGGGCGCGTGCATAACGTATTAATGCCTGTGGCAAGTCGTCCATGGAATGGGCGGCACGAAACAGGCTGATGGCTGCACTGAATGCCAGCACGGCTTTTTCGGTTTCTCCCTGCAATAACAGGCACTCGGCCAGTTCCGCATTGACGATGGCTTTATTGATGCCCCCCGGCGCATGCGAGAAGCCATTGAGTGCCTCTTCCAGTGTCTTTTGGCTGCGTTCCAGTTGTCCCAATTGGCGCAACAGGCTACCCAGATGGGACATGGCATAGCCGACCAGGGCTGGCCATTCGGTTTCATGGGCGCGTTCTGCCGCCCAATCAAAGACACCGGCAGCACCTTCAAGATCACCCACGGCCTGCATCGATTCACCAGAATTGCCAGCAGAAATAATCGCCAGCCGTATCAAGCCGGCCTGACGGGCCAGTTCGCTGGCTTGCAGATAATAGACCGACGCCCGGGCCGGTTCACGCCGGCCCTGGATGACACCCTGTGCCGCTGCCAGATGGGCGGCCACTGCCGGGTGGGATGCCTGCTGGTGTTGCTTGTCAAAAGCGGCATGCCTGACAGCGGCTGCCATCGGGTCATAAAATGCCAGTTCATAGATAGCCCAGGATTCTGCAATGGAGAGCCTGAGCTGGTCATTGGCCCGCGTGTACCAGGTAATGGCATTATTGCAGGCCCGTGCTTCACGCCCGGCATCTCCTTGCTCCAGTGCCAGTGCGGCGTCGGTCAGGCACGCATCACCCAGGCCAGTTGTGTCGTTGAGATCGGTGAAAACAGCTATGCTGTCGGCCAGCAAATGTTCGGCGGCAGCCAGGTTGCCATACAGGGCGGCAATTTCTGACCTGACCAGGCAAAGGCGGGCATGAAATTGCCTGCGCAGGGTTTCTGGCGCATCCAGCTCAGCCAGTTCTGTCAATACCAGGGCGGCAAGTTCAGAGGCACGTCGGCTATCCCTTTGCCGCAAATGCCAGGCCAGACTTAACTGTGTCATGAATTTTTCCAGACCATGTGCGGAAGTCAGCCTGGCAGCAAGCTGTGTTACTTCGTCCTCTAGCGCAAATAGATTCATGGTCATGGACAGGATGCAATTGCTCAAATCATACCTGATGCCAGTCGATTTGACGGCTAATGGCATGCTGCTTTGTTGTAATTCAAGATATTGCCGGGGAATACTGCATGGTGACAGCTTGTCATAGGGAACTTTTTGCCTGAGGATGCATCTGAAACGATCTGGCTGATATGCTTTGGATATATTATTGCCTGTCATTATTGGCTATCAAAAAAGCCAATAAGAGACACATAAGAGGCACATAAGATCCAAATAAGAGCCAAAGAAAAACCAGATCAAAACCAGATAAAAACTAACGAGGGGGAAGTGTATGGGTGTTTCACGACTATTGCCGGTGGCATGGGCTGTCATGCTGTGTTTGCCGGCATTGGCGGCAGAACCAACTGCCAAGCCGGATGCAGAGAAAAAGAAATGGGATGTCAATCATCCTCCTGGCGAAAGCAGAACAGTCAATATCGACACGCGCAGCGGCACCTGGATGAGTGTGGATGTCAGCCCCGACGGCAAACAACTGGTCTTTGATCTGCTCGGTGATTTGTATACGCTGCCGATTGCTGGCGGCGAAGCCACGGCGCTGACCCATTCCATGGCCTGGGAAATGCAGGCGCGTTTTTCACCTGACGGCAAGCAGATTGCGTACATGTCTGATGCTGGTGGTGGTGACAATGTCTGGGTCATGAATGTTGATGGCAGCAATGCGCATGCGGTCAGCAAGGAAGACTTTCGTCTCCTGAATAACCCGGTCTGGCACCCGAACGGCCAATATATTGCAGCGCGCAAGCACTATACTGGCACCCGCTCATTGGGGTCTGGTGAAATCTGGCTGTACCATCAAAGCGGTGGTACTGGCGTGCAGTTGAATGAAAAGCCAAACTGGCAAAAAGATCTGGGTGAACCGGCATTTTCGCCGGATGGACGCTATATCTATTATTCGCAGGACACTACACCTGGCACTTCCTTTGAATACAATAAAAATTCCAACGGGCAGATTTACCAGATTTTCCGTCGCGACATGCAGGATGGCAAGGTCAAGGCCCTGGTCAGCGGCCCTGGTGGCGCGGTACGTCCGGTTCCTTCGCCAGACGGCAAATACCTGGCATTTGTACGCCGCGTGCGCAATCAGTCCACCTTATTCCTGAAGAACTTGCAGACCGGTGAAGAGGCGGCAGCCTGGCCAGAACTGGAACGTGACATGCAGGAAGCCTGGGCCATACAGGGTGTTTATCCGGCGTTCGCCTGGATGCCCGGCAGTAAGGAAATTGTGGTCTGGGCCAAGGGCAAGATCTGGCGTCTTGATCCGTTCTCTCACAAGGCTGTGGAAATTCCTTTCCATGTGAAAGACACGCGTGAAGTCCGTGATGCCCTGCGTTTCCCGCATGAGGTTGCGCCTGATCAGTTTGATGTGCATCAGTTGCGCTGGGTGAATGTGGCACCGCAGGGCGATAAAGTCGTGTATTCGGCACTGGGACATATCTATGTCAAAGACTTGCCAAATGGCACGCCGCACCGTCTGACGACGCAAAATACCCATTTTGAATTCTTCCCCAGTTTTTCACGTGATGGAAAATCAGTGGTTTTCAGTAGCTGGAATGATGAAAAACTGGGTTCAGTCAGGGTGATGGATCTGGCCAGCGGCAAAGAAACCGTGGTCACCAAGGCGCCAGGCAAATATATACAGGCGCGTTTTTCACCGGATGGCAAGCAAGTCACCTATGTCAAAGCCAAGGGCGGTTTCCTGACCTCACCCTGGTTTGGGATGGAGACCGGCGTCTTTCTGGCAAGCGTCGATGGCAAATCCGAGCCGCGCCTGCTGACGGACGAGGGCAGTGCCCCCCAGTTTGGCAAAGATAGCGGCGCCGTGTATGTAACACGTACCCAATTTACCGGTGAGGTTGACTGGACTACTTCGCTGGTACGTCTGCCGCTGGATGGCAAGCCTGAACAGTCTGTGGCAAAAAGTGAATTTGCCGGTGAATTTGCGATTTCGCCAGATGGTGAATGGCTGGCATTCGGTGAGCGTTATCATGCCTATGTCACACCGTTACCGCTGGCGGGCAAGGCCGTTACCATAGGGCAGAAGATGGATGCCTTGCCTGTCAAACAACTGGACGTGAATGCCGGGCAATATCTGCACTGGTCGGGTGACAGCAAGCGTATTCATTTTTCTTTGGGCGATGAATTATTCAGCCGCGATCTGAAAGACGCCTTCGCATTTGTACCAGGCGCGCCGGTTGAATTGCCCAAACCTGTGGAGCAGGGCATCAAGATAGGCTTCCGTCAGCAGGCCGACAAGCCCACCGGTCTGACGGTGATTTCCGGTGCCAGGATAGTCACCATGAAAGGCGATGAAGTGATTGACGATGGCCGCATCGTGGTCAGGGATAACCGCATAGTCAGCATAGGCAAAGCCAGTGATATCGCCATGCCCGATGGTGCCATCCAGATAGATGCAAAAGGTAAAACCGTATTGCCAGGGCTGGTAGATGTGCACTGGCATGGCGGTATGGGGGAAAGTGGCATTATCCCGCAGCAAAGCTGGGTCAACTATGCATCGCTGGCGTTTGGGGTAACGACTATCCACGATCCTTCCAACGATACCGGCGAGATCTTTACCCAGAGTGAATTGCAAAAGGCCGGGCAAGTGTTGGGGCCACGCATCTACTCGACCGGTACCATACTGTACGGTGCCAAGGGTAATTTTGCCGCCATCGTGAATAACCTGGATGATGCCTTGACGCACCTGAAGCGCCTGAAGGCAGCCGGGGCAATTTCGGTGAAGAGCTATAACCAGCCACGACGCGAGCAACGCCAGCAAGTCCTGGAAGCAGCACGACAGACACAAATGATGGTGGTGCCTGAAGGTGGTTCATTATTCCAGACCAACATGACCATGGTGGTCGACGGCCACACCGGCGTTGAACATGCTTTACCCGTCGAAAAAGTGTATGACGATGTCCGGCAATTATGGTCACAAACCCAGGTTGGTTACACGCCTACACTGGGGGTTGCCTATGGTGGCCTGGATGGTGAACACTACTGGTATGCGCACACGGACGTATGGAAACATCCTTTGCTGACCAGATATGTTCCCAAATCGGTACTGGAACCGCGCAGCGTCAGGCGTGAAACTGCACCAGAAGAAGATTTCAATGTCATCAGGGTCGCAGAAACGGCAACCTCATTGCAGCGTGCTGGTGTGCCGGTCAATCTGGGGGCCCATGGTCAGCGTGAAGGATTGGCTGCCCATTGGGAACTCTGGACCCTGGTCAAAGGTGGCATGACACCGATGGAAGCGATACGCAGTGGCACCATCAATGGTGCGCGCTATCTAGGCCTGGACAAGGATGTGGGTTCGCTGGAAACCGGCAAGCTGGCAGACTTGATGATCGTCGATGGTGACGTGTTGAAAGACATACGCGTGTCAGACCGTGTCAGCCATGTCATGTTGAATGGGCGCTTGTACGAATCAGCGACCATGAATGAAATTGGGAAAACACCTAAAACCCGCAAGCCTTTCTTTTTTGAAGGTAAAAACGGTGGTGATATGCCGGTAGAAGCCGAGGAACACTCACACGGGCATTAATTCCATCACATTGCTGTGCGGTAATTGATGCTGCCACCTATGAAGGGTGGCAGCATTTTTTATGTCGGTTTGAATCAGAAAAATACAGTTTTCACTGACGTGAGAGGGCAGCTGTATCCTAAGCTGAAGGTGGCTTGTGTCACAATAGCGGCATGACGCACATTGTCAGTGCATTTTGTTTTGGTGAAAATGCAAGCAATGCCGCTTTGATTTTATGTCCAACCATCTGGAGTTTTATCATGTTTCAGCACGTCGAAGCCTACCCTGGCGATCCTATCTTGTCCCTGAATGAGGCATTTGGCAAAGATCCTCGTCCGAACAAGATCAATTTGTCCATCGGTATTTATTTTGATGATGCTGGCAAGATTCCCATGCTGCCTTCTGTCCGCGCAGCAGAACACAAGGTAGTGGCCGATGCCGGTGCCCGCCCTTATTTGCCTATGGAAGGTGCGGCCAATTTTCGTACAGCAGTTCAGCACTTGCTGTTCGGTGCTGACAATGCGGCGGTCAAGGCTGGCCGTGTGGTGACTATACAATCGGTCGGTTCCAGTGGTGGCCTGAAGGTTGGTGGTGATTTCATCAAACGCTATTTCCCTGAAAGTAGCATGCTGGTCAGTGACCCCACCTGGGATAATCACCGTGCCGTATTTGAAGGTTGTGGCCTGACGGTCAAAACCTATCCGTACTATGATGCCGCGACTGGCGGCCTGCGTTTTGATGCCATGCTGGAAGCTCTGAAAGTTGCGGCAAAAAAAAGCATCGTCTTGCTGCACGCCTGCTGTCATAACCCTACTGGTGTTGATTTGACCAAGGCACAGTGGCAGCAACTGGTGCCTGTGCTGAAAGAGCGTGAATTGATTGCCTTCCTGGATCTGGCGTACCAGGGTTATGGTGATGGCATTGAAGAAGATGCCTACGCCGTGCGTTTGCTGGCTGATGAAGGTTTGAACTTCTTTGTCGCCAATTCTTTCTCCAAGAGCATGAGCCTGTATGGTGAACGTTGTGGCGCACTGAGTGTGGTGTGCCCGGACGCAGCACAGGCAGTGAATGTATTGGGACAGTTGAAGGCAACGATACGCCGCAATTATTCCAACCCACCTTTGCATGGTGGCCAACTGGTGGCGCGTGTTCTCAGCGACCCTGAACTGCGCCCTATGTGGGAAGCCGAAGTGGTTGCCATGCGCGACCGTATCCAGCTCATGCGTCATAAATTGCATGATGTACTGAGTGCCAAACTGCCAGGCCGTGATTTCAGCTATTTCCTGACCCAGCGTGGCATGTTCAGCTATACCGGCCTGACGGCAGAACAATGTGATCGACTGAAGGAAGAATTTGGTGTCTACCTGGTGCGTTCTGGCCGCATGTGTGTTGCTGGCTTGAACACTGGCAATGTCGAAGCAACGGCCAGTGCCATTGCTGCGGTGCTGGCTTAAATCTATGCTGCCCCTCATTCTCCGTGTTTGAATGAGGGGCATCTGAACGGACTTATGCCAGCAGCAATCGAAAAAAAATGATGAAGCCACGAAACGTATTGTGGCTTCTTTCATACCCTAAGCAAAACCACCTCAAAATGAGCTTGCAGTATTAGGGCGTGTTGACCTATCTTTTAGGCAAAGCATTCCCCCCATAGCGCGGGCTGGCAATGTGGTGGAGCAGGGGTTGCGGGCGGCATGCAGCCCGCCTGCGCAACGATGTGCGCCTACCAGCGCACATGCGCCCTGCAAGGGCGGCGCAGTCAGGGCTGGTGCCCCTGACAAGACGTGCAACGCAGTCCAGCGCGCGCTATGGGGGGCCCCGCCTAGGGGGAACCCGGAGGGAATGGGTCCGAAACCTCGCCTGGCGTTGTTGTGCGTCGCTCACTTGGATCACCAAGCAGCGCTCCGCACGCCTAGCCAGACAAGGTTTCAAATCCATTTGCTTGCCTAAAAGATAGGTCAACACGCCCTAGTATATTGGTTGAAATTGCATTCCATGATGTTAATATAAAGTTTTTGACAGCATGAAATGTGGAGAGCCATGAAGCGGACTACAAGTATTCTGTTATTGACGCGTTTATGGCTGCTTGGCCTATGCGTGATGCTGGCTGCCTGCGCCACGCAACTGGCCCCAGCCTATGATAAAACTGTGGTTGCTGGATTAGCTGCAGTCAATACCGATACCATGATCCTGTTTGCCAGTGCTTCAAATGGTACGGATAAAAGCAGCTTCGCCAGTCGTGCCGATCAATATAATTCACTCATAGGACGGCTGGACGCACTGAGTCTGCAAGCCGGTGCCCGCCCCATGCCAAAGAACAAAGTGACCGATGCCATCAATCGCGCACTCGACAAGCGCGGCAGCACGGGCATGGTGGATGATGACAGCACACCACCCAGTGCCTATGCGATCAAGAAAGTCTCGGACACCCTGGGCAAAATGCGCGATACCGACCGCCAGCAAGGCGTGACAGCCTATGAGGTGCTGGCATTCAAAGGTCAGGCCGTGATCTATCTGGATCAGGCCATCACTTACGAAAATTTCTTGCAGCGCTAATTTGTTGTGCTGATTTTTGTAGCGCAACTTGTAGAGATAACTTGCAGCAATATGCAGAAGGAAGAACACCATGTCACTTGATCTTGACCAACTTGTCGCCGATATGCAGGCTGCTGCCACAGGCGTTTTGCAAACCGACGTGACTGCCTTGCGTGGCTTCACCCAGCAGCAATTAAAAGCCATTGCGCAACAAGCAGGGCTGGTAAGCACCGGTATATTAACCAAGCAGATTACCCCGGAAACCCAGCAGTTTTTCCTGGATGGTTTGGAAGACATGGCCCTGAGTTTTGCAAAAACCTTGCGCGGCTTGCTGATGGTGACCATAGAAAAGGTCTGGAATGCGGTTGTTGGCGTGCTGTGGAGCGCCATTTCCAAGGCGACGAATCTGGTGTTGCCGGCACCGGTGATGAGGCAGTAAGTTTTTGTGATCCAGGGTGTAAGTGCTGGAGATCAGGTATTTAGCGCTGCCATGCGGACATCTTTGTGTGCGATGTGCAGCCATTGTATACAGGCTTGCTGCAAGCGTTGAATATTGCCACTAGCGTAGGCGGTAAAAGCAGGTTTTACATCAGTTTTAATGTCCAGCCCGCGCTGTACCAACAGGCGTTGCAAGTGCAGGGCGACTGCCTGGCCGGTATCTACCAGTTGCACTGCTGTGCTGGTAGTGACATGCCGGGTCATAGGTTCAAGCATAAGTTCAGGTATAAGTTCACGTATGAGATCGGCAACCAGAGGGTAATGCGTGCAACCCAGCACCAGGGTATCGGCATTGGCATCCAGTAAAGGTGTCAGGTATTGTTTCAGCAGGATGCGTATCTGTTCTGAATCGATATCCGCTTTCTCAATCTGATCGACCAGGCCAACACAAGCCTGCGAAATAAATTCAACCCCGGTTTCTATGCTTAACTGCGAACGCAGGCGCTGGTATTTATCGCTTTGCAGGGTGGAGCGTGTCGCCAGAACGCCGACGGTTTTAGTCTGGCTGAGCAGGGCTGCGGGTTTCAGTCCCGGCTCCATGCCGACAATGATCAGTTCGGGATAATGCAGACGCAAATGGGCAATGGCAGCAGCCGTCGCCGTGTTGCAGGCGATCACCAGGGCCTTGATCTGTTGGCTGAGCAAAAATTCTGTCACCGCGATACTGCGTTCGAGTATCAGGGCTGCAGATTTATCGCCATAGGGCGCAAAACCGGAATCGGCCACATACGACAGAGATTCATTCGGCAATGTCTGTTTTATGTGCCGTAAAACTGACAGGCCACCAATTCCGGAATCAAACACCCCTATAGGCGCAGAGGTTTCGTGTGTCATGCAGGGGTGTTCATGTCAGGTACGTACTCAGGCGCTGACCGGGATGATGCCGATTTTAGCCTGCCATTCTCTAGGGCCGGTATTGTGGACAGATGTACCTGTGGAATCAACTGCAACCGTGACTGGCATATCGACGACATCAAATTCATAAATGGCTTCCATGCCCAGGTCAGCAAAACCAACCACGGTAGCTGATTTGATTGCTTTCGATACCAGGTAAGCGGCGCCACCGACTGCCATCAGGTAGGCAGACTGGTGTTTGCGTATGGATTCGATGGCGACCGGGCCGCGTTCTGCCTTGCCTATCATGGAAATCAGACCGGTTTTTTCCAGCATCATATCGGTGAATTTATCCATGCGGGTAGCTGTCGTCGGGCCAGCCGGACCAACTGCTTCATCACGTACCGGATCAACCGGGCCGACGTAGTAAATCACGCGGTTGGTGAAATCGACAGGTAATTGCTCGCCTTTGGCCAGCATGTCTTGAATACGCTTGTGAGCGGCATCGCGGCCGGTCAGCATTTTGCCGTTCAACAGCAGGGTCTGGCCTGGTTTCCAGGACGCGACTTCTTCCCTGGTCAGGGTGTTCAAATCTACGCGCTTGGATTTTTCTGTATCAGGTGCCCAGCTTACATCTGGCCAGTCAGACAGTTTTGGTGGTTCGATATAGCTGGGACCAGAACCGTCGAGTACGAAATGCGCATGGCGGGTCGCCGCGCAGTTCGGGATCATGGCAACGGGTTTCGATGCGGCATGGGTAGGGTACATGTTGATCTTGACATCCAGCACGGTAGTCAAACCGCCCAGGCCCTGCGCGCCTATGCCCAGTGCATTGATCTTATCGCACAACTCTATGCGCAATTCTTCAGTCTTGTTTTGTGGGCCGCGTTGCTTGAGTTCATACATGTCGATGTCATCCATCAGGGATTCTTTCGCCATCAGCATGGCTTTCTCGGCGGTGCCGCCTATGCCTATACCCAGCATGCCGGGAGGACACCAGCCCGCGCCCATGGTAGGTACGGTTTTCATGACCCAGTCAATCAGGGAATCAGACGGGTTCAGCATGACGAACTTGGTTTTATTCTCAGAACCACCGCCTTTGGCTGCGACTTTGACATCCACCGTATCGCCGGGTACCAGTTCCATGTGCACGACAGCCGGTGTGTTGTCCTTGGTATTTTTACGTTCGAAGTGCGGGTCGGCGACGATGGAGGCGCGCAGCTTGTTGTCCGGATCATTGTAGCCACGACGTACACCTTCATTTACGGCATCAATGATGGAGCCGCTGAAGCCTTCAAAACGTACGCTCATGCCGATTTTCAGAAACACATTGACGATGCCGGTGTCCTGGCAGATCGGGCGACGACCTTCGGCGCACATGCGCGAATTGGTCAGAATCTGCGCAATCGCATCCTTGGCGGCGGGGCTTTGTTCTGCCTCATAGGCGCGCGCCAGATGGGCGATATAGTCGGCTGGATGATAATAGCTGATGTACTGCAGCGCAGCGGCTACGGATTCGATCAGATCGTCTTGCTTGATGACTGTCATGATATGGCTCTTGGCTAGGTGAAGGAAAACGGTATATCTCTAAATATGAATGCGCGCAATATTCTGTACTTTAATGCTTACTGGCTGCTTGCGCAGTTTGGGTCATGATCCGGTCGCAATGTGCAATGGCCAGCGCAGATAACAAAAACACCAGATGTATGCCAGTCTGTGCCAGCACTACATGCGGCTCATAATTGCCTGCATTGATGAAGGTCTTCAACAAATGGATAGACGAGATGCCGATGATCGCCATCGCCAGTTTGACTTTCAGTACGGATGCGTTGACGTGCGACAGCCATTCTGGCTGGTCAGGGTGGCCATCCAGTCCCAGGCGGGATACAAAGGTTTCATAGCCACCAATAATGACCATGATCAGCAGGTTGGAAATCATGACGACGTCAATCAGGCCCAGTACCACCAGCATGATGGTGGTTTCAGTCAGCTTGGTCGGTTTGACGCTGCCGGTAGCAACGGCATCGACGATATGTTTCAGGGCAGCTTCATTGCCCATGGCGGCACCGATCAAATCGACCAGTTCAACCCAAAAATGAAAGACGTACACGCATTGTGCGAGTATCAAACCCAGATAAAGAGGAAGTTGCAGCCAGCGGCTGAAAAAAATCAAGCTGGCAAGAGGGGAAAGTTTTACTGGAGATTCTGGTTTTGACATGTTTACAATCTGCTTGATGGGCAACAGTGGAACGCGTGATGTAAGGCAAAGCGATATTTTACATGGCCCTGCAGGGCTCGTGTGGTAAGGCTGAAATGTTCAGGCATGTAGTGGCAATTGAATGGTATCTTTGTGGTATTATTTTCCATAAAAGCAACCGTAAGGCCTGAGTAAGTCTCCAAGTTTAAGGTTGGCGTGTGTAAAAACTACTTTGTGCATGGCAGCTGTGCTGATCTGACGCCTATACTGAATGCAGAATGGGTCATGAAGGCTCGCCGGGGTGCGTGAAATGACTTATCGATCGATAAGAATTTTGTGCTGGCTCAACAGTAGTGATGATTTCAATCAAACTATAACAAGTTGGAGATACAAATGTCTGACCTTAATGCTGCTCAAAATGCTGCTCAATACGAAGGCAAAGCCGAATCCCGCATTTTCTATCCACCTGCCGCTTTTGCCGCCAATGCCGCTGTCTCGGGCATGGATGCTTACAATGCATTGTGCCAGGAAGCCGAACAGGACTATGAAGGCTTCTGGGCCCGCCTGGCGCGTGAAAATCTGCACTGGCACAAACCTTTCCAAACCACACTCGACGAATCAAATGCGCCGATGTACAAATGGTTTGAAGATGGCTTGCTGAATGTTTCCTACAATTGCCTCGATGTGAATCTGCAAAATGGTAATGCTGACAAGGTCGCACTGATATTTGAAGCGGATGGTGGCGATGTCACCAAGATCACTTACCAGCAACTGCATCAAAAAGTCTGCCAGTTTGCCAATGGCCTGAAATCATTGGGCATAGTCAAGGGTGACCGCGTCGTTATCTATATGCCGATGTCGGTAGAAGGTGTGGTTGCCATGCAGGCCTGTGCCCGTATAGGTGCGACGCATTCGGTGGTGTTTGGTGGTTTTTCTGCCAAGTCGCTGCAAGAACGTATTGTGGACGTGGGTGCAGTGGCGGTTATCACTGCAGACGAACAAGTGCGTGGCGGTAAACATCTGCCACTCAAAACCATCGTTGACGAGGCACTGGCACTTGGTGATTGTGAAAAAGTAAAGAATGTCATTATTTACAAACGCACTGGCGGTAACCTCAAGGTCGCCGCTGGACGTGATTTGTGGATGCATGAACTGGTTGCCACCCAATCTGCAGTCTGCGAACCTGAATGGGTCAGCGCCGAACATCCCTTGTTCATCCTGTACACGTCCGGTTCCACCGGCAAGCCAAAAGGTGTGCAGCATTCGTCGGGCGGGTATCTGCTGTGGGCGATTCTGACCATGAAATGGACCTTCGACATCAAGCCAGCAGACGTGTTCTGGTGTACTGCTGACATCGGCTGGGTCACTGGCCATACCTATATTACCTATGGTCCGCTGGCCGCGGGCGCAACTGAAATCGTGTTTGAAGGTGTGCCTACCTTCCCGAATGCAGGCCGCTTCTGGAGCATGATAGAAAAACACAAGGCGACTATTTTCTATACCGCACCAACGGCTATCCGCTCACTGATCAAGGCAGCAGATGGTGATGCGGCTATCCATCCGGACAAGTTCGATCTGTCTTCGCTGCGCCTGCTGGGTTCCGTGGGTGAGCCTATCAATCCGGAAGCCTGGATGTGGTATTACAACCATATCGGGCGTGGCAATTGCCCGGTCGTTGATACGTTCTGGCAGACCGAAACCGGTGGCCACATGATGAGCCCATTGCCAGGCGCGACACCGCTGGTGCCAGGTTCCTGCACCTTGCCTTTGCCTGGCATTATGGCCGCGATTGTGGATGAGACAGGCCATGATTTACCAAACGGGCAGGGCGGTATTCTGGTGGTGAAACGTCCATGGCCATCGATGATACGTACCATCTGGGGTGATCCTGAACGATTCAAAAAGAGTTATTTTCCGGAAGAGTTCGGTGGCAAGGTCTATCTGGCGGGTGATGGTGCCATCCGCAATAAGGATACCGGCTACTTCACCATTACTGGCCGTATTGATGATGTGCTCAATGTTTCTGGACACCGCATGGGTACCATGGAAATTGAATCGGCTCTGGTCGCCAATCCGCTGGTTGCCGAAGCTGCCGTGGTCGGCAAGCCAGATGAAACCACTGGTGAGGCAATTTGTGCTTTCGTGGTTTTGAAGCGGTCACGCCCTACCGGCGAAGAAGCGAAACAGATAGCTACTGAATTGCGCAACTGGGTAGCGAAAGAAATTGGACCAATTGCCAAACCCAAGGAAATCCGTTTTGGTGATAACCTGCCAAAAACCCGATCAGGTAAAATCATGCGTCGCTTGTTGCGTGTGCTGGCAAAGGGTGAGGAAATTACCCAGGATATCTCTACGCTGGAAAATCCAGCCATCCTGGAACAGTTGAAGCAGGCGCAGTAATTATTTTGAGATTGCTTTGAGTAAGATGCGACATCAAAATATAATGACAGAATACTGAAAGCAATCGCATAGACGAAGCATTGGTATAAATACCGGTAATATTAAAAAGGCACTGCATATCCAAGGATATGACAGTGCCATTTTTTTATTCAATAATGCTTGGGGTGTTGACTAGCGATTGGTGCGTGACATGAAGACCAGGCGTTCAAACAGATGCACGTCCTGTTCATTTTTCAGCAGGGCACCGTGCAGCGGCGGGACGATGGCTTTGTTGTCCTTGCTGCGCATGGCTTCCAATGGAATGTCTTCGGCCAGCAAGAGCTTCAGCCAGTCTATGAATTCTGAGGTGGATGGTTTTTTCTTCAAGCCGGCAACATCACGGATTTCATAAAAGGTCTGCAGGGCTTGTGCCAGTAAATCCGATTTTAGTTTCGGGAAATGCACGTCGACGATTTTCTGCATGGTTTCCTTGTCGGGAAACTTGATGTAGTGGAAGAAGCAGCGACGCAGGAAGGCATCTGGCAATTCTTTTTCATTATTCGACGTGATGATGACCAGCGGGCGATGTTTGGCCCTGACCATTTCACGCGTTTCATAGACATAAAATTCCATGCGGTCGAGTTCGCGCAACAGGTCATTCGGGAATTCGATATCGGCCTTGTCGATTTCATCAATCAGCAATACCACCGGCTCGTCGGCTGTAAAGGCCTGCCACAGTACACCCTTGATGATGTAATTGTGGATGTCCTTGACTCTTTCATCGCCGAGTTGTGAATCGCGCAGGCGCGAGACGGCATCATATTCGTACAGACCTTGCTGGGCCTTGGTCGTGGATTTGATATGCCATTGCATCAGCGGCATGTTGAGGGCTGCGGCAACTTCTTCTGCCAGCATGGTTTTGCCTGTGCCGGGTTCGCCCTTGATCAATAGCGGGCGCTGCAGACTCAGGGCTGCATTCACGGCCAGTTTCAGGTCATCGGTGGCGACATAATTATCGGCACCGTCAAAGCGTAAATTATTAGGGACTTGCGTCATGGTTTGTACCCGGAATTTATATTTAGGATTTACGCAAAACCACACAGGTGGCCACGCACGAATAACATGCATTGCGTCATAAAACTGTTTGAAGAGTATAAGCCAGAATTTGCCCTCTTGTGAACGCCTGTTCTTTTTTTGCGAAAGCAATCCCAATGAAAGTCCGGAGCGTGCATGAAAAACGCCATGCTGGATTGCATAAATGCAGCATTTTCATCTTTCAACAGATAATAGGGGGCAGGTTTTTTGCGCAAATCTGCTTGTAATCGGCTAAAATGCTGAGTTATATCAAAACACTGTATTTATTGATCTGCCAGCTAAATTAATAATCGCTACTATGAAAAAATTGTTTGCACTCCTCGCCATGGCGAGTTTCGCTCAAGCTGCTGCGGCAGCAGATCCGGTTGGCAATGCTAAAGATGCTGCCGACAAAAAAATCGCTATGTGTATAGGTTGCCACGGCATTCCAGGTTACAAGGCTACCTTCCCGGAAGTGTATCAAGTGCCCATGATCGGTGGCCAATCCGCCAAGTACATTGAAAATGCCTTGAAAGCCTATCAAAAAGGTGATCGCAAGCATCCAAGCATGCGCGGTATTGCTGGCAGCCTGTCCGAACAGGACATCGCTGATCTGGCAGCTTACTATTCCCAACAAAAATAAAAACAGGAGCGAACCATGAAGAAATCTATTGTGTTGGCAACGCTGTTGTCTATGGCATCTTTCGCAGCACTGGCAGGTGGCAATATTGAAGCCGGCAAAGCTGCGGTTATAAAATTCGACTGTGCTTCTTGCCACGGCGTAAATTTCAGTAGCCCGAAAGATCCATCCTATCCAAAACTGGCTGGCCAGCATGTTGATTACCTGGCGCAAGCCCTGAAATCTTACAAGCGCGGTGGCGATGTGGCGAGTGCCAATGGCCGTACTAATGCAACCATGGGCCCGAAGGCAAAAGAATTGTCGAATGATGACATTCAAAATATTGCAGCATATCTGCATAGCCTGCCTGGCGAGTTGGTATTGAAAAAATAAGTGATCCCACTTTAAAAAAGCCACGACTTGTCGTGGCTTTTTTTGTAACTTTCACTTCTTTCACTTTTTTCCAGCACTGCGTATTCTTTGCTATGGCAGGCTGCTGATATTGGCATGCGTGCCGCCAGAAAATGGGAGCGACAGGTTTGTAAAAGGCGAAAAAAAACCGACCCAAGGGCCGGTTTTTCTTAAGTAATTAAAAATTACTTGGATGCAGATGCGGAAGCTGCTGCTGGAGCAGATGCTGCTGCGGAAGCTGCTGGCGCTGCGCCAGAAGCTGCTGCTGCATCAGATGCTGCTGCTGGAGCAGGAGCTGCTGCTGGGGCTTCTGCTGGAGCAGATGCTGGAGCTGGAGCTGCTACGGAAGCTGCTGCAGAAGCAGATGCTGCCTCTTCTTTTTTGCCGCAAGCAGCCAAAGCGATTGCCAACAGGGAAACGAGCAAGAGTGATTTTTTCATGTTTGTACTTTCAATAAATAGATCAAAAAAGAAGATCAAAACGTTGCGATGAATAATTACCGGTAATTATCGCTCTATAGGTTAATTCGCGAGCTTCTCGCCAAAACGACATTCGGCCCCTACGAAAGTTTCCTAACCCGGAATTATAATGATTTTTCCATTGTTGGAATAGGCATAGATGCATTTTTGCACTCAAATCTGTCATTATTTATAGGTTAGAGGGCAATTTTAGTGGTGGTTTCCAACTTTTACTTGAAAATTAGCCTTCAAAAGACGAAAATTTCTTTTCAAATTTTAATTCGAATGCTGCGCTGCGACATGTGTTTTCGTTGTTTTTAGGCAATTAACGGATTTCCAGCCAGCCATCTTCGTACCATAAGCAAAATGCTTCCAGCACGTCGGCAGAGATATTCGTGATATCGCTACCATCGAGTTCCCTTTGGTTCGCCAGCAGCGTCAGGCACATCTTGTCTTCCCTGCCAACAGCAAAGGATTCGCCGTTGATGAAGACATGTTTGCCTTTGTATAACATCTGGGATTTGCGCGACAGCTTCAAGCCATTCTTGATGGCAGATTGCTGGAAGCGCTTGGGCGTCAATGGTTTCTCTGGTCCGGTAAAGAAGACGCTGGGCTTGGGTTCGGTCAGGTGTTCACCCAGGAAGATCAGGATGTCATCATCGGTGAAGCGTATCTTGGCGATTTCGGCCGAGATATCGTTCAGCATTTCTGTACTGATTTCAGCCGGTTTGGCGCTGGATTTCAAGTCAGGGTCGGCATAGCGTCCTGGCAAGTCTATGGATTCAGACATGAAATGTAGGAAAGACTCGCCCAGTTCCTGGTAGGACGGAGCGCGGAAACCGATGGAGTAAGTCATGCATTCGCCGATTGCCACGCCATCATGCGCATAGTTGGGCGGCAGGTACAACATATCGCCGGGTTCCAGCACAAACTCTTGTTCGGCCTTGAAGTTGCGCAAAATTTTCAAAGGCATGCCTTCTATCAGAGTCAAATCCTTTTGCGCGCCTATGCGCCATTTTCGTTGACCATATGCCTGCAGCAGGAAGACATCATAAGAATCGAAATGCGGTCCGACGCCGCCGCCATCCGCCGCATAGCTGATCATCAGGTCGTCCAGCCTGCTATCGGGAATGAAACGGAATTGCCTCAGCAGGGCGTCTGCCGCATCATTGTGCAGGTTGACGCCTTGTAGCAGAAGAGTCCAGTCTTTCTTTTCCTTAACTGGTATCTGCTCATGTGGGCCGGACTGCATTTCCCAATGCTTGCCAAAAAAGCTGATCAGGCGGGATTCAACATCGTCGCGACCTGCCATGTCAAACAAATCGGTCTTGGCCAGCAAAGGCTGAAAGCCGGGAATGGCCTGACGGATCAGCAAAGGCTTCTTGTGCCAGTATTCACTGAGAAACTCTTCGGCTGAGATGCCGCCAAGCAAGGGGAGGGATGAGGTGATTTTTTTCATGCCCGCATTATAGGCCGAGGCAAAGCACTCGACTAGACGGGTATAATCCGGAAGCAGATAAATTTTTAAGGAATTGCTATGAAGATAGGCAAAAATTCAGTTGTTACCGCGCGCTACACCTTGAAAGACGCACAAGACAATCTGATTGAAGACGGGCAAGACCCTATGGTGTACTTGCATGGCGGGTACGATCAGGTCTTCCCCAAGATAGAAGAAGCCCTGGAAGGCAAGGAAAAAGGCTTTAGTGCCACGATACAGCTCAATCCTGAAGATGCCTTTGGTGATTATGATGCCGCTTTGGTCAAGGTCGAGCCGCGCGAGCGTTTCCCTTCTCCGCTTGAAGTGGGTATGCAGTTCGAAGGTATGCCAGAAGAATCCGGAGAGTCTTCAGATTCTGAAGATGACGACGCCCATATTTTTACCGTGACCGATATCGCTGAAGATAAAGTGGTGCTCGATGGTAATCACCCTCTGGCTGGCATTGCCTTGCGTTTCAGCCTGACCGTCGACGATGTGCGCGAAGCGTCGGAAGAAGAAATCGCCCATGGCCATGTGCATGGTGCCCACGGCCATCATCACGACGATGATGAAGACGATGATGGCGCGGACGGCGAATATCGCAGCCACCAGTTGCACTAGTGTGGTGCTGCACTCTTCTTGCCACATATAAAATGCGCCTTTTCCGCCGATACTGCGTCAAAAATCCTCGCAATACCTCGGTATTGCTGCGGTTTTTTCCTTGTCTCAACGAAAAATTCGCGATTTTATAAGCGGCAATCTGCGTGCAACACCACACTAGCGTCAAATGAAAATGCCGTTGAATACAACGGCATTTTCATTTTTTCATTCAGTTGGACACAACTGGATATAACTGAATGCAGCTGGACATCAGTTTTTACCCAGCAAGCCCTTCAATTCATACAGCGCTGCCAGAGCTTCTCTGGGCGTCATGCTGTCTGGTTCCATGGAATCCAGGGTTTCCAGCAATTCGGTATTGGCGGGAGTGGTATCGATGGGCTCGGGTTCCGGTGCTGCCACCGCTGATGAAAACAAATCAAACTGCGAGGTCGATTGCAGTGACTGTGCTTCCAGGTCAGCCAGGTGTTTGCGTGCAGATCTGATGACGGCTTGCGGTATGCCCGCCAGTTGCGCTACCTGCAAGCCATAGCTTTGCGAAGCTGGCCCGGCCTGCACTGCATGCAGGAAAACGATATTTTCCTTATGCTCCACCGCGGACAAATGCACGTTTTCGGCCGATGGATGCACCTCAGGCAATTGCGTCAGTTCAAAATAATGCGTGGCAAACAGGGTATAGCTTTGGGATACCTGGATAAGGTGTTTGGCAATGGCCCAGGCCAGCGCCAGTCCATCGAAAGTGGAGGTGCCACGACCGACCTCATCCATCAAGACCAGGGAATGTTCGCTGGCGCCATTTAATATTGCTGCAGATTCTGTCATTTCCACCATGAAGGTAGAACGTCCGCCCGCCAGATCATCTGCCGCGCCGATACGGGTAAAGATGCGGTCTATGGGGCCTATGCTGGCTTCTGTGGCCGGTACATAGCTACCGACGTAGGCCAGCAGGGTAATCAAGGCTACCTGGCGCATGAAGGTCGATTTACCACCCATGTTGGGGCCGGTGATCAGTAATAATTTGCGTTCGGCAGAAAAATCGCAATCATTGGCGATAAAGCGCTCGATCTGGTTTTCCACCACAGGGTGACGGCCCTGGGCAATATGCAATACCGGCTCGCCAAGCAATTGTGGGGCGCACCAGTTATTCTTGGTCGCATGTTCGGCCAGGCTGACCAGGGTATCGAGCTGGGCAATTGCATTCGCAATTTTTTGCAAGGCAGGAACCTGGGGTAACAAATCTTGCAGCAGGCGTTCGTACAGCATTTTCTCGCGCACCAGCGCCCGTTCCTGGGCTGACAGGGCCTTGTCTTCAAATGCCTTCAATTCTGGCGTGATATAACGCTCGGCATTTTTCAGGGTCTGGCGCCGGCGGTAGTTGTCGGGGACTTTATCGCTCTGTCCATTGGTCACTTCAATATAAAAACCATGGACGCGGTTGTATTCGACACGCAGATTGGCAATGCCGGTCCGTTCACGTTCCGATGCTTCGAGTTCAATCAAGAATTGCCCGGCATTTTCTGACAGAGCCCGCAGCTCATCCAGTTCTGCATCAAAGCCGGTCGCAATCACGCCGCCATCACGTACCATGGTGGCCGGTTGCAGCATCAGGCCGCGCTCCAGCAAATCCAGGCATTCTGTTGGGGTATCCAGGTCAGACAACACTTTGGTCAGCAGACTGGTCTGGTTATCGGCGATGCACAGGCTGACGTAGTTGCGCAAGCCAGGCAAATGTTGCATACCGTCGCGCAGCGCAGACAAATCACGCGGGCGCGCCGACTGTAGGGCGATACGGGTGGTGATGCGCTCTATATCCGGGATCGATTTCAAGGTGGTTGCCAGACCATCGGTAGAATCTGCCTGTATCAGCGCCTTGATGGCATCATGGCGGGCCCGTGCCACTGACTGGTCGCGGCGCGCATGATGCAGCCAGTGGCGCAACAGGCGTGAACCCATCGCGGTACGGCAATGATCCAGCAAAGAAAACAGTGTCGGCGATTCTTGCCCGCGCAAGGTTTCAGTCAATTCCAGATTGCGTCGTGTGGCGGTATCCAGGCCGATGAATTCATGCTCGGTCTCGACATTCAGGGTATTCACATGCTTCAGGCCGCGGCCCTGGGTACTTTCCGCATAGCGCAGCAAGGCCCCGGCGGCACCCAGGGCGGCATGCAGGTTTTCTACCCCAAAGCCTGTCAATGATGCCGTGCCGAGTTGATCCTGCAAGGCTTTTTGCCCTTGTTTGACATCAAAATGCCAGTCAGGCAGTTCAGAGAATTTTCCCGGTAGCTGGCTATAATGCTCATCCAGCAAAAGCGTGCCGGCAGACAGCAAGACTTCAGCAGGGCTGATGCGTTCCAGCTCTTGCTGCAGGCGCTGTGGCAGCGATTTTTCGTCGGTGGACACTTCCATCAGCTTCAAGGCGCCGCTCGCCAGTGACAGCCATGCCAGGCCTATGCTGACGGTTTTTCTTTGCTGTAGCATGCACAGCGACAGCAAAGGACGGTCAGACTTCTCTGGCAACAAATCGGTATCAGTCAGCGTGCCGGGCGTGATGACACGCATCACCTTGCGTTCTACCGGCCCCTTGCTGGTGGACGGGTCGCCTATCTGCTCACAAATAGCGGCAGATTCGCCAATCTTGACCAGCTTGGCCAGGTAGGGTTCCAGCGAGTGAAAAGGCACACCCGCCATCTTGATCGGTTCACCGCCAGAACTGCCGCGCTGGGTCAGGGTAATACCCAGCAAACGCGAGACTTTTTCGGCATCACCGTAAAACAGTTCGTAAAAATCACCCATGCGATAAAACACCAGCGTGTCCGGATAATCTGCCTTGATGCGCAGGTACTGGGTCATCATCGGTGTGTGCTGAATTTCTTTTGTGCTCATAAAGCCTTGATTGTATTGATGTATTTTCCATTGCCTTGGATGCGGCGATGGCTTGTCCAGGTCTTGTGCAGCGTTAACAGCAGGCCTGCTATTTTTCGTATTTTTGCCAGGCCAGCCGTTAATTTTGGTGCGCACCTTATCATAGACGATTGCTGTGGTCTACGGGGGTACTCTGCGGGATTGCCTGTGTATGAAGGGTAAGCGCATGAAATACCCTGGCATATTGTCGCAAAAAACAAGAATGAGTCAATGGCAACGACGAGCAAACCCGGGCAGTAAATGTCATTGTCTTCAGATGTTTGTCATCTAAAAAAATAAAGCCAGCTACGCAAGTAGGCTGGCTTTGTTATTGCTGCATGCTGGCAGGATTGTATTAGCCGTTGCCGCGACTGCCCGACCTGCGGGGGGCAGATTGCTTGACTACCGGGCGAGGGCCGGCTGGGCGTGGTTTTGATTGCGCCGCGCCTGGTGTTGCCGGTTTGCCTGGCGCACGTGCTGCCTGACCGCCGCCATTGCCCTGTGGACGTTGTCCACGGCCTGATGGTTGTGCTCTGCCGCCTCTGTGATCCTGGCTGCGCAACTGTATGGGCTGGGCTTTGGCATGGGGATCAGGGATGAAGCCATCAATGATTTCTTGGGGTATCTGGCGCTTGATGAGTTTTTCTATGTCGGCCAGCAACTTGAATTCATCCACGCACACCAGGGATACGGCTTCGCCAGTGGCACCAGCGCGACCGGTACGGCCTATGCGATGTACATAGTCTTCTGGCACGTTGGGCAAGTCATAATTGACTACGTGTGGCAGTTGGTCAATGTCGATGCCGCGTGCAGCGATGTCGGTCGCTACCAGTACTGTCAGGCTGGCTTCCTTGAATTCGGCCAGGGCCTTGGTGCGTGCAGACTGGCTCTTGTTACCGTGTATGGCCATGGCAGCGATGCCATCTTTAATCAACTGTTCCACCAATTTATTGGCACCGTGCTTGGTACGGGTAAATACCAGAACTTGTGACCATTGATGGGTCTTGATCAGGTGGGCCAGCAAAGGGTGCTTTTTGTCGCGGTCAACCGGATGCACTTTCTGGGCAATCACTTCCACGGTGGAATTGCGGCGTGCCACTTCTATCATGGCCGGGTTGTCAAGCAGACGGTCGGCCAGTGTCTTGATCTCATCCGAGAAAGTGGCAGAGAACAGCAGATTCTGGCGTTTGGAAGGCAAGATCGCCAGCACTTTCTTGATGTCGTGGATAAAGCCCATGTCCAGCATGCGGTCGGCTTCGTCCAGTACCAGGATTTCAATATGGCGCAGGTCTATCGTGCCTTGCTGATGGTGATCCAGCAGGCGTCCAGGCGTGGCCACCAGAATATCGACACCCTGTTTCAGCAGTTTGATTTGCGGGTTGATGCCGACGCCGCCAAAAATGACGCCAGAATTCAGCGGCACATATTTGCCATAGGTGTTGACGCTTTCTTCTACCTGGGCAGCCAGTTCACGCGTCGGTGTCAGCACCAGTGCGCGGATAGGGCGTCTGCTGGTTTTGTCCTTGGGTGCATTTGCCGAAGTCGAAAGACGTTGCAATATCGGCAGGGTGAAACCTGCGGTTTTGCCGGTGCCGGTTTGCGCGCCGGCCAGCAGATCACCACCCTTGATGACAGCAGGAATAGCCTGTTGCTGAATCGGGGTTGGCGAGGTATAGCCTTGTTCGGTGACTGCGCGAACAATGTTCTCGGATAAGCCGAGTTCGTTGAATGATGCCATGTGGTTTGACTGTGTTTCTAAGTGGCCGGACCGATATCCATCAGTCCGGCATGTGGGGCAGTGGGGCGCTCCAATTTTTCGGAGCGTGAGAAATTACTTGATAGCTGAAAACGGTTGCATTGCATTGACCATTTGTGCAAATACCTTGGGTGTACCGGCCAGTACATCACCTTTGTGCAGGTAATCGGAATCGCCAGAGAAGTTGCCGACGATGCCGCCAGCCTCAGTAATCAGCAATGCACCTGCGGCGATATCCCAGGGGGCCAGGCCTTTTTCAAAAAAACCATCCAGGCGACCGCTTGCGACATAGGCCAGATCAAGTGCTGCCGAACCTGGTCTTCTCAGACCCTGGCATCTGCTGGTCATGACCTTGAACATGGCCAGATATTCGTCCAGGCCAGACAAGTCACGTGAAGGAAAGCCGGTACCGATCAGTGCGTCGGCCAGTTTGTCGCAACGTGTAACGCGTATGCGTTTGTCGTTCAGGAAAGCGCCGGCGCCTTTGCTGGCAGTAAACATTTCATTGCGGGTTGGGTCATACACGACAGATTGCGTGATCACGCCGCGCTGTTGCAGGGCGATGGAAACGCAATATTGAGGGAAGCCGTGGATGAAGTTGGTGGTGCCATCGAGTGGGTCGATGATCCAGACATTGTCATTTTCGTCGTGCAGATTAGCGGAAGCACCTGATTCCTCGGCCAGTACGGCATGATCCGGGTATGCAGTGGTCAGCACTTCAATGATGGCGGCTTCGGCAGCCTTATCGACTTCAGTCACGAAATCATTGAAATGTTTTTCTGTGACTGTGACACGATCAAGGTCAAAAGATGCGCGATTGATAATCGTCGCGCCACGACGAGCGGCTTTAATGGCCGTATTCAGCATTGGGTGCATAAGGTTTCCGATAAAATGACAGCATGCGAATTACTGTCACCCGAAAAGTGAGGTAATTGCAAAGCTACACAAAAATGATAAAGAGCGTGCGTAATTGTCGTCAGTCAGGCAATGATCAGCACAACCGATGAAAAATTAACGCTTGATACCGCTATTTTAAATGAACTTGCCCAAAACTGACACATCTCTTTTTCAACGCCTGCGCTTCATCCTGGTGGAAACCAGCCATCCTGGCAATATAGGCGCTGCTGCGCGGGCAGTTAAAAACATGGGCTTTTCTGAACTGGTTCTGGTCAATCCCCGGTTTGACGATGCCTTGCAGCACCCTGAAGCGGTGGCTTTTGCCAGTGGTGCGCAAGACATCCTGGAGCAGGCACGCATTGTCAGTACGATAGAAGAGGCCTTGCAGGGTTGTGAGTACGTGGCCGCAGTCAGTGCCAGACTGCGCGAGTTTTCACCGCCTGTGGTCAGCCCGCGCCGCTTTGCCGAAGATATGGCGCAGCGCCAGCCAGCGCAGATGGCTTTGATATTTGGCAACGAACGCTATGGCCTGCCCAATGAGATCGTAGTGAATTGCCATGTGTTGATCAATATCCCGGCCAATCCCGTGTATTCGTCCCTGAACCTGGCACAGGCCATACAACTGCTGGCCTATGAATGCCGCATGGCATTCGATACGGATGTGCCTGTTGCCAGTCATATCGGCTTTCAGGGACAGATGGCGTCAGCGGAAGAAATCGACGGCATGTACAGGCATCTTGAGCAGGCTTTGGTTGCCATCGATTTCCTCGATCCTGACAATCCCAAAAAACTGATGCCCAGGTTAAAGCGCATGTTGGCACGTGCCGAACTGGAAGCGGAAGAAGTCAATATTTTGCGCGGCATCGCCAAAAAGATTCTTGATATTAACAAAAAATAAAATCTTTCCTTGTAGGTTGCTATAAATTAAATTATTTTGATAGTACGCAAACAAGAAAGCATCACAGATCATTTGGCATTCAGCTCACATTTAATATGATTTTAATCATTGAAATCAAGCATTAAATGCGATACTAAAACACGCTGCCTTTGTGCCATCACTTCATTTTCACCAAGAAAATATGGAGGTAACTATCTGTTTTTTATGAGTTAAATAATAAGGCTTGTTGCTGCAAATGATAAATATGTTGAAATTCACAGGCATTTTGGTGTGAAACCCATGTTTTCATTTGGTTACGACTTTAAGGATGCTTATAAAGCCAGTAAGATTGCAGATAACATACATTCGGGAATAGCAATTGACTAATTGATTTTCTGAATTAACTGATTCTGAGGTCTCTATTATTTTTGTTCCATTCCGTCGATCAACGTTACACCTGTTATGCCTGGGGGCGCTTGCAACCGGGGTAGGGGGTAACGCACATGCATTGGGTTTTAATAACCTGATTGTGCAATCCGGTTTGGGACAGCCATTACGGGCACAGCTCGAAGTGACAGGCAGGGATGCTCCCGAGATTGATCAGTCTTGTTTCAAGGCCAAAGTAGAAACGACGGACGGTGTTTTTCTGGCGCAGGCCGGCGTTACGCTGCTTACCAGGGGCAATGTACGTTACCTGACGCTGGTAACCAGAAAAGAGTTGATGGAACCCGCCGTCAAGATCATGGTGGACATGGGGTGTGAAATCCAGTTGCACCGCGAATTTTTGATTTTGCTTGATCCTCCCTTATCCGCCTTGCAGCCGGTTCCCAGCCAAAAAGCGCCAACTGCCATTAATCTGCCACAAGTGGCTGCGACAAATGTGCCCGTCGATACCGTGGCAGCACCACGACCAGTGAGACCGAAAGTCAGGAAAGAAAAGCCTCAGCCAGAAATGTCTGAAGGCATGCGCCCTGACACTGAAGTCGTCCCTGTAAAAAAAAGCCCGAAAAAATCTTCGGCACCCCCATTACCTAAAAATGACCGCCCGCCCCGGGATCAACTGAAGTTGTCGGATGATGTTGTCATTATTGAGCCAGGCTTGCGCCTGAGTGACAAGCTGACTGTCAATAGCCCGCAATCGAATATAGAAGAATTGCGTGCTGCACAGGCACAGTTTGCTGCCATGCTGCGGGATGAGGTGCCAGTCGAGGTTGCACCTTCCAAGTTGAAATCAGAGCAGCAAAAAATCCTCAGCTTGCAACAAGAGGCGCAGCAACTCAAACGTCAAAGCCAGCTGGATAAGGCGGCTCTCGAAGAAACCAGGGAAAACAGTTTTCCGAGGGAGTGGATCATAGGTTTGTCCATCTTTGCGCTGGCTGGCCTGAGCATTATTGCCTTCCTCCTGCTGTACATCAGCCGCATGCATAAACGGTTTACAGCCACCTGGTGGCAGCAAAAAGAGCATGCACATGAGCCGGAGCCAAGGAAAAACATAGAAGAAATCGTGGACAGTATCCAGGCATCCTATGGGCCAACCACGACGGGTTCGATGTACCAGATCGATGATGACGACGCTGCAGACACCGGCCGCCAGGTTACTGTGCCAGCCAAGAAAAATGCGCCTGACAGCAGTCTTGGTGAACTGGAAACACCATCCATATTCAGCAAAGCTTATGTGCCTACGCTGGAAGACAGCAATAGCAGTACATTCAATTTCTTTTCCACACGCGGTCAATCCGTCAAGGTGGAAGAAATTTCAGATGTGACGCAGGAAGCCGAATTCTGGATTTCTGTCAATGACCCGCAGCGTGCCATAGAAATATTGGAGCCGCAGGCAGAAATTGACTTGCCAGAATCGCCGGTGCCATGGCTGTATTTGCTGGACTTGTACCGGGTAACCGGCAACAAGGAAAAATACGATATTCTGAGAGACAGGTTTGTCGTGTTTTTCAATGCCAATATTCCAGAATACGAGACTGATCCCGCCCTTGTGCCAGTGCGGCAGCTGGAAGATTTTGAGCACCTGACGAATCGTATTTGCCGTTTGTGGGGTAGCAACGATATCCTGCCTTTCCTGGAGAGTCTGCTGGTCGATGACAGGGATGGTAAACGTATGGGCTTTGAATTGCCTGTGTACCGGGATATCTTGTTACTGATTTCTGTCGCCAACGAGCTGGAAAGAATGGGCCCTGCCGGCGGCAAGCCGAAAGTATGGACGCGTGCAGCCGTGGAACCTGTGGCTGCCAAAGGGCCGGAAGCAGATTCCAACATCATCAATTTTGAAACCATCGATTTCCGTACAGACAAAGAAAACTGATCTGGTTTTGTGGGAAAATAAGCGTGATCCTGTATTCCAGACGGTCACGATAATAATATGCTGTTAGCCGGCAAGCGCTGAATGCCACATGCACCGGCAACGGCACCCCCTATAAAACGGAGATATATGATTACACTTTGCGGCTTCGCCCTCAGTAACTATTACAACAAGGTCAAACTGGCGTTAATCGAGAAATCGCTTCCTTTTGAAGAGAAACTGGTATGGGCCGGGCGCTCACCAGAACTCTTGATGCATTCACCGCTGGGCAAGATTCCCTATATAGAAACGCCTGATGGTTCATTGTGCGAATCCCAGGTGATACTCGACTACATAGAAAATCTTTACCCTGAACATCCACTTTTGCCAGCGAACCCTTTTGCTGTTGCCAAGTTACGCGAGCTGATTACTTTCATCGAATTGCACCTGGAATTGCCAGCGCGCGAATTATATGCAGAAGCTTTTTTCGGCGGCAAAGTCACGGATGAAGTCAAAGCCAAAGTGGAAAAAAAATTGACGCACACTATCCCGGCATTTGCTAGCTTGGCTAAATTTGATCCTTTTGTCGGTGGCAAGGAATTCACCATGGCGGATTGTGTGGCGGTAGTGCATTTCCCCCTGATTTCCATGGCGACCAAGATTATTTATGGCAGGGATTTCCTGGCGGATTTGCCGACGCGTGATTACGTCAAGATGATGTCTGAGCGGCCAAGCGTGCAAAAAGTGAACGCAGACCGCAAGGCGAATCAAGAATTGATGGCCAGCAAGGGCAAGTAATTCAGTCTGAATAAGTCAGCCTGAACAAGCCAGCTCAAAAACTAGCGGAGCCGGCAAGAATTCATCTCTTGCCGGCTCCGTAGTTTTATGATTGACAGTGGGCTGTTAGCAGAATCAGATCGCCCGACGCATTTTTTGCACAGTATATGATTTGACTTCTGTTGGTAGTTCTACCAGCTTGATAATCGCAAACGTGCAATTGTCGCCCCGGCTGTTGGCCCTGTCTCTGGCTTTCCTGATCAAAAACTCGGAAGCCTGACGTGGACTGTTGGCTGCCACGGCGGCAGACAGCTCATGATCATCGAAATAATGCCAGAGGCCATCAGAACATAACAAGAAGTTGTCATGCGCTTTTAGTTCATTGTATTCGCCAAAGGTGACGTAGGGTGCCGTGGTGCTTGAACCCAGCACATTGATCAGGATATTCGATAAACGATGGGTCTTGGCTTCTTCAGCGGCAATTTTGCCATCATCCACCAGTTTTTCCACATAGGAATGGTCTTTGGTTCTCTCGGTAAAATTGGGGCCGGTAAAGCGATACAGGCGCGAATCACCGACATGTGCCCAGATGGCTTCTTGTTTTGGTGTTATTACAAGAGCAACAAAAGTGCTATGAGGTTCCTTTTCTGAGGAGACGCCCGACAATTTAATGACAGTGTGTGCTTCGTTGACTATGTTTTCTAACAGGCTGCGTACATCGTTTCCTGGGTAAAATTCATCAAAGAGTTGTTTTGCTGTCCGTACTACTTGCTCTGCAGCAAGTGCTCCACCGCTTTTCCCCCCCATACCGTCTGCCACCACGGCCATGACATAGCCGGGTGCATGCGGAGCCGCAAAAAGTGCGGCACGGTCTTGTTGTTCCTGCCGGTCACCGATATGTTGTCCGGTTCCAGCTTCGATCTTATATTGGCTCATACGTCTTGGTAGATTAAACTAACGGGATAAACCCGAAAATGGTCTTTCCTTAATTAAACTTTATTTTACTGCAACCAGAAGACTATGAGCCACCCGGAACAAACACTACAACGCATTATCGAGCTGGAGGTTGAACATAGAGACCTGGATGTGGTAATCGAGACGCTGATCAAGGATCCAAGTCACGATGAACTGCAACTTCGTCGCCTCAAAAAGCGCAAATTACAACTGAAAGACCATATTACACTGCTTAGGATGCAACTGACACCTGATGTCCCTGCATGATTATCCGCTTTTCCTTGTCCTGATAGTTAGTTTCTGATTGCCTCATTTTGACTGAATCACTTGCCACACCGAATGCAATCGGCATTCACGATGCCGAAGTAGAACATATTTTTGGATTAACCGGCCCATTAAGTGCATCGGTGAACGCTTATCGCCCTCGTCAGGCACAGACCGAGATGGCAAAGGCCATAGCAGACGCCATCGCCGGACAAAAGACCCTGATCGCTGAGGCTGGTACAGGCACAGGTAAAACCTATGCCTACCTGATTCCTGCTCTGTTATGGGGTGGCAAAGTGGTGGTTTCTACAGGAACCAAGAATCTGCAGGATCAGTTGTATTTGCGCGATATACCGACCATACGCAAAGTGCTGAAAGCACCCGTGTCGGTAGCCTTGCTGAAGGGTAGGGCCAATTATCTTTGTCACTACCACCTGGAAAGAACCATACAGAATGGCCGCCTGAGCTCACGCGAAGATGTCGGCTACCTGCGTGATATCAGCCGTTTCATAAAAACCACAAGTACGGGGGACAAGGCTGAACTGGCCAGGGTGCCGGAAAGTGCATCGGTCTGGAGCCTGGTCACGTCCACCAAAGATACCTGCATGGGGTCAGAGTGCCAGTATTATCAGGACTGCTTTGTCATGAAAGCCCGCAAGGAAGCGCAGCAGGCCGACGTGGTGGTGGTCAACCACCATCTGTTCTTTGCCGACGTGGCTTTGAAAGATACCGGCATTGCCGAATTATTGCCATCTGCGAATACCGTTATATTTGATGAAGCCCATCAGTTGCCGGAAACAGCCACGCTGTTCTTTGGCGAAACAGTGTCCACCTCGCAGGTGCTGGAATTATGCCGGGATGTGCTGGCAGAAGGCCTGTCGCATGCCAGGGATGGTGCCGAATGGGCCAAACTGGTGGCTCCGGTAGAGCGTGCTGCGCGTGATTTGCGGCTGGCATTTCCGCAGGATGTAGTCAGATACTCGATTGACCAAATTGCCCCTTCCAGCCCGTTTTTTGAAGCTCTGGAGACCCTGAAAACCTGTATGCAGGACATGATCGCCGTCCTGGAAAAACAGGCGGAGAGGGCGGAAACGCTGGAACAGTGCCGGGTACGGTCTATTTTACTGGCTGAGCAATACGAAAAATGGAATGCCGCCGATGATGGCAAGTCCGGCGACTATGTCTTGTGGGTGGAAGCCTTTTCCACTTCATTGCAATTGCATCGCACACCCTTGTCGATTGCACCCATCTTCAACAAACAGCGCGAAGGCGTACCGCGCGCCTGGATTTTCACTTCCGCTACCATGGCGGTGAAGAATGACTTCAGCCACTATGTGTCGCAAATGGGTTTGTGGGATGAGCCTGCCCGTACGTGGGCCAGCCCCTTCAATTATCAGGAACAGGGTTATCTCTACGTCCCTAATGGCATGCCGCAACCGAATTCTTACGAATACATGGATGCGGTGATTGATGCAGCATTACCGGTGATAGAAGCAGCCGGTGGCCGCACCTTCCTGTTGTGCACGACGTTGAAAGCGGTAAAACACAGCGCCGAGCGCTTGCGTGAAGAATTCCAGAAGCGTGGCCTGGATTTCCCCCTGTTTGTACATGGTGACGCCGGCAGGACAGAATTATTGGACAGATTTCGCGCTGCCGGCAACGGTGTTCTGATCGGTAGCCAGAGTTTTTGGGAAGGGGTGGACGTCCGTGGCGAAGCGCTGTCGCTGGTGATTATCGACAAACTGCCATTTTCTCCACCCGATGACCCCGTGCTGTCTGCCCGCATTGCAGCGATGGAAAAAAAGGGCTTGAATGGTTTCGTTCATCACCAGTTACCAGAAGCCATCATCAACCTCAAGCAGGGTGCCGGTCGCCTGATTCGTGACGAGGGGGACAGAGGGGTACTGATGATCTGCGATCCGCGGCTGATCTCCAAGCCCTATGGCAAGCGCGTCTGGCAAAGCCTGCCTTCATTTGCCCGTACCCGTGAGCTATCGGATGTACTGGCTTTTTTCCAGAAAATAAAGACACCGGCTGCAACCATATAGGTTGGACCTCATGTAAAAAGGCAGCACTGTTTCCAGTGCTGCCTTTTTCATCGCCGTCACCAGCTAACGCAAAATCGTGACGGCAAATCCTGATGGCAGGTACTTACCAGATACTGACGCGCTCGGCTGGTGTCAGGAACATCTTGTCACCTTCCTTGAGTTTATAGGCGTCATAGAAGCCTGGCATATTGCGCAGTGTGCCATTCGCACGGATTTCCCCGGGTGAATGTGGATCAGTCTTCAACTGCACGATCATGGACGCTTCACGCATTTTCCCGCGCCAAACTTGAGCAAAACCCATGAAGAAACGCTGATCGCCAGTCAGGCCGCCAATCACTGGTGCCGGTTTGCCGCCGAGCGACAGTTTGTAAGCCTTATAAGCGATGGCCAGGCCGGAATTATCGGCAATGTTTTCACCCAGAGTCAGCTCGCCATTGACGTTGTAGCCAGGAATAGGACTAAAGGCACTGTATTGCTTGACCAGAACGGCAGTTTTTGCCGCAAATTTCTCGTGGTCTTCCTTGCTCCACCAGTCACGCAGATTACCTTTGCCATCATATTGTGCGCCCTGGTCATCAAAACCATGGCTGATTTCATGGCCGATGACGGCACCGATGCCACCATAGTTGACTGCATCATCTGCTTTGGCATTGAAGAAAGGTGGTTGCAAAATAGCTGCAGGGAACACGATTTCATTCAGTTCCGGGTTGTAATACGCATTCACGGTCTGTGGCGTCATGCCCCATTCGTCACGGTCTACCGGTTTGCCCAATTTGTTCAGTTCAAATTGCGCGGCAAAGCTGCGGATATGACGCAAATTGCCGACTGCATCACCCTTGGTGACAGTCAAGCCGGAATAGTCACGCCATTTGTTGGGGTAGCCAATCTTGGGCATGAACGTCGCCAGTTTTGCCTGCGCCTCTTTTTTGGTGGCCGGGCTCATCCAATCCAGGGTATCGATGCTTTGCTTGTAGGCGACCAGCAAATTGCTGACCAGTTTTTCCATTTTGGCTTTGCTCGCAGCCGGGAAGTGCCTGGCAACATACATTTTGCCCAGGCTTTCACCCATGCCGGAATCGGCCAGGCGAACACCGCGTTTCCAGCGGGCTTCCTGTTCTGGCACGCCGCGCAACGTGGTGGCGTTGAATGCAAAGTTTTCATCGGCGAAATCTTTCGACAACTGACCAGCAGCAGAGCGCAGGATATGCCATTTGAAATAAGTTTTCCAGCTATCCAGCGATGTCTCTTGCAGTACTTTGTTAAAGCCGGTCAGGTAGCTGGGCTGGCTGACGATGAGGTAATCGATCTTGCCTTTGATGCCCAGTTCGCTCAGATAGGTGTTCCAGTCATAGCCGGGTGTCAGTGTATCGAGTTTGCTGATGTCAACTTTGTTATAGGCTTTGACCGGGTCACGCAATTCAACCTTGGTCCATTGTACTTTGGCCAGTTCGGTTTCCAGTGCCAAGATATCGATAGCATGTTTTGCCGCTTCCTTGTCACCGGACAGGGTCAGCATTTTTTCGATATGCTGGACATATTTGGCGCGAAAATCCTTTAATTTGGCGTCGTCGTCCTTGAGATAATAATCGCGGTCAGGCAAGCCCAGGCCGGATTGACTTACGTCCAGCACGTATTTTGTTGAATCTTTATTGTCTTGGTGGATCTGGAAGTCATATGGTGCACCGATGCTGGTACGGTTCAGCCAGGCCATCAGTGTAGGAATCTGTTTTTTGTCTGTCATGCCATCTACTTTGGCAAATTCGCCTTGCAGTGGCTTCAAACCCATTGCATCGATGTGCGCGGTATCCATGAAACTGGCGTACAGATCAGCGATTTTTTGTGCATCAGTGCCTGGTTTATTCTTTGCCTTGGACAGACCTTCAATAATCGCATGCAGGCGCGGAATGGTTGCTTCGCGCAAGTCGATGAAGGCACCAGCAGAGGCTTTGTCGGCCGGGATTTCTGTATTTTTCAGCCAACTGCCATTGACGTGACGGAAAAAATCATCCTGCGCACGTACGGAGCTGTCATTGTGACCAGCTTCTATGCCAGATAACAAGACAGACGATGCGGAGGCTGCTTTGGCTGGTTCTGCTGCAAAGGCGA
Source organism: Undibacterium sp. Ji50W (assembly GCF_049340445.1). NCBI lineage: Bacteria > Pseudomonadati > Pseudomonadota > Betaproteobacteria > Burkholderiales > Oxalobacteraceae > Undibacterium > Undibacterium sp. Ji50W. The sequence goes on along the minus strand of NZ_JBMPOX010000001.1, from coordinate 974,605 downwards.
TATTGCTGCCGACGGTACCGGCAATCATCAGCGCGATAGCGCTAAGTACTTGAGCTTTCACTTGGGGGTCTCCTGAGAGTGAAGTGTTTTATAAAAATACGACAAACTTTTTGCGGCTGGTTTCAAGTAATCACTGCCTGCAGCAGCTTGCTATAGCTGTCATAAGACTGCGTGAGTTTAGCGAAGTTCGACAGGTTTGGTAAAAGTTTCGCAAATAATTGCAAATAAAATACTATTTAGTTGATTTCTTCGGCGCGGTGACAGGCCAGCAAGCGGTCTGCAAATGGACGTAATAAGGGGATTTCTTGTCGGCACCGGTCATTCGCGTGCGGGCAGCGATTGTTGAAGGCGCAGCCTGGCGGTGGTGCAAGCGGCGAGGGCAACTCACCTGGCAACATCATCTTGGCCTGGCGTTGGGCCGGGTCTATACGTGGTGTAGAGGCCAGCAATGCCCTGGTGTAGGGATGCAGCGGCTGTTTGAAAATACTTTGCTTGTCGCCATGCTCAACCGTTTTGCCCAGGTACATGACCAGCACGTCGTCTGCAATATGCTCGACGACAGACAGGTTATGCGAAATAAACAGGTAGGCGACGCCGTTTTGCTGCTGCAAATCCATCAATAAATTCAAGACCTGTGCCTGTATCGACACGTCGAGCGCGGAGACTGGCTCGTCGGCAACGATCACTTCAGGGTCAAGCATGAGGGCGCGGGCAATCGCGATGCGCTGTCTTTGTCCGCCTGAAAACATATGCGGATAACGGCTATAGTGTTCTGGCCGCAAGCCCACGCGGGCCATCATTGCCCGCGCTTTTTCTTCCCGTTCGGCAGATGACAGGCGGGTGTTGATGATCAGCGGTTCTTGCAGCATGGCACCCACTTTCTTACGCGGATTCAGGCTGGCATAGGGGTTTTGAAATACCATTTGCACCAGCGGCCGGACCTGCTTCAGCGTTGCCTTGTCGGCATGTGCAATGTTTTTTCCAGCCATCCATAATTCGCCACCTGATGGTGCTTCTATCATGGTGATCTGGCGTGCCAGGGTGGATTTGCCGCAACCCGATTCACCCACCACGGCCAGGGTTTTACCCGCGGTCAGTTGAAAAGAAACGCCATCAAGGGCTTTGGCCAAAGCTTTGGGACGCAGAAAACCCTGTGACACAGGATAATGTTTGGCCAGATTTTTTGCTTCCAGTAAAACCGGAGCCTGAGTAGACGTGTTTTGCATCATGCCGCCTGATGAATGTGAATCGCTTGCCAGCCCTTACCTGGGGCACCCTGTGCGTCCAGCGGATAATGGCAGCGTACCTGCGCATTCGCTTCGCCTTGCAATTGCGGTCTGTCGGTATGACACAGTTCCGTGGCATAACTGCAGCGCGGCGCCAGCAGGCAACCGATCGGCCTGTCATACAGGCCAGGCACAACACCAGGTATGGTTTGTAGCCGTGCCTTGCCCAGATTGTGCTCAGGCAGGGCGGCCAGCAAGGCCTGGGTGTACGGATGTTTGGGCGCATTGAAAATGTCTGGCACCGTGCCGGTTTCCAGTACCTGGCCGGCATACATGACGACCACCCGTTTTGCGGTCTGCGCTACTACGGCCAGATCGTGGGTGATCAGCATCAATGCCATGCCGCGTTCACTTTGCAATTGCAGTAACAGTTCCAGCATTTGCGCCTGTACGGTCACATCCAGCGCCGTCGTTGGTTCATCAGCAATTAGCAGACGCGGGTTGCAGGCGATGGCAATGGCGACCATCACGCGCTGGCTCATACCGCCGGATAATTGATGTGGGTAAGCATGCATGCGGCGTTCAGGATCAGGAATATCCACTTGTTTGAGCAGGGCCAGGACTTTGGCGCGCAAGTCTTTTTCTTTGCCACCCTGATGCAGGCGCAGGGTTTCCATCAACTGGAATGCCACGGTATAGCAGGGGTTAAGGCTGGTCATGGGGTCCTGAAAGATCATGGCAATATCCTTGCCCAGCAATTGCCGTCTTTCCTTGTCCTTCATGCTGAGCAGATTGCGGCCATCAAAATCCATTTGTTCGGCACGCACACGACCGGGAAAATCGATGAGACCCATCAATGCCAGCGAGGTCACGCTTTTGCCTGAGCCGGATTCGCCGACGATGCCGACGACTTCGCCTTGCTCTATCTTCAGGTCCAGACCATCGACGGCGGTGAATGGCTGGGATTCCGAACCAAATTCGACGCGCAGATTTTTAATATCCAGTAATAGTTTCATGTTGAATCTTTGTTCAGCGTTTTAACTTGGGGTCGAGTGCATCGCGCAAGCCATCACCCATGAGGTTAAAGGCCAGTACTGAAATCAGGATCGCCAGACCAGGAAAGGTAACAACCCACCAGGCACTCTGGATAAATTCCATGGCACTGGCCAGCATGGAACCCCATTCTGGCGTTGGGGGTTGTGCACCCAGGCCAAGAAAACCCAGTGCAGCAGCATCCAGGATGGCGGTAGAAAATCCCAGTGTCGCCTGGACAATGATGGGGGCGGCGCAATTGGGTAACACGCAGTTGAACATCAGCCGCAAATTGCCGGCCCCGGCTATGCGTGAGGCATTCACATAATCCTTGTTTAACTCGCCGCTGACGGCAGCCCTGGTCAACCTGGCATAGGATGGCATGAGGACGATGGCAATCGCGTACATGGCATTCATCAAGCCGGGGCCAAGTATGGCGACCACCGCAATCGCCAGCAACAGGCTGGGCAGTGCCTGCAAGATATCCATGAAGCGCACGATAATGGTTTCCAGCATGCGCGAAAACCTGCCGGTCCAGCTGCGCGAAAAACCGGCGACCAAACCCAGGGTCACGCCGACACCCATGGACAGCGTCACGGATACCAGCCCAATAATGAGCGACAGACGAGAACCATGGATCAGGCGCGACAAAATATCGCGGCCAACCGGGTCGGTACCTAGCAAGAATTTGCTGCTACCGGCGGCGGCCCAGGCTGGTGGCGTCAGGGTCGCATCACGGTATTGCTCAATTGGTGAATGGGGTGCTATCCATTCAGCGAACAGGGCGCATAGCGTCAGTACCCCAACCAGCACCAGGCCAATGACTGCGCCACGGTTCTGTTTGAAATACTGCCAGAATTCAAGCAGGGGATGCGGCGGTGCTGCAGTGGCCACGCTGCTGCTGGTGCTGGCGGTATTGCTGCTGCCGGGTAAGCTAGTGTTGCTCATAAATCTGTGCCCAGGTCGGTAAAGTCAGAATGAAAATTCATGCATCAGTGACGTATGCGCGGATTGATGACGCCATACAGCACATCGACAATCAGGTTGACTGCAATGACGATGGTGGCAACCATTAAAATTCCACCTTGCACCGTTGGGTAATCCCGTCTTTGTATTGCCTCAATCAGCCATTTGCCTATGCCCGGCCAGGAAAATATGGTTTCTGTCAGTATCGCGCCAGCCAGCAGGGTGCCGACCTGCATGCCGATAACGGTAATCACCGGTATCAGGGCATTGCGCAGGGCATGTACCCAGACCACGCGCATCCATGACATGCCTTTTGCCCTGGCCGTGCGCACATAGTCTTCACGCAAAACTTCGAGCATTGCCGAACGGGTCATGCGGGCGATGACGGCCAGCGGGATGGTGCCCAGGGCAATGGCGGGCAAAATCAGGTGCATGACCGCAGATTTGAATGCGCCTTCTTCACCTGACAGCAGGCTGTCAATCAGCATCAGCCCTGTGACCGGCGGCAGGTCGAACAGAATATCAATACGGCCAGACACCGGCGTCCAGCCCAACGTCACGGAAAACAGCAAAATCAGCAGCAGCGCCCACCAAAAGATAGGCATGGAATAGCCAGTGAGCGAAGCGCCCATGACAGAATAATCGAGGAAGGTATTGCGCTTCAGTGCTGCCAGTATGCCGGCCGGCAAGCCAAGCACGACAGCAAAAATGATGGCGCACAAAGACAATTCCAGTGTGGCCGGAAACAGGGTGAAAAATTCCTTGCTGACCAGTTCCTGGGTGATGATGGAACGTCCCAGGTCACCCTGAAGCACTTTGCCGAGATAAGAAAAATACTGCTGATACAGGGGCTGATCCAGGCCATACAGATGCATCAGTTTTGCATAGCGTTCGGCATCCATGCCGCGTTCGCCAGTCATGGCTTCCACCACATTGCCGGGTATCAGGTGTATCAGTGAAAAAACCAACAGCGTGATGCCTATGAAGGTGGGTATGACTACGCCCAGGCGCCGCAAGATAAAACCCAGCATCGAAAAACCTTTTTAAAACAGATCAGCGAGTTCGGTACATCAAACCATAAATGGATACCGGTTTTCAGCATCAATATAAATCGGACTTGCGCAAAATTGTCCCAGCAAGGCTATCGCTTTCGGTAAACCTCCCTTATAGGGGAGGTCTGTTACGTCGGCAGGCAACATGTTGCCTGAAACCCCGACTACACCGCCAGCGACGAAGCCAGTACTTTAGTACATGACCTTAGTAAATGCGGGAGCTGCAACGCAGCTGGGGCGGTTTTGCGTAAGTCCGATAAAAATCGTGGTGCCAATTTGCATGCACGTCGCAAACTGACACCACGCCGGAGTATTTCTTATTTTGCCAGGTCTACTTTTTTGAAGTAGTGATGGGCGGTGGAATCCATTTTGAAGCCAATCACGTCCTTGCGCACTGGGGTATAACGCAAAGAATGTGCCAACAGCAGCAAAGGTGCCTCTTCATGCACAATTTCTTGTGCTTTTTCATACAGTTTGGCTCTTTCACTCTGTTTTGGTGTCAGTTTGGCTTTTTGTATCAGGTCTTCATAATCCTTGTTGCACCAACGTGGGATATTGCCGCCACCTTTGACGGCTTCACAGCCCAGAATTGGTTCAAAGAAATTATCCGGATCACCGTTGTCGCCCGACCAGCCAAACATCATCGAATGTTGTTCACCAGTTTTACTGCGTTTTTTGTATTCTGTCCATTCATAGGTGGTCAGCTTGGTTTTGACACCGATCTTGGCCCAGTCGGCCTGTATCAGTTCGGCCATGCGCTTGCCATCCGGATTGTAAGGGCGTGACACCGGCAGGTACCAGAGTTCTATTTCCACGCCATTGGGATAGCCCGCCTTGGTCAGCAGTTCCTTGGCTTTGGTAGGGTCATAAGGGAAGTCCTTGACCTTGTCATTGTAAGACCACATGGTAGGCGGGATGACGTTCTTGGCTGGCTGGCCAGAACCGGCATAGACTGACTTCAGTATCGAGGTTTTGTCGACGGCCAGGTTCAGTGCCTGACGCACCAGTTTATTATCGAAAGGTTTTTTCTCGACGTTAAAGCCAATATAGCCAATGTTCAAGCCTTGTTGACTCAGCAGCTTGATGTTCGGATCACTCTTCATGAGTTCGACATCGGCTGGTTTGGGCAGCGCCATCACATGACATTCACCCGCTTTTAATTTCGCATAGCGTACCGAAGCATCTGGTGTAATGGCATATACCAGGTTATCAATTTTTGGACGGCCATCCCAGTAACCATCATGTGCCTTGTAGCGGATGATGGCATCTTTTTGATACGACACAAACTGGAACGCGCCAGTGCCTATGATTTCCTTGTCGATCAGCTCTGGTGTACCGGCCGCTTTCATTTTTTCTGCATATTCAGCCGAATGCACGGACATGAAATCCATGGTCAGGGTCGCCAGGAAAGGCGCTTCCTGACGTTTCAGTTTGAAACGTACGGTCATGTCATCGACTTTTTCCAGCTTGTCGACGATTTTGTTGATGCCCAGATCCTGGAAATACGCATAGGTCTGGCCCGGTGTATTTTTATGGAAAGGATGATTTTCATCGGCCATGCGATAGAAGCTGAACAGAATATCGTCCGCATTCATGGTACGGCTGGGCGTGAACTTGGCGTTGCTGTGGAACTTCACACCCTTGCGCAGTTTGAAGGTGTAAGTCATGCCGTCAGGAGAGATTTCCCATGACTCGGCCAGGGCAGGGGTGATATTGGTGGTACCTGTTTCCATCTCCACCAGACGGTTATACATGGGTACAGAACCGGCGTCTGCTGTTGTACCTGTCGTGAAAAATTGTGGATTGAAGCCTTCCGGACTTCCTTCGGAGCAAAAAACCAGTGTTTTTGCTGCCATCGCAACACTTGCATACGCACCCAGAATCGCCAATGCGCCAGCTTTCAACAACCATTTACTTTTTTTCATCCAGACTCTCCAAAGTGAACAAGTACCAGTAAAATTGACAAGTCGATTGTGCCACGGGCGACTCGTGCAGATTTTTGTATTGTGCAGCAATTCGATAAATTTTGTATTACTTTGTTACACGGCTGAAGAAAATTTTGAAAATAAAACAGTCAAACAAGTGTTGTTAGTAATCGATGGATTTTGCATTCAAGAAGTTTTGCCACTGTTGTGTATTTGAATCAGTTTTGCTGCACTCCATTTTATTGATTGCAGCCAATGATGAATCCTGATAACCCGCATTCGAACCCGACATGAATTTATCGTCAGAAATAAAATCAACTTCGATATTACATTTGCGAATAAGTGATGCGCATGTGCTGGAAGTGTGCGTCGATTTCCCTGAAGGTGCAGGGCCTTTCCCCGCTCTTATTCTGGCACCAGGCTTGCGCTATGACATGCATCGCCCCGTCATCGCACAAAGTGCTGACCATCTGGTGGCACAGGGTATTGCTGTATATCGCTTCAACTGGATTTTTTATACTGTGGATGCGGAGAACGGCCATCCTTCTGCCGATCTGTCGGCAGAAATTGCCAGTATGCAGGTCATCATTGCAGCAGCCAGAAGCGATGCCCGCGTCAATCCGCATCAATTGTCGGTGGCCGGTAAATCATTTGGTTCTGTTGTCGCCTGGCAGGTGTTTCAGGCTGACAAACGCTTGCAGCGTTGCATCCTGATGACGCCCTTATGCAAGAGCGAGGTGACGAATGAGAATGAGGCATTGGATGCGGTCAGGAAAAATTATCCCGACGTTGAACAGGAATCCAGACCAGTCGCCATGATGGCCGGTGATCAGGACCCGTATTGTGAGTTACCGCTGCTGTACCGTTATGCAGCAAGTTTTGCCAGGCCAGCAACAGTAATCGTATTGCCGGGCAACCACAGCTTTGAAATGCCGTCAGAAGATATCGTTTCGTCTGAACCTGCTTTTCAGCGGACTATGGATTTGCTGGTCAGGCAGCTAGGTACTTTCCTGCTGGCTTGAGCAGGAAAGTTAAGCAGGAAAGTTGAGACGGGTTGGCCACGTCCGCTTTTACTCTATATGTTCCACCATCAACTGCACCCTGGTAACACCATTGTATTCATTCGCATCCAGGCGGAAAGCGACATGCACGTTTTCAGGCAGGGTATCAGTGTGCCCAAACCAGATGGCATCGTATCTTTGCTTGTTCTTTTCCAGCACCAGTTTTAAATGACGTTCTTTTAAAACCCGCTGGGATACCAGCCGGAAGTCATCGCAAAAAATCGGTGGTGGAAAACCTTGGCCCCACACTTGCGTATCAAGCAGGCGAATAAAATCGGTCGTGTAGTAGGCATCTTCCAGCGGGCCATCGGTTTCGACCGTGCGCTCCAGTTGGTGCGCCTGCAACCAGTTTTTGCCCACTGCTTCAAACGCTTGCTGGAAAGCTGGAAAATCTTCTGCGCGCAAGGTCAGGCCAGCCGCCATGGCATGCCCGCCAAACTTTTGTATCAGGCTGGGCGCATGTTTGGACACCAGATCAAGCGCATCGCGCAGATGAAAACCGGGAATGGACCGGCCAGAACCTTTGATGAGGCCATCACCACCCGGTGCAAAGGTGATGGTGGGGCGATAAAACTTGTCTTTGAGGCGGGAGGCGACAATGCCAATGACGCCCTGATGCCAGCTTTCATCAAATACGGTAATGGTATTGCTGTCTTGTGGCTGGAAATCATCCAGATGCAGCAGGGCGACATCCTGCATTTCGCGCTCTATGTCTTTGCGGTCGGCATTGATGGCATTCAGTTCTTGCGCAATTTGCCAGGCACGGCCTTCGTCATCGGTTGTCAGGCACTCTATACCCAGGGCCATATCGGCCAGGCGACCGGCGGCATTCAGGCGTGGGCCAAGGGCAAAACCCAGGTCAAACGGGCTGGCATTGTGTGGTTCGCGTCCGGCGACGCGAAACAGGGCAGCGATACCGGCGCACATGCGGCCTGCGCGCATGCGTTTCAAACCTTGTGCGACCAGAATCCGGTTATTGGCATCCAGCTTGACGACGTCGGCAACGGTGCCTAGTGCCACCAGGTCAAGCAAGGTATCCAGTTTGGGCTGGTTTTGCTGATCAAACACCCCGCGCTGGCGCAGTTCGGCGCGCAAGGCCAGCAATACGTAAAACATGACGCCGACGCCCGCCAGGTTTTTGCTGGGGAAACCGCATTCCGGCTGGTTGGGGTTCACAATGACGGCCGCATCGGGCAGACTGTCGCCTGGCAAATGGTGGTCTGTGACGACCACTGCAATACCCTGGGCATTGGCAGCAGCAACGCCATCCACACTGGCGATGCCATTGTCGACGGTGACAATAATGTCGGGCGATTTCTCTTTGATGGTCAAGGCCACGATTTCCGGTGTCAGGCCATAGCCATATTCAAAGCGGTTCGGCACGATGTAATCGACCTGTGCACCCAGCATGCGCAAGCCGCGCAAGCCCACGGCACAGGCGGTGGCACCGTCACAGTCATAATCGGCAACGATCACAAGTTTTTTCTTTTGCGCGATGGCATCTGCCAGAAATTGGGCGGCATGCGCTATATGCAATAATCCGGCAGGTGCCAGCATGGCATTCAGCTCGGTACTCAAATCCTTGTCTCCCGTCGCGCCGCGTGAGGCATACAAACGTGCCAGAACCGGATGCAGCCCGTTCTGACGCAACATTTCAGATTCCCGGAAAGGGCAGGGGCGAGTGGTAATGCGTGTCATGATTTGGCGATGGAAAACAAATGGTGTAAAGAAGGTTTGACCCAGAATTTGCGTAAGGACCAAGGCGTCAGACTGAAACTTGCGATACTGCGGGCATCGGTAAACAACAGGTCCAGATGAGTGATTTTTTTATTTTTCAAGGCAAGCATGGCGGGAGAAAACCAGTTTTTCTCCATCACATGTATTTGCTCCAGCCATAAGCCCCAGTCATTGTTGATGGCGGCTTCTGTCAGATCAGGCAACAGCACCGTGGTTTTTGCTTGCCCGCTATGGCTTGCGTCCTGCCAGTTAGAAAAATCGGGAGCGATCACTGCTTGTCTGCTCGACGGAAGAGTCTGATCTGCTCCGCAGGATAGCCACACTGAATTGATCACTTTGTCACCACGCATTTCACGTGCTTCATTGATGGCGTGGCCAAACCACAGCATCTGGATTTCATTTTGCAGCTTGCGCCAGGCACGTTCATGTTCGCCCTTGGGCATCCAGATATCAATATTGTGACCGCAGGCAGCATCCATGGTCGCGGTCTGTAGCGCTGACCAGTCATCTGCCCGCAAAAACCAGGTTTTGGCATCGCCATATAGCAGTGTCAGGCCGATTTCTTCAGAACAGCTACGGGCGATGTCGAACAGGGTGCGTGCTTCTTCTTCAGAAAACTCCAGCCGACGCTGATCTGTCAGCACCAGATGATCCCTTGCAATATGTATATGCACAGGCTGCAGGGTGAACCAATAACCGGCATCCACTGTCAGACCACATGCCCGCAAGGTGTTCCAGCTGTTGGCTGGACTATTGACATTGTTTTCTGGCGGAAACTGGTCAGACAGCCAGTATTCATGGGCAAGTGCAGGGGAAAATGCGTCTATTGTTTGTAGATGGGGGCTACCGCCACCGGCGATCAGGGCCGCCAATGCGGGCGTGTGCATTTCCTTTAACAGGTCTTTTGCAAGGCCGGCAGGTGGGATGCCGAAGGGGATAATCAGTTCTAAATGGCTCATATCTCTGTATTGTATGGCAAACGTGTGGCAAACTGCTGGCTGCCGTATCTTAATGAACTTAATGAACTCAATGAAGTGAACTTGTAGTGAAAAATCTTTCTTTCGAATGGCTGGTTGGCCTGCGCTATACCCGTGCAGGGCGGCGTAGTGGCCGGAACAGTTTTATTTCTTTTATTTCGCTGATCTCCATGTTGGGCATCAGTTTGGGCGTGGCCGCGATGATTATCGTGATTTCGGTCATGAACGGTTTTCAAAAAGAAGTCCGTGACCGCATGCTGTCAGTGCTGGCACATATAGAAGTGTTTGATGCCAGCGGTGCTTTGCCGGACTGGAAATCAACTGCGCTGGAAGTGCAAAAAAACAAGGCAGTCACAGGCACGGCACCCTATGTGGATGGCCAGGCCATGATCATTCGTGAAGATGTCATGCGTGGCGTCATTTTGCGCGGTGTGTTGCCGGAGGAAGAGCCCAAGGTATCGGACGTTGCCAGCAAGGTTAAATATGGCAAATGGGCAGATTTAAGGCCGGGCGAATTTAATATCGTGCTGGGTGTGGCGCTGGCAAACAGCCTGCATGTACGCATCGGTGAAAAAATCACGCTGGCAGCTCCTGAGGGGCAGATGACCCCGGCAGGCATGGTGCCGCGCCTGAAGGCCTTTAATGTGGTGGGTATTTTTGAGGCCGGTCACTATGAATATGATTCGGGTATGGCTTTCATGCATATTGAAGATGCACAAAAGTTTTTCCGCCTGAATGCACCTTCCGGCCTGCGCCTGCGCATACAAGAAATGCTGAAAGCACCCCAGATCGCCCTGGAATTGTCGCGCAGCCTGTCTGGTGACTTGCTGATACGTGACTGGACGCAGCAAAACAAGACGTATTTTGCCGCCGTCAAAGCAGAAAAAACCATGATGTTCATTATTTTGACGCTGATCATTGCGGTTGCTGCTTTCAACCTGGTGTCGACGCTGGTCATGACAGTGACAGAAAAACAGGCGGATATTGCCATCATGCGCACTTTGGGCGCTGCACCTTCATCCATCATGAAGATATTCGTGATCCAGGGTGCCATCGTGGGTCTGTTTGGTACCTTGCTAGGTGTCGGGGCCGGTCTGCTGGTGTCTTTCAATATTGATGTGATTGTGCCTTTCATAGAACACATTCTGGGGATACAGGTACTTTCCAAGGAGGTGTATGTGATCAGTAAATTGCCATCCGATGTGCAATTGCTGGATGTCGTGACCATCGCTTCAGTCTCTCTGGTGTTGGCTTTGCTCGCCACTATTTATCCTAGCTGGCGCGCTTCCAGAACCAAACCTGCGGAGGCTTTGCGTTATGAGTAATCCCAATTTACAGCCGGCAGACAGTATTTTGTCGTGCAATCAGTTGAGCAAGGTATTTGCAGAGGGGCCGGACTCGGTCAAAGTATTCAGCGATATCAATCTGAGCATCTACAGGGGCGAACGGGTGGCCATCATCGGCGCATCCGGTTGTGGTAAATCGACTTTGCTGCATTTGCTGGGTGGCCTGGATACGCCGACACAAGGCAGCGTCATACTGCAAGGGCAGAATTTTGCCAGCATGAATGAAACCACCAGGGGCAATTTGCGCAATCAGTCACTGGGTTTTGTGTACCAGTTCCATCATCTGTTGCCGGAATTTTCGGCACTGGATAATGTTGCCATGCCGCTCATGATCCGACGCATGAAACGTGCTGATGCGCAGCAGGCAGCTCAGTTGATACTGGAAAAAGTCGGCCTCGGCCATAGGCTCAAACATGTTCCTGGTGAATTGTCAGGCGGCGAAAGACAGCGCGTAGCGCTGGCGCGTGCCCTGGTGACACAGCCCGCATGCGTGCTGGCAGATGAGCCGACCGGCAACCTGGATGGCAGCACGGCACAACAGGTATTTGCATTGATGCTGGAACTGTCACGCACTTTAGGTACGGCCTTCGTGATCGTCACCCATGATGCGGAACTGGCTGGCCGTTGCGATCGGGTGTTCCGCCTGTCTGGACATGGTTTGCAACTTCAATAAGAGAGGCAGAAAAGTGAAAGGCAAAGCATATCGCTCACTTCATTTTTCTGGCAATCATTGTGCTTGCTTGCTGACAGGTTTGCTGTCTGCCGCTGCACCACCGGTTTTTGCTGCGGATACGGTAGAGCTGGTGTTGCAATTGGAAACCTCGCTCACCAGCGATTCGAATCCATTCCGCTTTTATGAGCAGCCGCTTAATCCTGACCCTGCCACTATCCCGGATGCCACTAACACGCCTGCGGGTATCAAGACACGTGAACGTGATACGGTCAAAGGCGGCGACCTACGTGCCGGTGTCATTATCCCTTTGCTGTCAGAGCGCACGCGGCTGACGCTGACCGGTTCTCTGGGCAACCGGTTTTACAAAAACTATAAAGACCTGGATCATCATATCGTCGCTGGTGATGCCAACCTGGAATGGGCCGCAGGCCAGATTTTCAACGGGCACCTGTCCGCGGGTAAAGAAGACCGGCTTTTTCAGTACATCAATGGTACTTTCACTGACAAAGATATCTCGCATCAAAAACGGGCCTCTGCCGATGTGAATATGAAATTCACGGATGAATGGTCTTTGAATCTCAAAGTTGACAGGGCAGCGCTGAATTACGATTTGCTTGTGAATCAGCTATACAATTTTGATGAACGTGGCCGCCAGTTCAGTGCCCGCTATTACTCGCCGACCGGCTCCAGCGTAGAAGTCGGTACGCGGCTATCGGATAGCAATTTCCCTGACCGTAATGCCCAGGAGATTGCTGACCTGGATCAGTCATATAAAGAATCCGAAGTATTTCTCGACGCGGAATGGCGTTATAGCAGCAAGTCTGTCACCAGCACGCATCTGGGCATCATACGCCGTCGCTACGACAATTTAACCGACCGCGATACCAATCTCTTCAATGCCTTGTGGCGCGGCACTTATCATTATTCGCCGAAGTTAAGACTGGATCTGCAACTGTGGGACCGGCCTTTCACTATCGTTGACCGGTCTGTCCTGTACGTGATCACCAAGGCCCTGCGTTTCGACGCCCAGTGGAAATATTCGGACAAGTCGCAAATGAATTTCTCCACATTACTGCAGAATAGCGATAACGTATTGGTGCCACGACTGGCAGGTCTGAATGATGGATCGTCCCGTAAAGAACAGTTGCTGCGCGTCGGTTTTGGCGGTGCTTATGAGTTCGAACGTGGCTTTCGTGTGGTGCTGGACAGCTTTTATGAAAAAGTCCGGCGCGAATCGGATGGCATCAACCTGAAGCAGGCGGTTATCAAGCTGGGGCTGGAATATACTTACGAAAATTTACCGGGGAGTAGTTCACGCATGGGCTTGAAACGTTATCAGCATTCCCTTAGCGCTTCGGACAGTTTACGCTGATTAATATGGGAATAGGTCCAAGACTCAGTCGTTTTGCCGCACGCCATCTGGGATGCCGCTGGTTGCCCTTGAAAAAAGGCCGGGGCGTGGTCAGCTTCAGCTTCGATGACGTGCCCGCCAGCGCCTGCCATTTGGGGGCGGTGTTGCTGGAGTTGTACCAGGCGCGTGGTACTTTTTATGTTTGTGGTGGCCTGACCGATGGCGTCGAGCAAAATCAGCCCTGTCACAGTGTCGACGATTTGAAACGCCTGATCGAAAATGAACATGAAGTCGGCTGTCACACGTTTTCACATACCAATTGTGCAAACACTTCTGCTGCTGACCTGGCTCATGACTGGGAGCGCAACCAGGCTTTTTTCCAACAACATGGTATTCACAACCAGGGATTTGCTTTTCCCTTCGGTGCGTATGACCTGGGGAGCAAACTGGCTGCTGCCAAACGTTTTTCCTATTCCCGTATCACCGGTGGCGGTACCCAGACTGGCCGCGCTGACCTGTATGCCTTGAAGGCACAGGCGCTGTATTCTTCCAAGACCAATGTGGACGAACTGCATGCCTTGATCCAGCATACGGCGAAGGAGGGCGGGTGGTTAATCCTGTATTCTCATGAAGTCAGCGACCATCCCGGTCCGTGGGGAACCAGCCCGGCTTTACTGGAAACGGCATTGCGCCTGGCCACCCAGGAAGGTTGTCATCTTTTGCCTGTGCATAGGGCGATTGATTATTTTCTTTCCTGAGCAACACGCCTTGGGTAAGACAAGTTTTCTGGTAATTGAGCTTGAGTATTTCACAATCTTGCGGTATTAATCTGAGGGTTTACGCAAAATCGTTACAGCAAGGTGTAGCGACGAAGACAGTACAAATAGTACGAGTAGTACGGCGAGGAACTGCAACGCAGTTGGGGTGGTTTTGCGTAAGTCCTGAATTTTAACTTTTCGGTAACCGACATTATCCATGAGCCAACATAGCCAGTTCACCCTGCTGACACAGCGCCGCTTTGCGCCTTTCTTCTGGACGCAATTTCTTGGGGCATTCAATGACAATGTGTTTAAAACGGCCTTGCTCACCATCCTGACCTATGATGCGCTGACCTGGACCGATATGGACATTGGCTTGCTGAACAATCTGATTCCCGGATTGTTCATCCTGCCATTCGTGCTGTTTTCCGCCACATCGGGGCAACTGGCCGACAAGTTTGAAAAAGGCATGATGGCGCGGAATGTCAAATTGTTGGAAATTGTCATCATGCTCATCGCCGCCACCGGCTGGATGACACACAACTTGTGGTTGCTGATTGCGGCGGTAGCCGGCATGGGCATTCATTCCACGCTGTTTGGTCCGGTCAAGTATGCTTACTTGCCCCAACATTTGAAAACCGATGAGCTGGTGGGTGGTAATGGCCTGATAGAAATGGGGACCTTCGTCGGCATCTTGCTGGGTGAAATCCTGGGTGCCTTGCTGGTCGTGCACAAACCCTGGGGTATAGAACTGGTAGCCGGTGGTGCGATTGTCATCGCCATCATGGGTTATTTGACCAGTTTGCGCATTCCTGATTCACCTGCGCCTGAACCTGAACTGGAAATCAACTGGAACCCGGCGACAGAAACCATCCGGAATATCAGCTTCAGCAAACAGAATCGCCCGGTATTCTTGTCGCTGCTGGGTAATTCGTGGTTCTGGTTTTATGGTGCCATCGTATTGGCGCAATTTCCCTTATATGCCAAAAATTATCTGCATGGTGACCATAGCGTCTTTGTGTTGTTGCTGACTATATTTTCTTTCGGTATCGGTGCCGGTTCTCTGTTATGCGAAAAATTATCCGGCCATAAGGTGGAAATTGGTCTGGTACCGTTTGGTTCCATAGGCTTGTCTGTATTTGGGTTTGATCTGTATCTGTCCAGTGTCGCCTATACCAACACGGCAACGGTGACCATGCAGACCTTCCTGCAACAGGCTGGCAGTCTGCATATTTTGTTTGATATTACGCTGATAGGTATTTTTGGTGGCCTGTATATTGTTCCCCTGTTTGCTTTGATACAGACACGTTGCGACCCCAAGCATTTATCCCGCACCATCGCCGGCATGAATATCCTGAACGCCATCTTCATGGTGGTAGCTTCACTGGCGGCGATGATGATGTTGCAAAAAGGCTTCACGATCCCGCAAATCTTTATGGCTACCGCGATTCTGAACGCAATCGTCGCGGTGTATATATTCAGCCTGGTGCCGGAATTCCTGATGCGTTTTATCGCTTGGCTGCTGATACACACGATATACAAGGTCAAAGGTGTCAATACTGACCGGTTACCAGACGAAGGTGCAGGCATACTGGTGTGTAACCATGTTAGTTATATGGATGCGATCGTGATCATGGCATCCAGCCCGCGTCCGGTTCGCTTTGTCATGGATCACCGTATTTTTAAAATTCCATTTTTGTCCTGGGTGTTCCGGACAGCGAAGGCAATTCCTATCGCTCCTGGCAAGGAAGACCCATGGTTGATGGAAAAAGCCTATATCGATGTGGCCCAGGCTTTGCATGAAGGTGAGCTGGTCTGCATTTTCCCGGAAGGCAAGCTGACAGCGACAGGCGAATTGAACGAGTTTAAAGGTGGCGTCATGAAGATATTGGAACGTACGCCGGTTCCCGTCTACCCACTGGCCTTGCGCGGTTTGTGGGGTAGTTTCCTGTCGCGCGACAAAAGCAATCCTTTTGAACGTGCCTTCAGTCGTGGCCCGTTTTCCAAGCTTGAACTGGTCGTGGGTGAGGTGATGCAGCCGGCAGACATCACACCGCAGATCTTGCAGGAAAAGGTCAGTCAGTTGCGTGGTGAATGGAAGTAAAGGCAGTTTCATTCAGGTGAATCAAAAAAAATGGCGCATATAATATATGCGCCATTTTTTATTACTGCAGAAAGAACGAATTACAAGATTTCGCTCGCGTGATCGGCGAGGCGGGAACGTTCGCCACGCGCCAGTGTGACATGGCCGCTATGCGCCCAGCCTTTGAAACGATCCACCACATAAGTCAGACCACTGGAGCCTTCGGTCAAATAAGGTGTATCTATCTGTGCGATATTACCCAGGCAGATGATCTTGGTGCCGGGGCCGGCACGTGTCACCAGGGTCTTGACCTGTTTCGGCGTCAGATTTTGTGCTTCATCGATGATCAGGAACTTATTGACAAAGGTACGTCCACGCATGAAGTTCAGAGACTTGATCTTGATCTTCGAACGTATCAGGTCTTGCGTCGCTGCACGACCCCAGTCACCGGCATCATTGTCTGACTTGTTGAGCACTTCGAGGTTGTCATCAAAGGCACCCATCCATGGCGACATTTTTTCTTCCTCTGTACCTGGCAGGAAACCGATGTCTTCGCCTACCGGCACCGTCACGCGAGTGACGATGATTTCATTATAGGTTTTGGTTTCCAGTACCTGCGCCAGGCCTGCTGCCAATGCCAGCAAGGTCTTGCCGGTACCGGCCTGACCCAGCAGGGTGACGAAATCGCATTCCGGATCCATCAACAGATTCAGTGCAAAGTTTTGCTCGCGGTTACGTGAGGTAATGCCCCAGACGCTGTGCTTGATATGGCCATAATCGCGCAAGGTCTGCAGCACGGCAGTTTTACCATTGATCTGCCTGACCTGACCGTAGAAAGAAGCTTCACCGTTCTTGGGTTCAAGATAGACAAACTGATTTACCAGCAGGGAAGGGATGACCGGCCCGGTGATGCGATAAAAAGTCGTGCTGAGACCATTGCGGTTTTCTTGCCAGGTTTCTATGCCTTTGCCATGCTTGTTCCAGAAGTCATCGGGCAATTGCACGATGCCGGAATACAGCAGGTCAGAATCTTCCAGTACATGGTCATTGAAATAATCTTCTGCTGGCAAACCCATGGCGCGCGCCTTGATGCGCATGTTGATATCTTTCGATACCAGAACCACCGGACGGCCAGGCATGTCTTTTTCAAGTGCAGTGACGACACCCAGGATCTGGTTGTCAGCCTTGCCTTTAGGTAGGCCTACCGGCAATTCGCCGGATTGCAACTTGGTCTGGAAATACAACTTTCCTTTGGCATCCTTGTTGCCCAATTTGGACAGCAAGATACCTTTTTCGATATCGTGGTGGTCAATATCACCTACCAGCGCATCCAGTGAACGGGATACCTGACGTGCATTGCGTGCTACTTCAGACATGCCTTTTTTATGATCATCCAGTTCTTCCAGCGTGATCATGGGCAGGTAGATGTCATGCTCTTCAAAGCGGAACAGGGATGAAGGATCATGCATGAGCACATTGGTATCCAGCACAAACAGCTTTTTGACACCGGATTTGTCCGCAGCACGGCTGGTGCCAGATTTCACGCGGGTGTCTGGCAACTTGCTTTTGGCAGCGGCTGGCGGTGCAGCTTTGACACTGATAACTGGTGCCGGTCTTTCTGCGGCGGGCCTGGCCGCAGAAATAGGGGTAACCGTGTTTTTCTTTCTTTGAGGAGCCTGGACAGCTTCTACAACTTTGATTTTCTCTGGCGTTGCGGATTTTATTGTTTTGGCTGGTTTGCCTTTTTCTGCTTTGGGATAATCTTTAGGCGAAAGCAGTGCTGCTGGTTTGGTCGGCATTTTTGGCAATGGCATGAAAACCTCAATCAAAAAGTGAGAGCTGAAAAGTTAAAAGCCGCTAAGGACATACCAGCATTGCTGCTGGCACTGTCTTTCGCGGCTTTTATCAAGAGTAATTCTGGAGTGTTCAATTAAGTTTGGGCGCTCACAAATTCGAGTACTTCATCAACGTGTCCTGCTACTTTGACTCCACGCCATTCTTTCACTAATTTACCGTTGCCGTCAATCACAAATGTGCTGCGTTCGATGCCACGTACCTGTTTACCGTACATGTTTTTCATTTTCATGACGTTAAACAGGGTACATAAAGTCTCGTCCGGGTCGGAAATCAGGTCGAAGGGCAGAGCCAGTTTACTCTTGAAACCCTCGTGCGAGCGCAGGCTGTCGCGGCTGATGCCAAGCACTTCGGTATTTGCCTGTTGCAATTGCGCATACAGATCACGAAAAGCAATGCTTTCCGTTGTGCAGCCAGGGGTGTTGTCTTTTGGGTAAAAATAAATGACGATTTTTTTACCCAGATAGTCAGTTAAATGAAACGTTTTGCCGCCTGTCATGGCAGCGGAAAATTCTGGTACCTGGCAATTTAGTGCAGAGGGGGTGTCAGCCACTGTCATCTCCTTGGTTAGGGGTGGAGAAATGTTGCTGACGGACTAGATCAGGGCGACCAATTCTCCGGAGCGACCTGGCAAGCTTGCCCACGATAATGGGCGTACTGGTAATTCACTATCCTTGATGGACTGATAATAGTCCGCCATGGAGATGCATCGATATCCCTGCTTGTGCCAGCCTGTCAGCAATTCCTCGAATATGGGGGCAAGTTTCTGTCCTTCAAGCTCTGCATGCAGAGTAAATACATGATCTTTTGGAATCGCTGTCAATTTAAGGATGTTGGCAGCGATATTTGACTCGGAAATGACCAGTCCGTTAATGTCGCGTCCCAACAACTCATCCAGAGTGGGCAGGGTAGTCGGCATCTGTATGCACGCGCGCACTGTACCATCGGTTTGCAAGCGATAGGGGCCGGCTGCCGGGTCTTGCAGGCTGCCATCGTCCTTCAGCATGGCCCGGCCATCGGACGCATACTGCATGCCGAACTGGTCGAGCTGGGCAAAGGCGTGTGGATTCATTTGCCAGCCAGCGGCACCGTGGGTTTTGGGTGTGTCGCCAAAAATCTGCTGGAAGCGTTGATGTGCCTGCTGCATCTGGTCTCGTGTCCAGTCCAGCCCGCGCTGGCGTACATTGTCTTGCCAGACCACGTGATCCCAGGTGTGTATGCCGCATTCGAAACCGGCATCGCGTACGGCCTGCATTTCTTTCGTGCAACTACCTATGTCTGGTGCAGGCAGCAATACGCCATACATCAGGGTTTTCAAGCCATAGTGCTCAAGTACTGAGGTACGCGATACCTTTTGAAAAAAACCAGGACGGAAAGCGCGGCGCAAGGCCCAGCCGGTGTGGTCTTTTCCCAGTGAGAACAGGAAAGTCGCGCCAGCCTGGTGTTTTTTCAGCAGGCGTACCAGATTGGGTACGCCTTCCCGGGTGCCACGAAAGGTATCGACGTCGATCTTGAGAACGATGGTAGGCATGTAATACCGGTTTAGTCCATCAAGGCGCGTGCTTCGGCTACCTGACTGCGGTAGGCGTCGAAAATATTGCGCATGGTGTCGGGCATGGTCGTGACCGGTTTCCAGCCCAATTCTTCGCAGGTGTTGGTGATTTTAGGCACGCGGTTCTGTACGTCTTGATAACCCTTGCCGTAGTAGGCAGCAGAAGTGGTTTCAGTCAGGGAGACTTTTTTCGCAGTTTCTGCATATTCAGGATACTCGGCCGCCAGATCCAGCATCATGTGCGCCAGTTCACGGATGGAGAAATTATTGATCGGGTTGCCGATGTTGTAGATTTTGCCAGTGGCGACGCCATTTTTATTGTCGATAATGCGCATCAGAGCATCGATACCATCGTCGATATACGTGAAAGCACGTTTTTGCGCGCCGCCATCAACCAGGGAAATATTTTCACCGCGAACGATATGACCAAAGAATTGCGTCACGACGCGTGAGCTGCCTTCTTTCGGTGTATGGATATTGTCCAGGCCAGCACCGATCCAGTTAAATGGGCGGAACAGGGTGAAGTTCAGGCCTTCCATGCCATAACCCCAGATCACGCGGTCCATCAACTGTTTGGCGCAGGAATAAATCCAGCGTGGTTTGTTGATCGGGCCGCAGATGAGTTCAGATTCTTCCGGATCAAATTCTTCGTCATGGCACATGCCATAGACTTCGGACGTGGATGGGAACACCAGATGCTTGCCATACTTGGCAGCAGAACGCACGATAGGAAGGTTGGCTTCAAAATCCAGCTCAAACACGCGCAGCGGCTGTTTTACGTAAGTGGACGGTGTGGCAATCGCTACTAGTGGCAGGATGACATCACATTTCTTGACATGGTATTCCACCCATTCTTTATTGATGGTGATGTCACCTTCAAAGAAATGCATGCGTGGATGATTGATCATGTCGCCCAAACGCTCGGTTTGCATGTCCATGCCATACACTTCCCAATCTGTGGTTTCCAGGATGCGCTTGGACAGATGGTGACCGATAAAACCGTTCACGCCGAGAATAAGGACTTTTTTCATAGTGAGTTCTTCTTAAGTAAATGTTGCTTGTCAGTTCAGAATTTGCAATTACTGCACTTATGCTGCCGTTGATAAATGGGCTGCCAGTTCCTGTGCCGTAACGACTTTGCCATTCATTAACAATTCAATAATGTGCAATGCGCGACCATCGCCGCACACGCCAAGGACGACATTATCCACCACATGTAAGCCTGTCGGCAAATTTGCCGCATCGCCAAGGAATAATCGTGCCTTTCCTATCACAAATCGCTGGCCCGCCTGGTCGGTAAATGCACCAGGATAGGGCGGGGCGACTGCGCGATGCAGGTTGTAGACTTGCTGGGCGGTTTGCTGCCAGTTGATGCGGCCATCTTCCGGCTTGCGGCCACCAAAATAGCTGCCGACCGACAAATCATTCGGCAAGGCCTTGAAACTACCCGCCACCAGGCCAGGCAGCGCATTCCACAAGCATTGTTCGGCAGCGACGGTCAGCTTGCCAAATACTTCATATGCCGTGTCGTCCGGCAAAATCGGGACAGCAGCCTGGGCAATGATGGCACCAGCATCCGGTTTCAGTGCCATTTCATGCAGCGTGGCACCGGTTTCGGTTTCTCCGTGCAGTACGGCCCAGTTGACTGGCACACGTCCACGGTATTTTGGTAGCAGCGAACCATGCAGATTGTAGGCGCCGCGTTTGGCCAGTGCCAGCAGATCCAGCGGCAGCATGTGGCGGTAATAAAAGCTGAAGATGAAATCCGGGGCGATGTCGGCCAATTGCGCCTTCAGTTCAGGTGCTTTGGGGTCATCCGGGGTAATGCAGGGTATGCCTTGCTGGTGGCATAAATCTGCAACCGATTCAAACCAGATGGTTTCTGCCGGGTTGTCCTGGTGGCTGACCACCAATTTGATCTGTATGCCGCGTGCCAGCAAAGTCTTGATGCAGCGCACGCCTACATTGTGATAGGCGAACACCACTGCGCTGGCAGGGGAAAGGGATGCATTCATGCTGCCAGCCTCAGTTCGCGTCAGGTAAATCAGGGCTGGATTGCTCCAGTATGGTCTGCACCACATAGCGCGGACGACCACGTACCTGCTGATAGATGCGACCAACGTATTCACCCAGCAAGCCGATGCCAAACAGAATCACACCCATCATGAAAAAGGCAATGGCAAACAGGGTGAACAAGCCTTCTGCTTCAGCCCCAAGGACAAAGCGGCGTATCAGCAATAGCAATACCAGTCCGCCCGACAGGGCTGACAAGACCATCCCCAGCATGGAAAACCATTGCAGCGGCATGATGGAAAAGCCGGTCATCAAATCAAAGTTCAGGCGTATCAGGCTGTAAATCGAATATTTTGATTCGCCGGCAGAGCGCTCTTCATGTTCAACGATGATTTCGGTAGGCTTGCGGGCGAAGGTATACGCCAGCGCAGGGACGAAGGTATTCACTTCGCTGCACTGGTTGATCAGGTTGATGACATTGCGACCATAGGCGCGCAACATATTGCCCTGATCGGTAATCTTGATGCGGGTGATTTTCTCGCGGAAGCGGTTCATGGCCTTGGACGCATAGGTACGCCAGGCCGAATCCTGGCGTTTGCGCCGTATGGAGCCAACATAGTCATAGCCTTCGCGCATTTTATCCACCAGCGCACCGATTTCTTCTGGCGGGTTTTGCAAATCTGCATCCAGCGTCACCACGATCTCGCCACGGGTTGCTTCAAAGCCGGCCAAAATCGCCATATGCTGGCCATAATTACCATTGAACAGCACCACCCGTGTTACATCAGGGCGCAGGCGATACTGGTCTGCCAGCAGGGCAGGCGTGTTGTCACGGCTGCCATCATTGATGAATACCACCTCATAGGTGATACCGCGTGCAGCAAGATTGTCTAGTGCCGGATACAGTCTGGCAAACAGCTTGGACAAGCCAGCTTCTTCGTTGTAGACAGGAATGACGACAGAGAGTTCGGGTTTCATTGGTATTGTTTTGACCGATTTCAAAGAAGGCAGGATTTTACCGCAGACACGACTCTTTCGACATCTTCTGTATTCATTGCTGGAAATAATGGCAAAGTAACAATCTTTTTTCCTATACGTTCAGCGATAGGGAACATGCCATCGGTAAAGCCGCGTTGACGGTACATGCTGAACAGGTGGATGGCACGGTAGTGATAACCCAGGCCAATCTGCCGGTCCAGCATTTGTTGCATGAAATGGGCGCGATTCACGCTTTCCGGCAATACCACATGAAACATATGCCAGTTGCTGTTTTCAAAATCAGCGACAGGCAGTTCTGCGCCAGTTGTTTGTTCGAAGTCATGTCCAAAGCAAGTGAAATAATGTTTGGCCAGGGCAGCGCGCTTGGCATTGAATTCTGCCAAGTGTTTCATTTGCCCCAGGCCTATGGCAGCGGCGATATCGGTCATATTGTATTTGCCACCCAGCACATCGACATCGATGCCATCCAGGCCACTGCGGGTCACACCCTGCAGGCGATATTTTTCTGCCTGGCGTGCTTCTTCTGCATTGTTCAAGACCAGGCAGCCCCCTTCGCCGGTCATGATGTTTTTGTTGACCTGGAAACTGAATGAGGCAAAGTCACCGAAAGAGCCGATGCGCTTGCCTTTCCAGCTTGAGCCTATGGCCTGTGCCGCATCTTCAATCACGCGCAATTTATATTTGTCGGCAATGGCATACAGCTTGTCCATGTCGCAGGGCAGGCCGCACATGTGGACCGGGATGATGGCCTTGGTGCGCGGGGTGATGGCCGCTTCGAGTTTGTCCAGATCGATATTATGCGTTTTCGCATCAATGTCGGCAAACACTGGGGTTGCCCCGGTTTCGATGATGACATTGGCAGTCGCCACCCATGAATTGGGGGTGGTGATGACTTCATCACCTGCGCCTATACCCGCGATACGCAACGCGATTTCCATGGTGCAGGTGCCTGAATTAAAGGTGCGTACTGGGCGGCCACCGAAATATTCGGACAGTTGCTCTTCCAGTGCCTTGACCTTGGGACCGCTGGTCAACCAGCCAGAACGCAGTACCTCTGCGACAGCAGCGATGGTTTCTTCATCGATGCTGGGTTTGGTAAAAGGCAGAAATGTGGACGCTTCACTCATGGTGATCCTCTCTATGCTATGCGTAAAAGATATGATTCTTTTGGAATGTTGGATGCAGCCAATGCTTGTTCATTGGCGTTAAATTTATTTGGGTTTTACCAGATTGGCAACGATGACACGTCGAGGATCCTGGCCTATGACCCGCATGGGGAAGCTGGTGCTCCTTAACTCTTCATAGATATCAGTACGTAATATCGCTACCGCAGGTTCGCCTTTGTCTTGATGGGATTGCCATTGCTGGATGAAATCCTCACGCTTGGGTATCCATAATTGCTTTTCTTGCTTTAGTCCGAATTCCATTTCATCCGGAAATTCAACCAATATCGTGGTGCGTTGCAGGTAAAACGGTAAAGCCTGTTCATAGCGGCCCACTGCATACAATGGCGTGGCAGGGTCTTTCAGTTCGGCCTGCATGACAGGCAGATGCGCTGTGCCTGCGATGTATTTACCCCATGGATCATGCCCCAGGAAGGCGATCTGGCCAAGCAAGAAGCCAGCGCAAGCGATGGTAATGATGGCCCAGTCTTTTCCTGCCTCACCCTTGCGCAACAGTAAGCAGGCCCAGACACCACCAAAAATGGCGATCGAAAATGCCGCCACCAGCCAGGGTAAATAAGCGTGATACAGCGGAATGTCATAGGCTTGCTTTACCGGATCGAGATTACCCAGAAAATAGGTCAGTCCGGCCAGGCCTGCGATACCGACCAGTATCAAAAACGCCGCACTGATTTTTACCGATTTGTTGCCTGCGACCTCGATATGGACTGCGATCAATAATGCCAGGGCAGGGAAAACAGGCAGGATATAACCCGGCAATTTGGAGCCGGATATGCTGAAAAAGAAAAACAGGAAAGCCGACCAGATCAGCAGCATCTTGCGTGGCTGGAATTGTCCGGCAGCTTCACCCAGACCAGTCTTCAAGGCTTGCAACAGCATGCCTATCCACGGAATAATGCCCAGAATCAGCAGGGGAATGAAGTAATGCCAGGCACCACCACGCTTGTGGACATTGCTGGTAAAACGGTCAAAATGTTCGTGGATGAAAAAGAATTGCGGATGCTCCGGATTTCTTATGGCAATCAAGATAAACCACGGTGCCGTGACAGCGAAGAACAGCACCAGACCTTTGCCCATATGCAGGCGCGTCCATAAACCCAGGTCACGCGTCCATATTGTATACAGAACCAGCACGGCGCCAGGCAGCACAAAGCCAATCAAGCCCTTGGACATGGTGGCCAGCGCCATGCCCAGCCAGCACATTAGCATGGCGTTTCTTTCCGTTGTGCTGTCTTTGCTGGCATTTTGCGCGACCAGCAGGCCGCACAGGCTTAAAGTCATCATGCCCGACAAGCCCATGTCGAGGGAATTGACATGGCCCATGCCTGCCCAGTAAAAACTGGAACCCAGTACCAGCGCAGCGCTGATGCCTATACGACGGCTGAACACCTTGCTGCCGGTATAGGCGACTGCAGCCACACCCAGCAACCCGCACAGACCTGTCCACAGACGTGCCTGCCAGTCGCCCAGACCAAACAGGGCGAAGGTCAGGGCATTCATCCAGTTTTGCAGCGGCGGCTTTTCAAAATACTTGATGCCATTCAGGCGCAGGGTGATCCAGTCGCCGGTGGCCAGCATTTCACGTGCCATTTCGGCATAACGGCCTTCATCGGTAGGCACCAGGGTACGCGACCCCAGCATATACAGCCAGACCGCCAGGAAGGCGAGGGCAATAGCCCACAGGGTGCGCGGTGAATCGTAGGGGGATTGATGCTTCATGCAGTTTCCATAATCAGGGCCAGGGCAACTTTGCGGCCTTCGGCCATGAGGATGTTATAGGTCCTGCAGGCGGCCTGATTGTCCATGCATTCCACCCCTATGCGTTTGGCGGCCAGTGTGGCGGTCAATTTGGGGTGGATAAAGCGCTGGCGGTTGCCGGTACCGAGTATCACTACGTCTGGCTCGGTCGCTTCGATTTGGGCAAAATCGGCGGGGTTCAACTGATCAAAGCTTTGCGCTGACCATGCCTGGGGCTTGCTTTCGGGCAGCACAATCAGGCTGTAGTTGTAGCTGATCGCATTGATTTCCACACTGGCTTTGTCGTAAGCAGTGATGGTCTGGTATTGCTGAGTGGCGGTGGAATGCAACTTCATCTATATGGCTCTATAGGTTTCGGGCT
This sequence comes from Undibacterium sp. Ji50W, assembly GCF_049340445.1. Taxonomy (NCBI): domain Bacteria; kingdom Pseudomonadati; phylum Pseudomonadota; class Betaproteobacteria; order Burkholderiales; family Oxalobacteraceae; genus Undibacterium; species Undibacterium sp. Ji50W. The sequence goes on along the minus strand of NZ_JBMPOX010000001.1, from coordinate 948,697 downwards.
GAATGAGTGGCGCATTGTAACGTTTTTTGTGTCGTTTCATGCGATGGGCCATGCTGGCTCTGTTTCCATACTTATTTGCCAGCCCACGCGTCCCAACCGACGCGGGTGATCTTGGCTATGGTCAAATCCCTGGATCGATGCGGGGCGCTGCTGTCTGTTAAAAAAACCACCACAGCCATATGATTGCCATTGGGCAAGGTGACTATCCCAACATCGTTATGGGCCGCGGTAAAACCGTTGCGGACACCGGATGTGCCGGTCTTGTGAGCAACCAGGGTTTCTGGCGGCAATAATCCCTTGATGCGTTCAGCGCCGCGATCGGTTTCCTGCATCCATTTCATTAGTAATTCACGGCTTTTTGGGCTCAGCCCCTTGCCTTGCTGGAAAATCTGCAAGAGCTTGATCATGGCTTTGGGCGTGGCGGAATTGCGGTACTGTAGTGTCCAGTTCTTGCCCATTTCCTTTTCTGTATCCATCACCTTGATGTCTTGGATACCCAGTTGTTCCAGGTATTGCATGACAGCAACCGGGCCACCCAGCAGGCGCAACAAGACATCACTGGCGGTGCCGTCACTATCGACAATGGCATGGCGCATTAGTTTCCTTAAAGGAATGTTGATATTTCCTTGTGGATACTCATCGCGAATCGGGCTGTGTTGACCATCGCCAACCAGATCTTCCGGCGTGACCAGCACTTTTTGATCGAATTTGAGTTTATGCTGATCTACTGCCGCCAGGGCAGCCATGACGATGGGGAATTTATACACATTTTGCATAGGTGCCGCCGCATCCGGGAAAATCCACAGGCTTTGTCCGGTTTCCAGCACCAGCAGGCTGGCACACAGCTTGCCACCGCTATCGATGGCGATGGCTTCCAGCACATTTTGCGCGGCTGCCATGCCATGGCAAGCCAGCGACAGGCTGATGGACATCATCAGGGAAATAAACAATTTTTTCATGGACATAGTCTTTTTATTCAAGCAATACTGTAAAGATAGACAAGCAGCTTACACTTTTGTTCTTGGTTTTGTTTTGCATGCCTTCGCTGGTAACTAGGGTGTAGTAACAGATTGCGCATTAATGCAATATTAATTTCGCAACGATTACGAAGTTATCATTGATAAAAACCGGCGCTTTGTGCAGAATGGAACGTTCGGCAGTGCAGCATTTTCTGTATTGCGGCTTAATCAGGATAGATGCGGGTGGATTCCAATCATTTAATGTCACGCGGTGTCACGCGGCGTGACGCCATGTGAGCCTGGAGCAACTCGCTGGAAATCCTGTGAATATTATCAAGGATTGCAGCGGTGCGACCCATACAAAAATCACAAAAATTAGCAGACGTTTGTTATGACATCCGTGGCCCTGTCATGGAAAAAGCCAAGCAGATGGAGGACGAGGGACATAAGATCATCAAGCTGAACATAGGCAATCTGGCCGTCTTCAACTTTGATCCGCCTGACGAAATCGTGCAGGATATGATACGCAATATGCAGAATGCCGCCGGGTATACCGACTCCAAAGGCATGTTTGCCCCGCGTAAATCCATCATGCATTACACCCAGGAAAAACATATCCGTGGTGTGACCATCGAAGATATTTACATCGGCAATGGTGCCTCTGAACTCATCGTCATGGGCATGAATGCCTTGCTCAACAGCGGCGATGAAGTGCTGGTGCCTGCCCCTGATTATCCCTTGTGGACAGCCGCAGTCAGCCTGTCGGGTGGCAAACCTGTGCATTATATATGCGATGAATCGGCCGACTGGATGCCGGACATTGATGACATCAAGAGCAAGATCACGCCGAACACCCGTGCCATCGTGGTCATCAACCCGAACAATCCTACCGGTGCACTGTACCCGGTAGAAATCTTGCAGCAGATTGTCGATGTCGCACGCCAGCATCAACTGATCGTCTTTGCCGATGAAATTTACGACAAGACCCTGTATGACGGCGAAGAACATACATCGATCGCTTCGCTGGCGGATGACGTGCTGTTTTTGACCCTGAACGGACTGTCGAAAAATTACCGCTCTTGCGGTTACCGCGCTGGCTGGATGGTGGTATCTGGTGAAAAGCGCCATGCAAAAGATTACATCGAAGGCCTGACCATGCTGGCCTCGATGCGTTTGTGTGCCAATGCCCCCGGTCAGTTTGCGATTCAGACTGCCCTTGGTGGCTACCAGAGTATCAATGACCTGGTAGGTCCTGGCGGGCGGCTGTTGAAACAGCGCGACCTGGCCCACAAGCTGTTAACAAGTATTCCTGGTGTAAGCTGCGTCAAACCCAAGGCTGCACTGTATATGTTTCCAAAACTGGATCCCTTGATGTACCCGATCAAGGATGACCAGGAATTTATCCACGAACTGCTGACCGAGCAGCGCGTGTTACTGGTACAGGGAACGGGATTCAACTGGATCAATCCCGACCATTTCCGTGTTGTGTTCTTACCCAACACGGATGATCTGACTGAAGCTTTCGGACGTATTGCGCATTTCCTTGAAGGATATCGCCGACGTCACGGCACCAATTAATGGGATAGGTGCAAAACAGTTGTCAAGGTTTTGCCCAAGTCCTGATTAACATCCATTTATTGTTTAGAAATCATATGAAACCCATCAAAGTAGGCCTGTTAGGCATAGGCACCGTCGGCTCCGGCACTTTCAACGTCTTGAAGCGTAATCAGTTAGAGATTACGCGTCGCGCAGGTCGCTCGATTGAGATTGCCATGGTGGCAGACCTGAATGTTGAGCGGGCACGCGAATTGACCAATGGCGAATGCGAAGTGGTAAGCGACGCCAACCTGGTTGTCACCAATCCGGATATCGATATCGTCATCGAACTGATCGGTGGCTATGGCATTGCCAAAGACCTGGTATTGAAAGCCATCGCCAATGGCAAGCATGTGGTTACCGCCAACAAGGCTTTGCTAGCGACCCACGGCAATGAAATTTTCAAGGCAGCACAAGAAAAATCTGTCATGGTGGCGTTTGAAGCAGCGGTGGCTGGCGGCATTCCCATCATCAAGGCTTTGCGCGAAGGCCTGACCGCCAATCGCATACAGTGGATCGCCGGTATCATTAACGGCACCACCAACTTCATCCTGTCTGAAATGCGGGACAAGGGTCTGGACTTTGCCACTGTACTGAAACAGGCGCAAGAACTGGGCTACGCCGAAGCTGACCCTACCTTTGATATCGAAGGCGTGGATGCAGCACACAAGGCCACCATCATGGCATCGATTGCCTATGGTATCCCGATGCAGTTTGACAAAGCCCACATCGAAGGCATCACCAAGCTGCAAGCCAGTGATATCCGTTACGCTGAAGAACTCGGTTATCGCATCAAATTGCTGGGCATCAGCAAACGTACTGACGCCGGCATCGAACTGCGCGTGCATCCTACGCTGATTCCGGAAAAACGCCTGATTGCCAATGTCGAAGGCGCAATGAATGCCGTCCTGGTGCAGGGCGATGCTGTCGGTGCCACCCTGTATTACGGCAAAGGTGCTGGCTCTGAACCGACGGCATCGGCGGTGATTGCTGATCTGGTGGATATCACCCGCCTGGCTACGGCAGACCCGGAACATCGGGTTCCTTACCTGGCATTCCAGCCGCATTCCCTCAGTGATTTGCCAGTGTTGCCGATGGCAGAGATTGTTACCAGCTATTACCTGCGCATGCATGTTGCGGACAAGCCGGGTGTCTTGGCCGATGTCACGCGCATCCTGGCTGACTTGACGATTTCTATCGACGCCATGCTGCAAAAAGAACCTGCAGAAGGCGAAACCCAGACCGACATCATCATTCTGACGCATCAGACCAAAGAGAAAAATATCGTTGCGGCGATAGAAAAAATCGAGAAGCTTGATACGATCTTTGGAGCCGTCACCAAATTGCGTCTGGAAGAGTTGAGCTGATAGTTACTATTTGCTAGTTGCTGGCGGCCAGGCAAGACATGGCCGTCAATTGCATTCTGCCAAAACGGCGTGACCATGAAATAATGGTCGCGCCGTTTTCTTTTCCAGACTGGATGACATGAAAAATCTTTCGCTGTTTCATTTGCTGGCCTATGCCTTGTTTGGTTTCCCGCTGGCGATGGTGGCACTGCCAATTTATGTCTATGTCCCGCAATTTTATGCCGACCGTTTTGGCATGTCCCTGACCATGATAGGAACAGCCTTGCTGCTGACCCGGGTAATGGATGCCTTCATTGATCCGTATATCGGCAAGCTGATAGACCGCCGTCCGCATGGACGTGGTTTTGCCCCGTACATTGTGGTGGCACTGCCTTTGCTGATACTGGGTTTTATGGGTCTGTTTCATCCGCCGCTTGCTATTCAGCACCTGGCCTTCGGCTGGTTTTTCTTGACCCTGATCGTCGTTTATTCTGGTTTTAGCATTGCCAGCATTGCACATCAAAGCTGGGGTGCCGCATTGACCCAGGAGCCAGGGCAAAGAGTAAGGCTGACTGCGTTGCGCGAAGCTTTCGGCTTATGTGGTGTCATTGTCACTGCCTTGATCACGCAATTCGCCAATGTCAGTGTGCTGGCAGCAGTGTTGACACTGGCCTTGCTGGCGACAGGCTGGCTGTTGACCAAAAAGACACCTGTCATCACCAGAAGCCAGACAGCAGCGCACAGTGCACTGACACTGCGGGAATTATTTGCCGACCGCAGTTTTCGTGCATTATTTTCGGTTTTCGTGGTGAACGGCATTGCCGCCGCGATACCGGCAACCCTGTTTTTATTTTTTACCAGGGACAGACTGCAGATCGCGCATTTATCCGGCATCCTGCTTTTACTGTATTTTCTGGCGGCGGCCCTGTCCATGCCGCTGTGGGCTTATCTGGCAAAAAAGCAGGGTGAGGTCAGGACGTGGTTGATGGCCATGCTATTGTCCATCGTCAGTTTCATGGGCGTGGTTGGCCTGGGCGCGGGTGACGGCCTGGCATTTTCAGTCATTTGCATTTTTTCCGGCATGAGCCTGGGGGCTGACCTGGCCTTGCCACCTGCCATCCTGGCAGGTGTGATCCACGCGGCAGGCCATAGTGAAAAAAACGAAGCCAGTTATTTTGGTGTGTGGAACTGGGCCACAAAAATGAATCTCGCCCTTGCTGCCGGACTGTCTTTACCCTTGCTGGAATTCCTGGGTTATGTACCAGGCATCAGCACCCAAACTGGCTTGCAGGCATTGACCGTCGCTTATGCAGTGTTACCCTGCATGTTGAAGCTGATTGCCGCCGTTCTGCTGTGGCGTGCGCCCTTGCGAACGGTATGAAGCTGCACGCCAGATGGTATCAGCGCAGCAGTTTCTCATGAAATTCTGCCGGGTAGTCCTTGTGGACCTTCAGCACGGTCGTGACCCTGGTGCCATAGTCAGGTGACACGATGCAGGGCGATGACAATAATCTTTCCATTTCAAACGAAACGCCGGTATCTGGCAGGCGGCAGTCAGGTGCGGGTGTGGTGTTGGCCAATACTTCAAAATAGGCATCTACCGGCGCACGCTGACAAATCATGCTGGCAAATTCTGCCTTGGTCCTGACAACTTTTGGCCAGGGCGTATCCAGCGCAGCATTGGAAATGCCGTAAATGCCGGGCGGCAGTGGCTGGCCATTGCGGACATCATCCTGATGGCGATTTGAAAACCAGATCAAATCTTCCTGGTCACCCAGCACCAGGTTGAAGCCGTTATAGTCAGCTACCTCGTCACGGATGCTGGCGATATAGTCCCTGGCATTGAGCGGGTTATTCAGGTAATTGGCGACCAGCTCACCACGCGAAGGCGCGTCTTCGCGACGCTCGCCAGGGGCGCGGATATTGGTGATGGCGGCAAATTTGGTGGTCAGGCTGTCCGCGCCATTCTGGCTGGTGATTCCCATCCAGGTACCGCCCGACTGCAGGTCACGGCCTGCAAAAATATGGGGATTGTCTTCCCACCAGCTCGCAGCGGCAGCGGGGCGTTCATAAAATTCATCGCGATTACCGGCAAAAATCAGCGGCGTGCAAGGTATCAGCTTCCAGGCGAAAACAATCAGGCACATAAGCTCACGTCCATAAAATATTCCATGTGTCGTTCACCCTGCAGCAATTCGGATAAACGGGTCTGGGCATAGGCTTGTGCCAGTTGCTGTTCAAAATCAGGGCTGACTTGACGATGGATTTCCATCCAGGTGTGCAGGCCATCTTGTGCAGAGGGCCGTCTTTGCACGCCATGGGCAAGCCCGGCTTGTTGCTGCATATGGGACTGCAACAGTTGCTCCTGAAGGATGACTTCAGTTTCCTGGCTGCTCATGGTTTTAAAATAGATATAACAATCCATATCGGCGGTCTTTATCGTTTTTGCTGTCGCATGCTTCATGGATGCAGTCAGTGTGGTCAGTGTTGTCAGTGGTGTTAGTTATTGCGTAATGTCCAAAATTTCATAAGGCAAGGGCAGCAATGCAATCTCTGTGCCAGAAGCGGAAGCCAAATGCAGCTTGCCTTCTTGCTGATCACTCAATTTCATTTCTACCAATGCCAGACTGCTTCCTGCCTGCTCTTGTTCGGCGTTGACCACCATGCCACAAGGCTGGCTAGTATCATCGCTGTGGAAAATTTCCGTGCCCGGCAACACCTGCTCAGCGGCTATCCTGGCCAGGCCCATGCGGCGCTTCAACTTGCCCAGATACTGGCTGCGTGCCACAATTTCCTGCCCGGGATAACATCCTTTTTTGAAGTTAACCCCGCCTATCAATTCAAAGTTGACCATTTGCGGGACAAATTGCTCTTGCGTGCTTTGCAGGATGGTCGCAATGCCAGCCTGGATATCGGTCAGACGCCAGGCCGCTGTATTCACGACCTGCAACTGGCTGCTGAGCGTGGCCCAGGCTTGCTGCGCCAATTCCGGCGAAGTGATCCATTGAAAACGCGCATGCTGTTCAGCATCAGGCAAACGCAACAGGCTGCCCGCAGCATTCGTGACCTGCGTATTGACGGCAGCAGGTAGCTGGGGAAACCAGTTTTGCAACACAACGGCAGCGGTGGCGCCACCCAGACCCAGCACGACCTGCTCGGGATTGATATCCAGCAGTTTGGCTTTGGCTCTCAATATAAACATTTGCAGGCGTTTTTGCAGGGCAGGCTGCAGAGGGCGGGATAGCTGCAAGACAATGCCTTGCTGGTTTTTCCAGTACAGGAAGCTGGCCTGCATGCGGCCTTTGGGGGTGCAATAGGCAGCGCGACGCACATCCGTAGCATTCAGGTGTTCAACGTCATTACTTAATTGATTGTGCAGAAAGCTGGCCGCATCCTCGCCGGTGGCCAGAATCAGACCCAGATCTGTCAAAGGGGCGACAAAACCGGTTTGCAAGGCATGGGATTGCCAGTGAGGCGCAAATCCCCGGGTATCGCCGTTTTCAAGAACGCCACCTTGGCTGGATAAAAACTCTTCCCATGTCATATCAATATACTCACTCTTCTTTGCTTATTCGCTTATTGTTCGCACTGGCTTTACAATACCGCCTGCACCTGTTCAGGCGAATTATAGTAGCGTCCGTCAAATTGCGTCAGAACACACTCAATTTCTAAATAAGCTGCCTGCATGGGATTCATAAAAAAACTTTTTTTCTTGCTGATACTGCTGGCATGCGCTGCCGGCTACGGATTTTATTCCTGGATGCAGCAACCCCTGTTTGAGAACGGGCCGACGATAGAATTTGCGATCAAACCGGGTAGCAGTGTGCGCGCTTCTGCGCGTCAGATCCGGGATGCCGGTGTGCCGGTGAATCCCATCTTGCTGGAAGCGCTGGCCCGCGTTTTTGGCAAAGCCAACAAGATGAAGGCCGGATCATATGAGATCGAAGCGGGCAAGACCCCGCAGGATTTGCTGAATAAAATCGTCAATGGCGAATTTTCCATGGCCAGTCTGGCGGTCATCGAAGGCTGGACCTTCCAGCAGATGCGCAAGTTGGTCGATGCCCATCCTTCGATCAAGCATGAGACTGTGGGCTTGAGCGAAGCCGAACTGATGCGCAAGATCAGCCATGAGTTCAGTCAGGCAGAAGGTTTGTTTTTTCCTGACACTTACCGGTTTGCCAAAGGCAGCTCGGATGTGCAGCTATATCAGCAGGCGCATACGCAGTTGTTGAAGAAACTCGATGAGGCCTGGAAGAAGCGTCAATCTGATTTACCATATAAAAACCGCTACGAAGCGCTGACCATGGCCTCTATCATAGAAAAAGAGACAGGCCAAAAGTCGGAGCGTAATATGATCGCTGCAGTTTTCATCAACCGCTTGCGAACTGGCATGCTGTTGCAGACGGACCCTACGGTCATTTATGGCATGGGCGAGCGTTATCAGGGCAAAATCTTTAAACGTGATTTGTTGACGGACACCCCCTATAACACGTATACCCGTGCAGGTCTGCCACCCACCCCGATTGCCTTGCCGGGAATGGAGTCGCTGGCAGCCGCATTTAACCCGGCCAGGAGTGATGCCTTATACTTTGTCGCACGTGGCAATGGTACCAGCCAGTTTTCAAATAATCTGGATGAGCATAACCGGGCCGTGAATAAATATCAGCGTTGAAATGCCAACGTTGAAATACCGGCGTTGAAGTATCAATGCCAGATAACTATCAGAAATATGCAGAGCAAGAACCAAACAGGAAAATTCATTACCTTTGAAGGCATAGACGGTGCTGGCAAATCGACGCATATCGCCTATGTCGCCGGACGTCTGCAGGAAAAGCTGCAAGAGCGGGGCATAAAAGTCATTTGCAGCCGCGAGCCCGGCGGCACACCCCTGGGTGAAACCCTGCGGGAACTGCTGTTGCAACACAAGATGCATCTGGAAACAGAAGCTCTGTTGATGTTCGCCGTAAGACGTGAACACCTGGCACAATTGATACAGCCAGCACTGGAACGTGGTGACTGGGTGATTTCTGACCGCTTTACTGACGCCACCTTTGCCTATCAGGGCGGTGGCAGGAAATTGCCCCTGGATAAACTGAATGCACTGGAACAATGGGTGCATCCCGATTTGCAACCTGATCTGACCCTGTTGTTTGATGTACCACTGGAAGTCGCCAGGGCGCGCCTTGATGCCACCCGCGACCTGGACAAGTTTGAACAGGAAAAAGCAGATTTCTTTGCCGCTACCCGACAAGAATACCTGCGTCGTGCGGCAGAATTTCCGCAACGCTTCAGAATCATCGATTCGACCCGAAGCATTGCTGACATACGTCTGCAACTTGATCAATTGATGGATGCGCTGCTGGATAGCGCTCGGTTGACATCATGACCCACCCACTTTACAGCTGGCAGCAAGATGCCTGGCAGCAGTTGCAAGCCCTGGGCCAGCGTCTGCCGCATGCCTTTCTGTTGCATGGCCCGCAAGGCATAGGCAAGACGGTATTTGCTGAACATCTGGCGCAATCACTGTTATGTGAAAACCCGGGCGAGGGCGGTCATGCCTGCCAGCAATGCGGTTCCTGCGGCTGGTTTTCACAATACAGCCACCCTGATTATCGCCGCGTGCGACCAGAATTGCTGGACGAAGATGAAGCCCAGTCTGGCGAGGCAGAAGCGGAACCGGTCAGCAAATCGGCCAAAGCCAGCAAGGCACCATCGAAAGAGATCGTCATTAATCAGATTCGCGCCTTGTCGGATTTCATGAATATATCCACGCATCGCAGCGGCAGGCGGGTGATTGTCCTGTATCCGGCAGAGGCGCTGAATGTGCCGGCTGCCAATGCCTTGTTGAAATCGCTGGAAGAGCCGAATCCAAATACCGTGTTTATCCTGATATCAAACAGCATAGACCGTCTGTTACCGACGATATTGTCGCGCTGCCATAAATTTCCGCTGGGCTTGCCCGATCCGGCCATTTCCCTGCAATGGCTGCAACAGCAAGGTGTGCGGGAGGCCGATGTGTGGCTGGCGCAGCAGGGTGGGGCACCATTGGCTGCCTTTGAGATGGCACAATCGGATTTGCGTGCGGATCTGGATGAGTTTTTGGGATATCTGAGCAAGCCAGGCACAGAACTTAGCCTCAGGGCCGCCGATAAAATGCAGAAAATGGACATGCCGGTCGTCGTTGGGTGGCTACAGCGTTGGCTGTACGATATATTTTCTTATAAACAAAGTGGCAGAATCCGGTATCATCCTCGCTATGAAAAGGAGTTGCGCGCCTTGTCATTGCAGGCGGATGAAGCTGTTTTGCAGAAACTCATCAAGAATTGCAATGAAAGACAGGCCATTGCCAGCCACCCTTTATCTGCCAAATTATTTTTGGAAGATATGTTGCTGGAATACTCGGCAGTATTTGATTAAAGCATCGCGAAAGCCAGAAAATGTCAGATTTACCAGCAGATCCCAGTGCTCCGCTCAGTGTACCTTCACCCAATCGTCCTTCGGTGCTGTCTTTGGCCATCAAGGAAAAGGCAGCCCTGTTCGCTGCCTACATGCCGTTCTTGAAAAATGGCGGGATTTTTGTTCCTACCAATAAAACCTATCGCCTGGGCGAAGAGATTTACCTTATTTTGACGCTGCTTGATGACCCGAGTAAATATCCTATCGCTGGCAAAGTGGCATGGATTACGCCGGCCGGAGCTGGCAACAACAAGTCGCAAGGCATAGGCGTGCATTTCCCGGATGATGAAAGTGGTACCCGCATACGCCTGCGTGTGGAAGAACTGCTCGGCGCAGCAATACGTTCGTCCAGAGCGACCCATACCCTTTGAGTCTGAGCAAATGTCGCAAGCATTTACACACCGTCTGGCATGCTTTGAAGACTTGCCACAAATCGTTGCCATTTATAATTCCACAGTAGCCTCGCGTGAGGTCACTGCCGATACCGAGCCGGTCAGTGTTGAATCCCGGCATGCCTGGTTTCATGATCATCACCCTGAATCGCGCCCGCTCTGGGTCTGCGAGCAGGACGGGCAGGTCGTAGGCTGGCTGTCGTTTTCCAACTTTTACGGCAGGCCGGCTTATTCAGGTACTGCCGAATTGTCGATTTACCTGCATGAAACAGCCAGAGGGAAAGGGCTGGGGCGATATTTTTTAAGCCAGGCCATCGCCTTTGCACCTTCCATTCATGTGCATACCTTGCTTGGTTTTATATTCGGTCATAATGTACCCAGCCTGAAATTATTCGCTGCATTTGACTTTGAAACCTGGGCCAATATGCCACGCGTCGCCACATTGGATGGCATAGAGCGCGATTTAATCATTCTTGGCAAGCGAGTAGCCTGAGCCCGTCTGTATCGTCCACACGGCTCCAGAAGCTTCAGCTTGTTGTCATTTTGAAATGGCTGGCGATGCAAGTCATTATTTCTTATTTTTTAAAGGTTTTTCAATATGCTCAGCTATCGTCACGGCTTTCATGCTGGCAATCATGCCGATGTACTTAAACATTTTGTCCTGATCCAGTTGCTGGAATACATGGGACAAAAAGACACGGCCTATACGTATATCGACACCCATGCGGGGGCCGGCCTGTATTCCCTGGACAGCGGCTATGCCAGCAAGAATGCAGAATTTGAGACTGGTATCGCCCCCTTGTGGGACAGGAAAGACCTGCCCGAGGCGATGGCTTCCTACATGAAGCTGATCAAGGACCTGAACCCCAGCGGCAAGATGCGCTATTACCCGGGGTCGCCGTATTGCGCCAATACCATCATGCGCGAGCAGGATCGTTTGCGCCTGTTCGAATTGCACCCCAGCGAAATCAAGATACTCGCAGAAAATTTCCGCAAGCTTGATGCCCATGCTGCCGAGCAGGGCAGGCGTCCAACCGTGCGCGGCAAGCGTGTGATCATTTCTGCCGGTGACGGTTATGAAAGCATGAAGGCCTTGTTGCCACCACCGTCACGTCGCGGCCTGGTACTGATCGACCCGCCCTATGAAGTCAAGGATGACTACCGCCGCGTCAAGGTGTGCCTGGAAGATGCACTGAAGCGTTTTCCTACAGGTACGTTTGCCGTCTGGTATCCAGTATTGCAAAGACAGGAGTCACGCAGCCTGCCCGAAAAACTCAAACGCCTGCAGGCGAATAGCTGGCTCAACGTGACACTGTCCATCAGCGGTCCATCACCAGACGGTTTTGGCTTGCACAGCAGTGGCATGTTCATCCTCAATCCACCGTGGACCCTGGTTGCTACGCTCAAGGAAGTCATGCCCTACCTGGTCAGCGTACTGGGCAGGGATGGCAGCGCCAGCTTTGTGCTGGAATCCGCTGACGGACCAGTGTTAAGCAAGCGCTAAGAACCTGTTTACGATCTTACTGCGCGGGCGCAATCGTAGTCCACGCGGGGCTCATGCGCTGCTCAAAATGCTCATGGTCTTAAGTACATTCCGCTTTATGCGCGGCTCTTCACCCCGCTGACGCTCGCTCGCTACAGATCGTAACCACGTTCTAAAAGAAATAGATGCTAAATTAAGTACAGTGGAAGCGGGCAAAAAACGACAGGTGAAAGAGTAAAACTCGCTTTTGCGATACAAGTCCAAATTCATGATTGTTGCGATGCGGGAGATAGATTCTTCCGCATTTTTGTTATGGAGAGCGAGAAACCGGAAACTCATGGAGAGGCCTGGTTGTGCATTGCAAAAGAAATACTGATTGACGAATTAGTACGGTCGTACAAAAATCGGTAAAGAATAAAATTCAGCCTAACAGGTGATCAGCAAAGCAATCCATAACGTCGCATCTTTCAGGAGAACAAATGTCGTCTTACCCGATGAGCCCTTTGATGGGGCAAATGATGAGCAAGCCCATGCTTATTTCCAGCCTTATCGAGCATGCAGATCGTTATTTCGGAAAAAACGAAATCGTTTCCCGTCGCGTTGAAGGTGATATCCATCGCTATAACTACACCGAATGTCACAAGCGCGCCAAAAAACTGGCGAATGCGTTTGCCGGCATGGGTGTCAAGATGGGTGACCGTATTGCCACCCTGGCCTGGAATGGCTACCGCCACCTGGAAGCCTATTACGCCGTATCTGGCTCGGGTGCTGTCCTGCATACCATCAATCCACGCTTACATCCCGAACAGATTGCCTACATCGCCAATCACGCCGAAGACCAGTATCTGCTGTTCGACATGACTTTCTTGCCCATCGTGCAGGCTATCGCCGGCCATTGTCCCGGCATCAAGGGCTACATCATGATGTGTGACCGTGACAAACTGCCGGCGGACAGCAAAATACCTAATCTGATGGCGTATGAAGATGTCATCGACGCCAATAGCGATGATTTTACCTGGCCCATATTTGACGAAAATTCTGCTTCCAGCCTGTGCTATACCTCGGGCACCACGGGTAATCCAAAGGGGGCACTGTATTCACATCGTTCCACCATCCTGCATTCTTATGCTTCTTCATTGCCTGACGGCTTGAACGTCTCTGCGCGTGATTCCATCTTGCCGGTCGTGCCGATGTTCCATGTGAATGCCTGGGGGCTGCCCTATTCTGCGCCGCTGAATGGATCGAAACTGGTATTCCCCGGCCCGCATCTGGATGGCAAATCCCTGTATGAATTGTTTGAACAGGAAAAAGTGACGTTCTCGGCTGGTGTGCCAACGGTGTGGCTGGGTCTGCTGACTTACGTGGCACAAAACAAGCTGCAGTTTTCCAGTTTCAAGCGTACGGTGATCGGCGGTTCAGCCTGCCCGCCAGCGATGATGAAAACCCTGCGCCATACCTATGGTGTGGAAGTGGTTCATGCCTGGGGCATGACAGAAATGTCGCCATTGGGCACGGCAGGCACGCTGATGGCCAAGCATACAGATCTGGGCGAAGACGAAAAACAGTCCATACTGGAAAAACAGGGACACATATTGTACGGCGTTGACATGAAAATCGTGGACGACGCTGGCAAGGAATTGCCATGGGATGGTAAAACCTATGGCAATTTGCTGGTCAAGGGACAATGGATTATTGACCATTATTATAAAAACGAAGGTGGTGATGTACTTGAAGATGGCTGGTTCCCAACCGGTGACGTGGCAACCATAGATGGTGATGGCTACATGCAGATCACCGACCGCAGCAAGGACGTAATCAAGTCTGGCGGAGAATGGATAGGCACGATAGACCTGGAAAATGTGGCGGTATCACATCCGGCAATTTTGCAGGCAGCATGCATAGGTGTGTTCCATCCCAAATGGGATGAACGTCCATTGTTGTTGGCAGTGAAAAAGCCGGGAGCGGAAGTCAGCAAGGAAGAGTTATTGCAATATTTTGATGGCAAGGTCGCAAAATGGTGGTTGCCGGATGATGTGGTATTTATTGACAGCCTGCCTTTGGGCGCGACCGGCAAAATTTTGAAAAATAAACTCAGGGAGCAATTCAAGGAATATAAACTACCAACTGCATAGGAAGTGGCAGGCTGTACGTGGTTCTTTGAACCCTGTTGCGGTCTGTGAAGTAGCGATAAAACGAAAAAAATCTAGATTCCAAACTACGAGAATACCGGAGAGAGACAAATGAAATTTCCTTTACGTGCAAGCCTTGCAGCAGTTGCTTTAACCTTCGTCGTACCAGCGGTCATGGCAGATACCATCAAGATCGCCTATATCGATCCACTGTCAGGTGCGTTTGCACCAGTAGGGCAAAATATCCTTAATTCTTACCAACTCATTGTGGATAAAGCGAATGCAGAGAAATGGGCTGGTGAGCATAAATTTGAAGTGGTCGGTTTCGATAACAAAGGCAGCACCCAGGAATCCCTGAACGTGCTGAAAACCATCATTGACAAAGGTTTTCGCTATATTACGCAGGGTAATGGTTCCGGCGTAGGCCTGGCACTGATAGATGCGGTTAATAAACACAATGAACGTAATCCAGGCAAGGAAATTGTCTACCTTAACCATGCTGCGGTCGACCCGGACATGACCAACAGCAAATGCAGTTTCTGGCATTTCCGTTTCGATTCCAATTCGGACATGAAGATGGAAGCCTTGACCACCTTCATGGCGGCTGACAAGAACATTAAAAAAGTCTATATCATCGGCCAAAACTATTCCTTTGGTCAGCAGGTAACACGTGCCGCCAAAGAATACCTGGCGCGCAAGCGTCCGGACATACAAATCGTTGGTGATGATTTGCACCCTATCGGCCAGGTCAAGGATTTCTCTCCCTATGTAGCGAAAATCAAGGCGTCTGGTGCTGACACGATCATTACCGGGAACTGGGGTGCCGATCTGGCCCTGTTGATCAAATCAGCTAAAGATGCTGACCTCAAAGCCAATTTCTATACTTACTATGCGGCGACGACCGGCGTGCCAACTGCCATGGGTGCCGCTGGCATAGATCACGTGAAATACGTGGCGTACTGGAATGCGAATAATGAAACTTTCTCTGGCAAGGATATCGTTGAAAGCTTCAAGACCAAGTACAAGGATGATTACTACGCGATTGCAACCTATTCGGTGATCTCGGCGATGTCTCAGGCGGTCAAACAGGCAAAGACCATTGACCCTGTGAAAGTGGCCTTTGCCCTGGAAGGCCTGAATTTCAAGAGCTTGAATGGCGACGACGTGATGCGCAAGCTGGATCACCAGATCCAGCAGCCGCTGTATATTGCTACCTGGGTCAAAACCAATGGCAAGGATGTCAAGTTTGATCAGGAAAATACCGGCATGGGTTGGAAAACCAATCAGAAGATCGATTCTTTTGTTGCGTCTCAACCATCTTCTTGCCAAATGAAACGACCTGGCTAAGTAACGCAAAAAAAGAGAGTCACTTGTAGAGTGCACTCTCTTTTTTTTCCTATAAATAGTACGATCGTTCAAGAATTTTCTGAAAAGGATCTTTGCTGTGGAATTCACACTGATCACTTTGTTGAATGGCGTCAGTTACGGCCTGCTGTTGTTTATGCTGTCGTCCGGTCTGACGCTGATATTCAGCATGATGGGCGTACTTAATTTCGCCCATGCCAGCTTCTATATGCTGGGAGCCTATTTTGCCTATGCCATCAGTGTCAAAATCGGTTTCTGGCCTGCCTTGATTCTCGCACCACTGGTGGTGGGTTTTATAGGGGCCATGGTGGAGCGTTATGGCCTGCGTTCAGTACATAAATACGGTCACATCCCGGAACTGTTGTTCACCTTCGGTTTGTCGTATGTGATTGTGGAACTGGTGCAACTGATCTGGGGGCGCTCAACCGTGCCGTATCCTATTCCGGCGGCGCTGGATGGGCCTTTGTTCACGCTGTATACCACGACCTTTCCCATGTATCGCGGGTTCATGATGCTGGTGGCCTTATTGATGCTGGTATCGATTTACCTGTTGCTGACCCGTACCCGCATTGGTCTGGTGATACAGGCAGCACTGACCCATCCGGATACGGTAGAAGCACTGGGGCACAATGTGCCACGGGTTTTCATGCTGGTATTTGGTGGTGGTTGTGCCTTGGCAGGGCTGGCCGGTGTGGTGGGTGGCAATGCCTTTGTCACTGAGCCAGGCATGGCGTCCACGCTGGGCAGCATCATTTTTGTGGTAGTGGTCGTTGGTGGTATGGGCTCGCTGGCAGGTGCTTTCGTGGCTTCCTTGCTGATCGGGGTCTTGCAAACCTTTGCCGTGGCACTGGATTACTCGTTTGTGTCGCTGTTTGCCAAGTTTGGCATGTTGATCACTAGCAGCGCGCCGGGCTATTCACTGCTGAGCCTGACCATCGCGCAGGTCGCGCCCATATTGCCCTATCTGTTATTGGTACTCATCCTGATTTTCAGGCCCAGAGGTTTACTCGGTACGCGTGAAGGATAAAAGATGAGCAAACCTTTAGTATTCAAACCCATCAATATTGCCCGCTGGCTGATCTGGAGCAGCTT
This sequence comes from Undibacterium sp. Ji50W, assembly GCF_049340445.1. Lineage (NCBI taxonomy): Bacteria > Pseudomonadati > Pseudomonadota > Betaproteobacteria > Burkholderiales > Oxalobacteraceae > Undibacterium > Undibacterium sp. Ji50W. Next base: position 931,879 of record NZ_JBMPOX010000001.1, on the reverse strand, counting down.
CGCAATCCTGCTGGTTATTGCCCCTCTGGTTTTCAGCACGGGTGGCTCACTGTCGTTGTTGTCCCAGATCGGCACGCTGATGATATTTGGCCTGTCGTTCAATATGTTACTGGGACAGGGTGGCATGCTGTCTTTTGGCCATGCCGTATATTCCGGACTGGGTGCTTTTTTTGCCATTCACGCCATGAATCGGGTCGCGGCTGGCAGCATGGTATTTCCCATTACCCTGATACCTTTGATCGGTGGTATTGCCGGCATGTGCTTTGGCATCCTGTTTGGCTATGTTACGACCAAAAAGTCAGGGACCACGTTTTCCATGATTACCCTGGGTATGGTGGAGCTGGTGTTTGCCTGCTCGTTGATGTTCCCTAGTTTCTTTGGTGGTGAAGGCGGTATTTCCACCAACAGGGTGATTGGTCAGTCATTCATGGGCATCACTTATGGACCGCAAATCCAGGTGTATTACCTGATTGCTTTCTGGTTGTTTATCAGCACCATCGGCATGTATGCGTTTACCCAAACGCCATTGGGGCGCATGGTGAATGCGGTACGTGATAATCCTGAGCGGGTGGAGTTTGTAGGCTATGACACCCAGTGGGTACGGTATCTGACCTTGATTTTATCTGCATTTTTTGCCGGTATTGCGGGTGGATTGTCAGCGATTAATTTCGAGATTGTCACTGCCGAAAATGTCAGTGCTGTGCGTTCCGGTGCCGTGTTGCTGTTCACCTTCATCGGCGGTGTAGGCTTCTTCTTCGGCCCCATGATCGGTGCGGTGCTGGGTGTGTTCCTGACGGTCATGCTGTCTGACCTGACCAAGGCATGGCAGTTGTACCTGGGTGTGTTTTTCATCCTGATCGTGATGTATGCCCCTGGCGGTGTCGCCAGCCTGATCATGATGAATCTGCGGGTGGCCAAGTTTGGCATGTTCAAACGGGTCTGGCCTGCCATGTGGAAACTGGTACTGGCCGCTGCATTCACTGCCTTTGGTGTGGTGATCGGGGTGGAAATGTTGTATCAGCGCACGCTGGAAGCTACCCAAAGCTCTGTCATTAACCTGTTTGGCGTAACCGTGGATACGGCCAGCCACACGGCATGGCTGATCACCGTCGCCATCATTGCAGTGGGTATTTTTGCCTGCATCAGACTTAAAGGAGGCTTTAGTCATCACTGGGGCGACGTGAATACGGAGATTGAAGAACAGATGCGGAGGGCGCAAGCATGAGTGGCTTTTCGCTGGAATTAAAAGAGGTACGCAAGTCTTTTGGCAGTGCAGAAATTATTCGTGGTGCCACATTACAAGTACCAAAAGGCGAGCGTTTTGCCATCATTGGTCCTAATGGTGCGGGTAAGTCCACGTTGTTCAACCTGATTTCAGGCCGTTTCCCGATTACCTCGGGCGATATACTGCTGAACGGCGAAAGCATCAGCGGACTGAAACCCTATGAAATCAACCGTCGTGGCTTGTCACGCAGCTTTCAGATCACCAATATCTTTCATCGGCTGTCGGTGTATGAAAACCTGCGTTGTGCCGTACTGTGGTCGCTTGGGTATAAATATTCTTTCTGGCACCGACTGGGCGGCTTGAAAGATGCGCACGAAAGAGCAGAAGCAGTGCTGGAGCAAATCGGCCTGAAACGTAGGCGCAATATCACCGCTGGCCTGCTGACCTATGCTGAACAGCGGGCATTGGAAATCGGCATCACCATTGCCGGTGGCGCCGACGCCATTTTGCTGGACGAACCAACCGCCGGTATGAGCCGCTCTGAATCGGATGCCGCAGTGGAATTGATACGCAAGGTCACCGTCGGCAAAACACTGTTGATGGTCGAACATGACATGAGTGTTGTGTTTGGCCTGGCCGATAAAATCGCCGTGGTGGTATATGGTGAAATCATTGCCTGCGACACACCAGCCAATATCCGCAATAATCAAAAAGTCAAAGATGCCTATTTAGGTGGGCATGCACCGGCGGAGGTTGAATGAGCCTGCTAACGATAAAAAATCTGAATGCCTTTTACGGCAAGAGCCATGTCCTGCATGGAGTGGACATGCACGTCAACCCCGGTGAGATCGTCAGCTTGCTGGGGCGCAACGGGGTAGGGCGTTCGACCACGGTAAAAGCGACCATGGGCCAGGTGGATGCAACGGGTTCCATCCTATTCAAGGGGGAAGAGATCATCGGTTTGAAAGCCTTCCAGATTGCCCATCGTGGTCTGGGTTATGTGCCGGAAAACAGAGATATTTTTCCAACTTTGACGGTGGAACAAAACCTGATGCTGGGTGAGAAATCCGGTCGCGACAAAAACAGCAAACCACGCTGGAGCATGGAAGACATGTACCAGATGTTCCCACGTCTGCGCGAGCGCAGAAACACCCAGGCCGGCGTCATGTCTGGTGGCGAGCAGCAAATGCTGACACTGTGCCGCACCTTGATGGGGGACCCGGACCTGATCATGATCGATGAACCGACCGAGGGTCTGGCACCAAAGATCGTGGAGCTGGTGGCTGAATATCTGAAGGAATTGAAAAATCGCGGCATCTCAGTCTTGCTGGTAGAGCAAAAACTGGCGATTGCCCTTGAAATTTCACAGCGGGTGTATGTAATGGGACATGGCAGTATCGTATTTGAAGGCAGCCCGGCGGATTTGCGGGCGAATGAAAACATACGCAAGGAGTGGCTGGAGGTGTAGACCCCAGGTTGAAGGACAGGCTGTTGTCCGCATCGCCCAGGGATGCCAGGTTCGGTCATGTCTGGACGATGCGGATGCCTGCGTTCCAGGTCAACTTGCCCTGGTCACTTCAAACTTGCCAGGCGTATTATTGGATAGCTATCAAAAAATTTTAGATTAAAATAATACGATCGTTCTATTTTGAGGTATAGTAAGGACAGCATCGCTTTTATATCCTGCTTTACAGATACCAGACAGTTAACCAGCCATGAAGCCAGGCCAAGGGCATCCAAACCGCATTTCTAATATAGGAAGAGACATGAGCGCAGAATACCAAGTGAACGGCAATATTGCCGTCATTACCCTGAATAATCCCCCCGTGAATGGTCTCGGTCATTCCACCCGTACAGCCATCGTTAACGGGATGAAACAGGCCCTGAATGATGATGCCATCAAGGCGATTGTGATTACCGGTGCCGGCAAGGCGTTTTCTGGCGGTGCGGATATCAAGGAATTCAATTCCCCGAAAGCATCTGCTGAACCTAGCCTGCATACTGTCATTAATGTGGTCGAAGGTTCCACCAAACCTGTGGTTGCGGCCATCCACACTGTTTGTATGGGCGGTGGTCTGGAACTGGCACTGGGTTGTAATTACCGTGTTGCCGCCAAAGGTGCGCAGATTGCCTTGCCTGAAGTTAAACTGGGCATTTTGCCAGGTGCCGGTGGTACACAGCGCCTGCCACGCGTACTGGGTTTGGAAATGGCTTTGAACATGATCGTTTCTGGCACACCGGTACCATCAGAAAAACTGGCGAAAACAGCCATTTTCAACGAAGTGGTGGAAGCCGACGTACTGACTGCGGCCCTGGCTTTTGCAGCCAAAGTGGCTGACGTGCGCCCCTTGCCCCGCGTGCGTGATATCAAGATCGACTATCCCAACTACGAAGCTTATTTACAGTTCGCCCGCAATACCGTGCGCGCCATGGCAGGGCCTTTCCCCGCACCTTTGAAATGCGTGGAAGCCGTAGCTGCAGCTGTTACCAGAAAATTTGATGATGGCATCAAGTTTGAGCGTGAATTGTTCATCGACCTGGTACAGACTACAGAATCCAAGGCCTTGCGCCACGCCTTCTTTGGCGAACGTGCCGCCAGCAAATTACCTGATGTACCGGAAGATACGCCGACACGTCCGATTAAATCGGTTGCTGTGATTGGTGCCGGCACCATGGGTGGCGGCATTGCAATGAATTTTGCGAATGCTGGCATACCGGTACAAATCCTGGAAATGAAACAGGAAGCGCTGGAAAAAGGTTTGGCCACCATTCGTAAAAATTATGAAAACACCCTGAAGAAGGGCAAGCTGACGCAAGAGAAGTTTGAACAGCGCGTAGGCCTGATCACTGGCACGCTGGCGTATGAAGACATTGCACAGGCAGATATCGTGATTGAAGCCGTGTTCGAAGACATGGGCGTCAAAGAACAGGTCTTCAAAAAACTGGACGAAGTCATGAAGCCCGGTGCCATTCTGGCATCGAATACCTCTACGCTGGATGTCGACAAGATTGCCGACTTTACCAAGCGCCCTGAAGATGTGATCGGTACCCATTTCTTCAGCCCGGCCAATGTCATGAAGTTGCTGGAAATCGTGCGCGGCAAGAAAACCGCCAAAGATGTGCTGGCAACGGTATTGGGCCTGTCCAAGAAAATCAAGAAAACTGGTGTGGTATCCGGCGTTTGCGATGGCTTCATCGGCAACCGCATGATAGAACAATACAGCCGTCAGGCCGGCTTCTTGCTGGAAGAGGGTTGCACCCCGGAGCAGGTCGACAAGGCGGTCGAAAAACTCGGTTTTGCCATGGGGCCGTTCCGTATGGGTGATCTGGCCGGTAATGATATCGGTTGGTATATCCGCAAGCGTCGTTACGTGGAAAAACCACAGATCACTTATTCCAAGACAGCTGATCTGTTATGTGAAATGGGACGTTACGGTCAAAAGACCGGCGCCGGCTGGTATGACTACAAACCGGGCGACCGCAAAGCCTATCCTTCTGCTGTCGTGAATGACATGATCATCAAGCATTCTGCTGATCTGGGTGTGGAGCGTCGCAAGATTTCTGACCAGGAAATCGTCGAACGCCTGATCTTCTCGCTGGTGAATGAAGCGGCGTATATCCTGGAAGAAGGTATTGCGACCAGGGCATCGGATATCGACATGGTCTACCTGACCGGTTACGGCTTCCCTCTGCATACCGGCGGCCCTATGTTCTACGCTGACACAGTGGGCTTGACGAATGTGGTCATGTCCATGGAAAAATATGCCAAAGGTCGTCACGGCGACGCCTGGAAACCAGCGCCCTTGCTGGCCAAACTGGCGGCAGAAGGCAAAACCTTTAACTAGATGGTCCGGGGATAAGTTAATTGAGATAAGTTAAAACAATAAGGAGTTAGTCATACCGTGAGCGGTTGATCTGTCCATGAACATGGAATGGTCAGCCGCTTTTTTATTGCGTGCTGTATTGGCGACGAAATTAGTTGGCTATGTGGATACGTCCCACGATGGCTGCCGGATTGTGGTCGTCGATGTCGATGCGGGTAGCAAATTTTTCGCTCAGCGATTGCAATGTGGCGAGGATTTTTCTGGCCTGGGCATTGTTCGCCAGTGCCGGCAGGCCGCGCGTTTGCATGAACACTGGTTCGGCACCATGTTCATTGAGGACAACAGGTGTCAGTTTGATGGACTTGATGGCTTGTGGATTGAGGTCATCATATTCCAGTTCAGCCATTACCGACTCCCATACTTCTGACTGATAAAAATTGAGTTTCCTGGTCTGGAAAAAGAAATTGCCCAAGCCGTAGAAAATCGGTTTTCCCTGGTAAATTTCTATGCCCTGCAAACGTGGTTCACCGTGCGCAAAATACACGTCGGCACCGTGCTCTATGCAGCGATGCGCAAAGTCTATACGCCATTGCTCGATGCCACCGGCCGTGTTGACCTGTTTCTGGTTCCAGTGGTGGTTGTGGTGGTAGGCAATCACCATTGCCTGCTGTTTGCGTGCTTCGGCAAGGCTGTGCTCTATGCGCTGCAGGTCATCGCTATTGACGGTGTTGGCGGTATCGTCAGCGACGGACAGGGTATTTACGCCCACGGCCGTTTTCTTTGCCTGCAGTTTTACCTTGTCGGTGGCAAAGGCAAGCAAGGCAACTGAGGTAAGCTGCTGACCCGGCAACTTGCTGGACTTCATGGAATTAATGGACTTAACCGGCAAATAGCGCGCTGCGCTGGCGGCAGCTTCATCACCTACACCTGCCAGGGGAATTTTTAAATCCTGAAACAGGGTGATCAGCGAGGTGATGCCTGCCAGGCCATTGTCACTGACATGGTTGTTGGCAGCGGCGAACATCACCTGATTGGGGGCGAAGCGGATTTTCTGTGTAATCAGATCGACGATGCTGTCACTGTCCACTTCATGAAAGAAGTCGCTGTCCTTGTCGCGTCCGGGTTCTGTTACCCGCTCTGCGCCGATTTTTAGTGCTGATTCCAGTTCCAGGATCACGGTGTCGCTGCTGCGCAGTACAGCAAATACCTGGTCCAGTTGATGCCTGATCTGTTGCAATTCCACATTATTGGCAAACTCAGGCGCGTCATAGGTGGCCAGCTTGTGTTGTAGCATCACCTGGCCAGTCAACAAGACATGTTTGCTATCTGCCTGCGCCGGGCTGACCTGGCAGATCAGGCCCAGCACCAGTGTAGAAAGGGCGGACCGGGCGAAGTGCGTAGGCTGTTTCATAAATCGTCTTTATGCGGGAATGATGGGCAGCACGACATGCGAAGGCCGTTCGTTGCCGCAAAATACCACATTATGAGCAACTTTTACCGGTCCGCTGACACCTTCTGCGGCACCGGTATTGGGATTGCAGTCGAACTTGGGAAAATTGCTGCTCGAAATATCTATACGTATTTTATGCCCTACCTTGAAGACATTACTGACAGGGAAAGCATCAACCGTGACCTGATAGGCGGTGCCGGGCATCATCATTTCAGGTTGTTCCCATGAGTCGCGGTAGCGGGCGCGCCGTATGCCATCGGTGAGTATCATTTCATAACCATCCGGGTAGTCCGCATTGGGTGGATAGACGTCGATCAGCTTGACCGTGAAATCGGTATCTACGCAATCTGAACTTATCCATAAGACTGCACTGACAGCGCCGGTGATTTCAACATCTGCGCTCAGTGGTGCCGACTGAAATACCAGTATGTCGTCACGTTCCCTGAGTGGCGCACTGGAGCCATTGCAAAAGAAGATACCGGGGCCAGAACGCTGGTCATAGGCACCACCTGCCATCAATGGCTCGCCCGAGGTGACGGCACCACCTATGGTTGGCACCGGCTGTTGCGGATCGTAATCATAGGCCAGTTGCGCCTGCGTTTGTGCTTGTTGTGGCATGCTGGCTGACAAGCTGCCATCCTGATGCAGGTAATAGGCAGTTTGATGCGCTCGTTGCAGCGGCCATTCGGATTCAACACGCCAGTTGCCACCGTGCTCCATGCGTCCCTCTGCATTTTTGCGACCACTGCCGCCACCCATCACGAAGATGCACACCTTGGGCATGACATCGTCACTGTCTGACAGCTTATTTTTCAGATAGCGCTCGAACCATTGCAGGCGCAGGCTCAGGAAATCTGGTGCCAGGTTATTGTCCAGCGTTGCGGCAGGGCCAAAGTCGACGTCGCCAGCATAAGTCTGCGAGCGGTTGCCGTGCGTCCAGGGGCCGAGGATCAGGCAGGCTGGCCCTTTGCCGGCTGCTATCAGACCGGCGTAATTGGTGCAGGCAGTGCGCGAATACGGGTCATACCAGGATGACATGTGGACCGTGGCTGCCGCTGGGAACTGCGCATAATACCCTTCTGCATACAGACCAGGCTGGCGCCAGTAGTCATCAAAGCGGCCGCGCTGCCACTGGTCGAACAGATAATCTTCATACTCGGGTGCCAGACTGAGCGGCGATGCACCGGGCTGCCATTGCGCAATGCGATGAAACCATGCTTCGATATCCAATGAGGCCAGTGCCTCATATTTTTCTTTGTCGCCAAGTATGCCTGGGCTTTCCATCGCCCGCTTGATGGCCCAGGTGACCTGTTTCAGCTCGAATGCGCCACCCTGGCGTATGCCACCCTGGTAAGCGTTGGAAAAACCGCCAGAATCGAGGAACATGGCGACCACGCCAGGCGCATTCATACTGCCCAGCGCTGCCTGGGTGTGCGCGGCATACGACAGGCCCTTGGTGCCTATACGCCCATTCGACCACGGCTGGGCGACTATCCAGGCGCAGGTGTCGTAGCCATCTTCGCCATCGCTGGTGTACTTGACGAATACCCCTTCTGATTCGTAACGCCCGCGGCAATCCTGGTAGACCACGGCATAGCCATGGCGCACGAAGAATGCGGCGATGGTCGCACGGTCCATGGCTTGCTGCTCTGTCAGCGTACGTTCGCTGCGACTGGGTTGCGTCTTGCCGTAGGGTGTGCGTTCCAGTATGACCGGAAAGCCTTGTGTCTGGCCGGTGGTTTCAGGCAGATAGATATCGGTCGCCAACTGGATGCCGTCACGCATGCTCACCATGACACTGCGCATCACGGTAATTGCGTCAGATGCCATCGAGGCAGAGGTAGGGCTGACAACCGGCACCACATCAGCGACGGTATGGTCGGCTGCGGTATGGGTGGTTCTGAATAACATAGATACTTTCAAATATTTGGTTCTGTTCGAGTACAGCAAAGCCACGGAAATCAAGGAAAATGCTTGTGCATCACAGTTCCGGCAAATTCTTGTTGGCAAAGTAACGCTTGGTCTCTTTCAGGAATTCTGTAGCCAGACGGCTGGGTGTCGACAGGGATGAGGTGACGAACGCATATTCATTGCTCAGTGTCGGTTCGAAGCGGCGCATGACCAGGCCTGGCCGCATGTAAAACGCGGCCAGCAGGCGATTGACCAGCGCCACACCCAGCCCACGTGCGGCAAAGGCACAGGCCGAACTGACCGTATGTGTTTCGATGCGGGCATCTGGCTGTACACCCGCGCGCGAAAACGTGGCATCAATGGTGGCGCGTGAATTTTGTCCATAGCCTAGCAAGATCAGCGGTTCACCACGTAACAGCTTGGGTGTCAAGCTGCGGTGACGGGCCAGCGGATTGTCTGCCTGCAATACACATACTGTTTCATTGGCGCAGACCGGGTCTTCGTGCAAGTCATCACGATTGACCGGCACGATCAGGAAACCGCCATCAACTGTGCGGGTAGCGATCATCGATTTCGCTACTTCACGGCTGTGCGAATCTACCGAAATGCGTACGCGAGGGAAGCGGGCGCTGAATGCGGCGACGATATCAGGCAAGATGCCTTCGCAAAAGCTCGGTGGTGCCACCAGTTTCAAGTGCCCGATACGGAAACCGGAAATGTCGCTGACCAGGCTCTGGATGCGCTGGAAGCCATTCAGCGACAATGACACTTCTTCGTACAGCAACAGCCCGTCCTGCGTTGGCACCAGCCGGCCATGATCACGATGGAATAATTCGAAACCGATCAATGCTTCCAGCTGAGCCAGTTGACGGCTGACGGCCGGCTGCGACATACCTATGCGGGTGGCAGCGGCAGTCACCGAACCGGTACGGACAATCTCGTAAAACGCCCGCAGGGCTTTTAGATTGAGCAAGTCTTCTTTCATGGCGATCAGTAGTGCAATACCACGGCCAGCATGGTGGCGACTGCGGCAATCACAGTGAACACCCCGAACAGCGGCAAGATCAGACGGAACCAGCGACCGTAAGGAATACCACCGGCCGCCAGGAATGCCAGCAGCATGCCCGAAGTCGGCGAGAACATGTTGACCAGGCCATTCCCGAGGATGAAGGCCAGCACGGTAGTTTGCCCGCTGACACCCACGCTTTCACCGATAGGACCCAGGATGGGAATGCTGAGTGCGGCCTTGGCCGAGGTAGACGGTATCAACAGCGTCAAGACCATTTCCAGCCCCATGATGATAGGCGCGACCAGTATCGGTGACAGATGTTCAACCTGGGCGGAAGCATAGGCGATGATGGTGTCCAGGATGCGGCCTTCACGCAGCACAATCTCGACACCCCGCGCCATGCCCAGCAGCAGCGCCGCCAGCGTCATCGAATTCATGCCTTCGACAAAGGCATGAGCACCGACCCGGGCACTCATGCGATAGGCCAGCCCAATGCACAGTGCAGTCACCATGTACAGCGTGGCAAACTGCGAATCACGCCAGCCCAGCGCGGTTGATCCATACACCAGTATTGCCAGTGCAATGCAGACAATCACGATCACCAGGAAGTGTGGTTTGGACAAGGGCTTGCTTTCAAACACGGCAGCCTTGGCCGGGCGCGGTTCCATGCGTAGTACAAACAAGATAGCCAGCGTCAGGAAGATTGCCCACAGCGTCAAACGCACCAGTGCACCGCTGAATACCGGCACGCCAACGATGGGCTGGGCAATCAGCAAAGCCAGCGGATTTGACACCGATGCCAGGTAACCGACCTTGGCAGCCAGGGTTAGCAGGGTAAAGCCATATAGCCGGCTCATGCCCAGGCGCTCGGCAATTGCAATCACCACCGGGATGAAGATCAGGTATTCGGTGATCATGCCCAGGAAGGTACTGCCAGCCGATAAAATCACCATCACCACCGGCGTCAGTACCACCACCTGACCCCCAGTCAAACCCAGCAGCCGCTCGATACCGGCGTCGAAGGCACCGGTGGCGCGAAACACCCCCAGCAGGCCACCCAGCAGCAGGATCATGAAGATCAGGTTGGCCGACTTCACCAGACCCGCCGGTACCGAGGTAAAGATGGCGCTCGGTGACAACGGTGCTGCCTCATTCTTGCTTTGAGGCTGCTGGATCAGTGCCGCAGCGCTGAGGGTTTTGGGTATGCCGTGATAGCTGCCTGGTACCACGGGCGATACCTCGGTCGTACCGCTGCGCTGGTACTCGCCGGACGGCAAGATCCAGGTCAGCAGTACGCCTATGGCCAGCGCGATGAACATCATCATGACCGGTTCCAGCGCCCAGCGCCGTTTGACGATGTTGTCCGTCGCGGGCTGGTCGGCATCTGCCTTGCTTGGCTTGTCTATCATGTTGGACATAGTCATTTTCAGAACTTGGTGTTCACACGGGTATAAAAGTAGCGGCCACGTACATCGTAGGTGTATATATCGAAATTGATAGGATTGTTGGCAGCCGATGCCGGTGGTTGCTTGTCAAAGAGGTTGTCTATGCCCATGCCTATGCTGGTTTTGCCATCGCTGAAGTTATACGACAGTTGCAAGTCGTGATACAGCGTGCCCGGCACGTTACCGCCATTGACTGCATTGTTGGGCACATCAGCGGTTGGGCCGATATAACGCGCTTTCCAGCCAGCGGTGATGCTGGAACCGATATAGCGCAGCGAAGCCTGGGCTTTCAGATGCGGGAAGGTCGAACGTGGCTGGTCGGATTTGCCGGCACGTTCGTCTACCACGATAGAACCATCTGGCTGTGGTACATAGGATTTGTAATGCTGCAGATAGGCCAGGTCAAGCGCTGCATCGATCTTGGCACCGGCGACCGGGACCAGATAGCGCAGCGTTACGTCCACCCCTTGCACTTCAATACGTGACAGGTTAACCAGTGCCTGTGTCAGTTGCAGGATCTCGCCGGTATTGGCGCGTTGTACCAGATTACAGAAGGTGCCGGTCTGGGCGCAGGCGGTCAGGATCTGGGTGGCAGTCTGAGAGGCGATGGCGTCCTTGATCTTGATCTTGAATTGATCGAGGGTCACGCTAAACCCTTTAAGCTGTTCTGGCGCATAAGTAAAACCGACAGAATAAGTATCTGCGCTTTCAGGCTTCAGGGTAATGTTGCCGGACGTGACGCCACGTGGAATGCCGCTGCTATACAGGGACTGGTTGTAGCTGGTGGGAATGCCGGCGCAACCTGGTAAGCCAGCGCCGCCGCCGTTACATGGGTCAACTGCCGGGAAACTGGTTTGTTTCACACCCTGGTACAGCTCAAGGATGGATGGTGCACGGAAACCCTGGGAATACGTGCCGCGCAACAGCAGCGAATTGAACGGGCGATACAGCACGCCGAACTTGGTAGTCGCCTTGCCGCCTACGGTGGAATAACGCGAATAACGTACTGCCGCATCCAGTTCCAGTTTTTTCACCCATGGCAGATTCGCCAGCAGCGGAGCGCTCAGTTCGGCATAGGCTTCGTTCAAGTAGTAAGAGCCAGCGGTTGGGTTGCGCGCTGCTGCCGAGGTGGTTGCCTGTGCTGCACCGGATACCAGTGGCAGCACGCTTGAAGCCTGCGAGACAAAAGGATCGGGGCTGTCGTACGCCATTTCGCGACGATATTCATAGCCAGTGGCAATGCCCAGCGGGCCGCCTTGCAGTTCCATCAGGTTGCGTGTGGCATTCATACTGAAATCAGTCTGGCTGGTGCCGTTGGTATCATGCGAGTACGAACGGATATAGTCGGCCATGGCTGGCGTGATGGTGCCAAACAGGTCAATAGGCACGCAACCTGGCGCGGCAGCACAGGTGGCTGGCGAGGTCATGGTGCGGTAGAGGTTGTCGAAATTGACGCCATTCCTTTGATCGAAGCTGGCTTTGTTTTTCGAATAGGACAGTGTTGCATCCCAATTCCAGTCACCCCACAGAGAGACCGTGCCTTCCAGGCCGAGCAGCAGGCGACTCATCTTGACATCTTGCAGCACTTCGCGGTTGCCGACCTCGACCGGTACACGCTGGATACGGAAGGTAGAACCAGAAAAGCCGAGCGCATTGGCCGCCGGGACGCCGTTGGCAGTACCGAACGGGTTATACGCCTGATCCTTGGAAATCGAATATCCGTTGCTGCCGCGAATATCCAGCAGGTAGGGTGAGAATAGTTGTGACGATTGGCGCATGGTATAAGTGGCTTCCAGATGCGCCGTTATATCGGGCGTGATCTCGTAGGTCAGGCGACCGAACAAACCAGCAGTTTTGCTGGGGCCAGTGGCATACATACCCTGGGTCTGCTGGTTGTAATAGTCACCGGGCAGGGTAGCGGTGTGGAAGCTATTGTCTGCCGTAGAACTGGCACCTATGCTGGTGACGCCGGTATTGCGAGTGACGGCATTGGCTGCATTCGATGCAAAACCAGTCGCGGTGCCGAAATAGGCGTTATTCGACAGGCCTGGTAATACATACAGACCTTGCGGGCTGGTACCAGGAGCGGTCAGCGGCGACAGTGCCACTTTGGTCAGATCACGGTCTGCTGACAAAATAGGGCGGGAATCGTTCATGCTACCTGACAGGAAGACCGATCCCTTGTCGAAGCGTTTGCCCCAGTTCAGGAAGCCATTGTAATTTTCATCATCATTACGGGATGAGGTGCCCAGGCGCATATTGGCTTCGAAACCGTCGAGCTTGCGCTTGGTATGAATATTTACCACACCAGCGATCGCATCGGCACCATAAATGGCCGAGGCACCGTCTTTCAACACTTCAACGCTGTCAATGATGCCCAGCGGAATGGTGTTCAGGTCCGTGAAGTCGCGGAAGCCGCGGCCACCCGCGGCATTTACCCAGCGGTGGCCATCGACCAGTACCAGAGTACGGTTGCCACTGCCTTCGGCGCTGCCAAGGTAGCGCAGATTGATGGAACTGACGCCGTAGGATGTACCCTGGGTGCCGTTGGAATTGAGACTGACGCCGGCATTCGGCAACGCCTGCATGATGTCGCCGAGCGAGGTCGGTGCCGCGAATTTAAGGTCATCCTTGGTCAGGGTCAGCATGGGACCGCTGGTTTCCGTATCCCTGCGGGCGATGCGTGATCCCGTCATCACCACCTGCTGGATCGGGGCCGAGGCATCATCTTTTGCCGGTGTCGCGCTGGCCGGGGCTGCAGCGGGTGCCTCTTGTCCGTGTGCGAAATGTGTTACAGCCAAACTGAGTGCTACCGCACTGCGCGCCGCTATCGCCTTCCTGTTCTTCATTTTCATAATCGTCCCTGGGGTTAGTGATGCCACGGCAATTTTGCGTTTGCTATTACCTGAGACGATAGTAGGTGGGCCTCAATGCATGATGCAATATTATGATAATTTCGGATTGTCGTATGCAAAAATGGTATGAGGATAAGGTGGTTTGAACGGCGTTTCAGAGTGAGAAAAGGATGTTTCAGGAAATGTTTCTATGGGGAAATTGCGCTGATTGCTGTCGTACAAAAAAGACGATGTTATAAAAAAACAACAGCCTTTGATGCTGAAGAAGCTGTCAGGGCGCGTTGACCTAGCCCCAAAAAACACGTTTTAAGCAAAAAAGTGCTGCGCGCTATTTTTAGACTTATTCCGGCAAGCCTTCCATTTGCCAGCCTGAAAAGCTCAAATCTGGCAGGCCATAAAGAATTTCTCTATAAATCATGGGCTTGCCAATGGGGAGGTAAAACCGCAATGCTATAATGTGAGGTTAATCCTCATATTTATTGCAAAAGGTTTTCTGTGCTTTCTACCGCAAATATCACCATGCAGTTTGGCCCCAAGCCACTGTTTGAAAATATCTCAGTCAAATTTGGCGAAGGTAACCGCTATGGCCTGATCGGTGCCAACGGCTGTGGCAAATCCACCTTTATGAAAATTCTGGGGGGCGATCTTGAACAGTCTTCTGGTACCGTCATGCTGGATCAGAATGAGCGACTGGGTAAATTGCGCCAGGATCAGTTTGCCTTTGAAGACAGGCGCGTGCTGGAAGTGGTCATGATGGGCCATACCGAGATGTGGGCAGCGATGGCGGAACGGGATGCGATTTACGCTAACCCGGAAGCGACTGATGATGACTACATGAAGGCTGCCGACCTGGAAGCCAAATTTGCCGAATATGATGGCTACACCGCTGAAGCGCGCGCTGGTGAATTGTTGCTGGGCGTGGGCATACCAATTGACCAGCATCAGGGCACCATGAGTGCCGTTGCACCCGGCTGGAAGCTGCGTGTCTTGCTGGCCCAGGCGCTGTTTTCCAATCCGGATATCCTGTTGCTTGATGAACCGACCAATAACCTGGACATCAATACCATCCGCTGGCTGGAAGACATTCTGAATGAACGTAATTCCACCATGATCATCATTTCCCATGATCGCCATTTCCTGAATCAGGTATGTACCCACATGGCGGATATGGATTACGGTACCTTGAAAGTGTATCCGGGTAACTATGACGACTACATGCTGGCATCATCCCAGGCACGCGCACAGCAAATGGCCAACAATGCCAAGGCCAAGGAAAAAGTCGCAGAACTGCAAGACTTCGTCCGTCGTTTCTCTGCCAATAAATCCAAGGCGCGTCAGGCAACTTCACGTGCCAAGCAGATTGACAAGATCAAGATTGAAGATTTCAAACCATCCAGCCGTCAAAATCCTTTCGTACGTTTCGATGGCGAAAAGAAATTGCATCGCCTGGCTGTAGAAGTGCAATCCTTAAGTAAAGCTTACGATAAGCCATTGTTCAAGAATGTGGACCTGATGGTGGAAGCAGGTGAAAGAATCGCGATCATCGGTGCCAATGGTATCGGTAAAACCACGTTGTTGCGTTGCATAGGTGGCGATGACATTACCGGCATGCACGCTGATTATGGCATTGTTAAATGGGCAGAAAATGCCAATGTCGGTTACATGCCGCAAGATCCTACCGAAGAATTTGCATCAGACAAAAACCTGACTGACTGGATAGGTCAGTGGACGCAGGAAGGCGATGATGATCAGGCCGTGCGTTCCATCCTGGGGCGCTTGCTGTTTGGCGGTGATGACGTCAAAAAATCAGTCAAGGTTTTGTCGGGCGGTGAAAAAGGTCGCATGATGTATGGCAAGCTGATGCTGGGTCGCCATAATGTTTTGCTGATGGATGAGCCTACCAATCATATGGATATGGAATCGATCGAGTCACTGAATATCGCGCTGGAAAAATATGCCGGCACCCTGATTTTCGTGTCGCATGATCGAGAATTTGTTTCATCTTTGGCGACGCGCGTACTGGAAATCAAGGAAAATAAAATTGTCGACTTCCAGGGCACGTATGAGGAATACCTGAGCAGCCAGGGTATTGAATAAGTGCTGCCAATAACAGCAAGTTGCAAAACAAAAAGCCAGGGGTACCTGGCTTTTTGTTTATCTGCATGAAGCATGAATGATGTCTGATTGCACCAGTTGTGGCTAATGAGTGAGTTTCAGGATTGATTTTGTATCAGGCACTGCCGTCGTTTAATAACTGGTCCAGTCGATCACGCAGGCTGCGTGCCATTTCCGGGCCCTTGGCTTTTTGCACGGCCTCTACATAAGCCTGCCGGAGTCCACGGAAATCGTCGATGGTCGATGCCCGTTCCACTTTCAATTGCAGGCCATAACCACGCAAGCCTATGGCACTTTTAATGGTTTCATTGAAGAAGTTATGCAGTGCCTGGAAACGTTCTGCATCTGTCATTGCAGGCAGGCTGGGGGCTGCCGCTGTAGCGGGTTCGCTTGGCTTGGTCACTGGTGCTGCTGGCGTCGCTGGTGTGCCAGAAGAGGCGTGCGTGTTGCTTGCTGCCGGTATTGATTGGACTGTGATTGCAACAATGAAATCTTGCTCCAGCAGCTCTTGCATGTTTTGTTCGGTCAGGCCCAGTCCTGTCACTTTCCTCATGATGTCGTCATTCGTATGCTTGCCATCCACCATGACCAGCAAGGTCCGCAGGCGTGATGCTAACTGATGCTTACGGGTCGCAATTTCTTCACGCCCTTTTTCGGTCTTGTCGTAGATGATTACTGTCATATCCCGCTAAAGCCCTTGTTTGTCTCAAAAGTCCCAAAAATTGTATCTATTTTATGTTTTGAGGATACATCAATTCCGGCTGACTGCCAACGGCAGGCAGAGCGTGAAACAGGTGCTATTTCTGGGCTGGCAAATTTTTGATCAGCTTGATAGTCTGTTCTGGAGACTGCGGCTTCGAACAATGATTGTTTGACGCAGTATTGTTGGACGCGCAGCCGCCACATCCAGAACCACAGCCATCGCTCTGTTTTGACAAGCCGTCAAGCACGGGCACAAGGGCAGGGTGGAGGCTCTGGAAATAAATTTTGATCCTGTTTTTTGTGGCCTTGGGCATGTATTTCAATAGCAGGTATACGCTGGCCAACAGCAATAACAAGCTGGCAATCAGGTTTTGCATTTCTCATCTCCCCAGCAGGTAAGTTGACATATGAAAGGTCAGGAAAGAAGCCAGGTAGGCCAGACCAAACAGGTAAGCTGCCATCATGACCGGATAACGCCAGGTATTGGTTTCGCGTTTCACCACGCTCAGTGTCGCCACGCATTGCGGTGCAAACACATACCAGGCCAGCAGTGACAGTGCGGTCGGCAGACTCCAGGACTGGGCAA
Organism: Undibacterium sp. Ji50W; assembly: GCF_049340445.1. NCBI lineage: Bacteria > Pseudomonadati > Pseudomonadota > Betaproteobacteria > Burkholderiales > Oxalobacteraceae > Undibacterium > Undibacterium sp. Ji50W. The sequence continues at coordinate 914,757 of NZ_JBMPOX010000001.1, read as the reverse complement.
TCAGCGGTTCCAGCGAGCGACTCAGTTCTTCGCCAGACTGTGACAAGGCATATACAGTCCCCAGGGCTGCAACGGCGACTTCACGTGCCGCCAGGCCAGGTACCAGGGCGATACAAATTTGCCAGTTAAAGCCTATCGGGGCAAATACAAATTCCAGCAAGCGCCCCAGTTGACCGGCAATACTGTAATAAATCGCCGGCTGATCTGCATTTGCCGGCGCACCGGGAAAGCTGCTGAGGAACCACAGCAATATCATCAGCGATAAAATGATGGTACCGACACGTGTGGTAAAGATCTTGATTCTCTCCCACAGGCCCAGCACCAGATTGCGCAGATTCGGCCATCTGTAATCGGGCAGTTCCAGCATCAGCGCCTGTTGGTGGATGTGGCTACCCCATTTTTTCTTGAAGAAAAAAGCCACCAGCATGGCCGAGACTATGCCTGCCAGGTACAGAAAAAACAGCACCAGGCCTTGCAGATTGAGCACGCCCCACACGGCTTTGTCGGGAATGAAGGCAGCAATGATCAGCGCGTACACCGGCAAGCGGGCAGAGCAGGTCATCAACGGCGCAATCATGATCGTCACCAGGCGATCACGCGAATTTTGTATGGTTCTGGTCGCCATGATGCCGGGAATGGCACAGGCAAAGCTGGACAGCAGGGGAATAAAAGCGCGTCCGGATAAACCGACTTTGCCCATGACCTTGTCCAGCAAGAACGCAGCGCGCGGCAGATAGCCCGAATCTTCCATCACCAGAATGAAAAAGAACAGGATGACAATCTGCGGCAAAAATACCAACACGCTGCCGGCACCGCCAATTACACCCTTGACCAGCAAACCCTGCAAGATACCCGGCTGCAAGGCCGCTTCCACGGCAGCACCGCTTGCATCAATGACGGATTTGATCATGTCCATGGGCATTTGCGCCCAGGCAAATACTGCCTGGAATACCAGGAACATCAGGGTTGCAAAAATCACGGGGCCAACGACAGGGTGCAATACCCAGCTGTCCAGGCGATAGCTGAGGCTGATGTCATTGGCCGCATCAGCGGCTTGCGATACGCTCAATTGCAATACCGCATTGACTCTTTCTTGCAGCGCTTCGGGGCTTTGATTGGTCAGCGCATGTGGCGTGATATTGGCCGACGGCACCAATTGCTGCGCCAGTGTTTCAAGTTGAGTCAGCAAGGCATCAATGCCCTGTGGATCAACCGCGACTGTTTCAACTACCGGTATGTTCAGTGCCTTGCTGATGGCATCGATGTCGATATGGATATGGCGTTTTTTTGCGATATCCATCATATTGACTGCCAGAACCATGGGCTGACCAAGGGCGATCAGTTCCAGCACCACCCGCAAGCCACGTCGCAAGTTGGTGGCGTCTACCACGCATACCACGGCGTCTGGCATGGCTTCGTCGCTATGATTGCCGGTGACTACCTGCTGGGTGATTTCTTCATCCGGGGTGGCTGCATGCAGGCTATAAGTGCCCGGCAAATCCAATACCTGCCAGTCACGCCCCGCAGACGAACGAAACTTGCCTTCTTTGCGTTCTATGGTGACGCCAGCATAGTTGGCTACTTTTTGCCGCGCACCCGTCAATCTGTTGAACAGTGCAGTTTTTCCGCAGTTGGGATTGCCGACAAGAGCGATACGCGGAGAAAACAATTCTTTCACTATTTTCCTACTTTTCCTGAGTGAGTAACGCCAATTAATGCCGCTTCAAAGTTTCTTAGTGCAAAAGTGGATTGGCCAATTCTGACTGCCAGAGGCTCACCACCAAAATAGCCTTTATGCAAAACCTTTACCGGTTCACCTTTCACAAAACCCAGTTCTTTCAAACGGCGGGTAATATTGAAAGCAGCATCACTTTTTGCATGATCCTGATCTTGTACATCAAGCACTATCCCTGAATCACCGACTTTCATCTGATTCAAAGTCATGGCGCCCGCTTGTTCAAATGGCAAATCATGCATGATGAGCTTCCCGTAAAGAATAAATGCTAAACCTAAATGATAATGAGAATATATATCAATACGGATTTTGTTTCAATCGTCATGACGTGTAGTGCCACTTGATTTGATCCAGCACAAGCAGAGCTTCGTGGGAAAATATGAAATTAAATGCCTATTAAGCATTTTTCTATTTAATTGTTGCAATTTACATATTATTTTCTTTTTGCATAAATGTGCCTAACTTCATCACGCAATAATTGAATACCCATGAAAAAACTTCGTTTGCAAGTAACCGATCCCTGAGTGGCGTCATTTTCAGCACCCAATAACATCGGCACAATACTCGCAAGGTTTAACAATATGGATCGGTAGATCGTTCAATGAAGGTTTCGATGAATGCTTGTGATTTATTGAGTCAATCTGCCTTGCCGTGCCTGGTAACTTGATCGAATACGCGCAAATAATTTCCACCTACTATTTTGCCGACTTCCGTTTTATTAAAATGTAGCAGTAGCTGGCCGACAAATTCGGGGAACTCTGCATAGGAAGAAAATATTGGCGGATGCATTGCTTCTTTATCGGTGCCGATTGCCACATGGTCGATGCCAATTAAATCCGCCAATTTTGCGATACCCACCGCATAGTCTGCGAACCCGGAAAATGAATGCGCGTTCGCCCAGATGCCGATAACACCTCCGGTATCAGCCACCAGCTTCGCATGGTCGGCACTAATCCAGCGCGATTGAAATTTCGGCGCGGCGGAATAACCGGTATGTGAAAGTATTAAAGGGGTGCTGGAGACGTTCGCGATCTGATTCGCCGTAGCGAAGGTAGCATGTGCCACGTCGACAACCATCCCAAGTCGATTGCATTCCCGCACTACATCGAGGCCATACGGCGTTGCACCTCCGTAGAGCGGTGCTTCGGTTTGAATATCGCCCAGTGCATTGTCCATGCGGTAGTGCACAAGTTGCCAATGGCGTATTCCTCTCTTGTAGGCGATTTGCAGGTGTTCGATTTTCCCTTCAAGAAAATCGCTTCCTTCAACAGCAAGAATAACGCCGGCTGATTTTTTTTCTTTACTGGCCTGTAAATCTGCCAGGGTCAAAACCCGCTGAAGGCCTTGCTGAGCAATCATGCGGTCGACAAAATCCAGCCTATTGACCATGTATGCATGTAATTCGCCGGGTTTGGGTTCGCGCCGGGCAAAGAGCTTATTTTTCTTATTGGTAGACAGAAGTATGCTGTCTGAAGCCAATGAAAGACAGATAGCCGATAATCTTCCCTGTTTCATGGGAGAGGAAATATCCTGGGCAATAGCATTGTGGCCGAGGATGCCGCCGGCATGGCTATGTATGTCAACAGAAAGAACTGAGTCAAGCAGGGCTGTTGCCCGCTCATGCAAGCTCGATTCGACGTCCTGTTCTATAGAGAATGATGGTGCTGGAAGACTAAAGTATAGCGCACTTCCCGCCACGCATTGTAAGAAACTGCGTCGCGATTTCGTGTGACCACATTGTAGTTTGTTGACATGGAGGGAGCTTTTCAATTTACGTCCCAATAAAGCGATCATTCAAGATCAATATAGTCGTTGATAGTTTGTATTAGAGAAATTTTGATTGATTCTTTTAGGCATTGAGTTGCTATTTTATGAGATCACTTAAAGTGGGGAATGACAGACCTCGGCATTCCTTGTGTGGTGCAAAAAATTTGGAGATGCTGCATACATAGAATTGGATTCAGTTGTTTCATTTTTCTAAATGTTCGTTTCTGAAACGTTCATTCGCCTCGTCCAGATGTTTCACAAGTACATGTGAAATGATATTGACCCCTATGCCACCGAACATGACGGGTAGAATATACAAAGCGAGTGATACTTCAGAAACAAACACCGTATCGTCGGCCAGCGAGGGCGTCAATTTGGCTGCAGCCGCAAGCATTCGCAGGAAGTAGACATCCAGCCCTGCGATTGCCACCAGTGCAAAACCAAGCATCAGCGTGGTTTGTCGTGAGATGGCTCGTTTCATCATCAAGACACTATACAAGCCAAACGGTAGTACGAAAGAGGTCAGCATCATCAGCCAGAATTTGAGCTCTGAAAATACGGTGTTTTCCATAAACATTTTCTACATGTGTTTTTTATATGACGATGTCAGGCATCCCATCTCAGAACCTGCTTACGATCTTACTGCGCGTGCGTGATCGGGGTTCATGCGCTGCTCACAATGCTCATGTACTTAGAGTACATTCCGCTTTTTGCGCTGCTCTTCACCCCGCTGACGCTCGCTCGCTACAGATCGTAAACACGTTCTCAGGCATCCCATCTTCCAGCAACATTTTTTAATAGCTGACTGATAGCCGCCAGTTGGCGGTTGCGTACACTGAGCAAACTGCTTTCACTGCTGAATGCAGATGCCTGTGCAACCACGACGTTGAGATAACTGACGGTGCCAGCGCGATATTGATCAAGCGTGATTTCCAGATTGCGCTGGGCGGCCTGCAGTGCTTCTGATTGCAATTGCGCTTCCTGCTGCAATTGGGCATTTAAGATCAGGTTATCTTCGACTTCCTGCAAGGCTGTTAACACCACCTGCCGGTAGCTGGCAGTCAGTTGTTCGGCGCTGGCACGGGCCTGGGCGCTGGCCAGTTTTCTTTGACCGCTATCAAAAATGGATTGCGTCAGGCTGCTGCCCAGTGACCATAAAAAGTGAGGTGCACTGATCAATTGCCCCAGGGATGTGCCACGATATCCTGCACTGGCAGACAGTGACAGCGAAGGAAAGTAAGCCGCATCCGCCACGCCGATTTGCGCATAGGCGCTGGCCACGCGTCGCTGCGCAGCCGCAATGTCTGGCCTGCGTTCCAGCAGGTTTGACGGCAGCATGGCTGGCACCACTGGTGCCACAGGCAAGCTGGCGTCATGGTTTATGGTCAGTTCAGCCGGCTGGGTGCCTACCAGCACGGCGATGGCATGCGCCAGCACCGCGCGTTGGGCGGTCAGGTCAGCGCGTTGGGCCTGGGCGCTTTTGAGCTGGGTCTGCGCCTGCAGGACATCGGTGCGACCGGCAACCCCGCCTTCATAGCGTGCCTGCGTCAGTGACAAGGAGCGTTCATACGCCTGAATGCTGCGATCACTGAGTGACAACTGGGCATCAATAGTGCGCATGGAAAAATAGCTTTGTGCCAAGGTGGCCTGCGCCGACAGCCGGGCTGACGCTAAATCGGCCATGCTGGCTTGCAGGGTGGATTGGGCCCCGGCACTTGCCTGTGACAGACGTCCCCACAGGTCGACTTCCCAACTTGCATTGGCAGTCAGGGACATGCTGTTGCTGGGATTGCTGGCATTGGCGGACGTGGTTGCCGTCGGGCTGGCGTCGCGGCTGGCACTTAAACCGGCCGACAGGCTGGGGTACATGGCACTGCGGCTGGCTTCCAGCGCAGCACGCGCATTGGCGACCTGGGCAGCAGACACCTTGAGATTTTGATTATCGATGACCAGGCGGCGTTCCAGCTCATCCAGTACCGGGTCCTTGAACAGGGTCCACCAGTTGTCAGGTACCGGCGTAGCTGCCGCGTTTCCCTGTAGCCATGCACCACTTTCCTTGAACTGGTCGGTGGCGACAACGGGTGCCGGCGGATCAACTTTGGTGACTGCGCAAGCGGCCAGCATCATCGGTGCAAGCAGGGATGTCAGCAGCGGGGCAGTATATGTGTGACGAAGAGCAAATTTCATGAAATGCTACCTATTGAGTAATAGTCATTGCAGGTTCACCCGCGATTCCCGGGAATTTTTCCGGACGTGGCAAGCGTTTCCTGCGCAGTCTGTCCATCATGACGAAGACGACAGGCGTAGTGTATAAAGTCAGCAGTTGGCTGAGTATCAGGCCGCCAACGATGGCGATACCCAAAGGCTGCCTTAACTCGGCACCATCGCCACTGCCCAGGGCAAGCGGCACGGCACCAAAAATGGCAGCAAATGTGGTCATCAGGATGGGGCGCAGGCGCAGGCAGGCAGCACGGAATATCGCTGCTCCGGCAGTTGCACTGTAGGCACGCTGACGGCTGATGGCAAAATCTATCATCATGATGGCGTTCTTCTTCACGATCCCTATCAGCAGGATCACGCCGATCAGGGCGATGATGGAAAAGTCGGTATTGAACAAGATCAGTGCCAGCAAGGCACCCACGCCCGCCGAGGGCAGGGTCGACAAGATGGTCACCGGATGAATCAGGCTTTCGTACAGCATGCCCAATACCAGATACACGGTAATGATGGCAGCAGCGATCAGGATCGGTTGTGATGACAATGATTGTTGAAACGCGTTTGCTGTCCCCTGGAAGCTGCCGCGTACCGATACCGGTACACCCAGTTCGGCCATTGCATTATTGATGGCCTGGGTGGCTTCGGACAAGGATACATTTAAAGGCAGGTTGAAACTGACCGTGGATGCAGGTGTGCCACTTTGGTGGTTGATCGACAATGGTGTATTGGTTGTTTCGAACCTGGCGATGGTGGAAAGCGGTATCTGCTTGCCAGCGCTGCTGGTCACATACAGGCGTTGAAACGTGGCTGGTCCCTGAAGATAGGGGCTGGCCAGCTCCATCACCACCCGGTATTGATTGAGTGGGTTGTAGATGACCCCAACCTGGCGCTGCCCAAAGGCATCGTTCAGGGTGGTGTCGATGGCACTCATTGATACGCCCAGGCGTGCTGCCGCATCGCGGTCAATTACGAGCGAAGTCTGCATACCCTTGTCTTGCTGGTCGCTGTTCACGTCTGCCAGTTCAGGCAATTGTGCCAGGGCATTGCGTATGCGCGGTTCCCAGGTACGCAAGGCCTCCAGATCATCGGCCTGCAAGGTATATTGATATTGCGCATTGGATTGACGGCCACCTATACGTATATCTTGTGCCGCCACCAGAAACAGGTTGGCACCGGGCTCATGGGACAGCCTGGTACGCAGGCGGGTGATGACGACATCTGCTGACACCTGGCGTTCACTGATAGGTTTCAGCGTAATGTAGAAATTGGCTGAATTGCTTTGCCCGCCGCCGGTATTGCCGCTGACGTTCGCTACCGCCGGATCAGCGCGGACGATGGCCACAAAGGTGTTGAGTCGCTGCTGCATCATTTGAAACGAACTGCCCTGGTCTGCCTGTACGCCGCCGACAATGACACCAGTATCCTGTTGTGGGAAGAAAGATTTCGGAATGGCCGTGTACAGGTAGACGTTAAGGACTATCACACCCAGCAACGCAATCAGGGCAACAGGCTGGTGACGCAAGGTCCACATCAGCGAATGGCGATAACCACGCATCATCAGGCGATTGAGTTTTGCCATCACGCGACCAATTTTTCCAGGACGTTTGACGACATGTTGCTTCAGCAGCACTGCCGCCATCATCGGGGTCGTGGTCAGCGACACCAGCATGGAGATCAAGATGGCGATTGACAGCACCACCGAAAATTCGCGGAACAGACGCCCAACCACGCCCCCCATCAAGAGCAGGGGAATAAATACCGCAACCAGGCTCAGGCTGATAGAGACGACGGTAAAGCCGATTTCGCGCGCACCTTTCAGTGCCGCTTCGCGTGGGCTTAAGCCTTGTTCTATATACCGGCTGATATTTTCAGAAACGACAATGGCATCATCGACGACAAATCCGGTTGCCACGGTTAAGGCCATGGCGGACAGGTTATCCAGACTATAGCCGCACAAATACATGACACCCAGGGTGCCAGCCAGCGATACCGGCACGGCAACTGCGGGCAACAGGGTGGCGCGCCAGTTACGTAAAAACAGCAGCACGACCAAGATCACCAGACCTACGGCGATAGACAGTGAACGTTCAACTTCACGCAGCGATGCGCGGATGGTCGGTGTACGGTCACTGACGACATTCAGGTCGATGGCCTGCGGGATGGATGCCTGTAAACGTGGCAGCAGGGTGCGCACACGTTCTACGGTTTCTATGATGTTGGCACCAGGTTCCTTCAGCAAAAACAGGACGATGGCTGGTTTGCCGTTGGCGACACCGTAATTTCGTACATCCTGTACAGAATCCACTACTTCAGCTACATCACGCAAGCGCACTGCTGCGCCATTGCGATAACTCAGGACGACAGGTGCATATTCAGCCGCCGTGCGGGCCTGGTCATTGGCACTGATTTGCCAGCTATGGCCATCTTCTTCCACGGCTCCTTTGGGACGATTGGCATTGGTGGCTGTCAGTGCCAACCGTACGTTTTCCAGCGATATGCCTTTCTGTGACAGCTTGTCCGGATCAAGTTCTACGCGCACGGCTGGCAGGGCACCACCCCCCACTGTTACCTGGCCAATTCCTTCTACCTGGGCCAGGCGCTGGGCCAGGACGGTAGAGGCGGCGTCATACATCTGGCCGCGCGTCAGGGTTTCTGAGGTGAGTGACAGTATCATCACGGGTGCGTCGGCAGGGTTTACTTTACGGTAAGTGGGATTGCTGGGCAGGCCGCTGGGCAACAGACTGCGCGCCGCATTAATGGCTGCCTGTACATCTCGGGCTGCGCCATTAATATTGCGATTCAGGTCGAATTGCAGGGTGATGCTGGTCGAGCCCAGCGAAGAGCGCGATGTGATTTCACTGACACCGGCAATACTGCCAAGCGCACGTTCCAGCGGCGTGGCGACGGTTGCTGCCATGGTGTCCGGACTGGCACCAGGCAGCGAGGCATTCACCGAAATCGTCGGAAAATCAACCTGGGGCAAAGGCGCGATAGGCAGCAATTGAAAACCAATGACACCCGCCAGCGCCACACCCAGTGTGATCAGTGTGGTGGCTACCGGCCTTGCTATGAATGGCGCAGAAATATTCATAGACGGCTTTCTTTCGCCAGCCTTGCGGTTTCGCGCCTGCTGCGCCATTCAGCAAGTTTTTGCGCCTGGTGGGTAAAGCCCAGGTAAATGACCGGTGTGGTAAATAAAGTCAGCAACTGGCTGACTATCAGGCCGCCAACCATGGTCACGCCCAAAGGATGGCGCAATTCGTGGCCGGCACCGGTACCCAGCATCAGTGGCAATGCACCCAGCAAGGCAGCCATGGTAGTCATCAGAATAGGGCGGAAGCGCAGCAGGCAAGCCTGGTGGATGGCAGCACGCGGTTCCATGCCTTGTTCGCGCTCGGCATCCAGCGCGAAATCGATCATCATGATGGCGTTCTTTTTGACAATGCCGATCAGCAGCACAATCCCGATGATACCCACTACGCCCAGGTCTTGCCCCGCTATCAGCAGGGCCAGCAAGGCACCCAGGCCGGCAGAGGGCAGGGTGGAGAGTATGGTGATAGGGTGAATATAACTTTCATACAGCACACCCAGTACGATATACATGGTGACCACTGCCGCCAGGATCAACAGCAGGCTACTGCTGAGTGAAGCCCGGAAAGCTTCGGCAGCGCCCTGGAAACTGGTTTCCACGCTGGGCGGTAAATCCAGTTTTTCTTCTTCAGCCTTGATGGCATCTACGGCGCTGCCCAACGATGCACCACCTGCCAGGTTGAACGAGATGGTGACGGAAGGGAATTGCGCCACGTGATTGATCGCCAATGCGGCAGATTTGCTGATCACCTGCGCAACCGATGTCAGCGGCACTTGTATGGTGCTGGAACCACCAGTGGCCGATACTGAGGTGCCCGGCACGTACAAGCCTTCAATAGCAACCAGCCCGGTTTTGACATCTTTTGCCGCTTCCAGCACCACACGATACTGGCTGGACTGGGTATAGATGGTAGAGATCAGGCGCTGGCCAAAGGCATTGTAAAGCGCCGTATCAATGTTGGCGACGGTGACACCCAGTCTGCCAGCCGCTTCGCGGTCTATCTGCACATAGGCTTGCTGGCCTTCATCCTGCAAATCGCTGGCCACATCCGCCAGTTGCGGTAGTTTTTTCAAACGTGCCAGCAAGCGGTTGGTGGATGATGTCAGGTCTGCAGAGCTGGGGGAACTCAGCAAGAACTGGTATTGCGTCTTTGAAATACGGTCTTCGATAGTGAGATCCTGTACGGGTTGCATATACGCCGTGATGCCAGGAATATGGGATGTGCTTTCATCCAGCCTGCGAATGATCTCGGACGCCGACGCCTGTCTTTGTGAGAAAGGCTTCAGGGTGATTTGCATACGTCCGGTGTTGAGTGTGGGGTTGGCACCATCCACGCCGATGAAAGAGGCCAGGTGGTCGACATCGGGGTCTTTCAAAATGGCCTCTGCCACTGCCTGCTGGCGGGTGGACATGGCTTCAAAAGAGGTGGTTTGCGTTGCTTCGGTAATCACCTGTATCAAACCCGTATCTTGTACCGGGAAAAAACCTTTTGGCACCCAGACATACAAAATCGCTGTCAGTACCACGGTGAAGGCGAATACCAGCAGCGTGCTGGCTGGGCGGTCCAGTACCCAGTTCAGGGCACTGCCATAACGATTGACCAGTGCATCAAAACTGCGTGCACTCCATGCGCCAAGACGCGAATGTTTGATTTCATGCTCGGGACGCAACAGGCGGGCACTCATCATCGGTGTCAGCGTCAGCGACACAAAAGCAGAAATCAAAATGGCGACGGCCAGCGTGATGGCAAATTCATGAAATAGCCGGCCAACCACGTCACCCATGAACAGCAGTGGAATCAGCACGGCAATCAGCGATACCGTCAGCGAAATAATGGTAAAGCCGATTTGCTTGCTGCCTTTTAAGGCGGCCGCCATCGGTGTATCACCTTCTTCAACAAATCGGGCGATGTTTTCTATCATGACGATGGCATCATCGACGACAAAGCCGGTGGAGATGGTCAGCGCCATCAGCGTCAGGTTATTAATGGAAAACCCGGCCAGATAAATGACACCAAAGGTGCCCACCAGTGACAGCGGCACCGCGACGCTGGGGATGATGGTGGCACTGGCGCTGCGCAAGAACAGGAAAATCACCATCACCACCAGGGCGATGGAAAGCAGCAGTTCGAATTCCGTATCGTCAACAGATGCGCGTATGGTGGTGGTACGGTCAGCAATGACCTGCACATCGACCGAAGCAGGCAGCGAGGCTTTCAATTTGGGCAGCAAGGCCTTGACGCGATCCACAGTCTGGATGACGTTCGCCCCTGGCTGGCGCTGTACATTCAAAATCACGCCAGGCATGCTGTCTGCCCATGCTGCCAGCCGCAAGTTCTCTGCATCATCTACTATCTGGGCGATGTCCTTCAGCCGCAATGGATTGCCATTTTTCCAGGCAATCACCAGGTTCTGGTATTCAGCGGCTGATTTCAACTGGTCATTGGCATCAATGGTGGATGCACGTTGCGCACCGTCAAAACTGCCTTTCGCCTGATTCACATTGGCTGAGACTATGGCCGAACGGATGTCATCCAGTGACAAGCCCAGTGATGCCAGGGTTTGCGGATTGGCCTGAATACGCACGGCAGGGCGTCGCCCGCCAGCTATGCTGACCAGGCCTACTCCATCCACCTGCGACAGTTTGGGTGCCAGACGATTTTCTGTTAAATCATGCAGCTTGATGACCTGCAAAGAAGGTGAGGTAATCGCAATCGTCAGTACCGGTGCATCGGCTGGGTTGATCTTGCTGTAGATGGGAGGCATGGGCAAATCACTGGGCAGCAAATTGCTGCCACTGTTGATGGCTGCCTGTACTTCCTGTTCTGCCACATCCAGTGACAAACCCAAAGAAAAACGCAGGGTAATGACAGATGCACCGCCGGAGCTGGTCGAGGTCATCTGGTTCAGGCCCGGCATCTGGCCGAACTGCCTTTCCAGAGGGGCAGTGACGGTGGTGGACATGACATCCGGGCTGGCACCTGGATAAAGCGTCGTCACCTGTATGGTCGGATAATCGACTTCAGGCAGTGCTGACAGTGGCAGCAGTCGATATGCCAGTATGCCCGCCAGCATGATCGCCAGCATCAGCAAGGATGTGGCGACGGGGCGTTCAATAAAGATTCTTGAAGGATTCATGATGGCTGCCCGGCTCTACTTGGAAGCGGCTGTGCTGCCAGCAGGCTGATGTGCAGGCGCCGACGATGCCGCAGATACGGATGCAGATGCCGACGCTGACGCTGATGCAGATGCCGATGCCGATGAGTCGGCCCCTTTATCTTTATTCCTGCCACGTTTTCCACCACCAGCGGGTGCGTTGGCACCGGCACGCTGTTTGGGGTCAGACGCGATGACTTCCACCTTGGCCCCTTCGCGCAGGCGGTCAACACCGTCAATCACCACTTTTTCACCCGCTTTCAAAGGGCCTTCTATCGCCATCCAGTCACCATCGACCGTGCCCGGTGTGATGACGCGTGTACTGACCGTGTTATCTGCATTGACAACGTAAAGGTAGAAGCCCTGGGTGCCGCGCAATACTGCCGATGGTGGAACTGCCAGCACATCGTTCAGCGTATCCATTTGCAGGGTGACGCTGACGGCCTGGTTAGGGAACAAGGCATCATCTGCATTGGCAAACACGGCCTTGACTTTGATGGTGTCGGTGGTCGTGTCGATGGCATTGTCAACCGTGGCGACGCGGCCAGTGGCCAGCAAACGCTTGCCACCACGGTCCCAGGCATTGACGGTCATTGCCGTGTTCGAGCGCAGGCGCGCCGTGATCAGGGGCACATTGGCGGAGGGTACCGCAAAAACCAGCGTAACCGGACGGGTTTGATTGATGATGACGATGCCGTTGGCGTCAGATGCCTGCACCACATTCCCGATGTCAACCTGCTTCAAGCCAACCCTGCCAGCGGTGGGGGCCAGCACGCGGGTATAAGATAATTGCAGTCTTGCGCTGGCGACGGCAGCCTGATCTACCTTGACTGTGCCTTCAAGCTGATGAACCAGTGCTTGCTGAGTGTCAAGTTGCTGTTTGGGGACAGCATCTTTAGCGAGCAGGTCGCGATAACGTGCCAGGTCAATATTGGCGTTATCCAGTTGTGCCTTGTCACGGGCCAGTGCACCTTCCGCTTGTCCCAGCGTCGCTTCATAGGCACGCGGATCAATCTGGGCCAACAACTGGCCAGCGCTGACCTGCTGTCCTTCAATGAAATGCAGGCGTTGGAGCACGCCATTCACTTGTGCATGGACGATCGCTGTATTTGATGCAGTTACACTGCCTATGGCGTTAACCATCACCTTGATATCCTGCTTGCGTACGGTCTGTATGGATACCGGCTGTATCGTATTGGCACCGCCAAAGCGTCGCCCGCCGGCGTTGCCGACAGGGGACTTGGCAGTTGCGCTGGCGGCGTCAGCAGTGGTATCAGGACGCGATTTCCACCACCAGATGCCGCCGGCACCTATCACCATCACTGTCAACAACAAGGCCAGCAGGCGAGGCTGGCTACGTCCTGCCTGATGATGCAAAACCTGTGCAGATTGAGCCGAAGGCTGGATGCGCTGTGTGAGCAAATCAGTGAGTTTGTTGTTCATTTTATTATCAAAAGTAATAAATTATTAATATTTTCTAGTTTACACCTGTAAACCGTCAGGCCGATGGCATTATTGCCACTCGGCTAGTCCAAGGCTGAATTATGGCGGGTAGCGGTGTCGCCAATGTTACTTAATGTATTGTTTTAATGCTTATTGAAACGAAACGGCAGTTTTTTTGCTTCGCCTACGTCATGACTTGGTGCTGCACGCTACAGCATGTGAAGAGTAAATGGAAGGTGTCAACCGGGCCGATTCAGAATTCTGGTTTGAATTTCGCCCTGAATGCTGCTGTGGATGCTGCTCTGGATACGCAGGAGTATTGGCAGAACGAAGATGCTGCCGGAGGGACGTATTGTTTTGAATGAGCGGCAGTTTTCGTCATTCTGAACGCAAGACAGGGCTTGATTGCCTGCATGCCAGCATTCATGTGGCAATGGCAGATTGATGCGCAGCATACCTGTTAGAACGTGTTTACGATCTGTAGCGAGCAAAACAGGTGTGCTGCGCGTTCTAAAGCCTTACCTTGGACAGCATTTTGGAGCGCGGACGCAGGCGCGGGGCGGCGTCAGATTGGCGACGCACCAGCATGTGTTCTATACGTGTGTGCTCAGGTGCTTCTGGCACATCATTGCGCTGCGCGCGGATTTGTCGCAGCAATAATTGCACCGCCGCTTCGGCCATATCGGCAATAGGTTGGCGTACGGTGGTCAGTTCTGGCCAGATGGTGGTTGCCAGTGCCGTGTCATCGAAGCCGGCAACGGTCAGGTCGCCCGGTACATCCAGGCCCAGCCGGTGGGCAATGGCGACCACGCCAGCAGCCATATCATCATTGCTGGCAAAGATGGCTGTGGGGCGTTCATCCAGTCCCAGCAAGGCTTCTGCAGCATCCAGACCAGAGCGATAGGTGAACATGCCCTGGACAATTAATTCCGGTGCATTGTCTGCGTGTTTTTCAGCGATGGCAGCCTTGAATCCCTCCAGCCGGCGGGCGCTGGCACTTTGATTGGGGTGGCCAATGATAAAGCCGATGCGGTGATGGCCCAGCGAAATCAGATGATTGGCCATCGCATAGGCAGCATGGAAGTCGTCGACGCTGATACTGCCCATGCGCGGGTCAGGCTGGCCACAGGCAACCATTACCGCTGGCGTGCCGGATGCGGCAATCAGTTCGATCAGACGCGCAGAATCGCATAAGGGCGGCGGCAGGATAATGCCATCGACCCCGTTGGCAATCAGGCGCTGGGCCTGTTCAACGTCATGTTCATCGGCTTCACACTTTTCGACCACGAGCTGTATATTGTTGGGACTGGCCTGATTCAGCAGACCAACCAGGAATTCACTTAAATAACCTGCGCTCGGATTGCTATATAAGAACCCGAAACGGATAGTGCGCAAGCCGGCCAGGCGACGTGCGGCCTGATTGGGAATGTAGTTCAGTTCAGTGATGGCGGCATCAACGCGCACACGGGTTTGTTCACGCACATTGGTATCACCGTTCATCACACGCGACACGGTCATTGACGATACCCCGGCCAGCTTTGCAACATCGGACATGGTAGGCGCATGCAGCCGGCTGTCGGCGGTTGGCACTGCTGGTGCTGGGTTTTGCTTCACCTTGCTTTTTGTCATCTGCCTTGAAAATCCATTAAAAAATGCGCTTATGTTAGAACCTAACTTTACCACAAGGGATGTTGTGTAGGGCTAACATGCTATGGTAAGCCTATTTCATGTGCAGTTTTTTTCGTTGCGCAAACGGCGCAACCAGCATTCAAACCAGCATTCAACGATACCGGTAAAGCCGCAGCTTTTGTATCGAAAACTCCTTGTTTGACAACATGATCTGTCGCCCCTGGTGGCTCTCATCGCCATTGAGCCAGCGTCCTTCCACCCATTTGCCATTTTCATAGCTGCCTTCCGTGATTTTTTCGAAGCCAACCAGTCGGGCTGGATCGCTGGCATCCTTGAAAGTGACGGTCAGTCCTTTGCCTGCAATCAGAAATTCGTTATCGGACAAACGGATGATCAGGCCGCCATGGGCTTCCAGGTCTTTGGTTTCGGTCTTGCTCCAGCGATTGTTCAGGTCAACCTGCAGCGCAAAAGAACCCATGGTGACTTTTTGCGGGGTGGAATCGACTGTGCCTTCATAGGAAACGTGGGCCTTGAAGCCGCGCATATTGCCGCTGCCCTGATACTGGGCAATGACTGGTGCCAATTGCCTGAGTACCCGAAAAGCCTGCGGCAATGTGTCGTCTCCCTTGCCCGTGCTGTCTTCTATGCCAAACGGTGAAAACCCGAAAGCATCATGCTCGCCTATGGAGTAGAAAGCTTTGGCGGCGGCGTCGTGCCGGCCTGCATTGTTTCCCTCTGGCACAAACAGCGGGTTATCCGGACGCTTGAACTGCACTGCCCATTCGGTAAAGTTGGGGAAGTAAGTGTCGATGGCCAAGACGTCAATAGAAGGCGCACCGGCCTTCCAGACATCAAACAGGTGTGGCAGCGGTCCTGCGCTCGGATATTCACCCGGCTTCTTGCCGGGACGATTCAGCGCTGCGTTGACATACATGGGTAGCGGATAGGTTGCTTTGCCGGCGGCAGTCATCGTTTCAACGAAACGGGCGTAAGACCATGCCTGAAAAATTTCTTCCGCAGCGATGCTGGCACCGAATACTTCGGCCCAGGTACCGTTCATGCGATTGCCATTGGCAGCCCACAGCGTTTTGACGGACGTGTGCAGGTCGGCGCGATTCGCCTGCAGATAGTCCATCAAGGCCTTGGGCACGGGGCCCTTGAATGCGATATTGGCCAGCGTGCCATAGTCGCGTACGTCTGGCAGCATGCCGATTTCGTTCTCGACCTGGATCATGATGACGGTGCGTTGCGTATCGACTTGCTTGAGATGGGCAAGCAAAGCCTGGTAGGCCGCTGTGTCAGCCGCCAGGGTATTCGGGCCAAACGGGGTGAGTATTTCTTGCGCTATGCCGTTGCGGTTTCGTGACAGCGGGAAGCGTTGCTGATCCTGCTTGACCCATGTCGGGACATAAGTGGACATGGAATTTTTCCAGGCACCGAACCACAGCAAGATCAACCTGGTGTTGTTGGCGCGGGATTGTTGCAACATGCCATCGAGGATAGTGAAGTCGAAACGACCTTCGACAGGCTCAATCTGATCCCACTCCACGGGTGCCAGTACCGTGTTGATTTCTGCGGTTTTCAAAGCAGGCCACAGCTTGTTGAGATAAGTCAGGCTGGAGGCTGACGAATTATGCAATTCACCACCCAGAATCAGGAAGGGCTGGTCGTCAACCATGAGTTGTGTGGCCGAGCCTTGCTTGCGTAAATAGGGAATGGCGTCGGCGGCGACTGCCATTGAATAGTCCAGCAGGGATAGCAGGAAGACTGAGGTCAACAGCCAGGCTCGGTGTGCACGGTGTTTCGGGGTTTTCATTACATTCCTTGCGTTATATCGAAAAAACCACCGTCTATGTCACCAAATGGTGGATAGACGGTGGGTCAATCCGCCCGATCGGGATCAGGCGGCAAGTGAGAAGGTCAGGCACCTGGGCTGGAAGCCTGGCTGCGAATCTGAGCATGCGTCCTGCGCTGACAAGTGTACGCAAGATGCCAGCGTCGGGAATACGATTCGATGATTCAGTGATGCTTAGTCAGTGAATTGGCCAAAAATTTTCAGTAAGGATCAAATCCTGGAACCCAAGTGCTTATTTAGGGTCGCGAACGCAAGAAGGCAGGCCGTTGTGGTAATTGCGCATCTTTAGACCTTGGATGGGCGGCGTTTCTGCTCGTGGCATGAAGTACAGCCAGGCGGTGGCATTTCATAGGCATTGATGTCTCCAGATTCGGTTTTTACCGCTATTTTTTTGTTTTTAGCCGGCTTTTTTATGGGGATTGGTAGCGCGACCATTTTTAGTTTATAAGCTAAATTAAGTGGGTGTCAATGAAATAATTAATTTCATGTTGTACGCTAACATATTTGCGATACTGCGATTTTGTCCATTCATTGACTTACTTGCAATGCGGTCGCTGGCTTGCGCGAACTTGAAGTCTTACAATCATTTTTTAAGCAGGATTTTGATTGTATTTTGACTGGATTCGCTCATTGAATTTGCTTTGCCGAAACGCAGTTTACATAGGGCAATGAAAGAATATAATGGTAGGCATTTCTTAAGAAAATCCAAGCGCATATCCCTGCTTTTTTGTTTTCGGTGAAGAGATGTCGGGTGTGGCCTGGATATTGATTTTTGCTATCGCATTGGTGTCGTCAAATGGTTTTTGTTTTTATTTGACGTGCGGACTTTTTATGCTGGCCAACAGTTGCGCTTGTTGTAATTGTTTGCGCTACCATTGATGAGCAAGTCATTCAAAGAAAATGGAAATGCTGCATTTTGCTCAAAAATACACAAGAAAAATACACTAAGAAAAACAGGAGATTTCATGAAATATCTTTATTCCAGCCTCGCCACGCTGGTGTTTGCTCTGTCGTCGACCGGGGTTGGTGCTGCCGAGACGACGAAGACTGCCTCACTCACGATAGACGCCAGTATAGACGCCAATAAGCCTGGGGTTACCATAGACCGGCGCATCTTCGGTCAGTTTGCTGAACATCTTGGATATGGTATCTATGAAGGAGTGTGGGTAGGGCCAACTTCGACGATTCCCAATACACGTGGCATTCGCAATGACGTGGTGGCGGCGCTGAAAGCGATCAGGGTGCCGGTGGTGCGCTGGCCAGGTGGCTGTTTTGCTGATGAATACCACTGGCGTAACGGCATAGGTCCGGCTGACAAGCGGCGTGCAGGCTTGAATCCTAACTGGGGTGGGGTGGTGGAGCCAAATACTTTCGGCACCCACGAATTCATGGATTTCGTCGAGCAAATCGGGGCGGAAGCCTATATTTCTGCCAACGTTGGTACCGGTACGCCGCAGGAATCTGCAGAATGGCTGGAATACTTAACTTCCGAACACACAGCCCTGGCCCAGGAGCGGGCAGCGAACGGACATCCTGCACCTTACAAGGTGGCGTTCTGGGGTATAGGTAATGAAAGCTGGGGTTGCGGCGGTGCCATGAGCGCTGATTATTACCTGAGTCAGCTCAAACTGTATTCCCGCTTCAGCAGGAATTACCTGAATGACCAGAAAATGCAGCAGATCGCAGTTGGTCCTGATGGTGGCAAGACTGAGTACACCGAAACCATCATGAAAGCATGGCGCGACAAGGTCTGGAGCTGGAATATCGATGGCCTGTCCCTGCATTCATACACAGTCAACGGCTGGCCACCAGCAAAGAAGGCGACCGGCTTTGGCGAGGATGAATATGCCAGTTTCATCAAAGAGACGGTGGGCATGGATGATCTTATCAAGACGCATTCGGCCATCATGGATAAATATGATCCGGCAAAAAAAATTGCCCTGGTGGTTGATGAATGGGGTTCATGGCTGGCACCTACGCCAGGCAGCAAACCTGGTTTTCTGATGCAGCAGAATTCGCAGCGGGATGCCATTCTCACAGCACTCAATTTCAATATCTTTGCGCGACATGCAGACAGGGTGCGGATGACCAATATCGCGCAGATGGTGAACGTGCTGCAGGCCATGATATTGACTGACAAAGAGCGTATATTGCTGACGCCAACTTACCACGTCTTCAAGATGTATGTGCCGTTCCAGGATGCAAAGCTGGTGCCGGTCAGTATTGACGCTGGCACTTATATCTTCGGTGATGTCCGTCTGCCGAGGGTGGATGTTATTGCAGCAAGAGACAAGAACGGCAAGCTGTGGCTGGCGCTGACCAATGTTGATCCCAATGCGGCGGTCAGCATCGCCATTAATCTGCCTGGCATGAATGCCAGTGCAGCGCTTGGTGAAACCTTGACGGCTCCGCGCATTGATGCAGTCAATACATTTGAAGCGCCTGAAACGGTTACTCCCAAGCAAGTGAAAGTCGGTATCAGTAGTAATAAACTGGCATTCACATTGGCACCGCAGTCCATCACTGTACTGGGGGTTCAACAATGAGCGGCGTATCTTCCAGTCATAAAACGGCGCATGTCATTCGACATCAAATTGTGCAACGCATCGCAATGACATTGATGATGGTGCTGTGCATGTTCCATATCGGCATGTCCGATGCGCAGGCCAGGTCGGGTGACAATGGTGATGGCACCTACACCAATCCACCGCTGTATGCTGATTATCCTGACCCTGACATCATTCGCGTCGGTGAGGACTTTTACTTTGTCAGCACCACGTTTGCGAATAGCCCTGGCCTGACTTTGCTTCATTCCAAAGATCTGGTTAATTGGGAATTTGCTTCGCATATCGTGTCAAAACTGAACGGGATGGAGCAATATGATCTCAAAAACGGGAATGCGTATCGTGGCGGATTGTTTGCTGCCAGCCTGCGATATTACCAGGGTACGTTCTATGCGGTGGTGACGCCGGTCAAGCAAAATACCCGTGTCTACTACAGTAAGGATGTCAAAGGCCCCTGGGCTTACCATGAGCTGGATCGCGCTGCGTTTGACCCTGCCATGTTCATCGAGCCTGACGGCAAGGGCTATATCGCGACTTCCATTGGGTCGGATGGTACGGTCAACTTGCTAAGTCTGAGCAGCGACTATTCAAAGGTGACTGACTCGCGCAAGATTCATTACATCAAGGGGGCGGAAGGTTCCAAGCTGGTCAAGCGGGGGGGGTATTACTATCTTTTCAACGCATTGCCATCCACTCTGACGCTGATCGTGTCGCGCGCCAAGAGCCTGTCCGGTCCCTGGGAATCGCATGCGCAAATCGATGATCGTACAGGTGGGCATCAGGGCGGGATCGTTGATCTGCCGGATGGCAACTGGTATGGCTTCGTGATGGTTGATGCTGGCCCCATCGGGCGCATGACGAATATCAGTCCGATTTTTTGGGAGGATGATTGGCCAGTGTGGGGTAGCAAAGATGCACCGGGCCAGGTGCCGGCAGTCGCCCCCAAGCCTATCCTTGGCAAGCCAATCACAAAATTGGCGACCTCTGACGATTTCAGTGCGCAAACCCTGGGTATGCAGTGGCAATGGAACCACAATCCGGATGACAGCCTCTGGTCCTTGCGCGAGCGGCGAGGCTTCTTGCGGCTGGAAGCAACCAAGGCAAGCGAGTTCTGGGCGGCGCGCAATACGCTGACCCAGAAGGGGCAGGGGCCCTGGAGTCGTGGTGAGGTTGAGGTGGATGTCAGCAATGTGCTGGCAGGTGATGTATGCGGATTCGGCACCATGGGGAAATTTAACGGCCACATCACTGTCCAGCGTGATGCAGCAGACAAATTGTTTCTGAGTATGGAGGTAATAGAAGACACCGCGATCGGACGACAGACCGAAGTGCGGGTGTCATCGCGCCCGATCAATGTCAGCAAGATTCATCTGCGCACGGACATGGATTTCAGAAAGAACAAGGCTGAAGTCGCTTACAGCCTGGATGGCAGAACCTGGAACGTGTTGGGTGGCAGTTTTGATCTGGGTTATGACTGGCGGACTGGAACCTTCCAGGGGCAGCAGTTTGCCTTGTTCTGCTATAACCCCCGTCCAGATCAGGGTTATATCGACGTGGATTCCTTCCGTTTTACTGATCAGCCTTAGGTTTTTCCAAGTCTTATTTTGATGCTGCCCGGAATCTTTCCGGGCAATTTTTTTGGCAGAAATGTTAGCGCAAACAATTTTATCAAAAAACCGTATCCGCGTAACAACGCAAGTGATAAAGATGATTGACGCGAAATTCCAAAAAGGCGACTATGCAAATGGTAGCGCTATTTATTGCAGTATCATCGTTGTTATGCGCAAACAAAGCGGCGACATATCCAGTGCCAGAGAAAGAGGAGGAAACCAAGCTGGTGTTTGCTGATGAAGCAGTTTATCGCCAATGGAGCAGGGCTGAATGTGCGGTATTTGTTTGCGTTACCACAATCTGTTTCTCGTAATAAATAAAAATTGAAGCGTCATATAAAGACGCAAACAACAATGGCACAAGATGCCGTATAAAAGGAGACATGCATGAACCAAAGAACAAAGGGTGCCGTTCGGCGTCGATTGGGCACAGGGAGTGATGTTTTTGTCACTACTGTCCTTGCTGGCCTGATTTCCAGCGCTTATGCTCAGTCGGTACCAACACCAACACCAACACCGGCACCAGCTTCGGCTACGGCGGCTGAAAAAGATAAGGAAAAGGAAAAAGACAAGGAAAAAGACAAGGCAACTCCAACCGTTACGGTGAGCGGCTATCGCAGCTCGCTGGCTCTGTCTGCCAATGAAAAATACGAGAACGTAGGGCTGAGTGATACCGTGTTTTCGGAAGACATGGGCAAATTCCCTGATCCTAATATTGCCGATGCTCTGGGCCGGGTTCCTGGTGTCAAGGTTACACGTGCTGAAATCGACGGTGAAGGCCTGAACGTTTCCATTCGTGGCATGGGGCCAGCCTTTACTCGCGTGCTGCTGAACGGCGCACCGATGGCTTCAGCCTCGGCAGGTAGCTGGGGTGGCACTATCAGTGCCAACCGTGAAGTCGATATGGACTTCCTGCCGTCTGAACTGTTCCGCAGTGCCAGCGTATACAAGAGCCAGCAAGCCAGCCTGATTGAAGGTGGTATTGCCGGTACGGTAGA
The DNA here is from genome assembly GCF_049340445.1 of Undibacterium sp. Ji50W. Lineage (NCBI taxonomy): Bacteria > Pseudomonadati > Pseudomonadota > Betaproteobacteria > Burkholderiales > Oxalobacteraceae > Undibacterium > Undibacterium sp. Ji50W. Next base: position 892,693 of record NZ_JBMPOX010000001.1, on the reverse strand, counting down.
CATGCGCAGTGTGCGCCCCTTCGACAAGAATGGTTTCCGGTCCGCGATTACACTCAGTGGTAACTACCGCGATCAAAGTGGTAAAACGGGTACGACAGGTTCCGGCCTGATCAGTAATACCTGGGATACTGGCCTTGGTAAATTCGGTGTCCTGGTCGGCGCTGCTTTTGGTGATACCAAGTACAAGACCGAAGGTTTCCAGTCAGTGGACATGCGTAACTTCCAGCTGAAATCCTTCCAGGCAAACGCTGCAGACAATCCTAATAGTACTGGTGGCGGCTCGCAATCCACCCCGGACACAGTGCCGTCAGGCTTGGCGCTGAATGATTTGCCTGCCTATGCGCGTTCGATTCTGGTGCCAGGCAAACAGATTGACCGTGCCATGTTGCTGGCACTGAACCCGGGGGCCACCATTCAGCAGATTGATAATGCGCTGATGGCGCGTCTGGGTCGACATTTGATCTATGAAGGTGAGCGTAAACGTTACGGCGAAGTCGTCAGTCTGCAATGGCAGCCGAATGACAAGCTGGATGTCTATATGGACATGGTGTTCGCCCAGAAGGGCAACAAAATGATTTATGAGGGGATGAACGCCGGCACGCGTGCCAACACTGTCATCCCTATCGGCATGGAATTTGATCGCAGCGATTGCACGATTGGTTGCGTACTGACCAAGGCCACGTTTGCCAATACTTTCTGGTCCCTGGAATACCGGCCTATGGAAGAAAAAACGCTGTTCCGCAGCTTCAATCCTGGCTTCGAATTCCGTCCTAACGACAAGTGGACCATAGACGGCCATGTCAACTTTACCAAGAGCACGTTCTTCCGTGACATGCCTTCGGTATTGCTGGCCACCACGTCGCCCAACTCTGTCATTACCTATGACAACACGGTTCCAGGCCAGTCACCAACCTATGGTGCCAACCTGAATCTCAATGATCCGAAAAACTTCGGCTGGAATCAGGCAGGGCAGGGCTTGTCTGGTTTGCGTATGGATTTGTATGAGCGCACCAATCAAACCAAAGGCTCGCGCCTGAACGTTAATTGGGGCGACAGCAGCTTCAGCATCAAGTCTGGTGTGTCGTATGACGATATCGAGCGCCGTTACCGTGACTACTCTACCGCGGATGCCTGGATGAACGTTACCTGCGGCAATAACGTCAACTATCGCTTCTTTGCACCGAACACACAGATTCGTCAACCTGGTTGTGACGGTCGCAGCACACCGGGCGTGATTACAGATGCCGCCACTGCTTACCCAGGTTATGGTACTGGTTCTACGGCTGGTGCAACTACGCCGCTGACTTACCTCGGCTCTGTGGTTACCAATGCTGGCGTGCCGAATTATGCTTATGCCACGAACCACGGTTTTATCAGCGTAAATTGGCCCAAGTTCGGTCAGGACACGGACTATCAGTATTTCCGGGACAATATTTACAAAGGCTTTACCAGCGGTAGCGGTGGCTATATCCGCGAGGTAGTGGATGCCTTCTATACGGAAGCAAACGGTCGCTTCAACTTGTTCGACGGCATGCTGCGCTACAATGCCGGTGTGCGCTACGCCAATACCAAGCAAACGATTGGTGCTTTGAGTGTAGTGGCTGATCCACGCAATGCCACGTTGAAGAATGGCGGTCAGTATGACAATATTGGCGTCTGGGCATATGAAACAACCAGCTACGCCAATGTACTGCCATCCGCAACCCTTGCCTATAACATCATGCCAAAACTGATTTTCCGTGCATCAGCTTCCAAGTCTTTGACACGTGCCAACCCGGCCGATCTCAGACAGACCATGCTGACCATTGGTGACCAGGGCGCGCGTCAGGGTAATGTGACCAACCCCAACCTGAAACCTTTCGGGGCGAACAACCTTGATCTGGGGTTGGAATACTATATGACCCGTGAAGCCTATGTGTCGGCCAGTGCCTTTGCCAAAGACATTGTCAGCCGTCCTGGTCAGCGTATCATCACGTACACGCTGTCACAACTGGATGCCATTTATGGCACTGTGGGCCTGACAGCAGCGCAGCAACAGTCGGTCGATGCCAGCGGTGGACGCGACAAGCATCTGGTCGAGATCACCGAACCGTATAACATCGACACCAAGCTGAAAGTGCGCGGTATCGAACTGACCTGGCAACAACCGCTGGACATGCTGCCAGTCAAGGGTTTTGGTTTTACCGCCAATTACACCTATACCAATCAAAAGGATGAAGCACCAAATGCACCACCGGTCTCTGGCGTGCCACCACGCACCAGCAACCTGACGATGTATTATGAACGCAACGGCCTGAACTTCCGCGTCTCGCGTCAGTACACAGCGTCGCACGTGGTGAATACCAGCACAGGTTTGAACGTGCCAGGTGGTGCCTATGCCTACACAACAGATCGTACGCAAGTCGATCTGTCGGTGGGTGCCAATCTGAAACGCATGTTCAACTTCCCATACAACACAGACCTGACCCTGAGTGTATGGAATGCCAACAAAGCCATCAGCCAGTCATACACGCAGTTCAGCAATGCCGTGTTTGATGAGTACAAACCAGGTGCATCCTATACCTTGTCTATGCGCACTTCGTTCTGATGTTGCAGTGGGCCGCTTGCGGGCGGCCTGCTAAAAGCATAAAGAGGAGGGCATGATCAGGTAGCGAATGACGCAAAAAAAAGCCCGGCAGACAACATGTTTGCCGGGCTTTTTCACGAGTCAATTCAAGCATCAGACACTAATGCCGGTTTCCCCGATTGGTGTGACAAATAACAGTCCTCCTTCCATCGAACGCAATAGCATAATCAGCGCGATTCGCCAATCAAGATGTCGACCGTGTTCGACAGAGTGATACCGAGATTCGGAATACGCCCCTTCTGACCGGCTGGCCCCAGTTCCGGCGCAGGATGAAACTTGTCACCGATCGGCGCGATCGAATGCAGCAGCGAGATATCGCCGAGCGGGAATTCTACCTTGGTGGCTTTCGGGGAACTCGCTTCGCCTGCTGGTGCTTCTTTTGGCGTGAACATCCGCAAAGCGATATCGTCACTGTGGTTGACGAAAACCAACGGCAGGTTTGTCGTCTCCAGTTCTGCCCAGTAAACCTTGTCGTGATAACCCTTGAATTCAGGATACTGCCAGCTCAGGCCAGAGACGGTGTCGTTGTAGTCTTTCTTCCATATGTTGAACCCGACGCCTTGCGTACGGTTTTTCCAGACCCGATAAGGGCCTTTGCCCAACCAGCGCATGGCCCTGACCTGTGCTTCAGGATAATCGAAGCTCACGCCCAGATAATCGGCGCTCTGCGAGCGGCCTTCCATCCTGTATTGGTAGGACAGGGTCAGGCGGCCGGTCACACTCAAACGCCATTGCACCGATTGCAGATTGCCGCTGTAGCTAGCATCGACCAGCACATCGCCGCCTTGCCTGGTGGCGTGAATTTCTTTCAGTGTAGCGGTGCCGGTTACCAGACGCGGACCATTGGTCAGCGGGACCACCGTGGCACCCTTGCGCAACTGGCGCAGATAGCCAGTGCCCTTGTCGATGGTGGCGCTGATATCGCCAGCTTTGAGTTCGAATGCATCTGCCTGTTCCTGCACGCTGGCGGAGCCTGCACCTGCACCGGCAGCGCGATGCTGATCCTGCCATTGGGTGGCCGTTTGCGCGGCGACTGCATTTGCGCTGGCGATCATCCAGCTCCAGGTATAGATTTCGTGGCCACTACTGTCCACCGCGCTCAGGTATAACGCATCCTGTTTCGACCAGTTTTCTGGCAGGTCGATCCGGGTATTGCCACGCAAACCTGGGCCCACATCGGGTGACTTGAGCTTGCCTTGCGCCGTGACCTGATAACCGTTTTTGTTCGATGCGAGTGTATCGAATTTCACCAGCTTCCATGTCAGCTTGACGCTGGTCAGATTATTGAAATCATAGCGGTTTTCAAGCTGAATGCGGCCATCGAAAGTGGGTTGCAGATATGCCTTTTCCGCCAGCGGCAGATACACTGGCGACCAGATCTGCTTGATCGCAAAGAAGCTGCCTTCTTTTTCGCGGTAAGGTCCGACGATACCATCCGGTGCGCGATTGCCCCAGACGTCGACTTCGCCATTCTTGTCGGTGCGGACGATACCTTCGTCAGCAAAGGCCCAGATAAAACCACCCGCGCTCAATGGATTGCCGAGCATCGCGTTCCACCAGTCGTTCAGACCGGCGGCGGCACCGCCATCATACAAACCGTGCATGAATTCAGTCGGCATGAACACATCGCGTCCGTGAAACAGGGATGTTGCGCAACAGTCGTAGTAGGGATAATGCGAGGTATCGATGCCGCCGTAGTTTTCCCAGGGATGGATCACTGGGCGCTTTTGCAGGTCATACAGGTCGTAATGTGAATCAACACCACGCGGGAAACCGCCTTCATTGCCGTTTGCCCAAAACACGATGGAAGGATGGTGCTGGTCGCGCCTGACCAACTCTTTGACCAGTGGCGCGGCGACCTCGGTGTCGTAGGCTTTTTGCCAGCCGGTCAGTTCGTCGATCACATACAGGCCGATTTCATCGGCGACGTCGAGGAAATGTTCATCGGGCGGATAATGCGACATGCGCACCGCGTTCATGTTCATTTCCTTCATCAGGCGCGCGTCGATATAACTGAGCTCCTTGCTGGTCGTGCGGCCGGTGGTCGGCCAGAACGAATGACGGTTCGAGCCTTTCAGTCGAATTTTATTGCCATTGACGTAGACGCCGTCCTGCTTGCGCAGTTCTATGGTGCGAAATCCGATCACCTTGCTGATCTGATGCGTGACTTGTTTGCCGTTCAGCAGTTCAAACAACACCTTGTAGCGCTGGGGATTCTCAGCCGACCAGGGAATGACATTGTCTATATGCGTATGCAAATGCAGCGCTTGCTGCGCACCGGCGAACGCAGCCAGAATTGGTTTGCCGAGCGGTTTGTCGTCGAGCGTGGTCAACAGGACCCGCACGCTGGCACCCGCCGGTACTTGCTTGCTCAGGTAAACCTCGGCATCGAATTCGCCGGTATGACGGGCGTCGAGCGTGACGTGATCGATATTGGCGACCGGCTTTGCCTCTAGCCATACCGGACGATAAATGCCGCTGAATAGCCAGAAATCCGAGCTACGTTCGGCCCGATTGACCGAGGCATTATCGGACACCCGTTTGACGCTCACTTCCAGCAGATTGTTTTCGCCAGCCTTGAGCAGCGGTGTCACATCGTAGCGGAATTCATAGAAGCCGCCCTGATGGACAGGTCCGGCAAGCTGGCCGTTGATCTTCACTTCGGTGTCGGTCATTGCACCACCAAACACAATCTCGACCTGCTGTCCTTTCCAGCCAGCCGGCACCTGGAACTGATGGCGGTATTTGCCCACATTGTCCGGCACCGCTTCCTTGCCCCAGTCCTGACCATAACGGTAAGTGCCAAAACCTTCAAGTTCCCAGTTCGACGGAACCGGGATGGTTTTCCAGGCGCCGCCATTGCGTCCTGCGTCCAGGAAGAATTCCCAGTCCACCCGGTGATCCTTATCGATGCCGCTCAGATATTTGACCTGGGTGTCTGCCGTGTTGGCAGTGGCGGCTTGGCTGGAGGTGCTAATGCCGAAGCAGGCGAAGGCAATACAGAAACTGCCGAATATTTTTTTCATGGGGTAGGGCAATTCTTAGTTTGGTAGTCTGGTAGTTTCGTATTTGATCTATCGGCTTGTCCGTGACAGTACCAGCACGGTCACAGAATAAGGCGCGAAGCTGTAGTTGAATTGGGATCCCAAATCATGTGCCGCACTGGTTACCGGTACGATCTTGCCTGGCGCGTCGATGGTGTTGGTATCGTCCGGTGCATCCGAGCGCAGGCTTATCGCTTTTCCTTCCGGTGCCACCTTGATGGGCCCCGTCAAGTCTACCTTAACCATTTGCGGAGTGCCGATAGCATTGACGACCTTCAGATAGATTTCGCCACGTTGTTCCGACCTAGTGGCGGAAAAAAACAAGGTTGGCACTTGCCTGGCCGCCGGTGCGGGTTGATCCTTTTTCGCCTTGGGCTGCCAGGTCTGAGTTTGGATATTTTCTGCTACCAGCGGCAATGAGACGTCACCCAGATAAGTATTGAACATCTTTTGCACGTGATAGGACGGAGAGCCGTAGCTGGTCTGTGCATCATAGCCGATAAGATTGCTTCGCCATTGCATGCCGCCCGGATTGACGTTGACCAGCAAAGGAGCGTAACAGGACATCTCAATGATATCGGCGTTGCGCTCCATGCCGGTCATCCACGCGGCATCGGCCAGTGCGGAAATCAGGTTGGTGGTGGGAGCACCCTCGCGCGCTGCCCATTCGCCAATAAAAATTTTCGGCCCGCTGCGGCTATAGCTGTCATAGCGGCTGGCGTCACTCATCATTGCCAGAGGGTCGTAGTAATAATGTTCGTCAATCAGGTCTGGAACACGGCTGGTCAATAACTGACGCTGGCCAAGGCTGTCCTTACCATTCACGGTCGAAATCAGCTTTAGCTGCGGATACCTGGCCTTGATCGCATCATGGAATTGGGTATAGCGGCCATCGTAGGTCTTTTGCTTGTCGAATCCATCCTCATTACCAATCTCGACGTACCGCAATTTGAACGGCGCTGGATGGCCATCCCTGACGCGTTGCGCCCCCCATCTGGTGTTGACGTCACCCATTACATATTCGATTTCTTCCAGCGCTTCCTCGACAAACGGTTGCAGCGCAGGGCCGCCGGGTATGGTTTCACCTTTCAATGCATAACCAGCGAACACTGCCAGCACCGGTTCAGCACCCATGTCTTCGGTCCACTCCAGGAATTCGAGCAATCCCATGCCATCGGAAGAACGGTATTTCCAAGTACCGGGATGTCCCGGGCGCTGCTTGAGTGGCCCCAGCGTTTCCTTCCACTTGAAGCGGGTGGCAACGGTATCACCTTCCAGGTAATTACCGCCTGGGAAGCGCAGGAAGCCTGGCTTCATGTCTACCAGTTTCTGCATCAGGTCGATGCGATTACCGTTAGGCCGGTCTTTGTATGTTGGCGGGAACAGCGAGACAAGGTTGAACCAGACCGTGCCGGGGCTTTCAGTCGATAGCACCAGCCGGCTGGCCGCCGTCGGCTTGATATCGGGCCCGGTCTTTAGTGTGACGGTATATTGCTTCCATTCGCCATTGATCTTGCCACCCTGCGCCTGTGCATACACGGTCTTGCCGTCGCTACCTTCGAGGGCGACGGTGATCGGTACTCCGCCTGCGCCTGCGGTCTTGGCATAGAAGCTTGCGCGGTAGTTTGTATTTGGCTTGATGGGAATGCCCCAATAACCATCATTCGCGACACCGACCCGGTGGCCTGTCGATGCATGCGCTGCGTCGAGCCGTAGACTGGTCGTCAATGCAGTCCCGACAATCGGATAGCGCGTGTCGAGAGTGATGGATGCCGTGCCATCCGTATCTTGCACCAAGGACCAATGCACCGCTGCTTTTTCGTCATCCTGGAAAATACGATTACGAACCAATTCTGCGTACAGTCCACCATCGTAAGAATAATTAATTTCTTCTGTCATCAAACCGTATAAGGTGGGACTGACGGGAATGCCGGGTTTGGTCAAATCTATTCTGACAGTCGTTTGCGCGGAGGCGAACGCGGACATCAGTATGCTTGCCAGCATCAGGAGTGACAGGTAACGGCGGCCCGTCGATTGTGTATGACAGGAATGGATCAGTTTGATGCGGCTGTTCATGGGCGGATGACCTTTGATGGAAACTTTGCAAGTAGCACTGAAACATAGAAGACACCGATGCCTGGCCAACTGGCAGATTGTGTCGCGGCGAACGAAAATAAGCTAAACGAAATCGCGGTGGGAAATTTCCATAGGCTCACTCTCAAACATAAATTTGAATTCATATTATGAAACGAGTTGAGCCTTTGCCAACGGACATGAGGTGAATTATCATGTTATTGATTAGTCGAATTTTCGTATAAGATTTTCGTATAAGAATGGCCAGGATCTTCACGAATTCATTCAAGCACTAATCAAGCACTATGCCGGTTGGCCCGGTTTTCACGGTTTGGCGCAACGAATGCCAAGCCTTCTTCAAATGAACGCAACACTATATCAACGTGCTTGTTGATCATAGACTGGTCGGCCTGGTCTTCTTCTGAAAGCAGGCGGATGGTGACAATGATTGCATGTGGCAGGTTGGTACGTAACTCTTGCACTATGGGTATCCAGCTATCCATCATCGAGGCCAGCGGGTAGGTAATAAACACGGTCGATACGAGATTGGCAGTGTCTTCGCCAGGATTTTCTCTGTCATCACCAAATGAGATGCTGCGCGCATCGACCGCTACCTCGCGCAGGGCCATGACAAACAGTTCGCTGAGCAAATCATCGCGTTCGCTGGCAAACCCGGCGCATAACACGATAGAGCGCAACGGTACATCCAGCGGACCTTGCCAGCGCCCCAGGCGCTTTTGGCGTATCTGGCGTAAATGGGCACCCACATTGGCATCCAGCATGGATACCGTGCGCTGTTTTTGCTTCTTCATTGTAGCGCCTGGTATCTGAGCAACCGTCTCGGCAAGGATGGCGATGGTGGCGCGTATGCTGTCCTGTTGCTCTTTTTCTATCGTCCCGTTTTCAAAATCATTCGCGCCAAGGGCAAGGCCAGGCAGCAAGATATGATCACAATATTTGGCGAAACTGAACTTGCGCAAAAAAGCTTGCGCATCACGCACGATGGCATCCACATCGGCCGCCAGCACGCGATGAAAGAAGCGATGGGCTTCATCCACGTTAGGTGCATCGGCAAACAGGATGGTAATCGGCTCCAGCGCACTGACATGCCGGCCAGCAACGACCATGCACAAGGTGAGGGGAGTCGACAGTAAAAGGCCGACCGGTCCCCACATCGCACTCCAGAACAGCGCTGACACCATCACCGCCAGTGGCGACAGCCCAGAGCTGTGGCCATACACCTTGGGTTCGATCACGTTTGCTGCGATCAATTCAATCACACCAAAAATAACCAGACATAAGATCGCCAGCGTCCAGCCCGGATCGATGGCTGCGACGAAAACAGTGATCGCGCCACCGGCAACCAGCGCCCCCAAATACGGGACAAAACGCAGCAGGCCGCTGAGTGCGCCAAATAAAACAGCATGAGGAACCCCGGCAGCCCACAGTACCAGCCCGATGATTATGCCAAAGCCGGCATTCACCAAAAATTGTGAAAAGAAAAAGCGGGATACTCCCTCGGTCGCATCGCCCAGCGCCTTGATGGTCCTGCTGACATCGCCTTTGCCAGTGAGCCGGATCAGGCGATCCCTCAGTGATTCATGGTCAAGCAGGATAAACACCAGTAACACCAGCACCAGACCGGTTTCGCCCACCGGGCCTGAGATCGTCGAAATCAGGCGCGTTACGGTCTCGGTTGTGGTCAACTGTGGTGTGCGTATTTCCACAGGTACTGGTTGAATCTGGCCGCTGACGAGTTTTCTTTCGGCATTGGATTTGGGATTGACCTGGGCAGAACTGGCCGGCGTCACTGCTTTCAGCTCTGCCTCCAGACGCGCAAACGGTCGCTCGGTTATTTCCCGCACCGTTTCAAGCTTGGAATGAATCGCGGAGCGGTATTGTGGAAGTTCTTTCGTGACGGCCATTAACTGATAGGTAAGTATCGTACCTATTCCTGCCACGCCTATGCCGACAATCAGGAGCGAGCCAAATGTCGCCGTCAAACGCCCCATGCCAACGCGGCGCATGCCATTGATTAGCGGTGCGATAATCAGGCTAAGGATTAATGCCAGCGCGACAGGTTCCAGAACTTCACGCCCAAAATGCAAAAGCGCAAGTACGCAGGTCACTGTAACAACTGAACCAGAAGTAAGCCGGGGAATAGAAGGGAGACTAAGCATTTGGAATCCGAAAGTAGTCAGGACGAAGTCGTCTTGATGGGAAGCAAGGATTATACGAAATTAATTACACCCTCTCAGACGTATTTTCTGCCCTATTTTTTGCACGAGAATTCGTTCTTTGCTGCAAGCACCCAGTCGTTTTCATTCAAACAGACTAGCTCTTATCCCTTGTGGACCGCAAATAATCTGTTGCATATCGGCTACTCATCAAGAAATCATGGCTTGCCTATTTAAGCCAGATGACAGAAGAGATGGTCAAGCAATATGTGGAGCATCACTTGGAGCCGAATCCGAACCATCACTTCAAAATGGAGCCGGTCAGGTGCGTTGTTCAGGCGACACGTATCCGGACTTTCAGTCCTCAACCCAACACCCACCGGCTTTAGCCGGTGGGTGTTTAGTCTGCAGCGCGTTACCCGCCGACCGCGTCGCCCATCCCTGGGCACCAGCCGGACTAGTTGACGACGTCGATCCGGTCCGCCTGCACGATGACGCTGGTGGCGTGCGAGTTCTTCAAGCCGGTCACTCGCACCTTGATCGTGTGGGTGCCGAGCGGCAAGGTCGGCGTTGCATAGGTGAGCGTGTTGTCGGTCCGGGTCGTCGCGTACAGATCGACGTCGGTCTCGGCGCCGTCGTCGACCGAGAAGGCGGCGATGCCCTGGTTACTCGCGCGTGAACCGTACACGCGCGCCTGGGTGCCCGTGAAGGTCAGCGAATAAGTACTGCCGACCAGCGAACTCCAGTGGTTCTGTCCGCTGTACGCACCGGTTTGGTTGCCCGAGCACCAGGTCGCGCCGCAATTGCTGGTCGAATAGGTGAAGGACGAATCGTTGGTCGACGTCGCCTGCGGCGTGTAGTTGGCCCCGGTGACCACCCAAGTGGTCACCGAATTGGGCGGTAACGACGCCACCATGCTGCCGCCGGAGACGGCCACGTTGCCGATATTGGCCACGTTCTGCGTCGAACTGGTCCGATAGCCCTGGGCGCTGGCACCGAGGCTGGTGAAATTGCTCAGCGCGTAGGTGACCGGCACGGTGTTGGCGGTCCAGTTGGTGGTGACGATCGTCAACGTATTGGCGTTGCCGTCGTACGCAGCCAGCGAATTGCCGTCGTTGATGTCGATGAACACCGCGCCCGGCTTGATGTAGCGGGTGTAGTTCGCGTAGATGTAGTAGTTCTTGTTGATCGTATAGCTGTGGCTGGTGTAGTCGATCGTCATCAGGGTAGGCCAGTCCGGCTGCCAGATCGCCCAGGCCAAAGGTTTGAGCTCGCGGATATCTTTGGTCAGTTGTTGCGACAGCGACTTGCCGGTCGTCTCCGCGCTGCCCCACTCGGACATCACCAGGCGCTTGCCGGCCGCCGCCGCCGCGCTCGCCAATTGGCTGCGCTTGCTGCCCGCGTAGCTGTGAGTGTTAATTTCAGTCATCGCCGCCTTGGTCTCCGCCGAGTAGCCAGCGAAAATGCTCACCCCGTTGTCGATGTTGTAGCTGTCCATTGAGGCAACCGTCGTCAGCGGGCTGAACGATGGCAGTAGCGACGCCAGGCTTTGTACGATCACGCCCTGTTGCGCTGGCGTGACGGCTGCGCCTTCCTGCTTGGTGCTACCGAATTTCCACCACGAGGTGTCGGGCTCGTTGGTCGCTTCAATATGGCGGAAGGTGAGGCCGTAGCTGTTGGCGAAGTGGCCGACCACAGTGGCGAGATAACGCGGGAAGCTGTTGGCCCCGGTGCCGGTGTAGGCGTCTGACATATTGCTCGAGGTGGCGTCGGCGCTGCCGGTCGAACTGCCGCTGACGGTCATCCACCACGGCGGCGAATTCGATTGCGCCTCCAGGAACACGGCGCCGTTAGCGTACGCCCGTTGCGCGACCCAGCGCTGGTTGGCGTCGGCGTTCCAGTCGAACGCGCCGTTGATCTGCAACTGGTAACCGGGCACCGCGTGCGGATAGAGGATCGTGTTGTAGCAAGGACAGTCGCCGCCGCCGATGTTGTAGCGGGCGTAGGTGAGCCCGAGGCCGGTCGGCGGCGGCGCGAACAGGGCGTCGACCAGTGCCGAGCGGGTCGGATCACTCCAACTGCCGACCCCATTCGCCCACCACGACAGGGTGGTGCCGAATCCCTCGAAGGTCTGGTACTGCGTCTTGACGTTCACGGTTGCCGTGTACTGGGCCGATGCGGGGTTGGCCACGCTGCCGATCAAGGCCATCGCAGCCGCTATTTTTAAAATATTGTTCACAAACGCTCCTTTGATTTTTGATTTTCTGAATGCTCGACATTAGCTGCACAGCAAAGCGATGGCAAGTCGATATGGTAACGTTGTCATGCTGCGGCGACAAACAAGGCAATGGACAACCGGGCGATCGATTTGTGTGAATGGTAACGTTACCACAGTCGCGCCGCGGCGGCCATAGTAGAGACAAATAAAAATTTAGTGGCGTTTAAAGAGGGTATTTTTTCGTGCAATTTGACGCGGTAATGGATTTTTCAACACATTTATGCAGACCGAAAATTAGCTTTGGTTGGACGTTGCAATAATTAGCCTGAGAATTCAAGCACTGATGAAAACTTTTACCTTTTCGAGGGGATGAATAGAAATAGTCACTTGCACAAGTTGCGTTTCGCAACTATATTGATCAATAAATGCTTGCGGAACGCAACTAATAACTACTATGCAAAAATAAGAGATTGCCCATGAACCTTGTCGATCCTTCAACTGAACCACGGGAAACCACCATTCTGGAATTGCGCGAGTTTTCCCGAAGACTGGTGCGTGAACTCGGTTTTATGCGGCCGACCCTGGCCGACAGCGGTCTTGCTCCTTCGGCTGTGCATGCCATTCTCGAAATCGGTGCCAGGCCAGGCATGAATGCCAAGACTTTAGGCAGCATCCTGCTATTGGATAAATCGAACACCAGCCGGCAAGTAAGCAAGCTGGAGTCTAGTGGACTGGTCGAACGCAAAGCAGCCAGTGAAGATGCCCGCTCGTCTAACCTGTATTTGACAAGCGCCGGACAAAAGATACGAAAAAAAATCGACCGATACGCAAGCAATCAAGTGTCTGGTGCGCTGAGCCGCATCATTCCAGCCGACCAGCAAGCCCTGGTACGCTCACTGGCTTTGTATGTTGATGCGCTTGCGCAAAACAAGCAAGTCAGCACAGACACTGACAATCCTGCGGACAGGGCTATCCTTGAAGCTTACCAGCCTGGCTGTATTGGCGACATTGCAGGCTTGCACGCCCGGTTCTATTCAAAGCATTGGGGCTTCGGTGCATTCTTCGAGCAAAAGGTAGCAACAGAACTGGCCAGTTTCACAGGCAGCTTGCCGGCAAATGGCAAGGCTTTGTGGACCTATTCAGACAATGGACGCTCACTGGCTTCTATTGCAATCGACGGTGATGATGAAACAGGCATGGCGCATTTGCGATGGTTCATTGTCGATGATTCCTTGCGTGGTTCAGGTATTGGGCGTCAACTCATGACGCGAGCGATGAAATACGCCGACGAGCGTTTTAACGAAACCTATCTCTGGACATTCAAGGGCCTGGATGCCGCACGCCATTTATATGAATCCTTCGGTTTTCAACTGACCGATGAAGAAGAGGGCGTGCAATGGGGGAGCCGCGTCACTGAACAGCGGTTCAGCAGGAAATTGCCATGACGTGAAGCTGAATGGAGCAGGGCGATGCATAAACTTTACAACTGCGATTTGTATTATTCCACCATTTGTTGTTTGAAAGACTGAAGCTTTGATTCTTGCTGCTGAGGAGGTGATGCCTTCTTGAGGCTTTCCAGCATGCGCTGAAACTCCGGGGATTGGCGCAGCACTTCACGGCCTGCCAACTGCAGTTGTTCAACATAACTGGGCGCGATCGTAAAGGCGGTTGGCACCTGCAACAGCGCACGACGTTGGCGGTTGTCTTTAATGTCTCGCAGGCTGACGCTGATGACGTGCATTTCTGCATCGGCGGCAAAGGGGCTGTCTTTTTTGCCGCGATGTTCGATGATTTCACGGTTCCAGCGCGTGACATCATCGTTGAGCATGGCCAGTGTGACCTGGGAATCGCGTGAGCCTACGCCAAACAAGAGCGCATCTGCGACTTGCCCTGTTGTCGGTACCTTATCATTCTGATCGATTCTTTCTGCCAGATCGCGTTCTGAATTTATCGAAATTAACACCACACGCCGTATTGATCCCGGCGGCGCATCGCGAAAATTGGCCTGCACTGATCCGTCGGCAATGGCCCTGTCCAGTAGCATCCTGACACCCAGATTATCGGTCAACCCACCATCCACCAGATGTAGAAAAGGGCGTTCGGCAGCATTTTTATAACTGTCTTCAGTGGCTTTGATGATGTGTGACCTATAATTGTCTGCACCCAAATTGCCTTTGCTGACCCTGGTGGCATCCGGGCGCTTAGGGCAATCTTGCGCGTAATTGCGCAGTGTTAACGGTGTCAGGACAATAGGTACTGCCGATGATGCAGCCGCTGCAAAAGACAGGGGAACACTGTCCAGGTCAGAACAGATCAGGGCGAACTGCTCTGCCGTGAATTCAAACGGCGCGCCGGTGGTCAGATCAGTGGCCGTGACAACGAGTTCAGGCGCGCGCGGGTTTTTTTGTAAATCGCCGAAAGTCATGCCGCGATAGAGTCTGTTCAGTTGCTCGCTTAACACCTGGCTGCGACCATACCAGGGTGAGCGTAGCCGATACATTTGTTTGGGCGAAAATGTGGTTTGTATCAAGCTACCTTCAAAATTGGACAACAAAAACTCGGATTCAAAACGAGTGAATGTGTCGTCACCAAAGGCAGCATAATAAGCCGCCAGAATACTGCCGCCAGATACACCGCTGATCATGCCCAGCTTGTCGAGTATCGTCGTCGATTGACCTTCCCAGGTGAATTGGGTGTCTTTCAGTTCACGCAGCACACCCAAACCAAACGCCGCCGCCCGTGCACCACCGCCTGACATGGTGACAGCGACCACGATGGATTGGGTTTTTATCAGTTTGCTTTCCGGTGCAACATTGCCTGGGGTCGCCTTGGCCACTTCATTTTGCCAGGGGTGAAATGTCGAGCAAGCACTTAACAGCGTTGCCAAGCCAAGAACCACGCAGCGTTTCATGTTTGAAAATAATCTCATCTGTATTCTGGTTTAATTCGTTGAATCGCACTGCGCAGTGTGGCCATATTTGATTACGCAAGCGTGAAATGAGCAAATCAGCACCTTACATTACTATCGCCTGTCGCGCCCAAGCCCATATCCGCACTGGTACCGGGCAGTTTTGCTGGATGCAGGTGGCAGAGATGTAAGATTATATAAAGTTTTTTGCAATTTATACCGATGCTGTAGATAAATGTACAAATAATCAGGGATCAACGTGGCAGAGTCAATTTCATTTGTGGGAAGACCAAAATTCGTCCAATTTGCAAACTGGGATTGAACCTCGTCGAGAGGGAATCCTTGTCAAAATCTAGTCATTCGTTCTCGCCATCCTGGTGAGCGACCGGGTTCCTGATGGCCGCACTATCCAATTCTGTGTTGATGTACGCCAGCTCGGTCGGTAGAAAAGGGCTGGAATTGATTGCTATGCTTTTGCTGACAGTGCTTACGCTTACTGTTGTCGTGCTTTCAATTCGCAAGGCCTACGACTTGATCACTGTTCGTTTTCTGATTGCTTAACCTTTCCCTGAGTCGCGCTAATAGGCGTACGAGCAATGACTGCAGTACTTGCCGCTTCAGTTCAATGAAACAGTCGATTTCCCCCACTTGCATTTTGGCAATCGAAATGCGCATCTCTTTGTATTCAATATGGCTGAAATAGTTTCCATAGAACCATCAAGCCAGTCAAATTCCCTCTGAAATTATTGTTTTGCTATTCATTCCTCAAATAAATAAAGCTATTTAAAAATATTTTGAAGAAATCGCTAAACATTTTCTAAATTCCGTGGATACCTTGCGCAGATTAGAAATAGTGCGATTGATCCGTTATGTATTTGCCAATTTAAATTTCCACTTGGCAATGATGGCGGGGCGATATTTACGAACAGCAAAGGGTAAGCAAAATGGTCGGAATAGTAAATGGTCAAGGTTTGGGCGCGAATTTGAATGCATTGAATTTGCTGGGACAAAAGAATCAGTTGAGTCAGTCCCAGATTGGACGAAATGGGCAACGTGTTTATGTCAATGGTAAAAGTGGCAATCTGGTTGTTCAGAATCAAGACCTGCAATTATTCGACCATGGCCTCGATCTGGGCGTTTTACGCACCTACAATAGCAATGGTCAATTTACTGACGACAATGGCGATAACTGGCTGACAGGGTTTTATGCAAAACACCTGGATGTCATCGGCGAAATTGGTGCGACTGGCAGCAGCATAGTCAAGACCGATGCCGATGGCTCGCAAGTCACCTACCATTGGGATGACAGCCAGCAAAAATACACAGGGCACAAAGACGGTGAAGTTAAAAGCACCCTGAGCATTGACGGTGCTCAACTGGTCTGGAGCCAGGGTGATGGTGGTTTGTCCGAGTCCTACGATAGCGCTAGTGGACGCCTGTTGGCCACCATAGACCAGCTCGGCTATCGCGTCAGCTATGAATACAATGCCAACGGCTTGCTCTCCAGGGCAAGCGTAGACAATGGCGTAGCAACCAGCTATCAATATGATGGCAACAACCTCAGTGCAGTCGTCACCCATTATCAGGATCAGGCTGGGCAATGGCATGACCAAAGCACCGTCCACTACGTCTACGATACGCAGAACCGCTTATCCGCGGTTACGTTGACGATAGCAGCAGGTGAGCAGGGTGGTACTGACAGTGTGTACAGCACCCGCTATACCTATGATGGTGACAGCAAGCGCCTTGCCAGCATTACACAAGACGATGGGTCGCAACTGAGTTTCACCTATGAACAAATCGCAGGTGATTATCGCGTCACGCAAATTGAAGATGCCCAGTACGGCATCACCCGTTTTGCCTACGACTTGGGAAACGGTATAACGACCGTTGACGATCCTTTGCATCACAGTACTGTATTGACTTACGGGCCAGATGGCAAATTGACCGCCATTGACCAGCCATTGTCTGATCTGTCCGTGTCCCATACCGACCTGCACTATGACGCTAACGGCAACTTGCTCAGTGTTGCCGGTGAAAACGGTCATGTAAATGAAATGACCTATGACGCGCAAGGCAATCAAACATCTACCCGTGATGCCAATGGCAATACCGTCACCCGCGCCTATGACAGCTTGGGACAACTGCGCAGCGAAACAATCTACCTGACCACTGATACCGATGGATCAGGTCCGGCATTGCCTGCTGATGGCAGCACTACACGTTACTACTACGCACCTGCTCCATCTGGCCGTGGCGAACTGCTCCGGTTTATAGTCAGCGCCGAAGGCCGTATCACCGAATACCGTTACAACGCCCAGGGCCAGCGGATTACCGCATTGGCGTATACCGGCCAATCGCTGGATGCCATCAACCTCAACGGCAATGAAACTGCAGATGCCATCAACACGATGGTGCAAAACCTGGTCAATAGCAAAGATGGACAAGCGCAGTCCCGGGCCGACATTGTGCGCACAGACATGCGCTATGACGCCCATGGTCAATTAAGCAGCGTCATTCGTTTTGCCAAAGTTCTGGTCAATCCCGCTTTTGATGGTGCGGCAGATGGCCAGGCAGAAACCCGCTACGTCTATGACCAGGCGGGTCATCTTCTTTCCAAGCTGGATGTAGAGACGGCACTACAAACCATTTATACCTATGATGGTTTGGGCCGTATCCTTAGCGTCACAGAAGGCAGCCAGGCCGCGGCGGTCAATCAATACGATGATTTGGCAAAACGCGTCACGTTCACGGATGCAGCAGGCGTAAAAACCGTCAATATTTATGACAACCTCGGACACCTCGTCACGTCGGCAACTGATGGTGCAGCTACCGTTGCCAGCTATAACTATGATGCAGCAGGACAGGTCACGTCCTACCAGGACCAAAGCGGCATAAAAGTCTGGAAATTCTATGATGATGCCGGGCATAACATTGCCACCATCGACAGCGCTGGCACGCTGACTGAATTCAGCTATAACAAAGCGGGCGACCTGACCAGGACCCACCTGTACGCCACTGCATTGGATGTGACTACTCTGACAGGGCCAAATGGCGAGCCTAAGAACCTCAAACTTGCAGACCTGCGACCAGCGTCGACAGCAACTGACACATCAACATGGCAAGTGTTTGATGGTGCCAGCCGCCTGGTCTATCAAATTGCCAGCAATGGTGCAGTAACCGAAAACCGTTATGACGGTACTTCCCAACTGACAGAAGTCATTTCTTACTTCACGCACATCAATACCAGCAATTTGGGTGGCAGCCCCGTTGCAGCAGATCTTGGCCTGGTGGCAGATGCGACCAAAGACGGTCGTACACGCCATTTCTATGACCGCGATGGTCTGCTGCTGGCGACACTCGATGCCAGTGGTGTACTGACACAATCGCTGTATGACAGTGCCAAACAAATGACTGAAAAGCGTGTTTACGCCCAAAAAGTCAGTGTTGAACTGCGAGCAGAAGGCACGCTTTCACAAGTGATAGATGGTCTTAAAAATGCAGGAGATGTGCGCACCCTGTATACCTATGACGGCAAGGGCGAGCTGGTTTCCCAGCAGCCAGTGACGGGCTATGCCGATGTCATCTTGCCTGGCGTGCACGATATAGAAGGCAGCATTGTCCAGCCTGGCGAACAGGACAGCTATCAGTTTGTGGTCAAAGAGCGCTCCCGTTTCTTTTTTGACGGCGTGCAGGGCGATCAAATCCAGTGGCAACTCGATGATGGCGTCAGAAGCCTGTTTCCAAGCAAAGGTCTTGAAGAACGCAATGATAGCTTTCTTGATCTGAATGCAGGCACGTATCACCTGACAGTCAATGCGAAGGACGGCAAGACTGGAAATTACCATTTCCGCTTGCTGGGTGAAGAAGCTGCCATTCCAGTACAGGCCAATACCGCAGTCAGCGGCGAAATAAACCCATCTAGCCAGGCAGCGCTGTATGCCATTGATGTGCAGGCAGGGGACAGGCTGTATTTCGCGCATAACGGCGGATCTGATTGGAACTGGCGCATCTTTGGTGCCGATGCCAGTGTAGTGAGAAATGGTGGGTATTGGGGCGATAGCGACACCATCGTTGTCAGCCAGACAGGTAAGTATTGGGTCAGCATCGAAGCGACGTCGCAAAGTGGCACAATACCGTTTTCATTCCTGCTGTATAAGCAAACACCGCCTGTTATCGCTGGGGTATTAGGACAAACTTATCATGTGGATTTGCCGACACCTGGTGCCGCTGCCAATGTTGATTTTGATGTAACACAAAGCGGCTGGCTCAAATGGGATCAATTGTCCAACGTGAGTGACGCAAGCTGGCGTTTACTGGATGCCAAAGGGCAGGCTGTCTCAGGCTGGTCAGCGGGCCGCGATGAAAACGATTTGTCACCCGTAGCGGTATCGCCAGGCCGTTATCGCATCGAATTTTCCAACTCAGGGCGTTCGACCGCTTCCCTTGATTTTAAACTTTTATCCATTGCAGAATCAGCGCCTCAGAATGTGACTAGCGGACAGCTTATTGCGGTAGGCTCGTCGTCCGGACATGCTGACAATGTCTATAAACTGCATGCCGATGCGAATTCGAATCTGGGCTTCCACGCCCAGTTCGACCAGTCAAACGCCGTTGCCCATTACCAGGTAACCGACCGCGCAGGTCATATCGTAAAAACAGGCGAATTAGGTAATGGTGACTATGCCACCATTACCTTGCCTCAGGCCGGTGATTATTACCTGTGGCTAGGCGGTGCATTAAGAAACAATGCAGGCTTCTCTGGAAATCTGGCCGTGCAAACATGGAGCAATGTTGCGCACGACAATGGAACGCTCAGCGACGCAGCGACAAGCGCTTTGAGCGGGACTATTATTGCCCCCGGCCAGGTCGTAAAAAACAGCTTCCACCTGGCACAGTCCGGCACCTGGTTGTTCCAGGCAGTTGCTGGTTTGAACAATGGACAATGGCAATTAAGCGGGCCAAATGGAGCCGTCATTGACTGGCATTCCCTGAATGCAGCCCAAAGCGCGGATGTTGTTCCTGCCTACCTGATCGCGGGCGACTATGAACTCGTCGTGCAAGCTGGTAATGCAATCGGTGATTATGTGGTCAATGCCAGCTCGGTACAGACTGCACAGGCGCTGGCCAACCAGGTCGCAATTGACCTGCCGACATTGGCTGTCGGGGAATCTGCGTTGTATCGCCTTGCATCGACGCCACAAGACCATTTTAGTTACACCCTCAACGCCCAAAATGGCGAGTTCAGTGTCCAGGCTTTTGATCGCTATGGCCGCATTGCGTCCAGCGGTAACACCACAGCAACGGGCGAATTCAATCAGACCCAGGCGCAAGGCGATGTGTTTGTGCGTGTTATCCGCGTTGCTGCAGCAACAGGCAGTGGAAACCCAAGTATAACGACAGTCCGCACAGCGGCAGTGATCACACCGCCACCTGCAGGCACACCTATCGATGTCGGGCAATTGGTTACGACAGGTGCAAGTGCTCAGGCGCAAGCAAGCTATAGTTTCGATCTTGCCCATGATGGACTATTGTTTTTAGAATACCCTGGGTCCACCTCGAATTCGCTTGTGGTGACAGGCGCAGTGCGGCAATTTCAGGCAGATTTGCCGGCAGTGAATGCCGACGGCAGTAACGGGCCACTGGTATTGGGTTGGGCACCAGCCGGTCACTATGAGATCAGCTTTGCAAACACTGCCAGCGATTTTTCTTTTGCGGTACGTACCAGCGACAGCGCACAAGCCATCGTCCCTGGTCAGGTCAACGCCAGCAGCTTCTCTTCAGGTCAAAACCTGGCATTGTTCCGTTTTGATGCAGAGATCGGAAAAGACTATGAATTCAATTCTGACATTACCAATGATCAGCTATACACCGTGTTTGACAGTTTTGGTAATGCTCTTGACAGTGGCAGTTTAAATAATCTCAAGAGACAAAGCTGGGCCGTCAACCCAGGGCAGACTAGCTATATCGCGGTTTACAAAAATCCGGCACTCAGCGCTGATGCTGCGGCAATCAATTTTAAAATTGAATCGTCCAGCCATATTAGCGTCGCTGATGCTGGCACCATCAACGCCGCAGCACCCGTTGATGTGCAGATCCCAGGCATCGCTGGCGGACAATATCGCACCGTCAATTTTACCGTTTCGCAAACGGGTTGGTGGAATGTCAAATCTGCAGATGTCACTGCCGATAATCATTCTGGCGCGTGGTCACTCGACCCAGCCAACCGGGGAAATTTGAATTCCGGAAAAATGTTCACAACATTCGATGGGTCGTCGGTTTCAGTCTACCTGACAGCAGGCCAGCACCAGATACTGGTGCAAAACAATGGCGGAATGCCAGGTCAAAATGGAATTGGTGGCGTTGTCGATTTCGGTCTCGAATTCAGCGCGCTGCAAACGGTGCCTGTCACAGCCGATGTCGGTACCAGCCTGGGTACCCTGGCTGACAATCAGGCCCTTGCACTCAAGCTTGATGTGACGCCTGAAGATACGCTGACTTTGCATATTCATGCCGAAGATGGCAGCCATCATTACGATGTCCGTGCCTACAATCGCGCAGGACAGTCATTGAGTGTGAATACCCATATCGACGACATAAGCGGTGACCAAATCGTTGATGTCACACAAAACTACCTCTCTGGTCCGGCCTATGTCGTCTTGACTAATCGTGCTGGCACAGGTGTGCAGTCGGCGTTGACCGTGTCAGCCCAGGTCACGCCTAACGAAGCGTCAGCCCAGAACAATGGCCGCATCAATCTAGGTGACTGGTTTGCTCCTGATCCAGCTTATATCGATTACGCCTTACGTTATAACCTGACGGTGCCAGAAGATGGCATGGTTTTTGTTGATACAAAAATTCCTGATCGTCGTATCTACGACGAATTCCAATTAGGGCTGTTTGGTCTTGGTACAGATGGCAGCATTTTTACTTCCTATTCCACGGATGCGTATAAAGTGGCAGCGGGCGAATATGAATTTGATTTACGCCAATTCCGCAATTTAATTAGTCAGACACGTGTACTGAGTTCACGCGACGCTACATTATTACCCAACAATGTAGCAACACCGGTGCATCTGAATGCGAATGAACCAAGCAATCTGTTTTATCAGGACTTAACGGCAGGCGATGACTGGAGCCTCAGCTTAGACGCACTAAATAATCAGACGCGATTCAGCTTGTATGACCCCGATGGCAAACAACTTGTCGGCAATGCCGTAGCCGGGAATGTAGCAATCCAAAAAACAGGCCGCTATATTTTACGTATCAACAATGAAGTTAATGACGCAAGCGACGTCAATATCATCACCCATACTGGCCCGGCGTCCGGGTTAGCGCCTATTCCACCTTCATCGGTAGTACTGGCGACAGCGGCACCGACCACGATAGCAACGACATTCAATGCCGCCAATCAAACTGCCGAAATCAGTTTCGATGTGACACACAGCGGCCCCTGGGCGTTTGCAGCGCTGACTGCCAACTGGGGCACGCATGCTCAACTGTCTGGCACTAGCGGTAACAAAATTTATCTGGATGATTTGTCTGCCATCATTGGTGGCAATGACCAGGTGATTTATCTCGAACAAGGTCATTACACCCTGGTATTGACGAATGGTACTGACCCCGCGTCATCTGCCTCTGTGCGTTTAATGCCGCTGGTCGCGGCGACGCCGATTACAAATGGCAACAGCGCCTCGCTGCAACAGATGCAAGTGGGCGAAACTGCCTGGTATCGTGTCACTGAAACGCAAGCTAGGGCAGCGTCTGCCGGTCTGTCCATAGACGGTCTTCAATTTGCAGTCAGCACTGATTTTGAAATCAATGCCCTTGATACATTTGACAGCTCCGGTTTGGCAAGATTTTTGTCCAGTGGCACTTTGCCAAACAGCGTTTCAAAAACCATGCTGGCAGATGGTGACTTGTATGTGATGGTACATCGCGTGGCCAATAGCGGTGAAGATGCTAAATTACTGGTGTCCAGTCAGCCCGCATCTCATTCCAGTGCTGCTGCCCCTATTCAAGTCAACACGCCAGAAACCTGGCAACTGCCAAGTCAAAGCTACGACTTCGATGTCGCCGCCGATGGCTGGGTTGCACTTGAATGGCAAGAAGGGAACTACCAGGACTGGACACTGACAGGGCCACGTGGGGTTGAAGCCAATGGTCATATCGGTGAGCCAGTTTCCAGTTACGAAAATGTGTATGGATACCGAACCGGTAGCTGGAAAGCACCGCTGCAATGGTTGCCAGCCGGTCATTACCATTTCATTTTAAGCAATGGTAGCGGCACTGCCACATTTACGCTGGCCACTGCAGCGCAAGTTCAGCCAATTAGTTTTGGTACGCCAGCGAGTGTTGACTTGGTAGCAGATCAACACTATGCCCTGTTTGGTCTGGACGTTAACGCTAACAGCGAAGTAGTACTGAATGGTTTGGCCAATGCATCGATTGGCAATTTTTTCCGTGTGTATGATGCCGCCGGCAAGGTAGTCTTGCAGGGCGATCCTTCCCAAAACCAGGCGCAGACATTTACCAGCTTGCACGGTGGTCACTATACCTTGATCGTATCGCGCAATACCTTTGATGCGATTGGTGGCACATCCATCAGACTCGCCATCAATCAGCGCTCAACTGAACCGCAAGCATTGCCAATTGGCCAGCTTGTTCAAGGTCAGCTTACCAGCAGTTCCCAGACACTGAGCTATGCAGTGACCGCAGACGCAGTTTCTCAATTAAGTTTGACTGTGCCGGGCAATTCTTTATCCTTCAATTTGTATGATGCGCTTGGAAACAGAATCAACAATTTCAATAGCAACGGCGGCAATGATGGACACAGTGTCTTTGTCATGGCACCTGGTCAATATACTTTGCAAGTCACCGGTCCTTGGGGCAATAACTGGCCTGCTGCTTTCTCGTTTTCCAACCAACTGATCAACACCCAAACTCCGCTTGTCACTGGCGTAGCGACAACTGTTAACTGGTCGAATGGAAATCCGGATCAATTACTCAATATAGTCGGTGAGGCCGGTAAAACCTATTGGATAGATGCAACGACAGCATTGCCCTATGGCGCAGAAATTCAATATTCTGTTCTGAACTCGAGAGGACAATCGGTCGCAGCCGGAACACTGAGACATTACGGAGATACCCCGGAAACTGGCATCGCATTCAATGCCGCAACCAATGATACCTATACGGTAGAAATGTTTGCCCGCACCGCAAGCGCAGGATTGAATAGCAATACCAGCTTCAGTCTGACCGAAGGCAAGAATCAACAAGAAAACTACGTGCTGGGCAGCACAGTCAATGCTTCGCTGAATGTCCCTGCTGACGCACAAAGCTATAACTTTACACTGACTGAACCAACCTCAGTCTGGCTCGATGTGTCGGGCGGTGCCTATACGGTCCGATTGGACAGAACAGACATCGCATCCACAATCCTTGCTGCCAACAGCAGCACTTCTTTTGCTCAAAGAGGTCTTTATCACCTGGATGCCGGAAGTTACCATTTTACATTCACACCACGCCAGGATGCACCGGGCGCATTCCATTTAGCATCGACCCTGGTCAGCGATTTACCGGCGTTGAGCCTGGGTGTTACCACGCCTGTTACGGTGGACCAAAGCAGCCAGCAAAGTATCTGGCGCGTGCATGGCAATGCAGGCCAACAATTACTGATCGATGCCCGTCTATTGAGCGGATCAAGATATGGCCAGAGCTGGAATTTATATGACAGCAATGGACGCTCTATTGCAAATGCAACCCAATATCAAAATGGTGACCAGTCACAACGGGTGACTTTGCCAGCGGATGGCGACTATGTTTTCGTACTAGGCAGTTCTGCTAATACTGTTGTTGACGATCTTGAGCGCAACAGCTCTGTGTATATTGGCGTTATTGCCGAGCCAGTTACCGACATCCACGTCGGCGACCAGATCAATGCCGCCATCGCCAAGCCCGGCAACACCAATCATTACCACTTCACGCTGGATCATGACACCACCGTTGTAATGGATGCGATGGGTGGTGCAGCTTATCTTTCCCTGACAGGTCCACAAGGCAATCTGCTGAATCTACCGCTGTCGGACAAGTCAGGCTATGTACTGAAAACACTCAGCGCTGGCAGTTACAGCATCGATGTGAGTGCTGCGGGCGCCAATACAGGCGATTTCGGCTTTAAACTGCTGTCCTTGACCGATGCCGCCATCGCCCAGACCACACCGGGCAACTTGAGTGCCGACCTTGGGGCAGGGCGCAGCCTGGGATTATTCAAGCTCGATACCCAGCCTGGTCGTGTATACAATCTGGACTTCACAAGTCCGGTTGGTAATCAGGATGCGCTTCATTACGTCATCGTGGACCAGTATGGCCGTACCATCTACAGTGCCTGGAGCAATGATAGTTCCATCAGCTTTACCACACCAGATACAGGCGGTGTTTACCTCCTCGCCAAGCAGTCCACTGACACCAACACGCCACAACACATAGAACTGAACCTCAGGCAACCTGCAGCAGCGACGGCTGAACTGGTCTGGAACCAGCCAACATCCGTCGCCATGGCAACCCGCCAGGATCAGTACAGCTATCACTTCCGCATGGATGCAGCAGGCTGGGTGCAGTTGCGCGATATCAGCCTCAACTCCCAGTTCACGGATTTGCAAATCGTGACACCCAATGGCAACGTGGTCGCGGGCCGTGGTATTAAGACAGATGCTTTCCTGGATGCCGGTGACTATTTTGTACGTGTAAGAAATAATGTAGATACAGCAGAGGGCACGACCCGGTTCACCCTGGCCTCGATACCAGCAACACAAAACCTGGAAAGACAAGGTGGCGTTGCCCAGACATTAAGCATGCCTAGCGGTGACGACACCCAGTCTGTCTGGTCAATCAAAGCGCGCAATGGGGACCACATCCACCTGTCTGCCCAGCAATGGGCTGGCAGTGGTCATGTCGAAATCCAAGGTACATCAGGTCCGACTTTAATAGACTGGGATCCTGCCAATGGTGATGCGGACATCAGCGCCACCGATGGCGGCGTGTTTTTACTCACGGTTCACCGTGACAGCTTGGCGAATGTGCCATCCAACGGCTATTCCCTGACCGCGACCATCGGCGAAGCCGATGTGCCTGAAGCCATCACTTCCGTCTTCAGCGCATCGGGCACGATCAATGGGGACGAAACACAAAGCTTCCCGTTTGAAATCAGCGAATCTGGCCTGTGGTATCTGGACCGCAATGTCACGCCTGGTGACAATGCCAATTATCAAAGCGCCCAGATTACCGACGCCAATGGCATCAGCTTCAAACCCAATAGCTATGGCGAGGCACAATTCCTCCAGGCCGGACGCTATACCTTAAGCATTACGCAAAGATATGTCCCAAGCACCTATGATTTCACGCTGCGTAATTTAAATGACAGCCAGGTTCCGGCCTTGCAACTGGAGCAGTCAGTCACCGCCGCGCTGGGTAGTTTTGCAACGCTCGCCTACAAAATAGATGCAGTAGCAGGTAATAAACTGAACCTTAATGTGTTGGGCGGAACAGGCAACTACACCACCAGAAGCTGGCGCCTGCTCAATCAGTTTGGTCAGTTGCTGCAACATGGTAATGTCAACCAGGATGTCCCTGCATATGAAGTGACAGATACTGCCCCGGTTTATTTGTTGCTGGATAATCCAGGTAGCGTCAGCAACAGCGCGAACAGTAGCATCTCCTTGCAGTTGACCCAGGTTTCCAACAGTGCTGTCCGCAACATCAGCCTGGGCCAAACCGTCACCGGCACGCTGCCTGCGGGGCAGCATAGTCGCACATTCTCGTTCACCCTGGATCAGGCAAAGTTGGTCCAGTTTGACCGTTTGAACATGGTCACCAGCAGTTCAGTCGCCTGGCGTCTGGATGGCCCCTATAGCGACGGTAATCTGGCGAACCAAGGCTTGCCGGATACCGATGGCTATGACACCGGTGCACGCGAATTCAATTTGAAACCAGGTACCTACACCCTCACGGTGTATGGATATGGTAGTGCGACGACCGATTTTGGCTTCCGTCTGCTCGATACCGCTGCAGCAATACCACTGGTCAATGCGCAAATTGTGGAAGGGCGCTTATTGCCATCAGGCGAGACCACCAGCTACAGCATTAATGCCCAGGCGGGTGACAGTATTTATCTTGATTTCCGTGACCTGGCACAACACAGCTATGTCTACGAACCAGAAAAAGGCGGCTGGCATTTCAACTATACAGCCAACGTCCGCGTGGTCGATCCCTATGGCCGCCAGGTCGCTTATGGTGACCTCGGTGACATGGCACTGGTTGCCACTGTGGCAGGCAAATACACCATCGATGTAGAAGACCGCGCACGTACTGATGCGCCGGTCCCTTACACACTGGCCGTGTTCGTTAACCCAAAAACCAATCCGCGCATCATTGATCTGGACAATACCGCCACCACCGGCATTGACCTGGCGGTCCAGAATGTCAATGTTGTTCCTGTTGCGACAGACACAGCCCTGCAATCAGGCGCTGAAATCCGTATCAACTGGCAGACAGTCAACAAAGGAAACAAACCGACCATTGGTGACTTTAACGAACGCGTTGTGGTACGCAATAAACGTACTGGCGATATTGTCCTGCAAGCCAGCCTGCCTTATCTTGAATCGAAAAACAATGGCCCTATAGCAGCAGGTGCCTCTGTCAGCAGGACAGTGACGCTGCGTCTGCCGGTGGGTCCTATTGGTGCCGGTGATCTTGAAGTCACCATCGAGACCAATTCCGACAATGTGCAGGATGAAACTGGCAATGTCGCGCAAAACAACCTGGCAACCACCAGCTTTAGCAGCAGCCTGGCACCGTACCCGAATTTACAGGTCAGCGATATCAACATGTCGCCTGCATCGAATTGGCAGGCAGGAGACCAGGTCAATATCCAGTGGACCACCGCCAACACCGGCAATGCCGCAGCCGCTGGTGCCTGGGGTGCCTGGACGGAACGCGTTGAACTGGTCAACCTGACCACTGGTGTCACCGTCGCTGACCTGACCCAAAGCTTTGCTGGTCAGAATCTTGCAAGTGGCACAAATGTGTCACGCAGCGCCCATATCGTCTGGCCAAGCGGCATCAGTGCCATTGGCAGTTTCCGTTTGCGCGTCATCGTCGATGCCAATTCACAAGTGCCAGAGTACGATGCATCTGGCGCACTGGAAAGCGATAATGTCGCTGAACAGACCTTTGCTGTCGGCCCGGATTTACAGGTGCGCAATGTCGGTGTCCTGGAAACCGGCATCAAAGACGGCGATCTTGTCACCGTCGTCTGGGAAGATGTCAACCACGGCGCAGTGGCCGCACCGGCAGGTTATCAGGACCGGGTAGTGGTGCGCCAGCGCAATCTGGATGGCTCCCTTGGCAGTGTCATTCTCGATACCGCGATTGGTTTCCCCGAAGATGCAGGCCAAACCCTTGCTTCTGGTGCTTCCCGCGTCCGTTCCATCAAACTGGCATTACCAAAAGGCTTGACCGGCAGTGGTCAATTTGATGTCAGCATCGTCGCCGACAGCAATACCTCAGGTGCTGGCAGCATCTTTGAAACCAATCTGCTTGGCAATGCCGAAACCAACAACACCGCCAGCGGCCAGTTCGCCTCGTCCACCCATAACTATGCCAACTTAAACGTCAGCAGCCTGACGATACCGGCCACTATCAGTTCCGGTGACGATGTTGTTATCTCCTGGGTAGTCAGCAATTCCGGTTCTGCCCCCGCTTCCGGCACATGGACCGACCGCTTAATTCTTACCAGTGATGGTATCGCTGGCAATAGTGACGATATTGTTCTCGCGAACGTCAAATATACGGCGTCGCTGGATGTCAATCACAGCTATACCCAGTCTGCCACCGTCCACATACCAGCACGCCTGACCGGTAACTACCGGTTTGCCGTTATCACGGATGTCAATCGTGCTGTAGTAGAACCCGATACACGCGCAGACAATCTGCGCCTGTCCGCGCCAGTGGCGATTGCTTCCACCTATACCGACCTGGTACCAGTCGTCACGACGGCACCGGTCGCAGCGTATGCCGGTCGCCCAAGCAGAATCGAATGGAGCGTCCAGAACAAAGGCAACCTGGCAACCGACGTGACCCGCTGGGTGGATCAGGTCTATCTGTCCACCACACCAACCCTCAATAGCGATGCTGTGCTGCTGGGTTCCCTGACCCATGTGGGTGCCGTCAGTGTGGGCGGTAGTTATACCGGCGCGCTGGATGTCACATTGCCTGAATCCCTCACAGGACAATATTATTTCGTCGTCAAAACCGATGCCTTTGCGAACGCCTATGAACCCGGCAATACCGACAACAATATTGCCGCTGCGCTGACAGCTACCGTCATTTCACCACAACCAAAACCGAACCTGACAGTTACTACGGTCAGTGGCGATCAGGTCTGGAAAGTAGGTGAGACCGTACAAGTCAACTACACCATTAAAAACAGTGGCAATGAAACGGCAGATAGCTGGACGCAAGAACAACTGCGCCTGGTCAATATCGCTGATACGACCCAGGTTATCACCATAACCAATTCACCAGGTACCGTCAGAAAGCTGCTGGCCGGTGAATCCTTCACCAGCCAACTGAGTTTCAGCCTGACCAATGTGCCAGTCGGTCAATGGCGTCTGGATATCATTGCCGATGCACCCAACTACATTTCAGAACTCAATGAAGCAGACAATGTCGGTAGCACACAGATCACCGTCGTCAGCCCTGATCTGGCAGTCGACACACTCAGCGCCAGTGGCCTGCTAAAAGGCGGCGAAAGCATTTCCCTGAATTGGACCACCCGCAACAACGGTACAGCCAGTGCCAGCAATGTCCGTGACGTGATTTACCTGTCACGCGACGGCAATCTGAGTGCCGATGACATTAAACTTGGTGAACTGAATCATGGCCTCATTGCGTCCGGTGCCAGCGCGACTGGCAGCCTGGATGTCAAGCTGCCTGTCGACAGCCAGGGACAATACCGCCTGATCATCGTCACCAATCCTGACAATACGGTCAATGAAGACGGTGCCCGTGACAATAACCAGACCGACATCAGCATCAATGTCGCACAAGACAGCTATGCGGACCTGGCCGTTCAATCGGTGACTAATCCAAGCCTGGTGATTGGTGAATTGGGAAGTGTTACCGTCAACTACAGCGTCATCAACCAGGGTACAGGCGTGGGCCGAACCGCATCCTGGACCGACGTCGTGATCTATTCCAGTGACGACATCGTGGGCAACAGCGACGACATCATCCTTGGCACAGTCGAACACACAGGTGGCCTGCAAGTCGGTGACACCTATACCGGAACCGTGACCTACCTGAGCCAGGACGGCCTCAGCCGCCATGGCCATGTCTTCGTCAAGGTCGATAAAGACGGCAAGGTCTGGGAAAACGACGCCGAAAGCAATAACACCCTCAAATCTGCCACTGCGCTCGATGTCATGCCCAAACCCTATGCCGACCTGCGCGTAGAGTCCGTCACCACCTCGTCACCAGCAAGCAGCGGCCAAGCCCTGCAAGTGACCTGGTCGGTTGCCAATCGCGGTATCGGCATTACCGACACCGGCAACTGGTCAGATAGCATCTGGTTAAGCAGCAACCCGGATGGCAGTGGCACCCGGTATGACCTGGCAAGTTCCAGCCATTTGGGACAACTGGCGGTTGACGGCAGCTACACCCGCAGTTTAATGGTCAACATTCCAGATGGGATTGAAGGTAACTACTACATCAACGTCAAAACCGGTGGCCCGTTCGAGTTTACCCATACCGACAACAACACCACTGTGGTTACAGTGCCAGTGCAATTGTCAAGCTCCCCTGATCTGGCGGTCACCTCAATTGAAGTGCCACCAAATGCACAAGAAGGTGCATTGGTGAATCTGTCGTGGACAGTGAAAAATCAAGGCGCTGTACCTGCTGGCGGTAAATGGACAGATACGGTAGAACTGATACCCATCACCGGTGACGGCGCCGCAATCCGTCTGGGTAGCTACACCTATACCCAGGGTCTGGACGCAGGCATCAGCTATACCAGGAAAGAAGAAATCCGTCTGCCACTGCGTACCGAAGGTGCCTATCGCATCCGCGTCACCACCAACAGCTTGCTGGGTAACAGCAATGCCGATGCACAGATTTATGAATATGGCACCGCAAGAACCAACAACGTGACCTTGTCCGGCAGCCAGATTCAAATTGATCTGACACCACGTCCGGATTTGCATGCTGGCCAGATCACCGTGGTTGGTGACATCAAAGCAGGCAACAACGCTGGCGTCAGTTTTGCGATCACCAATACCGGCTCCGTGCCGACCTCTGGCAAATGGGTAGATGCCGTTTACCTGTCACTCAATGGCAAGCTGGATGGCAACTCGCTTCTGCTGGGCAGAATTGACAATGCACTGGCACTGGTGCCAGGTGACAGCTACAGCAGTCAACTGGCCAGTTTCGCCATACCGCTGCGTTATCGTGGTGAAGCCTACATCCTGGTGGCTGCCGATGTGGATAATCGTATAGAAGAATTCCCTAACGAAACCAATAACATCGCCGTCAAAAAAATCAATATCGAGCCAGTCCCGTTTGCGGACCTGGTGGCAAGCAATGTTGTCGCCCCGGATCAAGCCTCATTTGGTGCTGCTATTGATATCAGCTATAAAGTCACCAACAAGGGCGAAGCCGCAACCCGTGGTGACAGTAGCGGTGTCAATGGCTGGACCGACACCGTCTGGCTGACCAGAAGCAAAGGCAAGCCATCACCCAGCAAAGGCGACATCTTGCTGGGCCAGGTCAGCCATACCGGCTTATTGGGCGTGGGCGAAGATTATCTGGGCAACCTGTCCGTGCGTTTGCCTGACAATATCAGCTCTGGTCAATACAATATCACCGTGTGGACCGATACCTACAACGTCATCCCGCAAGACACATTGGCTTCCAACGTCAATCCAGATGATCCAACCGCAGTGCAAAGTGACAACTTCAAGGCCAGGGTCATTAACGTCCTGGGCGTCACCAAACCTGATCTGACGGTTGCCTCGGTCAATTTCGACCACAATATCGTCGCAGGCACTGATTTCAGCTTCAACTACTCTGTCAAGAGCGTGGCAGGATCAGTCAACGGCACATGGCGCGATAGCGTCTGGCTTAGCGATAATGCTGATCTCAGTAAAGCCAAGGTTAAGTGGCTGCTGGGTGAATACAAGCAAGAACGCGCGCTCGGCAGTGGTGAGCAATATACCGTCAGCGACACAGTGAAGCTGGGGCCTTCAGTTTCTGGCAGTTATGTGGTGGTCCAGACGGATACCGATACCTATCATCCTATTGATGAATTTGATGAAACCAATAATGCATTGGCAATTGCAGCCAACATCACCAATGCACCATCAGACTTGCAAGTGACTGCCGTCATCACCCAGCCTGACAATGATTCTGGTGAACTCACGCCTGTTACCTGGACCGTCACCAACAAAGGTGCCGCAGTCTGGAGTGGCACCAAAGGCTGGGTAGACAACATCTATGTTGGCACCGTCCCGCAGTTCGATCCCAAACACCTGACACAAATCGGTTCTGTCGTCCATAAAAACGATGGCGGTCTGGCAGCAGGGGCAAGCTATACCACCACAGGCAATTTTGCTTTACCTGCCGGTATCAGCGGGCAATACTATGTGTACGTCGTCACCGATGCCACTTACTATGTCGGCGACGGACTGGGCCCGCAAAGTTCTAATGGCGCTACCTATGAAGAACTGACCGGTGATCCAATCACCAATGCCAATGCGCGTGACAATTTGTATGGCGTCAGCGTATTTGAAGGCATCAACAATAAAAACAATATCGGTCAAAGCAGCCTCAACGTGACTTTCAAAGAGGCTGACCTGCAAGTCAGCTCCTTTACCCTGTCTGACCCTAACCCCAAAGCCGGTCAGACCGTTACAGCAAGCTGGACCGTGGTGAATGCTGGCCAGCGTGCGACCAGGGTATCGTCCTGGTACGACGGCCTGTTCCTGTCGCGCGATGACTCCATCGACGACACCGATTACCCTGTGGTCGACAACGGCAGCGATATCGAAAAATTCTTCCGCATCCGTTCCACCGCCCTGGTGGATGCATTTGGTAATCCACGCTATCTGCAACCGGGCGAGTCCTATGTCAATACCGTGTCATTTACTTTGCCAAGCTCCATCAGTGGTGATTTCCATCTGATCCTGAAGGCCGACACGGATATCTCACGCGACAGCAGTTCAACGCCGGCGCCTAGCTCCATTCGTGATGGTTTGCTGGTGGTCGATATGAGCGGGGCAGGGGGCGGCTCAGTTGCCGAATTCAATAAAGAAGGCAATAACATTGCCAGCATGGCCCTGCCAATTACGGCGGTAGCACCACCTGACCTGGTCATCACAAAAATAGACATTCCACAATCCGTGGTGGCTGGCCAGGACTTTACCGTCAAATACCATGTCGTCAACCAGGGTAGCGATACCCCAGCCGATCAACATGGCTGGAACGATCTGATCTACCTGTCCAAAGACCGCAATCTCGATATCAAGAATGATAAGTATCTGGGCTTTGTCAGCCACAGTGGTGGCCTGACAGCGTCTTCGTCTTACGACGCCAAAATCAGCTTCAAAGCACCAGGCACACTCGAAGGTAGCTACTACGTCTTCGTCGTGACCGACCCCGAAACCGGCATGGGTGCAGGTAAGGCCACCGTGTATGAAGTCAATAAAGACAACAACATCGCCGCCGCTGATCAGCCTTTGCTGATCGTGACACCACCACCGGCAGACCTGGTCGTGGCTTCAGTTACCTTGCCGACGACTGCCCAAGTGGGCCAAAGTGTAGAAATCAACTACACCGTCAATAACGTATCCGACAATCCGGCCTATGGCAGCTGGACCGATTCCATCTACCTGTCATCTGACAATCAGTGGGATCTGGGCGATATCTTGCTCGGCAAAGTCGCCCACGACGGTGATCTGGGGGCGCAACAGTCTTACACTGGCAAACTGATCGCCAGCCTGCCGCCTTTGAAAGAAGGTTCATGGCGCGTGATTGTCCGTCCGGACATCTACAACCAGGTGTATGAAGGCCAGATCAGCTATGACGCCAATGGCGTGCATTTGCCACCTGGCAAAGCCAATAACCTGCTGGCATCTGGCAACACCTTGAACGTCACCGTACCAGTTTTGCCTTTGGCAACGCCGGTCAACACCACCCTGTCCAGCGGGCAAAACCTGGTCTACAAAGTACAAGTGGCCGCAGGGGAAACCTTAAGGGTATTGCTCGATTCAGCCAGTGCCAACGGTGCCAACGAAGTGTATATCCGCTATGGCGACATCCCTAGCGGCTACAACTACGATGCCGCCTATGGTGTCGCCGTATCGCCAGACCAGCAAGCCATCATACCAAGCACCAAGGCAGGGGATTACTACGTCCTGATCCGTAGTCGCGAATCAGCAGCAGGCACGCCTGTCACTGTGCGCGCTGATCTGGTACCACTGTCCATCACCGGCATCACCCCAGACGCTGGCGGTACCGGTGACGATGGCCATCGCTGGGTCACCATGGATATCCAGGGTGCACAATTCAAGGCCGGTGCACTGGTCAAACTGTCACGCCCCGGCGTGTTTGAAATCCAGCCAGATCGCTGGCAAGTGATTGATGCCACCCACATCCGTGCGATATTCAACCTGCAAAACGTGCCGCATGGTTTGTACGACGTCCAGGTCATCAACCCTGACGGCCAAACCGTCACAGAAAGCTTCCGCTACCTGGTAGACCGCATGATAGAACCCGATGTCACCATCGGTATCGGCGGTTCACAAAACATCAATCCGGGTGACAGCGCCACCTACAGCGTGGCATTGCAAAGCCTGACCAACGTTGATACACCGTACGTCCGCTTTGATATTGGTGCCACCAATATGGGCAATAGCGACAACATCATCGATGGTCTTAAATTACCCTATGTCACCCTCGCATCGAACGTGGGTGGCCAGCCGACGGGGCAGATTTCTCCTGACATTGCCAATAACCAAAGCTATGGCACCACACCAACCGACGGCACCACCCGCAAAGACATCCCCTGGGCGTCGCTGGATGGCCAGGTCAATACCAACGGTTTCAACCTGACCCCTGGTTACGCCTTTGACGTGGCAGCCAACGGCATGGCCAGCGCTACCTTCAACGTCCAGACCTATCCCGGCCTGGCCGAATGGATGGCGCGTGACTTTACCGGCCTGCGCAACAAGTTGTACCAAATCCGCCCCGACTGGAAAGCCGCTGGCCTGCTCGATGGTGGTGTCAATGACCTCGACAAGATATCAGCAGGTCTGGCCGCCAAGTTCAAGGGGATAGACAGCATCCACTTAAATGAAAATGAAATCACCGCGCTGCCTTTCCGCTTCAACATATTTGGCGTGGCAACCCCGATTACCCGCGATGAATTCATTGCCGAACAAAGCAACTATGCCCAACAACTGCGTAGCGCCATCCTGGCGGACAAGACCGCACCGCTGAACCTGCAAATTCTGGCTGCCGATGCTTCACAATGGACGCAAGGCTGGCTGGCCGCACTGGAAGCAGGGGGCATGTTGCGCCCGGTTGACCAGGCACCACCTATCCGCCTCAATCCACAAGTGGTCAGCCTCAACACCACCCTGGCCACCGGCATCTTGCTGGGCAAGGGCGGTGACAGCTACGTCACGCAAGCCAGCGTGGTTGAATTCTTTAGCAAAGTGCAGCAATGGTATGGCGATACCGCCCGCAGTGCCGGTGACCCTAATGCCGCCAAGGCAACCGTTGCCTACAATGAAGTGCGCGAGACGCCACACCGTGACATCGTAGAAGTACCCGTACCGGTTGCACCGGATGCGGCAGACTACAATGCCAATGCGGCCCAGTCCACCCACTTCATCAACTTCAACGTCTTTGCTGGCTCGCAGTCAGAGCTGGAATACCTGCGCCATATCGGCTTGCTCGACCAAAACTTCAAGCCAGTCGGCCCACAAGCACTGAACCTGGCCCAATACCTGAGCCAGGCTGCAACCCAGGCCACCGCCGACCAGACCAGCATAGGCATACGCGGGCCACAAGTCTTGCCGAATACCCAGGGTGTCTCGTATATACCGGCCAATGTTGACCTGCCTTACACCTTCAGCTTCCAGAACCCGACTGACCATGCACTGGGCCAGGTACGCCTGGTCACCCAGCTCGACAGCAACCTCGATGCCCGCACCCTGCGTTTAAGCGACATCAAGATCGGTGACCTCAACGTCCATGTACCGGCAGACCGTGCCACCTTCCAGGGTGACTTTGACTTTACCGCCAACAAAGGCTTCATCCTGCGCGTTAGCGGCGGGGTAGATGCAGCAACCCACACCGCCACCTGGTTATTGCAGGCCATCGACCCGACCACCGGCGAAGTACTCAACGACGCCAGCCGTGGCCTGTTGTTGCCGCAACAAAACGACGGCGGCAAGAGCATCAGCGGCTTTGTCGGTTACACCGTACAGGCCAGCCCCAATGCGGTCAGCGGTGCTAAGGTTGACGCAAGCACCACAATTTGGTTTGATGGCATGCCGCCACTGGAAAGCGCCCACGTCAGCTACCTGCTCGATGCCAAAGCACCACAAACCAGCGTCACCGTGTCCACCCTGGCGGCAGACGCGACCGGCGCACCAAACTACAGCGTCATCTGGAAATCTGCTGACGATGCCAGCGGCGTCAAAGCCGTCACCATCTACGTATCCGAAGATGGTGGTGACTTCCATATCTGGAAAAAACAAGTTGCCTCCGCCGAAGGCCAGGCCGTCTTCACCGGTAAAGCAGGGCACCAGTATGAATTCCTGGCTGCCGCGACCGACAATGCCGGCAACCGCGAAGCCGCCAGCGTCAGCAATGCCGTCTTGCCAGACGACGGTGGCAGCGCCACCCTGGGCAACAACCAAAGCGTACAAAGCACGCCGGAATTGCCTGCCGCCAGCAATGACCGCACCTATGTCAGCAACGACATCTTCCAGTCCGCCACGCAAGCCTTGCCAGGCCTGGTAGCACCCGCACAAAAGGGCGACCTGCAAAGCGTCATCGCCCCCATGACACTGCGCAGCTTTGCTGATGGTTATGACGCCAGCCAGGGCGACATCGGTGCCATGGCCATGGTGCAACTGCCAGACGGCAGCATCCTCGCCAGCGCCGGCAGCCAGCGCAATCAAGTCTTCGCTTACAGCAAAGACGGTGGTCACAATGTGACGCCATTGTTCACCCTCGACACCCCTGTGCTTGACATGGCCGTCGACAAACTGGGCCAACTGTGGGTCATGACTGGCAATGAGCTTTTGCTGCTTGACGCCCATAGTGGGTCAATAATTTCTCGTCAAACCGGCCCAGGTGGGCTGGCCTTGACCCAGGCACTGGCCATCGACCCCAACAGCGATGCCATCTACGTGTCGTCTGGCAATGGCATAGAAATCTTTAATCCCAAAGCCACGAATGCAACCAATGGCAACAACGGTAAAGCCTGGACGCATTTCTCGAACACACGGGTGAATGACCTGGCCTTCGGTACCGATGGCCGCCTGTGGGGCGTGCGCTGGACCGGTGGCGACATCACCACCGCATTGCCAACCGCCACCACCGACATCATCAGCTTCCCGATGACCGGCAAAGAAATTGGCAGGGCACAGCTGGAATACCGCATGGCGGGCATCATCGACAGCATCAGCTTTGGTCAGGCAGGCTCGCCCCTGGCAGGTCTGTTGCTGGCGTCCAGCAGCCCGGCGCAACATCCGACAACAACGGATGCAGCCACACCACACACCGCAGGCGTGTGGATGATAGAACTGGCCTCGCACCGCGTCTTGCAAGTCGCCAGTGGCGGCAGCAAAGGCGAAGCCATTGTGTCCACCAAAGATGGCCGCATCCTGGTGGCGCAAACTGGTCATATCGATGAGATTTCACCGATCAAGCCACCCCACATCCTGGCCAGCACCATCCCCGATGGCGCCATGCTGCCTTTGCCGTTGAACCAGGTGGCGATCAACTTTGATCAGGCCATGTGGACAGGCGCAAGCGGTGACGACGTCAGTGACAGCGCCAGTGTATTGAACACGCAGAACTACAGCTTTGTAGCGACTGGCACCAACAGCAGCCTCACCCTGCACCCCACAGCCGCCCGCTGGAATGCGGCAACACGTTCCGTCATCCTGACCCTGCCAGATTTACCGGCAGGTGGCTGGGTACTGCAAATTGCCAATACCCTGCGCAGTGCCAACCAGGTACCGCTGGAAACCGGTTACATTAGCAACTTCACCACGCTGATGAACTTTAGCAGCAATGTCAAAATCAGCTTCAACAACACCCGCGCCAACCATGCCACAGGTGAAATCAGCTACGACATCAGCATCACCAATATCGGCCTGGACGATCTGCATGCGCCGATCACCCTGCTGATCGACCCCGGCCAGTACTTTGGTGGCGCAGTCAACAACGCCACCCTGGGCACAGGCCAGCAAGCCGGTCTCTGGAAAATCGACCTCAGCGCCGCCATGGCAGCCAATGGCAATGAAATCAAGGCAGGCCAGACACTGGCGAACCAGACCGTGACAGTCAAACCAATGGCAGGCCTGGTAAGCACCGATGCGTCTACCGGGCAGATCGTGAAGTTTGATGCGGCGCATAATGTGTATGCGTTGCCGTATGCGAATACGCCGCCGGTGTTGAGTATTGTGAGCAGTCAGCCTGCAGCAGCACCGGCAGTCATCGATCCGGTAGCACTTACCTCCTTGCTGGCGCGTATGAATTTGGCTGATCAAGCAGCGTTGGTTACGTTGATCAATCAAACTGATACCAGTGCTGTCACCGATATGTCAGGAATGCTGACAGCCCTGCATCTGCCAGCAGATTTACCAGATGCAGAACTGGGTGCGCTGTCCGCGATACTCGACAGTATCGCCGGACCAGATCAGAGTGTCGTCAGCTTTGATTCCGCCACGCCAGGTACCCCATGGACAGCCAGCATCGCAGCCGATGACGTTGACGGCACCCAGTTCTTCTGGGAAATCGTCCAAGGCCCGGCTGGCCTTACTATCACGCCAGATACCATCGTCAGCAATACAGATAGTGGACATCGTAATACCGCCACGTTGCACTGGACACCAACAGCGCGTGATCTGGCTAACACTGATATTGTCATCCGCGTACAAGATTCACGCGGTGGCGTCGCCATTCGTCACCTGACTATTCCAGTGACAGGCGGTAATTACGCACCTGTCATCAATTCCACAGGCGACATCACCCTGACTGAAGGCCAATCCCTGGCCATGCCAATCAGTATCTCAGATGCCAATGGCGATCCTTTGACCATCACCGTGCGCAACCTGCCAGCAGGTGCCAGCTATAACAGCGCCACCGGCATCCTGAGCTGGACCCCAAGCTATGATCAGGCCGGTGACTACAACAACATCAGCATTGTTGTCACAGATGGTAAGGCCACGAGCGTACAAAGCTTCAATATCCACGTTGACCAGGGCTATGCCAAACCAGTACTGAATCAGGTCGCCGAACAGCAATTGCGCGAAGGTGACAGCTTCGGTATGCAACTCAGCAGTAAATTGCCTGGCTCAAGCAGACAAGCTGGCGATATAGCCGGGGTCTATCATCAGGCCGATGGCACGGTAGTCAAGCTCAGCTATATCGCCCCATGGTTGCCAGCAGGTGTCAGCTTGAACGAAGATACCGGCTGGCTGTCCTGGACACCCGGCTTCGATCAGCATGGCAAAGTCACGATACCAGTCACTCTGGTTGCGACCTACCTCAGCGCCAGCGGAGAAGAACTCTCCAGTACAGAAGTAACACAAGACTTCAAGTTCAATGTGCTCAACACCAATGGTGCGCCGGTATTTGCCGCACCTGAAGCATGGCATATCCTCGAAGGCCAGCCTTTACAGGTAGGCGTGTTCGCCTACGATCCCGACAACGCAGACTTTGAACCCAAAGTCCGTCTGGGCGCACAAGCGCCAGCCACCGGTGGCCAGGGTACGGCAACTGTCCATTACGTGGTCACTGGCTTGCCACAAGGTGCCACATTTGATGAAGATACCCTGGAAATCAACTGGACACCTGGCTACACCCAGGCAGGCACCTACCAGATCACCGTCACGGCAACTGATGATGGTGATGGCACAGGTGTTCCCGCATCAAGCCAGATCACCATCCCCGTCACCGTAGAAGAGAACTTCAGCGCCCCAGTCTTTGGCAGCATCAGCAATGCTTCCGTAGCAGAAGGCAGTAACATTGATATTCCTATCACTGCAACTGACCCGAATGGCCAACCCGTGACCCTGACCGTCATTGGCCTGCCACGCTTTGCGACCTTCACCCAGACTGGTACCGGCAGCAATGCGACAGCCGTACTGCACTTTGCACCAGGCGCAAACAACCGGGGTGATTACACCATTACCGTCATAGCCCGTAATGATGGTAATGGCGACATGACTAAAGCCCTGGCCACCTCCAGCACCTTCGTCCTGTCCGCCACCAGCCTGACCGAACCGCCAGTCGTCAACGTCGCCCCACGCTCCGTCGCCGTCGTAGGCCAGGAACTGCGCATCCCCATCAGCGTCACCGACCCTGATCAGGATGCATTAAACTTCTCCGCCCAGGGCTTGCCAGACGGTGCACAGATCGTGCGTGATCCGCAATACGGTCAGGCCTGGCTGGTATGGACACCCACTGCAGCCCAGTTGGGTGGTCACGACATCAGCCTTGAAGTCAGCGACAGTGGCTTACCCCCTTTGAATTCTGGCGTCATCCTGCCAGAAGACTTTGTGGCAAAACCCAATACCGTCATTACTGATTTACGCATTGTTGTACGTGCTTCCAACAGCACACCAGAAGTCTTGAACGTCCAGGCCAATGGTGGACAACTGGTTTCCAGCACCACCACAGCCAGCGTCGTCAACGCCAGTGAAGGCGTGCCTTTGTCTGTCACGGTTTTGGTGCGTGATACTGACTTTGATGCCATCAACTGGGCCGTCAAAGGCATGCCAGACGGCATGACTATGCAAACATCCACCGGCAGCGATGGCCAGACCAGGGCCACCTTCAGTTGGACACCCGGCATGCTGGCAGCACAAAGCTCCTCTGCTGCTGACCCGGCAGGTGTGTATCACCTGAACCTGCGCGCCACCGATGGCGCAGCTTATGCCGATCACCAGATCGAAATTCATGTCGCCAACGTCAACCAGGCCCCATTGGTCATGCAAACGCCATTGCAACTGGTATGGGAAGGCGACACCCTCGCGTTCGCCTTACACGATGTGGACCCGGATGGTGACGCCATGTCAGCCAGCCTGCTGCGCGATCAAAACACCCCAACTGGTGTCACTTTCGATGAACAAAGCGGTTATTTTGAATGGACACCCGACGCCGATACCGTCAACAACCTCAACGCCAAAGACAAACTCTTCACCTTCCGCTTTGCAGTCACGGACGGTAAAGCCACCACCATCTCCAGCGTACAGGTACGTGTACTCGACGTTAATCGTCCTCCACAAATCCTCACCAGCAACCATGCTCTGGTCGTCGGCCAAAGCTTTAGCCTGCCGGTGATCAAAGGCGGTACTACTGATCAGTCAAGCGCAGGCCTGCGTGTTATCGACAGCGATGGTGAAGCTCAAACCCAGGCCCTGACCGTCAGCTTTGACAATCTGCCACAAGGGGCAAGCTATGATGCCGTCAATGGCAAACTCAACTGGACCCCAGGCCCAGGCCAGATTGGTGATGTCAATGTCAGCGCCCGTGTTTTTGACGGCAAGCAAACCGTGGTTGAAGTCTTTACCCTGCGCGTGGTCGCTGACCCAACTGCCAACAAACCAGCCATCCTCATCGACCTGACCCCGGCCACCCCGGTCTTGCCGGGGCAGACCGTATTGGCGACGGTACGTGCCAGTGCCTATAGCAGCATCAAAGACACCCAGACCCGTATGCGCATCATTGGCAGCGATGGCAGTGTCGGCACCTGGACCACAGTCAGCCTCGACGCCACTGGTCGTGTCAAACTCACCCCCGCCCAGGCAGGTTTGGTGGAACTGGAAGTGACTGCCAACGACGTAGATGGTTTCAGCAACACCGCCACCCAGACCATACGCGTGCGTGATCCACAAGACAGTAGCGCACCAGTACTGAACTGGGGTGGGGCGCTGGCCAGCAGCGATGCCACTACTGCACCACTAAGCATCAACAACGCCAGTCTGATCCAGGCCACGCTCAACGAGGCACAACTGATGGGCTGGAAACTGGAGATTGCCCCTGCTAATGGTGGTGACAGTGGTACTGGCAGCGCAAGCACCTGGATCACACTCAACAGCGTCACCGCAAATGCCAGCCACAGCACAGGCCAGCTTGACCTGACTACCCTGGACCCGGCCCAGTTTGCCAATGGTGTCTACCGTCTGCGCCTGACGGCATGGGATCTGGCTGGCCGTACCAGCGAAATCAACAGCCGCGTCATCATCGACAGCAGCAACAAAACCTTGAGCCAGGCCAGCAGCAACGACGCCAGCTTCCAACTGGGTAACCACAGCTTTGCCCTTAACCGCAATCTCAGCACCCAAAATGCGACCAGCAATACTCAAGGTGACCTGGGTAACTGGGCACTCAGCCTGCTTGACACCCATTTAAGCCAGGACCAACTGAGTACCGACGCATTGGGTGCCACCGCCCCATGGCAAATTGGTGCCCACGTCTGGCTGCAAGTACCATCCAGCCTGACAACGGCCAATGCAGCGACCCAGTTCCTCAGTTTTACTCTGGGTACCAGCACAGAGGCACTCAGCAATGGCACAAGTACCAATGGCGCTAGCGCCCCTGTAGTTGTGCACCCTACATTTGCAACAAACCAGGGCTGGACACTGCAAGCCACCACCATCGACACCCAAAATGGGCTTAACGCACGACCAGTTGCCCTGCAACGCCAGGGTAATCGCCT
The DNA here is from genome assembly GCF_049340445.1 of Undibacterium sp. Ji50W. Lineage (NCBI taxonomy): Bacteria > Pseudomonadati > Pseudomonadota > Betaproteobacteria > Burkholderiales > Oxalobacteraceae > Undibacterium > Undibacterium sp. Ji50W. Next base: position 849,626 of record NZ_JBMPOX010000001.1, on the reverse strand, counting down.
GTACGACCAAAGCACAGGCTTGCCATGGCAGGCCGAGGCGTACACCCTGACAGGGCCAGATGGCACCCGTTATCAGTTAGACGCCATGGGCAAGATCAACAGCGTCCAGTTCACCGATGGCCAGCAATGGCTGATCAGTGACAGCGGCGTGGTATTGGTCGCCAGCCAGATTGGTGCAGACAGCAATGCCCGTGTCAGCTTCTTGCGCAATGACAAAGGCCAGATCATCCAGGTCAGTGGCCCGGCAGCAAATAACAATAGTAATGTAAGCAGCTCCAGCTCAGCCACAGCCATCGCTTACCGCTATGACCAGGCAGGCCAGATCATCCTGGCACGCCAACTGGGTAGTAACGATACCGGTACCCAACTCGGCTACCATACAGACGGCAGCCTGATCCAGGACAGCATCACCGCCAACCTGGGTGCAGCCGTCAACTGGATTGCCAGTGGACCCAATGCCGCAACCACATTGACCAATAGCTGGACAGGCAACCTGGTGGCTGGACAACCCGTCACCCTAAGCTACACCGTACGCGACAGCGAACTGGCATCCACCGTCAAGGTTGCCGGTGCTGCACCGCGCCTGATGCTGGCAGTAGAAATACAGGGAACACAGGGAGCAGATGTACAACTCAATGCCAGTGGTGCAGTCGTGCTAGGCAGTAGCCAGAACGGTAACCGTCGCATCACCTTATTGTCGGTGACTGAAGCGGGCATGAAATTGCTCAGTATCACCGGCACGGGCAATGCCAATGTCCACATCAGCATTGCCGGTGACATCAATCAGGATGGCATCATTGATGGCCTGGACAGTGCCGCCTTCGAGCAGGCATTGACTACCCAAAACCAGATCGCTGATCTGGACGGCAATGGCATCGTCAATGCAGCAGATCGCCAGATTCTGTATGCCAACTACGGTCTCAACACCAATGTGGCACCACAGACCAAGGCGCAAGACTTTAGCAACGCAATAAAAACCCATACTGACCTCAATGGCAGTGTTGCACTCAGCAATATTGCAGAAGATCAGGAAAATGATCCTGTGTTCTGGCGTGTCATTGGTGCGACCCATGGTACAGCAACACTGGCGGCTGATGGCTTGACAGTCTTGTTCACACCAGAAGCAGGCTACGCAGGCCAAGCCACGGTCACCGTGCAGGCGGATGATGGCTTTGCGGTGGGACATGCGATTGAATTGGGTGTCAATGTCAGCGGTGCCAAACTCGTTGCACTACATTTGCAAGCATTACCAGATATGCAGCCAGGTCAGGTGGTGCAGTTGCATGCGACGGCGGACTTTGAGGATGAGGCTGGGGTGAATATTGATGGCAACCGGAATTACCTCAATACCAGTGTGCAAGACCTGAGTGGTCTGGGTTATGTGGGGGCGAATGCGGTCAGTCTGGATGCCAACAACAAGGGCATGCTCGTTGTACATGCGCAGGGTAGTGCGGTGATTGGGGCTAGTCATACGGATACCCAGGGGCATACCATACAAACGGCGATGGCGTTCAATACCCAGGCGGCAACTGTGCCTGTTGATCCGAATGCGAGTGATGAAGGCGACGGTTCTGAAGACAATGGCCTGACCTACGCACCAGATGTTTACCCAGCTAACTTGGCACTCGAACCCGGTGGTGTACGTCAAATCAAGATACGTAATAGCGATGGCGGTGCAGATGCTATCTATATGGCGTATCCAAGTGGCACACGCTATATCAGCAGCGATGAATCTGTTGCTACCGTCAGTGCTAATGGCGTCATCACTGCGCTTAAAAACGGTAGTGTCACCATCAGCGTGATCCACCTTAGCAGTGCTACGGATGAATCGGGTAACGTGCTGGATCAGGGTATTGCACAAAGTGACATCCATCTGACAGTGCAAACTGCGCAAGTTACTGACACTGGTGGCAGTGTAGGGCCGCGTAGCGTCAACATTTCTGCAAACCAGGGCGGGGCTGTCAGTGACGCGACTGGCGAAACTGTACTCATTGGTGCGGGTGCACTCGCTGGCGACACGGCTGTTTCCATCAGCCGCATTGACACTAATCAGCTTGAAGCTGTCACCGGCATGACCGTACCAACACCGCAAGCCATACGTGCCATGGCCGCATTCCACCTCGATATTGGCGAGACTGATGCCCAAGCACCATTGCAACTGTCTATTCCAGTACAAAATGGCCAGGCGTTTGAAGTCGGAGAAGAGGTTCTGTTCTTGCGTAAAGGCACCTTCCCGCATGAAGACGGCACTAGCGAGCCAACATGGTGGATCGTTGACAATGGCTTTATCGGTGCCGATGGCATTGCGCGTACTGCAAGTCCGCCATACAACGGCGTGGATGCCTCTGGTGAATATCTGGTGGTTGCCAAATTACCGAATGTACCTTACAAGAGCTCACTTCAATTGCTGGGAGGGGGTGCCAGCTTTGGTGGTGTGTCCATCATGTCTAGTGCAATTACTTCCAACATGATCGGCATCATTGCGGCACGGGCGACGACCGGTACCGCCATTAGCTACCATCTTGGACAGCCGCAGTTTGCCAAGTTTGATATGCCTACTGCAGACAATAATGACAGGATCGTTGTGCGGGTCTCGACACTGATCCCTCCTGTATCAACCGAAGATGGCACTATTGTTATTCCAAATATTACAAAAGCGGAATACGATTTTAGTAGTGGGCAATTGCAATTCACCATCCAAAATGACAATCCAGGGGAACTCAAAGGCAATATTGTATTGCGCGCCTGGTTCTCTGATGGCAGCTATCGCGACATCCAGAAGTTGGGTGGGGACGCCAACGGTGTTATCAACGTCAATCCGCCCACTGATCTGGCTATAGGCAGTGTTCAATGGCAATTGATCAGACAATTCCCAAATGGGACAGCAAAACCAAATGGTAAGCCTGTAGGCGGTGTTGCTAAAGAATTTAAAGGCAACACGGTAGACGTACATCCACAACCACACATGGCCGCCTTATTGACCCGTACGGGCATTACCTTCATACGTGAGAATAAAGATGCGGTCCATATTGAGCTTGTCAAAATGTTGGGCAACAACAGCCTTGACGGTAGCTATCAAACAGGCACGAAGTCACAACCACTGGCTTATTCTGGTGACTTGAGTCGTGTTTATGTGGGTGGTAAATCCGTTATTTACGTCATTGATACCATCAGTTGCAAACTCATCGAAACCATAAATATCGAAGGCGGCAAGAACATTGGTAGCCTGGTTTGTGTCGGCGATTTATTGATCTTCGGCGAAACCTCCGGCATGGGTAGAGGACCAGCAAATAACCGCCTGATGGCACTCGATGTAACACCACGCAAAGACAACAGTGCTTCCAGAAAACCGATAGTACTCAAAGATACCGGCGTAGAAAATGGAGGATATGGCGTCACCGGCATGACCGTTGGAACGGATGGACGCACCCTGGTAGTGGGTCTGCCGAATGATCGCAATGGCGTCATGATTGGAAATCCGAATAAACGCGGTGATGTCCTGATCTTCGATCTGGATACCCTGGATTTGAAGACCGGTAAAATTGCCAAGCCTGTCATCGTCGAAAAAACGATAGATAATCTAAGTGGCAAAGCCCCGCAAAATATCAGCGCAACCAAAAATCCTGATCAATACCTGGTAGCAAATGTAGCCGATTACGATAAAGGAGCGGCGACACTACAACTGACGCGTAACGAAAAGGGAGTGGTAATTAAAGCAGTGATGACACCCATCTCCATGGGACAAAAACGAGTTGTCATTGACAGACTGGATATACAACGGGCTCAAAGCGTCGTTCTGGTGACCAGAAAAGACCCGGACACCGGTCAGGACATGGAATATGCGATTGTGAGTGATGACAATTACAATTTCAATGACCCCTACTGGAAAGCCATGTTTGCCGTTCCAGATTTCATCTTTACACCAAATGGTCCACCAATCATGGTTGGTGGTAGCGTGGACGCCAAAAAAGTGGCTGTAGGAGGAAAACTGGGGATTATTCAGGATCCATTTGGTAAAAAAGGCGCACCGAAATATCTGGGGGCGACTTTACCGCTGGATGGTTACGGCATACGGAATCTGGCGATTTCGCAAGATAACAAGGTCTTGATAGGCCAGTTATATGGCAAGTATGGTACCGAGCATCAGTTGGATCCAAAACCTAATGAGGCACACACATGGAATGTGGATGCCTTGATTGCGGCAGCCTTGGCGATGTCGGATGCAGACAGGGATACCAAGCATATTAAGCTTGATGCGAATGCAGAGCAGAAAATCAATGGACAGGATGGGTCGCCAGCCGGAACTTACTTTGATCCGGAATATGTCGATGTATCCGCAAAAGGCCGCATGGGCGATGTAATCGGAGTGGATTTGCGTGAACTGGCTGCAAAAAAACTGCTATACAAAGAAGGTAAATTTGACAGTGGTGACCTTGCTGAGGACACAAAAAAAATGTCCGAAGAAAAGCAACACATGATCTATGAGCGAATGAGTTACTTGTCTAATTTCCACATCGAAGACTCGTGGTTGGATCGCGAAAAGCCAACAAACCCTGCTTCCAGTAGCGATGCAGTGAAGTTGGTGATGAAAAATGTTGGAAACGGAAAATATGTACCTGTTACAACTTTCTCCTTGAATAGCGCTGAGGAGGTGGATTTTGATATGTTCAAGCTCACAGGTATTTTATATTTCGTTCCAAATATTACTAATGACGATGAAATAAAATTGCGCAAAGGTGAGACTTTGGACGACAAGTATGGCGGATTTTTCTACAATTTTGATGATAGCTATGATGTGGAAAAGGGTACTCGGTTGGCGGATGACCAATCTAAGGGGAGTGAGGGTTGGGTTACTGTACGTGCGAAAGATTATGATCAAGGCGATGCTGTATTTGTTGGTGATAGACCTCTGGATAATCCTGGGTATAGTGCCTTTACACTTAGTGGGGAAGTAAAGAAAGATTCGAAAAATACACTTGATGTTTTCCGAGTAGAGCAACGATTAAAATATTTGGGCTATCCCATGCTTGGGGACGGTGGGACGTACGAAACCGTTAATGGAAAACACTTATCGAACATAAGAGAATTTGTTGTGGATGGCTCATTTGGTGATAAAGAGGAAAGTGCGTTGCGCGCATTTTATGGTGCGACCCACTATAAGCAATATTGGAAAGACGATACGACAAATAGTTACAGTGGATTAAATGGGTTTCAAACAACTGAATCGAATGACAATTCTAAGAAAGTTGAATCTGGTTTAGAGAAAGACGGGAATTTTGAATGGCTAAATGCATACAATTCACCTCATTTCGAAAATATTTACAATACGTTTAATATTCCCATAAATGGTGCAAATAATAATTTTTTGGATGGAACAACTGTAACCGAAGAACAATACAGTACAAGTTGGGTCCGAGATTTAATTCGCGCTTGGGTTGATTCCAAAGGTAGTCAAGGTTTAACTAATGCACCGCTTCAGGTCAATGGATTAACTGATCCCAATTACATATTTGCTCAGCACAATAGAGGAGGGCATAGCGTTGGTATGGGATTCGATCTGGGTATTGGTCAATTTGTGAGTGGTTTCAATCAAACATCTACGAGCAATAACGGCAATTCTTTGACGTTTACTGAACACGGCTGGAGCATTGCAAATGCAATTGATTTTTCAAATAAATTACCTAATGGACCTGGTTATAACCAGAGAGCCGCTTTAAAGAATTTTCTTTCTCTTTACGCGATTACGCAAAAAGATGATATTAAAGACAACGGAACTTGGGATGATCTTACGTTTGAGAATGGTGATGATGTTCGAGCGGCTTTGTTTGGTTCTGGGAATCAAGATGCGAAATCATTAATTCAAAATGTTTGGATCGGGGGGCGTGCGACAAGTAGTCAAAATCCCATGCCAAATATTAGATATGTATTGCAACAATTAGGGTTTACTGACAATCAAGGATCATACAATTCACTTCCTCACACTTTTTCAATGAAGGATCACCAAAATCATTTTCACATTGATTTTAGGCCATTGGCGCGAGTGGATATAGCAAATGGCGTACAAAATTTATTAGTTCAAGATATCAAAGATTCGTCGAAAGGTATTGTTCCAGATAATCACTTTTCGGTGTTGACACATACTGATCTAATTGAAAGTGCAATATCTGATTTAAATTTTAACGACGGAGATATTTCTATGTTTATTCTTGATATGCCACCTGCGGTACCTGAGCAAGCATCAATCATGCTCGCTAGCACCAATAAAACTAGTAAGAGTAATCGTCAAGTTGGTATTTGCCATATAGTTCCAAATGGACCGTCGCATGATAGAAAGTCTGCTGAAAATATTATTGAGCCAAAGGGAGAGGCTACTGAATATTTTAGATTGTATGAAAAGCGAATAATTAATAGTCCAAATACAACCATTATTAAGCAGTTCCCAAAACATGGAAAATTAATTGAGCTAGAGAGTGGTATTTATAGCTATCAACCTGACCCAGATTACTATGGAGCAGATAAAGCTGTTGCAACAGTTTCCTTTGGTGGAAGCTATGTTGATGTTGTATATTTCTTTAAAGCTACAGAGGGCGTTGCAAACGGTAACACAACTATTGAAGACTTATGTGGGAAAAAAGGATATCGATGGAAAATTTCCAAAGCTTCACAGATATTAAATGATCAAGAAAATATTGAAAAGCTGCAGCTAGATGCGAGTGAGTTAGCATCAAAAATTTCTGCTCCATCAATGGAATTAAGTGAATTGAGTGGCAATTCTGTAGGTCAAACTACAGGTGAAGGCTTAAATGCCCAAATCACGTTGGACACCGATGCCGCCGGTAACGGCTGGTTCGTAGACACTACTCCAGAAGACAGCAGCGAATTTCTGCCAACCGCCGACCCAACCATTTGGAAGGCTAAATCCGGTTCCGCGGCTGACGGCAAGATGGACATGCTGTCCGTATTGCTGCACGAATATGGACATGCATTGGGCATAGAGCACAGCAGCGACAACCGCGACTTCATGGCTCCAAGTCTGCAACCAGGTGAACGTCGTCTGCCAACTGCAGATGAACTCACGCTGATGAGTAAGCTGGTTGCGGCACTCAAATTGGATTCAGGTATCGGTGCTTATGCTGGCGTAGCCGATCCAGGTTTGCCACAGCCTGTGCCACGTCCATTTGACCCAAGCCTGCCTATCGGTGGTGGCATGGCATTCCTTGCCTATGGTTTATTGCGCCGCAATGATTTCGGCGGCTGGAGCCTGGACATGGGGGGCGGTCAAAACATCCTGGCTCCTGCACCACTTGGTACGGCGAGCGCCAAGCCACAGTTCGAGCGCGCCATCAACACCAGCCTGACCAACACCCAGTTCAACACTGCGACGACTGGTGATGTCACGGGCTGGCAAACCGCAGGCAACGTCACCACCACCCCACAAGGCAGCGTGACACTGGGCGAAAGCACATCCGCCAACGCCCATCTGTCTCAAGCCTTCATGCTCAAGCCTGGTGACAGATATTTGTCCTTCACCATTAGCAGCCAAGACTTGCAAAGCAATGGCTTGGTTGGTGGTGATGAAGCCGGTCCTAAAGACGCCTTTGAAGTTGCCTTGCTCAACGCCAACACCGGTGCCGCTTTAGTCGGTACCGATGGCTTAAGCCATAGCGACGCCTTGCTCAACATCCAGACCGATGGCACAGAACACCTGGCCCAGACCGTGCGCAAAGTCGTGCACCCTGATGGCAGTGCCACTTACTACATCGACCTGCAACAAGGCATGAACAATGGTGCCACCATTGCGGCCACACCTGCCTTGCTATCCTTTGACTTGCTTGGTTTTGGTGCAGGCAACAGCCATGTCAGCCTGCGTGACATCCAGCTCATTAGCAAACCGGTCGCCTTTGATGACAGCATCAGCACCAATGAAGACCAGGCCGTTGTTGTCAACCCATTGAGCAATGACTTGTTCGGCGCTCCTGCTGCTGTACCACAACTGGAAATTACGACCCAGCCAGCCCATGGCAGCCTGGTCGTCAATGCCGATGGCACCGTCAGCTACACGCCGTCAGCCCTGTACTATGGTGAAGACAGCTTCCAGTACCGCTATACTGTGGCGGGCGTCGATGTTGGGGCAGGGACTGGCTCAGGGTTATCTGACAGTGCAGCCAACACCAGCAACATCGCTACTGTTCATCTGACTATCAACCACGTCAACCATGCACCAACCGTGGTAGCAGGCAATCTGGATGCCAATGTCACAGCAGGCAAAGCCTATAGCTTTGATCCACTGCTGGCACCAGCAGCAAGTGATGTTGATCACGACAGCATCAGCGCCGTCATCGACACCCAGCCTGTCCATGGCAATCTGGTCATCAATGCCGATGGCACCTGGACTTACGCCGCCAACAGTACCTACAGCGGTGAAGACAGCCTGGTCTATCACATCAATGATGGTGCTGCCAATTCAACCAGCGTGACGGTGCACTTCCATGTAACGCCAGCCAATACCGCACCGGTGGCCAACAATGCCAGCCTGCAACTGCAAGAAGACGGCAGCATCACTATCCGTCTTGCTGACTATGGCACAGATGCACAGCACGACACCCTCAGCGTACGCATCAGTGCCCAGCCAGCCCATGGCAGCCTCACCGCCAATGCAGATGGCAGCTACACCTATGTGCCTAACCAGCTCTTCCACGGTGACGACAGCCTGCGCTTCATCCTCAACGATGGCCAGCTTGATTCACAAGAAGCCACCATCAGTCTGCACGTAGCACACGTCAACCATGCGACAGTGGTAAACAACCGCAACGTCAGCCTGGCAGAAGACACGACAGCAGTATTGAACCTGTTAAATACTGCAAGCGATGTGGATGGCGATGCATTGACAGTGAGTATCACCACGCAACCAGCACATGGCACAGTCGTGAAAAACACTGACGGTACCTGGACTTACACCCCAGCCGCTAATTACAACGGCAGCGACACGTTCAGCTATGTTGTCAACGACGGCACGGTGGATTCCAACATCGGCACTGTCAGCCTGACCGTAACAGCTGTAAACGATGCGCCAGTATTGGCAAATCAATCTCGTACATTGGCAGAAGACACGACTACTGTATTGAACCTGCTGTCTACCGCCAATGATGTTGACGGTGATGTATTGACAGTACGTATCACCACGCAGCCTGCACACGGCACAATCGTGAAGAACGCGGATGGCACCTGGACTTACACGCCAACAGCCAACTACAACGGAGGTGATAGTTTTGCCTACGTGGTCAATGACGGTACCGTTGATTCTAATATTGCCACCGTCAACCTGAACGTAACCGCAGTGAACGATGCACCAGTATTAGCAAATCAGTCTCGTACGTTGGCAGAAGACACAACTGCGGTATTGAACTTGTTGAATGCGGCAACAGATGTGGATGGCGATATGTTGACAGTGCGTATCACGACCCAGCCAGCACATGGCACGGTTGCGAAGAACGCGGACGGCACATGGACCTACGTACCAGCCGCCAATTACAACGGCAGTGACAGCTTTGCTTATGTTGTTAATGATGGCACGGTGGATTCCAATATTGCTGCTGTCAGCCTCAACATCACTGCGGTGAACGATGCCCCAATACTGGCAAGTCAATCTCGTACATTGGCAGAAGACAGCGCAGCAGTTTTGAACCTGTTGTCCACTGCGAATGACGTTGACGGTGATGCATTAACGGTACGAATCACAACGCAACCAGCTCATGGCACAGTCGTGAAGAATGCTGGCGGTACCTGGACTTACACCCCAGCCGCCAACTACAACGGTAGCGACACATTCAGCTATGTCGTCAATGATGGTACAGTGGATTCCAACATTGCCACAGTTAATCTGACCGTAACAGCCGTCAATGATGCACCGACGCTGAGCAATCAAAGTGTTAGTCTGCTGGAAGACAATGCTACCAAACTCAATTTGCTGACCGCAGCCAGCGACGTTGATGGCGATGTATTGACAGTACATGTCACGACCCAGCCGACACACGGTACGATAGCGAAGAACGCCGACGGCACATGGACTTACACACCAGCCGCCAACTACAACGGCAGCGACAGTTTTGCCTATGTCGTCAACGACGGTACTGTAGATTCCAATACCGCTACAGTCAGCATCAACGTTGTTTCCGTCAACGATGCCCCGGTCCTGACAGGCCAAAGCATCAGCCTCAACAGTGGCAGCAACAAGATACTGAACCTGTTAGCCAATGCCACAGATGTCGATACAGGCGATGTCCTAAGCGTCCGTATCACCACCCAGCCGGCCCATGGTACGGTTGTGAAGAATCCAGACAATACCTGGACCTACACCCCCGTTGCCAATTACAGTGGCACAGACAGTTTCGCTTATGTTGTCAACGACGGCACCGTTGATTCCAACGTCGCCACCGTCAGCATCAACGTTACCCCTGTCACCCAGGCAGGCATCAATGCTGATCTGGGCATAGCAGGCAAATTCAACGTCTTCACCTTCAACGACTTCACCGGTAACAACTGTGACGTCCAGGGTGCGGTTGCCGTTGGTCACAACTTCAACGTCAGCAACTACAGCGTCAATGATTTGATCATGCCTTACAACGGCCTGTCCCTCATCGTTGGTAATGACCTCACAGACCACAATGGCGGCATCAATGGCACCGCCTCTTATGGTCATGCGCAAGACACCTATGGCCAGAAGATTGATGACCAGTTCATCCATGCTGCACCACCGTTCTCGTTTGCCGATACCCAGGCCCAGCTGACCACCCTCAGCACCAAGCTGGCCAGTGCACCAGCAACTGGTACCGTGGTATTGCAATACGGCGGCCTGACCTTTACCGGTGATGGCCATTCTGCTGTCCAGATATTCACCGTCAGTGGCGCCGACTTTGCCAGCGCTGGTTACACCCATCTGGACAACATCCAGCCGGGCCAAAGCATCATCGTCAACATTGTTGGTGATTCTGGCTTTGATGGTGGTGTCACTGACGCCTTTGATGGTTATAACACCCTGTTCAATTTCAGCACCGCCCAGCAGGTGAACATCAATACCGGCGTGTATGGCAACATCCTGGCTCCGCACGCCAGCATCAATGGTGGCTCTGGCGTGGTCAATGGCAACATCATCGTCAACAACTGGAACTCTGGTGTGCAAATCAATGCCTACCACTTCTTTACCCCAGTCACTGTAGACAATGGTGGTACACCCTTACCGGTCAACCACGCCCCCGTGGTCAGCAACCAAAGCATCACCCTCGATAACGTCGGCAGCTTCATCATTGATCCTTTGGCCACAGCGACCGATGCTGACAACGACAGCCTGACCAGCAAACTCATCAGCACCGCCAGCCATGGCACCGTCACCCTCAATACCGATGGCAGCTTTACCTACAAAGCCGCCACAGGCTATGTTGGTAATGACAGCTTCAGCTACATGGTCAACGATGGCAAGGCAGATTCCAATCTGGCCACCGTCAACCTGACCGTGACTGCTGTGGCAGCACCGGCACTGACCAGCGCTAATCTGGGTCTGGCAGCGCAGTTTGGTGCCTTTGTCTTCAATGACTTTAACTCCAGCGCAGGTGAAGTTGCTGGTGCAGTGGCGGTAGGGCATAACTTTGCTGTGTCTGCCTTCAGCATAGACACAACCCAGAAAAACTATCAGGGCTTGTCCCTGGTCGTGGGCAATCAGTTGGATTTCCATGGTGGTTCCTTCCATGGTCAAGCCACCTATGGCAACACGCAAAACACCAACAACCTGCCAGATTCAGACCACATCGTGCATGCCGCGCCACCATTCAGTTTTGCAGATACCCAGACACAACTGACCGACCTGTCCACCGGCCTTGCAGCACTGCCTGCCAATGGCAGCAGCACAGTACAGTATGGTGGCATGACCTTCCAGGGGGATGGCACTAACGCAGCACAAATCTTCAACGTCAACGGCGCTGATTTGATGAACGTGTCGTATGCCAATTTCATCAACCTCACACCAGGCCAAACCATCATTGTCAATGTCAGCGGCGATGGCGGTATGCAAGGTGGCATGCCAGATGGCTTCAGAAACTACAATGCCTTGTTCAACTTCAGTACAGCACAACAACTGACGTTTAATTATGTGTCCCTCAACGCCAGCATTTTGGCACCACGGGCGACTGTGCAAGGGGGCAGTGGGGTGATCGATGGCAACGTCATTGTCAACAACTGGAACAGCAGCATCTACATCGCCAACAACCGCAGCTTCCAGGCGGCTGGCTTGCCGGTTCAGACAGCACCATCAGCACGATTCAGTGCCATGGCCAGGTCAGTGGCAGCTGCCAACCCGTATGCCACCGTCATCAGCCAGGCGACACCGGCTGACACCACAAGCAACAGCACGATAACGGCGACGAACTTGCAAGCAGTATCAAGCAGTAGTGCGATTCAGATACCGGCGGGGTTGATGTCGGGTAATGCGACCAGTACCAGCGACACCACAAGCACAGATGAAGACGGTGATCTTGCGATGGCGGCTTTGTTGGCGGGATTGGGGGCGACGCTGGATAGTGCTTTGCAGGCGCAGATGGATAAGGCTTTGGGACAGGGAAATTGAGGGATATGCCCTGTTTATCTGGCCCGATAGGGATGGGGTGGGTAAACGGGGCGTGTCTAGTGTTTCTAGGGATACCAAACGAATGAGATAATGGGAAACTTGAGATTTCAAGTCTTAACGTATTGTTTACGCCCTTAAGGTAGAATTCTGACATCGAAAATTAACATAAATAGGGGATTTAATATGCAAACGATAGAACGACCAGGCATCAACCTGAAATGGTCCAAGAGCTGGAAAGCTGATGCGAAAAATCTGACGAGATGGCGAGATAATCATGGGCCTGATAATATTCAGGAGTTAGAACATTACGCGAAGTATGGTACCGAATTAAAAGACTATGGCATTGATCGTCAGCATGTTGAGCCACCGTTTCTTGCTTGGGAGCCAATTGCTACAGAAATTAATATGTATGCGTTAATGAGACTTTTTGAACTTGAGTCGCAATTAATGAGCAATAAAAATTTTGATTTGAAGCTTGCAAGTAGTGTATTTGATGCCGCATCTCTTGCGCAAATGATAGTTTTGCAAAAACATTTTAAAGCGCCAATGCGCTTTAAAAAAGATTTACGGGTTATGAGTTTGAGTTGGGTACCCTTTACTGCATTGGGACTATTGATTGGCGCTGAAGATGCAGCATTACGATTAGCCCGATTGCAATTACTTGCTTATGGTAAAGGTTTTTATACTGCTTGGCATCATTACCCAATTTTTCATTTCATATTGCGTATTTTTGCTGATTATCTGGATGAGCCTATACCGGTTTTGGTAGGTGAGCCGCTTGCTGAACCCATTTTCCAAAAACTGTTTGCAATTTGGCGCACACCAGATTTGGACGAATTGTCGGCTGTATGTCTGGCCGCTTGTGATTACCATACCCACCGTTGCCACTCAAAAGGGGATGCGATTGTTGAATTTGACAATGGTGACTGGAACCGCCTGCCCATTGAGATACTCTTGCTGTTCAAACTCAGAGAGTTATCTGGTTTGGCTAACCCACAAATCGATCATCCTTTGATGAACCCTGTGATGGCAGCATTGCCTCCAGAAATGCGTTTTATACCTGACCCGCTGATACAGCAAGTACGCGCCCGTATGATGCAGGATGAGTACGACGAGCAAGTTATTTTTGATCAGTGTTATACCTGGAAAGGTCAAATCCAGACCTGAAAAACAGAAACGTTCTGCAACAATAAACACCTGCCGCCATGAAAGGTGTTTATTTAAACCAAAGTAATCTATGCAAACGACAGAACGACCAGGCATCAACCCGAAATGGCCCAAGAGCTGGAAAACAGATGCGAAAAATTTGACTAGATGGCGAGATAATCTCGGGCTTGAAAATATCTTGGAGCTGGAGCAATATGTACAGCAAGGTACTTTGTTGAGTGACCCCGGAATAGAACTGGATAGTGTTAATCCGCCGTTGAAAACATGGGATTTACTTTCTAATGATTTACGTATATACGGGTTTATGCGGCTCTTTGAGCTAGAACTGGAATTGACGAATAAAGGTAAGTTTGATCTTTCGCTTGCGGGGCGCGCATTTGATGCTATACACGTTGAACAAATGATTGCGCTCGAGGAGCACCATAAGGCGCCAATGCGCTTTAATAAGTATCTGCAAAGCATGTCGTTGAGACTAGTACCTTTTACTGCATTGGGGCTATTGATTGGCGCTGAAGATGCAGCATTACGATTAGCCCGATTACAATTACTTGCTTATGGCAAAGGGTTTTATACCGCTTGGCATCATTACCCAATTTTTCATTTCATATTGCGTATTTTTGCTGATTATCTGGATGAGCCTGTACCGGTTTTGGTAGGTGAGCCACTTGCTGAGCCCATTTTCCAAAAACTATTCGCAATTTGGCGCTCGGCAGATTTGGACGAATTGGCAGCTGTGTGTTTGGCTGCTTGTGATTACCATACCCATCGTTGCCAATCCAAAGGGGATGAAATTATTGAATTTGACAATGGCGAATGGACCCGCTTACCCATAGAGATACTCTTGCTGTTCAAACTCAGGGAATTATCTGGCTTGGCTAACCCGCAAATCGATCACCCTTTGATGAATCCGGTGATGGCTGCATTGCCTGCGGAAATGCGTTTCATACCTGACCCGTTGATCCAGCAAGTACGTGCCCGCATGATGCAGGATGAGTACGACGAACAAGTTATTTTTGATCAGTGTTATACCTGGAAGAGCCAAATTAATATATGAAAAATCCAAATTTTTCCAACAAAAAATTAAGTACAGGAGATGGTGAAAACCATGAGTTTTCACATATAAATCTGGTGCAATTTTTTAGTCCTGCCATGGGCATTGTGGTTAATGTGCCAGACAATTGGGTCGAAGAAAGCAGCGACAGCATTTTCCAGGTGAGCGATCCGGTAACAGGAACGCAGTTTACCGCCAGCGCTTTTCAAAACCCTGGCTTGTCATTCGATAAGTGGACTTTCATGCGCCTGTCTATGGTTGAGGAGGGCATGCCGTATTTGCGTGAGGTGCGAGGACCCTATCCATTCAAAGCTAAGACATGGGCAAATTTTGCGGCTGAGTATGAGGGGCGTTTTCCAGAAAAGAATGAGGATAGCCGTTATGTCGTGCTGTGCATGCATACGGACAAAATGCTGATTTCTTTTACTGTCGTCGCAAACGCAAAAGTCTATGCTGCGAATGAAGCTTTATACACATGGTTGCTGCAGAATCATTTGGAAATTTACGATGTGATCAGGGTTAAGCAGGAAGGCTGAAAGTCTTGGGTTCGCGTATTGTGATTTAAGTATGCATGATGCGCGGCAACTGGCAGTTGCCGCGCATCATGCAACATGGGCTTCAAGCTTGGCTATTGGATTTTAGTCTCAATTGTTTTTGGTGCTTGTGTGTTGCTCATGCTTGGCCTATTTTGAACGCATTTCGCAAACGTGGGCAAAATAGTGCATGATCCAATAATCTGGAACATCGATCTCGTCTTTTTCATTTTGCGAGGTATTGATGATATCAATGATGGTCTCTTTTTTTCCTTCTTCTTCGTAATTGTCGTCTTCATAAAAATTGACTACGGCAGCCATGAGCACTTTGTTTTTTGGCGTGGCCAAGAATGTCAGGTCATAACAAACGCTTCCTGCGGAGTTGAGCCTGTCCTCGTGCGCTTCCGCTAACAGTTCACTCATGATGTTAAGTTCTGCCTTGGTCAGCGCTGGCGCGGAGTCAGCTTGCTTGAATAGATTTTGACAGCGGCTGGCGAGGTAAGTCATTAACCAATCATTGTAAACAAAGACCTGATCTTCGGCTTCCATAATATATTTGAGGCTGAGTCCATCTTCGTCAGAATTTTCATCATCTTCGTCTTGCGGTTCTGCACATAATTCAAACGCGGCGGCAAAAATGGCTTTATTTTCATCCGTTGCCGGCATCGTAAAATCATTGGCGCTATGATCGGCGAATTCATTTCCAGCTTCCTCCAGAAGCATGGCCAGGAGTTCAACTTCAGAAGAAGAAAATTGTTGGGGGAGATTCGGAGAGGTATTTTCGGGCACTATGAAAACTTTCAAAAGCAGAGTGGATGTTCTTTTGGGTGCTGCCGTGTGCAGTGGTCAGGTAAGTCATAACACGAATGTTGACAATACTATAGATAATTGTCGTTGTGAACCAAGGCCAGGGAAATAAAGTGCGCTAAGTATCCTGGCTATTGTTTATTTAAACGAAAATAATCCGCCTTCCTGTATTTTTGGCGTGAATGCCTCAGTGGTAAAGTTGATTAGAGAAGTTACTCTAAAATCGAAACTTGCCTTACCCTTGCCTTGGGTAAACATGCGCATGGCTCTACACTATTGCAATCCTTTGCAACATCATGGTGGCGCTGGTAATTTCTATCCATATTGACAGGCGATAAATTGAAGTGTAACATTCGGTAACATTGCTAAACAGTCTAATTACAATTCCAATGAACTTTGCTGCACAGCAACAATTTTGACGTTGATTTGCCTTGCTTCCATGAATTTATTGATCAGCTTTGCATAGTTTAAAAAAAGGCCGCGCTCGATTTTGGGTTGCCGTTTTCCAGTTTTGGAATGTGTTTTAGGGAAGTGGCTTGAAGGAATTGGGTAATGGGGTCTGATGTTGCACTGCACTTGATGGAGCAATTATTATGGGGCGCACTGTTGATTTGTGCGCCTATTCTTATTTGTACTCTCGTCGTTGGTTTGGCTGTTAGTGTTTTACAGGTGGTGACGCAGATTCAGGATATGTCACTGACCTTTATCCCTAAGCTGGTGGCGACCATTTTGGCGTTGACGGTGTTTGGTTCGTGGATGTTGCGCAAGCTCTTGATTTTTGCACGAGAGTTGATCACAAATATTCCCAATTATTTTTAGTTGCCCATGATTTTTACAGCATCTGCTAGTTGGGTAACTGCCGTTTTATTGTGTTCCCTTCGTTTGGCCGCTTTATTGCTGATGACGCCCATCTGGCAGGCACTGGGCTTGCCGATGCGTATTCGCGTCATTTTGGTGGCGACGCTGGCGTTTTCTTTGGTGTCTGGCATGCAGTTGACGCCGGCGGCTGTTCCCACGGATTTGTTTGGCCTGGTGATGGCTGGCTTGGGTGAGGTGATGCTGGGTGCATTGATGGCATTTGGTATTTTTGTGGCGTTTGCTGCTTTTTCATTTGCGGGCAATTGTTTGGATTTGCAAATCGGCTTCAATATTGCCAATATTTTTGACCCGACTACCCGCAGTCATGCGCCGTTGATTGCTGCTTTGTTCGGTATGGTGGCACTGGCGCTGTTTTTTACGATGGATGCGCACCATACCTTGTTGCGCGGACTGGCTTATTCTTTTGAAAAAATTCCACTTGGTCAGATGCTGGAATTGCCGCCGCCTATGTTGTTGGCCAGGCAGTTTGGCACGGTGTTCAGTTATGGTTTGATGCTTGCTGCACCGCCATTTTTTTGTCTTTTTCTGGTTGAGATTGGTCTTGCGGTACTGTCGCGTAACTTGCAGCAGTTAAATATTTTTATGTTGAGCGTGCCGATCAAGATTGCGGTGGGCTTGGCGGTGCTGGCGTATGTCAGTGGTCATTTTGCGTCTGTGGCAACGAAGGCATTTGGTTCTTTGTTCGGGTTTTGGGAGGACATGCTGTAAATGTCTGAAGATACTGACAAAAGCCAGGAAGCCACGCCCCATAAACTGCGCGAAGCGCAAAAGAAGGGGCAGGTTGCGAAAAGTAATGAGGCGATTTTTGCTGCTGTACTGGCAGCACTGGTCGGCATTTGCTTTGCGGTTGGGCCTGGCATCGCCAGGCAAGAATTAGGTATTGCGCAGCAATTGCTGCAAGACGCAGGGCGGGCAGATTGGTCAAGCGTGACGACCATGCAGTGGTTGTTGAATGCCTTGGTGGATAGCATGGGTGCCATTGCGCCACTGTTGATCGCTATTTGCGTGGTTGCCATTGTGGCGAATGTGGGGCAGGTGGGTGGTATTTTCAGTTTTGATCCGATTACGCCAGACTTTACCAAGTTAAATCCGGCCACTGGCCTGCAGCGTCTTTTTTCCAAGCGTCTTATTTATGATGCGTTGCGTAGCCTGGTTAAGCTGGCCATTCTTGGTTGCGTAAGCTGGGGTGCGCTCATGCATTTAATGCCGGAGATGCTGAAGCTGACTTATATCAATGCACGTGCGCATGCTGGGATCGTGCTGGGCACTATCGGGCCGTTTTTGTTTAAGTTGTTTTTGGCGATTCTGATCATTGCCTTGATTGATTTGTTGTATACGCGCTGGGAATTTGCAAAAAAAATGCGTATGAGTCATAAAGATATCAGTGATGAACATAAGCAGCGCGAGGGCGATCCGCGTATACGTCAGCGCATCAAGCAGTTGCGAATGGAGTTGTTGAAGCAGTCGCAGGCCGTTGGCAAGTTGCCGCAAGCAGATGTGTTGATTACTAATCCTACCCATATTGCTGTGGCGATATCTTATCGCCATGGTGAAATGCCAGCGCCGAAGTTGTTGGCCAAGGGTAAGGGTGAGCTGGCTGCAAAAATGCGTGCAGCAGCCAGGCAGCATCATATTCCAGTGGTGGAAAACCCGCCATTGGCGAGGGAATTATATAAGCGCCTGAATTCTGATCAGTTTGTGCCTGAGGATATGTATCCTAAAGTGGCGAAAATTTTGATCTGGGTTTATGCGATGCGCAAGAATCGTCAGCAGGCAAATGCAGGTTCTGTGCGTGGGGCGTTTACATGAGTGCATTAAGACAGGTATTGCAGAAAAATACTGACATCGTGATGGTGTTGCTGGTGGTGGGCGTGTTGTTCATGTTGTTTGCGCCTATCCCGTCAGAGATGCTGGATTTTTTGATTCTGGCGAATTTTAGTTTTGCCTTGCTGATTTTGTTGTTGACGTTTTACATGGCGAAGCCGGTGGAGTTTTCTACCTTTCCGTCTATGTTGCTGGTGGCAACCTTGTTCCGGCTGGCTTTGAATATTTCTGCCACGCGCCTGATTTTGCGCGATGCGGATGCGGGCAGGGTGATTGGTGCCATCGGTTCTTATGTGGTTGGCGGCAATTATGTGATTGGCCTGATCGTGTTTTTGATCCTGGTGGTCGTGCAGTATGTGGTGGTGACGAACGGTGCGCAGCGGGTATCAGAGGTGGCTGCACGTTTTACGCTGGATAGCATGCCTGGTCAGCAAATGAGTATTGATGCTGATTTGAATATGGGCTTTATTGATCAGGAAGAGGCGCAGCGCCGCCGCAAGAACATCAGTAAAGAGGCAGCGTTTTATGGCGCCATGGATGGTGCCAGCAAGTTCGTCAAGGGTGACGCCATTGCCGGCATTATCATCATGCTGATTAATTGCGTGGGTGGCCTGGTGATTGGTGTCATGCAAATGGGTATGCATTGGGACCAGGCGTTGAAAAGTTATACCTTGCTGACCATTGGTGACGGTATTGTGACGCAGGTGCCTGCACTGGTTATTTCAGTGGGCACGGGTTTGATTGTAACGCGCTCTTCTTCTGACACGAATTTGGGTGTTGAAGCATTTCAGCAAATTACGTCGTTCACCAAAACTTTATGGCTGGTGGCTGCAGCATTGCTGGGCTTGTTATTTTTGCCGGGTATTCCGGCGTGGCCAGTGCTTATATTAATCAGCTTTTATGTGGCATTGGTGATGTTTCGTCGTGGTGCGGTCAATCAGGAAGAAGATGAAGCAGGGCAGGGGGCTGCTGCTGATGCCGCTTCTGGTGCTGCTGCAAAATCAGCGGACAAAGAGCAAGATGCTTATGGCTTGTTGCCAGTTGAAGCTGCCGAGGTATTGCTGGGTGTGGATTTGACACCGATGCTGGAAACTGAACGCGCTATTTTTGGCGAGCGCATTGCTGCTTTCCGTAAGCAATATGCACTGGAATCGGGCTTGGTGGTGCCGAATATTCGTTTCCGTGACGGTGCCAGGCTGGCGGCACATGCGTATGAGATAGTGATTTTTGGAGTGACAGTCGCCGGCGGTAATTTGATGCCGGGAAAATTGCTGGCAATAAAACCAGCGGTTGAGGGTATCAAATTGCAAGGCGTTGAAACCAAGGAGCCCAGCTATGGTTTGCCAGCATTGTGGATAGAAGAATCACAGGCAGAGGAAGCCAGGGCAGGTAAATACACGCTGGTAGAACCGCCTACGGTGTTTATGACGCATTTGTGCGAAGTATTGCGTCAGCAGTCTGCCACCTTGTTAACCCGTCAGGAAACTGAACGCTTGTTAAAGCGTGTGCGTGAATCGCAGCCGGGCCTGGTGGAAGAAGTGGTGCCAACGGTGTTGGGTGTAGGTGAGATACAAAAAGTATTGCAGAATTTATTGAAAGAGAAAGTTTCCATCCGCAACCTGGATGCGGTTGTGGAAACCATCGTTGATGCGGCCAAGATTAACAAGGACACCTTGTACCTGACTGAAATGGTCAGGCAGCGTTTGGGGGCGTTGATTTGCCAGTCACTGACGCAAGGCAGCAATGTATTGCAAGTACTGACGCTGGACCCGACGATAGAACACAATTTGATGCAAAGCATACGTGCAGTGGAAGCGGGTGGTGCGATGGTGGTGGAGCCGAAGTTTGCCGAACAGGTGATTACCGGTGTGGCCAGGCATGCAGAAAAAATGATGAAGAGTAATTTGTTACCGGTGTTGTTGTGTGCACCAGAATTGAGGCGACATATGCGCGTATTGTCTGAACGCATGGTGCCACAATTGCGGGTGGTGTCGTTGGCTGAAGTGCCGAATACTTTAGAGTTGCGTGCTTTTGCAACTTTGTCGTTGTAGTAGCCTTCGATCGCAGTGTATGTTGTTGAACCCATAAATTGATAAGTGAACCAGATGGCAAATGCATTAATCACCGCCGTGCAGAGTATGCAGAATGATCTGCAGTATATGGACACCATCAGCCAGAACATGGTGAACGTGGCCACGCCTGGTTATAAGCGCGCTATCCCTACTGCCAAGCCGCTGTCCAGCCTTTTTGATGCAGTCATGAAAGGAACTGAACTTGCCGGGGACGTTAGCCGTACTGTTGAAAAATCGAATGTACTGGGTAGCGTCTTGGATTTGTCTACAGGCGCAATCAAGCAAACGGGCAAGCCTTGGGATTTTGCAATTGCGGGTGACGGTTATTTTGAATTGATGACACCGGAAGGTTTGGCCTATAGCAGGGCAGGAGATTTTCATGTGGATGGCAGTGGCCGCCTGGTTTCTTCACAGGGGTATGCCGTACAGGGGTTGGGTGGTGATATTCAGGTGCGTGGAAATGACGTCAGTGTTGATCATTCTGGGCGTGTGATGCAGGGTGAAACACAGATTGGCCAATTGAAGATCATGAAGTTTGATGATCCCAAGAATTTGGTTAAAACGCTTAGCGGGCTGATACAGCCAGCTAATGCGGAAAATAAGGCGGTGGAAAGCAAATCGGAAATCCAGGTAGGCTTTTTGGAAAATTCGAATGTCACGCCGATGCGCGAGATGGTCGCCATGATGGAAACAACAAGACACTTTGAATCGGCTCAAAAGCTGTTTCAAGGATATGACGAGATGCTGAACACGGCGATACAAAAACTGGGTGAGTTTTAAAAAACACTGATTTGTACTCATCAAAAAGTATTCACAGCATAGAAAAGTATTGAAAACAGAAATTTATGAATAATTCCCTTTATATCGCCGCCACAGGTATGCAAGCTCAGCAAACGAGCATTGATACCATTGCCAATAACTTGGCGAATGTAAACACGTCTGGTTTCAAAAAAGGCCGTGTCAATTTTCAAGAGATGCTGCATGTTGATGGCAGTGCGTCTTCGCAAAGCCCTTTGGCAACGCTGAACCCAGTAGGCTTGGGTATAGGCATAGAAAATGTGTCCAGGGATTTTGTCGCCGGTGCGCTGACGCAAACCAATTCGCCTATGGATATCGCGATCAATGGCAGTGGTTTTATTGAAGTGACCTTGGCTGACGGTAGCCATGGTTATACGCGTGGTGGTACCTTGCAGGTGAATCAGGATTCTTATTTGGCGACCAGCAGTGGCCAGGTGTTAAAACCTTCGATTCATTTGCCACCTAATTTGACCAGTATTGTTATCGGTACCGATGGCAAGGTGATGGCGCAGGGCGCAGACCAGTCGCAAGCTACCGAGGTGGGGCAAATTGAGTTGGTGAATTTTTCCAATCCTGCTGGTTTGAAAATGGTGGCAAGTGGGGTTTATCAGCCAACGGCGACCTCTGGTGATGCAACATATGGCAAACCAGGTGTGGCTGGTTTTGGCACTGTTGCACAAAATACCCTGGAAGGCTCGAATGTTTCCCTGGTGGATGAAATGGTGACACTGATGATTGCCCAGCGTGCGTATGAAATGAGTTCGAAAATCGTGCAGGCGTCGGATGAAATGATGTCTTTGACGAATAATCTGCGTCGCTAAATTGATATTGACCATGCGTTTTCTTGCCTTGCTTTTATTTGGTTTTGGAATGTTTGCTACGTCTGCCATGGCAGGTGTGGTTGCGTCCCTGAAATCGGAAGCGATGGTCAACGCACCAAGAGTCAAGCTGGCAGATATTATTCAGATTGAAGCAGATAATGCAAAACCAGGTGATGCAATGAGCAAAACCCTGGGTTCAATTGATCTTGGAAATGCGCCTTTGCCTGGTTACAGCGTGCGTTACAGCCGCAAAGAAATTGACAGGATTGTGCGCGCCAATGGACAGGCACAAGGCATAGAGTGGCGCGGCGCAGATGCTGTTAAAGTAGAACGACTGGCAAAATTTTTTGACAATGCGCAATTGCTTGCTGTTGCTGAGTCATATGTAAAAGAAATACTGAGTACCGGTCAAAACCAGGTTGAAGTGGAATTGGCAGAACGTCTTCCAGAGTTACTGCTGGCCGAAGGTAAGATTGATATTAAACCTCGTCCTTTGACCATGGCAGATGCGATGCACAGCAAGGTCGCGGTATGGCTGGATATTACTGTTGGTGGTGTGTTTAGTCGTTCGGTACGCGTGCCAGTCAAAGTCAAAGTATTTGATAAAGCGCTGGTTGCCAAGCGAGATCTGACCAAGGGTGTAACGCCGACGTGTGAAGATTTGTTGGTTCAGGAATTGGATGTGGCCAGCCTGGATGGCACCAATGTGCCGGCTGATTGTGCGGCATTGAAGGGTAACCTGAAAAGAAATATTCAGGCAGGCATGGCGTTAACCCGCAGTTATATTCAGGTGCCGATGGCTATCAGCCATGGTGATACTATTAATTTGCTGTTGAGCGCTGGTGCACTGATACTGGAATCTCGTGGTATTGCCATGGCTGATGGCGAAATTGGTCAACGCATACAGGTAAAGCCAACTGCGGCAACAGATACCATCGCTGCGGTTGTGGTGGCCCCGGGTGTTGCGAAGATCATCGGAAAATGAGAATAATGAAACCATTTTATTTTGCGTTCATGCTGTTATTGTCGGCACTGCCTTCTTTGGCATGGGCCGATAATTTATACAATGAGAACAACTATCGGTCACTGGCATCGGACAAGCGTGCGCAGTTACCTGGTGATGTATTGACTGTGTTGATCTACGAAAGTTCAAGTGCATCTTCCAATGCTGATACTAATTTGAAAAGAAAAAGTGAAATTGGTGCGCAGGTAGGGCTCAATCAAAAAAATAATCAGGCACGTATTTCGGTCAATAATGATTTTGATGGTGGCGGTACGGTGCAGCGTAGTGGAAAATTGCTGGCACAAATGAGTGTGACCGTCATGGGCATTGAAGAGAATGGTGACCTGTTGGTTAAGGGCCAGCAATTGCTGGAAATTAATTCCGATCAGCAAAGAATCACTGTTGAAGGGCGAGTACGGCCACTTGATATTGCAGACAATAATACAATTTTATCTACCAGACTGGCTGATGCCAAAATAAGTTATGCCGGTGACGGTGAACTGGCGAATCATCAGCGTCCCGGGTTTTGGTCCAAATTATTTAGCTTTGTGGGATTCTGATGTTTTTATTTCGTTCCCCATTACGTGGTTTCTTTTTTGTCTTGGTGGCACTGGCATTCAGTGGCAACGTGACAGGCGCTGAGTTGGTGCGGCTTAAGGATATCGGCAAATTTTCTGGCTGGCGTGAAAATGCGCTGGTTGGTTACGGGCTGGTAACGGGTCTGGCGAATACCGGCGACTCACCCAATAACAAGGCAACCAGGCAATCGATAGCGAATGTATTGGCACAATTTGATGTGGCGGTGCAGCCTGATCTGGTGTTAAGTCGCAACGTTGCCGCTGTGATGGTTACTGCAAAACTTCCTCCTGTCGCGCGGCAGGGGGATGCCATTGATGTCACGGTAACGTCGATAGGTGATGCACGCAGCCTTGTAGGTGGTACCTTGCTGACGGCACCGATGAAAGCACCCAATGGCAAAGTCTATGCGCTGGCGCAAGGGGCTTTATTTGTCGGTGGTTACAAGTACGATATGAATGGCAATGTCGCACAAAAAAATCACCCGACGGTTGGTTCTATTCCCGCTGGTGCCATCGTGGAAGTCGGTGTACAGGCCAAGATATTGAGTCGTGAAAATACGATGACGTTTACATTAACTGATGCTGACTATACGACGTCTTCAAGAATTGCTGCAGCAATCAATGAAGCGTTTGGTGAGCAGTTGGCCAAGGCAGAAGATGCGGAAGGTGTGCAAATCCGCGTACCGGAAGCGAATCGTGAATATCTGGTCGATTTTGTGACACGCATAGAAAAAATCAATATAGAACCTGATACCCGTGCCAGGGTGGTAATCGATGAACGGACCGGCACGATCGTTTCTGGTGGTGATGTGCGTATTGCGAAGGTGGTTGTGTCTCACGGTGATCTTAAATTGTCCATCATCACAGATAACTCGGTTTCGCAGCCTATTTTGGTTAGAAATACAGCGGCAGAAATACGTACCGAAACGGTGTCAAATTCTCGCGTGAATGTGTCCGAAAAATCTGAATCCGGTTATGTCAGCGCGTCCAACAACACGGTCGCAGATTTGATTCAGGCTCTGACCCGGATTAAAACCAGCACAAGGGATATTATTTCCATTTTGCGCGCTGTCAAAGCAGCAGGGGCGTTACGGGCAGATTTGATTATTCAGTAATGTGTACGAAAAGACGTAGCAACTATTATCCAATTAACCAATTAACTCATTTTGGAAATTCAGATGTTTGGACAAACTGAAGCAGTCACGATGGATATGCTGAAGACGGCCCTGGATGCGGCCAGTCTCAGGCATCAGGCTATTGCCAATAACATCGCCAATGTGAATACGGCTGGCTACCGCCCTGCTACCGTCAATTTTGAACAGCAGATGGACGCCATTCGTTCCACTCTGGCGCAAGGGAAAACCGTACAGCCAGATATGTTGCGCGGTGTACTGCCATTTATAGAGCGATTGGCACCTGTAACGGATGCGGACCGTACAGCACTGCTGGATACAGAAGTGTCGAATATGGCGCAAAACACGGTGCAATATGAAGCTTTACTGAAAGCAATGGGCAAACATATGTCCATACTGAGTTCGGCCGTAGCTGAAGGGAAACGTTAATGGATTATCGTAATGCATTCGCGATCAGCGCGACAGGCATGAATGTAGAAAAGCTGCGCCTGGATACAACAGCGAACAATATTGCCAACCTGCACAGCACCAAAGGCGCGGATGGCAAGCTTTACAAACCTTTGCGTGTGAAGGTGGTTGAGGCCAGTGACAATTTTGCCGTTGATTTCGAGCGCATGTCTGGTGCCACTTTACGTGGCGTGCAAGTCGCCAAAGTCGAGGAAGTGGATGTCGCGCCACGCAAGGTGTATGAACCGGGTAACCCTGATGCTGATGACAAGGGTTATGTATCCATGCCTGGCATCAATCACGTAACAGAAATGGTGACTATCTCCAGCGCTTTGCGTGCCTATGAAGCCAATGTGGTGGCGATGAATGCGGCTAAACGTATGGCCTTGAAAGCACTGGAACTGGGAGGCGCATGATGACTGTCGACGCAATCAATTTTTTACCTGCGATTTCCATGCCCGAATTGAATTTGGCTGGAACTTCAGGAGTGGGGCAATCTTTTTCAGCACCACCAACAGCACAATTTGCAAACTGGTTTTCAGAGCAATTGTCACAGGTCAATGATCAGCTCTTAACGGCCGATAAAGGTGTGCAGCAACTTGCAGCAGGCGACGCCAGTAATTTGCACCAGGTCATGATCAACCTTGAGCAAGCCAAGTTGTCTATGCAACTCGTGATGCAAGTCAGGAATCACGTGCTGGATGCCTACCATGAAATTTTACAGATGCAAGTTTAAGGCAATAGCAAGTGAACGATTTTATTGAATATTGGCGGCGTATTGATCGCCGCGCACGGTTTGGTCTGATTTTTGGTGTTTTGCTGATCGTAATCGCTACCGTAACAATTGGTGCCATGACTTTGCGTACCGATTATCAGGTTCTGTTTGCCGATTTGGCACCGCAGGATGCATCGACCATGGTGGCTGAACTGGATCAGATGAAGGTGCCTTACCGCCTGGTGGGTAACGGCAATACCATTCTTGTGCCTGCCGAGATGGTGTACAAGACGCGTCTTAAGCTGGCTGGTAAGGAATTACCTTTGCGTGGTGCTGTCGGCTTTGAACTGTTCAATAACAGCGAAGTTGGCATGACCGAGTTCGCCCAAAAGATCAATTATCAACGTGCCTTGCAAGGCGAGTTGACGCGCACGATTTCTGCGCTGGACGAAGTGCAGTCAGTACGGGTTCATTTAGTATTGGCCGAACAAGCTTTGTTCAAGAAAATTGGCACTCAGCCAAAAGCATCCATCACGATTGCGGTCAAACCCGGCAAGACTCTGGATATGGCACAAATACAGGGCATACAGCGTCTGGTGGGCGCGGCTGTCCCAGACATCAAGCCCAATGATGTCACGATATTGGATCAGCATGGCATTGCCCTGACAAAGAAAAGCGGCGAACCCGGACAGGATATGATTTCGTCATCCAGCGGCCTGGATGAAAAACGTGCGATTGAAGCGTATCTCAATAAAAAAGTCGTGGAAGTGTTGGACAAGACTTTTGGTGTGGGGCAGGGAATTGCCAGTGTTGATGTCACACTGAATCATGAGCAAAAGAAGACGACCACTGAAAGCCCTTTGGCTGCTGATTCCAAATTTGAAGGCCAGCCTACCGGCGTGATTGTCAGGGACAAGCAGACTGCGAATGAAACGAATCGTGGCAATAAGGCGGAAACCACAAATAACCCCGCTACTGGTGACCTTACCCAGAGCAGCCGTGAAGTTGAATACCAGGTTGGACGCAAGGTCGAGCAGGTCATTTCGGCTGCTGGCGCGGTGAATCATCTTAATATTGCCGTCGTGGTTCACCATAGCTTGCAACCTTCACAGCAAGAGCGTTTGAAAGAGTTGCTCGCTGCTGCCGTTGGTATTGATAAGGCGCGTGGCGATATCATTGCGGTTTATTCAGTTGAACAGATTTCGACTATTCCTTCCACCGAAGTCGCTTCTTCTACAAAAGAAACATTGATTGATGAAGTGCCTTTGCCATTACCCGGGAAGGCCGTTGCAGATACTGCATCTCAAGGTTTTGTGTATAAGAATGAATATATTGTTTGGACTTTGGCTGGGTTGGCTGGATTTTTCCTGATCATACTTGCTATCCGTTTGACACGTCGCGCTGCACCCGTCAGAAGTTTGAGTGAGCATGAAAGAAAGCGGCTTTTGGCGCAAGTGACAGGCTGGTTGGAAAGCTCCACGGAAAACTCGCTGGAGCGTAACTAATGTCCGGACACAGGCAATCAGCTTTGCTGCTTCATGGTCTTGGTGTACAGGATCAACGTTGGATACTTGATCAGTTGAGTAAAGATGATCAAGTGACGCTGCGCAGCCATCTTGCCGAGTTGAAGGATTTAGGCATCCCTGCGGATCGGAGTATGCTGGCTAATTTAGGTATTTCTGAAACTGGTGGCAAACTTGATGCATTACAAGCCGCGTCTGCGGCAGATATGCAACTGCTTTTGAGAGGTGAGCCTGTTTGGCTGATCAAGCAGGTGTTGTCTTTAGAGAACTGGCCATGGAAGCAAGAGTATCTTGCATCCATGACTTCGGCTCAGGCGGACAAACTCAAGCATATGCAGTTACCACAGCCAGGACCACGTGCAAGGCAAAGTTTGAGGTCTCATTTACTTCAAGAATTGAAACTCGCTCGCAATGCGTCATTCAATACGAACGAAGATGAAGCCCGGCCGAATAGTTGGAGCCAACGCCTTTTGCGGGTATTTGGTCGATGAGCATGAAATCTGTTTTTGATCATGACACCAGGCTAGCACTGTGCGGAAATGCATTGTGTGCATATTTTGCCTGGATGGGAGCGCTTTGATGCAAGCTGTTCTCAACGCTATCAAAGCAGCTGACTTTGTTCAAAAGCTAGGTCACGTCCGCCAATTGGCTGGGTTAAGTATTGAAGCAACTGGCCCAGATGTGCTGGTCGGTGAAATCTGTGAAATACGAACCCGGTATGGTGACCGCAAATTAAAGGCAGAGGTAGTTGGCTTGCGTGATGGACGGGTAATGCTGATGCCTTATGGGGAAATTCACGGCATCGGTGTTGGAAGTGAAGTTCTCGCAACGGGACAATTGCCGCGTATTGCTGTTGGAGAGCATTTATTAGGCAGGGTCATTGATGCTTTTGGGGAACCTCTGGATGGTTTGCCGTTGAAGCCAGCATCTGAATACCGCCCTTTGAAAGCGATGCCTTTGAATCCGCTTTCCAGACCGCGTATTACCGACATTCTGGAGACGGGCGTACGTTGTATTGACGGCATGCTGACGATAGGTAAAGGCCAGCGTGTCGGTATATTTGCGGGCAGTGGCGTGGGTAAGAGCACGCTATTGGGTATGATCGCCCGGCATACGATTGCCGATGTGAATGTGATTGCCTTGATTGGTGAGCGTGGACGGGAAGTACGGGAGTTCATTGAAAAGCATTTGGGAGAAGAGGGCATAAAGCGGTCTGTAGTGATTGTCGCTACTTCTGATCAGCCTGCCTTGGCGCGTGCCCGTGCAGCCTATGCGGCAACGGCCATCGCTGAGTATTTTCGCGATAACGGAAAACAAGTCATGCTGACCATGGATTCGGTAACCCGATTTGCGATGGCGAAGCGTGAAATTGGATTGTCGATAGGTGAGCCGCCAACGGCGAGGGGATATACGCCATCTGTTTTTGCGGAAATACCTGAATTGTGTGAGCGTTGTGGAACGGCGTCATCGGGTGGGGCGATTACGGCCTTGTATACGGTACTGGTGGAAGGCGATGATTTCAACGAGCCAGTCTCTGACATGTTACGAGCGACATTGGATGGACATATCATGCTGTCCCGCCGGCTTGCCCAGCAGGGGCATTATCCGGCAATTGATGTATTGCATAGTGTGAGTCGTTTATTGGGCGATCTGATCTCGTCCGAAGATCAGAATTTGGTTCATGATGCGCTGGAAAGTATGGCAACTTACGAACGTAATCGTCAGTTGATTGACATGGGTGCTTATCGCGCTGGCAGTAGTGCAGAGATTGATTTGGCGATTCAGTTGTGGCCTGAACTGGTCAAGTTTTTGCGTCAGCGGGATGAAGCCGTGCTTGATCGGCGACAAGTCTTGGCGCAACTACGCGCTATCATGGCAAATGCTGCCGGCAATAAAGTGTTAAGTGAAGGCGCGTTGCAATGACAAAAGACCGACGCGGATTTCATTATGCCCTGGACCCTGTGCTCAAGAAGACCGAGTGGGAGATGAATGACCTGTTTCAGGACCTGGCAGAACACAATGCCAAAGTGAATCAGCAGCAATTGAAAGTTGATAGCCTTGATCAGGCAATAGCATCAGCACGTATGGATTTGATGAAGCAAAGACAGCATGCGGCCATTATCAACATTGACGCCCAGCGCATGGCACATAACTACATGTTGCAGATACAGCGTCAACAGAAGGAAGAAAGCATTCAATTGCGGGAATTTGTTGTTACACGTGACGAGGCGCAGTTAAAACTGAATGAAGTCAGGAAGTTTGTCGATAATCTTGAAAAAAATAAAGAAGTAGTAGGCAATGAATTTGATCAGGAAGCAGCGAAAAAAGAATATCAATTGTCAGACGACAATTGGCTGCAGCGTATGCACTGGAGGAAATCAACGTGACAAAGATTAGCGCATTTTTGCAATTACCTGCTGATATAAGCAAACGTGATTTGCATACCGTAAAAAATGACCTGGATAGCCAACATGAAAACTGGCTACGTCAAATGGAACTTTCCATGTTGTCTGATTTCAATCAGCACGGCAGTTTTAATGCGTCGCCCATTCAGGCGCAAAAGCCAAGTATGAAACCTGAGTCAAATTATGGGAAGCCATTATCAGAGCAAGCTTATTCCCAGGAAAAAGCAGCGCTTACAAAAAGAGAAATCTATCCAGTGACGCCGCAAGCTGCGAAATCCGGCAATGTTGTCAACGATAGCACTCAGGGAAATGATCCTCAAGCGGTAGAACAAAGGCAAGTTGATGGCAACCATCAGGGAACATCTGCACAAACGGTTTCAACCGCAAGCGATGCAACGACGGATGTGATTGCGGCTAATGCTGAAGCAGACCAGAAGCTCGATTTGATACCAGGTAAATATGACATTAGCCGGGCCGGGAGTTCTGCTATTTCTCAGCCAACGGTGTCAACTGGCAATGCTGCAGCCCAGGCCCTTAAAAATAGCTCACTGCCAGGCAAGAACAATTCTGTTGATGTGATTTCGGTGCAACCGATATCGCCACGTACTTCTCAGTTTTCACGTGACATATCTCGTGCAAGCCATCTTGACCAAAGCGAATCTCAGGGTGAAGATTTGGATGCCACTGAAGAAGAAATGGGGCATGTTGCAGAGCCTGCACAGGATAAACAAGTCTGGCAAAAACGCATGATGCACGTGACGACTGACGATCAAAATGTTAACGTCTGGATCAGAGATCAGGATATCAGTGCTGAACAGACTCCCTTGCTTATCAAGCAGTTGACAAGTGAAATGGCAGAATCAGGCCTGCGTCTGAATGGCGCAACGATTAACGGAGAACTCGTTTTTAAATATAAAGATGCCGACACAGAAGATGAAGCATCTTTATTGAAAGACGATGATTTCGCGCAGCCTTTGGATGGCAAAGAGACCCGCGATATATCCATCAATTCCTTAGAGAAAGCACACTAATATGGCACTCAACAGTGTAAGTCCTGCAAGCTCTGCAACAAGTGGGCAGGCGCATATTAATCAACAGGATTTTCTGAAAATTCTGCTGACGCAATTGAATGCACAAGATCCGTTGAAACCTATGGATAACACCGCTTTCGTCGCGCAACTGGCCCAGTTCTCTCAGTTGGCGCAAACTCAGGAATTGAAAGCGAGTGTCGACCAGTTATTGGCAGTGCAAACCGCCGTGCAGTCAGTAGGTTTGCTCAATCATGTGGTGAGCATTACTAATGGTGGAACGACCGCAACAGGAACTGTCACCGATATTTCTGTTAGCGGAAATGCGCCTGTGCTGACAATACATCCGACAACAGGACAGGATATTTCCGGCATCGCACTCAAACAAGTCTTTGATATTCGTTAAAGCCACTTCGGTAAGGAATCATTATGTTGAACTCAATAAAAATTGCAACGACCGGATTGACTGGCTTTTCGAAAGAATTGCAGACGATTAGTAATAATGTCGCCAATCTGAACACGCCTGGATTTAAAGGCTCGAACGCCAAATTCAGCAGTTTTTTCTCGCATGACGGTGATAGTGCCAGTGGTGGCCACCAGGGCGCGGCTTCAGGTGCTGGCCTGGCAGTTTTGCCTAGCGTGGTCAACTTTGCACAAGGACAGATCAATCAGACCGGTAATGACCTGGATGTTGCTGTCGATGGTAATGGTTTTTTTGTATTGCGCGATAGCCAGGGCCAAACTTTCTATACACGTGATGGCTCATTCAAATTCGACAGCAAAGGCTTTTTGGTTGATGCTGATGGTAATCATGTGCAGGCACTGACGAACCAGGGCGTGTTGCAAGATATCAGCATCACAGGCTTAAAGACAAATGCTGCCTCGGCAACCAAGGCTATCCAGTTATCCGGCCGTTTATCAACTGCCGATACAGATAAAGCTGTTGGCGGTGTCATTGTCACTGATGCGGTCGGCGGTACGCACACGCTTGCGGTCAACTTTAAAAATAATAACGCTGCAACACCTGGCAGTTGGTTGGTAACCATCAAGGATGGCAATGATACGGTAGGCACAGGTGAAGTGAAGTTCATCAGCGGTGTACTGGATTCAGCGCACAACTCAGTTGCCTTTACCTATTCACCTTCAGGCGTTGCGCCTCTCTCGCTCACGATGACTCTCGACGCCAGCACCACCAGTGCCGCGACAGGTGCGTCGACACTGGCGGTTGCAAGTATTGACGGTTTTGCGCAGGGGGATATGTCCAATGCAAGTTTTGATGGGCAAGGTAACCTGGTTATTTCCTATACCAATGGCCAGACATCAAAGAATCAAACATTGGCATTGGCTAATTTCAGTTCTACCGACCACCTTGTAGCCATCAGCGGAAATAAATTCAAGAGTACACGTCAGCAAGATGTCTCCCTCGGTGTGGCAAGCAGTAATTTGAGTACCATTGATGGCGGATCCCTGGAAGGCTCCAATGTAGATTTGTCTAAAGAATTTAGCGAGATCATTATTACGCAACGCGGTTATCAGGCATCGTCAGAGTTGATTAGTACAGCGAATCAAATGTTGGATACCTTATTGCATATGAAAGGCTAAGTGCGATAGTGAATGTGTCTCCTTATTTATTGCTGAAAAATAGTATTGCCAATGCGATTTCGGCTCAAGTCGAAAACAGTTTGGAACTATGGGCCAAGTCTTGGGATCTACCGGCGGAAAATACGGCCTCTTGCGTACCCGCAAGCCAATACAAAGCCGATTTTTTCTTGAACGCTCACTGCGGGCAGCGGCACTTACAAAATGGCAGCACTGTTTGGTTCCAAATTCCAGAAGCCTTGGCCCGTAGCCTGGAGCAATCTGTATTTGGACTGGATAAGGCAGATGCTACTGTTGAAAGAAATAAAAGTGCTTCATTTGCCGGTAAAGTAATTGTGGAAGCGCTGGATGAACTCATCGACAAAATCATCAGTGCGATCTGCCAGCTTGAAATTCAGCCAGAATCGGCCGTTTTTTTACCCCCGGCACATTTATTCAAACGTGGATCTGGTGCAGTTATTTGCGAGATAAGTATCGGGGCAAACGTGCTACGCGTTTTACTGCCAACTGCAGCAATACCTCAAATCGGGAAGACGCAAACGGCACGCTCAAAATTGGGGCTGATTTCTTTGCATGAAGCTTTGAAAAAAACACCGGTGAACCTGCATGTAGAAGTAAGTGACGCCGAATTGACTCTGGGATACTTGAGTACCTTGGCTATTGGTGACGTATTGAAATTGCCCAATAAGCTAGACCAGACTTTGAGGGTGATGACAGCGGATCATATTACTGTATGTAATGCCCATCTTGGTAGCTCAGCAGGATCACTTGCTATCGAAGTCGTAAAACCTCATTGATGCTAATGATAAGCAGCATAGTAGAGTAAATAGGAAACAAAATGAATTCATCAACACACGCCATCGAATTATCAGAGTTGAGCGCACATGCGCCAGGTCAATCTTTATTGAATGGTAATTTGAATGTAGTCCAGGGCGTAAAAGTCAAACTCTCAATCAGGGTAGGGGAGACCGAGGTCAGTATTGGCGAACTCATGACTATGCGAGAGAACCATATTCTGAAATTAAATACTGCTGTTGATGCACCTGTCGATGTTTTATTGGATGGCAATGTGGTTGCCAGAGGTGTATTGGTTGCTGTCGATGACAATTTTGGCGTGCAAATTTCTGAGTTGCCGCAATCGGACAAAAAGTAATGTTTCGTTATTTGGTGCAAGCATGGTATCTGCGCTGCTTCTTTGCATTCGGAATTTTTTTCGAAGCTGGAATGGCCGTGGCCCAAACTTCTGTTGCCACTCCACATACGACCATCCCGTTCAAGCAAGACAAGCAATCGAATGATACGATGGCTTATCAGAGTATTGCAGCCTTGTTCCTGGCATCCTGCGCAGCTTACGGCATTGTCCTTGGCCTGAAACGGTATAGAGATAAAATCGGGGGTGGAGGGATCAAGTCTTCACGCAGGCTGAGAACTGTCGAAGCCATTCGCCTGGGCAAAACAAGCATGCTGTATGTTGTTGAATATAATGGGGAAGAATTGTTGATCGCCGAAAGCACGCATGGCTTGCAACTGCTCAATAGTAGCCCCGTCAAGCCTCAGGATGAAAGTGTGGCGAGTGATGTTTAAGACCCGGCTCTCGCAATGCCTGAAAGCTGGCTTGCTCATATTGACCCTGTTCGCAGTTAGTCAAAGTATGGCTGCCAACGGCTCCGTTTTCTCGTTGCCTGGCATAGATGTGCGTGTTGCGAATGATATCTCGCAAACGTCGCAAGTATCTGCTGCGCTGAAAGTGCTATTAGGGTTAACGGTTCTGAGCCTGGCACCGGCCTTATTGGTATCAGTGACTTCGTTTATTCGTATCATTGTTGTTCTTTCGATGATGCGACATGCTATTGGCATGCCTGAAACGCCTCCCAATACAGTGCTTATCAGCTTGGCTTTGTTCCTGACATTGTTCACTATGTCACCAGTGCTGACGCAAGTAAATCAAAACGCTTTTCAACCGTTTATGGATGGAAAAATGGCCGCCGGGCCTGCGTTTGAAAATGGATTAAAGCCTATTAGAGAATTTATGGTGCGCCAAACGCGTGAGCAGGATTTACAGCTAATGGTAGAAATTGCCAAAAGCCCTGAACCAAAGACCATAGATGATATTTCAACGGTACAGTTAATACCTGCATTCATGTTATCTGAGTTGCGATCTGCATTTCAAATCGGTTTCGTCATCTTTTTGCCGTTTGTTTTGATCGACTTAATTGTCTCCACCATCTTGATGTCGTTGGGCATGATGATGGTGCCTCCTGTATCAATCTCTCTCCCCTTGAAAATACTGATGTTCGTGTTGATTGATGGCTGGAATATCGTCATACGAGCCTTGCTGGGTACTTTTCAATAGTTTATTCGCCACGTGTCGAAGATAGATCAATCGCAAAAATACGACTCAACACCCCCAATAGCAGAAGCAATTTTATGGAATAGCATGCAAAGTGGGGATGACTTGGCACGTCAGCGATTAATAGAAAATTATTTGCCGTTTGCACGTGTACTAGCAGCCAAGCTTTTCGCAAAACGCATTGATAATGATCTCGATTTTGCAGAGTATATGCAGCTAGCCAGCATGGGGTTGATACATGCAGTGGATCAGTTTGACCATACTAAAGGGATATTGTTTACCACCTTTGCTTCTCATCGCATCAATGGTTCAGTTCTGAATGGCTTGGAACAGATGACCGAGAAGCGAGAGCAAATAGCGACCCGAAAGCGGCTGTATGAGGAGCGACGCTTATCAGTAAAATCAGTTATTTCTGAGCCCGAATTGGATACTTTCCAGCAATTGGCTGAGATCGCTATTAGCTTTGCCTTAGGGTATATGCTAGATAACCCCCTCGCTTATCATCATGCTGAAGCCACTATTGAAGATAGCGTTTACGGCGGTTTGGAGTTAAAACAGTTGCGCGAGAAGGTGAGGGCACTTGTCGATCGTTTGCCACATAAAGAACGCATTATTATTAAATCGCACTACCTGAACCATCTGCCTTTTAATGTAATCGCTGAGACTTTACAGTTAACCAGGGGCAGGATTTCGCAATTACATAAAAATGCCCTAAAATTATTGCATAAGGCCATACGAAATTCTGAACTGCGGGATGTAGTATTGTAAGGTAAGTAGCGTCGGTTTAAAAAGGAAAACGCAATGGCAGGAATAGACAGCATCAATCAAATTGTCGCTCTAATGCGTACGCAAATGGCGAATAAGGTTCGTCATGCAGGTAAATCTGCAAATGCGGTTAAAGGTGAAGCAAGCAAAAAAAAGGACCGCCAAAAATCACCTGAAGGGCCAGATAAAATTGAAAAATTGGTGTCTCTGCGAATTAAGAGCATCAACCCAGATGACCCCAAGAAAGGTAAAAAAGTCTTTAGAATTTTTTTGGAATCTGTTTTGCTGAGTGAATTAGGTGAAGATTTGATTAACGACCCGATTTTCTATCAAATGGTGAATGATATCCAGGCGGCCATGGAGGAAGATCCACAAATCGCATCATTAATAGACAAGGCTGTTGCCGACCTGTTAGGAAAAGACTCCACATCCGCAACCGACGGTAAAGCCAATATTTAAGAGGCTTGAGATTTTCGCGCCGACAGCAGTGTCATCCGCAAATTTTCTAATTGCGTTTCTAATCTGGCATCCAGATCACCCACTGGTGTTTCGAGTATGCATCCGCCCAAAGCTATGTCTGAATCAGCTATCCATGATATTTGTTCCAACGTCTGTGCCGGCAATGTCGATTCAAGAACACCGCCACTTTCGAGAATTTTGAAATCAGAAGGGTTGAGCCTGATCACCAGTTTTTCTCTGACACTGACTCTTTGGGCAACCTGTCTCACAATAGCCTTAACACCATCCTGTGAAACAACGGTATCGCCAAGAATTTTGCAGACAGACTCAAATGCAACTGCCACAGCCAAGTCTTCAATCCCTTTAATGCCGGTTTCGACCGCCATTGGCAATTTCTCGGTAATCGACTTAATTCGGGAAAATTCTGCTGCAAATTCAGATTTAGCCTCTTCCATGCCCGCCTGACGCCCTTCGCGCAATCCGCGCTGACGGCCCAACTCACGAGCAGCCTCGGCCTCATCCTTAATTTGTGCCAATACCGAAAGACGAGCCTGTTCAACCAGGTCTGCTACTGCTTTATTTGGATCGACCGGTTTGGTAATATTTGGCCCAGGCAAGACTGCGCCTACATTTGCCGTGCCATTGGTAGTGGTCGGCAAGCTATCGGAATTGACTGGAGATGTATCTTTCGTAGCCCGCGTAGCCAGCGTACGTTTATGGCCAGATAAAGTTGCCGAGCGAATAATTGATGCCATGGTAGTTCTGTAGAGGTTAACAGGGCAATGATACCTGTTGAATGAGAATTTGGTGCGGTGAATGCGAAAATAGTGAAGTTGCGTAGCTCAAGAACCGGGAGCACCCGGGGGATATGGAATTACGTAAGAGGACTCCTGTTGCCGCCACTTTAATATGTTCTTTAATTTCGCATAATTTATATTATGTAAAATAGCTTCTAGAGCTAAGAGATGGATTTTGTCAAAAATATCCGCCGCAATTTGGACAATCTTTTCCTCTTTTGAGTACGCTGACATCTTATTGAGGTGTTTAGCGACATCATTATGGGGTGTTCAATGAATCGGCTGAATAGATACAAATTGATGTCCGTGGAAATCCGACGAATATGTGATGTTCGATTAAATCTTGTATCGACCGGTGGCGTGAAGGGTCGCGACTGTTTTTTTGACCTGTGTACGCGTAGCACCAAACCTACTCATACCTTCTGGTACCTGCTCAATACAAAAAAAACAATCGAAGTACTTTCCTGCGAGTCCTTCTCTATTCTGACGAAGAAGCTTTCTTTTAACTGCACCAACACTAGAAGCTTGACCTGAGTCTCGTAACCTGCGCGATAGGGATCTGGCCCAAGCATCAAACGCGTCGTTGTTTAAATGGGTCTTTACATAGTTCTCGATCAAGTAGACGAACCATTGTTCCGCTAACTGCGAAAACCACTGCCCAGAACTTACAGGGATTTTTACTATCTCTTTTGCAGCAATGCCCGCATCCCCAGTTTGGAGTAAATGTGAATAGAACGTCCGAAAACCTCTCATCGCATCTGCTGGATTGATTTCCTCTGTCGGCGCCACTATACAGAACGCAGGCGATGGCCGTATGGGTGAGTATTGACCGTTTAGATATGCGCCGTAACATGCAGAGACTGCAACTAGTAGATTAAATCGAGTCGCAATATTTAGTTGCGTGAGTAATTCGCCCCACTCCGCCCAATCGAGGGTGCTGCCATTTTCAAACTCGATTCCTTCTGTTGGTGATCCATGACACTCGACGTGGAGCAATGGTCGATCCCCGTTGGCAGCAGCTGCATTCGTGAGCTCTTTAAGAAAATTTCGGAACTCTTGCGCACTGTGGCAGTTGAAAGCGACTATCTCCAGCGCCGGAGCATACTCTTTAACTAAGCTCGTCAGGAGCTCGACTAAGATCTCGCCAGTCTGAACTTCATGGAGTTCCAGCGATTGGACGATAACAAACTTTGATATTGTGAATCCGACGGCCATAGGTTCTCCCTGGTTTGACACCCGCAACAGAGCCCGTCAATGACAGGCAATACCCTATACGAATAGTTGTGGACATGTCAGGCACCTACGGCGTCGAGAAAGACATAGAGAGAGTGGATGCGACCGTTCTCAAAATGTGCGATATCCATACCCGTGACGGCTATAGGACCGCCCTGCGGGCCGGAACTCCATTTCAGGCGGCCAATACCGTGGTGCCCCATCGCTGGACCCAGTGCGCGAAAAACGAAATCCGGCGGCAGGCGAGCAAGCAGCCCAGTAACAGCTTCGGAAATCGCAGCATGGCCTTTGGCGGACGCATGCGGCTCGTTCAGCACGGCATCTTCCGCATAAAGTTCTCGAATCGCCTCGATACGCCGCCCTGCATCGTGTTCGCCAAAAACACGCACAAGGTTTGCCTGCATCAAGCCGTCATAGTCGATTGTGGTGGTGGACATCATTAAACTCCTGTGCCTGCACGGCTGGCTTTGCTCATGGTCATTTTCCGCTTGCTTAGTTGATTAAGATAGTATCCGATTCAATATCAGACTTGTGCTTGCGCCCTGCCCAGCGTGATTTCAATACCGCGTCAATTCGGTTGATTTCGGCCAGTCAGCACGTCAAGGCTTGTAGTGCTGCGGGTACGGTCAGCCTTGGATGACAGTGGTAGCCTGATTGTAAAGCAATTTTCCGAGGTATTCACCCATGCTGCCATCACCTGATCACGCGGTGGCCAGCCTGAACCAGACAACCCAGCAAAACGCCGCCCCGGTGAGCGAAACGTCGGCGGGTCAGGAGTTGCATACCCAAGCAGACCACTTGTCCAGCGCTGTTGCGATCTTCAAACTGAGCGCATCGCGGGAGCCGAACGCGACGCCGCTTGATGGGCGTGGCGCCGCTCCCGCAGGGGTACGACTGGGATTCACCGCGTAACAGCGGGAGTTCACTGTCCCCAAAAAGCGTCCTCTTGCGTTTGGTCGCTAGAGAACAGCCGGATTTCGACAATCTGGCCACCCTCTACGCGAATCAGGTCCACGCCGGGTTGCTTGAGCTTCATGCCGTTGGCCTCGCCAGCGAACTCCAGGGTGATGGCGACCCAATCCCCATTGGCCATGTAGTGGTCGGCACGGGTGATTGCGAACGTGCCCTTGGAAACTTCCATCATCGTGCCGAGCATCGGGCCGACGGCGGCCATGCCCCGGTGCGTGCCGGAAAACCGGTTCTTGCCTGGCTGGTGCCAGATCACATCGGGTGAAATGATACTGCCCAGTGTGGCTTGGTCGTTAGTTTGTACTGCCTTGATGTATGCCTTGGCGATATCGATGTTGTTCATGGTGTGCTCCTGTGTTGACGGGTTGTGAAAGATGCTTGTGCCAGCGCTGGGGCGGTACCCCCGGCAAGGCTAGTGGTGAGAAAGAAAACGCCGGGCAAGTCTCGGCAGGTGCTGGGTTTAATTGCATGAATTCAGAACGTGCTTACGATCTGTAGCGAGCGAGCGTCAGCGGGGTCGGGGTAACAAAAACGCAGCGCAAAAAGCGGAATGTACTCTAAAGTACATGAGCATTTTGAGCAGCGCATGAGCCCCGCGTGGATTCCGATTGCGCTCGCGCAGTAAGATCGCAAACACGTTCTCAGGACATCATGGCCTGCAGGGCTGCCATATTGCGCGTGAACGACCAGTTCACATGCACCACGCGCCACTGGCCGTTGATGAGGCGATAGACCTGTGTGGAGTTCCACGGGGTGCCCGGCTTCTCGCCACCTTGTCCATCAGGAACGAGGTTGATCAGGTTGTAGTGCAGCACCGCGAGGTCGCCGCCATCGCTGACGATCACCTGTGGGTTGGGGAACTCGTTGCGCAAGATGCTGAGCTTGCCCTCGAAGAACTGGCGGAAATACCCGTCCACAGCCTTGCGGCCTTCCAGGCGCATCTCAGTCATAGGATCGAAATAGGTCACGTCCTCGCTGTACATCTCCAGCGCGCCGTCGACATCGCCTTTGTTCCAGCGCTCATTGATTCCCAGCTCCAGGGCAAGGATGGTTTCGGTAATCTTGCTGACGTCTGCCTTCATCATCAGTCCTTTTCAAAGTGGTTTATTTACGGTTATTATTGGACATATTTGGCCAAATTAAACGGTATAAACTGGACAATGAATGATACTTTTAAGACATTGAGATCAAAAAGAGGGCCATACAAAACGGTGACGTCAGTTCAGTCCTCGTCAGAAAGCGCGAAGCTCAATACCGATATTGAGCGTCTGGGCTATCGACCGCAAGCACATTACCAACTCGACCTGGAAGTGTTTAGCATGGCCGACCTGAGGCATCGGGCCGGCAAAGAAGTGCGAATAACGCATCGGTACGAGTTCCACACCTTAGTGTGCGTCACGCGGGGCAAATGCACCCAGATGGTCGATTTCAAGTCGATCTCTTGTGAACCGGGGTCGCTGTTTGTGGTGCGAGCAGGACAGGCCCACAACTATGGACAGGGTGATGATTGGGACGGCTGGAACCTTCTGTTCCGCCCGGAATTCGTCTTATCCGTTTCGACGCCGTCCCGCGATCTCAAGCGCGCGCCCGATCTGGAAAGGCTGCCGGAACACCTGATCCTGAGTAGTCCTGAGCTGGGGAAGGTGATGGACTCTATCTGGCAGATACGTGAGGATACGCTGCTTGACGCGTCGCTGGAGGACGTCCATGCACTGCTGCGCCATCAGCTCCATGCACTCTTGATGCGGCTGAGCATTCTGCATGGCCAACGACAGGCACAAGAGCCGCTGGTCACTCCTGCATCACAACGCTTCAAGCGCTTCCAGCAACTTGTGGAGGAGCGCTTCGCTGAATGGCACCAAGTGGCCGACTATGCCAAGCAACTCGGCTACACGGAAAAAAGTCTGGCGCGGGCAGTAATGGCCGCGATGGGTATGACAGCCAAAACCTTTATTGCTGCGCGCATCAACCTGGAAGCGAAGCGCCTGCTGGCGCATACCGACTTGCATGTTGGCACCATCGCAGAGAAGCTGGGCTTCGAGGAAGCCACCAATTTCAGCAAGTTTTTCAAACGGGAAGTCGCCTGCACCCCGGCCGAGTTCCGACAGCGGCAACGGGCGCCCATCTGATCGTATCCTTGCTCCGGGGTTTAACTTGCTATAGTAAGGGTGTTGCGGATTGCGGCTGAACCATTGCCGACCCCCGCATTACTGTAATGCCTGCGAGTCATTCTCGCGTTGCGGTGGTTGTGCAAGTACCCACATGAAATAGAGTGCTTTGGCGGCCTTGGCGCGGCTGACCAGAAGCTTTGGCTGCAGTTCTTTTCCGTTGATCATGCGTCCGCGTGCAATACCTGCTTCGGAACGGATCAGGCCGAGTTCGTAAGCGTCTTTGAATTTATCCAGATAAGCTGGCGATACATCAACTGCGTCTGTCAACTGATTCCAGCTTACCAGCGGATAATACATTGCGCCCTTTGCGCCGCTATCCAGATTGGGGTCGTAGCCAGACATGCCCGGCACCAGGGTTTTACCGTTATAGGCAGTCATGTACTTCGGTTTGCTTGTGAATCTGGCGTGATAGGCGTCAACCAGAATTCCACTCATGACTTCACGTGTTAATGTTAGGGGAGCATCCGCATACTGAGTCAATGTGGCACGCTGCACCTGCATCAATGTGCACAGTGCAGTGATGAATTCACTGGTCTGCATGGTGGCGGCGGGATTGAAATATCCTTGCGCATCTTTGTGCAGCACGCCGAGTTGCAATAGTTTTTCGATCTGATTCCGGTAGTAGGCGTTTTCTCCGCTGACGATGTCCTTGGCAATTTCTGGATAAATCGTGCTCCAGTCATTGGCGGCAATAGCTGACTGAACATCGCCTCTGAGTGAGGCGGCAATATGGGCTGCAAGTGGATCGCCGCTTTTGCCCAGATGCACCAGTTCGGTTGCTACAATGCGCGCATATTGCTTCGCCATCGATTCCTTGAAATGTGTCCCGTCTATTTTCTGGGCCGGATGGCCGTTGGCATAACTGCCATCATTGGTTTTACCCGGTGTTTCGCCTGCTTCCAGCGACATCACCATCGCCGTGGTTGCTGCAACACCATTCTGGTTGAAATACTCGACGCTGAGCGAATTGAGATCAACCACGGTGATGCCGAGTTCGGCACCAATTTTTTTCATTAAATCGGGAAAGCGCCGTTTGTTAAATGAGTTGACGTAGATATAATCTGGTTTGGCTGCACCGTTGACGCGCGACATCGGCGTGACCAGTACCGGCAGCATACCGCGCGCACGAATCGCAGGCAGGTAGACATCCCGGATCATCGCTTCGTACATGGCTTCGGTTGCGCCGCGTCCTAGCCGGCGCATTTCGTCTTGACTCTCATCGTTGTGGCCAAACTGGATCAGCACGATGTCGCCGATATAGCCACTCATCAACAGATCATTGAAGCGTCCTTCAGAATAGGCACTACGGAACGAACGCCCGCCCTGTGCGTAATTGACGACCCTGACTTTTTCCTGGTCAAACAATTGATCGAAAACTTGCCCCCAGCCGCTCATCGGTGCCTCGTCGAAGGTATACGACTTCATGGTCGAGTCGCCCAAGGTGTAGATGGTTGGCAGCACATTGGCTGGACGCACTTGCGCTGGGATCGGTGTGATGATGATTTCTTCCACGCCAACCGGTGTATTGAGTTTCTTTGGTTCAATTTCGATATCGATGAATTGCTGACCATTGACGTAGCGGTAAGACCAGTCTTTTCCATTCGTAGCAATACGCGTTAAATTCGGCAACAAGCCCGCAGCATCCCAGAATGTAGAAGGAATCAAGCGACTAGCCTGCATGCCCGAGACCGATACAGTGGTATCGCTGGCATTCGATGTGGTGCGTACCCGGATAGCGTAGGCTCCGGGTGCAGCTTTGATTCGAAACGCCATGCCGAAATTATTGTAATTATCTTTCTCGAAGCCCTTCTCTGCTTCAAACGCCGGTTCGCTAATCACAAAACCATTGCCGTCGCTGCGAATCTGCGCAGTGTGTACCACACGCGCAGGGAAAGCACCGGTCTGCTCGATAAAACCGTATCCGGCTTTGGCGTCGAACAGTGGTGCGCCTGTACCATCATTCCAATTGACATTGGTAGCGCCGGGTTGGGTTTGATGTGAGAAATTGAAGCGCATCTCCGCAGATGCTGCCGTGATGCCGGGCGATACTGATGCTGCCTGCACGGGGGATGTCAGG
The DNA here is from genome assembly GCF_049340445.1 of Undibacterium sp. Ji50W. Lineage (NCBI taxonomy): Bacteria > Pseudomonadati > Pseudomonadota > Betaproteobacteria > Burkholderiales > Oxalobacteraceae > Undibacterium > Undibacterium sp. Ji50W. The sequence goes on along the minus strand of NZ_JBMPOX010000001.1, from coordinate 805,806 downwards.
TAAAAAAATGCAGCTACCAAACTGCCGATGCCAGCGCGCGTGACCATATGAAAAGTTAGATGCGTTGAATTATTCATTACCTCGTCGTCCATTCCATTGATAGAGTGCGCCTAAAAGCGAATGCAAAAGTGTACGTGGGAAGTCTGTGAAATAGCAATGGCAATCGACAGGCCACAAAAAAACGACCAGTTTCCGGGTCGTTTCTTAATGCAAATTCAGCCGCTGCAGATTATCTTTGGTAGCAAGATCGGATCGTTTGACTCTGAGATCGTAAACACGTTCTAAGTAGGACATTCTTCCACCAGTTCTTCGAAGAGAAGCTATCGCGTAGTATCTCTTTTCCGTCAATCAGTATTTACATCAGCCTGGTTGCACAGCACACTATTTTCCTTACCGCGTTTGGCTTGGTACATGGCGTCATCTGCCAGTTTGAGCAGGTCATTTGTATCGCCGGAATGTTCTTTTGCCATGGCGATTCCGATGCTGACGTCAACGATCACGTCTGTTTCGCCAATACTGATAGGAAGTATGATTTCCTTGCGCATGCGTTCTGCGATCATACCTGCTTCGCCAGCATCGGCATCTGGTGCAAGCAGGGCAAATTCATCTCCACCCAGGCGGCACAATACATCGGTTTCTCTTTTAATTGCGTTCAGGCGTTCGCCTATCGTACGCAAGACAATATCACCAGCCTGATGGCCATACGTGTCATTGATGGGTTTGAACTGGTCCAGATCAAGTACCAGCACTGCGAATTGTCTGTTCGAATGACGTTTTAATCTGGCGAAACTGGCTTTCAGTTCTTCGTTAAAGCGCCAGCGATTCGCCAAGCCGGTTAAATCATCATGTGAAGCCAGATACAAAGTACGTTCATCGCGCAGACGCTGTTCGGTGACATCACGTGCAACGGCATACAGAAAATTAGAGCCAGGTATAGGTGCCGGCGTAGTCCAGTTCAACCAGCGATAACCGCCATCTTTGTGCTGGTAGCGATTGTCAAAACTGATGGTGTCTATGCCCATGCGCAGCTTGTCTACTTCTTGCTTGGTTTTTTCAAGGTCTTCTGGATGTACAAACTCAAGAAAGCTGCGCGATAACAATTCTTCTTGTGTATACCCCAGTGTACGTTCAAATGCCCGGTTGATTTTATGGAAGTACCCGCTGGTTGTGGCAATGCACAGCATATCCAATGACAGACTGAAGAAGGCTTCGCGCTCTTCCACTATTTGTTGAACCAATTCCAGGCCATGCTTTAAAGAGTCTGCCAGTTGGTAATGGTGTTCGGCTTCTTGCTTAAGTGCAGATACCAGCTTATCTAATGACTCCAGCCTTTCAGCGCGAGAGCGCAAGGTTTCCACCAGTTCGCGCAAAGAGGTCTCGTCTATTGGAGGACGTTCAGCTTGAACCATGGTCATTTTCTCTTTTAAAGTCTTGGTAATTTTTATATAAACGCATCTTTATACCTTGCTGATACTTCTCGCATTAGCGTTATCAAGGGCATTTCTGATTTATAGCGTAGTGTGCATATGACCGCAATAGCAGGTTCGTCATGCATTGCTCATGATCAGGATAGAGTTAGCTCAGCGCTGGTTGAAAAAATGTTACGACCAATCTGAATTAATGGCGCCGCCTGATAGACGGCGCACTTTTCATGTAGATGAATTTTGATAATTGATTGATCACAAATTTGGTTTGTTGAACAAGTTTTGGCCAAGCCTAAATAATGCCCGGATGTGTGGCATTTTTCTCGAAAGAGTAAATTTTGATCATGTCCAATGGTTTGTGGTGATATCTGCTTGCATAAAAGTCAGGGCAGCTCATGTACGTTCATCTCTTGCACGTTCATCGAAAAATTAAATGCGCTCAAATGAGGTTCGCACACCTTGCCAAATATCGTTTGGTTCGTCGGTGATTTTCATCATTGGGGCGTCATGGGGTAACATCACAGAATGCGCCCACAGCATGGTAGTGCCTTAGAATAGAGTTCTTGCCAAATGCGATAACGTCCTCAAGCACCGCTACTCGACCATGACATTGTACAGAAAATCCTTTTTGATAGGCGCACTGCTCCTGCTCGCCAGCGCTGTGACCAATGCCCGGGCCCAGGCAACATGGATCTGGTATCCCGGCGACTTTGAAATCTGGTTGAGCAACCAGATGCAGGTTAAACGTATCGAGCGCGATGCTTATTTCATGCCGTTCTGGCGTTTGTACGGCCACCAGCCCCAGCTCAACTTTACCCGCGAGGTGAACCTGCCTGTTGCCGAAGACATCACGGTGCATGTCGAAGGCCGGCATGCTGCGAACATTGACGGTCGCTTCGTACAAGGTGACCAACACCACATCCATGTCCCGGCAGGCAAACATAGAATCAACTTCCAGGTGTTCAATCCTGTGACACCGCCTGCCATTTTTGTGCAGGGCCCAAGCATCCAATCCGACGACAGTTGGCTGGTGGGGCCGCGCCCGAACGCCAGGTCGCCTGAATTAGGCGCGGTCTATGCCGCGCGCTGGAATTTCGATGGTGAGGACCGGCGTCCATCGCAATTCAAGTTGTCAACGCAGGAAATAATGCCAACCAGCCTGAAGCCGGGAGTACAGTCGCTGCTGGTGGATTTTGGTCAGGAGACGATAGGCTTCGTCAAACTGAAGCAGCTTAAAGGCAGCGGCAAGCTTAGCTTTCATTATGGCGAGACTCTGGAAGAGGCCATGGCTACCGAGACCGGCGAAACGCTGGACCGGTTCAGCGTCAATGGGCACGACGGTGAATTCGTGGCACCCGAGTCGCGCGCGTTGCGTTACGTGAACATCCAGTTCGGCGATGGGATGAGCGTGGACGGTGTGTCGCTGCTCTACGAATACCTGCCGCTGACCCGCCACGGCAGCTTCAGAAGCTCGGACGAGGAATTGAACCGCATCTGGGATGTATCCCAGCGTTCACTGGAATTGAACACGCGCGAATTCTTCCTTGACGGTATCAAACGCGACCATTGGGTCTGGGCTGGCGATGCCGTGCAGACCTACCTGATGAATTACTACACCTTCTTCGACAACGAAGCCGTCAAGCGGACCACTTGGGCACTGCGCGGGGCAGACCCAGTCGACATGCACGTTAATACAATTCTCGACTACTCGCTTTACTGGTTCATCGGCATCCGCGACTATTATCAGTATACGGGCGACGCTGCGTTCTTGAAAAGCGTGTATCCGCGTATGGTCACGTTGATGGACTTCGTACTCAAGCGACGCAATGCCAACGGCATGCTGGAAGGCAGGCCTGGCGACTGGGTTTTCGTCGACTGGGCCAAGATGCCCAAGGATGGCGAGCTGAGCGTCATCCAGTTGCTGTTCGCACGCAGCCTGGAGAGCATGGCCGATTGCGCCGACGTCGCCCAGGACCGGGAACATGCGACCCAGTATCGTCAGTTAGCCTATGAGCTTAAGGACAAGATCAAGGCCACGTTCTGGGATACAGAAAAGCAGGCTTTCATCCACAGCCATCAGAATGGAAAATTGAACCGCCTGGTGACGCGCCATCCCAATATGCTTGCGCTGACGCTGGGCTATCTGGATGAGGACCAGGCGGCAGCGGTGAAGCGCAATGTGCTGCTGAACGACAATGTACCGGCAATCACCACTCCGTATATGCGCTTTTATGAGTTGGCAGCATTGGCCCAAAGCGGCCAGCACGACTATGTCATTCGTCAAATAAAGGATTACTGGGGCGGCATGCTGCGCGATGGCGCGACCTGCTTCTGGGAGGAGTACGATCCCAAACAGACCGGTATTGAACGCTACGCGATGTATGGCAAGGCCTTTGGCAAGAGCTTGTGCCATGCATGGGGAGCCAGTCCGCTCTACTTGCTTGGCAAATACTACTTGGGGGTAACGCCGACCCAGCCGGGTTATGCAGAGTATCTTGTCGCACCGCACCTGGGTGGCTTGAAATGGATAGAGGGCAAGGTGCCCACACCGCATGGCGATATCGCAGTCGCCGTCAGCGAAAAACGGATCAGTATCGTCAGTGCAGGTGGCAAGGGTAGCTTACGTTTCATTAGCAGCAGCAAGCCGCACAGTGATTCCGGTATCGTGCGCAGCCTGGGCGGCGATTTGTTTGAGCTGCCCTTGGAGCACGCCGGAAAGTACGTGGTGGATTACACCGCAGCGGCGCAGCAGTAGATTGGTGAGGGCCTGGGTTCAAATGCCCTCGATAGATAGCGGGCGACCTGTCGCGACGAACTGATCAAAATGCGCCGACGTAGTTTTCTGCCAGCGCCGTTGCCATTGCGCGTGAGCTGACCACGCATTCCAGTTCTGCTCGCTGCATTTCACGCTGGAATGGGCTGGCGTCAGTGAAGTTATGCAGCAGGCTGGTCATCCACCACGAAAAGTACTCAGCGCGCCAGATGCGCTTCAAGGCTGCTGCCGTGTAGCCATGCAGCCGGTGTTCTTGCCCCTGGTGGTAAAACTGTTCCAGCCCCTGCGCCAGCAAATGCACGTCTGACACCGCCAGGTTCATGCCCTTGGCACCGGTGGGCGGCACGATGTGTGCGGCATCACCCGCCAGGAACAATCTGCCTGACTGCATGGGCGTAGACACAAAACTGCGCATACCGATGATATTTTTTTGGAAGATACGTCCTTCATTAACCCGCCAACCATCGTTGTTTTCCAGGCGTGCATGCAATTCGGCCCAGATGCGGTCATCCGACCAGTTGTCGACGTGATCGGCAGGATCGTACTGGAAGTACAGGCGCTGCACGGTAGGTGTACGTGTGCTGACCAAAGCGAAACCGCGCTGGTGCTGCGCATAGATCAGTTCATGGGATGATGGTGCTGATTCCACCAAAATGCCGAACCAGCCGAAGCCATAGGTGCGCTGGTAATCCTGACGGCCCTGTGACGGCATCGCTGGTCGCGTGACACCGTGGTAGCCATCACAGCCAATGACAAAGTCGGCCTCGATGCGTGTCGCTGCACCTTGATGGGTGAAGCTGACCGATGGCGCGACCGTGTCAATGCCATGCAATTCCACCTCACTGACCTCGAACAGCAACTGTCCTTGCGCTGCCTGCCGGGCAGCCACCAGGTCCTTGATCACTTCATGTTGCGGATACACGGTGATGGCCTTGCCGGTCAGTTCGGTCAAGTCAATGCGGTGACGACGGCCATCGAAGGCTAGTTCTATCCCATGGTGCAGTGCACCCTCGGCTTGCATGCGGGCACCGACACCGGCGTTCTTCAGAATGTCCATGGTGCCTTGTTCCAGCACGCCGGCACGGATTGTCGCTTCAATCTCTGCCTGGCTGCGCGACTCCAGTACGATGGAGTCTATGCCGTTCAAATGCAGTAGATGGGATAGCAGCAAGCCAGCAGGGCCGGCACCGATGATAGCAACTTGGGTACGCATGATGTCTCCGATATGGTTTTAATATGTCGTCATCGTAGCGCCGGACCGGTCGAAAAAAAATGGATGAAACAGCTTAAAACTTGTACTATTTCGACACTTCATCATTTTTAGCCTATACCATCATCCATGGCCCGCAATGCAAAACCGGCACCATCCGACATCCCACAGTTTGGTCTGTATGGCGAGTATACAAAGGGCGAGAGTGCCGAATTTGTGCACATCGAACTCATAGAAACGCGCAGCCGGGTGCACCACTGGCATATCGAAAAGCATACCCACAGCGGCTTGTTTCAGGTACTTTTTCTTTTTGGCGGCGAGGTCAGTGCCAGCATCAATGGCGCTGTTTGGGAATGCAGCGCGCCGACCGTCATTACCATCCATCCATCGGTGGTGCATGGCTTTGATTTTTCGACAGAGGCGCACGGCTATGTGCTGACGGTGGATCAGAACGTGGTTTTCGCAGTGGCAGAAAATCATGGCGACCTGTACTCTTCACTGTTCGTTGAGCCACTGGCGATTGACCTGGTTGGCCATCCTGAGCTGCGCACGCGGCTGGAGTCACTGTTGCAAAATTTACTGACGGAAGCAGCCTGGCCGCAGTATGGTCACAGGCTGATGCTGGAATGGCTGGCGCGCAGCACCTTGCTGCTGCTGGTGCGCCTGAATGAAGAGCGCCGTTTTGTCGATCAGTCGGGGCGTCGCGACTTTGAATTATTTAGCCACTTCCGCGCTGAGGTGGAGAAGCATTACAAGGATCAATGGCAGCTCAACCAGTATGCGGCTGCGCTGCGTGCTTCGCCAGTAAGCCTGAACCGCCTGTGTCTCAAACTATCCGGCAAATCGGCATTTGACATCACACAAGACCGGCTGATACTGGAAGCCTGCCGCAAGCTGACTTATTTGCCCGCCAGCATCGCCAGCATTGCCTATGAACTGGGGTTTCAGGACCCGGCCTACTTCAGTCGCCTGTTCAAAAAACGCATGGGTTTGACACCCAAGGAATTTCGCAGTAGTTGAGGTGCAGTCACGGTATCACAGCAAGGCATTCAACTCGACCTGGATCTTGATCAGTGCCGGCAGGCATCGCTCCACCATTTGTTCACGCGGCATGCGACCGGCATGCACGCTGATGTTCATGGCTGCCACTACCTCGCCACGAAAATTCTTGAGCGGGACGGCGATAGTGCGCAGCCCCAACTCCAGTTCCTGGTCCACCAGCGCATAGCCTTGCGTGCGGGCATGGGCAATCTCCAGTGCCAGGCGCTGCTTGTTGATGAGGGTGTATTCGGTGATTTGTTCCGGCTGGGCGCGCTCCAGGAATTGCTGGACCTGCTCTGGTGGCAGATGTGCCAGCAGTATCCGTCCGTTAGCAGTGCAGTAGGCAGGCACCCGAGTACCTGGCTGCAGCGTGACGGACACCAACTGCCCGGCACTGGCGGCAGCTACACACACCAATTGATCGTGATCCAGCACGCCAACCGATGCCGCTTCGCCCAACGAATAAGCCAGCCGGTATAGCAAGGGCTGCGCAATGCGCGGCAAGCGTGCTGAATGCAGATAGGATTGCCCCAGACGCAGTACCATCGGTGTCAGCGCGAACAGCTTGTTGTCATGTCGCATGTAGCCAAGATGGGTCAGCGTGATCAGATAACGGCGTGCCGCCGCCCGCGTCAAGCCGGTGCGCTCGGCTACTTCGGCAATGGTCAGGCGGCTGCGCTCCTGGTCGAAGGCAGCGATCACCTGCAAGCCTTTTTCCAGGCTAGCCACCATGTCGCGCTTGGCGGGAAGTTCGGGTTCTGCTGACATAAGACAGGAAAATAAAGAATTTATGTGAATTCGTGCGATTGTCGCACATTTTGTGCGTATAGCGAATGTTGCCTGCATGCGGTGTATTGTGATGCCGGGACACATTTCATACCATGGTTTTCACACAATCTTAATAACAGGAGACCTGTCTTGAAATTCGATGCTATCGCGTCCGGCGTCTATCCGGAACTGATCTATCCACCCTACAAGTCCACGCTGAAGCGCGGCCCTACCCAGCCACTGTTGCGTATCCAGGCAGACCAGCCGGTGCTTGACAATCTGGTTCCCTCGCCGCGCATCCTGCTGCCTAATGACGCCGACCTGACCGCGCGTGGCGTGGGCGAGCCGCTGGGCGAAAAGATCGTCGTTACCGGTCGGGTGTTCGATGAGGATGGCAAACCGGTACGTAATTCGCTGATTGAAGTCTGGCAATGCAATTCCGCTGGCCGTTATTGGCACAAACGCGACCAGCACCAGGCACCCCTCGATCCAAACTTCTACGGCTTTGGCAAGATGATGACTGATGGCGATGGTCGTTACCGCTTCATCACCATCAAACCCGGCCCTTACCCATGGGGTAATCACGACAAGGCATGGCGTCCGGCGCACATCCACTTTTCCTTGTTCGGCAATGTCTATGCACAACGCCTGGTCACCCAGATGTATTTCCCCAGCGATCCGCTGTTCGACTACGACCCTATCTTCCAGAGCATCCCGGACCTGGCCGCACGCCAGCGCCTGATTTCGCGCTACAGCCTGGAACATACAGACAGCGACAAGATGCTGGGCTATGAATTCGACATCGTACTACGTGGCCGCGACGCTACACCCATGGGCATTTAACGGAGAAACCCGCATGAGCAATATCACGACATCACAAACTATCGGTCCCTTCTCGCATGAAGCCTGGCAATGGGCCGTGGATGCAACCGCTGCAACACGGCTGGAAACCACAGTAGCCACCATCACCATTAGCGGTGCTATTTATGACGGCGATGGTCAGCCTGTCAATGATGCCCAGATCGAAGCCTGGCAACCGGCCGAAGCTGGCGCGGAAGCGGCACAAGCGCTGCCGGGTTTTCGCCGCGTGCCAAGTGATGACGCGGGCCGTTTCAGCCTGCGGCTTTCGCAAACTGAAACACCCACCAAGGGTGAGCCGGCCACCTTCATCACGGTATTCGCGCGTGGCCTTGTCAAGCACCAGTTTACCGCCATTTTCCTGGATGACGACAGCGGTCTGGCACAATCTGCCATACTGCAACAGGTGCCGGAAAATCGCCGCCCTACCCTGATTGCCCGCAAAACCGCGCCCGGCACCTATCACTGGGACATCTGGATGCAGACCGATAAGGAAACCGCATTCTTTGACTATGTATGACCTTGCAGCGGAGTTCTCTTGAGCGTATCCATTTTCGACAACTTCCTTACCACGCCGGACATGATCGCCGTCTTTGACGATGCAGCGATCGTGCAAGCCATGTTGCGCTTTGAAGCAGCGCTGGCACAGGCCCAGTCTGAGGAAGGTTTGCTTCCGGCGGCGACGGCGCGTGCCATTGCCGGCGTCTGCAATGCGCAACTGTATGACATTCCTGCCATCGTCAATGCTGGCCGCCGCGCTGGCAGTCTGGCGATACCGCTGGTGCACGAGCTGACACGCACCGTGGCGCTGTACGATGCAGAAGCGGCGACGCGTGTCCATTGGGGCAGCACCAGCCAGGACGTGATCGACACCGCCATGGTGCTAGCCACGCGTGACGCACTGCAGTTGCTGGACGATGGCTTGCATGAGCTGACCAGTCACCTGCTGCAATTGGCAGACCTGCACATTGCGACGCCGGTGCTGGCACGCACGCTGATGCAACCGGCGCAAGTCAGCAGTTTTGGCTTTAAAGTGGCTGGTTGGCTGGCACCGCTGGTGCGCGCACGCGCACGCCTGCGCGAGTGTGCGGCACGGGCCTTGCAACTACAATTGGGTGGCGCAGTCGGCACCCTGGCCGTAATGGGTGAGCAAGGTGCGGCGGTGGCGGCACGCGTGGCCCTCGATCTGGGCCTGAAGGTGGCGGACGCTGCCTGGCATACGCAACGCGACGAATGGGTGCGACTGGGGCTGGAAGTCGCAGTCCTGACGGGTAGCCTGGGCAAGATCGCGACCGATGTCAGTCTGATGGCACAAGGTGAAATCGCCGAACTGGCTGAACCATCTGGCCAGGGGCGCGGCGGTTCTTCTGCCATGCCGCACAAACGCAATCCGGTATCGTCCATGATCACGCTGGCGGCAGCCATCCGCACGCCGCAGCATGGCGCGGCGCTACTGGCCAGCATGGGGCAGCAACACGAACGCGGGCTGGGTAACTGGCAAGCCGAACTTGCCGAGTGGCCCGGTCTGTTTCTTAGCGCGCACGGCGCGTTACAGGCACTGAACGACGCTTTTGCAGGCTTGCAAGTGGATACCGGCCGTATGCTACGCAATATCGACGCTCTGCAAGGGCTGGTATTTGCCGAAGCAGCATCGGCGGCACTGGCAGCCAGTATCGGCCGTCCGGCAGCTCACCGGTTGCTGGAGAAAATGAGCAGCGAAGCGCTGGCCAGTCAGCGTCATTTGGCGGATGTGCTGGCCGATGTGGTACAAGCCGACGCCAGCTTGCGCCAACAAGTTGATCTGCCCGCCCTGACGGCACTATTCGATCCAGTCGCCGCTACCGTACCCGCACAGCGCCTGGCACGGCAACAACTGGTCCGCCTGCGCAGCGACATTGCGGCACAAAATACTCCCCACTTTTATCACAGGACTATCGCATGAGCTTTGATCCTATCGACCACGATTTTGAGCGTGGGCTACACAATCGCCGCAGCATCCTGGGCGACGCCTGGGTGGACCGCTCGCTGGCCGGTGCCAACAGCTTCAACGCCGAATTCCAGAACCTGATTACACGTTTTGCCTGGAATGAAATCTGGGGCCGGCCAGGTCTGGAGCAACAGACCCGGCGTGCCATTGTCCTTGCCATCACGATTGCGCTGGGGCGCTGGGAAGAATTCGATCTGCATGTGCGGGCCGCACTGCTGGGCGATGACACTAACCGCCTGACGCCGGACCAGTTGAAAGAGGTCTTGATACAGTCGGCCATCTATGCTGGCGTGCCTGCTGCCAACACCGCGTTTACCCATGCGCAAGTGATCCTGCGTGAAGTGGGGCCGCAGATCGGCTATGAACTTGCCCCGCTGTCACCGTATGTGACCTGCCACCCCGGTATTGGTCATGCTGCCCGTAGCAGTGGCCAACCGGCGCTGCACTACACTACCCGCTTGCCACGTAACGGCAAGGTGCCGCGCCATACGGTGGTACTGAGCCACGCACTGGGTTGTGACCTGAGCATGTGGGACGACCTCGCCAATCTGCTGGCCGAAGATTGCCGGGTGATTGCCTACGACCATCGCGGTCATGGCAGTTCCGAAACACCCGCAGGCATGTACAACATGGCCGACCTGGCCAACGATGCGGCAAGCCTGCTGCGTGAACTGGATACCGGGCCGGTCGTCTGGATAGGTTTGTCGCTGGGCGGGATGGTGGGGCAGGAACTGGTACTACGCCATCCGTCGCTGATACAGGCACTGGTGCTGGCCCATACTACCTCAGGCTATCCCGATGCCGCGCGTGAGGCCTGGCGCCAACGTATCGCTACCGTGCGCGAGGGCGGCATCGAAGCCATCGCCGATGCTGTGATGGGGCGTTATTTTCATGAGCAGTTTCGCATCGATCACGCAGCCACGGTCGCCCGCTTTCGCCGTCGCGTGGTCAACACAGATGCAGCAGGCTATATTGCTTGCTGCCATGCGGTCGGCGCAATCGATACAACTGCTCGGCTGAGTGCCATCACTGCGCCGACGCTGGTGATTGCTGGCGAGCTGGACCAGGGCACGCCAGTGGAGATGGCGCGCACACTGGTGGCCAACATCCCCGGCGCACAGTTGACGATACTGGCTCAGGCTTCGCATCTGGGCTATGTCGAACAACCGCAAGCCTTCACGCTGGCTGTCCGGGAATTTATAACCATACTGTGAACCGATGCTGGCCATCAGAGGGTCCGCCGGGCACGGATAAACGCTTAAGTCCAGACGACGCCGGGAAGAGGATTAATCGCCAGCAGTGCTTTCTGATCCTGCAAATACTGGCGCAGGCAGAAAGAGGCGTCATGAGAGCGCTCCTTCAGGTGTTGTCTGCAATCAGCCGTTCAGTGTGCGGCCACCGTCAACGATGATTTCGGAGCCGACAGTCCATCGGGACTCGTCGGAAGCGAGATACAGCACCGCCTTGGCCACTTCCTCCGGCGTGCCGAAGCGACCGAACGGAATGCTTGCGGCAATGTCCTTGTTGACCTGGTCACGGTAGGCATCAGGGATACCGAGTTTGTCGTACAGTGGCGTTTCAACCGGGCCAGGACTGATGGCGTTGATGCGAATACCGCGTGCTAGCAGTTCGCTCGAAAGCGTCTTCGACATGTTCAGAAATGCAGCCTTGGTCGCGCCATATACCGACGAATGCGCCGCACCGACATGCGCGTTGATCGACGTATTGAGCACCACCGATGCGGGGTTCGCGAAGACAGGCAACAGCGCCTGGATCAGGAAGTATGGCCCCTTGACGTTGATGTCGAACGAGCGGTCGAACATTTCTTCCGTCCACGCTTCGATCGGCACCCAAACGGATACGCCGGCATTGAGAAAGGCGACATCGAGCTGGCCATAGTGCGCCTGGATGGCTTGCGCCAATTCCTTCTGAGCGGCCACGTTGGCAGAATCGGCGCGCAGCACCAGAACCTCAGTGCCAAGTTCCGCCTTGGCCTTTTCAATGGAATCCGGATTGACGCCGGTGACGATGACGCGTGCGCCTTCGGCGAGGAACTGCTTGGCTGTTTCGAGGCCAATGCCACTGGTGCCACCGGTGATGAGTGTACGTTTGCCTTGCAAGCGGGACATAAAAATTCTCCTGTAGATGATTCGTGGCCAACCAAGCTTGGCTGACCTGCCGTGAGGAGAACTATGCGCTCATGCTTGAAATTAGATAAGATAGTGTTTTTGTATATGTTTCATGCTTGTAGTGCATGAATAGGAGATTTAACTTTGGACCTGTTTCTTGTGATGACATGCTTCGCGCGTGCGGTGGAGACGGGCAGCTTTTCCGCTGCCGGTCGCGACTTGGGCTTGGGGCAGCCGAACGTCAGTCGCTATGTGGCGGCGCTGGAAGAACATCTACAAACTCGACTGCTGCACCGGTCAACGCGCAAGCTTGTCCTCACGCCAGAGGGAGAACGCTACTATGCGGAAGTCCGGCGCATCCTTGACGCCGTGGACGAGTCAGAATCGTCCTTCAGGGAAAACGTCGATCCGTCCGGATTGCTGCGCGTCGCCTGCCCGACCGCTCTGGCCCATGCATTTGTGTTGCCGCATGTCCCCGCTTTCCTGGAACGCTATCCAGGATTGGCGCTGGATCTACAGATCAATGATCGCTATGTGAGTCTGTTAGATGAGGGAGCTGAACTGGCGATTCGGATTGGGCATTTGGAAGACAGTGCACTGCGCGCGCGGCGCATCGGTTTGTTCGAGCGCGTTTTCGTAGCCAGTAAGGGCTATCTCGCTAAACGCGGCGTTCCCGTCACACCGGATGATTTACGCGGGCACGATTGTGTGATCTACACCCTGCTGTCGACAGGTACCACATGGCGCTTCCGGGATACCCAAGTTCCGGTATCCGGCAGGCTCAGTGTCAACTCACCTGAGGCCGTACGTGAATCGGTCAATGCGGGACTAGGGATCGGACATGGACCGGAATGGCTTTTCGAGGAAGGGCTCAAGAACGGTAATTTGCAGTTGCTGCTGACGGAACACACTGCCCCTCCGGTCCCGGTTCAAATCATCTATGTTGCAAACAGGCTGCTGCCGACGCGGGCTGTGGTATTCATGGATTTCATTGCCGAAGTGTTTTCCCAGATTCCAGCTCTTAACGCCGTTCAACTGCAAGTAGGGCAATAATCCTATCGACAGGAAGTGGTTATCCGCCAACCCCTCGGCGACGGGAACGTTTCGCTGAACCAAAGAACGCGTGGCTGGCGCAAATTGTTCTAGCGAATCGGCCCTGGCAGCTTTCAGGAGCGCCGTCGCCGTGGATCAAGCCTTCGCGCTCTTGACCGCCGCGCGGTTGGCGCGCTCAGCCCACTGCTGCAGTTGCTCATGATCTTCAGTCACGTGGGCGGGTACTTCCCAGTAAGATTTCAGCGCATGTTCGTCGCCTTCACTCACGTAGCCCAGGCATGGGAACCTGCGGCCTCGTAATTCTTGCGCGAGTCGTCATCAACCTTGAAGTAGAGGCCACCATGCCAAACCATGGCAAAGACATGACCGTGCCGATAGAGTCCGACGGCACCGAACAACGGCCGCGTAGTGATCTTCGCCCAGGAGGAAAGCTGATCTACGTAATGATCTGCAAGTTCTTGGGCCTTTCGGGATTGCTGGGTCATTGCCTGGGTCCTTTTTTTGAGGTGGTTTGTCCGGTCCTTGGCCTGGATCGGCCTATCATGCACAGGCATGCTTTCGACGACCAACTGATAGGATGTATTGACCAGTTCAGTGATCAACTGCGGGGTGATGCCACGGCCCGCGCCGACGGATATCCAGTGCCCCTTGTCCAGGTAACGTCCAAAAGTCACCGTTTGGAAGTGATCACGCAGCGCACTCGCATGGTCAGGATCGGCTTTTAGTGTGATGATCCTCTCGTCGGGATCATCGGTGACGATCATGAAAAGTTTGTCGCCGACCTTGTACACGTCCAGCTTTTCCACGAATGGGCGGCCGTGGCTCACACCTGGCAGCGATGTCGCTACTTCTCGCGCCAGCGTCTGAAGTCGGCGCTGCGAAAGGCTCCTTGTACCTGACCTCCAGTCGCCGGAATCGCGCACGTTCATATGAATACCTGTCCCAATATGCCTGTAGGACTCGCGTGTTTTCGTCCTGGGAGCGCCTTGGCGCTGCTCCATGCGTCTTTTGCCACGAGCTTGCCTTGCAAGGAGCGCGGAGAGCAGCGTTCCTCGATCAGGAGGCCGAGGGAATTGTCATGGACTGCGTTATCGCCCAATTCGAGTGAACGATACGCCATGCGCCCGTGATCTTCCGGTAAACCTCTGTCGAGTTCCAGGCACGTAGCAATTCTTCTGTGCCGTTGGCATCCACGACGTAGCTACGCAGGTTATAGCTCAGGACGGCCAGGTCACCCGCCTCGCTGGTGATCACATGTGGATTGAGATACTCACTGCGCACGATATGCGGGTTCTTATACAGCTTCTGGATGTGCGCGACGACGGCGTCGCGTCCCACCAGCATGCTCTCTAGAGCAGGATCGAAGTAGCTGATGTCATCATGGAAGTTGTCGAGATAACCGCGGTTGTCTCCCGCGCTCCATCGCTCATTGATGGAGCGCTCCAACTCAAACACTTCCTGCTTGACCATTTCAAGATTGATGTTCATTGCTGATTTCCTTATTGTCTCTAAAAATGTTATTTTCTCTCACTGGGTGCAATCTATAAAGGCAGAAATTTGCATTTTTACGATACTTTTCGGACAATTTTTTTGTGACGGCTCGTGATCTCGCTGCTGGAAGGAGTCAATGAAATGATGGAAATATTAAGGAACCAGGTCCAGGAAATTCGTTATCGGCCCGAAGGTTTGTACCCCTATGGCCTGGAGGTGTTTCGTGTCTCAGATCTACGTCGAAGGACGAGCCGGGAAGACATGCGCCGAACCTACGGCTATACGTTCTACATGCTTATACTCGTGACCGAGGGGCAGTGCAATCAAATGCTGGATTTCCAGCCCATCTCAGACGTGGCTGGGAGCCTGATCATGGTTCGCCCTGGGCAGGCACATAACTTTGGAGAATGCGAAGCGTGGGATGGCTGGATATTGTTGGTGCGTCCGGATTTTCTTTGGCCCAAGTCCTCGCGTGAGAACCTTCGCTCTGGATTCGATATAGAACGCTTCCCAGCCGGCGTGCGCATTGATGCCAAGGATTTAGAGCGTGCAGAATACGCCATCCAATGGCTGAGGCATGACGCGGCGCGAAATGACGAAAGCAGCTCAGAACGTGCGCGGCATGACCCTGGGAAATCCGAGGAATTTATCGAGCACATGCAGTCTCATCTGCGATATGGCTTTTATGCGCTGGTTTCCTGGATTGCCATTACCTACAGGGACAAGGGCTTGGACGATCTGCGCAAGAGACCGGCGTTGAGGCGTTTCCATCACTTCAAGGCATTGGTGGAGCAGCATTTTGTCGATTGGAGAAGCATCACTACTTACGCTAGTGAAATGGGGTGCACCGAGAGAAGCCTCACCCGTGCGGCCCTGGATGCCGAAGGTATTAGTGCCAAGGAGTATATTTTAAGACGGCTTGGCCTGGAGGCGAAGCGTCTAATGGTACATACCGATTGGCCTGTCGGCGTCATTGCCGATCATCTTGGCTTCAAAGAGGCCACTCATTTTAGTAAATTCTTCCGGCGCATCAACGGATGCACGCCTCAGCAATTTCGATCCGCGAACGGGCATGGTGGAAGCGGGCGCTGTAGCGTGCCCGAATAAGGCGACCTTATTGTTCTCGGTCTTGGGCAATGGCCCGAGTCGCAGCTTCTTGGCCGTGTTCAAAGTGAAATTCCCTTGGTGAGATCAGGGCAGCGTTGCGCATCGATGGCACGCTCGAGCCGAAGTGTTTTCAAAGGTTCCTGCACTCAATGCACTCAATAATGGTAACTAAACCTGTCAATAAATCGTGTGGTTACAGAAGCATTTGGGTATTTTTACACAAATCGCGGCCGCTCCTCCATCAGGTCATTGTCCTTACGGATGGTCTGATGGTCAACATGGCCGGCAAATTATAAATCCAGCAGCAAGGTGGCAGTTTTGGCGCGTGAACAGCAGGGAGTAAACTGATTATTGGCAGCCTGCTCCACCTCGTCCAGATACTGGTCGCGGTGGTCGGGCACGCCGTCCAGCACCCGTGTCAGGCAGGTACCGCACACACCCTGCTCGCAAGATGCAGGAATGAACACGCCGGCATCGTTCAGCACCCGCAGCACCGTGCTATCGGGCGGAATGACATATACCTTGCCGCTTGAAGCCAACCGCACTTCAAACGCCTGCTCGCCTCCAGCCGCCGCAGTTGGAACCGTGACGGCACCGAAGTATTCCAGGTGCACCTGGTCTTGCGGCCAGTCGTGCGCTTTGACCGTGGCCTTTACATGATCGATGAAACCGGCCGGGCCACACAGATAGATGTGGGTCTGACGGTCCAGTTGCGTCAGCAGCGTGGCCAGATCCAGTTTTTGCGCGGCATCGCCACTGTCATAATGAAAATGCACCTGTGCCGCGAAGCGCGATGCTGCGATGCGCTGACGGAATGCAGTGCGCTCAGGTGAGCGTGTGCAATAGTGCATCTCGAACGAAGCCCCTTGTGCTGACAAGGCTTCCGCCATGGCAAGAATTGGCGTGACGCCAATGCCACCCGCCAGCAGCAGGCTGTGTTTGGCTACAGTCAAGGGGAAAAGGTTCTTCGGTATGCTGATCTGCAAGGTGGCGCCAGCTTGAATATGCTCATGCATGGCTTGCGATCCGCCGCGTGATACAGGGTCGCGCAACACGCCGATCAGGTAGCGGTGACGTTCATGGGGCGGATTGCACAGCGAGTATTGACGCACCAGGCCAGTGCCAATATGCACGTCAATATGTGAGCCAGCCGTAAACGCGGGTAGCAGTGTACCGTCCGTGCTGACTAATTCGTAACTGCAGATACCCTCTGCTTCGATGTGTTTGCGCTCTACCCGCACTTGCAGCAAAGCGGCGCTCATATCGCCTGCTCCCGCTCCAGCCATTGATCCAGCACGCGACGTGACTGCACGCCGCCGGCATCGATATTCAACATCAGCAACTTGCGCTCGGGATGATGCAGGATATTGGCCTGCTGTCGTTCCAGCATCTCGCGGTCCTCGCCGAAGATCTTGCCCTGGCCTTCACGGATGGTGGCGGTCAGTTCCTTGTCGTCCGGCCTGAAATTGCGCGCCATGCCCCAAAAGTACCAATGTGAGGTCTCGGTTTCTGGCGTAATGAAGTCCACCACTATGCTCGACGCCTTGTGTTGCAGACCGGCGTCGTAGCCGCCCTTGCCTGCATGTGCGACGCCGACCTCGATCATCACATGACTGGGCGGCGTGAAGCGACAGATTTGCCAGCGGTCCACCGGCACATCATCTGCCAAGCCATTGCCACGCAAGGCGGCGCGCCAGAACGGCGGTGCCATGATGTTTTCCATGAAACGGCTGGTGATGACTTCTTCGCCCTCGACGCGGGTGTGGACCGGGGCTTCGTCAATCTCCTTTTGGCCTATGCTGGACGCATGCACATAGGTTTCGTGCGTCAGGTCCATCAGGTTATCGATCATCAGCCGGTATTCACAGTTGATGTGATACAAGCCGCCGCCATAAGCCCATGCCGGATTGACTGCCCATTCCAGGTGGTGGATTTTGGCCGGATCGGCCAGTTCAGGTTCGCCGGTCCATACCCAGATGAAACCATAGCGCTCCTCCACCGGGTAACTGCGGATGCAGGGGAAACCGCGCACGCGCTGGCCCGGCATGCTGATCACCTTGCCGTCGCAACCCATCTCCAGCCCATGATAACCGCACACCAATTGGCCATCGCGCACAAAGCCCAGCGATAGCGGCGCGCCGCGGTGCGGACAAAAATCCTCTACCGCCGCCACCTTGCCCTCCGGCCCGCGATAGAAGACGATAGCCTCACCGCAGATCTTGCGTCCTAATGGTTTATCTTCGATTTCATCCGGCGTGCAAGCCACATACCAGGTGTTTTTAGGGAACATCTCAGTCTCCTTTTCTAATTTTGAATTAATATTCAGTGTACTGAATGTAGTAGAGTATAGACTGGAATTTGGCGATGTAAACGCCGCACATGAATTTTTTTACGTTGCAACGCACCAGTTGAGAAAGCGCTATGCAAAAAACAGAGAGCAAGCTGATTGACTTGTATGAACATCCGGGCCATTTGTTGCGCCGCGCACAACAAATCTCGGTGTCGATTTTTTACGACGAAATGGGGACCGAACTGACACCTGTGCAGTACGCCATGCTGCGCAACCTTGAGAATCAAGAAGGTATCGACCAGGTATCGCTGTCTGCCATCAGTGGCATCGATACCTCGACTGGTGCCACCGTATGTGCACGGCTGGAGGAAAAGGGGCTGCTGGAACGGCGGGTCATCCCCACCAATCGCCGCCAGCGTGCACTGACCATTACCCGCGCTGGAGAACAACTGTTGAGCGACCTGATTCCCGGCGCGCAACGGCTGCGGCGTCGCTTACTGGCACCGCTCACAGATGTTGAGCAGCAACAATTCATGAAGTTGCTGAGCAAACTTGTGCGGGAAAACAACGAGCAAAGCCGTGCCCCGCTCGCCGATAGCGCGCCGGTCGCACGCGAGCTAAGCTGATATAAAAAACGGAATATCCCGTTCATCATCTCTCTATGTCAGTGTCCGCAATTCAACCATGAATACTTGTGACTGTTGGCGCGCTGCCGAATCGCGATATCAAATTATCAAATGGATCATCTACATCACATCTTCCGTAGGACTGACAAAAAAGGCATCCCGCGCGACGCTGAGAAGTAAACTGCTGGCGCATAGGTACATTGGAAACCCAAAATCCTGCTGGCTTTTCATCTTGCGCAGTCAGCCGTCTCCAACAGTTCCGTCATCCGACGGAACAGCAGCAGCGGTGCCACCGGCTTATGCAGCAGCGGAATGCCAGACGCACTGGCCTCGCGCAGGCGTTCCGGCGCAGTGTCGCCAGTGATAAGCAGCGCCGGTATATCGACGCCGCACATCGTGCGTAGTGTGCTGACGGCCTGAGCGCCGTTGCCCTGCTCTCGCAAACGGTAATCGCTGATGATCAAATCTGGCACCCGCGCGCAGGCCGACGCTATCGCCTGGTCGATCGACATCGCCGCCGTGCAGTCGCAACCCCAGCTCTGCAGTAAGCGCTGCATGCCGGCGCAGACCATTTCTTCGTCGTCGATCACCAGCACGCGCACGTCTTTCATAGTCGAAAAATCCGGCACGCTGTCGGCTGCCAGTTGCGGCAGTAGCGCGCTGTCTGACACCGGCAATGCCAGCCTGAAGACGCTGCCGCGCCCAGGCCGCGACGCCAGTGATAACTCGCAACCTAGCTTGCGTGCCAGACTGTCGGCAATCGCTAATCCCAGGCCCAGACCCTTGCGGCGGTCGCGTTCCGGATTGCTCAGTTGATTGAATTCCAGGAAAATCTCCTGATGCTGCGACGCATGGATGCCGATGCCGGTATCCCATATTTCCAGCAGCAGATGGCCGCCACGCCGGCGGCAGCCGATCAGCACGCCGCCTTGCTCAGTGTAGCGGATGGCGTTCGATACCAGGTTGCGCACGACGAGCTCGACCAGCGCTGGATCTGAATCGACGATGGTCGATGTTTCGCGCGAACGGTACACGATCCCTTTTGAGTCGGCCTGCCCGGCCAGATCGTTTTCGATTTTATTGAGCAGCACCTGCAAAGTAAAAGGCCGTAGATGGGACTCAATTACGCCAGCCTCGATGCGCGAAAAATCCAGTAGCGTGTCGAGCATTTCAGACGATGCCTGCGCCGCAGAACACACGCATGCCAACACCTCGCGCTGTAGTATCGACAGCTCACTGCGCGCCAGCACTTCCAAAAACAAGCCCTGCGCATGTATGGGCTGGCGCAGGTCGTGGCTGGCCGCTGCCAGGAAGCGCGACTTGGCCAGCGTGGTTTCTTCAGCCTGCTTGCGGGCGTTGAGCTCCAGTTCCACCTGGTGTTCCAGCATACTGGCCTGGGCTCGCGCTGCCTCCGCTTGCAGATCAAGATTTAAATGATGCGCGGCATTACCGATTGCACGCACTTCGTCTGGCCGGTAGGAAGCATCGTCCGGCTTGGTTGCCATCAGAATGAAACCGGTGAGTTCATTCCGGTGCAGCATCGGTCGCACCAGTACCTGCGCTCCGCCGAACGCGGCCAGCCGGGCGGGGCAGAGGCCCCCAAGCAAACGTTCCAGATCCGCGTTTGTCGGCACGAAATGTGACTCGGCACCCTCCCCGCTGTTGGTAGCCAGCATGCAGCCGATTGGACTACACAGGTAAATGGCACATGCGCTGGCACCGGAGTAGCAAACCAGCGCTGCAAGATAGTGCGCCAGCAGCGCGTCATGGCCATGCACGTACTGGGCCGCATTCAGCGCGTCTTGCAGTGTGCGCTCGCGTAAATCCCAGTCGCGCCGGAACAGCAGGCGCGCGAAGTGTTCACCAAGCTGGTGCAGATGGCGGTAGCCAACCAGCAGTAGCGCCCCAATGGTGCCGTCCAGCAGCAGCCGCCGCCAAAGCTGTCCGCCCTGAAGCAGCGGTGCAATCAAGACCTCGGCCGTGGCGATGCCCAGCAATCCCGCCAGCAGCACGACCACCCACACGGTCAGGCGATTTACGGCCAGGCCGAAGTCAAACACACGGTGGCGCAACATGGCGTACGCCAAACCGCAATAGCAGCAAAAGAGGATGGCGTTCTGCATCAGCGAAAACTTGACATCGAAATTGGCTGATCCCAGTGCCACGATCAAGGTGCTGGTGGAAGCGGTAACGCAAATCACGCCCATGCAAGAGGCGATCCACGCCAGCTTTTGCCGCATGACGCCCTTGCTGGCACGCCAGGAAAACCAGAGCGCTGTGAACGAAATCAGCGCCTGGAGAATGACCGGAATACCGCGCAAGGCATCGAGCGTACACCAGCGGCGCACGGCCCACGGCAGCGCATAGAAATCGTCTGCCATTTGCATTGCGCAGATAGTCCCGGCCAACAGCAGTTGCCCGCGAAACAGCTTGCGCACCCCGGGCAATCTGATATGGGGCAACTCTTCGGGGAAGATCAGAGTAAAATAAACAAACGCCGTGAAGGCCACAAACATATTACTCGGCAGGATAAGCGTCACCAGCAGGTCCGGCCAGGTCCCGCCGGGTAGTTGCCAGGCAAACGCCAGCGGGCTGAAGATGGTCATCATCATCGCCATGGCGCGCATGGCACCGCTGTCGGCGCGGCGCCAACCAACCAGCAAGGCCACCAGCAAGGTGAAGTAAACGCCAGCCCACGCCGCCACATAGTTCAAGGTTTGTACCAGTGACAAGCGCAGCTCAGGGTCAGCTACCGGCCTTACCGTCAGATGTACAGGACCGGCAACGCCGCGCACCGTGAGACCGACCAGCTCGTCGGTGCCAAGCTGGCGCAGCACATCGCGAAAATTATCAAACACGACCTTGTCGCCCAGCTTGAGGCCAGCCTGCGCCAGCGGCGAACTGGCATCAAGGCGAGTAATTGGCTGGTAGTAATTGCTGTCGGCTACGCCAAAACTTGCGGCCAGCGTGCCTGCGGTTGGCGTGATCACGCGTTCCCAGTAGGTGTTGGCCCAGATGTCGAGTGCGAGGTAGACCAGCGTGATCGACACCAGACATATTTTCCACGACACTGCAGGAAGCTGCGGGCTGGACGACTGCAACGCGGCTGGCAAAGCGCTACCCCACCATACCCAACCGGCGTGCCGCGACGATCGCCTCGGACCGGTTGGATACCTGCAGGGAAGCCAGTACCGCCTGCACATGCACACGGACCGTATTTTCCGACAGCAGTAGTTGCCTGGCGATCACCTTGTTGGGCATGCCCTGGCAGAGCAAATCCAGCACTTCCGTCTGACGTGGTGTCAGACGCGGCGCGGCGATCTGCGTAATCCTGGGCGTTTCAGGCGATACCGCCTCGCCGTTCAGCACTTGGCCTATCAGCGCCAGCATGTGTTCGCTGGTATCACCCTTGGACAAGAACGCGGTCGCCCCGCATGCCAGGGCCAGCTTCACCGTTTTTTGCATCGCATCGGAAGACAGCATGACGATGGGTGTATGCGGCCAACGACGCTTGAGCAGGCTGATGCCATCTATCCCGTTCAGTCCCTGCAACAGGATGTCGAGCAATACCAGGCATGGTGCCGTCTGGTCGGGTTCGCTGCGTGCCTTGCGCAACGTCTCCTCCAACGAGGCCGCCTCCAGTATCGGTATGCGCAGATTCTGCCGCAGCAGCATGGAGAGACCAGAGCGAAACAGCGCATGGTCGTCAATGATGAGAATGTGGGCAAGCAATTAGTCAGGTACTTATTAGATAAGCATGGATGTTTTGGGGGATTTTGTCAGATCTGGTCTGACAAGGCTAGCGACAAAGTCCGGGTGAACAATTAACATTTCGTCCGCATTTTAACCGCCTTATAGATAATTTTACGCTTCCTTTCTTTTAAAATCTTTTAGCTCGTTCTGATTACTTATTTCGATCAGCTGTTTCAATCAGCTGCTTCAATCAGTTATGCCGGTCATGTGCCCATCTTTTTCTTGGATCTGTTATCTGAATGTGCGTGGTTTTGACGACATGCTAACATCTGCGGCTGGCGGCATGGTTCATCACCGCCGCCATACCTGATCGTACGGGGATATCGGGCGAAGGCAACAAGCACGGCTTAAGCGCTAGCTTACCTTACTATGCAGCAACTATAAAGTTGTTTTGATGTCCGGCTAAACTTTCCGCATTATGAAGCGGGCGTGGACATAGGGTTTGATCTTCCCAGTTTTTGGAATTCGCGCTCGGCGGCACAGCGTATATGGTGGCGGGTGACGTTTGTTCCATCCTGTGCCGCGAGAAAGGCTGCAGCCAATGCTACGTTCTTGATGTTGCCTCCACTAAGCTTCAATTCTTGCGCCAGCTCATCCATATTCACGTCATCAGCCAGGCACATGCCAGACGGCCAGACACCGTTCCAGATCCTGCGTCGTTGCACCTCATCGGGGAATGGGAAGTGCACGATAAAGGCAAGCCGCCGTACAAAGGCATCATCCAGATTCTGGCGCAAATTGCTGGCGAGAATAGCGATGCCCTGGTACTGCTCCATTTTTTGCAGTAAATAGCTGATCTCCAGATTGGCATAGCGATCATGCGAATCTTTTACCTCGGTGCGCTTGCCGAACAAGGCGTCGGCCTCGTCGAAAAACAGCACGGCATTAGCCTGGGCGGCGGCGGTGAACAGTCGGTCCAGATTTTTCTCTGTTTCACCGATGTATTTACTCACCACTGCAGCCAGATCGATACGGTACAAATCCAGCCCCAGTGCATGTGCCAGCACTTCGGCGGCCATGGTTTTTCCGGTACCGGATGGGCCGGCAAACAAGACCGTTGTTCCGGTGCCGTAGCCCAGCTTGCTGGCAAAGCCCCATTCTCCCAGAACCTGGTCCTGATGAAGAAAACGTGACGTGATTTCATGCAATTGCGCCAGCGTGTCAGCGGGCAGGATCAGATCGGCCCAACTGTGACGGGGCTCGATCAACTGTGCCAGCCCTGCAAAGACATGCCGCGTTTGCTGGCGCGCGGCGGCGAACAGCAAGCCGTCCAGGTCTTGTGCTGCGGTAGTCGCCATGGGCTTGAGGCGCAGTTGACTGGCCACCGCACGCACCGCGTCCCTGGTCTGGCTGCTATTGAGCTGGAAGCGCGCGGCCAGCGTGGCAGCCGCATCAACGGACAAACTGTGACGGCCAAGTTCTGCGTGCCAGGCATGCTGCCTGCTGGCACGCGTTGGGGCCGGCACTGACAAACTCAACATGCCAGTATCAGTACCACCACCAAAATTACGCGTCTCTGTGCCAGTGAGCAGGCAAACGGTTACGGGGTAGCTCAGGTGATCAAGCAGCGCGTACAGTTCCACAGCGCTGTCGGCAGCGTACAGCACATCGACGTTATCAAAGCAGACAATGGCACCATGCAGCCAGGCATGGCGCAAGGCGGCACCAAGCGTAGCGGAAAATATCCGTTCATGCGGTGCCTGGGCTTGCGCCAGCTGCTTCAGTTGTGCCAGGTCCAGGTGTAGCACGGCTTGCTGTAACGCTACACCCAAGGTATCCGCCACTGCCTGCAGAGCGAGCGCATCAGGGCCATGGAAATGGCAGCGCAACGGCGCTTCGCCAGCCACGGCCTGGCGGGCAGCCTGCGACAGGGCTGCCATCGGCAAGCCCCAGTGCTGCTGGGCCAAACCTGCGTCAGCAGCCGGCGCGGTGGCATGCACACGGGCGCAAGCGCTGAGACGCGCATCGATGCCGGTTTCGCCGAGCAAGGCTGCCACTACCTGTGTGTCTGGCTTTATTATATGGATAGCGAACGGCACCGCAGCCTGGCCCGATTCCGGCAGCAACTGTAGCAGCCCATAGCGCAGCAGTGGCGCGGACGGCAAGAAGCGCGCACGCATACGCAGCTTTTCCCCGGCACTGCCGCACAGCAGATTAAGCGCAAGGTCGACACTGGGCCGCTTGCGGCTGACATCGTCCTGTAAAAAAGCGTACAGCCTTTCGTAGCGCAGGTCGAGTTCTGGCGCAACGGCCAGCAGCACGGCGGCGATGTCGAATGGCGTCAACCCGATGGCGGTGGCAAGACGCCCAAATGCCCCCGGTAGCGGCGCGGCGGGAAATGCGACAGCACCCAGGCCGGCAAACAAAGCCTGCCCCGCAGGCTGTGCCAGCAGCCGTTCGACTTCGTTAGGGGTAATGTAGAGGCCGCGGTAGGAATCGCGGATAGACGCATCACCGACCAGCCCGCGCGTGACACCAAGCGCCAGGCGCAAGCGCTGGTCCAGCCAGTTTAGCCAAGGCGCCAGCGGGTGATCGTCGTCAGTAATACCAGCGTGCGGTACCACCGTCGCGTGCACGTGCGATGTGGACGAAGTGCTCGACTGCCGCGGTGGAGAACCAGCCTTGGGCATGAATGGCATGCGCGTAGGTTCAGCAAGAGCGGCTTGAGGTGTTTGCGCTGTCAGGATGGCCGATTTCATAGCGAATAGCTCCAAATTATTAAGACTTGCGGGAGCCCAGAATTACCGATAATTCTGGCTACCTGCTGAAGTTCGCTTTCAGAAAATCGTTCACGACTTTTCAGAAAATTACTCACTGCTGACCTAACTGGCCATAATAATATATCTCATACTTATCTCCTATTGCTCTGTACGTCATCAAGTATTTTTCGCCTGCTAACTTCATTTTGAAACTGCGTTTGTTCTAATAAAATCTGCCATTGTCTTTTTATTATTCAGATATCTAAATCTCTCCACGTCATCCGAAGGGGAGAAGATGAAGAGGCGCTGTCAATGCTAACAAGATATAGCTTATCGTTTTGCACATTCAGCTCACACTCCACGTAATCTCTCTTATAAATGGAAATACTGTGGCCGCTGGTTCTGACGGCGATCCACGGCCTCGGTTATCGGAGTTCTTTCAACACAATCGGAGGTCCATTCTCATAGGGTATCTTGTAGATGCCAATGCTCTCTGGCTTGAAATGTTTGCGTGAGGCCCCGGTGTTGTACTGTGTTGCTTTGTCCGCATAAGGGTGAAGATGCACGCAAAAATCTCTGACCGATCCATTAGTGAGAGTGACCTTACATTTCATTTCGCTCGTAACCATATTTGGATTACGGCTCTTAAGCTCCACCCATTTGTCGTCTTTGGTTATCGTGGCAATTTTCTCAGTGACGACGTCACCGACAGCGGTCAGCCATTCAGTGAACTTTGTCATTTTGTCGAAGCGATTCAAATGTTCTTCGCCAACCGCCTCTTTCAGAACCTTCAGTTCGCTGCCATCCGCCTCTGTGGTCAAGCATGTTCCGACCCTAGTCTGTTCGAATTTAAAACGGGTGCATAAGGCCAGTACCTTGATCAAGTCCTCTGTGCTTGCAGCTTTTTGGCGTACGTCATGCACTAGCTTAGCGCGAGTGCTTTTTGGGTCGGGTGCGGCATCAAGTACCCGCTTAATGTCAGCAGGATCGTAGTGTACTAGCAAGGTCGTCAGATGACCTATAGCAATGTCGTCGCTGAAGTAGTCGGCCAAATTCTTCAGCAACGGCGCAATGTTGTTGATTCGCGCAAAAGGTACATTGGCGCGGTGCAGCGCGAGAAGCAACGCAAGATCATTGTCGTTGTCGCCGAAATTGCTGATTGCCGCTATGGTCACGCCAATTTCCATGAGTGCTTTTAACGTCGCTGCCTCCGGTACCAGTCTGCGTATTTTCGTAGTAGTGATATTGCCCAAGAACAAGGGGCGCGTGCCGGGCGCCGTGACCAATGCGTCGATCAGCAAGGTCGCCAGCGGAATATCTTCGCCAACCACCTTCAACGCATTCAACGCATCAGGATGGAAGTTGACTCTAGTGAAGTAGTCTTGATAACTACCGCGCACACGTGCTTCCTCCGCCGGGCCTTCGTCCTTGTCCACGGTGGCCTTTTTTTCCTCTTCCTCTTTTGTGATTTTTTCAACTTCTTTAGCCGCAAATTCCTTCCTTTTGGCTTTCAGCTTGCCTTGCAAATCAATGGGCTTACCTTCCAATATTATCCATCGTTTACTATCTTTTTTTGTCAATGTTTTAATGGCATCATTTTCATACTTGAGATCCGCCGCGGTTCGCTCAATCTCCGCGGCTTTGCTCACCTCATCCTTTCGTTTGGCAATCAGCTTCGCAGCTGCCATCGCGCCGCGCTGATCTGCATGCTTATTGAATTTTGCAGATGCGGCTTCTTTAACTTCTGCAGGTACGGCTTCTTTAACTTCTGCAGGTACGGCTTCTTTAACTTCTGCAGGTACGGCTTCTTTAACTTCTACAGGTGCGGCTTCTTTAACTTCTACAGGTGCGGCTTCTTTAACTTCTACAGGTGCGGCTGTTATTGCTTCTGCAGGTGCGGCTGTTAGTACTTCTAACTTTTTTTCCAATGCTGCTATCGCGTCTTCGAGAGTGTAAATTTGATCTGCCTCCCGAAGAACAGAAGCATAGCGACGAATTTCTTCCTGGTATTTTTCTTCTACAGCGTGTTTATTAATAAAAGGTTCAACCGCTTTTTTAAATTTTAATTTGTTGGTTTGTGAAAATTTCATCTGCAGGGGTGCAGATGAAGAGGTACTGCCTATGTTGAAGAGAGAACGTTCATTTCCTCCCACACTTCGCTCACTCACAGCCTCAGCTTTCATACCTGACATGCGATGCCCCATGACGTCGGCCTCTGCCTCCAGGGCATCGTCTGCATTAACCTGTACCCCACTCTTCATCTGAAAAGTCGGCCGGACGCGGCCCTGTTTTTGTTGCACCACGTGCCAGAGTTCGTGCGGCAAATGTTGTTCTTGCCCGGGGGCCAGGTGGATATCCGTTCCCTGTGCGAAGGCAAGCGCGTTCACAGAAGCGGGTTTCGATGAGTTGTAATGAACCTTTACGTCACGCAAGGTATAACCAGAAAATAATTCCATGTTTGTCTTTAAATGATCCGGAAGTCCCGTGTCGTTTGCTTCAGGCCTGTTTTCTCGCTGGGATGATTCCACTTGACGCTGCACCAGCGCGCTGTTAGATACGCCTTCGTTGAATGTGCGATGATAATCCGGCAGGCCAGGCGCACGCGTTACGGCATTACCTACCTGATGTTCTGCTTGCTGTGCACTTGTCGTTTTCACGATGAAAATCTCCCGAATGAGTTGTTGTAAATCTTGGACTGATGCTGCGCATTCAAATTTATTTCCGTATTTGAGCAGGGATCGTCAGTTGCATGATACGCGCCGGCTCATAAGCAGGATCAAGCAGTAGTGCTTGCTGTACATAGTGCAACGCCTGGGTGAACTGGCACATATTGTAATGGCACATTGCGATGTTATATGACGTGGCGGCATTCTCGCCATAGAGTCTGCAGGATAGTTCAAGATATACAATGGCGTCGGGGTAGCACTCGATTTCGTACATTAAGCTGCCCAGTGCGTAGGCGAGATCGCGTTCTTCGCCCATGGGGTAATACTTGTCCCAGACTTGTTTCGCCATCGCGCTGATTTCTTGTTTGGCAGCAGTATCGAGGTTTTGCGCATGCTGCATAAAAGCGTCGTAACATCCCCAGAAGTTTGCCGCATCCCATGCACTAACACGCATATAGGCCAACAATTGTTCTAACGACAGATGTTCGGCATTACTTTGGACGAAACATTTGAGTACATAATAATCGTCGGGACCAATCTGGCTGATTGCCTCCCTAAACGCTTGCTCAGTTTCCATGAACTGGCTGGGCTCTTGATTAACAGGTACATCATCAAACATGGCGGCGCAGATGTGCAGACTATCGTGGCGATGCGGTGTAGTGAGAAACACGCCACCTTCGCCACTGACATATTGGCCAATCGCGTGGTAATTAACCATCAAGGATATACTGCCATGATGCACAATCTGCGGCGGCACCTGATATAGCAAATCGTCTTCGCGGCTGTAGCCTTTGTCGCCCGAAATGAGAAGCAAACGGTTGTTGCTGATACTGCGTAAATGACCAAGATAGCGAATGGCTTGCGCCGGCATCAAAAAATGACTGTCTGCCAGATATTGCTGATAGAAGTCCAGGATGCAGTTCAATTCTGGTTCCGGGTAATAATCACGCTGAGCCCTGGCCATGGAAAAATTGCTTTGGACGCGCACCAGCAGGCTGGGATCGTTCATATCAGGCTCGGCCACGGGGCTATGCAAGCTGATCAAACTTTCGTAGAGCTGGCCTCCGCCAACATAGAAGGCGTCCTGCTCAATGCTGTCGAAGACATAATTGGCAAGCACGATCAAGGGATTTTTAAGGTGCCCTACTCCCAGGACTTTTCCTGAGCGAAGCAACACAATCTCTTTAAATTCACTCAGATCCACCAGGGCGAAATCGAGAAAACCCTGCTCGACATAGGTCTGTAGCAAGGGATGTTCGCGCCAGAATTCCAAATTTTTTTCGGAGAAATCGCTCATGATGAACGTCACCGCAACATCGCGCAAAGCTGATTGCCGCAGCATTGAAAAAAACGACTGAAGGAAGTGATAAGAGAATCGCCCCGATCCGGCCCCCAATTCCAGTACATATACAGGTTCGTCAGGTACGTGCGGCTGACGGTCGTCGCGCAGCATATCGCGGATATAGCCGAACACCACCTTGGCATAAGCCTGGGCGATAAAAGTATTGCTGGTCACATAGTGGGGTACGATGCTTTGGCGCCATGCGTCGATGGTTTGCTCACGATAAAAATTTCGTTGCAGGCGCCAGAGCATTGAGTCCGACAGGCGCTGATTTTCTTCCAGCACAAACATGTCGGGTGCAATTGCTGGAGTATGCGCTGACGCGGCCAGGGTCATGCCGATTTCCTCTCCTCGATATCGATCACGCCTGGCTCGCTGGCATGCTTGTCTTCGCTTACCAGTTCTTTGAGCGCGGTAATCGCACCGTGTATGCGCAGCATGGCTTCTTTCAATCTTGTTTCTTCCACCCGCAAATCATCCAGGCGCTGCCGGCCTTTATCGAACTCGGCTTCTAGTGTTTCAATGCGGCTATATATTTTTTGGTTCATAAATATCCTTCAACGTCTTTTCTCTCTTTCTGAGTAATCCATGATCTTTTAATTTCATTGTTAGCTCGCCAATATACGCCGAGTTCGCCGTTGTCTTTTCCATTAGCATTCTCGACAAAGAATACGAAGTCACCGTTTTTTTGCAATTTTTGCAATAGACCCTCTTTTTTAGCAGCATCCATATTATTGGAATAGGTTCTGCCGGGAGAGTTGAAAACTAATCCAAGCACCTCCATTTCGCTGCCTATGATGGTTTTGTCCCAGTCTGCTTGATGGTTTATCCAAAGCGAGTAATCATATGCAACCAGGGCACGGCCTGGTGTTCTTGATTCTTCAGCACGCTTCCTTGGCCGCATACTTCCTAATTTAAAATCAGAGCCCAGGCTAGTAAGATCTCCTCTGATTTCTGCCCCGCTGGCTATGACAACCTTATCCCAGTCACTGTCATAATTTAATACCAGATCCGAAGCTCCCGCGACCAGGGCTCGTCCCCGGTGTCCTCTTTTTTCACGATTTGCACCAAGCTTGAAATCATTGGCATGACTGGTAATTTCACCGTGGACTTCCAACCCACCCTTGATTTCCACCCCGCTGGCTATGACAACCTTATCCCAGTCACCGTCATAATTTAATACCAGATCCGAAGCTCCCGCGACCAGGGCTCGTCCCAGGTGTCCTTTTTTTTCACGATTTGCACCAAGCTTGAAATCATTGGCATGACTGGTAATTTCACCGTGGACTTCCAACCCATCCTTGATTTCCACATCGCTGGCCACTTCCAGTTTTCCTGCTAATCTGGCTGGGCCATCAACATCAAGTCGATTCGATATTTTGCAGCGTCCCTCAACGGTAAGGTCGCCATTTCCTCCCCATGCCTTACCGACCACCACTCCTTTTATGTTCGCGATATAAAGTTCTTCTTCGCCGTATAAATGCATGCGTTTTGACATGCTATCAAAGGTCACGCAGTCTGGTGATTGTGCTAGTCCTGATTTTAGTGTTCCATTAAATCCGATATATGCATTCAACTCTCCTTGATAATACATATCAACATAGTGCTCTCCGGATTGTATGTTTAATGCCAAGCCAGTTTGGGATATAGATACATGGCGCTTGCTGTTATCTATGTCTTTGATCAAGGCGTTTTTGTTTACGGAAAATTGAGCAAGCTTGATGTATTTCGGGTCAAGTTTGACGTCTGTTTCTGCACTGACAATGCTGAAATTAACGGACTCCATTTGCCGCGTATCACCGATCCACGAAAGTTTGTTTTGATCAACAAATTCCGTGTTCTTCGTTCCCTCCTCCTGTATGCATATACAGAGCAGGTAAGGGCCGTCGTCAAGGCCTTCGGGAAGCGTCAGTTCTTTGTCAGTTTCCAGCCATAATTCACAGCCATTGATATCAATTGCAAGCCCTCGGCTCACTGTGATTTTCTTTTTGGAAAGGTCGCCCACAGTAACCGAAAAACCCTTGCGCACTCCATGGCTGTATAGCTCTTTGTTGAGCTTACGGCGGCGCATCAGATGGTATTCCTGCTCTGTTATCAAATCCTCTGCTTCAAGAAATTGTCCTGCGAAATATGCCATCCGCTGATAATCCATGGCGACTTTGTCGATTTCCGTGATATTTTTACCCACCAGTTTCTCCCTTACTTGTGATTGCAGTTGGGGCTTGACCAAGCATCATGTTGCCCGGCTCGATC
Source organism: Undibacterium sp. Ji50W (assembly GCF_049340445.1). Classification (NCBI taxonomy): domain Bacteria; kingdom Pseudomonadati; phylum Pseudomonadota; class Betaproteobacteria; order Burkholderiales; family Oxalobacteraceae; genus Undibacterium; species Undibacterium sp. Ji50W. The sequence continues at coordinate 774,336 of NZ_JBMPOX010000001.1, read as the reverse complement.
TTGCCGTTATTTCTTAAGCCCACCTGGGCGGGATTGGCTATTTTTTTTTCCAGATTGGGTGTTTTCCACTTGCGTTCAATCGTCCCATGTTTTTCATGTTTTTCAATCAGGTCAGCGACCTGGAAAGTGGTAAATTTAGGGCGTAACTCATAGCAGGTATGTGCCGGCTTTTCACGTTGAATCAGGGCGTTGGCCACGCGGTTCAGTCGCTCCAGTTCGTTGAGATCGCCCTTTACGCGCAGATGGTCCAGGCTCAACATCACGACGAAGCTGTGCGGCTTAGCGGTACTCCAGATTTGTGCGATTTTCCCGGTAAAGTCTTCCAGTAACTCCAGCATCCCGGCCTTTGTTCCGCGCTGGCGATAGCGCGGAACGGTCTGGCCGACAAACTGCCGGTAGAGCGGTTGTTTGTCGGCCGGGTAGTCCGCATCGATGGTCAGGCCCATCCAGCTGGCCAGCCATGGCAAGTGGTCCAGCGGCGCCCTGTACGGGTCCAGTTGGGTGGCCAACTGGCTGATTTTCTCTTCCAATCCGTCGCCTTGTCCATCAGACAGCAGCACACGTTCGAAAGCAAGGAGAAAATCCCGCAACTGCGTATCTGCGTGGTACTGCGCCGGCAGCAATTCCAGCAATTCAGTCGTCATCTTTTCTGGCATGTGTTTCTCCTATTCATTGCTTAGCGCCCAGCGCACGGCCAGTTTGATATACGCATCCGGTCCCGGAATGATGCCAATGGAATCAGGCTGTCCGTCTACCGTTAGCGTCAATTTCTTCACATAGTCGACGCCGGTCACGCGCGTGATTACCGCATAGAGTTCAGACTTGTAGAGTGCCTTGCCCGGCGGCGGTGGTCGATAGCCCTCTTCACCCGCAACGCAATGAAAATGGTTCTGCAATGCCTGTGTTAGCGCCAGACCGACTTGTTTCCCCTGGTCCGAACGATGCTCAGCAAAACAGACTAGTTCTACATTTATGGTTACCTGCAACGGCCGTGCAACCATCACATGCAAAGTAGCGCGATTGCCCTCAGGGATGGCGGCAAGGGTCTCATCGCTGCTAATGGTGAGCGCCGTACAGCCCTGCAGCTTCTTGCGCGTATTAACGAGCATCGTTTCGTGTTTATCCGGGCTCATAGTGGCATTGCCGACCAATACCAGCGTCACATGGCCAATGGCGTTGTGCTCAAGGGATTCGACGTTGTCCTTCTTGACAAGCTTGGTACGCGGCAGGCAGCGTGCGTGCTGCACTCCGTTGACAGTACCAGCCAGTTGCTCGAAGTCGCTGGCCGTGATAGCGCGCTTTTCTACACGCAGACCGCAAATCGCCTTAGCCAGGTCGTCATCGATGTGCTCGCCGGGTTCTTGACCGGGGGCGAGCAATTTAAGAAAGGCTTTCTTGTGCTCGGTCGTTACACGGTTCACGCGATAGATCAATTGCTCGCTGACGGACGCAAACAACTCGATCAGGGTGATGCCGGGGTCCGACAGATTATGATCGGTCCAGGACGGTGCAAGACCGGGAATCATGGCGCGGCCTTCGTCCACCAGGTCGGCGAAGCGTCGGTCATCGAGATCGGGAAGTTCAATAGGCATAATGGCTCTCAGCGGGTGTCGGATATTTTTACGGTTACTTTATCTGCACAGACAAGGAAGCGCTTCGTATCAAATATCTTCTTATGCTGGGCAGTCTCCTTGTAGCTGATATCCAGTGCCGAAATATATTTGACATGCGGGGTGCCAGCCAGCACGGCATAGAAATCGGATGCGTGTGGTAGCCGTCCGAAGGGCCAGCCACACCCATCCCGCCCACCAGTCAGCGGATGCAGGTAGGCCAGGCAACGGCGGTTTAGCTCGTCTATCGTAGTTACGGTGTCACGTTGCGACTCAATCTGTACGCTGACGTTGACCACGACCGGCAAATACAGCGGCCCGACCACTTCGACATGTGCCTCTACACAGCAGCGTTCACGCAGATAAGCACGCACCCGCTGGAGCAGATCGAGCGTAGGCTGCGGCCTTTCCCCAGTGTCGGCAGGCACGATGATAACGCTCACCTTGCCAACACCGCTCTCTTCGTCCGTCTTGGTGCGGAGGATCTTGTAGGCATTTTCCTGCAAATTGTGTAGCGGCACGCATTCGGCGCGGGCCACCCCGGTCGTCGCTTGCAGCGCGAGATCTTCGTAATCCTCTTTGGTCACCGCACGCTGGCGGTGGCGCAGACTGCGCGGGGCGCGTTGCAGCAATGCTGCGGTCTGTTCGGCTTCAGCGCCTCCGCTGGCGGCAAACAGATTCTTCACACGCACTACTTCGTAGGTGTTCGATACGATGCTTTTGATCGCACCGGCAAAAACATTGCCAGCCGCGCCGCCCCCAGCCCTGTAGTTGGTTAGCCTGATATTGCGCGCACCGGCCGGCGGTATCATGCCGCGTTTGCCATCGCCAAAACGCAACTTTCCACTCTGGCGATTGAGTACATAGTGACGGTCACAGGGGCCGGAAGCATGAAAATCCGGCGTTTCCTGCCAAGGTACCCAACTGTCCTCGGACACAAGGGGCTCCGCGCCGGTATTGGCGGCGATTTCGAGCACGGACAGCAATTGACCGCTCATCACGGGCTGGTGCGCGGCAAAAAACTGCTGATTGACTTGTCCTGAACTGGAACCAAGCACCTCACCGACCAGGGTCTGACACTGAAGTGCCGCCACGCTATTGATCGCAACGCAAAGCATGGCTGGCTTGGTAGGATCCTGATCACCGCTGACAGACAGCCAAAACGGGGTGGTGTTTCCGGCCGGGCCAAGAAAGCGAATGACGCCGGAGCGGGTGAGTCCGTCGGTCTCATCTTCCACCGTGATCAGCGTTCCTTTTCTGTCATCCTTCCGGCCGAGCTCCCATGTCAGCCCTTTACGTTCTTTGTCTGACTCTTTGTTGGACGATGAATCGGCAGCTTGATACCGCGGACTATCTATCCAAACGTACAGCTCAACCGGCTCGCCCTCGGGTAAGCGTGCCGTTTCCTTATACTCAAACAGGAATGTATACCGGTTGTTTTTTCCGCTGAACAGCTCTCTGGCGGCACCGTTGCCATCATCGTTACCATTGTCGATCAATGTAGACCAGTCGTCAGTCACGCCGCCGTTGGCGGCCATCAGTGACTTCAGACTAAGATTGCTGAGCCACAGGTCTTGCTCCGTTTCAAAATAGAGCACGGCATTGCTTGCCGCCGACAACGCCTGCAGCCGGGTACCGGCCGGCAGCAGCCGCCCTTGTCGCGCGGCACCATCCAGCGCAAAGCTAACCACCGTCCGCGCCGGCGCGGCTGCAATCGGCGTATTGCCCAGCAGGTCAAGAAAGGCGAGGAAATGCTTTTCCTGAGTGCGGTTGATGCGCTCGACGATGTGGTGGCAGTAACGCGCAAAAATGTGCACGAGTGCGTCGCAGGCTTCGCCTCCATAAGGTTCGCTGGTGTCGGTGCTGTCGCTTTGATTAGCAGGCTGCTTCCAGCCATACACGGCGCTCAGCACGTTGTAGAGCTGGCCACGTGTCTTGTGACGCAGATCGGTTTCGCTGCGGGTATCGATCAGTGGAGGACGAATGCTCATTACAGCCCTCCCCGCTCTATATAAAAGGGATACACCAGGTTATAAACGGTATCGGTACTTCGAACACGATAGATGATGTCGATATTTAACTTTCCTTCATCCGGTAATGCCGAGACCTGCACGGTAAGCACGTCGATGCGCGGTTCAAACTTCGCCAGCGCGGTTTGAACCTGTAGTTGGGCCAGGATCGCGGTGACCGGATTCATGGGTTCAAACGTCAGCGCTTCCATGCCGCCCCCAAAGTCGGGGCGCATAGCGCGTTCGTGGTAGGCGGTACCAAGGATCAGCCGGATAGATTGCCTGATGTGCTCGTCGTATTCATTCATCCCTAGCGTACCGCCCATCAGCCGGAGTGGAAAAAAGGCAATTCCCCGTCCCAGTATCTCTCGATTATTTTCAGTTGAGTAAGGCATTACGTTTCTCCTTGATTGATGCTGCCGGTAGCAGTGATAAGGTGCGGATGTGGTTGACCGGTGTGTGCTGACTACCCTGGAAAGAAACATGCAAGATGAGCTCGTACAGCCCGGTCAGCCGGGAAGTGCTCTGGAACACAGCGAACTGCTTCTTACCGTCGCGCCGGACTGTGATCTGCTGCCCGGGGGTGTACGGCAGGAGTTCCTCCCCGGGTCCTTCATCGTTTAGCGCACGCAAATACAAGTTGAAGCGCCAATTATTGTATTCCGGCTGGCACTGACGGGTGCCGGAAAGCCGCTTGTCCGGCGACCAATTGACAGGCAACTGGAACTCTATCTCCAGCCAGTATTCCGAAGGCGTGTCCGGTAATTGGTGCACGGACGATACAAAGGACTGGAGCACGTGGATCAGGCATTGCCCCACGTGGTCGGGCGGCAGGCGTTCGCCACCAGCGATGCCACCGATCGTCACCTTTTGCCAATTGTCGATCCTCTCGCCTTGCTGGTCGCTCGCCGCCAGCGTGATGTACTGCGCGCCTGGCTCTAACTGCGTGCTTTTCCACGCCGGCGGCTGTTGTGCCAATTCGACCGGCTGCTTCAGCGACTCGTGCCACTTGTCTTCGCCTCGCTCTGGAAAAGGCAACGACGAATACCAATGATAGTAGAGTGCTCGCACCGGTTGGACTTCGGCGGCGCCGGTGAAGCTGATCTGCTCACCTAAAGCAAACACGTCGCCGTTATGCGGGCTGGAAATAATTAAATTCTTCAGACTCATGACTTTAGCCCTGCCCACTGACATTCAGCACCACTGGCGCGCCATTGGCCAGAATAATGGCCTGGTCCCCTTCCACGCTGACGGGGACACCGCCAACCCGGACCGTGCTACTGCCTGGCAGCAGCAGACCTGGCCAGATGCCAGCGCCAGTGGTTCCTTGTACGCAAGTTCCTCCAGCTACCACTCGCCTGTCTTTGTTGATACAGACCGTGCGGTTGAATGAATTATTCACCCAAACCAGAGTGCCTTCAGTCAGGGGTTTTGCGGGCGGTGTCGGTATTATCACTGGCACGGCGTTGCTACAATGGGCTGTTTCCGACGTTTCCATTACTACGAGAATCTCCTTACCCTTCGCAAGTACTTTTGTCGCTTTCAGCTTTAATGCACCACCCAGATCAAGCACGCCCAACAGTTTCAGTTCGCTCATGCTTTCCCTTATTTTCCGGTAATTTCGTTGCCGCTGATCGCCGTACTGTGGCCGCCGGTGTTGACTGTCAGTGTGCCGTCAATCTCCACGTTTCCCTTCATCTTGATCGCACCGGCAGTGATTTCGATATGCCCTTCCTCGATCGAAAACCTGATGCACTGCTGCTTATCCTTGGTCGAGATTTCAATACTCTCCTTGCCTTCAGTATCGATCAGGCTGATCTTGTTGCCACCTCTGGTTTGGATCAGCTTGACGTCATTGGTGATTGTGCCATCTCCCCCTGGCGGCTTGGCATTGAGATGCCACACGCTGCTCAGCAAGGCAAATCCGATGTCCGACCCCAGTACTGGCACCACTAGTACCTGATCGCCCTTTTCCGGCAAAAACAACACGCCGCGCCCTGCGCCCGCCATTGCCGTAGCGACCCGGCATTGCAAGATGCTTTTGAGCGCGGGCAGGTAAACGTCGAGACAGCCGTTGGCGTCGAGTTTTACCGTATCGACCACGCCCAGATACAGCGTGCCGGGTAATTCATTCATATATGCAGCCTTAATGTGAAGTCTGTGCGAAATCCTTCATTGTCGATCCGGTGCACCAGAGATTGCACCTGGTACTCACCGTCGAAGCGTGCCATGCCAATCACGTTGACGATGCAGCCCACCCGCATCTCTGGATTGCCGATGGTGCTGCCTTCACCCGTGATGAGCATGCCCATCAGGCGGCGCATCTCGGCACCAGCTCGTTGCTTGGCTTCGGTCGCGTCATGCACAATGATGTTGTGTACGGCATTGTCTGCTACCAGACTGGCCTTGGCAGCCTGCGACAGACGGCCCCAATAGCTTTTTGGTGGTGTCGTTCGGGCGCTCACCTCTTCGGCCTGTGCCGTATTCCAGCCCCGGCTTTCTACTGCGCCCACCTGACCGCTAGTACTGAGGCGAAAAGACAGACTGAAGAGATTGACGCCCCGCTCCAGGCTGATTTTTTTGCCTGGACGTTCGCGGCGAAAGTGCAAGATGTTGCCGTCGGCCCAGAAATGACAGCCATATTGATCGGCAAGCTCGGCAATCAAATCCAGATAGCTGATGCCAGCCTGCATGCGGGCGCGTCCCGGAGGTGCTGTCATCTCGTCCTGGGTCAGGCTGTCGATAGAGAGCAACAGATCGAGTATCTTGGACGCAATAAAACTGAGTACCTCGTAATCGTTCATTTCGTCCATGTACCGCATGTAGACATTGCCTACTGCGGCCGTGCTGAGCGCGTCATGCCCCTCCACCTGGACGTGCAATCCTTCTTCGCTGTCCAGTTCGACGGTAATTGCGCTGACTGTGCCTGCCATGACCATCTTCAGCGGGGTCTCGGCGTTACCCAGGGAGATTTCCAACACATGGCCTTCACAGAGCGTTCCGCGATTGGGTCCCTGCAGGCTATCGATCAACATCAGCATCGGGTCTTCGATCTCCAGCGTAAAGCTGCCTTGCTGATTGGCACCCAGCGACACCGACATCCGGTTGATCACTCCCAGCACTGCTGGGTCCAGTGGCACGCCGTTCCGGCTCAGCATCACTTGTCGCAAGCCGTAAGCCACCGGGTACAGGCTTGCCGACCCAGTCCGCGCGCGGATGTCCACATCGGTCGCCGATGCCTGACTCCACGGCTGTTCGCTGAAATGGATGGTCATACCAACCCTGTCAAGTTAAGCAATTTTCCGGCCAGTACTTTGCGCGGGTTATCGATTTGGTTGGCTATGGCAATTTCGCGCCATTTGGCCGGGTCTTGATAGTGCCTGCCCGCGATGGCGGGCAAGGACTGCCCTGGCGGTACCTTATGAATGGTGGTGACCGCCCGGTCCCTGGCATCTTGCCCCGCCACACTGATACCCTTGAACTCGACCTGCAGCTTGGCCCGCAATGGCATGCCTGCAGTGTTGAAATAGTCGAATTCGGCCCGTACACTGACGATGACGCATTTGAATACCAGCGAGCCCCATATCAGCAGCAATTGCGGCGGGGCCTTGCTGCGCGGTGCCAGTTGCATCAGACTCTCTATGGCGTTGGTGCGTTCGCGCACGTCGGTGCCGGCATCGCTTGTGTCAAAGAAGAACTCAGTGCTCAGGGAGTCGGCTATGCCGCTGACATACTCCATTAAAACTGAGGATTTCCCCGGGACCCGGCTTTCCTTAAACTGGTTGGAACGGGACAGCGAATAGCTCGGTGGATTGAACATCACCGGTATCGTCTGGCCACCACCATCAATATTTACGATCACTGCCTTGGTCAGCGCCATCAGATTCTCCCTTTGATTTCACGTTCCCGGCGTTGTTCACGTTTAATGATACGCATCACCCGCGTGGCTATCTGTTCCATGCCGTCGCGATCGATGTGCGGTATTGCAGATGTTTGTGTCTGTTGTACCCGGTCCGGCCTTGCCTTGGCCGCAGATGGTGACTGTTGCCAGATGTCAGACGGAGGAATGTCGCCGCGCGCGCGCGTGGCCTGGTCAAACAACAGGTCGCCGAGGCTGGGGGCGTCATTGGCTTTAGTGGCTGCATTAATTACGGCTGCATTAATTACACTAGCCGCACCCGCCATGTCAGTCATGTTACTGGCGGACCCGGCCAGCACCATGGCGGGCCACTCCTGCCGCACGGTGGGCAAAGACTGTCCTGCAGGTGCCAAGCGCTGGGAGCGCTGCTCCAGTGCGATTGCCGGCTGCGCCGCCAACAATGTCGTGGGCAAGCGTCGACCTACTTCTCCTGAGATTAGTGCTGGTGCCGGATCTGGACGCATCTGCATGCCCAACTGCTCGGGCGACCATTTTACGCCTGAAGGCACTTGCCCGACTGCTCGCTGCTTTAGTGGCGGTGCAGCCTGCAGCACTGATATCGCTTGCGGCACTGATATAGATGTGGGTCGATGAAGCGGCCTGTCAATTTTTGCCGCCAGGCCGGATGGCGGAACTGACGTCGCCAGCCCAACGCCCCGGTGTGCCGCAGGCAAGCCTGCCGCAGTCGGCGTGGCGGCTTGATTATCTGGCTCAGGCGTGCGTGACGTCGGCTTCCAGCGTGGGGATGGCACAGCTATTTCGCGAAAATTTGTCGCTGGCAATGCTACGGCACCACGCGCTGAACGCCGCGTTTGCTGTACTACCACAGCTTGCCAATTCAGGGTCAGCACGGTCCAGGCACCATCGGCCCGTCCCACGATCATCGATTGCAGCGTGCGCTGCCTTGCCATCACATTCCGCAGGCAAGCCATCGTCGCCAGATGCAAGCCACCCCGCCGCAGGCCGTGCGTGGGGCGTGCCCAGCCCTGCATGTAACGCATCCAGGCCATGCTGGCCAGCAGCCCGGGCGGCAAACTCAGTCCTGCGAGCTGGCTCGTCGACGGCGGATTGATAGGGGTAGTCATCGTCTATGCTAAATGTGATGTATGTGAAGTATGTGATAGCTCAAGATTTATACGGGATACTTCTTCCGCCCAGCGACGGCGTTCGGCATGTTCCATGTTCATCAAGCGCTCAGGCGGCCAGTGAAAATGGTAAGCAATAAAGGCTACCTCCTCGTACAGCCGAGCGATGGGGTAGCCTACTACTCCCCCACTTTTTCTGGCTCGACCTCGAACGTGTGCTGGCAACTGGGACAAGCCACCGCCACGCTTAGCGAAGCACTGCTGTTGATGCGGTTGTAAAAGTCTTGAAGGTAGGCCAGGTCTGCCGCGAACATGCCTTCGATCACCTTGGGATTGATCGCATCCAGCGCACCCAGCCGCACCACCACTCGTGCCAGCAGGATCAGCACCAGATAGGCAGGGTTGCCTTGCACCCGCGGATCTTTCTGTGGCAAGATCTCGTCGGCTGCGGTGGCCAGGCGCATGGATCCTTCGCGATGCACCGTGCCTGCCGCATCGACATAGCCCTTGGGCAGCACAAAATCAAACTCGGTGGCGAAGTCGCTCATGCTGCTGCTCTGATCAGACGTTCACAACTGATTGTCAAGGCGTCGATTGCCGCTTCCTTGCCAGTTCCACTCAGGTCGGGTGCCTTGTATTTGCTGGGCCAGGCGCCGAAAAAATTCCAGCGTACCTTTTCCTGGCCCAGGTCGTCGAGCAGGATAATCGAACCGTTCTTGCGCTGCAGCTTGCCATCCAGAATGCCTTGATGCCAGTCATACAGTTCACGCGAATCGGTGATACCCCACTTCAGTGTCAGATCAGGAAAGCTACTCTTTCCCGGCAATTTGCGGACAGTCGACGCATCGCCGCCTTCGCGGTATTCCACCACTTCCACATCTGAACCGAATCCGCTGCAATCGGAAAACCCCGCTTGCGTCAGACCGTCGATTTCCAGAAGAAAGCGAAAATTTTTATATGGATCTACTCTGGCCATGATTTTTTCCCTGTGATCGGTGCGGACAATTAGCCGCCAGAAGATTGATGGATACGGAATATAACGAACTCAGCCGGTTTGACGATTGCCACGCCGATCTCGGTGACCAGTTGACCGAGCTCACGTTGCGAAGGCGGATTGACATCAGCGTCGCACTTCACGTAAAAGGCTTGCTTGGCCGTTTCGCCGAACAGGGCACCCGAGCGCCATTCATTGGTTAAAAAGTCCGTGAGCGTGCGGATCACGCGCTGCCACAAAGCCGGTGTGTGGGGTTCAAACACGACGAACTGGGTGCCGGCGTCGATGGACTGACGCAGATAGTTCATGTAGCGACGCGTACTGATGTAGCGGAATTCGCCGTTGGCATCGCCGCCAACGGTGCGAGCCCCCCAGATCCGGTAGGCGCCATTCATGAGGCGGATTACGTTGACGCCAGCTGTATTCAGATCTCCCTGAACGTTGCTCGTTATTGATTCCTGGATACCGGCAATACCAAGCAAAGCTTCGTTCGCCGGCGCCTTGAACACGCCGCGCTCGGCGTCGCTACGTGCGTAGACACCTGCAACATGGCCGCCGGGCGGCACATAGATCAAGCTGTTTTCCGGTGTCAGCGGATCAACTAAGGTCATGGCTGGATCCGATACCTGAAGCCACGGATGATAAATCGCTGAATTGGGATTATGCAAACTACTGATTAGCGCTTTGGCGCCGTCTGCTTTCGTATCTTTAACAAAATCCAGGATGGCGAATCGTTTGTAGAGCTGGGCATAGTCTTTCAGCGCGGCGTTCTTGTTCAGCCCTGGCGCTACCACCGTCGAAATCTCATCCAGTGCCGCTAGTGCCGTGATTGCCTTGTCAATGTCAATCGTGCTGGCCGGTTTAACACGGACAACATAGCAACGGCTGCCGCCATTATTGAAAAAGCCATACACCGCGTGTGCCAAATAGGGCTGATAATTGCTGCTCTTCAGATATTCTGCTTTCCTGGCGTCATCCGTCGTTTTAGGGTCCGACGATTCGACAGCTGTGGAACTCTTAGCCGATGCAATGAAGTCGCCGAACAATTGAACATATGCTGGCCAGGAAGTGATCAGGTAGGGGACGTTCTCCTTAGCTTCAACTTTGTGGAAGGCCCATAAACAGTTTTCTCCTGGCTTAGATGGCCGTACTGGCAGGTAGATGTCATCGGCGAGACAGCCTATGAATCCCGGCGTGCTGGTCCCCACACCTGCGATCGGCCTGGACAGCGGTGGTACTTCTTCTACATACACTCCTGGCGACACGTATGACATGGCATATTTCTCCTGAAATTAAATTACTATTGACGTCCTTAAACCCCGAGCAGGGACCTGTCTAATGATTTTCTGAACCCACCTTCCACTCCCGCACATCAACTTCCTTACTGAGTACCAGTGCTTCTGTCACCTCTGCAGTACCCGGTGTCATTGCCACTGTGGCGGTCACTGTAAAGGCTGGCCGCAGTTTTCCACCCACGGCAGTCCAGAATTCTGAGATGTTCTTCGTCAAGTCGGATTGCATGACCACCAATTCAACAGGGAAAGACTGGGTTCCGAGCCAGGTCTTTGTCTCACCCAAAACGTTCTTCGGTGCCAGCACTGGCGTTGCGGCGAACAGCTTTAGCACTTCACCCAAGAGTTCGTGCTGACGCAGGACCGCGCTTTGACCAGACTGCCCTGCTTCAACCCAGGCCGTCACCAGATAGGAACAGGCGATACGTAGCTCGGGAGCGCCGATCACCACAGTCTTGCCGCTGACGCCTTCGCGTATCACCGGCACGCTGCTGCGCAAATCTGTGCGTTCCCGCACGTCGAACAGGAACAGATTGATGCTGTTTTTTACTGGTTTATAAGCCTCCGTCGGGCTGTCATAGGACAGATCAGCCTCTCTCAACAGGGATGGAACGTGGCGTTGTTGCAGTAGCTCGCCTAGGGCCTTGGTCAGATTGAAAAACATCACCCACCCTTTCTGCTAGCTAAGCCACAGTGTGCTATGCCGTTGCTGTCGAATAAATTGATCATCGCCAGCTTTTTTCGCGATAAACAGGCTGAGCCATTTGAGCACGGATGAACGAGCAAATTTTAGGTAGAACATATGGTGGCATTAGGTTTGATCGCAAAGAATTGTTTACGTGACACAATACTAAAGGTCTTTCAAAGTTAATAACATAGTCCAATTGAGCTAGGCGAATGCTCGCGGCAACTGCTGAATGCGCCGATGGTGGCGGCTACGCTCGCGATAATCGTAGAGAATCCAAGCTTGAAAAATGAAAACGTGACGTCAAGGATGTCGTCATGTCGTAAGTGAGGGATGGTCCGTGCCTGATATTGCATCCGCACAACGATTGATATGTTGGAGGCACCGGCAACGCGCTTCGTGCCAGAGCATCCCACCAATCCGTGCTGGTGGCGAACGCTTGCCGTGGCCGCGCAACGACGCGGTGAATAAGCGCGTCATTGGTGCCAGCACAGCAGGCACCAATGACGAATGTGGAGTAATGGCAATTCATGAGATTGCTGACCAAACTTGTGCAGGAAAACAACGAGCAAAGCCGCGGCTCTCTCTCTTATAGCGCACTGGCCGCGCACAAGGTAAGCTGATATAAAAAAGAATATTCCAATATTCCATTCATCACATCAGGAGACATCATGAAACGCTACGCCATCGCCAGTTTGACCGCCCTGCTACTTGCTTCCGCCCTGCCCGTCCTTGCGCAAACTGCCAATAAGGCCGATGCCATTGCCCTGGTTGACAAGGCGGTGGCAGATATCCAGAAAAAAGGCATCGATGAAGCCTGTAAAGACTTCTCTGATCCCAAGGGGGGGTTTATCCAGGGTGACCTGTATGTGTTTGTCCAGGATGCGCAGATGATAATGGTCTGCCATGCAGTAACGCCGAAGATGAACGGCAAGGACATGTCGCAGTTGAAGGATGCCAACGGAAAACAATTCGTACAGGAAATGCGTGAAGTGGCCCAGTCAAAGAAACCCGGCTGGGTCGATTATGTGTGGGTCAATCCAGCTACCAAGGCGCTGGAAAACAAGACATCCTATATCCGCCTGGCTGAAGGCAAGTACACAGTCGGTGCGGGGATCTACAAGCCCAAATAAGCCGGCTTTCGATTACCAATGCGTCAGGCTACTGCGACGAGACGGTCCAGCCTGTCACCATCGGCCAACAGGCTGGCACTGTCCGAATCGTGCACGATGCGCCCGCGATCAAGCACGATGGCGCGCTGGGTCAGTGACAGCGCCAAGCGCGCATGCTGCTCGACCACGATTACCGACATGCCTTCGTCCTGGACCAGTTTGCGGATCACCCGCGATAGTTCCTGCACGATGATGGGGGCCAGGCCTTCCATAGGCTCATCCAGCAGCAAGATGCGGGCGTTGGTCATCAGTGCACGTGCAATCGCCACCATCTGTTGCTCGCCACCGGACAACTGGTTACCCATGTTGGTACGGCGCTCGTACAGGCGCGGGAAAATCTTATATACCTTCTGCAGATTCCATGGGCCGGGGCGGGCCACCACAGTCAGATGTTCTTCCACCGTCAACGAGGGAAACATATGCCGCTCTTGCGGTACCCAGCCAAGACCAGCACGCGCGCGTTGATGCGTGGGCATGCGCACGATGTCGCACCCTGCCCAGCGTATGGCACCACTGTGCAGTCGCGTCAATCCCATCAACGTTATCAACAGGCTGGTTTTGCCGACGCCATTTCGACCGAGCAAGGCCAGGCTGTCGCCTTCGTGTAGTACGAAGGATACATCCTCCAGTACCACCGACTCGCCATACCCGGCGCAGACTTTATCGAGTGCCAACAACTCAGGCATATCAGACATATTCGGCCTCCCCCAGATAGACTTCCCTGACACGCGGGTCTGCCGCGATTTCTGCCGGCGTGCCTTCGGTCAGCACCTTGCCAGAAACCAGGACCGTGATGCGGTCGGCGAAACGGAACACCAGCCCCATGTCGTGTTCAATAAACAGCAGCGTGACGTCGCGCGGTAACTGGGACAGCACCTCGAACAGTTCCTTGCTTTCCGCCTGCGGGATGCCTGCTGCCGGTTCGTCCAGCAGCAGGATGCGCGGCTTGGTGGCCAGCGCCAGTGCAATTTCCAGCAGTCGCTGTTTGCCATATGCCATGCTGCGTGTCATGCTGTTGGCCTGGTCGCTCAACTTGAGTGTCGTCAACAGGGCCATCGCCTCATCAATGACATCGGCTTGCCTGGCTACTGTCTGGTACCACACCGACTGCAACCCGCGTCGCTCGCAAATCGCTAGTGCCACAGACTCCAATACCGTCATGCCCGCGAACAGGGTGTTGAGCTGGAAGGTGCGTGTCATGCCACGTTGCACACGGCGGTGCTGTGGCAGATGTGTGATGTCTTCACCGCCCAGATACACCTTGCCGCTGCTGGGTATGAGACCGCCAGTCAGCAGATTGATGAAGGTGGTCTTGCCGGCACCGTTGGGACCGATCAGCGCATGGCGTGCGCCGGGGGCGAAGCTCAGGTTGATATCGCTGTTGGCGACGAATGCGCCCCACTGCTTGCTTAAGCCTTCGGTGCGTAATGTGATGTCTGGGTTATTGTTATTGGCATGCTTCATGTTTGCTCCTTGCGCAGCCATGATTTGAAGCGATGGGCCAGTACTTCCAGGCCACCCAGAATGCCGCCACGCGCAAACAGCACGATCACCACCAGCAGCAGGCCGATATAAAACTGCCAGTAAGCCGGATTGAGGCCAGACAGATAGTCCTGTGCCAGCATGAACACCGCCGCACCGATCAGCGCACCATACAGACGGCCAGTGCCGCCCAGCACCAGTATAATCAGCAGCTCGGCAGAGCGCGGAAAACCCAGCGAATCCAGCCCGACAAACTGTGTGGTTTGCGCCAACAGCGCCCCCGCCAAACCGGCCACTGTCGCCGCGACCGTGAACACCGCCACCAGGCGACGATTGACATTGACACCCAGCGCAGGCATGCGGTGCACGCCTTCGCGGATGCCGATCAGGCTCAGGCCGAACGGCGACTTCACCAGCCGGCGCAGCAGCAAAAATACAAGAAATAGCACGGCCAGGCTGTAGCAGTAAGCGACATTGCCGTTCAAATCGAACTCGAAGATACCGAACAATTTACCCACCACCATGCCGGATAAACCATCTACGCCACCAGTCAGGAAAGATGCCTTGTTGGCCGCTTCAAACAGCATCAGGCCGATACCCAGTGTGACCATCAGGCGCGTCAAATCCTGGCCGCGCACCACCAGCCAGGCTGTGAGGAAGCCAAACAGGCCGGCAATTGCAGCACCAGCCAGCAGACCACTGAATGGTTCGCTCCAGCCGTGTACGGACAGCAGGCCGGCGGCGTAGGCACCCAGACCGAAAAAGGCGGCGTGACCCAGCGAGACGATACCGGCATAGCCCAGCATCAGGTCCAGCGACAGTGCGAACAGGCCGGTGATCATGATCTGGCTGATCAGCACCAGGTAACCTGGAAAAGCAAAATATGCCGCCACCGGCAGTAGCCAGAAGGCGACTTCCAGTGGTGTCCAGCGGTCATGTGGCAAACGTGGTACCGGCATGATCTGAGCTTGGGTGGCGGTTTCGGTGATGGCGTTCATGCTTTCCTCCGTATCAGGCCAGCCGGGAACAATATCAACAACAGCACCATCAGGCCGTAGATGACGAAGGCACCCACTTGCGGTACATAGTATTTTCCTGCGACGTCGAATACGCCCAGGATCAGCGCCGCCAACAGTGGCCCCTTGATCGTCCCGGCACCACCCACCGCGACCACCAACAGGAAGTAAACCATATACTTGATCGGGAAGGTTGGGTCCAGCCCAAGCACGTCGATACCCAAGCCACCACCCAGGCCAGCCAGGCCTGAACCGAGCGCGAAAGTCAGGCTAAACACCAGGCTGACATTGATGCCCAGGCCCGCAGCGGCCGTCTGGTTATCCACAGACGCACGGATCTGCGCGCCAAAACGGGTACGTTCGATCAACAATCCCAGCGCCACTGTAACCAGCACCACCACACCAATCAGGAACAGGCGGTAGACGCCTATGTCCAACCCCAGCAGCGCTACCTGGCCGCGCAGCCAGTCCGGTAGCGTGACAGGCTGCTGGGTCGGGCCGAACAACCAGGTGGCACCGGCCACTGACATAAAGGTAAGGCCGATGGAGAATAGCACCTGGTCCAGGTGGCTGGCCTGATACAGGCGACGATACAGCAGCCGTTCCAGCACCAGTCCCGTGATGGCGGATGCCAGGAAGGCCAGCGGCAGCGATGCCAGAAACGGCACGCCCAGGCGCGACAGTAGCGTGACACTGACATAGCCGCCCAGCATTGCAAACGCACCGTGTGCCAGGTTAATGAAGTTCATCATCCCCATCGTGACCGACAGGCCGACACTGATCAGAAACAAGAGGCTACCGTAGGCAATGCCGTCAAACAGTACACCGGCAAAATTGGCTAGCACGTCAGGCTCTCATTTTGATTTTGTTTTTTCATTGGTTGTCTCCGCTACTTCTCTACAAGCTACATGATTTGCATTCTTGCTTCACACTCTTTCTTCACACTCTTTCAATGATCATAGCAATGCCCTGCCCCACGCCTATGCACATAGTGCACAGCGCATACCGTCCACCGCTGCGATGCAACTGGTAGCTTGCCGTGGTAACCAGGCGTGCGCCGCTCATGCCCAGCGGATGGCCCAGTGCGATGGCACCGCCGTTGGGATTGACGCGTGGGTCGTCGTCAGGCAGGCCTAACTGGCGCAGTACGGCCAGGCCTTGCGCCGCAAAGGCTTCGTTCAGTTCTATCACATCCATCTGCGCCAATGTCAGACCGGTCTGGCGCAACAGCTTTTGCACCGCTGGTTTCGGGCCGATACCCATCACACGTGGTGCCACACCGGCAGTCGCCATGCCGACGATGCGGGTTAAAGGCTTTAGTCCATACTGGAATGCCGCGTCCGCATTGGCGATCAAGAGTGCACAGGCACCGTCATTGATGCCAGACGCATTGCCAGCGGTAACGCTGCCATCTGTTCTGACCACGCCTTTCAGCTTTGCCAATGCTTCCAGCGTGGTAGCACGCGGATGCTCGTCCTGGTTGAAGACGACAGGATCACCTTTCTTTTGCGGCAGCGATACCGGAACAATTTCACGCGCAAAGAGATCTTCGGCAATGGCGATAGCAGCCTTGTTCTGGCTTGCCAGCGCAAATACATCCTGGTCGGCGCGGCTGATGCCATAGTCCTGAGCAACGTTTTCTGCCGTTTCCGGCATGGTCTCGACGCCGTAAGCTTCCTTGAATGTCTTGTTGATGAAGCGCCAACCCATGGTCGTATCTTGCAATGACGCATTGCGCGCAAACGCCGAATCAGTTTTGCCCATGACGAATGGGGCACGCGTCATCGATTCGACACCACCAGCGATCAACAGCCTGGCGTCACCAGCCTGGATGGCACGTGCCGCCGTACCGATGGCGTCCATTCCTGACCCACACAGCCGGTTGATGGTGGCGCCTGGCACTTCCTGTGGCAAACCGGCCAGCAGTGCCGACATGCGCGCCACATTGCGGTTGTCTTCGCCGGCCTGGTTGGCACAGCCATAGATGACGTCATCCACCACCGTCCAGTCGACGCCGGGATTGCGGCGCATCAGTTCACGCATCGGCAGTGCACCGAGGTCGTCAGCGCGCACGTCCTTTAATGCGCCGCCGTAGCGGCCGATGGGGGTTCGTACTGCATCACAGATATAGGCTTCGTTCATGTCATCCTCTCTTGTTTCAACGGTAACAGCGGTGCACCAGTGACGGCTTGCAGCGCTTCAAAGCTCAGACCGGGGGCCATCTCGCGTACTGCCAAGCCTTGCGGCGTTACGTCCAGCACGGCCAGGTCGGTATAGATACGATTGACACAGGCCATGCCAGTTAAGGGATAGCTGCACTGGCTGACAATCTTGCTTTCACCGGTCTTGGTCTGATGGTCCATCATTACAAACACTTGCTTGGCACCGATTGCCAGGTCCATGGCGCCGCCGACAGCGGGTATGGCGTCGGGTGTGCCGGTATGCCAGTTGGCCAGGTCACCATTGGATGCTACCTGGAAAGCGCCCAGCACGCAGATATCCAAATGGCCACCACGCATCATTGCGAACGAATCGCCATGGTGGAAGTAGGCACCGCCAGTCAGTAACGTGACAGGCTGTTTGCCAGCGTTGATCAGGTCTTCGTCTTCCTGACCGGCCGCCGGTGCAGGGCCCATGCCCAGCAGGCCGTTTTCGCTGTGCAGAAACACTTCGCGCTCGGTGGGCAGGTGGTCGGCCACCTTGGTTGGCAGACCGATGCCCAGGTTGACATAGGCACCTTCAGGAATGTCCTGCGCCACGCGGGCGGCCATCTGGTCGCGGGTATATTTGTGCGTCATGCTGCCTCCTTCACTACACGCTGGACAAAGATGCCTGGTGTGACGATCACTTCAGGATCGAGTTCACCCAGCGCGACCACCTGCCGCACTTGCGCAATGGTGGTCTTGGCAGCCATCGCCATGATGGGGCCGAAATTACGGGCAGTCTTGCGATACACCAGGTTACCCCAGCGGTCGCCGTGCAATGCCTTGATCAGCGCGAAATCGGCATGGATCGGCGCTTCCAGCACATAGTGGCGACCATTGATGAGACGTGTCTCTTTGCCCTCTGCCAACTGCGTGCCGTAGCCAGTTGGCGAAAAAAAACCGCCAATGCCGGCACCGGCAGCTCGTATACGCTCGGCCAGATTGCCTTGCGGGGTCAGTTCCAGTTCAATCTCGCCGGCACGGTACAGCGCGTCGAAATGATGGGAGTCTGTCTGGCGCGGGAAGGAACAGATGATCTTGCGCACCCGTTTGCTCTTAAGCAGCGCGGCCAACCCGGTTTCGCCATTGCCGGCGTTGTTGTTGACGATAGTGAGGTCGCGAGCACCCTGCGCGATCAGCGCATCGATCAGTGCGGACGGCATGCCAGCGTTGCCGAAGCCGCCGATCATGACCGTGGCACCGTCGTGGATGTCAGCCACGGCGCGCTCCAGCGATTCAAAAGTCTTATCAATCATATGTTTGCCTTTGCGATTCATGTTGTGCGATAATCGAACAAATGATTGTTTATCGCACGAATAGTGTAACAACGTCGCGCCCCCAAGGTCAACAAATAAAACGATAGCACTTACCGACTGCATTAAAATCACGCCATGTCCAAGAATCTAAAGACTACCAAAGCCACCAAGACCACCGCTGCAGAAGCCGGGCAAGAGCACGAACCAAGCATCTCGGAGCAGATCGACGCAATGACTGATCCCAGTTTCATGACCTCGCTGGCGCGCGGTCTGGCTGTAGTGCGGGCCTTCAGCGATTCACGTAAGCCGCAGACCATCGCCAACATCAGCCAGAAAACCGGGATTCCGCGGGCCGCCGTGCGACGCTGCCTGCATACCTTGCGTGAACTGGGTTACGTGGATGCAGAGCTGAACAATTTTTCACTGCGCCCCAAGGTGCTGACGCTGGGATATTCTTACCTGTCGTCAACCCCGCTAACGGTGTCAGCCCAGCCTTACCTGAACAATATCAGCCGTAGTCTGAACGAATCGAGTTCACTGGCGGTGCTGGATGACGATGAAGTGCTGTATGTCGCACGTGCCGCCACTTCGCGCGTGATGTCGGTGGCACTGAACACCGGCAGCCGCCTGCCCGCCTATTGCACTTCGCTGGGCCGTGTCATGCTGGCGCACCTGCCACCCGAGGATCTGGACCAATACCTGGCACGCACCAGGCTACGGGCAATGACGGAAAACACGGTGGTTAACCAGAAACGCCTGCGCGAAATACTGGCCAAGGTGCGCCAGGCTGGCTACGCCATCAATGATGAGGAACTGGAACTGGGATTACGCTCCATCGCCGTACCGGTGCGTGGTGCATCCGGCACGGTGCTGGCAGCATTGAACGTCGGCGCACAAGCATCCCGCGTCAGCGTCAAGCAACTGGAACAAGAGTTCCTGCCAGTGCTGTTGCGCGGCGCACAAGAGCTTTCGATACTGTTGCCTTAGAACCGCGTTCTTGGCAGCGGTGGATGCAGTAATAAGTATCTAGTGGACTGTAACAATTGAAAACAGAGTGCCTTCCGCTTGCGCGACGACCATGGCTGCGTTGCAAATGCTCGCGATAGTTCACTATCGCTCCGCATAAGTGTTAACCTTGCCTTGCCCTGATCGCCGGGCAAGCGTCTTTCACTTCTGTTTCAAAGTTACAGTCCACTAGGCTGCATTCTTCATTTTGGACCATTTCTGGTCTTATGCGCATCATTTTTAAAGTGTGCGATTATCGAACAATGGATTGTTAATCGCACATACATTGGATACTATGTATGCGGCAATGGCGATCAACGAAAGCCGCATTGCTTGCATTACTGGCATTGTAGGCGTTACAGAATTGATGCCTGCCCTTGCAGGCAAGTTGCCTTGGCCATTCTTCATATAGAAAACAGAATACACAGAACGCATAGAACAATATAGGAGACCAGCATGACGATGAAAAAATTGGTATCGATGGCGACACTGACAGCTGTTGCATTGTTTGCGCTGCCGCTGGCGCGGGCTGAGGACACTATCAAGATTGGTCTGATCGCCGCCTTCTCTGGCCCCTTCGCCGATTACGGTAAACAGATGGAAGGCGGCATCAAGACGTGGATGGCGCAAAACGGCAGCACAGTTGCAGGCAAAAAAATCGAGATCATCATCAAGGACACTACCGGGCCTTCGCCTGAAATCGCGAAGCGGGTGGCGCAAGAACTGGTGGTGCGCGACAAGGTCGACTTTCTGGCTGGCTTCAGCCTGACGCCGGAAGCGCTGGCTGTCGCACCCATCGCCGAGCAAGCGAAGAAGCCGATGATCATCATGAATGCCGCCAGCTCGGCGATCACCACCAAGTCCAACTACATCGTGCGTTTTTCGATGACGCTAGCGCAGATTTCCGCCCCCATGGCGACCTGGGCGGCGAAGAACAACATCAAGAAGGTAGTGACACTGGTGGCGGATTATGGACCCGGCATTGATGCCGAAACGGCATTCAAGAATGAGTTTATCAAAGGTGGCGGCACGATCACTGAAGCAATCCGTGTTCCGCTACGCAATCCGGAATTTGCACCCTATATTCAGCGCGTCAAGGACGCCAAACCTGATGCCGTGTTCATTTTCGTGCCCGCTGGCGAACAAGGCGTCGCCTTCATGAAAGGCTACCGTGAACGTGGCCTGGCTGCGGCAGGCATCAAGGTGATCGCCACTGGCGACCTGACCGACGACCACGCACTGCCTGCCATGGGCGACACCACACTGGGCGTGATCACCACCTTCCACTATTCAGCAGCGCACAAATCACCAGAGAACCTGGCTTTCCTGAAGAATTTTGCTGCTGCCAATCCAGGCGCGGGTCGCCCCAGCTTCATGGCGGTGGCGGCGTATGACGGCATGGCAGCGATCTATGAAGTGGTACGCAAATTGAACGGCAAGATTGATGGTGACCAGGCCATGGCTATCCTGAAGAATATTCAGCTCAACAGCCCGCGTGGCCCGATTACCATCGATCCACAAACCCGCGATATCGTGCAGACAGTCTATGTGCGCAAGGTTGAAAAAGTCGGTGACGAATTCTACAACGTCGAATTCGACCAGTTTCTGAACCAAAAGGATCCTGGTAAATAAGCTGATACCAATCCGCCATCAATGGGCGCATCGCATGTTGCAATCCATGCCTGTATTGAACAGATTGCGAGCGCCCTGATCCCAACCGAAATCGGGGATATAACGCGTTTAGGTTGTGCCGATTGCTTGGCAATCACGATTGGATTTGGTCCCGGTTTGCCTCGCCCTCCTTACAACAGGTAGTGAACCCACTTTATACCTTGTAAAATACAATTTGAATCAATCTGTTTGAGAAATCAGGCAGGGCCTGGATTGGCATGCATGCCCGATGCGGCAGAACTGTAAAATTGATTGGCCGCCTCGACGCGCTCTGCCGTGTAGCTGGCGACTTCTGCGTTCGTAGAGAAATCGCGGGTGATCTTCTTTCCGCTGTCAGGATGTCCCGGCAACCGGGCCACATAAATGCTCAGGAATTCGTTTATGTAGGGCACGGGTTTCGCGTTCAACATGGATAGGGGTGGACTCCACGATTTAGTAAGCGTGCCGTCGCTGTAAGGAATCGTACTGCTGCCAGTGCTCGGATCAGTGCTCGGCAACTTCGAGTAGGGTGTGATCCAGATTGGGCAATCTTGACGCATTGTGCTCTGACCGTACTGAGTGAATGCCGACTCGAGCGTGGGTGCAGTCGCGTCGCGTTGTGTCAGAGGTTCGATGACTGGTTCACCAACCGGATTCATCGTGTTCATTTTGTCAATCAGGAAGCGTAGTACTGACGTGTTCTGATACTGATGGCTATCTACTCCCGCTTCCAGCCAGGGTGAAATCAGCAAAGCTGGAACTCGTAAGCCGAGCAGCGAGAAATCAAATGTCGAATTGAGCGTCCAGCTGTTTCCGCAGTCGCTACCTGAAACGTACTGCGTCGTTGGCTCCGCCCCAGGAACCGGTGGTGTGGTAGCAGGCGGAAACACATGATCATAAATTCCGCCATTTTCATCAAAAGTGACGACCAACAACGTGTCTTCCCAGCATGGGCTGCTGCGAAGCGTGTTGTAGACTGCAGCCAACAAGTTCTCACCAGGTTGAATCAGGGAGTTCGGATGCATGCTGGTGTCGGTGTAGGCGTCAGTTGATGGCAACCAGCACATGATGAAACTGTAGAAAGGAAGGCTTCCATTCTGACAATCGGTTGCGAATTCAGAGATGGACGCTCCCCGGTAAGGGTTGACATTTGAATTCAAAAACGCAGTGTCGATCTGGCCAAGCTTGCCACCCTCGGCTTCCGGTACATATATTTTCCACCTGGACGGTTGATAGTCGTGCGGGAAAGGACTCGGGAGAGGCTCGATCAGGGAGAATATGTTTTGATATTCGTTCTTTCCGCTATCGCCATCGTCTATCCCTACACCTGTCCTGCCGGTATGAATGAAAGCGCGATTGGGCAAGGTGTGTCCTGGCATATCGCAGTGCCAGTTGTCACAGAGAACGAAGTTTTTCGCCAGCGTGTGAAGCACCTGGAGTTCGCCGTCTTCGAAATACGTCAGGGCTGCCTGGCCCTGGATCGTAGGCTGATCGTCGATATCTCTGTACGTCGAATAGAAACCCGAATTGGTCGTCGGATAAGCCTGCAGCGCTTTTTTCCCCACTGGAGCTCCATTCGCATAACCCGAAGTGTAAATCGTTGCAGGCTCAGAAGGCAGGTGTTTTTTATCACCTGTGAGGGTGAAAATCGGGCCGAACAGATCGGGCATCATGCCGTCACCGAAATTGTGGTTGAAATCGTTCTTCTGAGGAAGAGACGGATCAATCGGAGTCGGATACACGTGAGGATTAGTTTCCGATGGTGGTTTGAGTGGATCAGGAAGGTTATAGTAATTCTGGTTGATCTGGCCGTTCTCAAAGAGACCGTTTACGTCGGGGAAAGCACCAAAAATATGGTCAAAGGACCGATTCTCGAACATCATCACGACAACGCGATTGATATTTGCGATCCCTGGAATCTCATTGCTTGCATTCTGCTTCATGTTCTATCCTCCGGTTTGGATTCTGTGGCATATAAACCGACGTTTCGCCTTTATATGCATTCAGATTCATTTCTGGATAGGTCGCTGACTGAAGCTGGAGAACTGCGTAACCGGGTGCTACGGGATCTTCGGTTGGTATGACTAATTTCCAAACGGCTTGGGCGTGGTCATTAATCGAAACCAATGTCACTGCGCTATCTATTTCAATGCAAATGATGCACTTCAGGTCAAAAAAAACATGCTGATCGGCACTGAAGAAGGTCAATCAATTTTAAAATGTGGCCGATCGTAATACCTTGATTTACAACGAAGTTTTAATTTGGCGAATAAACTTGCAACAAAAATACCCTACGCCTCTTTAGGTAAGGGCGGCAGATAAATAGTGGGCGACTTCGCTTCTTTGAAGCCGCCAATTAAAATAAAAAATATTATTAAATTTAGCAGACATTTTAACAATAGCAAGAGCTTATTATTGAGCTACCGTTTTAAATTGCGCGAAAAGTACGATTACCCCAGATAGCCTGCATCATGTGAAACCAGAATTCAGCCCTGCTGCAGTTTTTTCATCCTGTATGACAACTGTGGGCGTGTCAGGCCCAGCATGCGTGCTGCAGCTGACAGGTTGCCGTCAGCCCGCTCCACCGCCGCCAGTATCAAGGTGCTTTCCAGATGGTCCAGCGACCAGCCCTGGTTTTGTTCGGACGCTTGTTGCAGCATGGCAGGCAGCACGTCGAGCAGCGCACCGCTGGGCGGCGCTTCCGCTGCGGCGGCACCGTGGCCTGTCAGGCGGCCTGTCTGTGCCAGCGAGAAATACGAGGTTTGCGATTCTTCACCGCTGGTGAACAGATGGGGCAGATCGATAGGGCCATCTTCGTTGGCAAAGATGACACCGCGCTCCACCAGGTTTTGCAGCTCGCGGATATTGCCGGGGAAGTGGTAGTTGAGCAAGGCATCAACCGCACGCGCCGTAAAGCCGATCACGCGGCGCTGATGCTTTTGCCCATAGTGGCGCATGAAGTAACCCATCAACAGCGGGATGTCGTCGCGCCGGTCCCGCAGTGGCGGCAAGTGGATGGGGAACACGTTCAGGCGGAAGAACAAGTCTTCGCGAAAGCGCCCCTGTTGTATCTCTTCGCGCAGATTGACATTGGTTGCGGCCACCAGCCGCACATCCACCTTCACGCTGCGCACGCCCCCTACCCGTTCAATCTCGCCCTCTTGCAATGCCCGTAGCAGCTTGCCTTGCGCGACCAGGCTGAGCGTTCCTATCTCGTCAAGAAACAAGGTGCCGCCCGAGGCACGCTCGAAGCGGCCTGGTCGTGACTGGCTGGCACCCGTGTAGGCACCACGTTCCACACCAAACAATTCAGATTCGATAAGTGTCTCGGGGATCGCTGCACAATTGACCGCCACAAACGGCTGTGCCTTACGGGCGCTGATCTGGTGCAGCATGTGGGCGAACAACTCTTTGCCGACGCCGGATTCGCCGGTGAATAGCACCGTGGCAACCGTCGGCGCGACGCGTTTAAGCATATGGCAAGCCGCGTTGAAGGCCGACGATACGCCTACCATTTCCTTCTCTCCGTAAGACCGTCCGTCATCGCCCGGCAGCACTGCGGCCTGCTGATGTTGCCCGGGGCCGCCGTAAGCAGTGGTGCTGACAAAGGATTCCGCATTCAGAAAACGCAAGTCTTCTTCGACGTTTTCCCATTCATCTGCGGGCTTGCCAATCAGGCGGCAATGCTTGTGACCCATGGACGTGCACTCGACCTCGCGGTAGATGATCAACCGTCCTATCATCGCGCTGGTGTAGCCCATGGCGTAGCCAGTCTGCATCCAGCACGCTGGCTCGGTACCAATGCCAAAATCGGCAGTGTGTACCTCGTCTTCACTGGAGTGATGCCACAGGAACTCACCGTGATAGGTGCCGCGTTCGACATCGAATTCAAAATGCAGCGGCTCGACTTTGACGGCTCCTTCCAATGAGTGCATGCGCGGTCCGGCGGCAAACAGCGTGCTGGCATCGGCATCCGGCCAGCGCTCGCGCAGCAACTGGGCGTCACGCGCACCGGCAGAATAACCTACCCGCGTCAGCAAACCGCGCGTGCGTTCCGATCCTATGCTCTCCAGCAGTTCGCGTCGCAGTGCGCCAAGGGACGTGGTATGCAACAACTGCATACGCTGGCCGTTGAGCCAGATGCGCCCGTCGCCGGGCGAAAAGTGCAGACTTTGCGTGAGATCTTCCAGCGTTGGCGCTGCGCCTGCATCAAGTTGCACGCTATCGCCGTGGTTCAGCATCTTGCCTGTGGCACGCGATACGTCAGACAGCGATACGCGATGGGGTTTGCTCATGTCTCCACTTTCATCGTCTTTTATCAAATCATACATCGGCAAATCTCCAGTTTGATCATTTCATCAATCGCCAGCGCGATATCTTTTTTGCTGCGGCGCGCCACATCAGGTCCATCAGCATCGCAGTAACACAGTGCAGCAAGCACTTGGTGCGTCGCAATAATGTCGCCACACAGGGAGCTGGCACATAACTTGTAATAGCTAAGACAAAAGCGGCAAGCAGACTTTCATGCAACAAACATGCAAGCAGACTGACTTTCCCACCATCCCTTAATTAACAGGAGACAACATGACTGACGCTAACGCATTTTTGCGCCCCGCGATCTGGCAAGACCGCATCTTCAATGGTGACTGGATCACTGCCAAGGGCGGCAACCACACTTTTACCGAACCCGCTACTGGCGAGCAACTTGGCCGCATCGGTCTGGCGAATGCCGACGATGTAGCACTGGCCGCTGCACAAGCACGCGCTGCGCAAACCGCGTGGGCCAGCAGCGACTACAAGGAACGTGCAGCCATCTTCCGCAAGGCGGCGGCGCTGATTACCGAACATCACGACGAGCTGGCCGTATGGATAGTGCGTGAGACCGGCGCAATTCGTCCCAAAGCCGACCTGGAACTGCGTGAAGCAGGTGCACATCTGCAGGAGGCTGCAGCAATGCTGACCCAGCCCAAGGGGCAACTACTGGCATCGGGCAGCGGACAAATGAGTATCGCGCGCCGTGTACCGCATGGCGTGGTCGGTGTGATCTCGCCTTTCAACTTTCCTCTTATCTTGTCGATCCGCTCGATCGCACCGGCACTCGCTACCGGCAATGCGGTAGTGCACAAACCAGACCTGCAAACGCCGGTCAGTGGTGGTGTGTTGATCGCCCGTATCTTCGAAGCGGCCGGTTTGCCGAAAGGCGTACTGCATGTGCTGCCTGGTGCCGCTGAAGCTGGCCAGGCCATGTGCAGCCATCCCGACATTGCCATGATCGCCTTCACCGGTTCGACTGCAGTGGGTCGCAGCATAGGCGAAGTAGCTGGCCGCAACCTGAAAAAGATGTCACTGGAACTGGGAGGTAAAAACTCGCTGATTATCCTCGACGATGCCGACCCCGACATTGCCGCCGCCAACGTGGCCTGGGGTGCTTACTTGCATCAGGGACAGATCTGCATGGCCTCTGGCCGCATCCTGCTCCAGCGCGGCATCGCCGACGCCGTCATAGAACGGGTGGTTACCAAGGCACATCATTTGCCGGTGGGCGATCCGATGAAGGGCCAGGTTGCACTGGGACCGTTGATCAATGCACGCCAGGTGCAGCGCCTGCATGGCATTGTCGAAGACAGCGTAGCCGCCGGTGCCACCCTGCTGGCTGGCGGCAGCTACGACCGGCAGTTCTACCAACCTACAGTATTGACCGGTGTCCGGCCCGGCATGCGTTGCTTCGAAGAAGAGCTGTTCGGTCCCGTCGCATCGATCACCGTATTCGACACCGACCAGGAAGCGATAGCCCTGGCTTCGGCCACCAGTGGCTGTCTGGCACTGGGCGTGATTACGCCGACTCTGGCACGCGGCATGTACATCGTGGATCGCGTGCCAGCCGGCCACGTCCACATCAATGACCAGACTGTGCTGGCCGAAGCGCACGCGCCATTCGGCGGCGGTGGCAGCTCTGGTAACGGTGGCCGCCACGGCGGGACTGTTGACTGGGACGAATTCACCCAATGGCAGTGGCTGACTATGAAAACCGAGGCGCCACGCTATCCATTCTGACTCAATCACACAACATCAGCGATCCAACATCAACAACACAATATCAACCAGGAGACCACATGAAATTACGTAACAAGACCATCGTCGTTACCGGTGCCGCCTCCGGCATCGGTGCCGAGGTAGCACGTCTGGCGCGCTTTGAAGGTGCCACCGTGATCGGCATGGACCGCAATGAACCGGGGCTGACACTGGACGGTTTCGTCGCCGTCGACATGGGGCAGCCAGCCAGCATAGATGCGGCTATCGCCAAACTGCCGCAACGTGTGGACGCGCTGTGCAACATCGCTGGCGTGCCCGGCACTGCTGACCCGGCGTTGCTGGCGCGTGTCAATTACCTGGGCCTGCGTCACTTGACCGAAGGTGTATTGCCACGCATGCCGGCTGGCGGCTCGATTGTCAACGTCGCCTCCATCCTGGGGGCGGAATGGCCAGAGCGCACTGCCCTGCACAAGGAACTGGCAGCCACAAATAGCTTCGCCACCGGCCTGGTCTGGCTGGAAACCCACCCGGTTCCGGCTGAAACCTGCTACCAGTACTTCAAGGAAGCCTTGATCGTCTGGACCTATGCGCAATCGCAGCCCTGGTTCCTGGAGCATTCTGTGCGCATGAACTGCGTGGCACCCGGCCCGGTTTTCACACCTATCCTGGGCGACTTCATATCCATGTTGGGCGAAGAACGCGTGCAGCGTGATGCCCACCGCATGAAGCGCCCGGCCTACGCAGACGAAGTGGCCGCTGCCATCAGTTTCCTGTGCAGTGACGACGCGCGCTGGATCAGCGGTGTCAACCTGCCTGTCGACGGAGGACTGGTCTCAACTTTTATCTGATGCATCCCATCCGTCCGGCTGCACGTCAGCGGCCACACAACTATAATGAGGAGACTGTACATGCAAGCGAATAAACGCCTGAGTCCAACCCTGTTGGCACTGGCTGTGGCAGCCGTACTACCGACCACCCACGCCTATGCCTACGAGTTCGAGACCGACAATCCTGATCTCAAGATCAGCTGGAACAATACCTTTAAATACAGCACCGCGTATCGCCTGAGGGATGCCGATACGCGCCTGCTGGCCGGCGGCTATCCATCAGCCGGCCCTGGCGATTTCACCGGCTATAACCTCGACGACGGTAACCAGAACTTCCGCAACAAGGGTATCGTCTCAAACCGCATCGACTGGCTGTCCGAGTTCGATGCCGGCACCCGCAACCTGGGTATGCGTATCAGCGCTGCAGCGTGGTACGACACCGTCTACAACCGTAGCAACGACAATGCTTCCTACGGAAGTAACGCCGCAACCTTGCTCGGCAACGCAGGCAACAGCTTTACTGATGGCACCCGTACGCTGCATGGCCGCAATGCGGAATTGCTGGATGCCTTCGTCTTCGCCAAGGGCACACTGGGCGAATTGCCAGGTACCGTGCGCGTTGGCCGCCACACACTGCAATATGGCGAGAGCCTGTTCTTCGGTGCCAACGGTATCGCCAATGCACAAGGACCGGTGGATCTGGTCAAACTGCTTAGCGTACCGGGCGCGCAGTTCAAGGAAATCCTGCGTCCGGTCAACCAGATATCCGGCCAACTGCAGGTGCTGCCCAATGTGTCGATTGGTGGCTACTACCAGTTGGAATGGCGTCCAACGCAGATTCCTGGTGTCGGCAGCTATCTGAGCTCCTACGATGCGGCAGGTGCAGGTAGCAGTGCTTTCCTGGTGGCCCCGACCAACAGTGGCGCGCCCGCCTTCTATACCATTGCAGATATGAAGGCGAAAAATTCTGGCCAGGGTGGCCTGCAGGTGAAGTTCACGCCTGCCGGCTCGGACGTTGAATATGGCCTGTACGCCGCACGCTACCATGACAAGACACCCTACTTCTACCTCCGGTTCTCACCCAGCTTCCCGCCTGGCGCACCATCCGCCGTGCAAGCGGTGTACGCGGAAGGCATCCGCACTTTCGGTGCCAGCGCCAGTACAGTGCTGCTGGGCGCAAACGTGGCAGCCGAAATCTCGGTACGCCGCAACACGCCATTGGTCAGTGATCCTACACCCAACTTTTTATCCAAAGCCGGCACCGGTATTTTTGCTGACAACAGCGGCAACCCGGCCTATGCGGTCGGTAACACGGCCCACGTCAACCTGTCGGCGATTTATGTAATGCCGACCACCGCGCTGTTCCAGGGTGCGTCACTGCTAGGCGAATTGGCATGGAACCGCGCCACCAGTGTTACCTGGCAGGGCTCGCTCGATCCCAACACCACACGCGACGCCACTTCGGCGCGCATGATCTTCGAACCATCGTATTACCAGGTGATCGATGGACTCGATCTGTCGGTCCCGATCGGACTCGGCTACAACATCGATGGTCGCTCGCGTGCCATATTTAACTTCAACGGCGGCAGCTCGCACGGCGGTGATTTTAATATCGGCATCAACGCCACCTATCGCCAGGACTGGAAAATCGGCATCAACTACGTGCGCTTCCTCGGCACGGCAGGCACCTTCCTGAAGAATAATCCGGCCACCAAGACACCGATACTGAGCTACGCCCAGTCGCTGGCAGACCGCGACTACCTCTCCTTCACTATCAAACGTGCATTCTAAGGAAAAAACCAAAATGAAGACGACTATCAAATTCGCTGCCGCCGCCCTGACCCTGGCTTTCTCCCTGCCAGATGCCGGCGCAGCCGTCACCGCCGATGAAGCGGCCAAACTGCACACCACCCTGACACCGCTGGGTGCAGAGAAAGCAGGTAACAAGGAAGGCAGCATCCCGGCCTGGGAAGGTGTTTACACCAAGGTGCAACCCGGCTTCAAGCCCGGCGACTTTCGCGTTGATCCCTTTGCCAGCGAGAAACCGGCGCTTGCCATTACCGGCAAGAATGTCGACCAGTACGCCGCCAAGCTGTCAGCTGCTACTGTGGCGCTGCTCAAAAAATATCCGACCTACCGGCTCGACGTTTTTCCGACCCACCGCACCGGAGGTGCGCCATCCTGGGTGTACGACAACACGTTCAAGAACGCCACCCGCGCCAAGTCGATTGACGGCGGTTTCGGTGTGGAAGGCGCGTACGGCGGTATTCCCTTCCCGATTCCGAAAACCGGCTACGAAGCAATCATGAACCACCGTTTGGCCTGGACCGGCGAAACGATACAGTTGCCGATCCGTACCATCATCGTCACGCCGGATGGCAAACGTGCCATGGCCACCGAAGCCGAACAGACGCTGATGCGCCCTTACTACTTCAAGGAAGGCAGTTTGGAAAAGTTCGATGGCATCACTCAGTACGGACGCCTGATCACCCGCGCGCCAGCGTCCAAGGCGGGCGAAGGCATCCTGGCCTATGACGGTATCGACGAAGCCCACCCTCGCGCCATCTGGCAATACCTGGTCGGTCAGCGCCGCGTACGCCGTGCACCATCGGTGTCCTACGATACGCCAGACTCGGTGACGTCGGGTATTGGCCTGTTCGACGAAGCGTTCATGCTGTTTGGACCTGTCGATCATCACGAACTGAAACTGATCGGCAAAAAGGAGATGTACATCCCCTATAACAATAACCGGGCCGGTGCCGCCAAGATCGCCGATCTGGTCGGTCCGCAGTTCCTGAATCCAGACCTGGTGCGCTGGGAATTGCACCGTGTATGGGAAGTGGAAGCAAATCTGATCCCTGGCAAACGTCACGTCGTGGCCAAGCGCCGCTACTACCTGGATGAGGATACCTGGCAGATCGTCATGATCGACGGCTATGACGCCCAAGGCCAGATCTGGCGCGGCAACTACACCTTGACGTTGTTGGCACCGGACCTGCCAGCCGTGCTGGGTAACATCATGTGGGGTACCTACAATGTGCAGACCGGTGCGTATCTGCTGAACGAAGCTTCGAACGATATGTCGTCCCAGGTTAAAGCCATCCCTCGTCTTCCGAGCAGCTATTTCGGACCGGAAGAGCTGGCCAACCAAGGCTCGCGCTAAGTGAAGGAGCGAACGATGGCCAGATTGAATCCCGGCGCACTGTCTGCGATGTTCGGCGCTTGTGCCACCCTGGTACTGGCGGCGACCGCTGTGGCGGAGGGCGTCACTGCCGCCGCAGTACCGGTCGCGCTGAGTCAGCCTGCCCTGGTCACCCCCAAGGCCCTGGGGGCAGCCATGCTGGCTGTGGCCAGCGCCGGCAAGCGACTGGTGGCTGCTGGTGAACGCGGCACCATCTTGTACTCGGACGATGCTGGCCGGAACTGGCAGCAAGCCAGGGTGCCGGTCAGTGTCAGCCTGACGGCACTGAAGTTTGTCGACGACAAACAGGGCTGGGCAGTCGGTCATCAGGGCGTGGTGCTGCACAGTGCTGACGGCGGCGTCACCTGGAGTAAACAGTTGGATGGTATC
The DNA here is from genome assembly GCF_049340445.1 of Undibacterium sp. Ji50W. Lineage (NCBI taxonomy): Bacteria > Pseudomonadati > Pseudomonadota > Betaproteobacteria > Burkholderiales > Oxalobacteraceae > Undibacterium > Undibacterium sp. Ji50W. The sequence goes on along the minus strand of NZ_JBMPOX010000001.1, from coordinate 742,526 downwards.
CGTGTGGCGGCGCTGGTGGCGCATGCCGCCGCTGCGATGACGGGTCCGGAACAGCAACGCGCCCAAGCCGATGCCCAGCATCTGGTGGACGATGGTCCGGACAAGCCCTTTCTCGATCTGTACTTCGACAGCGCCAGCAGTGGCTACGTGTTGGGTGCATATAACCTGATGCTCAGGACTACAGATGGCGGCGCGACGTGGCAGCCGTGGCAAAGCCATGTCGTCAATCCCAAGGGCTTGCATCTGTATGGCATGCACGGCACTGGTGGTGCACTGTATCTGGCTGGCGAACAGGGGCTGTTACTACGGTCTACCGACCAGGGTGCCAGTTTCGCCACGCTTGCCACACCTTACAAGGGTAGCTATTTCGGCCTGCTGGCTACTCGCAGCGGTGCGCTGCTGGCCTATGGCTTGCGCGGCAATGCCTGGTGGTCCGGCGATCAGGGTGTCAGTTGGAACAAGGTCGATACCGGTACCCAGGCCTCGCTGGCTGGTGGTGCCGAATTGGCCGACGGCACGCTGGTACTGGTCAGTCAGGGCGGCGATGTGCTGCTCAGTCGTGACCAGGGTCGCAGCTTCGTTGCGCAAACCGGTGGCGGCTTGCCTCCGGCTTTGCCGCTGGCGGCAGTAGCACAAGCCAATGATGGTGCACTGGTGGTGGCTGGCCTGCGCGGCCTGCGCCGCGTAGCGATGGCGACATCAGCGGTACGGCAGCAATAGCCGCGCCCCTTTTCTCATATGAATACCGTTGGAGCATCATGAATACAGACCAAGATTTGGAACAACAGCCTGTGGTACGGCGATTGCAGGATTTCGATACCAGCTCCGGTAATCTGGGCGAGCGTGCGCTGTTCAACTACCGGCCACTGGTGATATTGCTATGCCTGCTGGCGACTATCATGCTGGGCTACCAGGCGACGCGCATCAAGCTCAATGCCAGTTTTGAAAAGATGATTCCCAGCGCGCATCCTTATGTGCTTAACTACCTGGCCAATAAGTCCGACCTGAATGGCCTGGGCAATTCGGTGCGGATTGCGGTTGAAGCGAAGGACGGAACGATCTATGACCGCGCCTATCTCGACACCCTGCAGCGCCTGAACGATGAACTGTTCCTGTTGCCGGGCGTGGACCGTCCGTTCATGAAGTCCTTGTGGACGCCCAGCACGCGCTGGGCTTCGGTCACCGAGGATGGCCTGGACGGTGGCACCGTGATCCCGGATGGTTACGATGGTACGCCCGCCAGCCTGGCGCAGTTGCGTGCCAATGTCGCACGCTCCGGCGAGATCGGGCAGTTGGTAGCGGCCGATTTCAAGTCCAGCATCGTCTTCGTACCACTGCTGGAACTGAATCCGCAGACCGGTCAGTCGCTCGATTATGGCACGTTGTCTGAACGTCTGGAGCAGATCCGCACCAAGTACGAGAAGGAAGGCGTGCGTATACATATCACTGGTTTCGCCAAGATTGTCGGCGATCTGATTGAAGGCCTGCAGCAGGTGTTGTTGTTCTTCGTGCTAGCAATTGTCATCGCCGGTGGTGTGTTGTTCTGGTACACACGCTGCTGGCGCAGTACCACGCTGGTGGTGGTATGTTCGCTGGTGGCCGTGTTGTGGCAGTGCGGTTTGCTGGCCACACTGCATTACGAACTTGACCCCTACTCCATCCTGGTGCCTTTCCTGGTATTCGCCATTGGCATGAGCCACGGTGCACAGAAGATGAACGGTATCATGCAGGACGTTGGCCGTGGCACGCACCGCGTGGTGGCTGCGCGTTACACCTTCCGCCGCCTGTTCGCTGCTGGCCTGACGGCGTTGCTGTGCGATGCAGTCGGCTTCGCCGTGCTGGTCAGTATCCGCATCAAGGTGATTCAGGACCTGGCCATTATTGCCAGTATCGGAGTGGCAGTACTGATCTTCACCAACCTGGTGCTGCTGCCAGTACTGCTATCGTATACTGGTGTGAGTGCCAAGGCAGCCGTGCGCAGCCTGCAGGCCGACAACACCGCTCAACCACGGTTGTGGACTTTCCTTGACCGTTTCACCCAGCGCCGCTGGGCTACGGTCACGGTCATTGCCAGTCTGTTGCTGGGTGGGCTGGGCTATCTCTACAGCCTGAACCTGAAGGTAGGTGATCTTGATCCCGGCGCACCCGAACTGCGTGCCGGCTCGCGCTACAATCGCGACAATGGCTTCATGGTCAGCAATTATGCGGCCAGTTCCGACATCCTGGTGGTCATGATCAAGACGCCGCCCGACCAGTGCACGCAATACGGCACGCTGGCCAGTGTGGACGCGCTGGCCTGGCAACTGGAACAACTTCCAGGTGTTGACTCAAGCAACTCGATGGCAGCACTCAGCAAGCTGGCCACCATCGGCTACAACGAAGGTAATTTCAAATGGTACGACCTGATACCGAATGCCGGTGCACTGGGTGCAGTACAGACGCGCGCACCACGTGAGCTGTTCAACCAGAGTTGCTCCTTGTTGTCACTGTATGTCTACCTGAAGGATCACAAGGCCGCCACACTAACCCGTGTAGTGGATGCAGTTGAGGCCTTTGCCGCAGCGCATAACACGGCGGAGGTGCAGTTCCAGCTGGCCGCTGGCAGCGCTGGCATCGAAGCTGCTACCAACATCGTCGTCAAGCAGGCCATGCATGACATGCTGTTCTGGGTGTATGGCGCAGTGATCCTGCTGTGCTATGCCACTTTCCGCAACTGGCGTGCGGTGGTGGTGGCGATCTTGCCGCTGGTGCTGACCTCGATCCTGTGTGAAGTATTGATGGTGATACTGGGCATGGGTGTGAAAGTCGCGACCCTGCCGGTCATTGCACTTGGGGTGGGCATAGGCGTCGATTATGCGCTGTACGTGTTGAGCGTGATGTTAAGCCGTATGCGTGCCGGTGCCAACTTGTCCGAAGCTTACATGCATGCGCTGCAATTTACCGGACGGGTAGTGATACTGACCGGCGTGACGCTGGCGGTGGCGGTTGCTACCTGGCTGTTTTCGTCAATCAAATTCCAGGCTGACATGGGCATATTGCTGGCTTTCATGTTCTTGTGGAATATGGTGGGGGCGCTGGTATTGGTGCCGGCACTGGCGCATTTTCTGATGCCGCAGGCGGCGCAGCAAAAGCAGCAAGACCGGCTGCCAGCACCTGAAGCTACGCCAGACCATGTCCACTTGCGCGAGAACGTACTGTGAACGTGCAGAAGCGGCTCTTCGCATTCGGGCTCTTGGTTTGTCTTGTGAGCCTTTTCAGCCTTGCCAGCGGTGCCCATGCTGAAACTGTTGCCAACGATGGCATCGTGAATCTCGGTATGTCGCTGCCACTGAGTGGGCCGCAAGCCAGCAATGGTCTGGCGCTCAAGGGTGGCGTGGAATCCTATCTTCAATACGTCAACCAGAACGGTGGCATCTTTGGGCGCAGGATACAGTTGGTGGCACTTGATGATGGGGATGATGTGGCGCGTACCGTAGCGAACACCAAAAAACTCCTGGATGAATCCAGGGTATTGGCCCTGCTCGGCTACCATGGTACGGCAGCGGCAGAAGCAGTACTGCCGCTGCTGGCAGTTGCTGGCGTGCCCCTGATCGGTCCCACCAGTGGCGCTGAATCCCTGCATGAACCGTTCAACCGCCATGTGTTTAACCTGTCTGCGAGTTATAAGGAAGAAACGGAAGCCATCCTCAATCAACTCGATTTCCAAACCTTGATCGAGGTCGCTGTGCTGCATCAAAATGACCGCTTTGGCCAAACCGGCTTGAAAGATGCGGAAGCGGTGATGCTGAAGCTCTCGCTCAGAAAGAATTCGGTCGGAGTGGTAGCGACTAATTCGCGCGATGTGGCACAGGCAGTCAAGACCATCGCTGAAGGAAAGCCGCAAGCAGTACTCATGATTTGCTCACCCCTATCGGCGGCGGAATTCATCAGGCAGATGCACAAGGCCGGTCTGTTCCCACAATTTATTGCGGCATCGTATATGGATGTCGGCGCACTGTTCAAGGAGTTGGGCCCGGAGGCGCGTGGAATCGCTATTTCCCAGGTTGTTCCGTTTCCGTGGGGCAGCGATCTGCCATTGCTCAGACAGTACCAGATGCTGGCGAAGCAGCACTCTGCCCAGCCAATTTCAGTGTACGGCTTGCAGGGTTTCATGGCAGCCAAACTGGCGGTAGAGGCGATGCAAAAAGCCGGTAGAAACCTTTCACGGGAAAAGTTGCTCAGTACATTGGAAGCTGATTATGACCTGGGCGGTTACCGGCTTCGTTTCAGGCGCGACAATCACAGTGGTTCGAAGTATACCGAAATGACCGTGATTACACGCGACGGCAAGCTAAGTCGCTGAACGGCCAGGAACAATACCCGGATAGTCACGCATTACGATATTTATAATAAAACAAGGAGGCAACATGTTCTACTACTGGCCCATCATCTTGACTGTCATCGCCGTTACCGCCGTCACTGCGATCCTGTTTTCAAGGCGCAGCCGCGACACGTCGCTGCCACCACAGAAAACCACAGACCCTGCGTCAATACGTCATACCGCGCTCGGCACCGTCGTCGGATCTACCGACAAACACAACACCCATGCCTGGCTTGGCCTTCCGTATGCGCAGCCGCCAACTGGTGCCTTACGCTGGAAAGCGCCACGCCCACCGCAGCCGTGGCATGGCGTGCGCGCAGCGCTGGCCAGCGGTCAGCCATCCGTTCAACTGGGTGGTGTTACGCTGGAACTACCGCCTGAGCAATGGGGCAAGCTGGCAGGCGCAGAAGACTGCCTGACACTGAATATCTACGCACCCCAGATGCCGCCAGAAGACGTGCAGGCGAGCAGTTTGCCGGTGATGTTCTGGATACACGGCGGTGCCAACACTGCAGGTACGTCCGCCACCTACACTACTTTGCGCAACCTGGCGGGGCAGGATAACGTGATCATGGTTTCGGCCAATTACCGTCTCGGCATTCTCGGCTGGTTCAGCCTGGAAGAGTTAGAGCAAGATGATGATACTGCAGCCGACCGTTCCGGCAATTTCGGCACACTCGACCTGATCGCTGCGCTACAGTGGGTGCGGCAACACATCGCCAGTTTTGGTGGTGATCCGGAGAATGTCACCGTGTTTGGTGAATCAGCGGGTGGTCTGAATACCTATACGCTGCTGGCCAGTCCGCTGGCCAAGGGGCTGTTTCATCGGGCGATCCTGCAGTCACCGCTGATGGCTAGCTACAGCATGGCGCAGGCACGCAACTACACAGACAACCCACAACCTGGCCATGCTGTCAGTTCGCGCGAACTGCTATGCCACTGGTTGCAGCGCGATGGCCGCGCAGCCGACCGTTCCGCAGCGCAGGCATTGATCGCATCCATGCACCCCGCTGACATAGCCAGCTTTGTACGCGGCCTGACCCCCGAGGCGCTGCTGGCACCTATCACGCCGGGCGCACTTAGTTTCTATGATGCGCCCTGCGTGTTACAGGATGGCCATGTGCTGCCAGCGATGCCGCTGCTACAGGTGTTTGCAGACCGCAGTCTTTACAATGCGGTACCGGTCATCATTGGCACCAACCGCGATGAATACAGGCTGTTCATGTCCAATAATCCGGCCTACGTACGCATGTTGTTTGGCAGCATTCCGCTGATGCGCGACCGTAGCCGCTACTTGCGCCACGCTGCCTACATGTCTTCATTATGGCAGGTTTCAAGTGCACTGGAGCCGGCCAGCGCGATGGTGGCTTCCGGTAATCACGACGTCTGGGTCTACCGCTTCGATTGGGATGAACAGCCGGCTGTGCCGCTGATCCAGCCACGGCTATTGCTGGGTGCCGCCCATGTACTGGATGTGGCCTTCGTGTTCCGCGATCTGGACGGTGAATTTGATCCATTTCGCTCCTTCACGGCGGCCAATTTGCCAGGGCGCAAAGAAGTCTCAGGTGCCATGGCAGGTTACTGGACCCATTTCGCCCGTCACGGTCAGCCGGGCTGCGGCCCAGCCCTGTCCTTGCCGGAATGGCAGCGCTGGAGCACTGAAGCCAGTCAAGCGCGCCTGATGGTGTTTGACACCAGCGCCGATGGTGGCATCCGCATGGTGACGCACGATGCCAGCATGGCAAAACTCAAGACAACACTGGCGCAAGACCCGGCACTGCAGCACGATCCGCGTGAACGCGCCGAACTGTATGGCCGCATGTTCCTGTGGTCAATTTTCGGCGGACAAGAAGCACCGCATGCGCTGACCGCCTTTGCCCAGACGCACGGTTACGCTGGCAGCATCGACGATTTGCGCCCCAGTTATTGGCCATGATGATGTGCAGCAACCAGGCTGTCATGCGCAGTGATAACTGTCTTTTTTTATCGTAATTCAGCAGTTCAAAAAATAGCGCAAAAAAAGCTTGCATTACAGCACAGGCTGAATATATTATAAGCTACATATCAGGTTACCTGATATTAACCTAACATCAACCGAGCATAGAGTGAGAACAAGATGAGCCAATATGACAACCGTTGGAGTACAGTAAAAGTTGAAGTTACCGGCGGCATCGCCTGGGTGACGTTGAACCGGCCAGAAAAGCGCAATGCCATGAGCCCGACGCTGAATCGTGAAATGATTGACGTGCTTGAAACCCTGGAGCTGGATGCTGAAGCGCAGGTATTGGTGCTGACTGGTGCTGGCGACAGCTGGACCGCAGGCATGGACTTGAAAGAGTACTTCCGCGAAACGGATGGCCAGCCCGAGATCATGCAGGAGCGCATGCGCCGCGATTGTTCGCAATGGCAATGGAAGCTGTTGCGCATGTACAGTAAGCCAACTATCGCCATGGTCAACGGCTGGTGCTTTGGCGGTGCGTTTTCGCCATTGGTGGCCTGTGACCTGGCTATTGCTGCTGACGAAGCGGTGTTCGGCTTGTCCGAAATCAACTGGGGTATCCCGCCCGGCAATCTGGTCAGCAAGGCCGTGGCAGACACCATGGGCCACCGCGCTGCGCTACACTACATCATGACTGGCGATACTTTCACCGGCCAGCAGGCAGCTGAAATGGGTTTGGTGAACAAGAGCGTGCCACGTGCCGAACTGCGCGCCGCCGTGCTGGAACTGGCCGACAAGCTGTTGGCCAAGGCACCAGTGGTATTGCGCATCGCCAAGAACGGCTTCAAACGTTGCCGTGAGTTGAATTGGGACCAGAACGAAGATTACCTGTACGCCAAGGTTGATCAATCCAATTACCGCGACCCGGAAAAAGGTCGTGCCCAGGGTCTCAAACAGTTCCTGGACGATAAGACCATCAAGCCCGGTCTGCAAACTTACAAACGCGCATAAGACGCGTCCCACCGCCCAATAACACAGGAGATACGTCATGTCTGAAACCCGCGTTGAAACTCACTTTGAAGCCCGTTTGTTGATTGGAGGCCTGGACCAGGCCGCGTCCACAGGTGCCACTTATCAGCGCCTCAACCCCGCCACTGGCGACACTGCTTCGGTCGCTGCCGCCGCCACGCAGGCCGATGCCGATGCGGCTGTGGCAGCGGCGCTGGCTGCCTTTCCTGCCTGGTCCGCCACGGCACCGGGTGAACGCCGCCGTCTGCTGCTGAAAGCTGCCGACTGCCTGGAAGCACGTGCACCTGAATTCATCGCCGCTGGTGTGGCCGAAGCAGGTGGCGTACCGGGATGGTATGGTTTCAACGTGATGCTGGCAGCCGGCATGCTGCGCGAAGCGGCTTCCATGACTACCCAGATCGCTGGTGAAATCATTCCATCAGACGTACCTGGCCTGATGGCAATGGGCGTGCGTCAGGCCTGTGGCGTGGTGCTGGGTATTGCACCGTGGAATGCACCGGTGATTCTTGGCACCCGCGCCATTGCCACCCCGCTGGCTTGCGGTAACACAGTAGTGCTCAAATCATCTGAAATATGCCCTGCCCTGCACCGCCTGATCGGCAAAGTGTTCGAGGATGCCGGCTTTCCGACTGGGGTAGTCAACGTCATCAGCAATGCGCCGCAGGATGCCGCCAATATCGTGGCACACCTGATCGCCAATCCGGCCGTCAAGCGCGTCAACTTCACCGGTTCAACCAAGGTGGGGCGCATCATTGCGAAGCAAGCAGCGCACTATCTGAAACCAGTGGTTCTGGAACTGGGCGGCAAGAATCCGCTACTGGTGCTGGACGATGCCGACCTGGATGAGGCGGTACAGGCGGCAGCCTTTGGTGCTTTCTTCAACCAGGGCCAGATTTGCATGTCGACAGACCGCATCATCGTCGACAGCAAAGTGGCGAACCAGTTCGTCGAAAAACTGAAGGTAAAAACTGCAGGCCTGCGCGCCGGCAAACCGGGCCAGCAAGGCGCAGTATTGGGTGGCATGGTCGACAGCTCTGCCGCCAGCCGTGTAGCCGCCATGATCGATGACGCCCGCGCCAAGGGTGCCACGCTGGTCTGTGGTGGCACCGAAACCGATGGCAATGTGCTGCAACCGGCCATCATCGACCATATCACACCTGCCATGGCGGTTTATCAGGAGGAATCCTTCGGTCCCATCGTTGCCATTATCCGCGTCGACGGTGACGAGGCAGCGCTGGCTGAAGCCAACGCCGGCGAGTATGGCTTGTCGGCAGCGGTCTTCAGTCGCGATATCTCGCGTGCACTGGCGCTGGCGCGTCGCATCGAATCTGGCATTTGCCATATCAATAGCTCCACCGTGGCGGACGAAGCACAAATGCCCTTCGGTGGTGTCAAGGCCAGTGGTTACGGACGCTTTGGTGGCAAGGCCGGCGTCGCCGAATTCACTGACCTGCGCTGGATCACCATCCAGAGTGGTCATCGCCACTACCCGGTGTGATGGAGTTGACGCTATGACGCAACTCCCCTCCACTGCCGTCGGCACGCTGGATTTGTCGCGCTACCGCCCGGTGCGTGTTGGCAGCGCGCCGGTGCAGATAGCTGCTGACGCCCAAGGGCGCTGGCACCTGGCCTCGCTAGAAACACTGGGTGCCTATCCGGACCGCATCACCGATTGCCTGGTGCGCGGTGCCGAACAGCATCCGGGTCGCACACTGGTCGCGCAGCGCGGCCCTGATGGCGCATGGCTGCACATCAGCTACCGGGAAATGCTGGAGCAGGCGCGCGCCATCGGCCAGGCATTGCTGGATCGTGGCCTGTCTGTCGAGCGGCCGCTGATGATTTTGTCCGGTAACGACCTGCAGCATTTGCAGATGGCAATGGGGGCGCTGTACGCAGGCATACCCTACTGTCCGGTGTCGCCTGCCGCTTCCATCGTTACCACTGACTATACCAAGCTGTCACACTTCGTGCGCCACCTGACGCCGGGTATGATCTACGCCACCGACGGCAGTGCCTGTGCGGCTGCACTGGCAACGGCAGTGCCAGATGAATTGGAAAATGAAGTGGAGATCGTGATCGACCGAGGTGATGCCGGGCGCGCCAGTACGCAACTGGCCGATTTACTGGCAACGGTACCGGACACCGTAGATGCGGCCAACGCGGCCAGCGGCCCTGACACGATTGCCAAATTTCTGTTCACGTCTGGCTCCACCAAACTACCCAAGGCCGTGATCACCACTCAGCGCATGCTATGTGCCAACCAGCAAATGCTGTTGCAAAGCATGCCGAGTTTCGGTGAAAAGCCGCCAGTGCTGCTGGACTGGCTACCGTGGAGTCACACTTTCGGCGGTAGTCATAATGTCGGTATCGCACTATACAACGGTGGCAGCTATTACATTGACGATGGCAAGCCCACTGTACGTGATTTCGCTATTACAGTGAGCAACCTGAAAGAGATCGCACCGACGGTATTCTTCAACGTACCCAAGGGCTGGGAGCTACTTACCGCCGCACTGCAGGACGACCCGGCATTGTGTCAGCAATTCTTTTCGCAAATGGAACTGTTCTTCTTCGCCGGCGCCGGCCTGTCGCAAGCTGCGTGGGATGCGCTTGAACAGGTCAGCGAAAGCCAGTGTGGTCAACGGATACGCATCATGGCTGGCCTGGGCATGACGGAAACAGCGCCGTCCTGCACCTTCACTACCGGCCCGGTGATGATGGCAGGCTATGTCGGTTTGCCGGCACCAGCCTGCGAGGTCAAGCTGGTACAGGTAGACGGCAAGTACGAGGCACGTTTCCGGGGTCCGCACGTTATGCCAGGTTATTGGCGTGCGCCGGAAGCCACCGCCACTGCCTTCGACGAAGAAGGTTATTACTGCAGCGGCGACGCGGTACGCTTCGTCGATCCGGCACGACCTGAACTGGGATTGATGTTCGATGGCCGTATCGCCGAGGATTTCAAGCTCAGTAGCGGCACCTTCGTCAGTGTAGGTCCATTACGGGCACGGGTGATCAGTAGCGGCGCACCTTACATCCAGGACGTGGTGGTGGCCGGTCTCAATCGTGACAGCATAGGCTTGCTGGTATTCCCTCGCCTCGATCAATGCCAGCTATTGTCCGGGCTGGGAGCAGATGCAGACGCCACCACGATTCTGTCCAGCCTGCCTGTACGCCGCCATTTCCAGCAGTTGTTGGCGCAATTGAACAGCAAGGCGACCGGATCGGCATCCCGCATCGAACGCATGCTGTTGCTGGAGGAAGCACCATCCGTGGAAGCTGGTGAGCAAACCGACAAAGGCTCAATCAATCAGCGCGTGGTGCTGACGCGGCGCGCAGAGCTGGTCGAGGCGATGTATGCTGGCGTAGCGGGAACTGACGGGCTCCTGATTCTGGAGTAAAGCAACAAAGCAGTACCCATAGCACCGCAAGAGCAATGGTTGAGCGCAAAAACATCAGGTCACGGTGTTTTTGCGCTCAATTGTTGTGCTGAGTTGTGTTGTGACGCTGATTCCTCGTGGTGCGCTCGCCTCTTTGTTGATCAGTTGAAAACTGAATGGCTGATAGCGATGGCCGGTGGCATCCAGTCTCTTGAAGATCTAGCAGTACCTGACTATGTCAAGGACTCTTCAGCGTCCGCAAGCACTGATGAAACGCGTGGAAACATGCTTTCAAATGGAATAGATTCAATGTTGCATTGGGAAAAGCTGCGCCAGGTCTGTTGTAAAGCAGGCTGCAAGGTGCGCATGGCTATTGCATTTGAAAAAATGCGGACTGACCCAACTACGCTGAAAAATTCTTCGCTTAGTTGTAGTGGAGCCAGGATAAAACTTCCTATGGCCAACTATGGTCAAATAAAAATACACGACCTGCGTCTGTTTAGGGGACAGTGTAGTCAAACCAGTCTTGCCTAGGATTTATTTTCCTTCCATGTGCACAGGGTCTACCATCATGGACCCTAGCGAACGCAATAACTTCCGCAGTTGGCCATGTAGTGCATTGCGTTCGTCAATACCGAGTTCTGCAAGCATTGCAACTTCCAGCTTTGCAACAGCGATATCACAGTTTCTTAATAAACTTTGCCCTGATTCTGTCAAGCTGATCTGAATGATACGACCATGGCTGGCATCTGGTTGGCGTTCTATCCATCCCCGGCTTTCCATCGTCTTCACCATTTCATTGGCCGATTGGGGTGACACCATTGATCGTTCCGCCAACTGCGCATTGGATAATTGACTTTGTGCATTCAATACCGACAAGGCTGTGTATTGCGGCGCCGTCAGGCCCAACACGGCGAGGCTATCGCGCAGACGCCGGTTCAGCACATGGTCAATTCTTCCTATGAGATAGGCGATACCAACGGGCCTGGGATCAGATGATGGCGTAGTTGTCATTGATTTTTTCATAGTAAAAAAAATTTCAAATATTTCTTGTTATTTGTTTTGGAATGGCTATATTATAAGCCGTATATCAGGGTTCCTGATATTAACCTTCATGGGTACTAAGGCGCAAACATGCAAATTATGACACGCGCCGGAGTACAGTAAAAGTTGATGTGACAGATGATATTGCCTAGTTTGCACTACACAGTCCAAATCAGTGCAATGCAAAGCGCCAAACGCTCTATCCCGAAATAATTGATGGCAATGAAAAGCAATTTTAAAAACTAGCTGATAAGCATTCTCAAAATACAAAGCGCAAAAAGCGCTGACCAATGGAGACAAAATGATAGCCAACCCGAATTCCTGGCATGGAAGTGTCAGAACGATCGCTTTATGCTTCGCAGTTGCATTATTGGAAGGTCTCGATTTGCAGGTAACCGGCCTTGCCGCATCTGGAATCGCTGCTGAATTCAAGTTAAGCCCGGCACAAATGGGCTGGATGTTCAGTGCGGGCTTACTTGGTCTCTTGCCGGGTGGTTTTGTTGGGGGCAGATTGGCTGACAAAATTGGCCGTAAAATGATCTTGGTCATTTCCGTCATACTTTTCGGCGTGTTTTCTCTTGCTTCTGTCTATGCCTGGGATTATTCAAGTTTCCTGGTTGCCCGCTTGATGACAGGTCTGGGTTTGGGTGCTGCACTGCCGGTACTGATCTTGCTGTCTTCTGAAGCATTCGAAGAAAAACATCGTAGTACTGCTGTCAGCATGACTTATTGTGGCGTACCCTTGGGAGGTGCTTTCGCATCCCTGTTTGGTATGTTGAATCTGGGTTATGGCTGGCGCAGCCTATTCTATATTGGCGGCTTGTTACCAATTGCAGTCGCGGTGTTATTGATCCTTTGGTTGCCGGAATCCCGTGCATTTCAAAAAGATGCCCTTCATCGTAGACATGTTGGCGGCATCGGGCAAACCTCATTTAGTGACTTGTTCCGGTCTGAAATGTGGCGTTCAACGGTCATGCTATGGCTGGGATTCTTTTTCACCATTACCACCTTATACCTGTTATTGAACTGGCTGCCGTCTTTACTGATGCGCCAGGGTGTTGATCGTTCACACGCAAGTATTGTACAAATATTCTTCAATCTGGGTGGTGCAGCGGGTGCCTTGCTGACTGGTCGCCTGCTGGACCGTATCCGTCCTGGCGTCGTGGTCGTGCTGACGTATGTCGGAATGTTACTGTCACTTGCGGCCTTGGGCCTGTCTGACAGTTTTGCTGTGATGACTGTGGCTGGCGGCCTGGCTGGATATTGTGCACTGGGTGCGCAACTGGTTCAATATTCCCTGGCACCAAAACTATACTCCACCTATATCCGTGCAACTGGAGTAGGCACTGCCCTGACCATTGGACGCATGGGCGCAGTTGGTGGACCATTGATTGCAGGTGCAATTCTTGCCGCAGGCGCAGGTGTTGGTGGTGTAATGCTCGCTGCGTCACCAGGTCTGGTGATAGCCGCTGCAACTGCATTGATTTTGTATGAAAAAAAGACCGCAGAAAGTGAAGGTGCTATTCCTCGTTAAATTATTATCAGGACTTACGAAAAACCTCCCCAACCGTGTTGCAGCTCCTAGTCGTACTTAAAGTACCGTCTTCGTCGCTACGGTGCAGTTGGGGCGGTTTTGCGTAAGTCCTAAGTAATTTATTCTATGTCGATGACATAGAATAGGCATGTAAATCACAAGGTTTTAGCTAAACGTTTGCCATCGACCAGCATGGCCAGGAATTTTTTCGCCGGCACAGGAGGACTAAAATAATAGCCCTGAAGTTCATCACAATGGTGATCTAATAAAAATTGAAGCTGTTCTATGGTTTCAACTCCTTCTGCTACAACACGAAGCCCTAAACTGTGCGCCATTGCGATGATGGCTTTGGCAATGGCTGCATCTTCCGCAGAATTACAGACATCAGTAATAAAGGCCCTGTCAATTTTAATAAAATCAAATGGAAATCGTTTTAAATACGCCAATGACGAATATCCAGTACCAAAATCATCTAGCGATAATTTGGAACCCAAATCCTTCAATTCTTGCAAATTACTAATCGCATCAATGGGTTCGTCCATCACCACGGATTCTGTTAATTCAAATTCGATATATTCTTGAGACAAATCATATTTTGCGACTATGTCGCGTACCGTCTGTAATATTTTTCCTTTTTTAAACTGAACTGCCGACAAATTGATTGCTACTGGAACTATTTCAATTTTATCTTGCTGCCACCGTGCTTGCTGAGCACATACTGAATCGATAACCCACTCACCGATAGCGACAATTTGCCCAGTATCTTCTGCAAGAGGAATAAACTCTATAGGAGAAATTTGGCCACGCACAGGGTGATGCCATCGAATTAAAGCTTCAGCACTCACGATGCGACCAGTATGTAAATCAACACGCGGCTGGTAATATATTTCAAATTGTTCATTTTCCAATGCTTCCTTCAACGCGTCTTCCAGGGCGATGCGTTCAGCAATTGCCTCATTCATCTTTCTGGAATAGTAGAGATATTGTTCAGTCGATGCCTTTGCTTTTTTCAGGGCTACTTCAGCGTGTTTATACAGTGTTTCTGCATCCTCTCCATCCGCAGGATAAAGGGCAATACCTGCTCGAATAGAAAGCCGGATTTCGTGTTGTGATAATTTGAAAGTCTGGCCAAGTGGTTCCAGTATTTGCTGGGTTAATTGTGCGATGACGTCGGCATCTCGTTTCACTGCACCAAAAGCGATAGCAAATATATCTCCTCCGACACGTGCAAGACTGTATGGTTCTTTTAGTCCCGCACTTAAATGGTTAGCAACCAATTTAAGTATGGCATCGCCTGAATGTCGTCCGTGAACTTCATTAAATTGAGCAAAATGATCCAAGTTGATCATAATCACAGCGACCAGGTCATCCGTATTGAACGAGGCGTGCAACAATTGCGTTAACCGATCATGAAACAGCATGCTATTGGGCAGCCCGGTCAACGCATCGTAATAGGCAAGATAATTGAGTCGTTCTTCCTTTTCTATAAATTGCAAGCCAAATGACAAATCGCCAGCCAATTCATCAAATAGTTTTCTCGTGTCCTTTTGGGAAAAACACGCAATAGAATCTGCTACGACAACAATGACCCCCATGACCTGGTTATCAAGGGTCAAGGGTAATGCGACCAAGGATTTAAAACCGTTTTCCAGAAATTTTTTCTTCAAGACCGACGGTGTCAATTCTGTTTGGATATCGTCGTAAATGATCGGCCTATTTTCCCTGAAAGCAGTGTTAGCAGGACCACTATTCATGGTTGACTCTATCGCTTTCAAGAACTGATTTTTTTTGGACTCGCTCATGTCAACTACGGACCATGCACTCATATTGATGCCCTTTGTATCCGCATCAATGACGCCAGCCCAGGCAACACCAAACTCACCTTGGTTGACCAACACCCTGCAAGCCTCATGCAGTAATTCGTTTCTGTTGCGAATGCGGACGATGGCGGAATTGATCCCGCTCAAAACTGCGTAAATACGATTTAAGCGTGCAATGTTTTCTTGCTGTATTTTTTGTTCAGTCACGTTCTGAATGGTATTAAACCAACGCAGCGACTTATCCAAATAGCTTTTTGCGGGTAAAGGTTCCATGACTTGCCGCACATGAATTAACTCGCCGTCGCCACGCCTGATGCGATATTCGATATCCTGACGTTGTTTATCTTTAGCGGCGGTAACACAAGTGGCACGAAAGCGTTCACGATCAACTGGTTCAATGATGCTTAGCCAATCACGGGTATTAGTTGGCAAAGCCATGCTCGTCGTCCCGACTAGCTGGGGCAAAGTAACTGACCAGCTTTCAAATGAACCATCTGACTGACTGATAACATGTGATAGTTTCGCAATTAGCTGTGCTCTTTGTAGCCCAGCCTCACGTTCCAGCAATGAGGTTTGCAAGTTTTCCTGTTCTGTAATGTCTTCCGCAACACCCGCAATTCTATATATGCTCCCGGCGTCATTGCGAATCGGAAAACCACGCACATGTATCCACCTCACGACCCCATCCGTTCGGATTATTCTGTATCGATGATCGAAATTATGATCAGAAGTTTCAGGTCCAAGCAATTTCCAATGTTTCCCCGCCAGCTGGATGGCCGGTATATCGTCGGGATAGATGGATTCCCGCCAGGACTGCGGCTTGGCGTATAAACTCAGGCAACTGCGTCCCCAGATTTTTTCATACGCCGGACTAATGTATAGAACAATAATATTTACCGGATCGACCAGAAAAAAAGCTTCATCGATGTTCTCGGCTAATTGACGAAAGCGCGTTTCACTTTCATACAGTTGGTCAGCGATCCGTTTGCGTTCGGCAAGGTCAATTTCCAGACGGTTTGCGTGCTCTTGAACTACTTCAAACAAATCTAAATTTTCATACGCAATCGCCAATTGGGTGGCAACCGTCATCACCGTTTGTTCGTCAATTTCATTGAATTCGTTGGCATCAAATTTATCAACGAGATAAATCCAGCCGTAGCAACGCTTTGAACTGGTAATCGGCACACCAAGAAATGAATGGACTGGTGGATGATTTGCCGGCAATCCCAATTTCTCAGGATTGCCACCTGGATTTTCAAAACGCACCGGGTCTCTTTGCTTCAGTAGCTTTCCAATTACTCCCGTAGCAATGGGAAGTGAAAAGAAATATTCATTGAACCTGGGTTCCAGCCCCCTGACACAAGAATGTAATATTGTTTCATAACTCGAATTGACGATACCTGCGACAGCATATTTTGCAACACTGACATGGCGCGCCACACGACAGCCCGCTTCCAACAAGCGAATCGGATCCCTTTCGGAATTCAATTCAATACCCATATCGATCAGCGCCGTCAACCTCAGGCTTACTGCCTGCAAATCAGCAAGTGATTGCGACAATCTTTTATTTGTCTCTTTTACTTCATCGCTTTGGGGGAGCTGTGAATTCGTATCTTCTGCGATTTTGGAAATAAACTGACTGCTGCTTTCCAATTCGCGTAAATATCCGGTCAACTGATTATCGATAGACTCGAATCGGTTTCCTGCCTGGCTTACATTGATCGGCATCGCTGCCGTCTTGACAGACGTCGTTGTTCCCAGTGCATCACGCACGGTCTTCAAAATCAAGTCCGGTGGCGAAGGTTTTTGCAGCACCCATTTCACGCCACAAGAACGCGCCATAACGTCCGCTTCACGCGTGCTATAAGTTGACGTATAGAAAATGACCGGTATGCCAGCGATAGACGGCTCAGTACGAATGCGCAACACAAATTCGTAGCCGTTCATATGGGGCATCAGGATATCTGAAATAATCAAATCAGGATGTTCTTGCAAAGCTACTTTCAAGCCTTCCAATCCATCTGATGCCAATAACAATTTGTGATGCTGAAAATTGAGCAATGCAGCCAAAAATTGTCGATTTAACGCATGATCATCTACGATCAAGATAGTAGCCATTCATGATCCTTTCATGAACTACTAGAAAACGTCGAAGCAATCGATGATTGCAAGCAAATTAATTTAATAATACCTCCAATATTAGTTGGGTACATCAAGACTTCCTGTCATCAACATTTACTATGTGCACCTGTTACAATATTTTTCTTAACGCTTCTCGCAACTCAGATAATTTAGGTGGCTTACTGAGCACACAATTTACATGTGTCGGTTCGTCACCGTCGTCAACCAGCCGTTGCCCCCAGCCGGTTAACATAATAATGGGTGTCATGGGCGACATTTTTTTTATCGAGCTGGCGACTTTGCGGCCATCAACATAAGGCATTCCCAAATCAGTGATGACGACAGCGAACGATTCACCTCTTTCTTGCGCCTCACGAAATGTATCAATCCCCAGTTGACCACCGCTAGCGGCCACAACCGTGTGACCATCTATTTCCAAAATATCCCTTACAGATTTAAGGACCATGGGGTCGTCATCCACCACAAGCATACGCTTGTGGGTGGGAATAGCACGTGACGTTACAGCTTGCGATACTTCTTTAATTGCGGTAGGTACCAGGAAGCTCAAGCGCATCGTTGTTCCCTTATTGAGTTCAGTGTCAATCTCAATATCAGCACTATGCCTTTCTATCATTCCATACACCATTGCCAGCCCTAAACCGGTACCGCGTTCACCTTTGGTTGTAAAGAAAGGTTCCAGGCAGCGACGCCTGGTATCTTCACCCATGCCTACCCCGCTATCGCTAACCTCAATCAAGACCCGCATTACTTTCATATCTTCGGTTGATAAATGCGAGTGTTCTACCAGTCGTGTTCTCAGCGTTAACACACCACCATTCGGCATGGCATCTACCGCATTGAATATGATATTCGTCAGCGCTTCCCTGATTTCACCATTCACTCCCATAATATCTGGCAAGTCATTGATCAATTCTGTTCGCAATTCAATCACGATTCCACGCTGCTGCGGCATATCACTCCATCTGGCACGCGTCAGATCAATGACTTGTTGCACTAATTTATTTACCTCTACCGGCATTAAATTAAGTTGAGGTGGGCGCTGCCGGTAAAATTCCCTCATCCTGGCGACCGTGGCCGCGACGTCATCGATCGCTCTGGAGATAATTTCCAGGTAACCCCGTCCTTTTTCGCTAAGATTTTTTTCCGTTTCAAGTAAAGATTCGGTATACAGTGTCACGGGTGAAATCGCATTATTGATATCATGTGCAATACCACTCGCCATTTGCCCCAGTGCACGCAATCGTTCCTGCTGCATGACGGACTGCTGTGTTTGTCGCAGATCATCGTAGGCCTGCTGTAGGGATCCATATAATTGCGCTTGATTCGCGGCCAGGGCGACGTGTTCACTCAACTGCTGTAAAAATTCGCATTCACCACTGTTAAAACTGAATGCCTGATTTTTTGCAACAACGAGTACACCGAATACCACACTTTCCGCTCGTAGCGGGGCCATCACTAATGCGCACAAGCCCCCTTTTGCCAGACGCTGAGGGAAAGGGAAGGCAACATTGCTGATGTCCGCTTCGTAGACCAGATTCCCGTGCACGCAACGAGACAGGCCATTTTCGTCTATAGATATCTCACTGTTGACGGTCATGGCCAGTTCTTGCGCCAACATTTCACTGTGCAAGCCAACGCTGGCAACCTGGAGAATATTTTTTTGTTGGTCGTAGAGACAGATGCAACTGAAGTCGACGGGTAAATGATCTTCAAGACTACGAATAACCACTTGAAAGATACTACGTAAATCCTGACGTTCACCGATAGATCGTGTAATTTGATGCAAGAGATTTAAACGACTGAGTTGCGCCTGCGCTTTTTTTTCTACCTGTTGCCGCTCAATAATTTCAGTCTGCAATGAATCATTCATGTCTGCGAGTTTATTGCGAGAAACTGTTGTCAGTTTCAATTTTTCCGTCATGCCATCGAACGCACGCGCCAGGTCACCGATTTCATCCTGAGTTTGGATATTGAGTGAAAACTCCAAATCCCCTCCCCCAACAATAGCGGTACCTTGGCGCAATTTTTCGAGTGGCTTGGTAACGCTTCTCAGCGTCAGGTAGATAGTGAAGGTGACGACAAGTATTACCATACCTCCAAACAGGATTACTCTGTTAAAGGACTTTTGTTGCGCATCCAAAGCACCTGTCCTGCTTTGTTCGGACAGGTTTAAAGCATCAGATATCATACCCTGAGCCTTATTGGAAATTTGCCCCAGCAAGCGGGATTCGAGCTCTTTCAGCATTTCGCTCTTATTGCTGTCATGCTCCAGCTCTGAACGATTGGCAACTAATGAGGCAAATAATTTTTCAAGGTTTTCGTTGGCACGTATCAATCCTTTTATAACACTCTTTCCCTCCGGCTCAGTAAACTCCTCTATCGATAACAGACGTTTATTCAATGAAGTGTTCCTCATTTTCCACTGTGCGATGGTGCGCTCTTCGTGTAGTAAGGCATATTCCAGCGTCAAATATCTGAGCGAAGTAACTGCCTGCAAAAGCTCACTTGCAACTTCATTCTTCGCTATTTCACGACGCATCTGCAGGTTTGTCGACAACAAAACGACGACAATTGCGGCAACTACCGCAAGAGAAAATAGTTCAGCTAATTTCAGTCGAGTTGAAATTTTCACATTTTTTCTCAATGAACGATGGTGACTGTTGAGGGCTTCACCGCTTCCAGGCCATCAAGATAAATGTAATCAAGATAATTGGGAGTTGCTGTTTTATTCGTTAGCTTATTTTTGATAGCCCATCTTGCTTCATCTTCCAGCGCCAGAAGTAAGCCCTGGTCAAGAGCAAGGTCAAATCGATAGGATGGCCATGCCTCTTCCAGGTTCTTCATGTCAGTTTTTATCATGTCATCCACCAGTTTTCGAGCGGCTTCTGGCATATCATTGCAGAAACGTCCCCCCAGGGCCAGGGCCCGCAATGCTTTTTTAATTGTTTCTGGATGTTTGATTACATACTCTTTTGTACCCACGATAGCGTATAGGCTCTCATACACATCTTGCCCATAAAAAGCCACGCCGTTGCTACCTAGCTGGGTAAGAATATTGCCTAGAAAGGGCTCCCAGCCCGCTACTGCATCAACCTCCCCTCTTTCCAGTGCTTTGCCCAGCTCCTCTGGTTTGTAGTTGTGCTTGGTGACGTCGTCAGGATTCAATTTTTGCCTGTTAAGAAAAGCATCCAGCGTAAAATGCCCTGAAGTGCTTTGTGTCACCCCGATTTGCTTCCCTTTAAGACTAGCCGGTGTTGTTACCCCTCTATCCTTCCTACCGACGATACCGTGATCTTTCTCTGCCTTAAAGATGGTGGCAATCACTAATATGGGCCGGTTATCAAGCCCGGCAAACATAATAGGAATGTCGGCAACCGTTCCCAAATGGGCTTGTCCTTGCAGAACAGCTTCCATTGCAGCCTTGCCACTTGAATGCGACTGTATCCTGACCTGTAAGCCCTCATTGAGAAAATAACCGTTCTCTAAAGCAGTAATAATGGAGCAGGTTCCTACATATTCTGTATTGGTCGCTATCGTTATCTGTTCAAAAACTTTGGGGCGATCATTTGCTGGTGTGCGTATTATCAACATATAAGCCGCAAGCAAAATAATTACCACCAGGATACTGGCCGCAACATAGATATAAGTTTTTGGGATTTTTTTTGTATTCGTCGCATATCTCATTGCCATTCCTCTTCCACATTATCTAGACTCATGTAACAAACAAAAGAGTGCAGCGAATACAACAAAGGGCAGATTTACAAGAAATACCAGGTTTTAATTACCACAAGGAAAAATTGAAAAAGCGTGAAAACTTAGTCCTCAATCGCTTCTAATTGCTACCAAGACAAAGAAACTTGCATTTTATTCTAGTTCCTTTAGTAAACTTAGGCAAGCAATTGCAGTTTTATCATCCTTATCCATTTCCTCGTGCCAGGCAGAGACTGAAATGGCAACCAGCTTTCTGTTGCGCAATCCCCGAAAAAGTTGTGCAATGTCTGCATATCCGGGCCCGTGTTTCACATGATATTTAAGCGCAGGCATTTCCACTTCGGCATCAATGACATCGGTATCAAAATGCAGATAAATACTTTCATCAAGCGGCAGATGCTTGAAAATGTCTTCCAGCTTGCAGATCGTGATGCCTGAATTTTGAATGGCTTCACGTTCGCCAACATCCAAATCGCGGGCATCAGATAAAATAATTCTCTTTTCCGGATAAGATCGCACGCCGATGCTGTTAGTAAAAGCCGCAACGGAATCCCGGTCTTTTTTTCGTCGGTCACGCCTGCCTACTAGGAAAGCCAGTGGCATTCCACCAAGATATTTCGTTTGTGTCGTCTCCCAGGTGTGGAAATCTCCATGCGCATCCAACCAAAGAATACGATCCGGCTCTTTTCCTGCATGCTGTAGCCCGCTCAGTACGCCCAGAGTAGAAATACAATCCCCCGCAACACAAACAGGCCGTAAGCCGTGATTAAGGATATTCTCTACGGATTCGGACAGGCGTCGATAAATCGTCCCCATTCTGCGCAGCTTTTCATTGGCATCGCCAATATCCGTTTCAGAAAAATCAGGCACATCCAATATGTCCCACACATCGCCGGCTATGTTCCGGATACGACACAGGCCGTCGCGACGTTGCCCTGTTAAAAATGGGATGATGAGGCGGTGATTCATATCCACGTTTCCGGATCCATAGAATAATCAAGGGCTGCCATCATTGCGATGACTTTTGGATCTGCTCCCATATTTGTAAGCAAACTTTTTCGTTTTTCCCATCGCTTTAATTTGGGTGTTTCCGTGGCCATCATGGTTCGGAATTCTGGTAAAGATTGCATTTCGCTGAGACCAAGATAGTCAGTGATTTTTTTTATTACTTCGCCTGGTCGCAATAGAAATTCTTCGAAAGTTACGCGCTGCGTTTTTACTCCGCTGGCAAAAACTGCCTGGTGTGCCGACAGCCATTGATTGAGGCAAACGTCTTCTAAACGGGCTCTTGTAAATTCTTTCCAGTTTGGGGGCAAGTCAAATTTCCACCATTTTTGTCCAAATTCGACAACGTTTGAATACGCTTCGATAGCAAGTTGTATACCAATTTGGCTACAGTCCAGCGAGAAAAACCCTATCGGTGACAACCAGCCATCCATCAAGCCATTCACAGACTGGGCATACCCCCTTGTCAAATGAATGTAATTTATTTCCGCATTCGGGAAAAGCTGCTCATACATGCCAACACGATAGACATCCGGAGGAGATTTGAAGAGCAAGGTTTTTTCCCGCGCATCCTGTTCGGCAAACTGTCGCCGATACAGTCCTGGCAGTACAAATGGCGGCTCTTCCAATTTGGTCTTTTCATTAAAAAAAACTGCGCCCACTGTATTCTTTCGACCATCGTAATATGCCATTCTCCATGGCATGTGTCGAAATACTTTAGTCAGTATGACCTCTTGCAGGGCCAGTTCTTCGCTGATGCCGCCAGTCTTGATTTCATTTAATGCCTCATCCAGAGCGGCCATTAAATCAAGATGCGCGACAGGTTCTGAAAATACACCTGGAAATTGCAATAACAGGCGTTTTTCCCATTTCTTTTTTAAAAAGCCAATATCTGGCATCTCCTTTGCAGCCACGGTCAAGTCGTCAAGAATATTGTCAGCCAATTTATCCAAATTTGAAAAACTGCTTATGGCATCACTATCTGAATTGCAACCAAAGCCGTTATTGGTAAGAGTCAAGAAAGGTGTAATTTCTCCGTCAAGAGTAGCAATCTCAGGGTGGGATGCGAGCACACTTTTCAACAACGTAGAACCAGACCTGGGCGACGTTAAAATAACCGCGACCTTATCGACCTGCAAATTAAGTCTTGAGTGCGCTATGTTACGCATCTCGTTGACTGCGCAAATAGTCTTTATCATGTAGATTTACTGGCAGCAATCCTTCTCATGACAAAAGCAAAAAATTTTTTCGTTTCTTCCTTATCTGCCACAACACTGCCTATTGCACGAACAGAAAAACCGGCTGCTTTTGCCAACACTTTCATTTCTTTGACAGCACCAAAATTGGATTGAGAAAAATAAATTCGCCCATTGGGTTTCAGGTAGCTACCGACCTCTTCAAAAAAACGTGCGTTCGTTTTGAAATCGGTGTCCCACTGGGATTGCGCTACGACATCATGTGCAAATTTGTTTCTGAAAGGAAGATTCGCTGTAATAACATCAAATTGAACTCCTTGTATCTTTTGGAAAAGATTTGAGCTCTTGACTTTCATTATCTTGTCAAATCCATGCAATTTCGCATTATGCTTCGCACTCTTGATAGCTGACGGATTGATGTCTACCGCCAACACCTTAGCGGCGCCTTGATAACATGCGAAAATTGCTATGACGCCTGATCCCGTGCCGATATCGAGCACACTTTCTCCGGGTTTGATCCGAAAATTCTGGACCAGCGGTTGACTATCGATAAATGGCCAAAATGTACCCGGGTAGACTAGAAATTCCTTACCAAGATATTTAAACATTTTTCCTGCTGGAGGAATTGCCTTGAATGCTTTTTGCCGCCCTTTTTGCCAACGGTCTATGCGCGCAACACTGTCAATATTTACGTCAGAAAAATGCTCCATATTTTTCCCTCTTTCATAAAAGTGACTGCAAGACCAGGTAGCAGATTTTCGTGGCACCTGAATTCAAACCTCAAATACATACTATCTGGATGGATTCGTGAAAAAGCACCACTTCACTTCAGCTTCATGGCGGCGTCTATTGCTTCAGTAAATTTAGTAATATCTATGGGTTTGGTGATATATCGAAAGAAACCTGAAGCTATCCCCTTTTCTATATCGGAAGGCATCGCATTTGCCGTAAGCGCGATAACAGGAATATGTGCCGTCCTTGAATCCTCACTGAGAATTTGCCGGGCTTCAATTCCGTCTATGCCAGGCAAATTAATATCCATCAAAATAATTTGAGGTGAATGCAAGCGAGCCATTTCTATGCCTGAAAATCCATCGGATGCAGACAGGAAACTGAAATCGGGGCGAAAGCGCATGAGCTCTTTGACCAATCTGAGGTTCGTCGGATTATCTTCTATGTAAAGTAAAGTTTTTTGTCCTTTTTCCAGGGAGTCATTCGATGATTCACGCACCGCTGCTTCGATGGCACTACTCATCAAGGCTGGCGTCATAGGATCACTCATGGGCAGTTCTATCCAAAAGGTACTGCCAACCCCTATTTCACTAGAAATACCAATTTTTCCATGCATTGCGTCAGCCAGGTGCTTTACTAATGCCAGGCCAATTCCCGTACCTTCTTCGTCAAAAACTTCACGTCCCAGGCGATTGAATGGCTGAAAAATAGTGTCGAGTTGAGCTGCGGTGAGACCAATACCGGTATCCTGAACATAAATACGCAATTGTTTTCCATCCGTCTTTTCGCAACTTACTGTAACCACGCCATCTGGCCGGTTATATTTAATTGCATTTGACAACAGATTGATCAATATCTGTTTCAAGCGTATTCGGTCAGCAAAAACATGTAGCCCATGGGAGGATTTGAATTCAACACCAATCGAACGTTTTTTCGACAAAGGCTCGATCATCGTACTGCATTCAGAAAATACATCTTCAAGCGCAACGGGTTCAAGCGATAAGCTCATTGCACCTGATTCGACTTTCGCCAAATCAAGTATTTCGTTAATCAAAGTAAGCAAGTGAATTCCTGCTTCTTCTATATGCTGTGCAAATTCTCTTTTTTCATCCAGTGTTGTCGACAGCGTCTCAGACGTCAGTATTTGTGCGAAGCCAAGGATTGCGTTAAGTGGCGTACGCAACTCATGGCTCATGTTGGACAAGAAGGTAGATTTTGCCCGGTTCGCAATATCTGCTTGCGTTTTGGCCAATTCAAGGTCTTTGTTCAAGACGGCAAGTTCATCGACGTGGGCGTGTAACAGGAGTTCAAGATTGGCGTTTTCCATTCGCAATGTCCGTGCTTCCAGTGCCCTTGAAAGCACAGGAAGAAGTGCAGAAATTTTGAATGGTTTGATGATGTAATCAAATGCGCCAACTTTCATGGCTTCCACAGCAGATGCTATCGTCCCCTCCCCGGTCATGATAATGCATGCCAGGTCGGGGTCTATAAGGCGAGCCGCTTTCACCATTTCGATGCCGTCAAACTCTGGCATCATCAAATCAGTAAGCAGGAGGTCAAATGGTGTTTCCCGCATTTTAATCAATGCTTCCGAACCAGAAACAAAGCCGGTTGTGTCGCAATCGTGATCGCGTAATAAATCACACAGCGCACTCATGTGCAGCACTTCGTCATCGACGATTAATATTCGCGGATACGTATTAGGCGTTCTCATCCAAACTCCTGACGATACCTCATCACATTTTCTTGTGAATGAAAGCATATATAAAATTATATGCTTTCAATATAGCTGGACTTTTTTTAAAAACAACAAATATCAAAACAGAAATTTTCTTTTTCTATTTTAGATATCTATACGTCAATCATACCTGCATGTCCAGAAAAATTATTGCCGTAAAATTAATAAATTCCTGATTAAATCTGGTTTTTCAAAGTCACTCCGGTATTTTTGCGGATTACAACGAGGCTGTGTGCTGATCAGTTGTTTCCTAAGGTAATAGCGAAGTGCTAAGACATTCTTATTATAATTTAATAAATTGAATCACCTTTCTTGATTCATAGTATTATTAAATTGCCACCAAATGAACACCATGCATGGAAACCTGTGCAAAGGAAGATCGATGTCTTTCAGTTCTTTGAGATTTGCCATTTTATTAATTTCAGGGTTTTCAAATTCTGCTCTGCCAGCCGCACTGGATGAGCCAATTAAACCCATCCCTTTTTCGCTGAATCAAAATCCAGCCAGAGCAGAAATTGGCCGGCAACTATTTCGTGATCCTATCCTTTCTGGAAACAATAAAATATCCTGCGCAAGTTGCCACAATCTTGAAAAAGGTGGCGCAGATGGTCTGGCGCGCTCTGTCGGCCTGAACGGACAAAAGACCGAAGTCAACACACCTACCGTTTTCAACACAGCATTCAATTTCAAGCAATTTTGGAATGGGCGCGCAGATTCTTTAGAAGCGCAGATCAGTCACGTGATTCAAAACCCTGCTGAAATGGGGGCGAAATGGGAAGAGATCGTACTTAAAGTATCTAAAGATGCAAAGTATCAACAAGCTTTCATTGCATCCTATAAAGATGGAGTTACAAAAGCCAACATACAGGATGCAATTGCCACTTTTGAACGCACCTTGATCACACCCAATTCGCGTTTCGACAAATACCTTCGTGGCGACAATTCAGCCATTTCTGAGGCTGAAAAAATTGGTTACACCAAATTTAAACAGTATGGCTGTATAGCCTGCCATCAAGGTGTCAATGTTGGCGGGAACATGTTTCAAAAATTTGGCGTCATGGGTGACTACTTTAAACAGCGAGGGAATCCAACAGAAGCAGATCTTGGCCGTTATCTTGTCACAAAAGAAGAAGCAGACAAGTACGTCTTTAAAGTACCCGGTCTACGCAATGTTGCGCTGACCGCGCCTTACTTTCACGACGCATCTGCAAAAACACTCGAGGATGCGGTTGACGTTATGTTTAAGTATCAACTTGGACGTGTGGGTTCAAAAGAGGATAAGGAATCCATCGTCAAGTTTCTCAATACATTAACTGGTGAACTCCCCAATAAGCCATGAGAACCAAGCGTAATCCATTCACCTGGCTCTCAATGACAGTTCTGGGCGTGTTGCTTTCCTCAGCACTCTTTTTCTTATATATAAAAACAAAAAATTTCGACCCCGCTCTCTATTTCGAAAACATTGCCCTACTACGTCAAATTAAACAGCTTGACGCACATTGGGAATTGGATGTGATGAAGTCCAAAGTCGGCATCAATAAAACTTACGATCCATTAGTTGATCCGCTCTCAGACCTAGATAAATTGCAGCAACAACTGGATTTGATTGCAGAAAATAACAATCACCATACCAACCTGAAGTTGGAAAATGAAATTAAAATTTTTGAGAAAACCTTACAGAAAAAATCAATTCTGATTGAACGCTTCAAATCTCACAACGCTATCCTTAGAAACTCATTAGCGTTTCTTCCAACTGCTGCTGAAGATATTCAAAGCCTGCGTGCTCAAGCAAAATATGCTGCCAATTTTGAAAAAATTACCGGGAGTGTAAAAAAAATACTACTGGCCAGTCTAGTGTATGACCAGGCAGCGTCGGAGGAGAAAGCAAGCGACATCGAATCTGAGTTAGCTCAATTAATGAGCCTGGCAAAAAATCTCCCGTTAAATTTCACCGAAAGAGTAGACATATTTTCCGCTCACGTACGAACCCTCTTGCGAGAACACGGAATCGTCAATGAACTTTTAAAAGACATCTCCAACGAACCAACTGCTGCGAGCATAGATGCGATCAATAATTCTCTTAATATCGAACAACAACTAAATACGGAATTAAATCAGAAATATCGATATTATCTGTTGCTATTTGCCGCTGCACTGACAGGCTTATTTTTATATGCCGTCATTCGATTAATTCGCAGCAATGCGCTTATACAGCGTATCAATACTGAGCTGCAATATGCAAACGACCATTTGGAACAACGAGTTCAAGAACGCACCCATGAATTAAAAGCTGTGCAAGCTGAATTGATCACCACTGCCCGCCAGGCAGGGATGGCGGAAATTGCCACAAACGTACTGCATAACGTCGGTAATGTTTTAAACAGCGTCAATGTTTCAGCCGAATTAGTCAATAATCGAATTCGTGCATCTAAAATAGCGGGGCTAGGAAAAGCTGTTCAACTTATAGATGAGCATGCCGAAGATTTGGGAGATTTTTTCACCAAAAATCCAAAGGGTAAATTATTACCTGATTATCTTGGGAAATTATCTGTCGCGATGCTCGACGAACAACAAGCAATTATCAACGAACTTGCCCAGCTGGTTAACAGTATTGATCACATCAGAGATATCGTTACTACACAGCAGTCATATGCTGGCACATCAAGCGTGCTCGAATATTGTCAACTTGACGAACTTATTGAAGACGCATTGCGTATAAGTGTAAGTTCATTAGTACGTCACAACGTGAAGATCGTCAAAGAGCTTGACGCTGTCCCGTCTATGTTGCTGGACCGGCATAAAGTGCTGCAGATATTGATTAACCTTATTAGTAACGCAAAAAATGCAATGGCCGGTAAACAAGGTGACCATCATCAGATCACTTTGCGCATGCATCAAGCGCAAGAACAAACCATACAAGTACAGGTCATCGATAACGGCGAAGGCATTCCCCCAGAAAATATCACCCGTATCTTTGCACATGGATTCACCACCCGAAAAAATGGTCACGGCTTTGGGCTGCATAGTTGTGTTTTAGCGGCGAAATCGATGGGTGGAAGTTTAGCGGCAAGCAGCGACGGCGTAGGGAAAGGTGCAGTTTTCACATTCAAGTTTCCGATAAAATCAGGAAAAGAGAGCATATGAATTCACTGAAAAATAGACGCATTTTGCTCATAGACGACATGCCCCCAATTCATGAAGATTTCCGGAAAATTCTCGTAGGAGACTCACCAGTATCAGAACTTGATGATGTAGAAGCGATGTTGTTTGGGACAAAAGCGGACACCTCTTTTGTCGGATTTGAGCTGGATTCTGCGTATCAAGGGCAAGACGGTATGGAGATGGTGCAGAAATCACTGGATGCCAACTTACCCTATGCGATGGCGTTCATAGACATGCGCATGCCGCCTGGCTGGGATGGTGTCGAAACGACAGAACGTCTGTGGCAACTGGACCCAAGGTTGCAGATTGTCATTTGTACCGCGTATTCCGATTATTCCTGGGAAGAAGTATTAACTCGCCTGGATACACGCGACCGTTTATTAATTTTAAAAAAACCTTTTGACCTGATTGAAGTCCGCCAGTTGGCCAACACCCTCACCGCCAAATGGGTCAGCGGCCAACAAGCCGCATTGAAAATGGAGTACCTGGAACAAATTGTTCAAGAACGGACTAAAGAACTTACCAATGAAATGCTGGTGCGAAAAGAAGCACAAGCAAGCCTTGAGATCGCAAATCATAATCTGCAAGAGAGTGAAGAACAATATCGCTTACTCGTTGAATTGTCTCCAGATGCCATCTTGATTGAGCGCTCAGAGAGGGTTGTTTTTGCAAATAGAACTGCTTGTGACATGTTTCGCGTACAGCAAATTGATGACTTGTTAAATCGCTCTATAGCATCACTGTTCGTGTCGCCCCCGCCCTCTGCCACGGTACATCTCAGTACTTTGGAAAAAAATATTGATACTCAGCTTTTAGCCGAAGAATTAGTGCTGTGCCTTGACGGCGACGAGATCCATGTCCTGGTAACGCGTCTTGCCTACACTTATCAAGGAAAATCAGCGACGCAGTTGGTGATACGGGACGCGACCGAACACAAACGGGTACAAAAACAATTGCAATACCAGGCTAACTACGACGCATTAACTGGTTTGCCAAATCGTCATTTGTTAATGGACCGGCTCCATCAGGCACTATCACACGCACAAAGAAACGAAGGGCGTTTAGCGATATGTTTTCTCGACCTGGATCGCTTTAAATGGATCAACGACAATTTGGGACACGCTGCCGGCGATGAATTATTGAAGATAGTTGCACTGCGTATCGGTGCCTGTTTGCGCGAAACGGATACCATTGCTCGTCTAGGTGGGGATGAGTTTGTTTTGCTGCTATATAACCAAAATGGACAGGCGTACGATGTCGAGCTTGCCATTGGTCGCGTTGTAAAAAGCGTGGCCCAACCTTTGATCCTCGCTGGCCGGGCAGTCAACATAAGTTGCAGCATTGGTTGTAGTAATTTCCCGGAAGATGGTATAGATGGAAATGAATTGCTTAAGTTCGCTGACGCCGCCATGTACCGGGCAAAAAAAATGGGGCGCAACAATCTGCAAATTTACAACGAGAATTTGCATCGCCATCTGGATGAACGAAAAAAACTAGCCACCGACCTGCAACGCGCAATTGATGAACGCCAGTTATCGCTAGCGTATCAACCTCAAATCGATTTGCGCAATGGAAAAATAATTGGTGCTGAGGCGCTACTTCGATGGCAACATCCGGAATTGGGCAACATCTCCCCTTCCCTATTTTTACCACTGGCCGAAGAAACAGGTTTAATAGAATCACTAGGTGCATGGACCATAAGGACAGTCTGCGAACAATGCAAAGAATGGCGGGAAGCGGACCTTCCTACCCTATGCATAAGCATTAATCTGTCGGCAAAACAAGTAGAATGGCCCGATCTAAAACAATGCATTGCAGATTGTTTAGCCACGAATAATATAGAACCTTGCCATATTGAATTGGAGTTAGCTGAAAGTACGATCGTTCAAAATATTGAAAAAATTATTTTAATAATGAACGATCTTAAAAGCCTGGGAGTGCAATTGGCGATTGACGACTTTGGTACAGGTTATTCGAACTTGCGATCATTGGCCGCACTGCCAATTGACAAGATCAAGTTGGATGGATCTTTTATCAACGATGTAGTCAGTAGCCCAGACAATCTGGCAATCGCCAATACTATTATTGTGATGGCACATCAACTTGGATTGAAAACAGTTGCCGAAATGGTGGAAACGGCTGGTCAGGTTGCCTTGCTGACTTTAGGTGGTTGCGATCAGGCGCAAGGGTATTTCTTTAGTCCGGCATTGCAAGCTCCAGAATTGATGGCCTTTCTGCAGGCTGGTCCGCTTCTCGTTCCAGAACCCAGATCAAAAGATTGCTTCACCCGGACCCTGCTTGTACTGGATGACGATCCTGGTATGACGCGCGCAGTAGTACGGGGGTTAAGATTTGATGGCTACCGCGTACTATTGGCCAATCGCGCGGAGGAAGCTTTTGAATTACTTGCCTGTAATAATATTGGTGTGGTTTTATGCGATCAACGACTACAGGAAACCACTGGTGTAGAAATGCTAACAAAAATTAGACGTTTGTACCCTGGCACGGTTAGATTACTTTTTAGTGGTTATAAGGAATTTGACGCTATGACTGCAGCAATTAATCAAGGTGCCATCTATAAATTCTTAGGCAAACCTTTCAGTAATCATGAACTTCGAAAAATTTTGGCTGAGGCGTTTGAGGTATATGATCGTAACGTGTCCGAGACCCGACGACAATCAGAAGCATCCATTGCAAAAAGCAGATTGAATTAAGAACTTCCGAAAAATTCAAGAGATGAAAGTGTATAGTTAAATTTATGGACTATTTTTCAAATAGACGTATTTTGCTCATAGACGACATGCCTCAGATCCATGAGGATTTTCGGAAAATTCTCGTTGGGAATTCACCAGAATCGGAACTTGATGATGTAGAGGCGATGTTGTTTGGGACAAAAGCAGATACCTCTTTTGTCGGATTTGAGTTGGATTCAGCGTATCAAGGGCAAGACGGCATGGCGATGGTGCAGAAATCACTGGATGCCAACTTACCTTATGCGATGGCGTTCATAGACATGCGCATGCCGCCCGGCTGGGACGGCGTCGAAACGACAGAGCGCCTGTGGCAACTGGACCCAAGACTGCAGATTGTCATTTGTACCGCGTATTCCGATTATTCCTGGGAAGAAGTATTAACTCGCCTGGATACACGCGACCGTTTATTAATTTTAAAAAAACCTTTTGACCTGATTGAAGTCCGCCAGTTGGCCAACACCCTCACCGCCAAATGGGTCAGCGGCCAACAAGCCGCATTGAAAATGGAGCACCTGGAACAAATTGTTCTAGAACGAAACAGTGAAGTATTGCAGGCAAATAGATTGCTGGAGAATGAAATCAATGAGCGGAAATTATTGGAAAGCCAACTGATACAATCAGAAAAACTGGCCTCTATTGGTCAACTCGCTGCCGGGGTTGCACATGAAATCAATAACCCTATCGGCTTCATATTTTCAAATTTCAGCACTCTGGAAACGTATCTTGAACGGCTATTCAAAATGCTGACTGCCTATGAAAATGCCGAGAGCCACATAACTTCGCCATCACTTGTTACAGAAATAAAAAATTTACGCGAACGCATTGAATTACAGTATTTAAAAGAGGATATTCCCTATCTTATCAACGAATCCAAGGATGGAATAACGCGTGTCAGTAAAATTATTCAAGACCTGAAGGATTTTTCTCGAACAGATACAGCCCAGCAATGGGAATGGGCTGACCTCCATCGAGGTATAGAATCCACGCTAAATATAATAGCTAGCGAAATCAAGTACTCTGCAGATGTAATTAAAGAGTATGGCGCTATCCCTGAAGTGGAATGCATGCCATCTCAAATCAATCAGGTAATCATGAATCTTGTGGTCAATGCGGTGCACGCATCTGTATCGAGCCGGGGTCAAATTACTATCCGGACAGGAACCGGGAATGAGCAGGTCTGGATAGAAATAGAAGACAAAGGCAGCGGTATTCCAGAAGATGTTTTGCCTCGAATTTTTGACCCCTTCTTTACCACTAAACCTATCGGTAAAGGTACAGGATTGGGCCTGTCTTTGTCTTATGGAATCATACAGAAACACAATGGCCACATTGACGTAAGTACGGCGATAGGTCGGGGAACAAAATTCCGTATAATTTTACCAATCAAACATATTGACAATCAGTGCCTTGACGCTTGATGGTTTTGACAGGACTAGCTTTATGAGGCTCCTTGATACTGAATAATCACCGTGCATGTATCCAGGCTAACAGCACCGGGGATCTGCTTCCCCCGTTTTCGCCTCCTCGTAAACGCTCAATGAAATGAGCAGCGCCGGAATCAGAAACTCTCCATAATTTGCCGGGAACATCGCGAACGATTCCCCCCTATTCTTAAAATTTAAAATTCAAATTGAGGCTCTTCATGACCACTGCCCTTGCCACTCGCCGGCATTTTCTTGTCAGCACGATTGCGTTTGCAGGTGTCTTGCCCGCTTTGTCTGTGACTGGTGCGCTGGCTGCGCCTGTAATTCCATCTGTGAATTTATTCGATGTGAAACGCTTTGGTGCAAAAGGGAACGGGTCGGTCGTGGATACCCCGGCGATCAATGCTGCCATTGTGGCGGCATCGAAAGCCGGCGGCGGTACTATCTATTTCCCACCGGGTCGCTATCTGTCCGCCTCCATCCGGCTGAAGAGCAATATCACTCTATACCTCGAAGCGGGAGCAGTGATCGAGGCGGCAGACTGGAAAGTTGCGCCTTATGATGTGCCTGAGCCGAATGAAGCTGGCGGTAAATTTCAGGACGGTGGTCATAGCCATTGGCAAAACAGCCTGATCTGGGGTGTAGACCTGGACAATGTGGCTATCCTGGGTAGTGGGCTGATCCATGGCAAGGGTTTATATAGTGGTCACAACAGGGCTACCGGTGGATACCAGGACAGTACCGACCAACCGGGTGTCGGCAACAAGGCGATCGGGCTACGTGAATGCCGTAATGTCATCTTGCGGGATTTCTCAATTTTGCATGGAGGTCATTTCGGTATCCTGGCAACTGGCTGCAGCAATATGCTGATAGACAATCTCAAGATAGATAGCAATCGTGATGGCATGGACATTGATGCCTGCAATAATGTGCGCATCAGTCGCTGTAGCCTGAATACGCCCTGGGACGATGCGATTGTGTTGAAGGCCTCGTATGGACTGGGTCGCCTGCAAGCCTGCGAAAACATTACGATTTCTGATTGCATGGTGTCAGGTAATTTCGATGAGGGAAGCATGCTTGATGGCAGTTTCAAACGCAGCGTGCCTGACTATAAATCCGGCAAATACGGACGCATCAAACTGGGCACGGAATCAAACGGGGACTTCAAAAACATCACTATTACCAACTGCATTTTTGATGAATGCCGGGGGCTGGCGATTGAAAGCGTGGATGGCTCACACATAGAAGACATCACGATTTCTAACATCACCATGCGCAATGTAGCGAACGACCCGATCTTCATTCGTCTGGGCGCACGCTTGCGCGCTCCAGGCAAACCAGTTGTCGGTACCATCAAGCGCATCAACATCAGCAATATCGTCGTATCGGGCGCGCATGGTGATTATGCGAGTACCATTACGGGTCTTCCCGGTCATGCTGTCGAGGATATCCAGATCAGCAATGTGCAGATTGAAACGCAGGGCGGTGGCGATGCGGCGTGGAGTGCGCTGGTACCGCCGGAAAACGCCAAAAATTATCCAGAGCCCGGCATGTTCGGCAAGCCGCCGGCGTATGCCTTCTTTTTGCGCCACGTGAAGTCCGTCGACATGCATCACGTCAAGGTCGGCTATACCAGCCCTGAAGGCCGCACTGCCATTGTTCTTGATGATGTCAGTGATGCCTATTTCAGTGCGCTCAATCTGCAGCGTGGTCAGGGCGATGCTGCGCTGTTCGATCTGCGCGGCGTCACTGATTTCTCTGCCAAGGATATTCGTGGCATGGCTGACCGCGTGCTGCCGCAGCAGGTGACGGCGCTGAAGTTGTAATGAATGGGTAGGGAGGGATTTTTCGGCATGATGCTTTTACGGGTTCTGTTGCGGTAAGGCGAAAGTCGGAGTGCTAGAATGGCATTCATGAAATCACTGTCGATCCAATTGGAAGAATCCGTTCTTCGTAGAGTACTCAAGCGCTTGCATTATCCGCTTGATGTGATGTTGTTGTGTGTACGTTGGTATGCGACGTATGCGCTGAGTCTGCGCAATCTAGAGGAGATGATGGCCGAGCGCGGTGTGGAAGTTGATCACACCACGGTGCATCGGTGGGCGTTGAGGATCTTGCCGGTCTAGGTCAAGGTGCTTCGCCATCGCAAGCGGCCGGTTGGCCGCAGTTGGCGAATGGATGAGACTCTTAAGCAAACATTCTAAGTCATTGATTTTCAATGAGTAAAAATCTCGTGTTTGCTTCGGCACGATTTTCGGCAGCAAGCCGATTACTACGCTTACATCCAAGTCGGCAAGCAGTGGAAATATCTGTATCGAGCAGTAGACAGACTTGGTCACACCGTGGACTTTCTGCTCACGGCCAAACGCGATCACGCTGTGGCACGACGCTTCTTCGAACGGGCAATAGGGGTGCACGATGTGCCAGAGAAAATCACGATTGACAAGAGCGGCGCCAACACGGTGGCGGTGCATAGTATGGTCGCCGACAGCGGCGTTGACATCATGTTGCGCCAATCGAAATACTTGAAAAATCTTGTAGAACAAGGCCATAAAGCTATAAAGCTATAAAGCCATAAAGCCATAAAGCCATAAAGCCATAAAGCCATAAAGCGAATAACCCGTCCCATGCTCGGCTTTAAAAACTTCCACTGCGCCGCCAAAATCATCGCTGGCATTGAGACGATGCACATGATCAAGAAGGGGCAACTGCAATGCTCCAACGGGGAAGTTGCGTCCGCTACCCAACAATTCTATAGCTTGGCCTTTTGATTTCTGGGCAGATTGCTCGACTCAACTCAACGTCAAATCCTTATTGCAACACAACCCCTTTTTATGGTTGCCTATGTGAAACGTCAACAGACCCCATTATTTTTATCAAAATATATTTACTTTTATTTAATTAAAACTTAGTATAATATTCATATTATCTAATTTACCATTTTCTGGTTTGCACGGAATAGGTAAAACAAGCGGTGTGATTTGGGGTTTCCATTCATCAAATTTAGTGGGGGGGTTTCTTCCATGAATTATCGCCTTCGTTCTTCTGCCAAATCTGTGCTGTCCCTCATAACGTGTGTCATGGCGATTGTACTGAGTCACAGCTCCAGTGCAAACAATCTGGCATCGAATGCGGCCAGTGCCAAAACGATTTTCGTCGATGTAGTCGCGCTTGATCAGCCTTGGTGGTTCAACCGCCTTGGCGCGTCGCAACCCAACGGCAAAATGTTCGCACTCAGACGCGATGTGGTATCCACTGGTACGGGCGCTTGCGCAGCACCGGTACTGTGCGCTGGGCAGGTTGCATTGCGCGCCGATAAGCGTCCGCGCCCAATTGTTTTGCGGGTGGCGGTTGGCCAAACGCTAGAAATCAAGTTTACCAATCTTCTCACCTCATCGGGGGGCGTTGGCACAACGTCGGCTGGTGTGCATATCGCGGGCCTTGAATTGGATGCGAATGGCGTTGCAACTGCATTTGCACCTGGCAATCCCCCACAGTCTGGGCCGGGCATCAATAATGACGCCACTTGGGTTGGCAAAAATGCCAATGCCTACGCTGCCCCCAACCAGCAGATGAGCTACCGCTATATCGCAAAGGAAGAAGGTACTTACATGCTGTACAGCGCTGCGGGTGACTGGAACGGCCAGTTGGCAGCGGGTTTGTTCGGCGCGGTGGTGGTTGAGCCGCCTAATTCCGAGTGGTATCGCAGTCAAGTGACCAACGCCGATATGCTGCTGGCTTCAACCCAGACTTTGCCTGACGGACGCCCACTGATTAACTACAACGCCATCTTTTCATCTGGTAACCCGCGTGCCGGGCAGCCCATTTTGAAGATGACGCAGCCCATTGACGATGGTCGCGACGAGCTGATCTACACCGACCTCGGTGCGATTGTCACTGGCCCTGGCGGGGGCGAATTCCCGTTTACCGAAAAGGGGCCAGACTTTTACGCAAATCCTACCTACCCCGGACGGCGTCAACCGTTCCGCGAATTTGCCGTGATGTATCACGAAGTTTTCAGTACCGCTCAGCAGGCGTTTCCACAGTTTAATAGTGGTCCGCTCAGCAGTGTTCTCGGTGCAGGCAGTGATTCTTTCGCCATCAACTATGGCGCAGCGGGTATTGGTGCCGAGGTGCTGGCTAGTCGGTTGGGGGTCGGCCCTATGGGCGGCAAACAGTCGGTTGACTTGAAGTTTGAAGAGTTTTTCCTGAGTTCTTGGTCTAATGGTGATCCTGCGATGGTGGTCAATGTGCCTGCCAACGCTGTCACGCCCTTTACCGCTGGTGGCGCTGCAGTGCCCCCCCCCACCGGGACGCCAATAAGTTCACCTGTTTCGCCAGTTCCCGCAAGCATGCGTGCCACCAAGGCCTACTATCCTGATGATCCCTCCAACGTCTATCACAGCTATATGCGCGATCATGTGACCATGCGTCTGCTGCATACCGGGCAGGGTATTACCCATGTCCACCACTTGCATGCACACCAGTGGTTACGTTCGCCCAACAGCGATGATTCGCATTACCTCGATAGTCAATTGATTGCGCCCGGCTCGACCTATTCACTTGAAATGGCTTTTAATGGTAGTGGCAACCTGAACGAAACGGCTGGTGATTCGATTTTCCATTGCCATTTCTACCCCCATTTTGCCGGTGGTATGTGGGCGTTGTGGCGGGTACATGACGTTTTTGAAGCGGGTACCAGGCTTGATGCCAATGGCATACCAACCCCCGGCTGGAACCGCGCTTTGCCTGACGCTGAAATCACCGCTGGCACACCGATACCAGCCATCGTCCCACTGCCGACGCTGGCCATGGCCCCTGCGCCTGCCTTGGTGCAGTTGATCGACAAGGGCACACGGGTCGAAGTTAGCGCGAAAGGCCAGACCGTTAGCGGCGAGCCGATTTATGACAATCCGGGATATCCATTCTTTGTCCCTGGTGTGTCAGGCCACCGTGCGCCCCATCCACCGATCGACTTCGCATGGGAAGAGCTCAACGGCAAGCCCAAACTTGATGCCTCAGGCAATAAAATTTACCTTGAC
Source organism: Undibacterium sp. Ji50W (assembly GCF_049340445.1). Taxonomy (NCBI): domain Bacteria; kingdom Pseudomonadati; phylum Pseudomonadota; class Betaproteobacteria; order Burkholderiales; family Oxalobacteraceae; genus Undibacterium; species Undibacterium sp. Ji50W. The sequence goes on along the minus strand of NZ_JBMPOX010000001.1, from coordinate 704,518 downwards.
GGCGGCTTGCCGCGTCATCAGGTGGTGGACGGCACCATCGTGCACGAGTTGCATACGCGCTGGGATTTCAGCAAGGATTTCATCGCCTACGACAAAATGGGCGCGCCCATCGCTGGCGGCCTGGTTGCTTTCGCACTGCCAGAAGAAGGCACGGCGGTCGAAAAAGCGGCGATGGCAGCGCATTCGACGCGCACCCGTGCGTCGGTGCAGCCCAACGGCGCGCCCGGTAATTTCACCCTCAACGGCTTGCCACCCGTGCCCGGTGCACCATTTGCTAATCCCGGTGTCAATAGCAATGGCAATGGCCTGAGTTTGGGCAATACCCGGCGCTATCAGGCAGCGGCTATCCAGACCGATGCAGTACTGACAAAACAAGGCTGGCATTATCCGCAACAGCGCATGCTGACCTTATGGCAGGATGTCGCCCCGACCTTGAAAGGTGAGCGCGCGCCTCAACCGCTGTTTTTCCGCGCCAACAGCAACGAGACAGTCGAATTTTGGCACACCAATTTAGTGCCTGACTACTATGATCTCGATGATTTTCAAGTGCGTACGCCGACTGACATCATCGGCCAGCATATTCACCTCGTGAAGTTCGATGTGCTCGCCTCCGACGGTGCAGGTAATGGCTGGAACTACGAAGACGGCACCTTCAGTCCCGATGAAGTACGTGGCCGCATCGATGCGCTGAACTTGCAGGGTGGTATTTTTAACTTCGATGCCAAAACCCAGTTCAAGGGAACCATACAGACTAAGCTCACCGCGAAACCCGCGCCCGCGGTTTTCGGTCAGGCACCGCTTGGTCAAAATTGGGTGGGCGCACAGACCACGATACAACGCTGGCAGACCGATCCCATCGAAAACAACCAAGGTGACGACCGCACCCTGCGCACCGTGTTCACACATGATCATTTTGGCCCATCGACCCACCAACAGGTCGGCCTGTACGGTGGCCTGTTGGTCGAACCGCAAGGCTCCAGGTGGTTTGATCCAATTTCGGGCGGTTTGCTCTATGACAAAGCGCAACGTAGCGATGGAGGTCCAACCAGTTGGCAGGCCAACATTGTGACTGCCAATTCGGCCGACAGCTATCGCGAATTTGCCCTGGAGTTTGCCGACTTCCAGCTCGCCTACACGGCAGGCAGCCCGTCCGTGCGTAGTGTGCCCACGGCACCACTGTTCACCACGGTGTTCAGTCCAGTACCCGTGGTCGGCCCGGTTACCCCTGCGATCAGCACCTATTTTGCAAATAACGGCGTGACCCTCGCAGCCAATGCGAAAATTATTGCCAAGGGTTCTGATCTCCTCATCGAGAGCGAGAAAGTCATCGGCGTGCCTGACAACTACTTGTTAAAACCCGCGCCAGCGCCCGCTGTTACTGGCACCTATCAGGTAGTGCCACAAAATAGCCCGGTCGGCTGGTCGTCACCTCGGTTCGCCATCAACGCGACTGGTACCGATCCAGTCAACCAATCTAGTGGCGCGCCGTTTCCGACGCTCATCAGTACCCCTGCAGCGCCGGGCACGTTTTCGCTGAACTACCGTGCCGAACCCATTCCAGCACGGGTGTGGAATCCAACTACTGGCCAGGTAGCTTCAACCAATCACGAAGGCGACCTGTCGTTTGCGTATACATCAATCATCCGTGCCGATAAATCACTCAACGTGCAGCCACTCCCAGGCGCACCAATTGATATAAAGAATCCTGCTGGCTTCAAGTTCCCCGCCAATATTGCGCCAACCATGAATGGCAGCGGTGCACCGGCAGACTATGCGAAAGTGCAGCCCACCGACCCCTTTACACCGATACTTCGCGCCTATGCGGGCGACAAGGTGCAGGTACGGACACTGGTGGGCGCGCATCATAACCCGCATTTCTTTTCCATCGATGGGGTAAAGTGGCTCTACGAACCCGACTCTGCCAACACGGGGTTCCGCAACAACCAACCCATGGGTATCTCTGAACACTACGAGATGTTGTTCCAGTTGCCCTTGGCGACCGCAGCGACCAAGATGCCTTTTGCAGATCACCTGTATAACGCTAGCGCAGGCACTGATGGCATCACCAATGGCTTGTGGGGATTCATGCGCTCCTATAAGCAAAAAGTGGATCAGTTGGTGCCGTTGCCCAACAACCTCCCGCCCGCCACACCCATGGTTGCCACTATCGAGCCACCACCAGGTGCCAAGGTGCGTAGTTTTACAGTCGTCGCGACTACTGCAAAGCAGGCACTTGTAGGCGGCACGCTGGTGTACAACAACCGTGGTCAAGTTATAAAGAATGGCATAAAGCCAGTCCCTGGATCAGCGAATAACATTCAAAATCCGAATGCGTTGATCTACTTCCGTGCGGAAGACCTTACCTCGCCCGACGCCAAGGGGAAACTCAAACCCGGTGTGCCGATCGAACCGCTGATCCTACGTGCCGCTGCGGGCGAATGGATTAAGCTAACCCTCATCAACGCGTTCAAGCCCAGCGAATTGCCTGCTGTTTTTAAATCTAACACGGAAGCATTGGCACCTTACGGCAACAGTCAGTTCTTCGTGATTCCCGCGCAATCGCTACCCTCGCCAGCCACAGTGACGACAAACCTGATCAGCGAATTCAAGGCTGCCGGTTACACGCTGTTATCCACGGCGACGATCACCAATACCACGCAGCAAGGTTTCACCACTTGGAGCATCACACCACCTGTTGGAGCTAGCGGTGCTGGCAATATGAACTACGCGCTCACGCTCAATGGCGACAAAATCCTGGTCAGCCCCACGATCATGATGAACACATCGCCGCAGGTCGGCCTCAACCCACAAGTTGTTGGCTATGACATCACGCGTGGTAATGGCTTGAATGTCGGCTTTAATTCAACTGTCACCGTTGCGCCAGGCCAGACTGCGGCCCCCGTCTATTGGTATGCCGGAACGCTGGAATTTGAAAACGGCAAGCTCAAGGAGACGCCCGTTGAACTTGGCGCCATCAACCTCAATCCATCTGATCCGCTGTTGCAGCATACTCAAGGCTTGGTTGGTGCATTGGTCATTGAACCAGAAGGTGCGACTTGGAAGGAAGACAGCAATATGCGCGCTGCGGCAACGGTGGCCTATGGTAAAAAAACCTTCCGTGATTTTGTGATGGTTGCACAAGATGATTTGAATCTGCAGACCGGTACTTCAGGGGGGGAGGCTACGCACGCCATCAACTATGGTACTGAGCCAATGGCGTATCGTTTTCCGGCTAGCTTAAGTCTAGCAACCAATGTCAAAGCCGCCACCTCGAACTGGCAAGTTGGCAATGTCGATCCACAAACGCCGATTTACACCGCCCCACCCGGTAGTGAAGTACGCTTTCGCATGCTCCATCCAGCCAGTGGCTCCGGTGCGGATGGTGAAACGCTGACCATCGACGGTCACGTTTTCCAGGAAGAACCGTACTCCAACGACAGCCGCACAATAGCGTACAACCCGCTCTCGCAATGGTTTGGCGCGCGCGGCGGGCACGGTGCCAGGAATCGCTTTGAAGCCGTGATCGCTAGTGCAGGAGGCGAAAAGAAGGTGAAGGGGGATTACCTCTATCGGTCATTGATTACCTTCGGTGGTGGGGATTTTGTCGCAGGCCAATGGGGTATCTTCCGTGTCCAAGACGACAAGGGATCGCGGGCGACGATCTTGCCTGTCCAGGCTGACGGCAGCAACCTGCTCAAGAGCGCCACTGATGTCGAAGAACAGGCTGTAAGCAAACAAGCCGTTGTTGAAGAATCGGCCATCGTGAAGCGTTTTAAAAATCGTAATAAAACACATAAACAGCGCTTGGCAGACTTGTCTGAGGCAGTGAAATAGTGATGCCTAGCTCACGCATTGCGGTTTTTTGTTGCGGCTCTTTGCTGGCAAGCGCATTGCTTGCCAGTCAGCCCCAGGCTGCGGACAGTGCGACGGCCCTCAATACCACGGTGCGAGACGGTGTGGCAGTCGCTTTTTCCCTGCTGCCGGTGAATCCGGCGACGGGGGCGGTTGGCACAGCAACGGCCAGGGAGGCAGCGCGGGTGCGCTTCACCATCACCGACACCACCAGCGGCAAACCACTGACACGGCTACACCCGGCGGCATGGTTGAGCCGACGCGGAATTGAAAACCAAAACCAAACTGGTGATTTTCGTCCACACTCGCTAACGGAAAAGGTTCAAGAATTATTAGGTGGCTCGATTTTCTCCAAGGCCGACGCCGACTTCAACTCGTTTCAAGTCCTCACACTCAACGATGATGCCAGCATCACCGTGGTTGACCCGCTGTTTGGCTTTGGCGGCACGAAACTGCTAGCCCTGATTCCGCTGCCAGGCATCGGTACTGACTGGGTGTTCAATGCCAGTAGCACATTGCTTTACGTCACCACGGCTGCCACAGATAAGCTTGCCGTCATCGATACCGCTAGCTGGACAGTATCGACCACCCTCACCCCTTGCGCTAAACCGAGCCGACTGGTACTGCAGCCGGACGCTCATTATGTGTGGGTTGACTGTGCGGCGGCAGATGACGCGCGAGCCGGTGTCGCCGTCATGGCAGCTGACCGGCCTGAAGTCGTCACGCGTATCGTCACCGGGAACGGTCAGCACCACATCGCGTTTTCTGCCGATAGCCGTTGGGCCTTTGTTGCCAATGAGCAGGACCAAACACTCTCGGTAATTGACGTACACAGCCTGAAAAAAGTGCGCGACCTCAAACTTGCCGACCGTCCCACCGGCATTGCCTATTCTGCGCTGAGCGATTCGGTGTATGTGTGGAGTCAAACCAGGGATAGCATCACGGTGGTCGATGCCAGCACACAGAAAGTCGCAGCACACGTACCGGCCGTGGCAGGAATGGCGCAAATTCGCTTTGCGCCGGGCGACCGTTATGGCCTGATCACTGCCCCGAACCAGAATCTATTGTTGATTCTTGACGCGGTAAGCAACCGCATTATTCAGCGCGCCAGTATCGATCAAGCGCCAGAGCAAGTCGCCTTTTCCAGCGATATGGCGTTCGTGCGACGGCGCGGCAGCGCCAGCGTGGGTATGATTCCGCTCAAAGAAATCGGTCGCGAGGGCCTGGCCTTACCGCTTGCCGAGTTCGTCGGTGGCGAACACGCTTTCGGCCCCCGCTCCAATCTGGCTGACAGCATTGTTCCAGCCCCTGGCGAAACCGCTGTTGTCGTCACTAATCCCAAAGATAAATCGCTCTACTATTACATGGAAGGCATGGCTGCACCGATGGGCACCTTCGATAACTATGGCCGCGAACCGCGCGCCGTTCTGGTGCTTGACCGCAGCCTGCGTGAAGTGCTTCCTGGCGTATACGAAACCACCGCTGCGCTTCCCGCTGCGGGGGTGTATGACACCATTTTTTTCCTGTCCTCTCCAAGGATCATCCACGCTTTCGGTACTAACATTGTCGAGAGTCCGGTACCAAATAAGGTACTGACTGGCCCGACAACGACATTGGTGGCATTGCCGAACCAGACCATCGTTCCGGGGCAAATCGCACGGTTGACTTTTCGCTTCGGTTCAAGCTCAAGCTCAAGTTCAAGCTCAAGCTCAAGTCCAAATTCTAGCTCACCCAATGCAGCCCTGCCCGTCGTGCCGCCTGATCTTACTTTGCGTGCAGTGCTGGCCCCCGGAACCTGGCACCAGCGCCATAACATGACCCTCTTGCCCGACGGCTCGGTGACGTTCGAGTTTACCCCGCCCAGCCCAGGCTTGTATTACTTTTACGCCGAATCGGCGGCGCTGGGGAAAGCACTCAATAGCGCGCCCTGCCTGGTGCTCCAATCGGTCGAAAAAAACCTCGAAAAGCCACCATTATGACCCGTTTGCGATCTTTGTCAGGAATGCTTTTTTTGATGATTTTAATCGCCTTTGGTACGGGATTGGTCTGGGCTCCGACGGTCGCGGCTGCGACATCAGACCCGCTTCCCGACATTGAAGTGCAGGATCAATCCGGGCGGACGTTGCATTTTTACCGCGATCTTGTAAAGGGAAATGTGGTTGCCGTGAATTTTATTTTCACCGGCTGCAGTGCGGTTTGTCCGCTACTTGGGGCTAGTTCGGCGGCACTCAGTCGTGAATTAGAAAAAAATCGCGACCCGCATCAACGTGTAATCTCGATCAGCATCGACCCTGGCACCGACACGCCCAAACACCTACGTGAATGGAAGAGCCATTTCGGCGCTGCCCCCGATTGGACACTGGTCACCGGGAAAGAACGCGACATCAACACCTTGTTGCGGGCGCTGCAGGTCTATTCAGCCGATAAAAACCTCCACAGCGGGAATTTTCTGCTGGGAAATCCTGATACGAATACGTGGCGGCGCATCGAAAGCAGCACCGCACCTAGCGTTTTGGCTCAAACCATGCGGGAACTCGCCAGTGCGAAAGCGGCAAACATCTCAGCAACGCCGCCAAGCGCCGCCGCCAGCTATTTCCCCGACTTACAGCTGCTTGACCAAAATGGCAATGCACGTCGTTTCTACAGCGATTTGGTCAAAGGCCGTGTCGTCGTGATTAGCACTTTTTTTTCGGAATGCAGCGCGACCTGCCCGATGACCTTCGCACAACTCGCTCGCATTCAAGCACAATTGGGTGATCGGCTAGGCCAAGACGTTTTTTTCTTGTCCATTACCGTTGATCCGCTGACTGACACACCGAAAAAACTAAAGGATTACGCCAGACAGCTGGGTGCCAAGCCCGGTTGGCTGTTTCTGAGTGGTGATCATGCCAACGTTAATCGAGTACTCGAAAAGCTAGGTCAATTTGTCAAGTCACGTGATGCACATTCCAATCTTCTCCTCATCGGCAATGAAAAAACCGGGCTGTGGAAGAAGGCCAACGGCTTGGCTTCGGCTAACGAACTACTGCCCATCGTCGCCAGTGTCATGAACGATGGCCACTAAGCTGGCGGCCAGTCACAACCCTGCAACACGATTTCGATGGCAAAGCGGTATTTCGTCCATTTTTTTCACTTGCCTGATCGCATTCATATCAATCGACGCAGTATGTGCGCAAGCATCGGAAGCACAACTGTCGAGCGAGTTGGCGCGCGGCCAGAGCATCTATCATCAAGGGCGGCATCAGGATGGGCGGCCCCTCACAGCGCTTAGTGGCGACAGCAGTGCCCCGCTACCAAATGCTTTCGTGGCCTGCGTCAACTGCCACGGCTATCAGGCGCGGGGCAAAACTGAAGGCGGCATCACATCGGGTGACATCCGTTGGGGTGTACTTTCTAAACCCTACGACCTTGTTCGGCCCGACGGTCGCCATCGCGCCCCTTATAACGCGACAAGTTTCTTCATTGCGCTTACCACAGGCAAGGACCCGAGCGGCCAGGCGCTCAATTCAAGCATGCCGCGTTTCGATTTGTCCGCAATGGAAACAAGGGATTTGCTGGCTTATCTAAAAAACCTGACTCCTGCGGATGAAGGTGTGGGCGACGATATCATCCGTATTGGAATCGCGTTGCCAACCGATCCCAAACTCGCCAGGCGGGCGCAATCAGATCAGAAATTGTTGAATGCCTGGGTCGAGAACGTCAACCGCAAAGGGGGCGTTTTTCGACGCCGCCTCGTTTTAGTCATGAATGTCGCCACGCCCCGACCAGGTACGCCACCAGTACTGGCGGTTCTGGCTAGTGATACCAATACTGCATCGACTCCCCCGACAATGCCAGTAGTGGCTGTGCTTGCTGATTCATTAGCCCCATATAGTCGCTACCACTTTTCCCTCTATCCAGGCAGCCTGGAGAGGATTAGGACGTTGGCCAGCTATGCCACACCGCTCAAGCGTTCGGCGGCGTTGCCGCTTGCCATTGTTTATCCTGAGCGAGCAACATCTAGCGCGTTGCTGGATGGCGCAATCACCGCTATACAGCCGCTCACTAAAGTCAGGCCAACGCCGATCTTAGCAACTGGGGTTGATGAAGTGGTAGCAAATTTGCGCGCCGAGGGTATCGAAAGCGTACTACTTCTGGGTAACGAGATGTATTTTCAAGATTTTATCGCCAGTGCAAGTCGCCAACAATGGCAGCCATTACTACTTTGGGAAGAGATGCCAGAACATCTGCCGGGAAATGCTAACCAAATGCGTGCCGTCACGACCACACCGGCATTGGCGGCCGATATCAGCACCGAGGCACGCGCTGTGTATGCCCGCTGTGTCGGTCACGCTGGCAGCAACGCGCATGAGCAAGTGCGGCAGCTTGGTTTGCTGGCGGCCGCCCAGCTTTTGCTTGTCGCGCTGGAAAATACTGGACGCACCTTAGACCGAGAGCGCTTGGTGGATACGCTGGAAGAAATGCACGAATTTCGTAGCGGGTTCGCACCACGCGGCGGTTTTGGTGTAAAACGTCACCGCGCAGCTTCTGGTCTGTATGTGATACCGCTGCCGGGGTCGCCATTTCAAGCAGCACCGACTTGGATGGGGCTTGATTGAACCTGTGATCGTTCGTGCTAAATACCTTCTTGGAATCGGGGTGTAGGTTGCAGTGCGGCAAGCCACGCAGCGGCGGTCTGTAACAAAAATGAAAAGCGCAAAATTACGTGTAAACCAGTGCAAGGTTTTGCGCGCCCTTACAGCAAGAATTAAGGCTGTAATCGGCAATCGGGTCGAACTAACCGGATTGCGCTAATGCGCTGGTACGCGAAGGCAAGATGCATCGTTGGCCGTACATTGTGCCTCCCTGCTCTTTTTAGCGATATAGATCACTGCTTGTGACTGCATGATCTGATGCAAGGTTTCAACGCGACTCTTCCCCTTTCCCTTTTCCGTACTCTGGCCCTGACCCAGGTCAGGTAACAACACCAGAAACTCTTCCTCACCATAGCGCTCCACGGTAACGAATGTAAAACCAGGTAAATCAAATTTTCATTTACCAGTGAAGCGATTAGATTACTCAATGGGTTGAAATTCAAATACGCTCAATGAATTAATTGACAACAATATGCCTTCTTTTACTTACTCAAAAAGACGCTTGCTAAGCTACGCTTTCGCTTGTTTTTTTCTCAGCGCATGCGGGGGTAGTACAACATCGGACAACGCAACCACTGTGAGTACATCGGCCATCAATACAACGACTGCCACCACCACTACAACAACAGCAAACACCACTACAGGAACCACCTCTTCGGGTTCGTCATCGAGCTGCAGCTACAGCCAGTTATCAATACTTACTGTAGGTGCCAATCCGCGTGCTATCGCCAGCGGCGACTTTAACAAGGATGGCGTTCTGGATCTGGTCACGGCCAATCTGGATGCTGGTACGATCAGCGTATTGATCGGTAAGGGAAGCGGTAATTTCGCTGATGCCGTCACTTATCACGTAGGCAGCAATCCCTATCAAGTGGTAGTCGCTGATTTTAATGGTGACGGTTATCCCGATATCGCTACTGCCAATTTTGGTGGCAGTGAAATCAGCGTTTTACTGAATATGGGTGATGGTACTTTTGCCACTGCCGTCAGTTATTCCACTGGAAGCAAGCCACGCGCCCTGGTTGTAGCCGATCTGAATGGCGACAAGATCGCAGATATTGCTGTAGCAAATTCCACCGCGAGTTCTATCAGTGCTTTGCTGGGAAATGGAAATGGCACATTTAAAACTCAAATCAGTGCTTCAGCCGGTTCGGTGCCACATGGCATAGTCGCTGCTGATTTTAATGGTGATGGACACATGGACCTGGCCATTGTCAACAACGCCAGCACTGGTAAGGTCACATTACTGCTTGGCACAGGCAATGGCAGCTTTAGCAGTGGTAGCACGCTGAGTGTTGGCACCAGCCCTTTTGGCATTGCAACAGGTGATTTTAATGGTGATGGACTGGCAGACCTGGTTGTTGCGAATCAGGGTGACAACAGCATCAGCGTTTTTATGGGTAAAGGCGACGGCAATTTTGGTACGGTACAAACCTACGCAAGTTCAGGTCCGGCCGTTGCGGTCACTGTTGCGAAGCTGCGCGGCAGCATTACAGACATTCTTGTTCCCACATTCACTGGCAATACCGTGGATATCTTTACTGGTACCGGTACGGGTACATTTACCCGTAGTATCAGTCTCAACAGCAGCGGTGCGTATGCAGTTACCACCGGGGATATCAACAATGACGGTACACTTGATATTATCGTAGCAGGTAGTGCCGGAGTGAGCTTATTTAAAGCTACTTGCTTTTAATGTGTCACAGACTAGTTTGCCCATCTACCTCCTTAGGATGAATCGGGTCTTGCCAGGCACCCAGCACCGTAAATGCACCGTGGTAGACATCTACTCCAAGTACTTGCCCACAGTGGCTATCATGTTGCTGACTGGGACGAAAGCTGATTTTTCCAAAATCCGGAATGGAAAAATCCCTCATATTTTTCAGTTGCTGCAAGAGTTCGGCACGGTCAAGCCGACGCCCACAGCGTTTGAGCGCGTCAACCGATACCAGGCCGGATGCATAGAAGAAATTTTGATAACGCCTAAGATGATGTTGTGTTTTTGACCCATCTCAAATCATGCATAGCCGACCTTGATCCCTGATCCGGAAAAGCCAGCGTCCATTTGTGGCTTTATTTGCCCGTCGGCATATAGAAAGTAGGTGGAACTTCGTCACATTTTTGGCACCAAACAATAGTACATTGACCATATTTGTCTTTTATGAAACACTGGGACGGTATTCAGAATGTGGAACAATCCCTGCTCTCAACTCAGTCCCTGTCCATGCCAAAGCCGCCTTCTATCGTCGTAGCGCAACAGCCTTTACGCACAACCTGCGCATCCAGCATCATCTTGCGCGGATTGAATAATCCACGCGGCATCAAGATCAAACCGGACGGCAATTTATTGTTGGTAGAGGCTGGCACTGGTGATGCAGAGCAGGTTTTTTCTGGTCGCCTGTTGCAGTTCAAACGAGATGCTGCAGGTGGGTATGGGCAAGCGGAAATCGTGGCTGCCGGTTTTCGATCCATGAATATGCAGGCACGCATGTGTCGGGATGAAATTTTTGGCTTGGCTGACGTAGCCTATGGTGACGGCCGCTGGTTGCTGAGTCAGACGGATTATGTATCCGGTTCACGCATCATGGATTTATCAACTTTACCGCCCCAAACCCTATTCCACAGTCGTGGCAATTTGAATGCCTTGTGCTATCACCCGCAAAGACAAAGCTGGCTGACGGTGAAACCGGATACCAACCAGGCCATAGAATTTATCGAGGGCAAAGCAGAAACGGTAATCGGTGTCTTGCCAGATTTGTCTGGCGGTCAGCATGCGGTGCCGGTGACGGTGATCCTGGATCAAAGCTGGCAACAGAGCAGTGGCAGTCAAGCTGTCCTGATCTCCCTGTTCTCTGGCGAGTTGCAGGGTGATGTCGAGAAGACCGGCATATATTTTGAAAAAGGCGTCAGCAAGATAGTCAGGCTGGATCTGGATACTGGCGAAATCAGTACTGTGATAGCGGGCTTGACACTGGCAACGGGCATGGCTTTTACCGATCAGGGGCAATTACTGGTGCTGGAATTATGCGAAGATTTTTTGCAGCCCATGCCCGTTGCTGAAGTACCGCAAAAACCATGGCATGGTGGTTTCAAACGTTATTCAGGGCGCTTGCTGTGTGTTGATCTGGCCCGGCAAACCGTGCATTGCCTGGCAGAGCATCTGGATACGCCATCGAATTTATGCGTAGTGGGCAATAGCGTATTCATCAGCGAAGGCATGGGCCTGCCCGGTCGCCCCATTGCCAATCCACATGGGGAAACCGTGGCACTGGAAGGCTATGTGCGCAAATTAATATTGCCCTAGAAATGCCAATCAGGCCGCTTGCAGGCGTGCTGTCAGTTCAGCCAACTTGTCCGGGAATGGTGCCTGTGCTACCCACTCTGCCGGATCCCCTTCTTTTTGCCAGGCAAAACCTACCACAGCCATAACATCGCCCGCCTTGCTAAGCAAGGGAATGGCAATCGCAGCCTGCGCGCCAACCGCCTTGGCACCTGGGCGTATGTTGCCGCTTTTATCGTCCTGCAGATTGCAGGTTTGTACCGCTGTCTTACTTAGCTGCGCGGCACCAGCCATGCCTTTGCCATGGCTGACGTGGGCAACGATGGCGAGTACCGGTTCGGGTATGCGCAGGGCTGCGCTCAGGTACAGGTCTTCGCCACGCTGTATATGGATGGTGCCTGCAGCGGCATCCAACCTGGCGATACTGTCTTCCAGCCATTGCTGGTGTTCGGCGTTTTTTTCGTACATGGTGTGCTCCTGTTGATCAATGATTTGTCTCGTCCAGCAATTGTTGCCAACTGATATGTGCTGCGCGTGTTATCAGTTGCTGTTGTTCGCAGATGACGCGCAGGCTGTTGTCATGCTCTGGCAAGCTCTTGGCGATTGCCAGTCGTTCGATATCCCTGCCCTGCTCCAGCACGCGCAGTACGTCGGATTTGCCTGCGATGTCTGTATAAGCTGCATACGGTGTCACACAACGCCATAACTCCGGGCTGATGGACCGGCCTGCCGCCCAGCGTTCATGTACCAGATCCAGCAGGATGGCAGCCAGTGCCGGATTATTTCTTTGTTCCAGTCCCTGCAGCGGCCATAAAGGGCTATCAAGAAAAAAACATTTGACCACCATCTGGTTCCAGGCGGCTTCATCAAATGCTTCCATGGGATAGGGGTTGCGATGCGCCATCGCTTCAAAAATGGGACGCATACTCGAACGTATGGCTTCACGTGCGCGATGCTCTATCGCCATGGCCGCCGGATACAGGGGAAAGCCGCAATACAGGGCAATCAGTTCATTGATTTCAGCACTGTCGGCAATGCGGTCCAGTTGGTTGGCAAATTGCGCTTCATCGCTAGCATAGCTGGCAAGCAGGAAAGCTACCCTGGCGGCTATATCCAGGCTCCAGCCAGACGGATCGAAGCCGGGGCGCAACTGGTTGGCCGCCGCCAGTTCATCGCTGTCCAAGTTCAAGTCAGCCTTGCCCATTTTACGCGCTGCCAGGCCCATGGCACGGTAGACATCGCGCTCCTGTTTTGCTGTGCTGATTTGCTGGCATTGCTGTCTGAACCAAAGCAAGGCTTCCGGCGTACTACGCGATGCTATCCAGGCGTCAAGCTGTGCCTGAGCCGCAGCTGTTTGTGGCAGGGCCTGTATTTCTTCTGTGGAAGGATGTTTCATGTTTGCGGGCTTCAGGTTCCGGGTATCACGCGTTGCAAAACCCTGGTCATGACAAAGGCGCAAAGGCAAAAAGCCACGGCAGCGATGCCGCCACCAGCTATTGCGATCACCAGGGCATCGAGCAAGGATGTTGCGGCGATCAATTGTGCTACCGCCCTGGGTACGGCACCGGCGATATGGCGTGTGATCAATAAGCGCACGGCAATGATGTCGGCAACAATCAGCGCCAGCAACATCAGCAAGGGCAAGCCACCCTCACCCCAACTGGTGACCGAACGGCTGCCATATAACAGCACAGGCAAGGCCAGGATCAGCAAGGGCCACAGACTGCCAAGGCGATTCAGGCTTTCCTGCTTTGCTGCATAAGTCAGACCAACCACATGTGCCCAGATGGCCAGTGCTGCCAGCACAACTGTGGTATTCACCAGCACGGTATTGGTCAAAGGCGGGATGCCGCCGGTTTGGAACAGGTTTTCATCCGCCATATCGCCGGTGATGACCATGGCGCTGGCAGCCGCAGCAAAATAAACAAGTGCGCGGCACAAGCCCATGATCAGAGGGCTTAGGGGATTGCCCTTGTGCCAGACGTTATACAGCAAGATGGTTGCGGCCAGCGCGCAGCCACAGACGATGGCCCAGGTGCCGTAATAACTGAGTATGGCGATGCCGGCAAGCTGCAATATAAAGCCGATGGCAAATACCGCACGGGCACTGATTTGGCCCGAAGGTATGGGCCGTCTCGGTCTTTCACGGGCATCGATTTCCCTGTCAAAGGCATCGTTCAGATACATGCCGGCGCAATAAAAAGCCGAGATCGCCAGCATCACCAACACCGTATGCAGGGTGGACAAAGAGCGACCGGTAATGCTGCTGGCGACAATCGCCCCCGCCAGCACATTGGTCCATACCGTAGGCAGGTTGGATACCCTGCCCAGGCGCAAATAAATGCCCATGCGGCTGTTGTTCATCACTATCGTATTCATGTCAGCAGTTCTTTCATGATAAAAACCAGCTCACGCGCAATGGCATGGGCTTTGGATTCATTTTTTAAATGGGCGGGCAAGACATCCCAGGTATAGGTTTCCACTTCCAGGTGATTTGAAAAACCTTGTTTGCGCAAGGCTTGCAAGGTCGCCAGCAATTCTGCACGGGTTGAACCCAGTTGACCATTGCCATCCCAGAATATCGGTACATGGCAATGAATACGCCATTCACCATCTGCCTGGCCCGCTTGATAAGCCGCAAAGGCAGCAGGCAGGTCGGTATAGCGCTGCAAGCCATGTTGATTCCGGACGACAACCTGATGCAGATACACGCCGTCATCAAAACGCTGTAATTCAGCCAGCATATCGGCCTGCATGGCTGGAATGCGCAAGGCGCAAGACAACTGGATCTTGGGCACGCGTATGCCCAGGGCGGTCAAGGTCTGCAGTGCATACACCGGGTCTTCAAATTCAACAGCGGCATGGCAAACGTCATAGCAGACACCCAGATGCCGACGCATGAGATGGCTGGCTTCCGCTTCTGTACTGCCACATAAATCTGCCAGCCTGGCTATGCTGTCTGTAGCCCACAATTGCTGGCTAAAAAAAGCGGTGGTTTCGACCAGAGTTTCCAGAAAACAGCAGGGCTCAGGTTCCAACGCCAGGGCGATGTATTTACCGGTGTCTTGCTCCAGTTGCGCCAGCGTGGCCACTGCTGCTATCAGTTGCCCGACAATTTGATTCTGTGCATCTGCTGTTTGTGCTTCAGTTTTGTAGGCACCGGGGACGGTGGAAATACTACCGTCCATGCCATCCGGTAAAAGCGCTGCCAGGATATGCGCGCATTGTCTGGTATAACGCAAGCGCTCATCATCGCGCCAGTCGGGCAGATAAACTTGTTCTTTCACCCTGACCGTATGAAAAGGCCCATATGGAAAGGCATTGATGGTAAAAACGTAGGCGCCCAGGCGTGTCAGTTGCGCTTTAAATTCATCCAGCTTTGCTGGAACGATGAGACTGTCCGCCGCCTGTGCAGACAGCCGCAAGCCTATGCCAAAAGCCTGGCCGTCACTGAGTTCCAGTTTTTTTCTTAGCACAGGAATGGTTTCATCCAGACTGGATACCACTTCATCCCAGCTTTCACCCGCATGAATATTCGTGCAGTAAGTCAAATGCAGGTTTTGCAGTGGCGGGGATAATTGCATATCAGCCTTTGCCTCAGGTAGCCATGACGGGCTGCAAATCAGATACCGAATCGGCTGCTGAATCGGCATGCAGGTTTTGCAGCCAGTCTATCGCGGCACGTACCTGTACTGCATCCATCTCATGCACTTCCACACCGCTGCCTATGGCAGCCAGCAGGGTGATGGTCAATTCGCCGCCCAGGTGTTCACGGAATTCTTTCAAACCTTGCAGTACCAGTAATTCGCCTTGTGCATCCTGTGTCAGCAATTGCGGATGCCACAAGTCAAAACCCAATCGTGTCAGCAAATTGTATATGCGCGCATCTTCACCTGTCGGCAGTAAACCTGCCAGACAGGAATAACGGGCATCCAGCGCCAGGCCGATGGCAACCGCTTCGCCGTGAGATAGCGCGTGCGCAGTCAGGCGTTCGAGTTTGTGCGCGACCCAATGTCCATAATCAAGCGGCCTGGCAGAACCACTTTCAAACGGATCGCCGCCGTGCGCAATCTGGTGCATGTGCAGGCTGGCTGAACGGGCAATCACGGTATTGAGGATATGGCTGTCAAACGCAGCCAATGCAGGCAACTGCTTTTCCATCATCAGGAAAAATGCGTGATCGCGTATCAGTGCCACCTTGACGGCTTCTGCCAGCCCTGCGCGTTTTTCACGCACGGGCAAGATATCGATAAAACGCGCATCGTTGATGACTGCCCAGGGTGGTGCAAAGGTGCCGATCAAATTCTTTTGCCCTTGCCAGTTCACGGCGTTTTTAACGCCGACGCCACTGTCATCCTGCGCCAGCACCGTGGTGGGGAAGCGTATATGCCGCACACCACGATGGAAAATGGCAGAGGCATAACCCACCGCATCCAGCACGGCACCGCCACCGATGGCGACCGAGTATGAATGCCTGTCTATCGCCCGTTCGGACAAGGCCTGCAGCAGTTTTTCCACCAGCGCCGGATCATTCTTGCAGGCTTCACCGCCTGGCATCATGAAGATGTCGCCGATCAACTCGATTGCTTCATGGTGAAAACGCAGGTAGGCAAGTATCTGCTCGACCAAACCCGGCATGGCTCTGGCCACGCCTTCATCCAGGAAGATGGCAAGACGATGACGCCGCTGGGACTCGCGCAAGCTCAGCACGGCACGAAAATCAGGGTTGGCAATATCAAAGGCATCGCGGGTGGATACCACAGGGAAGGAATAATCGACGCGCACATGTTGCTGTTGCCAAGCACCGCGCAAGGCGGTCGGTGCGGTCACATCCAGATCGGGTAGCCTGTTCAGTTCAGCCAATTTCACGATAATTCCTCTCCATGGATGACCATTTCCAGTTTTCTTTCGTGCTTACACATTTTCTCTCGCCTCATGCTGGAAATGATTATAAAACTGATATGCATTCATTTGCAAATTTAGAAACACATGGGCTTGCCATCGGCATATTGAAAGCAGCGAACGTCCTGGCCGGATGGTTCAGGATCAGCGCCACTCTGCTTAAACTTGCACATACATATTTCATAAAACATAATTACCAATATTGAAATATTAGTGCAAAATAAGCAATGTCTTTTGAGCATCTTTCAAGAAATATCTTTTTTACACAACATTTATCTTCAAGAAAGATTTTGCGGTAATAAGTTATTGCACAAAGTGGCAATTAAATTGATAATAAGGAAACAATGCATCTGCAATGCCTGAGTGCTGATTCCCTTTGCCATGGCCAGAATTGGATGTATTTCCCAACTTCATCGCAGTATGAATACGCAAGGCCAGACGCATGCAAAGCTTGTTGATGTTGAATATCGTTGGACTGACACCCAGACTGTTGGGGGAACTGACCCCGCGCCTGTCTACCTTTGTTGCCAGCGGCAAGATGCAGCCGCTGCAAACCGTGACCCCGGCGGTTACCTGCACAGTGCAGGCAACGCTGATGACAGGCTTGCCGCCTCAGCAACACGGCATCGTCGGCAATGGCTGGCTGTTTCGTGATCTGGCAGAGATCTGGTTTTGGCGGCAATCCAACAAACTGGTGACCGGCGAAAAAATCTGGGAAGCCGGTAAGGCACGCAACCCCAAGTTCACCTGCGCGAATCTGTTCTGGTGGTACAACATGGCGTCCAGCCATGACTATGGCATTACCCCTAGGCCCATATACAAGGCAGATGGCCGCAAGCTGCCCGACTGCTATACGACCCCCCCTGGCTGGCGGGATGAACTGACCAGCAAGCTCGGTGCCTTCCCGCTGTTCCAGTTCTGGGGGCCAGCTACCACGATCAAATCGAGTCGCTGGATTGCCGACGCCGCCAAGCTGGCGATCAGTGAAAAAGATCCTACACTGACCATGGTCTACCTGCCGCATCTTGACTATGACTTGCAAAGGCATGGTCCAGACCTGAGTAACCCGGCAGTACAACAATCCCTGCGTGATATCGATGAAGTGGCCGGAGACCTGATCGCCCATGCGCAACAGGCTGGTCGCCGCGTCATGGTCTTGTCAGAATATGGCATCACGGCGGTTGACCGGCCTGTCCACCTGAATCGCATCTTGCGCGAAGCCGGTTATCTGGTGGTACGTGAAGAAGATGGTGCCGAATTGCTGGATCCTATTGCTTCCAGAGCCTATGCCGTGGCTGATCACCAGTTTGCCCATGTGTATATTGCGCGTCCGGAATTGATCGCCCCAGTGCGCAAACTGTTAAGCAGTGTCGCCGGTGTCGAAGGCATCTGGGCCGGTAGTGAACGGGCAGAGATGGCGCTTGATCATCCGCGTTCGGGCGAGCTGGTAGTGATGGCCGACCAGCGTTCCTGGTTCACTTACTATTATTGGCAGGATGATGCACTGGCCCCGGACTTTGCACGCACGGTGGAAATCCATCGCAAGCCTGGCTATGACCCGGCAGAGTTATTTGTCGATGCCAGTATCCGCTTCCCCAAACTGGCGGTGGCCTGGCGTCTGGGCAAGCGCATGCTGGGTTTTCGCAGTTTGATGAATGTCATAGGTCTGGATGCCAGCCTGGTACAGGGGTCGCACGGCAGGCCGGTAGATGATGCTGCCGATGGCCCTTTGCTGATACTTGATCGCCCACTGCCAGATGGCAAGGATAAAGTCCACGCGGCAGATATCAAGGGTATCGCTCTGGACATCATGTTTGAAGAAAATCAGTAAAGTACAAGGAGCAGGCAAATGAACAACAACGGCACATACCCAGACAAATCCCCAGGAAATTTCGTCGCTGACAGCAGCATCGTGGATGAAATGTTTTCTGACCGCACAGTGACCTGCCCCTGCTGCAACGGCACCATCACACCGCAAATGCTGCAAAACCTGCTGGCGCAGGCCGGTCAATTACAACAGGGACAGGCAGCCTTTCGTCAACTGGCCAGCGGCGGCAATGGCATGATGATAGACCCACATGCCCATATGATCGCGCGCACTACCGATGACTACGAAGCCATGGCCAAAGCCGGTATCGTCGCCGTCATCGAACCAGCCTTCTGGCTAGGGCAGTTGCGTACCAATGTCGGCAGTTTTATCGATTACTTTTCCACCATCACCGGTTTCGAACGTTTCCGTGCCGGGCAATTCGGCATACGCCATTATTGCGCGATAGGCCTTAACCCCAAGGAAGCCAACAACCCGGCCCTGGCCGAAGCCGTGCTGGATATCATGCCACGTTATCTGGGCAAGGAAGGTGTAGTGGCACTGGGAGAAATTGGTTACGATGAACAGACCGAACTCGAAGACAAAGCCCTGCGTGCACAAATCGCCATGGCGATAGAATTTGAATTGCCTATCATGATACACACGCCACATCGGGATAAAAAACGCGGCACCACGCGGACCATGGATGTGCTGGAAGAATGTGGCTTTGATCCGGCACGCTGCGTCATTGATCACAATAACGAAGAAACCGTGCAAGAAGTGCTGGATCGTGGCTACTGGTGCGCCTTCACCATCTATCCATCCACCAAGATGGGCAATGAAAGGCTGGCCGACATCGTCAACCAGTATGGCCCTGAACGCATCATCGTCAATTCTGCCTGCGACTGGGGCGTATCTGATCCGCTGGCCGTTCCCAAATCAGCCCGCCTGATGGCCAGCCGCGGCATTTCAGCCGACGTTATTCATCAGGTTGTGTATGCCAACGCCCTCGCCGTCTATGGCCTGAACCGGGAAATGCAGGAGGCCCACTGGTGCCAGCCAGCCAGTATAGACCAGCGCACCCTGTACAGCGGCAATTCTGTGTTGCGTGGTCAAACACCCAGGGTGGATGAGGAAGTGCTGAATCCTGACATTATCCGTTGATCTGCTTGATGCTTCATTTGCCATCGCCACAGCATAGCTTCAGGACTGGCATCAGAAGGGTTGAATTGATAGCCCCAGGGGGTGAGGCAATTCTGTTCTGCCCCCAAACCAAGCGCAATCGGAAGCGCTCCCATGATGGCGCAAAACGTGGCCATCATGATTGGACGAAAACGCAACAGGCGCGCCTGACGAATTGCGTCATTGTGCATTAAAAAAGCCGAATGATGCCGGCTTATCGCAGGCCGACCACCAGACCAGCGCTAGGTTCAATCAATTACAAAGGCCACCTGGCCCTCGTCCTTGCACAGTTGCGCGCTCCGCTCCGCCTGTTCAAACGCCGAACACAAACGATTCCCCTGCGGGTCTTCCAGCTGTGGATGGATGCGCAACAGGTAAGTCCCAGGACGCCAAATCCGCGCTGGCGTGAAACGCCATTCCCGCTCGCCCGCCGTGAGTGTGGCGGTGCCGGACATACGCCGCCCCTCCGGGTCTTGCACCGCAATCTGTGCTGCAGCAGCGCCGTCCAGCGCGGCGGGGACAATGACGCGCAAAGGCTGCAGGCTTCCACGCTGGACTGTTTGCACCGCCCATTGCTGTGGATCGATGCGCTGGCGCAGTGGCGCCGTTACCAGCCAGCGCTGTTCCAGTGGCCGGTCGAGTTGCGGATCGTCGATGCGCAGCGTCACGGACTGGCCGCTTCGTAAGGCGGGCCCCAGCGCGAGATTGGGCCCGACCCCGCGCTTGATGCGTCCCGGATGCAACAACAGTGTCACGTTCCTGCCACTCTGGTCGGGCAGCGGCAGGTCGAGAAAAGCGTCACGGATAGGCGTGCCGGTGCTGTCGAACAACGCCACATGGGCCATATCCAGCGGCGCTGCCAGTGGCCCATCGAGGTGCAGTTCGATCCGCAGCAGATTTTCCGCCACCGTCGGCCCGGAAGGCGTCAGGCCAGCCCCGGCCAGTGCCAGCCCTGGTGCCACGGCCAGCAGCGCCGCGCTAGCGAGCCAGTTCAGGATAGCCCTCGAGGGTGCGCGCATATTTGTGGAAGTCACGGAATTTATCTCCATCCGGGTAGCGGTAGTCGGGGAAATCGTACTCGTTGACGAAGTCACTCAGACGCAGGTAGCCACCTTTGGGGATCGACACCAATTGCATCTCGCCGCCGGCTTCCGAGCGGCGTAGTGCCAGCAGCAATTGCGGATTCAGGTTGTCGATCCGCATCACCGCCGACAGCGGCGTCATGGTCGCCTTGACGCCGAGATAGGGCTTGGCTGGCCATTCGATCGGCGTACTCAGGCCAGGCGCAGCGACGGCACTGGCAAGATCGGTGGCGCTCAGCAAGTCGGCTGAACGGCTGGAATTGATCAGCAAGGCATATTCTGCATCGCCCATCTTGAAACTCACCAAACCGTTAGGTGCGCTGCCCCAGCCCAGTTCCCCAATCGTCCTGGCGGCGATATGCGCACCGTCCTTTAAATCCTTGAGTTGAATGGCGACCAGCGGCGTGCAGGTATAGGCAGCCACCAGCGTCGGTTCACCGTCGATGGTCATCACCGTCATGCTGCGGATGGGCGCACGGGTTTCGATCTGATTGTGCACCGGATGGTACATCTCGATCGTGGTGGCACTGGCCTTGCCGCTGAATGGATAGTCGTACACCCGCAGTGTTGAAGCAAAGCTGCGGTTCGACAGCCCAGCCACATACAGCTTGTTCTGGTAGTAGCGCATGTCGGTCACGGTCAGTGTCTGTTCCGGCAGGTCGTGCCAGAAGGTGACATCGGCCGTCGGCGCATCGGTAATTGGAGCCGAACCCGAAGTCCTGGCCAGATCCAGCCGCCTGACTTTGCCCGTCGCATCGATACTGACGATGGCGGGTTTGCCCGGCCCCTTGCCGCCGCGTACGGTCAGTGCCACGTACGCCAGTTCGCTGTCTGGCTGCACGGCCAGATCCTCAAAGCGCAACGCCGTCGGCACCACCCCTAGCGCTTTGGCGATCGGTGCCTGCACATCCATCAGATTGAACGGTTTGCCAGCCGGCCTGGCAGGTGCTGGTACCGGTAGCGCAAAAATGCGTGCGCCCTTCCAGTCAGCGACAAACAGCGTATTCGCATCGCCGAAACTGAGCTTGCTGGCCGACTGTATGACCAGCGGCGCCGCATGCGCGGAGCTGACTGCAAGGAGTAAACTCAACAACAATCTGCATAGTGTTTTCATCGCGATACCTTCCTTTCATTGAATGACAAAAAAATCAGTATAGACATGGCATACTGTGCCGGTCGCTCAGCCATAAATCAGTTTTTTTCGCCCCATAGGGGGTTGAACGGTTCTCAGTTTTCCCAATAACCACGCCGCATGGCAATCGTCACAGCATGGGTACGATCACGTGCGTCAAGCTTTTGCAAAATGGATTTCATGTGGGCCTTGATGGTGTCCTCACTCAAGCCCAAGTGGTCGGCCACGCGCTGGTTCGAGTTGCCGTCACCTACCAGACGTAGCACCTCGATCTCGCGCTTACTTAACTTATCCAGTTGAAAACTGTTCACCAGGCTGGCCGCGACTGGTGGCGGCAACAGCCGCCGGCCAGCATGCGCGGCAACGATGTAGTCGATCAAGGCATTGCGGGCCAGATTTTTCAGGACGTAGCCAATCGCGCCGGCGCTCAGTCCGCGCGCTACCTGTACATCGCCGCCGAACGTGGTCAGTATGATGATGCGGGCCCCGGGGTCGATACGACGTATCGCACTGGTGACCTCGATGCCGTTCAATCCGGGCATCTGTATATCCATCAGGGTGACATCCGGACGCCACCGTTGATACAGTTCGATGGCGGAGTCGCCATCCTCCGCTTCGGCCACCACCGAGAATTTCGGATTGGACGACAGCACAGCGATGATCCCGCTGCGCATCAAGGGATGATCGTCCGCGATCATGACGCGAATCAGGCCACTCTCCATGACTATGCTCCTGTGTTTTTACCAGAGCGTATCACCGGCAGCACCGTCGCACATCACCCTATCGGGTATATGCCAGTGCGGCCGGAACATCCAGTTGCCACACGGTGCCGCCTTCACAGCTGTGCACCACCAATTTGGCCTTGATCCTGGCTGCACGCTCGTACATCCCGCACATACCCCAATGGTTCTGGCGACCACCGTCGTTGAGAACGGCGGCAGGAATGCCAGTACCGTCGTCGCGCAGAATACAGCGGAATTCCCGCTTGCCGTAGTGGAGTTCAGCTTCTATCCTGGTTGCCCTGGCATGGGTATAGGCATTTGCCAGCGCCTCGGTGATAATCGCCAAGGCGTCCTCATAGATCGTCGCATTGAGCTGGCGGGCGGATTCGGAAATAGTCAAACGAACCGGGCCGGCATCGCCATGCTGCAGGCGCGCAGCCGCAGCCAGCACTGCATCGGCAAGACTCAGCTTCCCGGCATCTTCGCCGCGCAGTTCGCGTATCCGCTCCCGCCCCTCGTCGATCACCTCGTCGGCCTGCTGCAATGCGGTTTCAATCTGCAGCCGCGCCGTATCCCTCGCCGGCAATTTCAGCAACGCGGCATGCACATGCAGCACCAGTCCTTGCACTGATTGCAGCAGCGTGTCGTGCAACTCCCTGGCAATCCGCTCCCTCTCGTTGACCCGCTCCTGCAGCCGACCGGCCATCTGTCTGCCCAGACGCCTGATATGCCATCGGTAAGCGATGTGGGCGACCGTGAGCAAACTGAGTACACACAGCGCCTTGAACCACCAGGTCTGCGTCGCTTTAGGCGCGATCGAAAAATCCACCGTGGTGACGGCGTCGGACCACTTGCCGTTGTAGTCTGTCGCGGTGACGCTGAAGTGGTAATTACCAGGCGCGAGATTGCTATAGTAGGCGTTACGACGTCCACCTGCATCCTGCCATGTCGCATCAACCTCCTGCAGACGGTATCGGAAGTGCAGGCGTTCCGGAATCGATAGCGCCAGGCTGGTGTAATCGAACTGCAACACGGAACTGCCCGGCGCGAAGCGAATAGGCAACTGCGGCGGTCTGCCGTCGCCGGGTGGTCCCAGTGTCTTGATGATGACGGGCCGCTTGGGCGCAGGTGGCAACGGCTCGCCAGGATTCAGAAGGAAAATGCCGGTGGATCGGGCTATCCACAGACGCGAATCGGACGCCAGCACCAGCGACGGCGCGGGCGTAACGTAGGGAGCGCTGCCCTCTAGTCCATCCAGTTGGTCCAGTCGCTCGTACTGCACATGATAATCGCGCTGCCTTTCGAATTGGGCGATTTCCGTGCCCGGAATGCGGAACAGGCCGGCGAAGGCGTTCAGCCAGAGATCGCCGTTCTCCAGTTCGACGATGCCGGAAATGCCGTGGAAAGTTTCGCCATTGACACCGCTGATCTGGCGAAAATGGTCTGCCCCAAACAATGCCAAACCTTTTTCGCCGCCGGCCCATACGTGCTCACCGTGCAGATGCAGCGCCATCACGGTGCCCAGCGCCAAGCCTTCGGCCAAACCGTAGCTACGCCACGGCGCGCCTTGCGCATGGACCACCAGGCCGGGATAATAACCAAGCCAGAGTCCGGTGGTGTCCGAGCGGGCCATCACATTGACTTCGCCCTCGCCCCCTGTTTTTTCCCATGTTCCCTGCGGCCTGCGGCGATACAGGCCATACTGCAACAGCGCCACCAGCAAGCTGTCATCCTTGTCCGCCAACAGCGCCTGCACCTTCACCCCGCTGATGGCGGCAGGCACGGCAATCGGCCGACTGTCCGCGCCCTGGAAGCGCCGCAAGATTCCAAATGAAGCACCCCATAGCGCACCGTCGCTGGTGCGGGCAAAACTGGTCAGATTGCGATCCCATCCGCTGCCGCCCAGCTTCCAGAGCGGCGTGGCTGTCACCTGACCGGTCTCGTTGGCGACCACATGATAGTTGCCAATCCAGGCGCCGGCGCTGTCATCGGCGATAATCCCGCCGCCTATGGCCGCTTCAGGAACCTCCAGCTTGGTCAGCCGTTTGTGACGAAACCGATCGATCCCGCTTGACGTTGACGCCCAGATATTTCCCTCTTGGTCTTCGAAGATCGCGCCCACGGCACGCCCGCTCAAGCCCCGCCGCGGCGTCGCGCGCGCGATTCCCCGCGCAGTATGAAGCTCGAGCCCCTCCAGCAGACCTACCCAGAGATCTCCGTGGCGGTCGATCAACAGGCTACCAGGATCGCCTATGGCGCCCCACTGCCGATACGCTGTATTCTGCCTCGGCCCTGTCAGCAGATTGAGCCGCGCATGCTGCGCATCCCAACTGATCACATTGCCATTGGGGAGCTCGAAAAGCACGCCGGTCCCTCTGTCGACAGCTGACCTGGCAAACTGTGTCTCGCCTGGCTTGAGGGAATACACGCCGGCATCGCCCTGCGCCCACAGTACGCCATGCCGATCGCGCATCAGTGTTTTATATCGGCCGCCAGCCAGGCCCCATGAGCTGGCTGGCTTCTGCCAGCGGTCGCGGTCCAGGTAAAACATGCCAAGCGCAGTGGCCGCCCACATGCGGCCACTGCCATCCTGCTCCAAGCCCCACACGGCGCGGTTGGGCAAGCCATCCTGCTCACTGTAACTGCGTATCAGCCCGTGCTGCAAAAAACTGGCCCCGCCAGTGCGATAGCCTATCCACAGTCCACCGTCGGCCACCGCATTCACCAAGCTGACGTTTTGGGTCGGCAACGCCGCATTAAACGGCGCAAACTGTTCGAACTGCATGCCGTCGAACCGATACAATCCGCCCGGCCCACCCAGCCACAGCCAGCCGTCGCTGGTCTGCGTGATCGACAAAATCGATTCCGGCGCGCCATCGCGCGCGCTCCAACTGGTGTGATGCAAATTGATCGCCGCTGTTGCAACGCTCTGCGACCGGCCTTCCGCCGGCAAAGCGCCGCAGCAAAACACCACACAACAGGCCACGGCTGCGCGGCAATAGCCAAGCAATAGACTCTTCATCGGGTCAACTGGTAGTTAATTTTAAATTAATTCTAAATTAATTCTATTATGCAACTATCATGCTGAAAATTGTATGGAATATACTACCCGATAGTGTGTATGTTGAGCCTGACTGCTTGGCTATACTGTGCTTTCAACCACAGGAGAACATCATGCGTATCAACCTTGCCCGCGCAGTCGCACTAACCGCCGCCCTTCAGCTTACGTCGGCGTGGGCGGCACCTCTGCCCTATCCATCTACTTTCAAAATCGAAGACATCAAGACGCCGGAGGTCACCATCCATGTGCGCGTTGGCGGCAGCGGGCCGGCGGTAGTGCTGCTGCATGGCTTTGGCGACACCGGCGACATGTGGACGCCGCTGGCGATTGCGCTGGCCAAGGACCACCAGGTGATCGTGCCGGATCTCCGCGGACTGGGTTTGTCTTCCAGGCCCGAAACCGGCTATGAAAAAAAGACCCAGGCCGGTGATCTCCGTGCTGTGTTGGACAAACTTGGCGTCGGCAAGGCCGTCATCATCGGCCACGATATCGGCACCATGGTGGCCTATGCCTACGCTGCGCGCTATCGCGACCAGACCACCAAGCTGGTGGTGATGGATGCGCCGGTGCCGGGCATTCCGCCATGGGAACAAATGGTTCGCTTGCCCGCTTTGTGGCACTTCGATCTCGGCGGCAAGGATGCCTTGCGCCTGGTCCAGGGCCGCGAACGCATCTATCTGGACCGCTTCTGGAACGACTTCGCCGGCAACCCGGGCAAGATCGACGAAAGCACCCGCGCGCACTACGCAAAACTCTACGCCGCGCCTGGTGCCATGAAGGCTGCCTTCAACCAGTTCCAGTCGATCCGCAAGGATGTCGATGACAACGCCGAATCCGTGAAGACCAAACTGAGCATGCCGGTACTGGCGATCGGCGGCGAAAAATCGTTCGGTGCCAATGAAGCGGTCGTCATGCGCAACGCCGCCACCAACGTCACCGAAAAAGTGATTCCCAACTCCGGCCACTGGTTGATGGAAGAAGCGCCCGACGCTACCATTCAGGCAGTGCTAACCTTCATCCAGGCCAAATAAGATCGCCGCTCTGCCACCGACGAGCACCACTTTGTACCCCATCCGCGCGGGTTTTTCCGCGCGCAACCAAGGAGCATCGACATGGACTTACAACTGAACGGTAAACTGGCACTGGTAAGCGGGAGCACGGCCGGCATCGGCTACGCGATCGCATCTACGCTGGCCCAGGAGGGTGCCAGTGTTATCGTCAACGGCAGGACTCAGGACGGGGTTGACGAGGCGGTGGAGCGCATACGTGCGGAGACGCACGGTACGGTCCACGGCTATGTCGCTGACCTTAGTCAATCAGAGGCGGCAAAGGAGCTGGTTCGGCGACATGCGGGTATCAGCATTCTGGTCAACAACCTCGGCATCTTTGAACCCAAGGCTTTCGAAAATATCCCCGACGAAGATTGGCAGCGTTTTTTTGACGTCAATGTCCTGAGCGGCGTGCGCCTTGCGCGGCTGGTGCTGCCGGAGATGAAACGGGCGAATTGGGGGCGTATCATCTTCATCTCAAGTGAAAGCGCGGTCCAGATCCCCACCGAGATGATCCACTACGGCATGACCAAGACCGCGCAACTCGCTGTTTCGCGCGGGCTGGCGGAATCAGTAGCCGGTACCGGCATTACAGTCAACAGCGTATTGCCGGGTCCGACGAAATCGCGCGGCGTTGGCGACTTCGTCGAAGGCATGGCGCGCGCGAGCGACAAGAGCTTCGAACAGATCGAGGCGGAGTTTTTCGATCAGGTGCGCCCGACGTCGTTGATCAAACGCTTCGGGACGCCGCAGGAAGTGGCTTCGCTGGTAGCTTACGTGGCAAGTCCACTGGCGTCGGCAACCACCGGTGCGGCGTTGCGGGTCGACGGTGGTGTCATCAAGAGTGCCTTCTGAAAAGAGACGATGAACTTTTATTAAGCCTTCATCACTTTCGTCAATGCATCCGGACCCGGTATTGGTAGCAACTACCGCCAGGTCCTCTGCTTTACAACCTGTTTACGATCTTAAGCGCGTGCGTGATCGGAGTCCATGCGGAGTCCACGCGGGGCCCATGCGCTGCTCAAAATGCCCATGGTCCAGAGACCATTCCGCTTTTTGCGCTGCACTTTTTTACCCTGAATGTTGCACTGACCCCGCTGATGCTTGCTACAGATCGTAAACAAGTTCTAAGACGTATGCGTTGCTCGGTCAAAACAGACATAAAGCACTGGTGTGATGAACAAGGTAATCAATTGAGAAAACAGTAAGCCACCGACAATTGATACCCCCAGGGGTTGACGCAATTCTGCTCCTGCCCCCAAACCAAGCGCAATCGGAAGTGCTCCCATGATGGCACAAAACGTAGTCATCATGATTGGCCGAAAACGCAACAGGCATGCCTGACGAATTGCGTCGATTGGTGTCATGCCTGATGTCCGTTGCGCATCAAGAGCAAAATCGATCATCATGATGGCGTTTTTCTTGACGACACCGATGAGTAGCAAGATACCTATCATGGCAATAAACGTGAGTTCCAGACCAGTAATACGCAAAGCGAGAAGCGCCCCCACGGCTGCTGAAGGTATCCCCAGCAATATCGTCACAGGATGAATCCAGCTTTCATACAGCATACCCAATACGACATAGATGACAGCCACAGCAATTAAAATCAGCCATAACTGCGTGCTTTGTGCCTGCTGAAACAAGGCAGCCTGTCCGGCAAATGCACCAAACACAAATGTGGGTAGCCGTATCTCCTGACGAGCAGCATCAATCGCTATGGCAGCGTCGGACAACGACTTACCTGGTGCGAGGTCAAAGGTAACGGTGACCGCTGGCAACTGGCCCTGATGATTGATTGCCATAGTCCCTTTTGCACGCTCAACACGCATCAATGCACTGATAGGTATAAGCGTTCCCGTGTTACTTCTGACATACACTTGATGCAGGCTGGTTTCATCACGGCGGTTTTCAAGCGCCATTTCCATGATGACCTGATAACTGTCTTCCGGGGCATAAATAGTTGATACTTGCTGCGTCCCGAATGCCGTGTACAAAGTATTCTTGATGACACTCATGTCTACACCTAGCAGCGATGCCTTGTCACGGTCGATCAGCAATTTGGCCTGTAAGCCATCTTTTTGTGCATCAGATGCCAAGCCTACAAACACATCCGATTTCTTTAAGGCAGCAATCAACTTGTCCGCCCAGACATCCAACTCTCCCGGACTGACTGATTCCAGTGTGTATTGGAAGGTGCTTTTCGATCCTCGCCCCCCAATGCGCAGGTTTTGTACCGGACTGAAAAACACTTTAATGCCAGGCAAGAAGCCGGTTTTTTTTCGTAGTTGTGTCAATACCTCTGCCATGGGTGGTCTGCTGCCTTTTTCCTTCAGTGTGACGGTGAAAGCAGTTGTATCATGATCGACTTTTGACACGACATCACTGATGGAAGCGTCATGCAACAGTATAGTTTCAAGTTGCTGGTTGATTAGCAAGCGTGCGTCATACGCCATGTCTTGCGGCGTATCGACATTGACTGAAATTTGACCTATGTCTTCTTGCGGGAAAAATCCTTTTGGTGCGACGATATACAATACACCAGTCAATATGACGGTCGACAAACCACCAAGTAAAACTATTGCACGATGCGCAAGAGCCCATTCCAGCCCACGTCCATAAGCTGCAAGAGTGCGGTCAAAGATGGTTTCAAAAGTGCGACTCCAGCCAGGAATCTGATCATGACGCGGACCAGTTTTGATCAACATGGGCACCATTAAAGGGATCAGCGTTAAGGCAACTGCCGCAGAAACGACAATGGAGAGCGATACAACAACCGCAAATTCATGAAACAACAAACCGGTTACTCCTGGCATAAAAAAAATAGGGATGAATACCGCAATCAGTGAAACTGAAATAGAAATTACTGTGAAGCCTACTTCGCGTACTCCTTGTCTCGCGGCCAATGCTGGCGTCATGCCATCTTCGATATGACGCATGATGTTTTCCAGGACGACGATGGCATCGTCAACGACCAGACCGACTGCAATGGTAAGACCCATGAGCGAAATATTATCGAGACTTAGTCCAAGTGCATACATGAGTCCAAACGTGGCCAACAGTGAGATCGGTAGACTGATCGATGGTATCAATGTTGCAGCCAGGCGGCGCAAAAACAGCAAAATCACCATAACAACCAGCGCGATGGTCAGCAACATCGTCAGATTTACATCATGCACGGCATTGCGGATGGAAATCGATCGATCCGAAAGTAGCGATACCTTGACAGATGCAGGCAATTGCGCCTGTAGTATGGGCAGCATATTTTTGATAGCATCCACAGTTGCCACGGTGTTGGCACCAGGCTGTCGCTGTATTGTCAACAGGATGGAGTTGATGCCATTGATCGCGCTGGTATTCTGGGTATTCTCTATACTATCCTGAACTTCTGCCACATCACGTAATCGAATTGTTTGTCCGTGTCGGCTGACGATAATGACATTGGCAAAATCAGCTGCTTTCATCAAGCCGCCCGGTACGTTCAGCATCATCATCTGGCGCTTGCCGTCAAATTGCCCCGTTGGCGCATTTGAGTTTGCCGCTTTAAGTGCGGTTGTTACTTCCGGCAAAGTCAGGTTCACAGCCGCCAACCTGTCTGGTTGGATTTCTACCCGGACGGCATAGCGCTTTTGTCCAGTAACGTTAACCTGCGCCACGCCGTTTAACGTTGAAAGTGCGGGCACAATCAGGTTATCTGAAAAACCATTCAGGTCAGTCAATTTCATTGACGGTGAACTCAAGCCTATCAATAGTACGGGCGCGTCTGCCGGATTAACTTTGCGGTACGATGGTGGTGTAGTCATTTCTGCAGGCAGCGAACGGCTTGCCCGAAACAATGCTGCCTGTACATCACCGGCGGCTGCATCAATTGGTCTGCCGGGATCAAATTCCAGCGTGATTTGCGTCTCACCCTGTATACTTGTTGACGTTGTTGCCAGCAACCCAGGGATTGCAGAAAATTGTTTTTCAAGTGGTGTCGCCACCGAAGTCGACATGGTTTCAGGGCTGGCTCCGGACAATCGGGCAACAACCTGTATAGTCGGTGTATCGTAATTTGGTAAAGCAGCAATAGGTAACTTCAACCAACACGCTGCACCAGCCACAATAATGCTTAACCACAGCAACATGGTAGCAATCGGACGTTCAATAAAAAATTCGTAGCTATTCATTGCGACTTACCAGCTACATTATTGACTGGCAGATTGACCGTCTTACTGCCTGTCTCATCTTCAGGTGGTCGCTTTGCTTTCTCTACCACCACTACAGCGCCGTCAGACAAATTTTGCCCCCCTTCGAGTACCACTCTTTCACCGCCTGACAAACCTTCAAGTACGGCCCTCCCATCTTGCAGGCGTAATAAATTCACGGGCTTTATTCTCACCTTGTCATGCTCATCAAGCAGGTAAACAAACCGTCCAGCAGGTCCTTCCAGTACTGCTTGTGGCGGTAAGACCACTGCAGCTTTGCTGACGCCGGCACGCACGGTAACCCGGGCGAAACCACCTGGCCAGAGCCGGTGTGAGGTGTTGGAAAAACTGGCTTTCAAGTTGATCGTGCCGGTATCCGTGCTCACGCTATTATTCACAAAACTGACATAACCTTCGACCTTCTGCTGATCCTGCGTTTCCAGAGTTGCACCGACCTTACCCTGTTCACGCGCAATCAGGATCGCCTGAAGCGTTTGCTCAGGAAGGTTGAATTCCATTGCAATGGGGTCCATCTGCACCAGTGTCACCAGTGGGGTAGCCGAAGAAGTCTGCGCCAGGCTACCGGGATGGATACTTACGCCCCCGGCCAGGCCAGATACCGGTGCCGTGATGCGTGTATAACCGGCCTGTATCTTTGCACTATCCTTCTCAGCGCTTGCAGCAGCCAATTGTGCCTGCAGTGCTTCAACTTTACTCTTTGCACTAGTCAACGTGCTGTCAGAAATAAAGCCAGACTTGACCAATTCCCTGGAACGCATATAGTCACGCTGAGCATCCACCAACAATGCTCTTATTTGTGCAGCTTGCGCGTCATAGCGATTAAGTTGTGCGTTTGCATCGCTGGCATCCAGCGTAAACAAGAGTTGCCCCGCCCGCACCTGGTCACCTTCGTGAAAATTAACACTGCGGATGATGCCTGTAATCTGTGGACGTACATCGACCTGATTCAATGTAACCAGATGCCCCTGCGCAGAAAACTCGATAGGCAAGTCAACCCGCTGAGTTATAGCGACTGTCACTATCAGTGGTGGCTTTTGAGTGCTCGCTTTCCCGGCGGTCTTTCCCCACATATAATGCTGACCGATGATCGCGAGAAGAATAACTCCCGCAGCAATAGCAAATAATAATTGTCTTTTTCTTTTTAACATAACTTATCCTGAAGACTACAAGCATTTCCTGGCGAATATTTAGAACTTAATTCCGTAAGGCGCCAGGATTATATTTATTTCGTCAGTCCTGTTTTACCTTAACAGCTTTATTACGAGTGGACTGTAACAGTTGAAACAGAAGTGAAAGACGCTTGCCCGGCGATCAGGGCAAGGCGCAAAGCAGAGCGATAGTGAACTATCGCGAGCATTTGCAACGCAGCCATGGTCGTCGCGCAAGCGGAAGGCACTCTGTTTTCAATTGTTACAGTCCACTAAGCGCAGGACGAATAACTGCGTCACTGGCGAAGCGCACGGTAACCACCAGTCCACAGGAAAGCTGGTTGCTGCTCAACTGAATTTCTGCCGCATGCAAATCAACGACATTCTTTACGATAGACATACCCAGGCCGCAACCCCAGTCGGCATTTCCGTCAGGACGATAAAATCGGTCAAACACTCTCTCACGTTCGTCTTCAGGAATTCCTGGTCCATTGTCGCTGACGCGCAATACTGGACGTCCATTTTCGATACCGGCAAATACGTCCACTTTTCCATCCTGTTGGGTATAGCGTAAAGCATTGTCAACCAGATTGCTAAGCATGACACTTAAGCCATCGGCATTTCCCATTATCTGTACCGACATGGAATCGCTGGACAATCCCAGATCAATCGATTTACTGTCCGCATAGGTCGAATGGTCAATCACTGATTGCTGGGCCAGCAGATGAAGTTCGCACATAGAAAATGCACGCTTAGACTGATCAGGCTCATGTCGTGCCAGGGTTAACAATTGATGAACCAGGTGGCTGGAACGATCCAATCTGTCATGTAATTTTGCAAATGCAGCTGTACGCAATTCATCCGTCGAAGAACGCTCAGCCAATTGCAATTGCAATTTGAGCGCAGTCAAAGGGGATCTCAATTCATGGGCGGCATCTGCAACAAAAATGCGTTGCGCGGACATCGCTGTTTCGATCTGGACAAGCAGCCGGTTCACAGCGGCCACTATTGGTAATAAATCTTCAGGCAAGCCTGACAGATCAATCGCCTGCAATGCATTGGGTGAGCGTATGGCTACCGCAGCGGCTACTTTGTCCAGTGGAGCTAAAGTTCTGCCAACGACGAAATATATTAAAACAATCAAGGCTAGAAGCAATATTACTAAAGGCGACAAAATACGCAACGCCATATGCACTGCAAATTTATGCCGCACTGAAACCGGCTGCGAAATCTGAACCAAACGATCAGACTTGGATTCAGTGTAAATCCGTAAGGTTTCACCTGCGAAAGACACACTTTGATACCCTTTCCCCTTTTGAAACGGCATGCGCATATTTGCTTGGGAAAAATAGATTTTACGACCATCCTGATCCCATACCTGAACGGCAATCTGGTCATCCAGATCTTCCGTTGCGGGCAATAACTGATTTGCCACTAACTGCAAAGGCAAGGCTGCGGCTATTTGCTTCAGTTGTCGATCTGATTGTTCATTTGATTCATTGTCTGCCAAATGATAAATGGCAAAACCAGCGAGCAGAGTACAAAGCAAAGCTCCGGCAAGCAAGCCCAGCATTAATTGGGTTCGTATTGTTTTCATTTTTCAGCGGTCAGTTTGTACCCTACGCCTCTGACATTTTTTATGAAGTCTGCGCCCAGTTTCTTGCGGAGATGATGAATATATACGTCAATAGCGTTACTCTCGACTTCGTCCCCCCAACCATAAATCTTGTCTTCCAGTTGCATTTTTGAAACGACATTACTGCCCGAATCCAGCAATGCACGCAATACAGAAAATTCACGCGCCGAAAGATGCACGATCAGTCCGTCCAATGTAACCTCATGGGTAGCTAGATTCATGGTGACACCGGCGTGCGTTATGATGGAGTGAATATGTCCGCGATGACGACGCAAAACTGCGCGTATGCGTGCCATGAGCTCATCTATGTCAAATGGTTTGATCAGATAGTCATCTGCGCCGGCATCAAGACCTTCAATCCTACTTGCTTTTGCATCACGTGCAGTAATAACCAGCACGGGAATATCGCCACCTTGCTTGCGGTAATGATGTAGCACATCAAGTCCATTTTTTTTGGGCAATCCCAAATCCAGCAACATCAGATCGTAACTTTGGGTGCTGAACGCCAATTCAGCACTATGGCCATCACGCACCCAATCCACAGCATAATTTTCGCCACGCAATGCTTCCTCTATACTTTCGCCGATCATACGATCATCTTCTACCAATAGCACCCTCACGCGAACCCTTTCTTGAGCATTTGGTCAGCACCAATAACGTCAATGACCTTTTTATGCTGGAAAACCAATGCCAGCTCAGATTAGCCCTTAGTCTAGCTGACGCATTGTTAAGCTAGTCTTAAAGTTTGACATACCAGACAAATATCATACTTCCTTGTAGTTGAAACCCATTTCACAAATAGGGCTGCGACACGAAATCAGTTCAATTAATGATTTCTTAATTTTTGTACCAGTATGCTTAAGCCCGCTGACAAATACGTTAAGAAGAATGCAAATTAAGAGGGATGCATTCAAACAAGAATAACAATAACAAACCTATATTTACCCACTTCAGGTAGCTGTCAGTTTCACACAGAACGCTGCTGCGAGAACCAGTTGACTGATACACATGTTTTGCCAAGAAAGATGCTGAATGAGCACAATTCAACAAAAATTCCCACATCAGATGCTTAACAAGGTTCCAGAAATAAGCCTTTATTTCTGGACAATCAAGATACTCTCTACCACTGTGGGTGAAACCGCTGCCGACTATCTGGCTGTACATGTTGGCTTGGGAATTGCCATTACCGGTACCGTCATGACGAGTTTGCTTGCACTTGCACTAACGTCACAAATCCGGCTGAATCGATATATACCATGGGTGTATTGGTTGACGGTCGTGCTGTTAAGTATTGTCGGCACCCAGATAACCGACGCCTTGACTGATGGCCTTGGTGTCAGTCTGTATCTCAGCACTTTCGTATTTTGCGTGTTACTAGTGTCAGTATTCAGTGCATGGTACTGGTGTGAACGTACGCTTTCAATTCACACGATTATGACGCGACGCCGTGAATTATTCTATTGGGCCGCTATTCTGTTGACATTTGCCCTGGGAACCGCCGCTGGTGATCTGGCAACGGAAGAACTTGGCCTTGGCTTCAGGCTTGGTGTGGGCTTATTCACTGGAATGATCATCATCATTTATGTGGCCTGCCGTTTGGGGCTAAATTCCGTTTTGGCTTTCTGGCTGGCTTACATTCTTACCCGTCCCTTAGGTGCTTCGCTTGGCGACCTGTTATCACAATCTTCTGAATATGGCGGTATCGGCTGGGGAACCATCAGCACCAGCGTCGTTTTCCTGAGTGTCATTGCGATTTTGGTGTTTATCGTAAGTCTGCGAAAAGACAGGCAGGTCCAGACATGAGTTACGAATGAGTCACGACAGTGGACTGTAACAATTGAAAACAGAGTGCCTTCCGCTTGCGCGACGATCATGGCTGCGTTGCAAATGCTCGCGATAGTTCACTATCGCTCCGCTTTGCGCCTTGCCCTGATCGCCGGGCAAGCGTCTTTCACTTCTGTTTCAACTGTTACAGTCCACTAGGCTTCAAATATTTATACTTGCTTCAACTTATTAACTCCAACCACAGGTAGATCAAATGAAAAAACAGAAAATGAAACAGATTATGTTGGCTCTCAGCGTAGTTGCCATACTGGGTTCAGGGAATTTTCCTGCCGCAATTTCCATCATCAGTGCAGCCGAAGCAGCGGGTAGCAAACTCGGTGACCTGAGCAAGTTTCGTGTGATTGCCCAGGATACTGCAGTATTGATTAACAAAGGTGATCTTGCCTCTGCAAAGAAACGTATCAAAGACCTGGAAGTCAGCTGGGACGAAGCTGAAGCCGGCTTGAAACCTCGCGCCGCAGCGGACTGGCATGTGATTGATAAATCTATCGACAAAGCTTTAGCCGCCTTACGTGCAGACACGCCCAATGCGGCACTCTGCAAACAAACAATCGGCGATCTGCTAAATGAGTTTGATAAGGCAAATGCAGGCACTGGTAAATAGATAGCAGGAAAATCAGAAAAATGCACTGACTGCCAGCCTCATCCCGTCTTAGAACGTGTTTGCGATCTTTAGCGAGCGAGCGTCAGCGGGAGTGAAGAGCAGCGCAAAAAGCGGAATGTACTTTAGTACATGAGCATTTTGAGCAGCGCATGAGCCCCGATCACACTCGCGCAGTAAGATCGGAAACAGGTTCTTAGGTGTATATTAACGTATCGATCTTTACTCGAAACCAAAATGAACACATCGAATGGCTGGTTTTATTGGGCATGTCTGTCCGCGATATTTGCTGCCTTCACTGCAATTTTCGCAAAAATTGGAATACGGAATGTTGACTCGGATTTTGCGACTTTAATCAGAACAGCCATCATTCTGATCGTCTTGATCTGTTTCGTCTGGTTCACCGGGAAAATGCAGACCCCGAGCGCGCTCCCAGCTAAAACCTGGACATTCCTTATCTTGTCGGCTTTGGCAACGGGTGCTTCCTGGGTCTGCTATTTCCGTGCATTGCAGATCGGTGATGCATCCAAGGTCGCGCCTGTAGATAAAATGAGCCTGGTATTTGTTGCTGTATTCGCTTTTGTTTTTCTTGAAGAGCGGCCGTCGCTGCAAGAATGGCTGGGAATTGGCATGGTTGCGGGTGGCGTACTGGTATTGGCATTCAAACGCTGAGACAACAAAAATATATGAAAGCCGTCAGCGCCATTTCATGATTTGAAATGGCGTTATTTCTCAATATGGCGACACATGTCTGGCACACAAAATCAACGTTGAATTGCACCGTTCTTACCTATGACAGTCAATTCCACGAATTTTGAACCGTCATGCATATTTTGAGTATAAGACACCTTGACACCACCGAGGTCAACATTGCGCATGCCGTTCAATGCAAGCAAAAGCTTCTCCCGGGTGACGGCAGGCCCAGCGCGACGCAAGGCTTCCGTCAATAATTTGGCGGCTAAAAAACCCTCCAGGGTAGCGTATGAAACTGGTGGTGGACTATCCATCCCTTTCAATACGTGCTGAAATTCTCTGACCACTATTGCACTAATATCTTTTGGATACGGCATTACTTGCATTACGCCGACTCCGCGACCATCATCGCTCAGTGATTTGAAAAAACTGTCAGAACTGACGTTCGACAACATCAGAAATCGTGGATAAAGACCTTTCTTATGAATTTTCTTTACAAAATCCGCACATGCAGACGGGGTACATGCCATTAACACTGCTTGCGGGCTGGTTGTGGCGATTTCGCTGACCGCTTCATCTATTTTCAAATCTTTTCTGTCATATTTGGCTACCACTATTGCTTTTAAATTGTGCAATGCCAAGTTTTTTTCGAAACCAGCCAAACCGTCTTTTCCAAATGGATCATCCTGATGCAAAATCGCAATCTTGTTTATTTCAAGAGGCAATAATGATTCCACCATTTGGATGGTTTCATCCTGGTAGCTGGCCCGTAAATGAAATAAATAGGGATTAAATGGATGATGTAAGGTCTGCGCCCCAGAAAAAGGGGCAATCATGGGTATTTTTTCTGAAATCAACATTGGCAGTACCGCCTCTACTGTCGGTGTGCTGCGATAACCAAATAGAGCCAATGCATGGTCTTCTTTGATTAGTTTTTCTGTGTTCATTTTAGTGATTTCTGGCTTACGCTTGTCGTCATACGTTCTGAGTTCAATCTGTCTGCCGTAAACACCTCCCTGAGAATTGATCCAGTTAAAATAGGCAAGCGCCCCTTCCCGGTTTTCTTTTCCGGTAGCTTCCCCTGACAATTCAATAGATTGACCAATCAGAATTTTCTCTGGAATGACTTTTTTTTCACTTGCTTGAGCCAAATTGATCAAAGTAAAAAATGTGAATGTGAATGTGAATAGATATTTCATGGCTGCAATCTCCTGTTTTATATGTTTTATTTTTAAACTGTGCTACGTCGGGGCTGTTGCGAAATCAATCTCGCTCGTCGCACCGTATTACTGTACTAAATTTGCAGCAACATCTGGTCGCCATGATTTTTTTTTGCCTGCTAAAAAAATAGCCCGCAAAAGCGGGCTGGTAACACAGCTACTCATCTTCCTGATGAATAACTACATGCCCTGCTCAACGAATTGCGCGGGTCTCCATTTCAATAACTTATTTTCTATTGCCGTCAATGCATATTCTGCGACCAAAGCCACTATCGCCAATACGATCATTGCTGCAAATACTCCAGCCGCATTAAAGGTACCTTGTGCTGTCGCAATCAATAAGCCTATACCATGCCTGGCCCCCAGAAATTCACCAACAACGGCACCGACCAAAGCAAAGCCAAAACTAACGTGCAAGCTGGCCAATATCCAGGTCAGTGCAGATGGAAACACCACTGAAAACGTTACCTGACGCTTATTGGCTCCTAGAATGTAGGCATTGGCGATCAGATTTTTGTCGGCTTCGCGAACACCTTGAAAGGCATTACCAAATACCACGAAAAATACCATCACGACTGCCAAAGCAACTTTGGACCCCATTCCCAGGCCAAACATGATGATAAAGATAGAGCCCAGAACTACCCTTGGAATAGCGTTGGCAACTTTGATATAGATGCTAAATACGTCGGCGGCCAGCTTGTTACGCCCCAGTGCGATACCAAAGAAAATACCCAGCAGGCTACCTATCAGGAAACCCAATACGGTTTCTTCCATGGTGACCAGTAATTCTTTCCACAGAGGCCCCTGTGCCGTTCCTTCTGTTAGCCAGATTAACAATTGCTCATAGATAGCGGATGGCTTGGAAAAAAAGAAAGCATCGATAAGACCCCAATTGACCGCCATCTCCCATCCTATCAAGGTGACTACGGCCAGTGCTATGCGCAGGAAAATTACAAGGCGCCGATGATTCACGGCACGAGCGATAGCCTTGCGTTCTTCCTCCCCAATTTCAGACGGTAACAAATTTTGTTTCATGGTTGCTGTATTCATAATGATTATTTCCGCTTCAAATTTGGACTTCGTCTTTTAAATCGGACCATATCTGTTTGGACAGATGAATAAACTCATTGGTATAGCGGGCTTCCGATACGTCGCGCGGACGGGCCAGGGGAATTTCGTAACTGCTCTTAACTGAACCCGGGCCTTTGGACAATACGATTACGCGATCCGCCAATGCAATCGCTTCTTCGATATCATGGGTAACGAACACGACGGAAGCTTTTTTCTCGGACCAAAGGCCAAGCAACTCTTCCTGCATCAGTGCACGTGTCTGCACATCAAGCGCCGAAA
Organism: Undibacterium sp. Ji50W; assembly: GCF_049340445.1. Taxonomy (NCBI): domain Bacteria; kingdom Pseudomonadati; phylum Pseudomonadota; class Betaproteobacteria; order Burkholderiales; family Oxalobacteraceae; genus Undibacterium; species Undibacterium sp. Ji50W. The sequence continues at coordinate 665,114 of NZ_JBMPOX010000001.1, read as the reverse complement.
AAGGCTCGTCCATCAATAAAATCTTGGGTTCATTAATAAAAGTCTGCGCCAATGCGACACGCTTTCTCATTCCGCCGGACAGTTGATGAGGATAATGCTGCTCAAAACCGGATAAGCCGACTCGACGCACCCATTCAGCGGCCATATCTTTGGCAATTTTTGGGTCTTTACCCCGATAAATCGGGCCGATTGCAACGTTATCAATCACATTTTTCCAGGGGAATACCGCATCAGCCTGGAAAACAAAACCTATGTTAGGATCGATTCCCGTAACAGGTTGACCAAAAACCTTTACACTACCGGATGATGGTGGATTCAGCCCGGTGATCATCCCCAGTGTAGTAGATTTTCCGCAGCCGGTTGGTCCTACGATTGCGCAAAAATCTCCTTCATTCACAGTCAGGCTGAAATCACGCAGAGCCAATGTCACTTTGCCCGATGGGCTGATAAATTTTCTGCTGACATTATTTAATTCTATCGCAACATTTTTCATTATTTGGCAGCTTTCACAAACTCAGTAGTAAATGTATTGGCCAGATTAATGGACTTACCCTGTACGGCCTTGTCAAAACCGTTCAACACTTTCAATACGGTACCTGGTCCGTTTTCCGGCATAACACCATCAGGTGTGAACATCAGTTTGCTTGCTTCCAGTGCGTCTATATACATTTGCTTGTTTGAAGCGTAATAATCAGCCGGCATTTTTTCGGCGATTTCTTTAGCACTATGCGTTTTAATGTATTTCAGGGTTTTGACGAAAGCAGTCACAATTTTTTGGACTTGTTCCTTGTGTGTGCTGACCCAGGCAGAGGGCATGTAAAGGCAGGCTGCCGGATAGGTTCCACCAAGTGCTGCTTCAGTTTCCTTGACTGTACGCAAGTCAACCAGGATAGTTGCTGCGCCAATGGACGTCAGCCGGGATATTGTTGGTTCTGTCGTCATGCCGGCATCGATCTTGTTTTGTCCCATGGCGGCGATAAAAGTCGATCCTGCACCTACTGGCAATGTCGTAAATTCGCTATTTTTAACACCTGCTTTGGCTGCCAAATACTGTGTCAAAAAATTGGTGGAAGAACCAAGGCCAGTGACGCCCAAAGTTTTTCCTTTAAAATCAGCTGGAGACTTGATGTCTTTGGCGGCCGTCTTTGAAACCAGAATGACTTCGCCTGGTGCCTGGCTGAATTGCACAACCGACTGCACTAATTTTCCGCGTGCCTGCAAGTCAATGGTGTGATCATAAAAACCGACCACACCTTGTGCTGCACCGGACAACATTTCGGTTTCGGCATTGACGCCAGCCGGCTCACTCAGCAGTTCGATTTCAAGGCCTGTTTCTTTCAGATACCCCAACTGTTCCGCTAGCTTTGCCGGTAAATAAATTTGCTTTTCTATCCCGCCAACCATGATAGTGATTTTTTCGGCAGCATAGGTATTAAGGCTGGTTGCCAATAGCAATGCCATAGCGAGGGGCTTACATCTTAATTTCATCATTGTCTCCGTTTTTTATAATTAACTGCTTTTGTATTGTGCTGCCACTATTCCTTCAATTTGCTTTCATTTTCAAAAAAAAACAGACTATCGGTGTTCCCCAGGTATGCCCTTACCTAAGATCGGACCGAAAGCGATTTAGATATAGTGCGAAATGCCATTGCACGCACAAATAAAGGCGACAAAGAACTACACGCACTTGACTACGCATGAGCCAAATGTATTCCCGTTCCCTTGATAAAATGAGTGCTGGCTGGCAAAAGCCTTACATAATCGGGCTTTTGCCAGCTAAGACCTGCTTCTTAGAATTTGAACCGCATCCCGATAGCGTATTCATTTTGCGATGTAAATCCGTTCGCTTGGGCGGCCAGATAAGTACCATCCGTATTCAGGCGATCGAGCGCAAAATACAATTCAGTCCGTTTGTCGAAGTGATAGAACGCAGAGCCGTACCATGTCTTGCGTTTGCCAGTCGCAGTTTTGCTGGCGCTCGCTGTATTGGCATAAGCATTGAGGACGTAGCCACTGCCGTTGACGGCTGCATTCTCTGCATTCATGGTTTGCCAGCCCAATTCATAGTCGAAATTCCCGGCAGGTGTGAATTTAGCTGAAAGCGTATAGGCTTTATCACTACGATTGCCGATTGCAACAGGTTGATCTGCCTTGTAACTGATATAGCCAGCATTCAAACGAATCAAGCCAAATTGATAATTGCCACCCACAGAATACGAACTGTGCGTATAACCATTTACGTTCGCTGAATTATAGAATCCTGAAACATTGACGTCGCCACCGTTATAGGCAAGCCCCAAGGATTTGGTGGTGCCGGTTGTGGTATCGCCAGGAATACCGCCTACCTGATAGCCGACGCCAGCAACGATATTGCCAAATTCTTTCTTCCAGACGATACCTTTGTCGTAACGCGTACCTGTCGCACTGCCGGAATAAAAAATAAGTTGTTTGAAGTTGTTATTATTGGAATAGCCGCCCTCATCCAGCGTGACACCGGCACTACCATACGGGTCGCCATAGATTTTCGAGAATTCGCGTGCCAGAGTGTTTTGGCGCCCCAAGGTCAGCTTACCCAGTGACTCGCTCTGTACCCCCAGCCAGGCGTCGCGATTGAACAGGACACCAGGGGTATCCATGTTACCTGTAGGCAATTCGTATTCACTTTCCAATTTGAATATGGCTTTCAGGCCATCCGTATCCTTGAGAGCATGTTCACCTTCTATGCCCCAACGATTGCCACTGAACCAGGCAACTGACATATCTTTCTGGCTGTTACCTGCTTTATCCGCATTGTTCTTGTTGCTGAGGCTTAAATCAATCAGGCCATACAGTCTGACCATATCCCCACCGTTTTTGTACACCAGGCCTTCACCTGCTGGCTGGGTGACTGATGCTGAACTCTTTGTTGCCTCTGCTGCCTGGCTGGCCGCAACGGTTGCTTGCTGAATTTGTGCCAAGGCCTCTTGGGCTTGTTGCGCGGCTTTTTGTGCATCCGCGGCGGCTTTTTGAGCCTGGGCTAATGCTTGCTGTAAATCTTGCACCGATTGCGCTTGAGTTGTTCCTGCCAGCGCGCCTAAAATGGCAAGCGCCATGAGCTTTTTTTTCATTTGTATGTCTCCATATTTATAAAGTTGTATCTCACGTATCTATTAGCTGATTGAGTGAGCCTACACAGGCAAATATAGTTGGCACTAGCCTTCTGCTTGCCTTCAGCGGTAAGCTTGTGGAAAAAATGAAACGGCAAATAAAATGAGGTGAGCGGATTCGTTTGGCAATACACAAAATGATTTACTCTTGCAGCTATGAAACTACTCTTGGTGGACGACAATCGCGAGCTATCGTCTTGGCTGACGCGCTTATTGACGCAATCTGGCTATGCTGTTGAACAGGCATTCACGGGGGAAGAGGCGTCTCATTTATTGATCACACAGAGTTATGACGCAATCCTTCTGGACCTTACGTTGCCAGGTATTAAAGGGCAGACCGTATTAAAAAGCATCCGGCATAAAAATAACGATGTCCCGGTCTTAATCATCAGTGCCCTCGACTCTTTGGGCGATATTATTGAAAATCTGAATCTGGGTGCCGATGACTATCTGGCGAAACCATTTGATATCCAGGAACTGGAAGCCCGCTTGCGTTCACTATTAAGAAGAGCGAGTGGAAAAACAAATCCCATAACTACGTGCGGTGCATTGAGTTACGATAGCAATTCAAAAATATTTAGCAACCACCAGATCGCCATTAATCTGACACCAAGAGAACACGCGGTACTTGAGGCATTGATACGAAAATCCGGAAAGACCGTATCAAAAAAAGAATTGGCCGATGGATTATTTACATTGAGCGATACTGTTTCTCCCAAAGCACTGGAAATTTACATAGTCAGACTAAGAAAGAAAATAGAAAATTCCGGCGCACAAATTATTACTCTGCGCGGATTGGGGTATATGCTGACCTATGTTGCCACGAATTAATAGTCTAAAAGGCAGATTGGCATTGTGGGTGTTTTTACCTACATTATTAATCTCTGCTATCGATCTGATCGTTACTTACCATAGTACGGACCTGATTGCCACCCTGGTGCAAGAACAGCTATTAAAAGGTTCAGCCAGGATCATTTCCGAGCAGTTGGTCATTGTAGACGGTGCTTACGAGATAAGCATACCTCCGGCAGCTTTTGAGCTATTTGCAAGCAAATATAAAGATCATGTTTTTTACTCAGTGCGCAGCAAAAACGGCGTACTTATTTCTGGCGATGAAGAACTCGTCAGCTATCATTCGAGTTTGCAAATCGAACAGGGAAAATATTTCCTGACGACGATACGGGGTGAACCAGTAAGAGTGATTGCCTATGCGCATGCACTTCCAAGTACGTCCAATAACGACTATGCAATTACGCAAGTGGCACAAACCTTACGTAGTCACGACGCATTCAAGAAAGACCTGTTTTTATTGACGATGAGAGAACATCTGCTTCTTTTATCGATCGTCCTTCTAGGTTTATTCATTGCCTTTCGTTGGACACTAAAACCACTGATTGAATTTGGTGAGAAACTGCTGAAACGCCAGCCGGGGTCCTTAGAAAAACTTGATGCAGAAAATGCCCCTGTAGAGTTAAGCCCAGTCATTTTCGCCATGAACGACTACGTCGCAAGACTGGATAAGACTTTAACATCTTACGAACAGTTCGTTGCAAACACGGCCCATCAATTAAGAACATCTTTTGCCATCATTACCTCTCAAATCAATTTTGGAAACAGAAATAACAAGCTTGATCAATCGCAAAAAGAAATTTTTTCTGCCATTCAAAAAACGATAGTACAAGGAACAAAAGTCATCAATCAATTACTGGTTCTTGCATCTATTGAACAAAATCGACATATCAATAACTTTAAGACGCCCACTCGATTTTCTGAAGTCATTCAAGGGGTCATAGAAGAATTAGCACCACTTGCGCAGCAAAAAAATATTGATCTTGGCATAGATACACTGGATGATTGTGTCATCAATGCTCCGCGGTCCTTACTGCGTGAACTGGTGTCCAATCTGGTTGATAATGCGATCACCCACATAGTAGATGAAGGCATGGTGACGGTCTCCCTGCAAAAAAAGGACACCTCAGTATTGCTGTTAGTCACCGACAACGGACCAGGAATTCCAGTTTCAGAGCGCCAAAAAGTATTTGAGCGTTTTTATCGACTGAATGAAAACAAACCAAACAGTTCAGGATTAGGATTGTCCATCGTCAAAGAGATTTGCGACATGTTAAACGCATCAATCGTCTTGAGCTCGCCAGAAAGCGGAACAGGCCTGGTAGTGGGCATTACTTTCGTTGGCAAGACTGCTAATTTTTGATTCGCGAATCCTTTCATTCAATAAGGCGGCTGTGCATGCAGAACAATGTCAGTGCGCAATGCTGAATTCGTAATCCACAAAATTCCGAAAACGACGACTTTGTTCCAGTTCAACAATGCCTCGATCGCCTGCATCCTGCCTATCTAATACGCTTCTCAATAGTTGGCCTACATGCGATAATGCAAATAATTCTCATTTACATGCGCCTTGTATGTAACCCAACTAAGCAAGCCAATTTAAGTAAAGTTTCAAAGGACTTATCATGATGTTACATATTCCGGGCGTGCTAACACCCGAAGAAGTGGCGCAATTTCGCCAGCGTCTGAATGACACTTCGTGGATTGATGGCCGTGCCAGTGTTGGCCCTCAGGGGGCACAGGTCAAGCGCAATCGTCAATTACCGGAAGGGTCGCCACTGGCTATAGAGCTGGGGCACATCATCGTCAGCAAACTGAAGTCGCATCCGCTGTTTTTTTCTGCGGTGCTGCCCTTGCGCATTCTGCCGCCTTTTTTTAACAGCTATGAAGGCGGTGAACACTATGGTCTGCATATCGATGGTGCCATCCGTACCCCGCTTGGTGGCGCTTACAGCATGCGCTCGGATGTGTCATCCACGCTGTTCCTGAGCGCGCCGGATGAATATGACGGTGGTGAGCTGGTCGTGGTAGATTCTTATGGTACACATGAAGTAAAACTGCCGGCCGGCGACCTGATTGTCTACCCGTCCAGCAGCGTACACAAGGTAGAGCCCGTGACCAGCGGCGTAAGAGTCTGTTCTTTCATGTGGACACAAAGCATGGTCCGTGATGACTGGAAGCGTTCCATGTTGTTTGAGCTGGACCAAAATATCCGGCAATTGCGCGCCGACTATGGCGACAATCAAGCCATTGTCGGGCTGACCGGGCATTACCATAATCTCTTGCGTCAGTGGGCTGATGTGTGAGCTTCTGCCCAATCTACACCTGTTCATACTGAAATCTGCAGTCTCCACCTGACAGGCTGTCAAGTGGTGTTGCCAGCGCCTGACAGTGTCGTCATTCCCAGTCCAGGCATGCGCTGTTAAAATGCGGCAGGTTCATCCAGGCAGGTCAACAGTGGTTCGCCATGGACAAATGGATCTACGACGACTACCCGGGACAGACTGCCTATGCACCGTGATACTTTTTCGATTTTGCTATCGCAATACATGCGCCGCATTCGTGCCAGCGCATCTGGCGTTGCTACCGAAATTGGTTTAAGCCGGGAATCGGTCAATAACTGGAATCTTCAAGGCCATATGCAAGTGTTTGTTGGTGCGAAAGGCGACAAGTTATAAACCTGTGCCGCTAATCAAAGATACAAAAAGCCTGTTTTCCGTTTATGGTTTTAACTATGACCGCCGACGAATGCAGTTTTTAAGATGTTCCAGGATGATATGAAAAAGATAATTGCGATCATTTTACCTCTATTTTTTGTGTCAAATTTATATGCGACAGCCCCGCTGGTTCCCACTGAGCCTTCATTTACGAAGCTTTTTATTGGTCCACATGGCGAATTCCTTGCCCGTGCAGGAAAAGATATATATCGAAGCACGGATAGCGGTTTGCACTGGGTAAAAGTATTTGCTAACGCGAGCGTACTTTTATTGATCCAGGGAACAGACGTCTTGTCTATAAAGATACCTGGCAGCATATATCGCAGCAAGGATTTTGGCATTACCTGGAAATATGATGGCGAAACTAAAAATGTGTCCTGGGCCGAACAAATGTTCCATGAGTCAGTGGCAGAAACCAGCATTGATGAAAATGGAACTTATTATATTTGCGTAGGATATCAAACACTTCAAATTTCAAGCAATGGTGGAAAAAGTTGGAGACAAGCTAGTGGCTTAAATGAATGCAGTGCGGTTGCCGCAACTAATCAATTTATTTATGTTGTTGGCCGACATGGTTTATTTAAGAGCGTTGATTCTGGATTGCATTGGACTAATGTCCCCATACTTAACATCGAGATGAAAGAGCTATTTTCGAAAGGTTATGTGCGCTTCTTAAAAATTGACAGTGGTGGGAAACTTTATGCGGTTGGGTATGAAAGTAGTGACGGCGAAATGAGCTGGAGACGTCAGAATTTTGGGATTGCCAAGGAATTAGAAGCATGTGTAGTTGATGTCAGATCGGATATTATGTACATCACTACAGGAGGAACACCGGACGTTCCTTTCATTGGCTACCTCAGCATTAACGGTGGTTTGGCTAAAAAAATCGGATTGCCTTATACGGGATATGATCCAGTTACGAGAAATGGAAGTAACCTTTACATTACAACTGGTGGAAATATTTATAAAAGTACGAATGAGGGAGTTTCTTGGAGTAATCTTGGTAAAGATGGGATTGATTGATGAATTAACCATCGCATACCTTTGATAGTGGGTAAAAATCGCCGCAAAGATTAACAAATTATGTAACGCCAGTAAAAACTGGACATATACCAACTACGCTATTGGATATAGTAAAAAAACCCCTGCAAGCTCAAAGTCTTGCAGGGGTTTTTTTACAATGTACCAGTCTTAGTTTATTACTCTGAGCCCATCTCTTTGAGCAGGCGGTCAGCCTTGTCCGCGTGTTTCATCTGCCACAGCATATAGAGCAGGTCAACCTGTCTGGAACGGGTATTGGCCTTGTTGTAATCCCAGTCAGAAATGATGGAATCCAGAGTGCCGTCAAATGCCAGACCGTTGAATTCACCTTTAGCGTTCAATACATAGGAAATACCGCCCTCCTGTTTCAAACCCACTAAATACCCTCTCATGAGGTCAATTGACTCATTATTTGATCGATTTAAGAAACAATAATGTGCAATTTCCGCTATTTATCTGCTTGATTCTAGCAACTATAGTTCATTGTAACGCTGCAAGGCGTACCTTTAAACCATCTGACTGGAGCTCATCATGATCCGTACCACTGTTATCGCCGCTACACTGGCTATTAGTTTTACCTCTGCGCAAGCTGCGCAGCCGCTTACCGTCAAGGTTTACAACGCCAATGGCGCCAGCTTCAACGTTAACTCCACGCTGGTTTACGGCGAAAAAGAAGCCATGGTGATTGATGCGGGTTTTACCCGCGCTGACGCATTGCGTATTGCCGCAAACGTGCTCGACAGCGGCAAACAGTTGACTACCATCTACGTGAGCCAAGCAGATCCCGACTACTATTTTGGTGTAGAAACCTTGAAAGAATTTTTCCCCCAGGCCGATGTAGTGACTACACCTGCCGTTCTGGAGAAGCTGACGGCCAAGATGGCGGGCAAGCTCGCATTCTGGGGTCCAAAGATGGGTGCGAATGCACCACATAAGCCAGTGGTACCACGGGCACTGGAAGGCAATGTTCTGAAGCTGGAAGGCCAGTCCATTGAAATCCGTGGCACCCAGGGCTTGCTGGCGCATCGCCCGTATGCCTGGATTCCGGCGATCAAGGCTATCGTGGGCAATATCGGTGTATTCGGCAATATGCATGTGTGGACTGCAGACAGCCAAACAGCGGCTGAACGCGCTGCCTGGGTGGCGCAACTGGATGAAATGTCAGCACTGAAGCCTGAGCTGGTGGTTCCTGGCCATATGAGTGCCGGCACCCAGGTGGATGCCAGTGCGATCACATTCACCAAAGACTATCTCCTGACTTTTGAGAAAAATCTGGCTTCCAGCAAAGACGGCGCAACGCTCATCAATGCCATGAAGCAGTCTTACCCGCAAGTGACCGACGGCGCGATGTCGCTGGACATCGGTTCCAAAGTCAACAAGGGCGAAATGAAGTGGTGACACCACAAGCCTGACCAGGCTTGAGGTTCCATGATCTCCATTGCACTGCACCCGATAAATTTTATCGGGTCAGTATTGTCTTCCCTCACCAAATATGTGATGAACTCTATGAAACACACTTTAATGACCTTGAGCCTGGTTGCACTGGCCGTCGGCGGCGGTAATGCTTTTGGCGAAACAATTAACTACGGCGCACCTATCAGTCTGGAAGTTGCCAAAAAAGTTGCCCAGGCGGCTGTGACCGAAATGCACAAAAAAATCTTGAATTGACCATCGCTGTCGTTGATTCTGGCGGCAACCTGATTTATTTAGAGCGCTCAAATCAAGCACCAATTGGCACTGTGGATGCCGCTATAGGAAAAGCCAAGGCGGCCAACGGAATTAAAGCGCCTACCAAAGTTATTGAAGATCAGGTTTTGAATAACAACAAAGTCAACCTGCTTGGCATACCCGGTGCTTTCCCTGTTGAAGGCGGTGTACCACTGATTTTCAATAAGCAGATCATCGGTGCTATCGGTGCCAGCGGTGCAATGCCGGCAGAAGATGGCGCGGTCGCCAATGCCGGTGCTAAAAGCCTGTTACCTTAGGAGATCGTATTATGCCTACTATTCTTACTTATTTATTTGATCCCTTGTGTGGCTGGTGCTATGGTGCTTCGCCCGTGATCCAGAAGCTGGGTCAGCAAAGCAACTTGACGCTGGAACTTGCTCCCACTGGCTTGTTTGCAGGCAGCAACGGACGCACCATGGACGCTGCATTTGCAGAATACGCGTGGACGAATGACGTCCGCATTGAACAACTGACTGGTCAGCGCTTCACCGAAGAGTATCGTGCGCAGGTATTGGGTAAGCATGGCAGCCGCTTCGATTCAGAGACAGTTACGCTGGCACTGACTGCTGTTTCCATGACGGAACCGCAACGTGAACTGGAAGCATTGAAGGTCCTGCAAGAAGCACGTTATGTCTATGCACAAGACATCACGGCCACTGGCGTAGTGGAAAAGCTATTGCGCGACATGGGCCTGGTTGCAGCAGCCGTTAGACTGGCAACTGGCGATGCAGAACTGCGTCAGGCCACCGATGCACGCATACGACGCGCGCAACACCTGCTGCAAACGTATGGCATCACCGGTGTGCCTAACATGGTGGTGACAAAAGGTGGCGAAAGCCGACTGTTGCGGGGCGACGCCCTGTTCGGTGATATTGAAAGTCTCCTGGATGTACTGGAGAAATGACTCACTTCCAGTCTGCCTTCATATGAAGGCAGACACGTTCTGCACCGGGCCAGTATCCTGTTGAATGTTGAAACGAGCATAAAATAGGTGTACAAGGTACAAAACTACACATATTGATATGTGTTGGCCTTGTCCTCGACCCTGAATTGTTTTACCTTGGCCCCATCAACAGGAGCTTCCCATGAACAAACTTCATCAGGTCCTTGCTCATATGCGTCAGGGACAGTGGAACGAAGCGCATGATCTGGTACAGAGTGACGATACGCTGCTGGGGGCATGGCTGCACGGCATTTTGCACATACAAGAAGGTGATCTGGAAGATGCCGAGTATTGGTACGGCAAGGCCAATCAACATTTCCGAGGTCGTGGAACACTGGATGAAGAACTGGAACGTTTTACGGCAGAATTGCTGAATATTGATGCCCAGGCATAACATTCAGCAAAAAACGAATTCAGCGCTTCGTCGCTCAAATCGAGACCAAGGAAAACATCAATTTATGCAAAAAATCATCAGCTTATGAAACCCTGATGCAAAAACGCTGGGACACGACTACAACGATTCCACCTTCGGCGACGTTGTCGGCCCCAGTGATGAAAGAACTCACTTCCGAAGCAAGAAATACGGCGATATTGATTCTGCCATCGCAGTAACGTCTGTAGGGTGAAGCGGAATCATGCTAAATCGTCTGAAGCCACTTGGAGTGACATCTCAGCCTTAGAACGTTGCACCGCTCATAGCTGCCATGAATGCCATTGGATTCCAATACTCGCGGTAATTGACGATAAGTCCATTACGGAAAGTGACAAAAGTGGCATAGCTCATTTCATAAGGATTGCCGTTGCCTATAACTTGGCCTGAGGCACTCCACTCCGCGATGGCGACATTTGGATCGTCAGTGGTGTGTATCTTCAATGTGGGAATTGTTTTTACATCAATAACGCTTGGATAATTGCGCAGATATTCGTAAATAGCCGTGCGGCCCAGAATTTTTTTGGATGCGGCATCCGGCGCAAAAGGAAATTCGACGACAACATTCTCGTCGCAAAGATCCGCCCAGCCCTTCATGTCTTTGGCGAGGAAGGTATCCAGGCTACGTTTCAATAATTGTGCTGCAGTTAAGTTGTTAGTCATCATTTGATCCTGTTTTTTTGTTTGTTAAAGCTTGGTTAGAAAACTATCCGACGCGATATTGCCCACCATCGACAACCAGCGCCTGGCCAGTCATGAAGGCGGCATCGTCCGACGTGAGGAAGAGAATGGGCCCGACGATTTCTTCTGGCTCTGCAAAGCGCTGAATGGCTTGAGCCTGCCATGTTGCGCGGCGTTGCTCTTCACCCTGGGCTTCGGTAGCAACTGTGTGTGTCAGGCCGGGTAGTACCGCGTTGCAAGTAATGCCATCGTTCGCGACGTCATTGGCCAGTCCGCGCATGAAACCTACAATACCCATCTTTGAGGCGATATAGTGGCTCATGCCCTTCACCGTCAGGCCAATGGAATTCGAGGAAATGCCGACAAAACGCCCCCATTTATTGCGACGCATGGCCGGTACGAATTGTTTGGCGGACAGGAACTGTGCGTCTAGATTGACCGACATAGTCTTGCGCCAGGTGTCCAGGTCAAGTTCTTCGATCGGGTGATTTGGGTAGAAAGCAGCATTGTTGATGACGATGCCAACGTCGCCGAAGCTTTCCTCTGCCACACGGGAGATAGTAGCCCAACCGTTTGGATCGGACACATCTGCCGCGACACCCACTGCGTTGTGACCGATAGCAGCAACTGTGGCGCTCGGAGATTGCAGATCAACGACAACCACCTTTGCTCCGCGTTGCGCCAGCGCTACCGCAATGGCAGCACCAATGCCCCGCCCGGAGCCGGTGACGACGGCGACGCGGTTCTGGTGAGTTAAAAGAGTAGTCATTCTTGTCCTTTAGATTTTGATGAAACCGGATCCACCCCGTCAATAACGATGCAAATACTCAAGATACCGAAGGTGCCGGGGTACGGAATCTATCGTAGGTCAATATTATTTAGTGCCTCGCGCATGCTTGAGTACCTTCGCCCACCAGGCGAGATCGTCAAGCAAGCCATTGGCTGCCTGCTCAAGGTGAGGAAACTCTTCGAATTTTTTGCCTTGTTGCCAGATACCGAGAAATTCCGTCATCCCGATATGTACGGCATTTCGTATTGGGGCCATTTGCAATTCGATGGCAACCAGTCGCAGTTGTTCGACGGCGCGAGCCGCGCCAACGCCACCATAGCCGACAAAACCAATCGGTTTACGTACATATTCCTTGTACGCATAGTCAAATGCATTCTTCAGTACTGCACTCGGGCCATGGTTGTATTCTGGCGTGACAGCTATTAGTCCGTCGAGTGGTGCCAGCGTTTCCGCCCAACGCTGTGCAGCGATATTCTTGACAGGTGCCCAGGACGGTGCGGTTGCTTCCTCAAAGAATGGCATGGGATGATCACGCAAATCGATCAACTGGACAGTAATGTCTTCCCGTTTGAGCGCAATATCGTGTATCCAATGTGCTGGTTTGTCGCCGAACCGACCTTCGCGGGTCGATCCAATGACGATACCAATAAGAGGTTTGATTAATTCCATGCTGGCTTACTCCTGGTTAGGTTAAAGAGGTGAAGGTAATCCGGCAGCATGAAGACTCGTGCGCCACCATGGCAGCAAAAAAAGTACTTTCGCTAACAGAAAACCTGCACTGCTCAGTAAAAAATGTGTGTGGCGTGTGGACAAAAAATAACCGTAACGGTAGATATCCTGGTTCAGGCTTGTACCTGCTTATTGATGAAATCCAATTTCCTCTAATTCCGCCTTCCATATCTGTTAAGCAAAGGATAGAGGCGCCGGCATTGGGTGAATAGACAGAAAATTAGTAGTAGACTCATCCAATTTTCGTCGCTATCGGCCAATGTGAGTTTCAATACCAAAGATATCTGTCAGGAAATCCCACGCAGTTTTCAGAGTAGATATCGTATTTACCTCGTAGCGCCGATATGTCAAAAGCATCAGGTTAGACGTCCCTCTCGCTGCAGTGCTATACCTATCCGCCGGATCTCTGCCTCGCCTTGCTCAAGTGCAGATTTGTTAGTGTGGACCGAGTAGGAACCTGTGACCAGCGCATAGGGATGTTTTACTGCTGAGCCGAGTACGAAGGCGGTTTCTTCCTCGGCCACAATGTCAATGGCTTGATTCGATTCCTTGAAAATCACCAACTCACCGGCACCAACAGCTTCATGCGCATTGAGCTGCCCGGTATTCACCGCGAGCCAGGCCACGGTGTGGCCAGTTGGCGGGGAGTAGTGCCATCGCTCGCCCGCTTTCAGGTGCATCGCCAGGTAAGCCATATCAGAAGGTGCCGGGATCAAACTTTGTGCCATGCCATAGCGACCAAGCATCACGCGCACAGGGCCCTCTGGCGGCACCTGCGAAGGGGCGAGATAGATACTTTGCGCAGGTGCATTTTCTTCGGCTGGAGGGAGTGCTATCCAGAGCTGAAAGCCACGAATGCGCGAGTCATCAGCAGGCCCGCCTGTGTGCCAAACGCCATTCCCTGCGCGCATCCATTCCACTCCTCCTGCTGGCAACAACCCCGACTTGCCGGTGGTGTCCTCATACACGACGTCCCCCTCCAACAGGAAGGTGAGCGTCGCGATCCCGGAATGCGGATGCATGCCAAAACCCTTTTGCCCTTCTCTGGGTTTGAAACTGACAAGATCAAGAAACACAAATGGCTTCAGTAATTCGCCAAGATCCCCCGGGCTCATCAGCCGCGTGATCGGTCCATGGGTACTGCCGCAGGTGCGAAAAACGATTTCGCGAGCTTCATTCATCGTTGCTGTAGTCACGCTGTATTCCTAAATTGACGCATTGTTTGTCGAAATGATCTTGTATGTCCGTGACGAATTGGCTAGCGCAAGTCGCAACATCAGCCTGCCGGGCTATTGCTTACACGGACAAGGACAATTGTCAGGTGACGAAGACGGGCAACAGGCTCCACACCAGCTTTATGTGGACGAAGATACGGCCAACGTGATTATTTGAGTAGATGGTATGATTGCATTTAACTCATCCATTTTTATTGGTAATAAATTTCATGATCGACTTGAATGACATTGCACTGTTTGTACAAGTCGTGCGCAGTGGTAGCTTTGCCGGGGCGGCAAGGCGGCTTGGGATACCAGCAAACACGGTGAGCCGACGCATACAGCAATTGGAGCAACAACTCGGGATGCGTCTGCTTCAACGTTCGACGCGCAAGCTCACGCTCACGAATTCGGGTCAGACTTTCTATGAGCGCTGCGCTGATAATGTTGAAGGACTAAACGAAGCCGCGCGCGACTTGATGACGGACATACAGGAACCTGGTGGCCTTATTCGGGTAGCAGCCCCTGCTGACTTCTTTGATTTTTTCCTAATGGATTGGACAGCCGACTTTTTGGCGAAATACCCCAAGGTGTTTGTCGAGTTCATTCTTAGCGACGCAAAAACCGATCTGATTGCCGAACGCATTGATGTGGCTTTTCGAGGAGGTTCGATGCAGGACTCTGGCTATATAGGCCGACAAACGCAGTGTGATGGCAATCAATGTCTGGTAGCAAGTCCCGCTTACATTGCTGCACACGGCATGCCGGACTCATTGCAGGATCTGGTGAATCATGCCTGCGTGAGCTTCAGTCAACCTGGGAGCCACGCCGTTTGGAGTCTTACAGGACCAAACGGCATAGACGAAGAAGTTCAGTTTGTAGCGCGTTTCAGTGGCAATACGGTGCAAGCCTTGCGAAAGGCAGCGATGGCGGGCATCGGCATCGCCCTCCTCCCTAACCCGATTATAAAGCACGACTTTAACGCAGGCCTGCTCTTGCCCGTACTGCCCCAGTACAAGCGCACCGGGCGCAATCTGCACGTACTTTACCCAAGCCGACGACACTTGCCGTTGGCGGTGTCAATATTTATTGAGCTGGTGGTAGAAAAACTGACTGCGGAGTATGCAGCACCGATGGTGCCTTAGTTTGCACACTACCGCAGATAATAATAAAAGCCGCAATAATTACTCTGCGCCCATTTCTTTGAGCAGGCGGTCAGCCTTGTCCACGTGTTTCATCTGCCACAGCATATAGCGCAGATCAACCTGTATGGAACGGGAATTGGTCTTGTTGTAATCCCAGTCGGAAATGATGGAATCCAGGGTGCCGTCAAATGCCAGGCCGATGAATTCGCCTTTGGCATTCAATGCAGCGGAACCTGAATTGCCACCAGTGATATCCAGTGTCGCCAGATAATTGACAGGGACTGTTTTCAGTTGCGGGTCAACATATTTGCCGAAGTCTTGGGCCTTGATAGCTGCCAATTGTGCGGCTGGTGCATTGAATTCGCCAGTACCGGTTGCTTTTGGCGGGATGCCGTTGACGGTGGTAAAGGCACTCCATGCCAAGCCATCGGCAGTACCGTGGTCACGACCGCTCACTTTGCCGAAGGTGACGCGCAAGGTGCTATTGGCGTCAGGGTATACCGCCTGTCCTTTGCTCTGCATGTAGGCGATTTTTGCTTTCATGTAGTTGCCATAGGCTAACTGGATTTTACCCATCAACTCTTCTTCTTCGGCTTCACGTTTCAGGCCGCCTTCATACATGGCAACTGCTGCCTTGACGAAACTGTCATTGCTGGCCTTGAAGTCTTCTGGCTTGGCGGTCAACCATGCGCCGCGCGCAGCCTTGTCACCCAGCTTGCTACCTGCATACATAGTATCGAGCAGGGATTTCAGCTCAGCTTCAGACATACCGTCCTTGATACCCATTGCGGCATCAAAATTGGCGCTGCGGTCTGCCTTGGCTTGCGCGGCATATTTGCTCAGGTTGTACAAGACCAAAGCCTTGTCGACTTTTTCATCGTAGTTACGCTCGATGGCATCCGCCGCCGCCTTGAAGCGAGGTAGATCACGCACCTGGAAGCCAGCTTTGCGTTCTGCATCAGCCTTGGTCGATTCATTCGACAGACGATAAAAAACCCGTGCTGTAGACAGGAAACGTGGGGAAGAATTGGGCAGATAAAAGTCACGCTTGGCCAAGGTATCGCGTTCGGCAATCAGCTTTTCAACCTGATCTATATCGCTGGCAAATTCCTTGGCGCGTGCAGGATTGCTGTTGATCCATGCTTTCAGCTCATCATGCTCTTTG
The DNA here is from genome assembly GCF_049340445.1 of Undibacterium sp. Ji50W. Classification (NCBI taxonomy): domain Bacteria; kingdom Pseudomonadati; phylum Pseudomonadota; class Betaproteobacteria; order Burkholderiales; family Oxalobacteraceae; genus Undibacterium; species Undibacterium sp. Ji50W. The sequence continues at coordinate 648,536 of NZ_JBMPOX010000001.1, read as the reverse complement.
GTCTTGCGTGCCAGGATATCGCTGCCGGCATAGCTGTCGAGCATGCCTTGACGGTTTTTATAGTAATTGTTGATACCTGCCACCTGGCCGGCATACTTGAGTTTGGCATCCGGATTGTCGCTGGTCTCTTTGGCGATGATGGCCAGCATGTCGCCAGAGCTCTTCACAAAAGTAGGATAGTTCCAGTCAAAGGTGTAAGCCACTTCTGACGGCAGGCGGTGGCGGTTGGTGCGGCCTGGGTAGCCCAGCGCCATGATGAAGTCGCCTTCTTTGAGATTATCTTTGGCCAGTTTCAGGAAATGCTTGGGCACGTAAGGTACATTGTCCTTGCTGTAATCAGCAGATTTGCCGTCCTTGCTGACATAGGCGCGGTAGAAACCGTAATCGCCTGTGTGACGTGGCCACATCCAGTTATCGGTATCGCCGCCAAACTTGCCTACCCCTTCAGGTGGTGCATGGACCAGACGTACGTCTTTGATTTCCAGTTGTTTGATGAGGTAATACTCAAGGCCACCGTAGTAAGGATAGACGTTGCAGCGATGACCGGCATCTTTTTCACATTCAGCGATGATGACTTTGGAATTCTTTTCGATGGCGTCAACACGGGCCTTGCCATTCAGCTTGGCAGTTGTCTTGTCAATGATTTTGGTGCTGACATTGCTGACATCTGTGGTGACAAGTATGCGCGAGCCAGGTGACGCCGGCAATTCTTCGTCCAGGCTGTTTGCCAGGAAACCATTGGCCAGCAAATTGCGTTCTGGCTTGGAGTTATGTGCCACGCTGTTATAGACACAGTGGTGATTGGTGGCGACCAAGCCTTGTGGCGACACAAAGGAGGCAGAGCACCCACCCAGGCTGACAATGGCAGCCATAGGGAATTCCGTCAATTTGGTCAGTGTTGCCGGGTCCAGTTTCAAGCCGTCTGCCTTCAGTTGCTTGGCAACTTGTGGCAGTTGTTGCGGCATCCACATGCCTTCATCTGCGCTGGCGATCTGGCACAGGCTCATGAGCGCCAGTGTTGTAAGTGTTTTTTTCATCATATTATTATAGAAAAATGTGAAAATTAAAGGTAATTCCCCCTCGAAACCCGGGATTATTAATCCGGGGCGCGATTTGCTTAGTCTGGCAATTGAAGGAAAAGTTCCTTGTCCCAATACGTTTTGTGAAATACGCCCTTCCCTGACCTGCTTTATTTACTCTACTGAATTAACCACTGAGTTCCCTACTGAGCAGTCTCATCGCGTCGCTTGCGAGACCTGCCTTCGCTCTGCCGCCTACCCGTGCAATAAATTCCAAAACGTCCGTCCCAAACTCATCCCTGACGATGAAATGGGCTCTCAGCATTATTAGTTGCGCAACGGCAATTGTGCAACATCAAGTCAACGTATAAATAGCACAACGCCAGAATTGCCAAATACAAATAATTAATTGACAATCCATTATTGCAATGATATTGTTTTTTTGCCATTCGGCGTTTGGGGGGGATCATGATAAATACCAATAATTTAGCTGACCCTGTCTTAAACATTGCCCCGCCTTCTTCACGCCCGGCTGGTATTAAAATAGCAACAGAGCTTACCTTGTTGTCGGTTCCAGTTACAAAACATCTACATCCTATGTGTGCGCTAACCCGGAATGGCTGCCACACACCATAAAAAACTCAGCTGCCAATAAGTCACGCTCTGTGGAAAAGAAGTTTGCGTTCATGCGTAGGAATCTTCGCTGAATACTCGTAAAAAGCATCACCTCTGCGCCTCAAAGTTCAAGTCAAGCGCAGATAAAACGTCAAATCTGCAATTAACTTAGCTCCTGATGCAAAAACATTGGGACATTACTGATGAGGAAATAATGAAAAATCCTACTTGCTCCACTCAACTCGGTTTTAGCGCAATTATTGGCATGGCGCTTGCGCTTGCGACTCCGGGTTTATATGCACAATCAGCTTCCGCAGCAAGTTGTCCAACACAGAACTGGGCGACTAAGGTCTTGCCGACTTTCAACCAGCCCAACGCCCAAGTACCAACTGCGGCACCGCAGTCGTTTTGTGAATTTCATCAAACTACCTACGAGAGCTTTGTCTGGGCAACCACCATGATCAATGGTGCGCCACGTTTTTTGAGTTTAAAAACCTCCGATCAATTGGTCACAGCGATCCCGTCTAACAAGAAAACAGGCGGTGTGACACTTAACCTGGCTAGCCGCAACTTTGCGCCAAAATCAGGGAAAAGTGAAGGTGCCGGTGCAATTGTTGAAGCTGATGGCAATATGCTGGTTGGCCCAAACGGCTACCCGATTTATGCTTCGGTGCATATGAATGACTCGTATTTTAATACAGCTAAAAACAATTTAATTGTGAATGGCGGCTATCAAAAGAACACCGATAATTTCAAGGTAGGCGCAGCGGTCTTTAAGGCCACCTGGTTGCGTTTGGGCAATGGTTTAAGCGCGCCCCAGGGCAGCTTCACCACGAAGGCAAACGTTCCGGTGCTGGTCAATAAAAATGGCGTGGTACAACCTGATGGCGATAAAACGGTGGTAGTTGACGTAGCTCTACTTGGATTGCATGTGGTGGAATTAACCAAAGATCATCCAGAATTCCTGTGGGGTACCTTTGAACATAAATTAAATGCCCCGATGTTGCCTGATGGCACATTCAGTACAGGCGGTAGCAGTCCAAATAATTTTACTTTGTACAAGGCAGGCACCTTATTTGGCCAATCAAATATCGCCAATTTATCGAACTCCAATCCACCGAAAATTTCTGGAACAAGCTTTGACGCCTACACCCAAATTTTTTCGCCGACGATGAATGTCGTACTAAACAATGCTACTGGTGGTGACACTTCTGGAACGATACCTTTGGTTAACACGGCAGGCCAACAATATCTGGCGGGCCAAAGCTCTGTCTTTGCAAACTATGTGATGATAGGCACCGTTTGGTTTGCGCCAAACGCGTTTGTCATGCCTGCCGCACAGAACATGGGTGCAGAACAGGGGGTAGGTTCAGTCAATCTGGCCAACAGCACAGCAGAAACATTTGTGCAAATGCCGCAGAATTCATTTGGACAGACAGTCAATAATTGCTTCTCTTGTCATAATACAAATTCGTACACCTTCCAGACGCCAGCTTTAACAGCACGCTTGATTGCCACCAGCCATGTTTTGCCGCAGGGTGCTGCGGCTATGTATACCGTACCAAACCAGGTTCGTCTGCCACTAACACCTCTGACAGCAGCCGCCGCCGCAAAGAAATAGATTGCCAGAAAGCAGCCCGTACATTCTTTCCAGATCATGGAGAAATGTACGGGGGTGCGCTTGCATTGAGACGGCAAAGGTCGGCCGCCTGCCATGACTTCATGGAGCAGACCCGACAAAAATTCAGCAAGACCTTGCTTGCAACCTGCAGCCAACTCCTGTTTCAAAAGAGAATGTCATGAATCTTGAAGCCAGCACACAATTGCCGACCGATTTTGGCAGTTTTTTGGTCAAGGTATATCGCAATAAGCAAGGACAAGAAGTTACAGCAATTTGTTCCGGCGCACTTGTTGGCCGCAGCAATGTGCCGGTCAGAGTTCATTCAGCATGTTTTACTGCTGAAACACTCGGTTCTTTGAAATGTGATTGCAAGCAGCAATTAGATTTTGCACTCTCCTATATTGCCAAGCATCAGGGGGTGGTGCTGTACCTGCCACAAGAAGGCCGTGGCATTGGCTTAAGTAATAAAATCCGTGCCTATGCATTGCAAGAAAAAGGTTATGACACGATACAAGCCAATCGCATGCTGAATTTGCCGGTGGATTCACGCACCTATGAAGACGCCCGCGATATTTTGCTGGATCTGAAAGTCAACTCGATTTGCCTGCTCACCAACAATCCCACCAAACTGCAGAACCTTGAAGATCTTGGCGTGCAGGTAACAGGAAGAATTCCAGTGCCGAGCGACCCCAACAGTTTTTCGGCTGCGTATCTGGATACCAAGCAACAACAGATGGGACACCTGATCAAGGTCGACAACGGAAAAAACACAAAAAATTCACCTGTCGCGAGCAAAAAAAATACCGCACAGATATCGAGACGCCCGTTTGTCCATGTGAACTTTGCCATTGACAGCGAGGCAAGTACACTCAACGCATCTGGTACCAACACGACCTTGTCCTGTGACGCAGATTGGCGACGGGTACATGAGCTACGAGAAAAATATGCAGCGGTTGCCGTTGGCGCAAATACCTGGCAACTCGATAGCCCACGCCTGACTGCAAGGGCTGATGTATTGGGGCGAAAACCAATTCGTCAACCCGCCAGGGTCATATTTTCGGGCCACCAGGAATGCCAGTTCAAACTGGATTTGAGCGAGCGACAAAGTTTTCTGATTGGCCATACCGAACACGCTTTGGCAGCCACACAAACTTTCATCCGTTGCCAGAATCATGACCTGGCCCAACCCTTGTCCAAGCTCAAAGAACTCGACGTTGATTCCATGCTGGTCGAGGGTGGATTGACATTAATTGATTCTTTTATCCGCCAAAATATGGTTGATTTGCTGACCATTTATGTCCGGACCTGTTGCATTACCACTGCCACCAATGCCGCAATCAAGGCAATTCCCGATTTAAATGCCGATGCGATAGAAGCACGCAAGTATGGCCAGGGAATGCTGCTGTCGGTTGCCTTTACAGAATCTGTTCGCCACGAATTGAGTTATGGGATGGTTTCATGAAAAATGTCGTTTTTGCTGTCGTCAATCCTGCCGCCGGGCGGGAAGAACAGAATAAGTTGCGTGAATTCACCATTAGCTGGTCACGCTATGGCTACCATGGCGACTTGATCGAAGCTGCGACGATAGATCAGGCACTTGCGAGTGCTGCACAAACACCGGCCAGCTATTGCCTGTTGCAAGGCATAGGGCACGTGATTGACGAACAATGGTATTTATCGCATTGGCAAAAGGAAGGCTTTTATCGCGGAATGCGACGTTTGATGGACAAGGGAGATTTCCTGGTCGCTGGGGAATGGTTTAACAGCGACTCTGCGTGCCTGGGCTTACAGACAGATTGCCTGCTGGTGGATTTGCAACGGTATCGCACTTTAGGCATGCCAGGTTTTGGCATGCCAGACTTCCAGGTTCGTCAATTGCCAGGCACTACCCTACAGGCTGAGGATGATCTATTTCCGGCCAACACGCATTTTCGTGATGTGATGGCCAATGCAGCTGGCTGGCGTTTCATCGCAACCAGCATGCAGCATCAATTACCTGTTCGCCGTTTTGGAAATGCCATCAACGATTGTCGTTTCAATTTGGCGGACGATGTGCAAGTAAGTGGCTTTCACAAACTTGTTGGTCAACAGATTAACCAGTTGGAGCAACTGGATCACCTGCTCCCTGCCCAACGTACTTTCATTGGTCGGATACAAAAGCAGTTGGCCGATGCGAAAAAAGGTGTTTTCTTATTTAATATCGAATCCTACGACGATCTTCAAAAAAACGACGCAACCCATGCACCCTTAGATGCTATTTTTAGCGTCGCCGCCGGTTTCAAACCGTATAAAATTTTACAGACGCAAGGCTTTCACGCCAACACCAAAGTTATCTTGTTTGATTACAGTGCCAAAGCCCTGGAGGTCAGGCGTTATATTGTGGATCACTGGGATGGCGCGGATTTCCCCAGTTTTATTCGCCGGATATTCCAGGCATTTCCGCATCCAGATGCGTTCTATCAGCTATGGCATGACACGACGCCAGAGAATATTGACTGGCACGATGTAGAAATGTTGTGGCAACAGGAATTGGAAAAATGGGGAGGCGCGCAGGCTTTTCAAGAGCACTGGCAGGTCTGTCGTCAACTACCGCATCAGTATTTACATTGTGATTTACTGCAAACACGGCAACAGCTACTGCTTGAACTGGGTCAATACAAGCATGCCTATATTTGGTGGAGTAACGCTTTTTTTACGATCTACAGTCATTGGCACTACAGCGCGACTGAGCGCAAACAACAATACTTAGCCTGGATAGATGAGTTAGCAAAAATCGCACCTGATTGCCAGGTGAATGGTGCCGACCATCACAATGTGGCGGTCAATGGCCTTACCGCCAGCGCCTATGAAAGGCAATTTATGCGTCATCAGGATGATGAGCTGACGCCACAACATCTGCATGCCGTTGATATTCGATTTTAAAGGACAAGCAAATCATGCAACCCCAAATTTTTCGACGCCACAGGGGGCCTGTGACCTGTGCAGCACAAATTCCAAATAGCAACACCATTATTACCTCGGGTTACGATAATGCCGTCGCCCTATTTGACACGCTCAGTGGCGAGGTCAGCTTGCTTGGTTATCATCAGCATTTGGTAAATCGTGTCACCGTCAACCAATCTGGCACATTGGCGGCATCGGCATCATCCGACTACAACGTCTACATCTGGGACTTAAAAACAAGTCAGCTTGCGATGGTGCTCAAGGGGCACGACGACGATGTTGAAGATTTTGTTTTTATTAGTGATGCATTAGGAGCATCGGTGTCGCGCGATTGGCGCATCATTATATGGGACTTGAGCAGCGGAACCATCAAACGCATCATCCTGGGACATCAAAAGGACGTGCTTTCTATCAGCTATTTTGATGGGAAGCTGTACACCACTGGCGATGACATGACTCTGCGCATCTGGGATATTCATAACGGAGCAGAAATAGCGAAAATTGGTCCATTTGAAAATGAGACAGATACCTGTGCGATTGATACCGTGAATAAACGCCTGGTACTTGGCTGTGATGATGGCATGGTCCGGGTCTTTGACATCTACAACAAACAGATGATTGTTGAAATCCCTGGCCATCAGTCAGCCATTAAAAAAGTGGCTGTGTCACCTCTGACTGGTGATATTTTGTCTGCCGCATACGATCAAAACATTTTCATTTGGGATGCAAATAGTTTCACAAAAAAACAAAAACTTGCCAGCCATGCAGCGCTGTGGGAGCGCTCATTTAACTGGACCGTCGATGGCAGGCAAATAGTAGCCGGCACTTTCGATGGCACGGTTTTATTATGGGATGCAGAGAGCGGTGAGTGCCTGGCAGAATTTGGTGCCGATAGTCAAGGTAATGCCTGTTTTAATGATATTGCCTCCCAAGGTGATGCGCAGCTTGCCCTGGTCAGTGACGATGGACTTATCCGTGTAGGGGAACTCAGCGAAACCACAGCCCGCTGGCAATATCAAGGTGCACCGCAACAAGGGCGAGTGCTGATGAACGCGGCAACATTTTGCCCATTAAAAAAACAGCTTATTACAGGGGCGCATAATCAGCATTTGCATATTTTTTCCAATCAGGCACAAGAACTGGCCCAACAATTGGAAATAGGCTTACATGAAGGCCCGATCAATTCCATCCGTACGTCTATACTGAAGGGGCACGAAGGAGAAATGTTCGTTGCCTGCTACAGTGGTAACCTCGTCCATCTCGATGCAAATGGCGTACTGCTGAAAAAGATTGCGCTGCATGACAATGCCATCAAAGCACTCGCATTGCATCCTGAGTTGCCGATAGGTGTCAGTTGTTGCGCCGGCGGAGAATTATTGAGTTGGGATTATACGGGCAAGATACTGAAACACTATGTAGGGCATACCGCCATTGTTGATGGGGTTGATATTGATCCTAGCGGACGTTTTATAGCCAGTGCCGGGCGAGATTTCACTTTGAAAATTCATGGCCTTGAAGACGGTGTGCTATATCACTGCATTCATTTAGGACGACGTTCACCAAAATCTTTGTGTTTTGCTGCACCCGACGTAGTGATCGTTACCAACTATTGGGGAGAATTACTGCGTGTTTCCTTGTCAGACGGAACAATAATTCGTCAGACTGTCGCACAAAACGGCATTAGCTCCATTACACGACATGGTGAACATTTCGCCGCAGCCTCCTATGATGGCGCTGTTTATCTGGTTGAAGAGCAACAGTTGCGTGTCCTCAATGTATTGCGTTCGATGACGCAACAAATTGCCGCACCGGCTTTCGCCTGAATGTCATGAATCATCTTGCCACGACCCGCTTTGTTATTTTGGCCGCCCCCAGAAGCGGTAGCAATATGTTGTGCAGCATGCTGGACTCGCATCCGGATATTTTGTGTCACCATGAATTATTTAATCCCACCGGTATTTTTTATGCACTACCACTACGTGATAGCGATTTCCAGCTGGCACGCAACATGCAGGAGCGGGATCAGGATCCGCTAAGGTTTTTGGCTAAAGTATGGCAGCAGCACGCCAGCAAATCCTGTATTGGTTTCAAAATGACATACCAACAAAACCTGGCAGCTTTCAATTCAGTACTGGTAGCTCCTGAGATAAAAAAAATAGTTTTACGGCGTAAAAACACGGTCAAAAGCTATGTTTCCAAATTGATCGCTGAGCAAAGTGGAATATGGGAAGATTATGGCGACACCAGACCTAACGACGATATACAAGTGGAACTTGATCTAAACCACTTGCAGCAAGACCAGGCGTTTAACCAGCGTTATTACACACATATTGAACATCGCCTGCAGCAAACACAACAAAATTGCCTGCACCTTGAATATGAGCAATTAAGCGACAGTGCTTGCCAACGTCAGCTTCTCACCTATCTGGCTTGCAGGTATCTGCCACTGCACACACGCAGCCGTAAGCAAAATCCCAGCGATTTGGGACAAAAAGTGAAGAATTACAGGCAAATTCTGGAGCAATGCAGGGATAAAGAAATTCTTGTCCAACTGACCGATCTTCATGCCTGAAGAAGCCTGCAACCGCAAGCAGTCAAAAAGGAATTCTGTATGAGTACTTATCTGGAACATGCCAACCTGACGGTGCCCAACATCGAACAGGCTATCGATTTTTTGCGCACAGTGGAACCGGATTTCAAGGTCCGCCACGATCAAATCGACCAAGTGGAAAACGGTAGGCGGCGCTGGGTACATTTCGGTAGTGAACGGGTATATATCGCCTTGCAGGAAGCGGAGCCAGGCAGTCAACCACAAATGCCCAGGCGCAGTTATGAAAACTACGGCATCAATCACCTGGGATGGGTGGTCGATGACTTCGATGCAGTCCTTTCACGCTTGCATCAGCAAGGTTATAAACAAAGCTTGTTGATCACAGATGAAAAATTCCGTCTACGCGCGTATTACCATGATGCAGCAGGATTTGAGTGGGAAATTATTCATTATCTCAGTGACAAAGACGAACAAAGAAACTTTTATGAATCTACATGAACTATTTGATACCCCAATTGACAAGCCATTAAGCAATGTCAATCATGTGGCACTCACCTATGCGCAGTTACATACCTTGGGCGCGCAAGGTGCAAGTGCCTTCTATTTTTTGGATTTGGAAAAACTGCGGGACAATTACCATCGCCTGCGTCAGGCCTTTGTCAGTGCGTATGAAAACAGCCAAATCGCCTACTCGTTCAAGACGAATTATGCGCCAGTAATTGGTCGTCATTTAAAAGACCTGGGTTGCTGGGCGGAAGTTGTTTCGGCGATGGAATATCACATCGCAACAGAAGTACTCGGCTTTGCACCTGATCATGTAGTCGTCAACGGCCCTCTGCACGAGCCGGACTTCATCGAAAAAATATTGCTGGATGGAACGAATTTCAATGCTGACGCATGGTATTTGCTCGACATGATCGGGCAAATCAGTCAACGCCATCCACATCGCCAGTTTCAAATAGGAATACGCTTAACATACCCTATTGCAGAAGGTGGTTTTTCACGTTTTGGCATCAGCAGCGACGCTGAGAGCCTGCAACGCTTAAGCGAATGGCAAGCAAGCCACCGCAACTGCAGGATTCGCGGTCTGCATAGTCATTTCTCCAATTCATCACGTAGCCTGGTTTCTTTTGCAGACCGGATTAATGGCTTATTGGCTGCCAGCGATATTTTGTTTCCAACTGCACCACCAGATTTCATTAATATTGGCGGTGGTTTTTTTGGCGAAATGCCACAATGCCTTGCCAGCCAATATGCACAAACGCCAGATTTCTCTGCTTATGCACAGCAAATCGGCAGTACCATGCGTGCGCGCTTTGGTGCCAGTAGCGGAGTTACATTAATGCTGGAGCCGGGTACGGCTTTGATCGCCAATGCCATGGTGTTCGCATGCAAGGTTATCGAAGTCAAGCATGTCGAGGGCAAGACCTTGGCCCTGGTGAATGGCAGCAATCATAATATCAATCATAAATGGGCAGGCGAAGCACTGCCGGTACAACTGATCAGTCAGCATCCACAAGCAGGGAATGCGGAATTTGATATCGTCGGTAACACCTGCATAGAAAAAGACGTACTGCGTCTCGGTGTACAAGGCAATGTAGCCGCTGGTGACTATCTGGTCTTTCAATACATGGGGGGATATACCAATGTATTGAAACAGCCGTTTATTCATCCTTGCCAGCCGATTTACTGCTGGCAAGACAAACAATTACGCATCGCTAAACGACAAGAAAATATCACCGATATTTTGGCCACCTATGTCTTATGACTTTACAGAATAGGTGTACTGCCCCCAATACTACTCCCGTTGATACGCCGCTGGGGCAATTTTCCAACCGCCTTAAACAAGAGGATGAGTCACAATGAACGTTGAAATGGAAACGGAGCTACCCTCCCGATACTGTATTTCAACAATTACCTGTGATAACTTTTGCATAGGCACCGAAGTGCTGCTTTACAGCGTCTTGAAATACAATCCCTGGTTTTGCGGCGACATCAATATCGTCATCAGTGAATTGTCTGTGGCAAACCGCAATCGCCTGCAAGCCATTTACCCGGTTAAATTTATTCATGCCAGCGCTGACCTGGTAAAAAAAGTGGACACTTTGCGCAGTCATTTTTCTTACTTGCACGATATCCACTTACGCTTTTATTCATTAGTTTCATTTAACCTGCCACAATATGACAAGGTAGTTTATCTTGACAGTGACATGTATTGCGCCGGAGATATCAAGGCATTATTCCTATCTACTGCCCCTCTGCAAGCTTGTCTGGATGGTTTTTCCTACGAAGATCGGATTGCCCCCCTCGTCGCCCAAGCGGGCCTTAGTCTGCCCACATCACAGAAACGCTACGGAAAGCATTTTGAAAACTCATTCAATGCTGGTGTCATATCCATCTCACCAAAAAAACTAGGTAATTTTAATTTTCAGGAATTATTGAACATGCTCGACCATGATGCATGGTTAAGTTACGGCGAATCGATTTTCACTGATCAAATGGTGATTAACCGGTATTTCGAAGGCGCAATTTCATCGATATCGAGTCAGTATAACTATATGATTTTTTTGGGTGACTATCTTCATTTCGTTGACGGTATTCATTGGCAGCAAGCGAAGATTATTCATTTTGCCGGCAAGATAAAACCTTGGAACGACTATGACCAGCAAGCTCTATGGAAAAGTGCACCACACTACCTCCCCTTCATACACCAATGGCGTGAATTTTTGCACGAAGCCCGCAGTATCAACCGTGCCTATGACCAGGCGCAACGTGTAATCAATCAATATCAATGGATCACGTCTGGCGCTGACCATCAATTGCAGGCACTTGACAGGTTATATTGAAAAATAAAAATACGTCCTGGCCACTACAAAACCATATCACTAGTTCCCATGAAGATTTATTTCAGTCCAGACTGCCCCAAGCTACAGGATTACTCGATTGTGGCAATGATTCATTATCTTGGCTATACAGTCGTAAAAAGCGCAGAAGAAGAATTCGATTTTGCCTATATGTGGGAAGATGCGACCAAAACCATCCCAAGTGCCGAGCTATTGAAAATCGCCAGACACAAAAAAGTACTCAATTTGCATTGCAACGACATCGGCAAACGCAAGGTGGATCAAGTCTGGCAAGATATCTGCGGCTATAGCAGTTTGATTAACCCTTGTCAGTATCAAGGTAAAGCATTGAAAAAATCAGATGCGAATGGAAAAGGTGGTGGAGAGATCATTGACTGCCCAATTTCAATCGATGAACTTGATACAGATTGTGTCTATCAATCCTATATTGAGACCAGTGGCATCGGCGCGCAATTGGAATATCGCCTCCCCTATATTTTGGGCCGCATGCCACTGGTATTTGAGGTGTTGAAGGATGATCCGGAAAATGTCCCTGGTCGGCGTATCCAATTGCAATACAAGCACTCTATTTCACCCAGGCAAAGCAGCGATGTTTTTAATGCCGGGGAATGTGAACAAATTATTTGCTTTTGTCAGCAACTTGGATTAGATATCGGCGAATTGGACATTTTGCGCTGTCGCCACAGTAATCGTCTCTATATCATCGATGCCAATACTACGCCAACCTATTTTAATATGTTTAACCGCTATTGGCGCACGGACGACAAGCGCATGGCCATCCATACGCTTGCAGAATGCTGGGAACAGCAATTATTAAAAATATTGCCACCATGACCGCGCCCAGGCCAAAACAGAGCATTCTGTTAATTGCACAGAATATCCCGCAAGTCTACGTCGCCCTGGCTTTGCTCCCAAAGCTTGACGCGCAGTTTGCGGATTCTAAAATAGTGGTATTGACCCGAGCAAAACATTTTCAGCATTTCGAAAGCGATGCCATTTTTTGCAAAGGAAAAAGCAAGCCACTTCTGATCGATGAATGGCCAGTACGAGAAGAAATGACGGGATTTTCCTTGGTACTCTGTATTGGCCATAGCTATTTTCTTAGCGAAGAATTGCTGCATCATTTAACTCATGTAGATTGTCCCGTGTATTGGATCAACACGCACTTTGAACAAGCTGACTTGATTCGATGGAGCCGGCGCAAGCTGGTTATTGCCGACATCTTTCTTGGGGTATTTTATGAAAATCACGAAGATAGACAGGTACTGTCAGAGACGGGGTTTTCAGACCAGCAATTACATTTTGTCGGCAGTGCCAAATTTGACTGTGCCGCAGCCAGTCCTTGGCAAATAGCGCATGCCAGGACAGGCTTGAACGCAATACAAATGAATGGCCACGCCGAAAATCCAATTACCCTGGTCGCTGCATCTATTGCTGAAATCAAGGAAATGGCGCTCATCGTCAATGCTTATCATGCATTGACACTGCAGCACCCCAATCTTTTCCTGGTACTTGCGCCCAGAAGCCTGGAGCGAATTGAAGAATTTGGAAATTGGATGGAACAGCGAAACTTTCACTATCACCGCAGTTCTGGCTCGCATTGCACGCCCTGCCCCATCTTATTGGTGGACGAAGTTGGTATTCTCAAGGGTTATTATTACAGTGCTGATATTGCCATCATGGGACGCAGCTTTTACGCATCGTCTGGTGGTGGTTCAAATTTACTTGAGCCGGCAGCAGCAGCGCTTCCCATCGTGTGCGGCCCATACATGGACGGGTTCAAGGCAATCACGTCTCTTTTTTTGCAACAGCAAGCGGTACTGCAATTGAGCACTCCAGAGCAATTGCTAGCTTGCCTGCGTCAATTGCTTGGAAATCCATCGGTATCCACAGGCTATGGCAACAAGGCCAAATCCTTATTGCAAAAACATATGGGTGGATTAGAGTCAACTGTCCGGCAGTTGGGAGAAATCTGTGATGCTTTGGGGCCGGATGCGCACTTACCGCTTGTCTCAGTGTAATGCCAAGAAAATACAGGAAAATACACGGATCAAGGAGGCATTTCGTACCGCATTGAAATGCCTCCCAGGGTCCTACCCGATTATGGCTTGCTTATTTTGACCTGCAATGAACTGTCATTGATTTCAAAGGTATTGGCCTTCATCAGATTGATGACTTCTGCACCAGCCAGCAATACCGGGCCATAACTGTGCGCAGCAAATACATTCACCGGGCGATAGTAATAAAACGCCGGATCAAAGCCCATGCCTGTACCCACGCAGGTGCCTTCGACCTGGCCTTTTTGCGTCACTTTGCTGGCAACTGCATTCCATGCCAGCATGACTACCGGTGCGTAGGCACGTTTATCGATAAAGCCACGATTGATGGCGTGTGCCATGGCGTAGGTATAGATGGCAGTGGCAGATGTTTCCAGGTAGCTGTCATTGCGATCCAGCAGTTGGTGCCAGAATCCTGTGCCGTCCTGATATGACGCCAGGCCTTTGACATGGGCCTGCAATTGCGCCAGCACATCGGCATAACCGGGATGCTCTGGTGGCAGTACATCCAGCAATTCAACCATGGTCATGACGGCCCAGCCATTTGCCCTGGCCCAGTGGAATTGTGGATGAACACCCATATCCTGCACCCAGCCATGCATGTACACGCCTTTTTCCTTGTTGAACATGCGTTCGGAAAACAGTTTGACCTGTTTCACGGCATCATCATAGTACTTGGTGTCCCCGGTCAATTTACCCATTTGCGCCAACGCAGGCACACTCATGAACAAATCATCCAGCCACAAGGTATTCGGTTGTGGCCGGTTGCGCGCCAGCGTGCCGTCGGGCAAGCGGAATTCCTTGGTGCTGACAAAGCTGCTGCAAATATCAATCAGGCTTGACAGTTTGTTAGTGACACCGTCCCTGGTGGCTTTGATCATGGCAGCACACATGGCACCGGCGTCATCCAGCGCATGGGGCTGCAACAAAGAACGGATAGGTGAAGGGCTCTTCGGATTAGCTTTCAGGCGTGCAATGTAATGCGGTGCCAGGTCGGCCAGCAAACCAAGGCGATCACTGGCGTAATTGCTGAAACGTTTATCACCTGTAGCACTGGCGGCCAGCAGCATGCCCGCGTAAGTGACACCCCATTCATAGCTGGTCAGGCGGTAATCGCCAGGGGCCAGTATGGTATCGTCATTGATCTGGGAAAAATCAGTAATCTGTTTCTTCGTTTTGCCATCAATAATCTTGGCAGGCGTGACGTTATCCAGATAGGTGTGCACGCGATACAGCACTTTCTTGACATCTTCTGCGGTCGGCGGTCCATATGGCGTGGGGTAAGCGGGTTGCATCAAATGCAGTGGCGCAGTGACGTCATTGGCTGGCTTGCCAGCGTTGTTTGTTTTACCTGCGGCTATTGCCGTGTTCATGCCCATACTAAACGGCAGCATGCAGCTAATGCCTGCGATGGCCAACAATTTCAATGTCGAACGCAGGCGTGATTGGTTTTCTTGTCTCATCTTGGTCATCGTTTTTTGCTCTTTATTTCGCTCTTTATTTTGCTCATTAAATAGGTCTTGCGGGTATTCATTCCAACTGGTAAATCTTGAAATCACGTATTTGTTGCCGGGATTGCGTGGTCCGAAATCCAAAGTAGCCATCCCGCAGGGCATCTTTATCTTGATACGAAAAGAAAACCTTCCCATCCACCAGCAGGCGCGTGCAACCCTGGTACACCGCAGTTTCTATGACGTAATCACGGTTTGCCTGCAATAAGGCATCGCTGCCATTCAACTCCGCCAGCAGAGTGCGTTCGCCATTGCCCTGATATTTGCGAAACCTGGTAGTGGTATTGGTGTTGCCGCCTATGCCGACGTAATACAGGCGTAAAGCGTCGTATTGTTCAAATACGCCTTTGCGGGTAAAGATGTGCGGATTACGTGGGTCGGTCGCCATCCAGAATTGATTCAGGTCAGACAGGCGGTCATTACGACCCTGTTCCATCACCACCCTGCGCGTATACCTGACCAGTATGTCACCAGATAATTTTTGCTTGAACCACACCGTCGCCCCTGCAGCGGCATCGATCAAAAGCTGGTGATTGGCAACGCTGATATTGGAATGCTGCGTATCAGCAGACTCTACCTGCCACTGCCGCAGATCCGTATCAAAATCATCCTGGTAAATCAATTTACCGGGCTTACCCCACTGGCTGCAAGAAGATTCTGTGGATTGTGCAGCAGCAGGCAAAGCCAGAAGCATGACGACGGCAGTTGAAATAGCCATGCAAAACGGTCGCAAGGCATTTCGCAAATATGATATGCAGATCATTTCCTGAACTACTATTTTGGTGATACATCAGTCGATTTGATGTCGGCTGATTTATCATTTAAATAGTTTTTCAATTGCGCATATTGCAAAGTCTTGATACCCGCCACGACCACGCGTGCATTGAATTCTGCGCCAGCCAGGTTGGTGTGCGTATGTTCGTCCGGCGTCACCACCGGGAACAGCTTCATCACTTCATCCTTGCCCATGCTATCGTAGGCGGTGGCGATGTTTTCATTCAGGTCGATGAAATCCACTTTTTCCTGACGTGCCACCTGTTCAGCCCAGCCGCCATAGCTGGCTTTGCTGCGATTGACTTTACCGCTGGTGTCCCAGCTCTTGCGTGGTATCGGGGAGCATACAATAGCCTGTACGCCTTTGGCCCTGGCCTCGGCAATAAATTTGCGTAAATACCAGCCATAGCTGTGTACCGTTTCTGGCAGTTTGGTCAGCAGGTTATCGATTTCTTCCGCCTCGTCGCCTATGCCTTTGATGGTCCCGCGTGCGCGGCTGGTGTCGTTCAATGGGCCATTGTCGTTGTGACCGAATTGCATAATCACAAAATCACCAGCCTTCATCAATGCCAGACTTCTTTGCCAGTGCCCGCCTGTCAGATAAGTGCGGCTGCTAAGTCCACCAATGGCACGATTGACGACATTGATTTTATCCGTCTGAAAATAGGCCTTGATGGGATTGCCCCATCCCCACTGCCCTTCTGCCCCCTTGTTTTGACCATCATCCCGACCATTACGCACGGTCGAATCACCAATAAAGAACACCGAAGGCAATTGCGGGTTCGCCGGTTCGGGCAAGATAATACGCGCTGCTGCATTGGGGTCGGTATTCACCGCAGGTGGAGGTGTGGTTTGCGCCAGGGCAGAACAGGTCCAGCCCAGCACACTTACACAGATCAGGCGGCGCACCGCAGACATACTGGTATTCATAAATGGATGATAAGAATAATGGTTAAGTATCGTCAGGTAGAGGAAGGCTGAAGATCATCATACACGGGAGTGCATGCGGGAATATCAACGGCTTCTTCACATGATTTCATTTTATTCGAGAGCTTGCAATTGACTGTAAGACATATTTAAAGAATCAAAAAAATGATCACTATTGATTGTGCAGTGCAAATTCTGGGAAAACTGCCTGAAAACCAAGCACAATAGGCGTCACTGATCTCATTTCATTCAAACATGGAATGATCATCCGGGATCTAACCGATTACTCCCACACCTATCAAAATTCCATGAACCGCTTATCTGCTCGTCTATTACCTGCAAGTATCTTGTCCTCCCGTATCCTGACTCTCTTCCTGTGCCTGTTCTGTCTGGTGTCCACATCTGCCTTTGCACAAATAGGTCATCGCTTTCCCAGTGAGCGCAAAGTGGTCAAAGACCCGGTCACAGGGGTGATGCTGACCTTCTTGACCAGCCAGCCGCATGGCGATTCAAAAATCTACCCCACCCATCCACAATGGACTTCAGACGGACAATGGGTGATCTTTCGCTCTGGCATCGCAAAAGGTGAAGCGATGGCAGTCAATGAGCAAACCGGGGATATCGTGCAGGTATCTGAAGGCGGCTATACCGGCATGCTGAATGTGTCGACACGGGCCATGAAGCTATATTTCATGCGGAATACAGATAAATCTCCGCGCGAAGGGAAAGTTGGCCGGCCACGTCAGGCTTCGCCGGTTGAACTGGTGGAAGTCGATCTTGCTGCGGTCTTTGCCGATAGCAAAGCCGGCAAGATGAAACCGCCAGAAAGCTACCAACGCATATGCGGCGTGGTACCAGCCGAAGTCGGGCAAGCCGCCGACCTTGCACTGGATGCCGCAGACGAGTGGATATACTTCCGCGAAACCTCACAGGAAGCGGCAAAATACCTGGCTAAAGCGACCCGCATAGAGAAAAGCTTCGGCCCCAGGAACATGGGTGCCGGCCCCGGTGGCATTGCAAAAATGCATGTCAAGACCGGTGAAATACGCCACGTTGTTTCGGTACCCTTCCAGATCGGTCATATCCAGGCGAATCTGTGGAATCCGGGAGAAATTATTTTTTGCTGGGAAACCGGCGGCAAATCACCTCAGCGTACCTGGGTCGTGATGGCAGACGGCAGCGGCTTGCGTCCGCTTTATCCGGAAGCCGACTATGAATGGGTAACTCACGAAGCGGTCATTTCGAAAGATGAAGTTGCGATGGCGATTATGGGTCATCGCACTATCGGTGGAACAAATGGTGGAGCAAATAATGGCACCAACAAGGGTACTGCCGTTGAAGGTGCCAACCCGGGGCAAGATCCGGGCTGGGGCAATGCCGGCACCCGTGAAAAACCCAGCGGCCTTGCCATAGTGAATTTGCGTACACGTGAAATGCGCATTGCAGGGCAAACGCCATCAGGCAGTGGCTTATGGCATGTGCATGGATCAAGCGATGGACGCTGGGCTGTTGGTGATGATTTCAGCCGCAGCATCTATCTGATAGACCGGCTGAGCGGCAAGATGAGCATGCTCAGCACCGGGCACAAGGACACGGCAGCGGATCACCCTCACCCCACATTCAGCCCGGATGGCAAAAAGATAGAAATCCAGTCAGCCATGCTGTCTGCAGATAACCGGACACTGAATATCTGTATTATTCCTGTACCGAATTGACAGGTGTATTCAGATCATGCGATCAACAAGGGGGCGCTTGCGGGCATCAATCCAGTTTTTGAATGCGCACATTGCGCAGTTCATACGCGGTGCCTTCAAGCTGAAAGCCGACATGGCCAGAATCCGGGTTGGATTTGCTGATCCTGTTTTGCACTATGCCGTTGATCTTGACTTCAACAGACCCGTCCCTGGCAAGAATGTCGCAGCTATTCCATTCGCCAACGGGTTTTTCACTGTCGGCCAGTTTTGCCTTGATGGGGGGATAGGCGCCCTCGGCTGTGGTCAGGGGTTCGGCAAAGCTGGCACCAGCCATGGGCAACAGGTCGCCAACATTTTTGTATTTGGTCTGAATTTGCAGGCTCAGTGGCCACACCTTATCCTTGGGACCAGAGCTGATGTGGATCAGCACACCACTATTACCGGCGGCACCAGTCCAGCGCCATTCTGCATGCAGCGCAAAATTTTTATAGCTTTCCGTCGTAGCGATATAACCCGAAGGTTTGCCGGCAGAAGCAATCACACCATCAGCTGCGATACTGAACACCTCTTCCATCTTGCTTGCGGGTGAAGTTTGAATTTCCCAGCCCTTGAAATCATGGCCATTGAACAGTTCATCGGCATTCGCCACAGGACTGGCCATGACAGCCAGGACGGATGCAACAGGCAATACTGACAATTGAAAAGGCTTTAAAAAACGCGAAAGTTGACGCATGATGTTCTTTCTCAAATGGAATCGATATTTTTTGTATTAATGCAAAATAGCTTTACCCAGGATAACCGGATTTTTTATAACATACTTCATTTACTGCCATGACACGACTTTTTTTCATTTTGTTACTGGCCTTGTCGGCCTCTGCCTCTTTCTCTTCTACTTCTCACGCACAATCGAGTTCCATCAGCTTGTGGCCAGAAGGTGTACCCGGCGCAAAAAACATAGGACCAGAGCAAGTTGCTGATGGCCGTACATCCAATGTCAGTGAACCCACTCTGACTTTTTATCCTGCTGCCGCCGACAGGAAAAATGGCAGCGCCGTGATCATTTGCCCAGGCGGCGGCTATGTGCGCCTGTCTACCCTGCGCGAAGGAGAGCAATACGCACACTGGCTAAGCACCCTGGGTGTCAGCAGTTTTGTGCTGAAATCCCGCCTGGCAGAATTTGGCCACCCTGCCCCCCTGCAGGATGTCTTGCGTGCCATTCGCCTGGTACGTTCCAGTGCAACGCAATATGGTATAGACCCCAACCGTATCGGAGTGATGGGTAGTTCGGCGGGTGGTCATCTGGCGGCCAGTGCCGGCACTCTGTTTGATCACCCGTTAGGACGCACCGGTACCGCGCTTGACAGTGTCAATGCGCGCCCTGACTTTATGATACTGATGTATCCCGTGATTACCATGCAAGACCCGTCGGTACATGCAGGGTCGCGTAAAGCCCTGCTGGGTGCGTCGCCCAGCGCGGAATCCCTGCAATTGATGTCACTGGAAAAACAGGTCAGCAGCACGACACCCCCTACCCTGTTGATCCATACCCAGAATGACAAAACCGTCCCGGTCGAAAACAGTATCCTGTTTTATCAAGCCTTGACCAAAGCTGGCGTACCGGCGGAAATGCTGTTGTTTGAACGTGGTACGCATGGCATGGGTATGCGACTGGGTAACGGCAATGCATCCGATTGGCCACATCGTGCAGAAGAATGGCTGAGAGACAGAAAAATATTGCAATCCGACAGCCCGTCACAAGGAAAATAAGCAGGAAAATAAGCGGTCGGAAAAATACTGAAATCGCCAGCGCATATCTTGGTATGGGCTGGCGATTTTTTATTTATTCGAAATAAAACACCGGTTTCAAGGCCCATTGTTTGGGACGATTATCGGCCTCGACTTCCATCAGGTCCGCCATATAATCCCACCAGCGTTGCATGACAGGATGTTTAGGCAAGTTATCAATCTGGTGATCAGGGTGCAGTTTGAGCACACCAAACAGATGCAAAGTCTCTTCATCCAGAAAAATGGAATAATCATAAATACCGGCAGCGCGCAAAGCATCTGCCAGGTCTGGCCACAAATCATCGTGACGGCGATGATATTCCTCCACATTGCCTGGCTTTAGCTTCATCCGGAAAGCACGGGTAATCATGACTGGCTCTCCTGCTGTCATTTAGCTGGTTTGACTGCGACCATCTTCTTCAATTCGGCAGCGGCCAGCATGAAGCCACCGACGCCATAATCAAAGCTGGATGCCGGTCTGTAGAAAGCAGGTTCGGCACCAGTCTGTTGTATGCCACCCAAGCGGCCATCTGCATACACATGCTTCAGGATACCCTTCCATGCCTTGGCGATCACCGGCTGGTATTCTTTGGGATCAAGAATGCCGTGATTGATGCCGTAGGCCATGCCATATACAAACAGGGAAGAACCGGAAATTTCTGGCAAGGGGTAAGTGGCCGGATCCAGCAAGCCAGCATGCCAAAGACCATTTTCATCCTGCAACTGGGCAACGCGGGCTGACATTTCACGCAACTGCTGTATGTAGAACGGGCGTTGCGGATCGTCTTTGGGGATATAGTCCAGTGTCCTGGCCAGGCCACCCATTACCCAACCTTCGCCACGAGACCAGAAAATTTTCTTGCCATTCGGTTCGGTCTTGTTGA
Organism: Undibacterium sp. Ji50W; assembly: GCF_049340445.1. Taxonomy (NCBI): domain Bacteria; kingdom Pseudomonadati; phylum Pseudomonadota; class Betaproteobacteria; order Burkholderiales; family Oxalobacteraceae; genus Undibacterium; species Undibacterium sp. Ji50W. The sequence goes on along the minus strand of NZ_JBMPOX010000001.1, from coordinate 627,291 downwards.
CATAGCTAGCATCGCGTGCATACAGGTGTTCTTGTTTGTCGTACAGCAGCTCGTAGGTGTTTTTCCATTGGGTGTGTACGTAATCCAGGTATTTGCGCTCACCTGTTGCCACATACATTTTTGCCCATACTGGCGGTGCCATGAACAGTGCATCACACCACCACCATGGCAGGCGATCATCACCTGGCTTGAGGGTCTTCAGATCAATCAGGGTATCCAGATCTGCTCTGGTCGGGGTGATGAATTCAGGCTGTTTATTGAGGAAATACAAGTCCAGATAAGTCTGCGCCACGCTCTGGTCATCTGCATTTGGCAGACGTTTGGCCAATTGCCATTGATGTTGCTGACTCATGGCCAGCATGGCGTCTTTGTATTTACTGTCATTTGTTGCTTCCGACGCTGCCATGAAGCCGGTGTACATGACGCTGGATGTCCAGATACGGCCAAAGTAGGCTTGCGAACGGGCCAACTGCCAGTCTGCCACCTTGCGTAAAACTTTTTCTATAGCCGCTGCTTCGAGCTCTGCTGACAGGTCAGTTGCCAGCGGACCAGCATCAGATGGCGCGTCACCAAAATGACGTGAAGTATCCTTGTCGATAATGACTTGCATGGCTGGCGTTGGAAGCGGGTAGTTCTGCGCCCAGGTACAGGCTGGCAACATGCTGCCAACAAAACCCAGGCTGGCGAGCATCAGGTATTTTTTTGCGATTTTCAACGTGTTCTCCTTCATTTTATTGTTGCTTGCTTCATGCTTACTTTGCAGCGTCAGATGTCTTAGCTGTTACGGTCAAGCCCGATATTTCAGAATCTGCCGATATCTGTACCGGTTTGCCATCTGCAAAAACCAGTGTGGAATCTGACAACTTCCAGCGTTTTACGTAACGAATAAAACCGCCAGTACTTGCCTCAATATCGAGCTTGCTGAGATTGAAATCTTCCAGTGGAGCTTGCGCGTACCCTTCAATTTCAAAGGCAGTTTTTGCACCGCGTGCCCTGATGCCGGAGATATTAACGCGACGCAGCCGGGATATTCCATCTTTTTCTGGTACAGGCGTCACCAACACTTTCCAGTAGGCCGGGACATCCTTCACATCATCGGGGATTTTTGCGTAGCTGTATTGCGGGTTCCAGTTCATGATCACACGTAATACGACAGGTACATCAGTCATGACGAAATCATGAATATTCAGATATTCACCAAAGCCGCCACGTGTGTGTGCCGATTTGAAGAGTATGCCCACCGGCACATCTTTCATAATCGTGAAGCGATATGCTTCAATACGACGAAAACCGCCTGAAGTCTCACTGCCAAAACTCAATCCGGCAACTGCTTCACGGACAGTGATGTCACGGATAACCACGTCTTCTGTCGGGCGATTGACACGCAGACCGTCAGAATCACGTCCCGCCTTCAAGACTATCGCATCATCATTGACGGCAATATCGGCTTGCTGGATCAGAATGTTTTTGGATGAATCGATGTCTATACCGTCAGTGGACGGTCCATGCCCGCCTTCGTTATTGCGGATGGTGAGGCGATCAACGACCACCTTGTCCGAATAACAGATGTGCAGGGTCCAAAAACCTGAGCGACGCAACAGCAAACCGTCACCCACGCGCACATCAGATGCCTTGTAGATTTGCAGCAAGCGCGGGCGACCGGCATCGTAATCCGATGCCCATCTCAGGCCACGGGGCTCATAGGTTTTGCGCAGGCTCCAGTAACTTTCCCAGAATATCTTGCCGTCACCGTCAATCACACCGTCGCCTGTGATGGCAACCTTGTTTTGTTCGTACACATTAATCAGTGCTGCCGGCCAGCTCATCTCTATACCGGCAACCCGGGTAGGCATGACAGGGTAATCTTGTATATTTTGTGAGCCCAGCAAGGTGACACCTTTATCCAGGCGCAGTGTGACGCCAGTTTTGAGGAACAAGGCCCCGGTCAGGTAGGTACCCGTCGGGAAAGTCAAGGTACTACCCTCTTTGGCAGCGGCATCGATTGCTGTTTGTATAGCGAGGGTATTGAGCGTCTTGCCGTCACCTTTGGCACCATAGGTACCGGCACTGATCTCTTTTGCCGCTACGGTGAACGATGTCAGTATCAGTACGGACATCAACGCCGCAGCAACTGCCAGATGCAAGAGCATGGGCAAGACAAATACCATTTCCGTGTGGCGCAACCAGCGCCGGGCTAACAATTTCATTGCAACTTCGCGCCTATCAGCTTGAGTGGTCCAAGAATACCGGCGGGTTGAGCCTGTATCAGATGTGTATCCTGCGGGATGAATCGTTGCCCATAGCGCGCAGATAGCAGACGATAATCGGGCAGAGCATGGCCAGCCAGAGCATTTAATCCCAGATTGGCGACCTGTATCTCCAGGTGATTATTGCCGGCACGCAGCAACTTGCTGATATCCAGCTGGTAAGGCGGTTTCCATACCGAACCGGCACGCTGGCCATTGACGAAGACGATCGCAGCTTCCCGTACCGGGCTGTCCAGCATGGCACGCATGCCGCTCGGTACTTTAGGTGTCACCTCCAACGGCGTACCCGGACCAAAATCCAGGGTCAGCTTGCTATCCTTTAGTTGTGCTACGTTCAATTCCAGGTCTTTGGTATAACTTGCTATACCGGAAAAATAACGTGTTGCTTCATCCTCTGTCCATGAACGCAGACTGGACATATTCACCGTCTGTGTTTTTTCACTGAACTGCACTTTCCAGTCATGGCTTAAATCCAAGATGGTGGCGGCATCTGCCAGCCTGGGTTCTGACTGGGCATTCTGTGGCGTATCGGTCAGTACCAAGACCCGTGACTCATACGGTGCCAGACGTAACACCGGCTTGATATCGGCATTGCTGATCTTGCCGTCATAGGGATTCCACCAGTAAGCTGTTTTGTACTTGCTGCGGAAAGCCGCATTCGCAGTCACATCGCGATTGCTGGTGTTGGCAATGAAATAGACATCCGAATCAGTCAATTGCCGGCGTATGAAGCCTATATTTTCTCTTTCAGCGCTGAGTTCCATATCGGCCGGAACGGCGGCCTTCACGGCGGCGCCCACTGCACTATCACTGTTAACCAGACTGACCTTGTCCTGATTGGCAAACAGGGTATCGGATGCAAGCTGTACTTCTGCACTGATACGTGCCGCATCCAGGTAGCCTGGTGCCAGCGATGGCTTGCCACCGACAGCGATGATTTTGCCACCGGCACGTACATAGTCATTCAATTTGGCGATGACTGCCGGCGACAGTCGTGTCACATGCGGCAATATCAGCACCGGATAATTGACACCCAGTTCCATAACGGATTCAGCATCCACATAGTCGATGTTATGCCCGGCGTCGAGTATCTGTGCGCTTAATTCCGGCGTCACATATTTGCCCATTTCTGCCGATACGGACACCTTGCCCAAAGACAGGGTCGCGTACACGTCATCCGTAGGCAAGAACACAGCAACCTGGTTTGCCGGCTTACCCTGGCGCATCAGGTAACTCATTCTTTGCAGATAACCAGTGACGTCCGGCATGACATTCCACCATGGCAGATGGGCATTGAATACCGCCGCCGCATAGAAGGCATAGCCAGGTTCCAGCGTGCCTGGTGGGGTATACGGCCAGCCATGGCCGACGAACTGATTGACGCCTTGCAACAGCATGCGATCGGCTTCTGCCTTCATATCCAGCGGCGTCGCGCTAAAGGCAGGCGAATGCAGCCAGGTCCAGGTTTCAGCAGAAATGACAGGGCGGCCATACAGGTGACCGGCGGAGGTCGCCCAGCGCGTGAAAGAAAACTGGCGGAACTGATAGCCCTCGCCTTCCGGCAAATCAACCAGACGATTACTGGACATGGTCACAGCCGGTTCACCATAGGTTTGGGAGCGGAAACGCGTACCATGGGCTTTTGCCCATTGATTCACTGGCACCAGATAGTGTTCGTTTGCCAGTTCGGTTTGTGTCAATGCCCAGTCACGCCGTATGGCGGCGGCGTCAGCGCCGATGCCGTATTCGATTTTTGGCAGATGTGGCTTCAGGTCATAGCCACGACGACGCTGGAATTCGGCCAGGAAATCGTCTGTCCAGTCGGTGCCATAGGCTTCCAGGCTGTCAGAAAAGACGGCGTAAGGCGGATTTTTTCCAAAGGCTTTTAACAGCGGTTCAGCCACAGCTTTCAGATGATTATCAATCGCATTGCGGCTCAGGTGATCAAGCACAAAACCTTCAGCGCCCAAAGCGGCACGCTTGACCTGCTGGCCGGTACGGCTGGCGATATAACAGACGACCACGCGGTCAGCAGATGCTGCCTTGAGGCTTGCACGGCCACTTTTACCTGGCAGTACCTGCGGTTCAAATAACTGCAATTTACTGCTGTCGAGTTGTTTGGGAGTACCATCGGCAACGAAGCTGGCGAGTAATTTTTCACCATTCATGATGACTGGCAAGGCAAAGCTTTCGTTCCCGGCTGGCAGTTCGATCACGGCGACACGCAAGCGGCTGGCGGCATCGCCCACCGCCACATGCGCCCCACCGTAGGGCCAACCGCTGCCCAGCGTAATATCTACTCTGAGTTTGTTGGCACGCGCCTTGTCATTGGCAAAGCTGACATGCTCAAGAAATTGTTTCGATAAATACGGATAATTGTGTGTGCCTTTGGCCGCATCATCCAGTTCCATGGGGTAGACAGCCTGAATTTCAACGCCGCCGAAACCACCTGCTTTCATGTCCAGTATTTCACGTTCCAGTTGCTTCTTTTCCACCGATGGTCCAAACCACCACCAGCGCACCATCGGACGCGCATCATCGGGCGGTGTGGCAAAGGCTTTGACGACATCCTTTACCGACGGCAGATTCGCTGGGATTGCCTTGCTTTGCGCCAATGCTGGCGTGGTACACAGTATGGCAAGAGAAAACAGGACGCTGGTGCGCAATTCAAGAACAGTAAATGCGGGCTTGGTCATAGAAAATGATAGTCCAGACAAACAGAGTGCGGGTGTCTATCCTGAATGGAGATCAGCTTATTGCTAAGGATATTCCATATGGAGACATAGCGATGAAAAATCCCTCTGAAGCAAAGCACCATTACGCAAAAAATGCGCAACAGTACAGGACAAAACAGGCTTCAGAGGGAACTGAATCAGACGATACCGCTACCGCTGGCACCAGCCTTGGCTGGACGGAGTGTAGCTTGTTTTTCACGGTAGCCAGTTGCGCGATAGCAGGCAACCGGATCAATAGCTGCGCCAGAACGGGCGCGTGCCATGGCCAGGATAGGGCTGACATCAGTACGGAAAGCCTGTTTCAGTGTTTGTGCAGCCAGCAGCACATCATTATTTTCCTGATACGCGCTCAATGCCTTGCGGTCGACCAGTGCAGACTGGACAAAAGAACGCTGTACTTCGATGGCACTGGACATCAGGCTTTCTATAGGATCGGTCACATTGTGTGACTGATCCAGCATGTAAGATGGTTTGAATGCATCACCATCACGCTGAGCAACATCGGCCAGTTCATTAAAAATCAGGAACAGCTGGAACGGATTGATACTGCCGGAATCCAGATCATCATCGCCGTATTTGCTGTCATTGAAATGGAAGCCACCCAGTTTGCCAAATTGCGCAAGACGGGCAACGATCATTTCTATATTGGTATTTGGCGCATGGTGGCCAAGATCCACCAGGCATTTTGCCTTGGCACCCAATTCGGTTGCGCAGGCATAACTGGTACCCCAATCTGCAATTGTGGTGGCATAGAATGCCGGTTCAAACAGTTTGTGTTCGATATACATCAACCAGTCTGCAGGCAAGGCCTTGTAGATGTCGCGCATGCTGTCGAGATAGCGTTCCAGCGCGCCACGCAAATTATGCTGACCCGGGAAATTTGCGCCATCGCCGACCCATACGGTCAAGCCCTTGGAACCCAGTGCACGGCCCAGTTCTATACATTCGATATTGTGTGCTACCGCCTGCTCGCGCACGGCTTTGGCATTGGCTGTCAGGCTGCCAAATTTATAGGTTTGCGCCTGATTGGCCTGGTCCTGGAAGGTGTTCGAATTGACGGTATCGAATCCCAGGCCATGTTTGCTGGCAAATTCACGCATGGCCGCTGGATCGCTGCTTTTATCCCAAGGGAAATGCAGGGATACGGTAGGTGTAGCCTGCGTCAGTTGATGGATGACGGCACAGTCTTCCAGTTTTTCCATGACATCGCGTGGTTCGCCCTTGCCCGGGAAGCGTGCAAAACGTGTACCACCAGTGCCGACACCCCAGCTTGGCAAGGCTACGGCAAAAGTCTGGGCTTTGGCTGTCAGTTGCTCAATATCCTGGCCGCGCCTTGCCAGCATGCTACCCAGGGCAGCATAGTCTGCATCCAGATTCTGTTGCAGTTTGGCGTTGTGTTCTGCCACTTGACCGTGGTCAATTACTTTATCCATCTTATGTCTCCGTAGTTGCTGACCTGATCCGTATTGGGTATCAGATCCAGGTCAGTCAATCTTTTAATATTTTAGCGCGTGAATGCAGCAGCATTGCCTGCATCTACGTTAATGATGTTACCTGTGCTCTTGGCAGACTTGTCGCTTGCCAGGAAATACACTGCTTCTGCGATATCTTCCGGCAATACGCTGAGTTTCAGCATGCTGCGCTGACGATAGAATTCTTCGATATCATCTGCATCGATTTTATTCGAAACAGCACGCTCTTCTTTCCATTTGCCGTCCCAGATACGGGAACCACGGATCACTGCGTCCGGATTGACCACATTGACGCGTATGCCATGGGCAGCACCTTCGAGGGCGATGCAACGTGCCAGATGGATTTCTGCCGCTTTTGCCGTGCAATATGCGGAGGCACCAGCAGAGGCGACCAAGCCGTTCTTACTGGCCACAAACACCATGCTGCCGCCGATTTGTTGCTGCTTCATGATGCGGAATGCGCTGCGGCTGACCAGGAAGTAACCTTTGACCAGAATATCCTGATTGCGCTCCCAGATTTCCAGTGTCGTTTCATCCAGCGGTGCAGACGAAGCGATACCGGCGTTCGAGATCAGCAAATCGATACCGCCAAATCGCAAGGACGTTTCGCTCAAGATCGCATCAACATCGCTTTCGCGGGTGATATTGGCGCTGATGGTCGCCACATTGTCTTTGCCTGCCACTTTGGCCAAGACCTGATGTGCCTGGCTCAATGCCTCGCCATCGATGTCTGTCAGCATGACACAAGCGCCTTCTTGCAACAATTGACGTGCCACAGCCTGACCGATACCACCGGCAGCACCAGTCACCAATGCGATGCGGCCAGCCAGGCTTTTCGGCTTGGGCATACGCTGCAGTTTGGCTTCTTCCAACAACCAGTATTCGATATCAAAGGCTTCTTGCTCTGGCAAGCCGACATAGCTGTCAACGCCATTCGCACCGCGCATCACATTGATGGCATTCACATAAAACTCACCGGCGATCCTGGCAGTTGCCTTATCTTTAGCGAAAGACAACATACCTATGCCAGGGATCAGGTAAATAATCGGGTTGGCATCGCGCACTGCCGGGCTATTATCATGTTTGCAACGCTCATAGTAAGCAACATAGTCTGCGCGATATTGACGCAAGCCCTCATCCAAACCGCTCAAAAGTTGATCAAAATTGGGATTAGAAGGATCAAAATCAATCACAAACGGGCGAATTTTTGTGCGCAGGAAGTGATCAGGGCAAGACGTACCCAGGGCAGCCAGTGCCTGCAAGTCTTTGCTGCAGACAAAATCCAGCACTGTGGTGCTGTCATCAAAGTGGCCCAGTTTGAATTCTGTTTTACTGATCTTGCCGCGCAGTACGGGCATCAGACGGGCTGCCAGGCTGGCGCGCTCTGCTGCTGGCAAGGCGCTATATTTGGCACCGCCAAATGCCGGCTTACGGCTATTTTCTTCCAACCAGGATTCAGCGCGCTGAATGATCGCCAGCGTGGTCTCGTAGCAAGACTTGGCTGTATCACCCCAGGTAAACAAACCATGGCCTTCGAGGATGATGCCTTTCAAATTCGGCTGGGTTTGGGAAACTGCTTCCAGCTTCAGGCCCAGGTCATAGCCAGGACGCTGCCAAGGCAACCAGCCCAGTTCACCTTCGAATATTTTTTGCGTCAAATCCTTGCTATTGGCGCAGGCGGCAATGGCAATGACTGAATCAGGATGCATGTGATCAACATGCTTGCGATTGATATACGCATGCAGTGGCGTATCGATACTGGCAGCGCGTGGGTTCAGGTTAAAGGTGCAATGTGGCAAATATGCCACCATTTCATCTTCCAGCGCCAGGCCCCGATAACGACCTTTCAGGGAATGCAATTTATCCATGTACAGTGTCGAAAAGCCATCCATCTTGATGCTTCCCAGATCACCGCCAGAACCTTTTACCCACAATACTTCTACCTGCTCGCCAGTCAGGTAATCCGGCATCATCACCTTGGCCGAGGTATTGCCACCGCCAAAGTTCGTAATGCGCATATCAGAGCCGAGCAAATTCGAGCGATACAGCAATAATTCTGGCTCAGACAAGCCAGCTGCGTATGCGTCGTCCCAAAGTGAAGTGATTGGTTTTTTCTGCTCGGTTTGAATCGTTGAGGTCATACACTCTCCGTTATTGATTAATATTTTTATGACAAATTCCTTAGCCTTACCTCTTGGTCTCCTGAGAGGTCACCGAAACTATTGAGCAGTTTGTGATTGGACTGCATTTTTGTCCGGTATGGCGGTGGCAGTCAGTAGAAAACAGCCAGCATTGAGTGTCAATACAGAAGCAATCAAGACGCTGATTGAAATTAGAATAGTCAGCATGATGATTGATTTTCGCGACAGCAGATGATCAACCGGGGAAATAATCACTAGATTGATCAAATTTTGATTGACGTCCGATTTTTAAGTGATTAGTCTCGATATACGCCAGCAAATTAATACAAAGCAACGACTGGTGGTATGCCTCGCTAAAGACAAAAGATGGCTACAGATGGAGACAAAAATGGTAAATCACAAACGTCGTAAGCGTTTGCTAAAGCTGCTCGCCGAGCACAATTCAGCAAGCGTCCAGCAGTTGGTTGAGTGGCTTAGCGCATCCCCGGCAACCGTCCGGCGCGACATAAGTTGGCTTGCTGCACGCAATCTGTTAACCCGCACACGTGGCGGCGCAGAAAACCTGCAGCAGAAAAAGCGTTCTATTGCGCTCACCAGCGAAACCTTCCAAAACAATATCAAATGCTACGCTGATCGTAAACGGGCTATTGCGCGTTACGCCAGCAATATGTGCAATGATGGCGAAACAATCATCATCAACGGTGGCACCACCACCTTCATGATGGCTGAATTCCTGGTCGACAAACAGCTGAAAATCCTGACGAATTCGTTCATGATGGCTGAGCGCCTGCTGGTATCGAGCGAAAACGAAATCATCGTTCCTGGTGGTCGCGTCTACCGTGAACAAAATGTAATCCTCAGCCCTTTCGATAACGACATCACCCAGCATCACTATGCCGGCAAGATGTTCATGAGCGTATATGGGCTATCCCTGCTGGGTTTGATGGAAGTCGACCCGCTTCTGATACAGGCAGAAAAACGCCTGATCAGCCAGGCCGAAGAATTGATCGTACTGGCAGACAGTTCAAAATTCGCCAAGAAAGCTGGTTTGATATTGTGCGGGCTCAATCGTGTCTCCTGCCTGATCACCGATAACAATGCATCTGATTCTGCTGTGCAGTTGCTTGAGCAATCTGGCGTCAAAGTCATCACCGTTGCGCCAGAGGCGTTGCCGGTAAAGTACCCGGCTACAAAATTTAATCAGGCTTATGACATGGAGTCAGCAAGCATGTTCCAACCGGAGACAGTGGAATGAAAAGAAGAAAGGTATTACTTGCAGCGCTGGCACTGAGCATGCTGGGCGCACTGCAGGGTTGCGAACAAAAATCGGATAAGGTCAAAATTGCTATCGTCGTTAAAAACCTGGGAAACGGTTTTTTTGATGCGGCACATGAAGGTGCCAAGGAAGCGGCCAAACAAATCGGTAACGTTGAAATCATTTATACCGGGCCAACCACCCCTAGTGCCGAAGGGCAGATTGAAATCATCAATTCCCTGATCAGCCAGAAAGTCAATGCGATTGCCATTTCTGCCAATGATGCCAATGCGCTGGTCCCGATCACCAAAAAGGCCATGCAGCGTGGCATCAAGGTCATCTCTTTCGATAGCGGCATTGCGCCAGAAGGCCGGTTGATGCAGTTGAACCCGTCGAATGCAGATTTGATCGGCATCAAGCAATTGCAGATGGCGTCGGATGCCATCGGTGGCAAGGGTGAAATCGCCATTTTGTCGGCATCTGCCCAGGCAACCAACCAGAACATCTGGATCAATGTCATGAAAAAGGATTTGGAGAAACCCGAATTTGCAGGCCTGAAACTGGTGGCAACCGTCTACGGCGACGACCAGTCCGACAAGAGTTATCGTGAGGCAATAGGCCTGCTGCGCAGCAATCCCAACCTGAAAGTGATCATTTCCCCTTCCACTGTCGGCATCAATGCCGCCAGCAAGGCGGTGGTGGATGAGCATCTGGTCGGCAAGGTATTCGTTACCGGCCTGGGCTTGCCTTCAGAAATGGCTGGCCATGTAAAAAGCGGGGCCGTCAAGGAATTTGCCATCTGGAATCCTATCGATCTTGGCTATGCAGCGACTTACATTGCCAATGAATTTGTCAAAGGCAATCCGAACGCCAAGGCTGGTGGCAGTTTTGCCATCGGCCGCATGGGGACGATTGCGATTGACGCCAATGGGGAAGCAGCCATGGCCCCTCCTTTCACCTACAACAAGGATAATGTGGAGCAGTTCTCCAAGATATTTTAAGCAAAGAAGCCCACACATGTTGACCTGAGCGCCTGTCGCCGGGTCATCTGCAAACAGAAAATCAGCTGTCTGTCACAGATTCATTTCTTGCGGTCAGACCGACGGCTGAGTTTTCCTATCCATCATCTCCTTGCCTTATGTTAATGACGAACGAGCACAATCCGTTTCCTATCGCGCCCGACGGTTCGCTGGCCCCACCCATCCTGACGCTGAAGGGTATTTGCAAACGCTTCCAGGGCATCATTGCATTACATGAAGTGGCGCTGAACGTCCGTGCTGGCGAAGTCATGGCATTGATAGGTGAAAACGGGGCAGGCAAATCCACCCTGGTCAAAACCCTGACCGGCATTTACCAGCCTGATAGTGGCAGCATGCACATTGCAGGCAAAGAAGTGCGGTTTGCCACGCCACAACAGGCCATGCTGGCGGGTGTCACTGCAGTGCATCAGGAAACTGTCATGTTTGATGAGCTGACAGTTGCTGAAAATATTTTTATAGGCCGGCAACCCATGCACGGCTTTCCGGCTCGCGTGAACTGGTCATTGATGGAAGCGCAGGCAGAACGCCTGTTTACCCGGCTTGAAGTTTCATTGCCGGTGCGCGCCAAGGTCAAAGACCTGAGTGTGGCACAACGCCACTTTGTAGAAATTGCCCGCGCCCTGTCACAAGATGCGCGCGTGGTCATCATGGATGAACCAACGGCATCCCTGTCGCAGCGGGAAATCCAGGAACTGTATCGCATTATCAGGCAATTGCGCGCCGCCGGCACTGCCGTTATTTTCATCTCGCATAAGTTTGATGAAATTTATGCCGTGGCAGATCGCTACACGGTCTTGCGTGATGGTCATTTTGTGGCCGAAGGTGCACTGGCCGATATTTCCGAACCAGATCTGGTATCGCTCATGGTGGGACGTTCCATCCATCAAACCTTCCCCAAACAGGAAGTGGCAATAGGTGACACCCTGCTGGAGGTGAAAGATTTTTGTCATCCTACCGAATTCGACAATATCAATTTCTCGCTGCGTCAGGGGGAAATACTGGGTTTCTATGGATTGGTTGGTGCCGGTCGCTCGGAAGTCATGCAAGCCCTGTTCGGGCTCAGCAGCAATGTGCGCGGCAGTGTCAGCCTGGCAGGCAAAATCCTGGATATCAAATCAGCCAAAGATGCCATAGCCCACGGCATAGCCTATGTACCAGAAGACCGGCAACACCAGGGCGGCCATCTGACCATGTCGGTACAACAGAACATCACCCTGCCCATATTGGACAGGATCGGGTTCTTGCTGGGAGCACGTCGCAATGAAGAAGCTGCAATTTCCAGGCATTACAGTGAACAACTGGAACTGAAAGCCAGTCACCTGACGCAAATGATCGCCGAGCTGTCGGGCGGCAACCAGCAAAAAGTGGTGCTTGGCAAGTGGCTGGCGACCAAACCCAAGGTCATCATTCTGGATGAACCAACCAAAGGTATTGATATCGGTTCCAAAGCTGCCGTGCATCGCTTCATCAGCGAACTGGTATCGACCGGTCTGTCAGTCATCCTGGTGTCATCCGAATTACCTGAGGTATTGGGCATGTCAGACCGCGTCGTTGTCATGCATCAGGGACATATCAAAAAAGTATTTGACAGAGCCCATGCCACGCCAGAGAGCGTCGTCGCAGCAGCATCTGGTAGCGACTCATCAGTAATGGAAATGGCAGAGGAAATAGCATGAACCGTTTGAAGTACCTGCAGCAAAGGGAAGTATTGCTGGGATTGATGATCGTCTTGTTGATCGGCCTGGTGGGTTTGCGTGCGCCTATCTTTCTTGGCATGTCCAGCCTGTCTAACTTGCTGACCGATAGTACTTTGCTGGTCATGCTGGCGGTGACACAGATGTTTGTCATCATCACACGTGGTATTGATTTGTCGGTTGCCTCCAATCTGGCTCTGTCAGGCATGATGTCGGCCTTGCTGGCGTCTAAATTCCCTGGTCTGCCGCTGTTGCTGATTGTACTGGTGGCGATGGCCATAGGCCTGGGTCTGGGCCTGATCAATGGTTACCTGATCGGTTATCTGGGCTTGCCGCCCATCGTTGTGACGCTGGGCACCATGAGTGTCTACCGCGGCCTGGTCTTCGTCTTATCTGGTGGTGCATGGGTATCGTCACACCAGATGCCCGCTGACTTCATTGCCTTCCCGCTTAGTCAGTTACTGGGGATTACGCATCTGGTCTGGATTGCAGCCATCGTCGTTGTACTGATGTGGTATCTCGCCCGTTATACGCATTTTGGCAGGGATTTGTATGCCATCGGCAACCAGCCTACGGCTGCCAATTATATCGGCATCCCTACCCCGCGCCGCCTGTTCTGGACCTATGGATTGTCGGGCCTGATGGCCGGCTTGTGCGGTTACTTGTGGGTGGCACGCTATGCGGTGGCCTATACGGAAATTGCCTATGGCTTCGAATTTACCGTCATTGCAGCCTGCGTCATTGGCGGCATTAATATAGCCGGTGGTGCGGGTACGGTATCTGGTGCAGTGCTGGGTTCCCTGTTTTTGGCGGTTATCAACAATGCGCTGCCGGTCGTTAAAATTTCCCCATTCTGGCAAAGTGCATTGACAGGTGTGGTCATTCTGACTGCCGTCATGATCAATGCGCGTAGTAACAAAAAAGGCAGCCGGCAGATTTTGCCTTTGCAACTGCTGCAAAAGAACGCAATCAGGAGTAGTACGTGAACACGACCGCCATGACATCACCAACCAACAGCTCCCGCTATACCATACGCGACAAGGAAGAATTTCAGTTCAAGAAATTCTTCTCCCATTGGGAAACCTTGCTGGCTTTACTGTTTGTCGCAGCGTTCATCATCAATAGCCTGCTGCTACCGAATTTTTTTGACTTGCACAACCTGGCAGATGGCACCTTCAACTTCAGTGAAAAGGCCCTGATTGCCCTGCCCATGGCCTTGTTGATTATCTGTCGCGAAATTGATATTTCAGTTTCCGGCATCCTGGCGCTGTGTTCCGTCGCCATGGGCCTTGCCAATTCGCATGGCCTGCCCGCCTACAGTCTGCTGTTTATTGCGGTCTTCACCGGTGCGGCCTGCGGCAGCCTGAATGGCTTGCTGGTCACGCGTTTTGCCCTGCCATCCATCGTGGTGACGATAGGCAGCGTGTCCCTGTTTCGCGGTCTGGCCAGCGTGGTGCTGGGTGACCAGGCATTCACGGCCTATCCACAGTTGCTGATTGATTGGGGTCAGGGTTACTTTTTTGATTTCATCCCCAGGCAGTTCATCATATTGTTGTTCTTCGTCGTTCTGTTCGCCATCATCCTGCATGCTACCAGTTGGGGTCGCAAGATTTACGCCATAGGCAATAACCCGGTTGCGGCCAGGTTTTCCGGCGTGTCGGTGGACAAATACCGTTTCATGTTATTTACACTGACTGGTGCCATGGCAGGTCTGGCCGCCTTTTTACTGACCGGACGCATAGGCAGTACGCGCCCGAATATTGCCACAGGGTGGGAGCTGGAAATCATTACCATGGTTATCCTGGGTGGTGTCAGCATCGCTGGCGGAGCAGGCACCATCGTTGGTGTGTTCCTGGCGGTATTGACACTGGGTGTCGTCAATTACGGTATGGCGCTGGCGAATATACCTGGCATCATCATGACCATAGTGGTCGGTATTTTGCTGCTGATTACCATCGCCCTGCCGCGTTTGTTGAACCGTAAAAAACAAAGAAAATAATATGCAAGGCAGCCAGACAGCACCAATGGAAACAATAAAAGCGGACGCCAGTATCGTACTGGACATAGGCAAGACCAATGTCAAACTCAGCTTGCTGGATGTGCAGGGAAAACCATTGGCTGAGCAGCGTTGTCCCAACAATATTGTCCAGGACGGTATCTATCCGCATCATGATACCGACCGGATATGGGCATGGATGCTGCGCGTTTTCAGTGAATTTTCCCGCATTGCTACAGTGACGGCGATTATCCCCGTGACCCATGGTGCGACCGCCGCGCTAGTGAATGACGAGGGCCTGGTGCTGCCGGTTCTGGATTATGAGTCAGATCTGCCAGAACAGGAAAACAGCAAATACCGGCCGCTGCGCCCTCCTTACCAGCAAAGTTATTCGCCTGATTTGCCAGCCGGCCTGAATCTGGCCCGTCAACTTGCCTGGCTGGAAAGCACCTATCCATCTGATTTTGCACGTGCATCACATATCCTGATGTATCCACAGTATTGGGCCTGGCGCCTGTCTGGCATAGCCGCGACGGAAGTCAGTTCGCTGGGATGCCATACTGATCTGTGGGACACGAACCGACAGCAATACTCTTCCCTGACAGAACAGAAGGGGTGGACGCCGCTGTTCCCGCCCATGCAGAAAGCCTGGTCCAGGCTGGGGAAAATACGTCCGACATTGGCAATGGAAACCGGCCTGCCCGAAAACTGTCAGATTATATGTGGCATCCACGACAGCAATGCTTCCCTGCTGCGTCATTTGCATACTGCTGGCAAGGATACAAAATGCACGGTGCTGTCCACTGGCACCTGGATGATCGCAGCAGCCCTGGGGGCATCACAATCTTGCCTGGATGAAGATGCAGACATGCTGGCCAACACCAATGTACTGGGTGAAGCCGTTTCCTGCATGCGGTTTATGGGCGGGCGAGAATTTGCTACCCTGGCAGGCCAGGAACCTGCGACCTGCACGCCATCCGATATCAGCAAACTGATCAGTCAGGAAAGCTTCGCCCTGCCCTGCTTCGCTGAATCAGGTGGTCCATTTTCCGGGCAGCTTGCCAGGATATCAGGGCAGGCACCAGAAAACATGCAGGAAAGATATGCGCTTGCCACCCTGTATTGTGTTCTGATGACGGATTATTGCCTGAACAAGCTGGGTTCAGAGGGAAATATCATCGTCGAAGGAAGCTTTACCAATAACCCCTACTTCGCCCCTTTGCTGGCAGGCCTGCGGCCACAACAAAACATCATGCTGTCAAATGATACCAGTGGCACGACTTACGGCGCCTGGATGCTGCATCACTGGGAACAGTTGCCAAACATGAGTGACGCTTCGATCAATGTCAGCAAACTTGAGCCAAAAGGCTGGTCAGCTTATAAAGACAAATGGCTGGATCTGGTGACATCCAGATAAAAGCAGCAAAGTAGCTGACGGAAACCTCATGAATGGGAAGGAATAAAATGGGAGCGAATAATTCGCTCCCATTTTAAGGTTTCATTTCAGGTTCTCTTTTCAACGCATTTTTTAACTACGTCTTCGATTATTCTGCTGGTAAACGTACATAGGCAGGAGCATCACGATCTGCCTGCAAGCCCTGCTCCGTATGCAATAACTCAACCACCTGCAAGGAACTGCGTCTCTGTTCCCGGCCATCTTTTTTCTGGTCTGGCCCACGCTTGCCAGGGTGGGTGAAGTAAAATAAAAATGCCCTGTCACCGTTGACGACGACATCCGGATGACCGCCCATTACTTCGTCATCTTCACCGTGTCCCGGTACTTCAAGCAGATTACCAACCTGGCGCTTCCAGTTTAACAAATCATCGGAACGATATACAGCCAGGCCACGCCACACATCAGTAATCATCCACCACTGATCTTTCCAGCGAAAGACTTTGGGGCCTTCGCCACCTTGATCACCAACGGCCTTGCCTTTATCTGTCCAGTTTTCCAGGTCCGGGCTATCGGCATAGTAAATCGATTTCTTGTCCACTTCATTGTTGTACCACATGCGATACCCACCCTGCGGCAACCGTAACACGGTAGCATCGATCACGCGTTCAGACGCCAGTTGCAAGACTTTGGCATTGCGCCAATGACGCAAATCCTGACTGGTCAGATGCACCATGTAACGTGGATGCTTCCAGTCTTCAAAGATACCGGGCACCACTGTCAGGTGCATGTGATAACTGCCATCATTCGCCCGGATGATGTCTGGTGCCCAATGGGTGGCTTGCGCGCCGCCCATTTGCGGTGGCAATTCTATGTCTGCTTCTCCAATGTAGTGCCAGTTCGCTCCCTCGTCGTCTGACTCGGCAATGCCTATGCGTGTGCCATGCACCCAGGTGACACCACGCGCTTCAGATGCATTGGCGCGGCGATTGGTATACAACATCCACCATTTCCCCAGCATGGCATTGCGTACCAGAACAGGGTCTGCGGCACCATCCATCACTGGATCACGAAACAGGGGCTTGGCTGCCCGTTTTCCCAGGTTGATGGTGGCAGCACCAGGCGCTCCGAAGTCGGGTGTACCGTCTGCACGCCAGTAAAATACCTGTGCCCGGGTGTGGCGGTTGGGGTCATACAGGGAATCCCCTTTGATTTCACGATAATCGCGGGCGTGATATATCAACACATCAGTTTTACCATCGGGGGTAGTCGTGAACGAATTATGTCCCGGTCCATACTGGGCATTTGCCGCATTCGTCTTGAATACCGGCTGGGTAGATTTTTGCCACACCTTGGAATCGAGCAAACCAGCATCTGCAGATGCGCTCAATAAGCCCATGCAGTAATTTTCATCGGTTGCACTGGCAGAATAGGTAATAAAGACACGGCCATTCCTGATCAATACGGCAGGTGCTTCGTTGACTTCATACTTCACTTTCTCCCAGTCATAGTCAGGACGCGACAACAAGGCGACGGGTCCTGTAATAGACAGGGGCGTATCCATTTTCGCCAGATAAATATTGGTATTCTTTTTGTCCGGTGCCGGGTCACGCTGGGTCCACACCAGATAACGCTGACCCGCCAGCGCAAAGGTAGTCGCATCCAGCGAGAAAGATTCTCTACCAGTCTTTAACTGGCCACGCTCTATCCATTCCCCTTCCAGAGGATTGGCTGAAGAATTTTCCAGCACATACAAACGGATATCCCAAATGGCTTCGGCTCTACCAGCGGTAAAGTACACGTACCATTTACCCTGGATGAAGTGCAATTCTGGTGCCCAGATGTGGTGACTCATAGGCCCACTTGCGTGTTTGCTCCAGATCACTTTGGCGTCTGCCGTACCAAGATCATTGATGCTTCTGGCACGTCGCAATTCAATACGATCATATTCCGGCACGGTGGCGGTGAAATAATAATAGCCATCCTCATGCAGGGATATGTGAGGATCGGCCCGATTCTTGACTAGTGGATTATTAAAAACTGCTTGCGCTGCCAGCGGACCACTGACCATCATCACGATCATACAGAGCAGAGAAAAAATGCTTATCCGGTGTTTAAAAAATGAGGTCATTAGAAGAATAAAAGATAAGAGAGTATGCAGTGAGCATAGGTGGCAGGCATCCTGATGTTTTTCATGATGAAAAAAAACCAGCCATTTGGTCAAGAATGGCTGGTGTTAACTACTACGCTTTCCAAAACGCCCTACAAATTAATTCTTGATCGATACACCTAAAAAGTAACGACGACCAGACCATGCCAGTTCATTTGGACGTGACAGATCACCAGCATCTGTAATATTCGCCTGATCAGTCAGATTCTTACCTTCAAACGAGAAAGTAACAAAGCGATTGTAGCGATATTGAATCTTCGCATCCAGGTAACCGGTTTTTTCGTTAAATACTGGATTCTTTGAAACGTCCAAAGTACCTGTGTAATAACGATCCCGGAAGTGATATGCAAGGCGAGCATTGAATTTATCCTTGTCGTACCACAGACCAAAG
The DNA here is from genome assembly GCF_049340445.1 of Undibacterium sp. Ji50W. Lineage (NCBI taxonomy): Bacteria > Pseudomonadati > Pseudomonadota > Betaproteobacteria > Burkholderiales > Oxalobacteraceae > Undibacterium > Undibacterium sp. Ji50W. The sequence goes on along the minus strand of NZ_JBMPOX010000001.1, from coordinate 608,737 downwards.
TTGTAAGCATTCTTGGACAAACCTGCGTATGGAAGAATCGATCCATCCAATGGATTCAGCTGTTCGGTACCAGGAGCGTAAGTAAAATTCATGCGCGTATAGTTGGTATCGACACCAAACCCACTAAGGATACCAGGCAAGAAAGTCAATGCTGTTCTGGCAGCCAATTCCACACCTTGAGTCACCGCGCCAGGGAAGTTGACTGGCATAGTAACGTCCCACAAAGTGCCATCCTTGAACAGGTTGACATTTGAGACAGTGGTTTTAACTGCGTTACCTGTCGTTATGTTTTTGCGGAACAACGCAAGACTGAGTTGGCTGTCAGCATTTGGATAATATTCAAAACTCAAATCCGTATTGATAGCCTGGAACGGTTTCAGAGCTGGATTACCTGCTGTACAGTCATCTGTGCCGTCACCACCAAATTGTATGGAGCCGCTATTTTTAGTACATGTCGCGTTCGGGACGATATCGGTAATTCTTGGGCGAGCCATGACTTTACCCCAACCCACACGCACCAGGAACTGGTTAGGTATCAACCATGCACCGGCATTAAAGCTAGGCAATACGTTTGAATATGTATTATCGATACTCACTACCGAATTAGAAACAACGTAGGTAGTAAAAGTAGCCGATCCAGGTGTTTTTTCTACATTAACTTGTTGCTTGAACAAACCCTGGGAGATATCGCGTGTTTGCGTGTAACGAACCCCAAAGTTACCAAAAATTTCTTTGCCAAATAGTTCTGTTTCAAAGTCCGCACGTAAATACGTCGATTTGACACGCTCATCGACAACAAATGCAGGAATCTGCACGTAGGTTTTACCATCACTACCCGGTGCGTTATACAGGTAATCGTGATTGAAATGTGTCAGGTCGAACAGCGATCCAACATTTGCAAATGAAGGCGCGACCCAATTGGCTGGTACATTACCGGCACCGCTATAGCCCTTGAAGAATGTGCCAGGTGAATTAGCGAATACAGACTGTGCAAGCGCTGCCATGGCAGAACTATTAACTGACTTGGTCCAGGCATTCACGTCCGCAAGATTTACCGGGCCTACTACTGCACGAACTGCATTGGTTGTATTCAGCGGGTCAAAATTATAAGTCTGGTTGATATTTGCGGTTTGCACATACACATCATCTGCCGTACCGACCAAATCGTTACCCGCACTTGCCAGATAACCGCCGCCGTTATATTGGCTGGCTTTAGCTTGCTGACCCTGCACACCAAACCAGATACGTGAGATGTAATCATTGTTCAGCTTATATTTGAAATCAAGCTTGAGCTGATCTTCTTTGTTAATTGTTTCTGACGGGCGATATTGCACTTGTGCAGAAATATAAGAATTAGGATTCGATGGATTGTAGCCTGACGGGAAAGTGAAATGCGGCAGTCCTGACGAGTCCAGATTCACTTGCAAACCAGGGGCATTTTGTGTCAACACAAAATTATTCGAATCACTGCTGTAAGTGGCTTTGGCAGAAGAAATCAAGCCATCTACATCCAGTTTATCGCCCTTGTAATTGAAACCAGCAGTCGTGTATTTTGAATCAATTTTAAGTGCATAGTCACGCAACGATGTACTAAACGCAGCTTGCCCGCCGTTTGGATTAGTAGAAGTGCCTGGTACCAGGCAGTTACCCAATACATATTGAGTAACGATATGATTTTGTACAACCATTCCGTCAGGCGTTGTGGTTGTCGAAACCGGTGTGCATGAACCACCTGTAGGAACAGCAGTCGTGGCATTATAGGTAGGCAATGTACCTGTGTTAGACAAACGTGTCGTTGAACTAAAGTCAGTACCGTAATTGTAATCACGCAATCTTTGATTCTGAATGTTAGTCTGGTAACTAGCCCATGCATTCAATCTGTCGGTGAATTTGTACTGCGCAGTCAATTCAGCAGAAGTTCTCTCGTGGTCACGTTCCCAAATGCCATAACGTGCAATCTGTGGTGAATAATCATTCCACTGCGAGACGCAGTTGGCCTGCAAGGCGGCTGTGGCAACTGCCGCTGTTTGTGTTGCGGTTGCTGGGCTGCTCAAGTTTGAGCAGTTTGCTTTGGTAGAGACACCAGCCAGGACAGGATCTGTGCTGACAACAGTCTTATCAGCGGAAAAATCCCAGTCACGGAGATAACGCCACGAAGTATTTCGGGAAAAATCACCGCGCGTTAAGACCTTGTCATAAATTACGTTCGCCATCAGGCCAAGGCGACCATCCAAAAACTTGTCAGCGATGAAAAAATTAACGCGCGGTTGTACGCCGCCACGTTGCGGTGCCTGTTCACCAGCGATAGTGCCAACGATAGTCAATTTTTTGAAATCGAGCGGCTTACGTGTGTTGATTTGAACCGTGCCGCCAACGCCACCTTCGGTCATATTTGCGGTTACACCTTTGATGACGTCAATAGAAGAAATCAGTTCGGCAGGTAACTCGCGCAAATCTGCGCCACGGCCAGCGGTGCCAGTTGTGCTCAGTACCGATACACCATTGATTTCTATGCGGTTCAAATCTGGTTCAACACCACGAATCGAGATGCTGGTCCCTTCACCGAAAGTACGTTCAAGCTGTACACCAGTCACACGCGACAGTGCTTCACCGACGTTTTTGTCCGGGAATTGGCCGATGTCTTCAGCAACGATGGAATCAGCAACGGTGTCAGCACGCAGTTTTCTGTCAATGGCAGAAGCGACCGATTTCCGTGTTCCGGAAACAACGACAACCTGATCGGCTTGCTCCTTGGTATCGTCAGGTTTTTTTGTATCTTGCGCCATGCCTGAATTGGCAGCCATGACGGACAGTACAGCCAATGCTGTACCTTTAAGTTTGGGATTGAAAAATACTTTCTTGCTGCGATTATTTAACACAATGATCTCCTCCGGTTGTTGCTCATATATTGGCTATGTTATTGGCTGTGTTCCGACCATCAATTTGGTCTGTCGTTAAAACAAGCACATTCAACAAAAATGATTCTAAGTGATGATGAATTGCAATTACGAATCCCCAAAAAAAGAATCAACAAAGTGATTGGTTTTGAAGCAGAAATTTGATCATTTCTGACGGAAAAATATAAAAATGACTAAACGTGATCATTGCGTTTTATGGCATTTTTATGCGTCGCAACGTGCAATATTGAAAACAAAAAAAAGACAATTAAGCGAAGATAAAGTCATTGCTTTTTAGATCACGTCGCCCGCAAAACCATACCCAGCTTAGTTTCCACAGGGCATGCTTTTAAAAAGCATGTTGCGCGCCTTGAGAAAATTTGAGGGTGATTATTTATTCGAACGTTGCAGTGCCAACTCACGTAAGGTGTCGAGCATGGCTTGCGCACCTGGTGAGAGACGGTGTTGCTTTCTGGTGACAATTCCATAGGCATCCATGCGCAATCCAAGATCATATGGAAGTACAGTGAGCAAATTTGAATCAAGATAGTTCTTGATCAGGTCTTCTGGCAACGCAACGATCATGTCACTGGCCAGCAGCAGACTGGTGATCACGGGCAGTGACAGGGTCTCAACAGTTTCTGTCGGTTGATCAAGCCCATGCGATAAAAATAAAGCCGTCAGACGGTCGCGCAAAATACTGCCTCCTGGAGGTAGTATCCAGGCTTCGTGTGCGAGATCTTCCAGTGTCAGTTGCTGACGTTGGGCCAGTGGATGCTTGCTGCGTGCGATCAGGCTATGTGGCTCGTCTGTCAGAGGTTCGAAGTTCAATTCTGCGGCGGATTCCGTATCCAGTATCCGCCCTATGACCATGTCCAGTTCACCGGCACGCAAACGCTGTATCAGTATCTTGCTGGTATCGACCTGTATCGCGACATGCAAACGCGCATGGCGTGATTTAAGCAAGGTGACCGCCTGGGGAATCAGGTTGGTGGACGGCGTCATCACGGCACCGATGGACACGCAGCCACTTAAACCCGATAACAGCTCCATCACTTCCTGATGGGCTGCGTCCATTTCTGCCAGCGCAGCACCGGCACGGCGTATCATGATCTCGCCGTACCAGGTGGGTGCTATACCACGTGGCAAACGTTCAAACAATTGCACACCGAGTGCATATTCAAGCTCGGTCAGTAATTTAGATGCTGCCGGCTGCGTCAGATGCGCTGCTTCAGCAGCATGAAAAATAGAGCCATGCCGGCCCAGTTCGACCAGCAACACCAGGTGTCGTGTTTTTAAATGTGTGCGGACAAAACGGTCGGGGCTGGAGTTGCTCATGGCATCAGCAATGTGGAATAGTGGTCAGAGGTTAATCATGGTATAGCTGTGATCGCCCTCCATCAATCAAGATGTCGGTCGCATTAATAAAACGTGCTTCATCACTGGCGAGGAATACTGCAGTATAGGCGACTTCTTGCGGCTCACCTATACGGCGACAAGGCAAAATGTCAGCCTGCCGTTGTTGTTCCGCCACGGGATCAGGGCAACTGGCAAACCAGGATTGTATGGCCTCAGTCATAATCAGGCCGGGTGAAATCGAATTCACACAGATGCCGCGTGCGGCGTACTCTATGCCCAGTGAGCGTGTCAACCCTATCAATGCATGCTTGGCCACAGGATAAGGGAAGCAGCCAGGTATGATTTTATGACCATGTACCGATGCGATATTGATGATGCTGCCAGCACCCTGTTCCAACATGGCTGGCAAGACGGCGCGGGTAGCATTCCAGGCACCTTCAAGATCAACAGAAAAACAACGCTGCCACTCTTCATCACTCATTTCAAGAGGGTCGGCAAACACATTCATGCCAGCATTATTGACCAGCACATCCACTTTCCCGAATCTTGCCAGGGTCTGTTCCACCACGGATCGCATTGCTGCGGCGTTGGAAACATCACCCTGGATGAACATGCTGTTGTCGGTTCCGAGTTCCGTAATGATACGCTCCGCCGCTTCGTCATGTTTATGACTATTCAGAACCACCCGTGCACCTTGCTGTACAAACAAACGGGCAATCGCCGCGCCTATACCTAGCGTAGACCCCGTCACGATGGCGACTTTACCCTGCAGCCTTCCTGATGCGGCGGCCTGCGTTTTTGAAGAATGGTCAATCATGATTTGCGTGTTGCGTGGCTTTTCAACTGATCCAGCAAGACGGCAGCCAGCAAGATAAAGCCTCGCATCAGGTATTGATAAAAGGCGTCAACGTCCAGCAAGTTCATGACATTTTCCACCGTACCCATGATCAATACACCAACCAGTACGCCGGATATCCTGGCCTTGCCACCTTGCAGGGAGACACCACCAAGTACACAGGCAGAGATGACATCCAGTTCAAAGCCCTGTGCAGAATTCGGCTGACCACTGGTGATGCGCGAAGCCAGGATCAAGCCGGCCAATGCAGTGATCAGACCCTGCAAAAGAAATATCCATATGCGCAAACGTTCTACCTTGATGCCTGCCAGGCGCGCAGCATCCGGATTACCGCCTATCGCCAGCGTATTGCGACCAAAAACCGTATGATTCAGTAACACACCAAATACCAGAAAACATGCTGCCACCACCAGCACAGGGTAAGGTAAGCCGAACAGGCGTCCGTCACCAAAACTGATGAAGGTCTCATTTGAAATACCTACCGCCTGCCCTTTGGAGACGATAAAAGCAAGACCGCGTACCATCAGCATGGTGGCCAGCGTTGCAATCAGGGCGTTCACGCGCAAATAAGCGATCAGCACACCATTCCCGGCACCAATCAGGGCGCCGGCCAGTAAGCCGCCACCTACTGCCAGCGTGATGCTTTGAGTACGTTCCAGGATAATCGCGCCCAGTACACCGGCAAATGCAATGGTGGATCCAACCGACAAATCAAAATCACGCGATGCCAGGCACATCATCATGGTGCAGGCGACCATGCCGATTTGCGCAACCGAGAGCATCAGTCCAACAATATTGGTCGTCGAGAAAAAGTTCTCTACCGTGAATGACAACACCACGAAGAGTAAGGCATACGCCAGAGGCATGCTCTGTTCTTGTAACCAGTGTTGAGTAGTTTTCATACCTGTACTTTGCTTGAGTGTTGGCTGCTGAACTGCCGATGCATCATCTGCCTGTGCAGAACTGAGGGAAGACATGGAAGATTCCTGTAAAAATTATGTGGTTTGCATATCCGGCAAAGCCAGACCAAGCACTGCTGTTTCATTTGCCTGGGCACGTTCAAGCTGGCCGCTGATCTGCCCTTCGCGCATGACGATGATGCGATCGCAGATACCCAATACTTCAGGCAATTCGCTGGATACGACGATGACACAGCAGCCGCGCTCTGCGACTTCATGAATGATGCGATAGATTTCGTTTTTTGCACCGACATCGATGCCACGTGTGGGTTCGTCCAGTATCAATACTTTCATGCCCGGCTCTGCCAGCCAGCGTGCCAGAATGACTTTTTGCTGATTGCCACCAGATAGCAAGCGGATTTCCTGCTCCCGATTGGGGGTCTTGATTTTCAATCTTTGAATAAAGCGATCAGCCAGTTCTGCTTCTCGTTTATGTCTTAAAAACAAACCACCTAATAAGTCATGGCGACGGCAACTGATATTGATATTCTCTGCCACCGACGCCTGCGCCAGGATGCCCTGCTCTTTGCGATCTTCGGGACACAGAACGATACCTGCTTCAATCGCAGCAGCGGGGCCACGATCAGAAACAGTGGCACCATCCAGTACCACGCTGGAGCCACCGCCGCGTTTGTCAACGCCATACAACAGGCGCATCAACTCACTGCGGCCCGCACCAACCAGGCCAAAAAACCCCACTACCTCGCCACCGCGCACGCTGAAATCCTGGCCGGTGGGAAGTGCTTCGCCCTGCAATTGCCTGACCACCAGTCTTTCAGACTGAATGGTACGTGGACGGTAATCATAGATATCGCTGAGTTCTCGTCCTACCATGTCGTTGATCAGCACATCACGCGGAACATCAGCCATGACGGGATGGGTGACGATCTTGCGGCCATCGCGGAAAATCGTGCAGGCATCACACAATGCATACAACTCTTCCAGCCTGTGCGATATATAGATAATGGTACGTCCGGCCGCACGCAGGTCACGTATCAGGCGGAACAGGATTTCGCTTTCACGGTAGGACAGGCTGCTGGTCGGTTCATCAAAAGCGATGACTTGTGCATCCTGCAGCAAGGCCTTGCATATTTCCGCCATCTGGCGCTGGGCAATCGACAAATCGCACAATCTGGCATCCGGGTTCAAATCCACGCCCATTTGCTGCAAACGCTGGCTGACCATACGGCGCGCTTCGCTCCGGTTCACAAAGCCCAGCTTTTGAGGCAGACGACCCAATAACAGGTTTTCTGCCACGGTCAACTCAGGAACATATTGCAATTCCTGATGGATGACGGCAATCCCTGCCGCAATGGCATCGCCAGCTGATGTGAAATGGCAAACTTGGCCATTCAGCAAAAGGCGTCCGCCATCCGGCTTGTATTGTCCACCCAGTATTTTCAATAGCGTGGATTTACCGGCACCATTTTCACCAAGCAAACCATGAACGGTACCGGCATGCGCTTCAAAACTGACGCCATTGAGTGCTTTCACACCCGGAAAAAATTTGCAGACCTCTTCAAACTGAAGAGATGTAACCTGAGATGACGACATGGCAGGTGATATCCTAAAGTCCGAATTCGGCGCGAACATCAGCCTGATTACGGCGAGTCATCAATACACCGGTAGTCAATGTCAATGGTGCTGGCGCCTTGCTTTCAGCGATCCATTTGTACATATTGACCGAGGTTTCATAACCATGACGCTTGGGGCTGATCAATACCGTGCCATAAAATCCTGTCGGGCTGGGTTTGGCAAATTCATTCAAGGAGGTTTTGCTGCCGCCTATGCCTATGCCTATCACAGCATCACTACGCAGGCCCCTGCCCTCGGCTGCCCTTACGGTCCCCAGGACGGCTTCATCATTCATGCCAAACACGACCCAGTGCTTGAATTTGGTTTGCTTGGTCAGGGCGATATTAGCGGCATTGAAGGCGCTTTCTGTATCGGTTTTTGCCTGTGCTGCATCGACAATATTCGCGACCGGGAACCCTGCTGTTTTCAATGCATCCACTGCACCCTGAGTACGCTCACGCGCGGTCGGCAGTTGATCAAAGGCCATGCGCATGGCACCAACGTCCTTCATATTCCAGCCACGTGATTTCATTTCTTCGATCAGGCCCTGGCCAACCTGCTTGCCAATTTCATAGGCAGAAATACCCATGTGCGGAATCGATGCGATCGGTTTGCCACCACCATCGACAAGCTGATCATCTACCGACATCACTTTGAGGTTATTCCGTTTGGCAGCACGTTCAACCGCAATACCCAGCTTGACATCTGGCGCGCATATCACAAAGCCCTGGGCTTTTTGTGCAGCCAGATTATCAATGGCAGCCATCATTTTTTCGCCATTGGCGACACCTATCTTAACCAGGGTAAAACCTTTTTCCTTGGCTGCCTGTTCTGCATAACGCCATTCATCCTGGAACCACGGCTCTTCCGCCTGCTTGACCAGGAACCCTATTTTTACCGGATCAGCCGCCTGCGCGACCGAAACCGCAGCCAGGCCAAGGAAACCAGCAGCCAGGGTCGCACTTATCAGTTGCGAGCAGACTTTCTTCATTGCGTTTTTCATCATCATTGTCTCTTTATTGTTTTAGGGACTGGTTGCAATACTGCGCCAGTATCATTGTCATCAAATAAGGTATCAGGAACAGCCAGCGATTCGTCCATCTGCAGCAGAAACAGGCTGCCTGCACCGGGCATACGCAACAGCTCTTCGGCACTCATTTCCTGGCGGGCGCTGGAAACCATCAACTGGTCACCATTAATGCCGCCAAACGCCGGGCAAGTAGGATTCTTGGTGGCGACGGACAGTCTTTGCAAACGACGCCCATCCGGCGCGTACTGCGTAACACTGCCTGCACCCCACTCGGCATTCCACAGACAGCCATGCTGGTCTATGACTGAACCATCCGGATAGGCTTTGTCGTCGTCTGGTATGGCGAACAGACGGATATTATCTACCTTTGCCGATTCAGCATCATAATCACATTGCTGGATACGGCGCGTCAGGGTGTCGGTAAAGTACATGGTTTTACCATCCAGACTGAAACAGATACTGTTGGCAATTGCCACTGCAGGCAAAGCCAGGCGACGCAGGCCATATTGCATGGAAAACTGGTAAAAGCTGGCGATGGGACGCTTTTCCGCCGCCTCATTCATGGTGCCGAACACAAAGTAACCACGCCTGTCGGTACGGCCATCATTCACACGTGTACGTGTTTCTGCGGGGTCCACTGCCACCAGCGACTGCACCGGCAACTGCACTGCTGCAGTGGCGCTGGTGGCGTTGGTGGCGTTGGTAGTACTGGTGATGCTGGCACTCCCAGGATTGACTGACGCCGCTGCCATACCAGTTACTGAATTTTTTTGCGGACTGGTAAAGCACAATCGCTTGGCCAGGCCAAGCAAGATGCGTCCTGACTGGCAATGTGCAAATGAGCCTAGCCGGTCTGGTAATTTATAGGTTACCACGGGCTTGCCAGGTGACCAGGCTTGCAAAGTTGCAGCTTCGATATCGGTCCACCACCAGCTTTCTGTCGCACCATGCCAACCAAGGCCTTCACCCAGAGTCGCATGATGAGTCACTGCTTGTTGCAGGCTGGCCTTGTTGCTGGCCGATGACTCGGTTTGAAAAAGCGGATTGACTAACATAGACTTCCTGCAAACAGACCCCATGGAACACAGGGCAATTAAAATCCATCATCCATGTCTGGCAAGGCCAGACCTGTAGCTACAGACTGCACAATCACTTAAACAATAAGATAACAAGCGCAGCTATTCCGAACAAATACAATTTTAAGAATTATCTATATCAAATAGGAATAGATATTCTCAAATAATCAACTCCTTGCTTACGCGGATGTACTGCCTTGTGACTGCGCCCTGATCGCTGCAACAAACCTGCGTGCCTGCTGCTGCACTGCCACACTATCCATACCTGGCTTGTACAGGGCAGAACCCAGGCCAAAACCGCTGACACCCGCTTGCAGATAGGCTTGCATATTGTCCGGGGTAATGCCGCCAACGGGCAGCAAGCGCAGAGTGGCTGGCAATACCGCCCGCATGGCGCGCACGATAGGTGGAGTGATCAATTCAGCCGGGAAAAGTTTGACGGCATCGGCACCGGCGTGCAAGGCAGCAAATGCTTCTGTCAGCGTGCATACGCCGGGTACGCAATACAGGCCCTGCGCCTTGGCTTCGCTGATGACTTGCGTATCTGCATGCGGCATGACGATCAAACGACCACCAGCATCACGCACCCGTCTTACTGCATCGGCACTCAATACCGTTCCGGCACCGCACAATACATCTTCAGGCAGGCTGCGGCTGAGTAGGCTAATCGATTCAAGCGCAGAAGGCGAATTCAGTGGCACTTCTATGATGCGAAAACCGGTTTCATACAAACCCATGGCAATGGCTTGCACTTCTTCTGGGCGTATGCCGCGCAGGATGGCAACCAGAGGTAAAGCGGTAAATGCCTGATCAAAACTGATAAGGGAAGTCTTCATGCACTGTTTTCCAGATAAGGTAGATGCGGTAGATGCAGGCAGGACTGAATTACACCAGACGTGCGACGCTAGCCAGGTGCCACAATCCGGCAGGTGCCGTATTCACCAGCACAGCATCAGGCTTGACGCCCAGATATGACAAAGCGCACGCATAACGAGCACACAGGGCAGCGTCACCTATCAGTATCAGGGGAGCATGCCCCAGGCCATGTATCGTGCGCCAATGCAGACCAGCCAGCAATTCATTGGCAATCAGCAACCCAGACAAATAATCAGGCAAGCCCGTAGACGGCATATCGCCCATCAAACCCAGGGTGCGTACGCTAAACAATTGATGCCCGAGTCCCTGCCCCAGCATCTTGCGCGCTGCTTCAAGGCCGGCAATGAAGCAGGCTTCGTCTTCTTCGACCCTACCTGCAGCACCATCCGGCGCGGCCGGCATCAATCGGCCCAGCACTGAATGCTGCTTAAGTACGGCAAACAATTCACCTGTCATATGGGTGGCAAAGGCATGCACCTTCCCATCCACGATGCTGGCCCATTTGGAATGGGTGCCCGGCATGACTATGCATGACTGGCTGGCCCAGTCTGGCTGCCCTTGCAGGGCACCAACTATCTGGGTTTCTTCGCCGCGCATGACATCAGGCGCCCCAGCCTCTGGCCGATACAGCAGGCCGGGCAAAATGTGCAGGCTGGACGGCGCTGCCAGCAAACTGCCGGTATCAACGCGAATGGCATTGCGCGCTATATGTTGTGCATCTGACGGGCAATTCACATATGGCACTTCTTGCCAGCCATGTTTGCTGCCGACCATGCCGCATGCCAGCAGGGGCGCGTCTGGCCATGTGGTCAGCCAGTCACCGGCGAGTTCCTGCAAGGTCCGCATATAAGCGGCTTTCCCGCCCTGAATGACGGAAATGCCGGATGTCGCTTCACGATGACCGATGATCCTTCCATTCTGACTCATCAAAAAAACCCGCATCCCTGTACTGCCCCAGTCTATACCTATGAGGCGCACATCTTCATTGCCACTCAGGGGTGCGATGTCCTTGCTGCGTTCCATATTCATGTCTACCATTCCGCAACGCTGCCGTCAGGATGACGCCACAGCGGGTTACGCCAGTCGGGGGCGCGCAGGCTGGCTTCTTTCACGCGCTCTTCATCAATTTCCACACCCAGACCAGGTTTCGGCAAGGCTTTGATATAGCCGTCAGTAATGCGCAAATCTTCGCGATTGATGACGTAATCCAGCAATTCTGCATCCTTGTTGTAATGAATCCCCATGCTTTGTTCTTGCAAGACTGCGTTATGGGCTACAAAATCAAGTTGCAGACAGGCAGCAAGGGCAATTGGCCCCAACGGGCAATGCGGTGCCAGGGCAATATCATAGGCTTCTGCCATTGCAGCGATTTTGTGGCATTCAGAAATACCACCTGCATGCGACAGGTCAGGCTGCACAATGGCAATCCCACCTTGTTCGAACACGCGCTTGAACTCAAAACGCGAATACATGCGCTCGCCTGCTGCCAGCGGTATCGAGGTGCTTTCTGCCAAGCGTGGATAATATTCTGCCTGTTCGGCCAATACCGGCTCTTCTACAAACAAGGGACGATACGGCTCCAGTGCGCGCAACAAGACCTTGGCCATGGGTGCAGCAACGCGACCATGAAAATCAATACCGAATTCAATCTGGCTACCAAACGCTTCACGAATTTCTGCAATCCGGCCGACGGCGGCATCAACTGCTGCGGCACTGTCAATCATGCCGAATTCTTCCGTACCATTCATCTTGAAGGTATCAAAGCCTGCTTCGCGCAGACGGCGAATGTCGGCTATGACATCGGCAGGACGATCACCGCCCACCCAGCTATAGGTTTTCATGCGGTCACGCACCAGGCCGCCCAGCAATTGATAGACCGGCACACCAAGGGCTTTGCCCTTGATATCCCACAAAGCCTGATCAATACCGGCCATGGCGCTCATGAGGATGGCACCACCACGATAAAAACTGCCACGGTACATGACTTGCCAGAGGTCATTGATGCGGGCCGGATCTTGCCCTATCAGGTAGGGAGCAAATTCCTGTACCGCAGTTTCTACAGTGCGAGCCCGTCCTTCAATGACAGGCTCGCCCCAACCGACGATACCTTCATCGGTTTCTATCTTCAGCAACATCCACCTTGGAGGAACACGGTAAGTAGTCAGTTTTGTTATTTTCATGACGCAATGGTTTGGCAAGTGAAGTCATGAGTGTAGATTGGCACTCATGATAAGAAATATGAATTAACTAGACCAAAGTATATGAATTTGGAATAGCGACGGACACGGATATACCAAGGAAACATGAGGCGTTTGTATTAAGCGTTTTCTTTGTATGGGCTTTCGTTACCAGTCCGGGTTGCCTGAGCGGGTTGCCGAAGCTGGATTCATCTTCAGGCCTGTGATTTTTACCGTATAGGCGGGTGACCCCTTCAAGTTTTGCGGTATTTGCAGCTTCAAACCAGCCTTATCATGTACAAATATCAGGTTTTCCGCCTTGCCCAGCAGGCTGACCTGGCTGACTCTACCAGACACTGTCGCTGTGCTTAATGGGGTAATCAGCAGCTCTGTGCCCGGTTTTGCCCCGATGACGATGGCATACAAGTTATCCGCTTTTACGGTGAAGCGGATGCTTGGTCCTGCTTCATTTCGGCCGCCACCCGTGCCAAAACTGGTCCAGCTATGCGTGCCGTAAATCGCTTCTCCATTCACTTCCAGCCATTCGCCGATGGCAAGCAAGGTGTCTTGCTGTTCTTGAGGAATAGTGCCGTCTGCCTTGGGGGAAATATTCAACAGCAAAGTACCGTTTTTACTGACCGTGTCAACCAGTTTGGCAATAATACTGGCCGGACTGGCGATCTTCATGCCTTCGGTATAGCCCCAGGTATTGCCTATGGGTTCATCCACCTGCCAAGCACCAGGGCGAATACCGGAAGGTGATCTTTCACCGATTTTTTCAAAATCAATGATGGAGGCGATAGTCTCGGTATTTTGATTACTTGGCGAATACGCAGCTTTCTTGGTGCTCAATGATACTTGCTTGCCCCACTGGCTGGCGCGATTGTAGTAATAGGCGGCAATCTGCAATTTGAGCGGATCAAGATAGCGCTGGTCAACGCCATTATCAAACCACAACATGTCTGGCTGGTATTTGTCGATCAGCTCCACATTGCGCAGGTACCAGTCCACCAGAAACTTCTTGCATGCTTCATCACTGCGGTCAGCGACGTTATAAAAGTCGGCCCATTCAGGATCATACAGGTCAGCTTTTTTCGCTTTCAGCCTGGCTATCAGATCAGCAGGAGGGTTGATGAATTGAAAATTTTCTATCCCGTGATTGGAAACCCCGAACTTCAATCCCTGCGCACGCACAGACTTGGCCAATTCGCCAATCAGGTCACGGCCAGGCCCCATCTGTTTGGCATTGAAACGTGTGACTGCACTATCCCACATGGCAAAATTATCATGATGCTGCGCACTGGGAACAACAAATTTGGCCCCCGATTTTTTGAGCAAGCTTGCCCATGCATCAGGATCAAATTTCTCCTGCTTGAACACGGGGATAAAATCCTTGTAGCCGAATTTTTCCTGATCGCCAAAATGGCTGGCATGCCACTGCCTGTCAGCGCCATACATATGCTTTTCGTACCACTCATTGTGATGCGCCGGAACAGAATACAGGCCCCAGTGCATGAAAATACCGAACTTGGCTTCATTGAACCAGGCAGGAACCTGGTAATTTTTCTTCAGTGAATCCCAGTTGGCCTGGAACGGCCCGGATACCAGTACATTGCTGGCTGGCAGTGCGGCAACGGCGGCTTCCACCACTTCCTGCCGGGTTTCCGGTGCCATGTCGTAGCCTTGAGAATTGCCGCCGGATGCATATTGATCCGGTACTCTTGCTGATACGGTCGATGCAGATACTGCTGCTGCCACCAGAGATAAAACCAGCAAAAACCTGCGTTGACGACGGGAGACGTGATAAAGGGACATGATGATATGCAATGAATCAAGAAGATAAGAACAACCCGCCACAACAAAGCAGCAATCATCATCGATACGATAATGATTGCTGTATACCCCTGTCGGCAAGCGCTTTGGTTTTACAGACTCTCTCGTTCTACCTGTTTGCGCTGGGTATCCGCCAGGCCACTACAGTCTTTTGCGGAAAATTCCTTGACATCCTGCAGGCTGAAACCTGGCGTGCCTGGCAGCTGAGGGAAATTCACCTGACCAAAATAAGCGCGGTTCACGTCATGCAAGACAAAGGCGGGCCGGCTATCGGCCTGCTTGCAGGCGATATCCACATGATGCAGCTCCAGATTCTTGACATGGCGCGCGAACAGGCCATGCGCAGGGCTAAGGCCAAACATGCTGGGTTCAGGATAACTGCCAGCATTTTCTGGCGGATTCATGGGTACCTTACTGATGTCGCCACCGCCCTGATGCAATACGTGCACATTGCTGATGCGCACATCTTCTATCGGATAGCCCGGCACACCGCTGATGATGGATGCATAGCGCGAATCAGCGCCCGACACCACGATATTGCTGATATTGATGCGTCGTATGGCACCGGTTAGCGCCCCTTCGGGCGCGCGCAAACGGCTACCCAGGCGAATGAATAGTGGTGGATTAGTCAAATCACGCATGACCAGATTGCTGACGGTAATATCCTCGATGATGGCACCGTCAACGCTCTCAATAGCCAGGCCACGGCAACGTTCGAACACGCAGTTGGAGATTGCTATATTGCGAAAACCACCGTTCGACTCGGTACCCAGTTTGATGCGGCCAGCAACGCCTTCCCTGTCTGGCGCAAATTCCTGCTTGCGCTGGAAGCTGCCGTCCAGGAAAGTGCCTAGATCAAATCCGGATACCTGACAATTAGTGATATTAATATTTTCGGTAAAACGCTTGTACCCCAGCGCAAGCGAACTCTTGAGACAAATCGCATCGTCGTTCGGAGAGTTGATGCTGCAATTGGAAATATGAACATTGCGACAACAATCAATATCGAATCCATCCCTGTCCGTATCCACTTTCAGGTTATCTATCGTCATATTGTCAGTGCCGGTCGCCAGCAAGGCAAAGTGACCGCCATTGAAAATACTGATATCGCGCAGAATGACATTTTTGCAGCCTTTCAGGGCAATTGCCTTGTTGCCCTTGCCTGCCATATCGGCACCGTAAGGCTTGCCGCTGCCGCGTTCCCCATGTGGGTCACTGTCACCCAGGCTGGAAGGCATGTCGCCAGGCTTTGGTACGCGACGCGGCCCGGGACCGGAATGAGTCAAGCCTGCTCCATAGATAAGGCCGGTACCCAGGATGGACACATGCTCCAGGTTTTCACCCCAGATCAGGCTGTTATGCCAATGGCTATGGCCAAAATCCTGATAGGCATCCCATTCATTTGGTTCTGCCGCATCGTAACTGCCACCGTGCTTTACCGGATCAGCCGCAATCAGGGTGGCACCAGCATCCAGGTACAGGCTGACATGGCTTTGTAGGCGGATAGAGAAACTCAGGTATTTGCCCGCAGGGAAAAACACTGTTCCACCCCCTGCTGCTGCCGCTGCACTGATGGCACGATTGATGGCATCAGTATCCGTCTTCTTGCCATCTCCGCCAGCGCCGTAGGCCCTGACATTGAAATTGCCCACAAGATTCGCATTTGATGCTGTTTTCCGTTGCGCCATCACTGGCAACGCGTACATAGGTAATGTGGCCGCCACTGCTCCGGTACCAAACATGCGCAAAAAGTCACGTCGCAATGGCGATGAGGTCTGCTTATTCAATCTTATTGTCTCCAGCGGATCTTTTAAAAATAGATTTGTCATGGCATTTTTTCTTTTTATCCATGCAAAATATCGGCTGAGGGTACCATTAAAAAACAAGCGGACACGCAGTCAGAATGTTCAACTTGATGATTAATATTGAGCGTAGCACGATTCATTTTGCCCGAATGCGCAAAACCAATCGTCCCAAGAACAGTTAATTAACTGCTTATATTCAATCGGTTGACAGCAAAATACAAATATCCTGCCATTGCTCAGAAACGTGATTACATGATGCAAACCTGCTCAGTTTTGTTGACATGCTCTGCAGCGAAATTGATACTCAAAATAATAAGCTGCGTATTCAAATTGCAGATTGCATATTGAATCTGCAGCCGTGAAAAAAGAGACATCTCACACCAGGTCCAGGCCAATCAAGCATCTACGCCAGATGGATATGGCTGATTGCCCGGTGTGGGCATACATCTACTTACTCTCCCCATTCTTTGTTTGACCAAGCGTCAGAAGGAAAATGATGAACTCAGTAGTACGATCCGGATTGGCTATGCTGGCATTGACATGCAGCGTAAGCCTGGTACACGCACAGACACAAAATACTGCGCCACCACAAAATCCCCCCGTCACCGGTGACGCCCTGATGGACAGTTTCGGGCTGACCAGTACCAACAAGGTACAGACCAATAGTACCGTTGCTCCACCAAATGCCAACCCAAAAGTGGTCCCGTTGAAGGGTGACACCAGCTTTTTGATGTCGGCCTTTCCCTCTACTTCACAAAACAAGCTCAGCCTGTTTACTTCTTACGACGGCACCAGCTTTGCACCACTTGCCTCAGAAGCGTATACGCCGCCACAGGGCCTGCTGCGCGATCCATCCATTTTGCATGCAGATGATGGTTACTATTATGTGATTTACACTACTGGCTGGGCTGGCGATACTTTTGGCGTGGCCAAAAGCAGCGACCTGCGCCACTGGCAGCATGTACGTGATGTGCGCCTGCAACTGCCAGACGCCAATACCAATGTCAAAGTCAGCAATGTCTGGGCTCCTGAGTGGTTTACCGACACAGATGGCTCGGTCCACATAGTCGTGTCAGTATCAACACAGGGCACCAAGGGGCCTTTTGGTGCGTATGTCCTGCATGCGCTAGACAAGACTTATGCCAATTTCTCGCAAGCCCAGGTCATGGCAGGCCTGCAAAATAATTACATTGATACCTTCCCCATCAAGGACGGGTCGCGCTATGTGGTCTTCACTAAAAATGAAACCAGCAAGTACATAGAAATGGCAACCGCCCCTGCCCTTGCTGGTCCATGGAAAGTGGAAAAAACTGGCGACTGGGCAGGCTGGGGCAAGCCGTCTGAAGGTCAGGCACTGGTCAAACTGAAAAATGGCGGCTGGCGTATTTACTTTGATGATTATACGACCAAGCATTACTGGTATTCAGACAGCAAGGACAATTTCAAAACCTGGACAGCAAAACAGGAACTGGGTGGCGTATCGGGTGCGGTACGCCATTTCACCGTCATCAGCGAACCCACCAAGCTGCTGGAACAGGCCACCGCTGCCAAAGCCCCGGCCAGGAAGATCACCTGGGATAAATACTCACTGATGATAGACGGCAAAAGGGAAATGATCTGGGCCGGTGAATTCCATCCTTTCCGGCTGCCCAATCCTTCACTGTGGCGTGACGTCATACAAAAAATGAAAGCCACTGGTCTCAACACTGTGGCGATTTACTTTGACTGGGGTTATCACTCATCCCGCCCGAATCAATATGATTTTTCCAGCATACGCAATGTAGAACTGGCGATAGAAATGGCGGAACAGGAAGGCATGTACGTCATTGCCCGCCCTGGCCCCTATGTGAATGCAGAACTGACACGCGGCGGTTTCCCCGGTTACCTGGCCCGGCAAAAGGCAATTGCCCGTACCGATGCAGCCGAATACATGCAATCTGCAGACGAATGGCTGACCCAGATTGACTCGATTATCGGCCGTCATCAAATCACCACCGGTGGTGGCACCGTGATTGCCTATCAGTTGGAAAACGAATTATCAAATACCTCGGATACGCACAAACGTTATATGCAGCATCTGGCAGA
Source organism: Undibacterium sp. Ji50W (assembly GCF_049340445.1). Taxonomy (NCBI): domain Bacteria; kingdom Pseudomonadati; phylum Pseudomonadota; class Betaproteobacteria; order Burkholderiales; family Oxalobacteraceae; genus Undibacterium; species Undibacterium sp. Ji50W. The sequence continues at coordinate 590,209 of NZ_JBMPOX010000001.1, read as the reverse complement.
CAAAGCCAGGGCGGATGGTATCAGCGTGCCGCTGTTTCACAATTCTGCTGGTCGTCTGCCTAACTGGACGCCACCCAATTCCAGTGCCCCCTATGCCGTGCCCGGCCCCACCGATTTGTACAGCTTTGACGGTTATCCCGGTGGTGGCTGCACCAATACCAAAGAAATTGGCAAGCCGAATGTCGTTCCCAACTGGGGTATGTATGGTGAAATCCCTGCCAATACCGGAACCGGGCCAGTCAAGATTGGCGCCCTCGCCTCGCCGAATACACCAGGCTTTGCGGCAGAAATGGGGGGCGGCTGGTTTGATTTCTGGGGCAGCGTCGGTACCTATGACTGTACCGCGCAGCGCACCGGATCAAATTATGTACGCACGTTTTATGGCGCAAATTTGATCAATGGCATTTCCATCCATTCCATCTACATGATGTATGGCGGTACATCATGGGGCTGGCTGCCAGCGCAGGTCGTGTATACATCCTACGATTATGGCGCAGCAATCGACGAAGGCCGTGGCTTGCGCGAAAAAGCCCTGACACTGAAGCAGATGGGGCATTTTGTCGATGCTGCCAAATCTGTGCTGAGTGCCATGGATAAAGGCGAAGCGGTCGCTGCGTCCAATCCTGCGGTCAAGCTGTATCACAATATCAGTCCAGCCAATGGCGCGCACCTGATTTTCGCCATCCATGCCAAGACCGATTCCACCACAGAAGAATTGTTCAGCTTCAAGCTCACTACCCGTGATGGCAGCTACCAGATACCGCAGGCAGGCAGCCTGCGCATCAAGGACCAGAATGTCAAACTGCTGTTGTCAGACTACACCCTGGAACGCCAGCACCTGGTCTACACCACATCAGATACCCAGACCCACCTGCAACAGGATGAACGTGATATCGCCCTGTTGTATGGCCGCAAGGGTGAAGATGGCGAAACTGTACTGCGTTATCAATCTGCACCCAGGGTTGAGGTATTGGAAGGTGCAGTCAATGTCGTATTTGACCAGAAAACCGGCGATCTGCGCTTGAATTATGTACACAAGGATCTGATACGCGTGCGCATCAGTGGTGGCGGCAAAGCAGATTTGCTGCTTTTGCTGGCAGATGACGAAACCGGCCGCAACTTCTGGCGTCAGGAAACCGCTCAGGGCGCTGTCCTTGAACGTTCACCAGCACTGGTGCGCCAGGCCAGCGTGCAAGGCAATACCTTGCATCTGAGCGGTGATACCCAACAAAGTAGCATGCTGGATGTATGGGCACCGAAAGCCATCACCCAAATCACCTGGAATACAGTCGCCATCGCCAGCAGCAAAAATGCAGATGGCAGTTTGTCGAGTGAACCACTGACCGGTCCGGCCGACATTGTTTTACCAAAACTGATGCAGCAGACATGGATGCGTCGTATGGATTCGCCCGAGGCTGCCAAAGTCTTTGACGACAGCAAATGGCGCAGAACGGACCTGACCACCACTGCCGCCACCGTCAAGACCACACCACCTGCCGGCCAACCCATACTCAGCATGAGTGATTACGGTTTTCACCACGGTGATGTCTGGTATCGCGGTTACTTCAAGGTCCAGGCCGGCAAACCATTGCCTGAACAATTAGAAATCAGCTATGGCGGCGGCGGTGCAGGTTTCATGCAGCTATGGCTGGATGGGGTCTACATCGGTGAAAATGAAATGCCAACCGGAAAACCCAAACCAGACAACTGGGGCACTGCCAGCTTCAAGCTGCCTGCTGTGGCATTAAGCACTGGCGAACATGTACTGTCCGTCATGGTCAGAAATAATTCCCACAACTGGGACCTGGCGGCAGATGATGAACATAAAGTGGCGCGTGGCTTGATCAGCGTATCACTGACGCATGACATCCAAGAAAAATTTGCCACACCAATTAGCTGGAAAATCCAGGGTAATAAAGGCGGGGAAGAAATTGCTGACCTGGTGCGCGGCCCCTTGAATAACGGTGGTCTTTATGGTGAACGTGCAGGCTGGTATTTGCCGGTCAGCACCAAGCCAGATTCCAAGCCAAATGACAGCGGCTGGGAAAATGCCAGCCCGGATGCAGCGCCACCTGCCGCCGGTACTTACTGGCTGCGTACCAATTTCACCCTGGATATGCCGGCCGGCCATGATGTGCAACTGGGCCTTGCCATAGGTGACACCAGCCAGCCGCGTTCTGACCGCAGAAATCGTGTGCTGATTTTTGTCAATGGCTGGAACATGGGGAATTTCATTTCCCATATAGGTCCGCAACGTCTTTTCATCCTGCCGCCGGGCATATTGAATCCAAATGGTGAAAATACGCTTTCACTGGCAGTCAGCACCGATGGCAAGGCTGAGAATGCCCTGGAACCACTGGAATTGGTCAAGATACGCGCGGCACGTGGCGGTGTACCGCTGGAGCTTGTACCTAGCCCGGCCAATCTGCAACGCTGATGACACCCGAGAGCCCGTACTTAAGAAAATCCATCATGGCATAAACACGGCTTCACTTTTGAGCGTTTATCGTGTAGTGCGGCCCATTACGCCACATCCGACTAAAGATATTTTCAAACATGCAAAGTAACGAATAATGTTTAAATTAACGCGTCGCAGTTTCATCAAAACAACGGCAGCCACGGCACTTGCCAGCCAAATACCTTCCCTGCAAGCACAGAATCTGTCTGCGGGCGATGCCGGTACTGCAGTCAAAGCAGATGAGTTCATACGCCTGAACTGGCTGGAAGCCAAAGCCCCGCAGGTACTGACAGGCACCACGGTTGGCGTGCCCTGGCCGCGCGGCAAGATCGCTAAAAGCCAGCAATTTCAATTGATCAATCAGGATGGCAAAGACTTGCCTACCCAAAGCTGGCCCTTGGCATACTGGCCAGATGGCTCCTTGAAGTGGACTGCCCATGCAGTGGCCGCCGGCGTCAGCCTGGGTTCGGAATTGCTGGTCAAACCAGTAGCGACAAGCACCTTGCCATCTGAAAAAATCGTCAGCGTCAAGCAAAGCAAAGATGGGTTTGTGATTGATACCGGCATAATGACTTGTGAGGTTGCCACTCAGGGGGCGCAGTTTATCCGCAGCGTGCAACGTAATGGCAAAGAAATCATGCGCAACGGCCACCTGGTCGTCGTCACCGATGATCAGCCTGATGGTGAAAGCGGTACTACCCGCCAGCACAATTACATCAGCAATATCAGTCAGGTCAGTCTTGAGCAAAATGGCCCGGTACGCGCCGTATTGAAGGTCGAAGGCATGCATAAGGATGCCAACCGCGCATGGCTGCCTTTCGTGGTCAGGCTGTATTTCTATGCCGGTGCAGATACCATACGCGTCATGCACAGCTTTGTTTATGATGGTGATGAACAGCGTGACTTCTTGCGTGGTATAGGCTTGCGCTTCGATGTCGCCATGCGTGATGAACTGCATGACAGGCATGTCCGATTTGCCGGTGAAAACACTGGCTTGTGGGCAGAAGGCGTACGCAATATGACAGGCCTGCGGCGTGACCCTGGCCCGGAGGTACGCAATGCCCAGTTGGCCGGACTGGCGTGTCCGCCGCTGACACAATTCCCTGAAGTGATACAGCGCCTGATCCACCTGGTACCGGCATGGGGTGATTACACCCTGTCTCAACAATCAGCAGACGGTTTCAAGATACGCAAACGTACCAAATCCGGCTATGGCTGGGTAGAAGCAGCCTGGGGGCACAGATCGCCCGGCACCGGCTACATTGGCGGTGTCAGTGGCGGAATCGCTTTTGGCTTGCGCGATTTCTGGCAACGTCATCCTACCCAGCTGGATATCCGTCAGGCCCATACCGACACAGCCCAGGTCACTGTCTGGATGTGGTCGCCGGATGCCCCGGCCATGGACTTACGCTTTTATCATGACGGCATGGGTATGGAAACCCATGACCAGGAACGTGAAGGCCTGGAAATCACCTACGAAGATTATGAAAAAGGATTTGGCAGCCCCATGGGTGTGGCCCGCAGCAGCGAAATCACCTTGTGGGTATGTGCCGCCACCCCTTCAAGGGAAAAGCTGGTGCAGTTTGCCGATGCCATACAGACGCCGCCACAACTGGTGGCGAAGCCCAGTCATTTCCTGGCGACTGGCGTGTTTGGCGGGCTGTGGAGCTTGCCTGATCGCTCGCATCCAGTCAAAGCTGCACTCGAAGATCAACTCGATTTCCGCTTCAATTTTTACAAGGACCAAGTCGAACAGCGCCATTGGTATGGCTTCTGGGATTATGGCGATATCCGCCATACCTATGATCTGGACCGGCATGAATGGCGTTACGACGTCGGCGGTTTTGCCTGGGACAATTCCGAACTGTCCCCCGACCTGTGGCTTTGGTACTCTTTCCTGCGCACCGGGCGGGCAGACATCTTCCGCTTTGCCGAAGCCATGGTTCGTCATACCAGTGAAGTCGACACCCATCACCTGGGCCAGTTTGCCGGCCTGGGTTCACGTCATAATGTCCAGCACTGGGGTTGTAGTGCAAAACAGTTGCGCATCAGTGCCGCCGTATATCGCCGTTTTTATTATTACCTGACGGCAGATGAACGCATAGGCGACATCATGCATTCACTGATAGATGCCGACAAAAAACTGGAAACCACGGATCCGGCACGCAAGCTCAAACCCAAAGAGGATATCAGCAAAATCAAGGCGCATGCCGGCTTCGGCACAGACTGGGGTTCGCTCGCAGGCAACTGGCTGACCGAATGGGAACGCAGCGGCGACATCAAGTACCGCAACAAGATATTGACAGGCATGCGCGATATTGCAGGAATGCCGCACGGCTTTTTCAATGGCAACAGCTTTGCCTACGACGCGGACACCAGCCATCTGATCAATGTCTTCGGCAACCGGGCGTCAGCCAGCCACTTGAATGCCGTCTTTGGTGCAGTAGAAATCTTTGCTGAACTGGTGACCCTGACTGACGAACCCAAGTTTGTGCAGGCGTGGTTACAGTATTGTGAACTCTTTAATGCTGGCAAACAGGAACAGATTAATGCTTTGGGTATGCCGCATGGTGCGGGTAATGCTTTACGTAACGGTCATTCCAGGCTCACTGCCTACGTCTCCTGGAAAAACAAAAACCCAGCATTGGCACAACGCGCATGGCGCGAGTTCTTTGGCAACCGTGGCGTACCCGGCCCATTGCTGAAAACCATACGTGTACAGGGTGTCGACAGCCTTAATCCTGTCGATGAAGTGCCATGGATCAGTACCAACGACACCGCGCAATGGGGCTTGGCTGCGATACAGAATCTGGCATTGATTGGTGACTATATTCCTTCGATGGCGGACCTGAAAAAAATGGATGCTACCGACAATGATTGAACAAATGAGGCAAGCCCAACTTCTGACAACAAACTGATACAAACCAAGTTGAACTGCGCAAAGATTTTTACGTCATAGTGTTGGCAATTTCATTCATTGGTGTTTAACTAAACCTAAATCATGACAACACACCGCAAAAAAATATGCACAGCAACTGTAACGCAATTTGTCTGCCATAGTGGCAAGACCACGCGCAATCTGGTATTGGGTGCACTGATCACAGAAGCCTTTTGCATGGGGCAAACTGCTTATGCCCAAACCCCGGACAAGCCAGCTGCACCCGTCACGTCGGCAACAGCAGTAACACCAGCCAAAGCAGCTAACCCCACCGCACCAGCCAAGCCTGCGGAAACAAAACCGGAAGAGACCGACAGCAAAACAGGCGCAGTCAGCAAAGCCGAGACAAAACCTGCAACACCTGAAGTGCCAGCCAACGGTAGTGCCGAACCACCATCCGTGACCGTGCAGGGAGAACGTCCCAGCAATCGTATAGATCGCCAGGTGTATGACATTAAATCGGATGTTGCCAGCACCAACGGTACAGCCGCCGATGCACTCAACAACATCCCGTCCGTGTCGGTTGACCCGGATGGCACCGTCAGCCTGCGCGGCAGCACCAAAGTACAAATCCTGATCGATGGCAAACCGTCCGCCATGATGCAGGGTGATAACCGCGGCGCATCACTGAATGCCATGCCTTCACACGACATTGAATCTATAGAAGTGATCAATAATCCCGGCGCGCAGTTTGGCAACGAAGGTGGTGGCGGACCTATCCTCAACCTGGTCATGCGACGCAATCGCCAGCCCGGTGGCTACGGTGTGGTTAATGCCAATGTTGGATCGGCAGGTCGCTACAACAGCGCCGTATCTGGCAGTTATCATGAAGGCCCGTTTGGCATACAGGGTGGTGTCAACTTCCGCCACGACGGTAGAAATTCAGTCGGTGAGGTCGTCCGCGACCTGATTAATCCTGATCAGCACAGCACTCAGACATCCAGTTCTGCCGGTCTGAATAATTCTTCTGGCATCAATAGCGCGATCACATACAACATCGGCACCAAGGACACGCTGGCTGCCAATTTTTCCTATGCCAGACGCAACAATGACCAGAAATCGACAGATCATTACCTGAACTTTGGCCAAATCAATAGTGACTATGTGCGCTCTACCCAGCGCGGTGGCGAAAGCACCAACTACAGCTGGGGGGGGCGCTATGACCACAAGGGTGATATCAACGGCGAAATCATGCGGGTGGACTTGCGCGTTTCAGGGTCGGACAACGCCAGTTCCAACGCGTATTCCAACGTGTATGCGATCAATCCCGGTGCTTTTCCCGACGTACACAGCAAGCAAAATAATGCCAACAATATCAAGATCGCTGACTTTACCGGCGACTATGAACGTCCAGATGATCAGGGCCTGTTGAAAATGGGCTATAAAATAGCCAACAACAAAAGCGAATTTGATACCAGCTATTTTAATATCGATCCCATCAGTAACGCATCCACTCTTAATCCATCGCGAACCAATAGCTACAATCTTGATGAGGCCAATATCGCCCTGTACGGATCATATCAATTGCGCCTGAACGAAAAATGGGGCGTATTGGCAGGCTTGAGAACCGAATATACACATATCGATATCCAGCAATTAACGGCGCAAATTGAGGCGACCAATCACTACATTAACTATATTCCCAGCTTCTTTGCCAGTTACAAGGCCAGTGACGATACCACCATACGTTTCAGCTATGCCCATCGTATACGCCGCGCCAATGCCAATGAGCTCAACCCTTTCGTCGTCTATCGCGATGATTTCAATGAATCAAGTGGCAACCCAAAATTGAAACCGGCACAGACAGATTCTTTTGAACTGGCCTATGAAACCAGGGTTATCGGGCTGGATATGAATATACGCGGTTACTATCGCACAGAAAGCGACAGTATTTTGTCTCGTAGAATCCCCATCAGCGACACTGTCGTTCTGACGACATTGGAAAACGGTGGTGGCAATCATTCCAGCGGTATCGAGTTCACACTCAGTGGTAAGTTAACGCCCAAGCTTTCCATCAATACCAGCGGCAACCTCTTGTTTATCGAACAAAAAATCCTGACTACAACTGGCCCAAGAATCTTGAATGCAAACGGTCAGGAAATCCAGACTGCAAGCAGCCAGGAAATCACGCGTTCGGCATCATCCTTAAGCCTGCGTGGGCGTTTCAATTACCAGTTGACCGAACAGGATCAGTTGCAAGTCAGCCTGAATGCCCAAGGAAAAACGCTGTCTGGCGAAGGCTATCGCCAACCCAACTCCACCGCCAATTTCAGCCTGCGCCACACGATTACGCCCAGCCTGAATCTGGTGTTGAATGTCACTGACGTATTCAATTCCAACAAAATAGAGACCATCGTCGATACAGACACACTTAAAGAACGCAATATCCGCCGCTATGACGGTCGCCTGATTTATATTGGTCTGTCGTATCGCTTTGGTGGCGTTACGACTGGTGGCGCTGGAAATAACCGTCAGGAAATGCGTCGCCCTCCACCCGGACAACCCTGATACCCCTTTGCTGCGGCACAGCAATCAACGGCCTGTCGATCCCTGTCGCCAGGTCGTTTTCGTTGGATGTTGATTTGATGCCAATCACAGCATTGATTGTTTTCCTGGGTGACACACTTTGCTACATGGCTGCCCTAAAATGCGTGAATAATTTGCAGGTATTTTTTATTGCTGTATCCATTTCCTGATCTGAGCTCCATGAAAAAATTGCCTACTTTCAGTCTGTTTGTTTTTCTTAGTAGCGTCGCCTTCAGCAATGCACTCCATGCACAAACATATTCATTTGATTTCAGCGCGAAACCAAGGACAAAGTCCACTGCGGTGAAGACGGATGCCTTGTATTCGGCAGAAGCTGGATATGGCTTTGAAAATGGCGCCCAGGTCACGACAACAAGCAATGGCGTCAGCAGTGCCAAACCCTTCCTGTTTTCCGTTGCTGTGCCGGAGGGTAATTATCGCGTCAAACTCACGCTGGGTGATGCCGACGAAGCATCTGAAACCACCGTCAAAGCAGAAACCCGTCGCCTGATGCTGGAGAAAGCCCAAACCAAAAAAGGTGAACGTATAGAAAGAAGCTTCGTCGTCAACGTACGCCGCCCGGGTATTGCTGGTGGTGGCGAAGTCAAACTGAAACCACGCGAAACCGGGGAAGAACAATTTACCTGGGATGACAAACTGACACTGGAATTCAATGGCCCGCGCCCTAGCGTAGATGCCATCGATATCGAACGTGTAGACAATCTGCCTACCCTGTATTTGCTGGGCGACTCTACCGTCACCGACCAGCCAGGCGAACCTTACGCCAGTTGGGGGCAGATGCTTCCGCGCTTTTTTGCATCAGATGTCAGTGTCGCCAATTATGCGCAATCTGGTGAATCCCTGGCTTCTTCCAAATCAGCACGCCGGCTGGACAAAGTACTCGGTCTGGTCAAGCCTTACGACTATGTGTTCATTCAATTTGGACACAATGACATGAAGGCGGTGGACGTAGCGACCTACAAAAACAATCTCAAAATGTATACCGCAGCGCTGGCCGAAAAGCATGTCCAAGTGATACTGGTCACCCAGGTGCAACGCCGTACATTTGAAGGTGGAGTCATCACCAATTCACACAAGGGCTATCCGGATGCCGTTCGTGAAGTGGCCAAAGAAGAAAGCCTGCCGTTGATCGATCTGCATGCCATGAGCAAGGTCTTTTATGAAGCCCTGGGGCCAGAAAAATCCTTGCTGGCATTTAAACCGGGCGACGGTACGCATCACAATGCCTACGGCGCTTATGAACTGGCCAGGTGCATCGTGGAGGCTGTGCGGCAAGCCAAATTGCCTCTGGCGAAATCCATCCTCGCCGGGGTAGACAGTTTTGACCCTGCCAAACCCGATGCGCCAGAATCATTTTCCATTCCGGCCAGCCCGGCCATGGTCAGTATCAAAAAGCCGGATGGCAGTTAAGTCTTTGATGCCGGACCATATCCGTATGTTTGCTGCTCCATTGTCTACAAAGAGGTTTTTATGATCACTAGCAATATACTTGTCTTATCCTGGCGCAAAGCCGTGCAGTTTTTACTCCTCTTCGCCGTCGCTGGTCTGGCCTCGGCGCAGGCCAGCAAGGAAGACGACAGGCCGGTAGTCGAAGAAACCAAGCAGGTAGCCAAGCAGGCGATTGATCCCAAACTGCCCTCTTTCTTTATCGTTGGTGATTCCACTGCCCGCAGTGATGCGCCCATGCGTGGCTGGGCCGATGAAATAGCACCCTACTTTGACTTGAGCAAGATCAATGTCATCAACCGTGCGATTGGTGGCCGCAGCAGCCGCACCTACATACAAGAAGGTCGCTGGGATAAAGTGCTGGGTGAAATGAAAGCCGGTGATTTTGTGCTGGTGCAGTTTGGGCACAATGATGTCGGCCCACTGGATGTCAAAGGCAAGTTCCGTGGCAGCATACGCAGCGCTGGTGAAGAAACTGAAAATATCACCAAACCCGATGGCAGCATCGAGGTCGTGCACAGCTATGGCTGGTATTTGAAGAAGTACATACAGGACGCCAGAGCCAAGGGTATTTCTGTCATCCTTGCCACACCGGTACCGCATAAAGAATGGGCCAATGATTTTGCTGAACACCGCAAACTGGCAAGTGCTGTTGCCAAAGAAACGCAAGTGCCCCTGATTGACGTCACCGCAATCACTGGCAAGACCTATGATGCCCTGGGCAAGGAAAAAGTGGAAACCCTGTTTAGCGACCAGCGTACCCACACCAATATTGCCGGTGCCAAAATCAATGCAGAATCTGTCGTTGCCGGTATCAAGGGCTTATCCAAAAATGGATTGAACAATTATTTTTCACTCAAGGCTGGCGTCATATCGCCGCAAGCAGAGTAAAGCTTTTTTTCTGACAAATTGCATTCCGGACTTCATTCCGAACTTCACTCATTTACGAGCACATCATGAAACGTTTACTTTTGTCTGCCCTTCTGGTTGCGTCCTTCTGCAATGCACAGGTCAGTTCCGCGCCGGTGTCTACGCCTGCCAAAGCGACCACGGTTGCCAGTGACCAGAATTACAGTCCAAGAATCAACTACCAGATCTATTTCAATGACTATATAACGCTCAGGAAAAACCGTCCGGCCGACCTGATTTTCATCGGTGACTCCATTACCGAGCAATGGCGTTGGGGTGCCGGCTCACCGGTATGGAAACAGCATTTTGAAGAACGTGCCATCGACTTTGGACTGGGTTCAGACAAGACGCAACATACCATCTGGCGTCTGGAAAACATCGATTTATCCGCCTTCAGCCCCAAGGCGGCAGTCATACTTATAGGCACCAATAATCAGAACGATACGCCAGAAGACATAGCCGATGGCGTCAAGGCGGTAATTGCCGCCACCCAGAAAAAATTCACTGGCATCAAAGTCGTTTTGCTGAGTATTTTACCAAATGCCCGTGCCACAGAAAAAATGGCAACGGTGAATGGCTTGCTGGTTCCACTCGCTGATCAGAAAGACATTTTCTATCTGAACCTGGCAGAAAAATTTCCTGCTGCCGGCGATAACTGGAAGGGCTTAAGCAAAGACAAACTGCATCTGTCGGCTGAAGGTTATGAAGTGTGGGCAAGTGAACTGGAAGCCATTCTTCCTACGGTACTGGCCAAGTGATGAAACAGGATTCAGGTGATGCAAACATGGCATCACCTGGAATCTTCAATCACGCTTTATCTACACATCACGTCCGATTTGTGAGCGATCAACAAAACCCAATTTGTGTAGCATTACTATAGCTTCATGCGTATTGCCAGCAACTGCATCTGCCAGCGTATGGGTATCAAGATGGGCATAAAAGACTGACAAAGCCTGATCCAGTATGCCCTTTAACTGACAATTGCCGCGTAACTCGCATGGCGGACTGGCGCAATCAATCAAGGCACTCTCTCCTTCCAGTTCCAGTATCGTTGTACCAAGCCGATAATTTTTTGCAGGCTGTGCCAGCGCCATGCCGCCACCTTTACCCCTGGTGGTAATGATCCAGCTTTTTTGCGCCATGAAATGCACTACCTTGACCAGATGATTACGCGAAATCGCAAATTTCGTCGCAATTTCGGTAATCGTCACAGGTTCTACTCTTTCCTTATGGCTCAAGTACATCAACACGCGCAAGCCAAGATCGGTAAAGTGGGTTAGTTGCATAAAATTTCTCGAATCAGGAGGTAGATCGCATGATAATACAGTTGCCAAAGTCCTTGAAAGATAAGCTTCATGCATTGTCGCCATAAAAATTGACGCTTTAGCAGCATGCCGATATAACGTCAATTTATTTCATCACATTTCTTTGGTTTATTGCGCAAATCCACCGCTGCCAAAAGCTTCCTTGTGAATGCGGTCGGCTGCCACGCCCAGTGCGCGCAGGCTGGCAATTTGTGCCTGCATGAAAGGACGTGGTCCACAAATATAATAATCGGCCTCAGGCAAAATGACATCGGCTGCGACAGCTTGCAGATTCAGGCGACCGCGGTAATCAAAGTCCACCGATGGCTGATCCTTTGCCCTTGGCGTTTCATAGTAAATCAGGGATTTGACGTGGGCATGCGACCCGGTCAGCTTGCGTACATGGTGTTTGAATGCATGTACGCCGCCGTGTCTGCAAGCATGCAAAAAGCGGACTTGTCGTGATGTCTTGTTCTGTAGCAAATGCTCCAGCATCGCCATCTTGGGTGTTACCCCCACACCGGCACTGATCAGCACAACCGGGGTCTCGCGGTCTTCATGCAAGACATAATCACCCATGGGAGGTGCCAGATCCAGTATGGCCCCTTCATGCAAATCACGATGCAATACGTTCGAGACCAATCCGGCAGGCTTGTCCGCCATTTCGGCTTCACGTTTCACTGAGATGCGCAGGTATTCACCGCCCGGTGCTGCTGACAGACTGTACTGGCGCGGCTGCATGATGCCCAGTTCCGGCACAAACACCTTGACCGACACATATTGCCCCGGACGGTATGCAGGCACCTTGCCGCCATCTGCCGGGCGCAGGTAGAACGAAGTGATCTCTTCGCTTTCTGGAGTTTTCTGGCTGATGACGAAGCTGCGCCAGCCTGTCCAGCCACCTGGAATGGTTGCGGCTTGTGCATAAATGGCGTTTTCCTGGGCGATCAGTACGTCGGCCAGTTGCCCATAGGCGGCGGCCCAGGCAGCGATCAATTCATCTGAGGCGGCATCTCCCAGTACTTCCTTGATTGATGCCAGCAAATGCATGCCGACGATGGGATAGTGCTCTGCCCGGATACCAACGCTGACATGCTTGTTGGCCACCAGCGTCAGTACCGGCATCAAAACCATGGGGTTATCGATATGTTCAGCATAGGCCAGCACGGCCATTGCCAGGGCCTGCTGCTGGCTGCCAGATTGCTGGTTACCCTGATTAAAGACCGGCTTTAGCTCAGGATTGTGTTCAAATAGGCGCGCGTAAAAGTGACGTGTCAGGGTAACGCCATGCTCTTTCAAAACCGGGACCGTAGCCTTAACCAACTCACGAGTAGAAATATCTAACATAATGCCTCATATAATGTATTTATTATACATGTTTAAAATTAAACGAATGGGATGAAACAGGAAAGGAATCCTCTTTTTAAATTCCTTGGCGGCATCATAATCCATGTAACATATATTTACAATACATGTTACATGGATTTCTTTCTACTTATCAGGGACATGCCGCCCGCATTACAGCAAACGGCTATGACGCGGCAATTTGGCGGTCAGATAATCCAGCTGATCAGCAATCACGTTTCGTCCACTCAAAATGAAGTGCTCGAAACGGCAGGGTGCGTACGGTACATAAATCAATGGCTTGAAGTCATGTACCAGTTTACTGCCCTTGTTCTGATTGCAGATACGGCAGGCGGTGACACAGTTTTCCCACACGTCCTTACCACCGCGTGAACGTGCCAGCACGTGATCACGAGACAGTTCGTGGTAAGCAAATTTTTCACCGCAATAGGCGCAAATATACTTGTCACGCGCATACAGCAGGCGATTACCATCGCCAAGGGGAATTTGATGTCGGTTATTCTTCGACATGCGTTCACTATTGCGTATGGAAATGATGGGACGAACGACGATTTTTGACTGTTCGCCATTCTTGTTATAGCCCCCACGCAGCATCAATACCTGATCGCCGATGTCCCACGCCACTTTTTGGGCGGCATAATGGGTCGCAGCGTCATTCTGACTAATCCAGTCGTATGGTATTCCTGCTATGTCTAAAACCAGTATTTGTTGCATACATCACCTGTTTCTTTGGGATGTTTTCAATTCGGGAAGACGAGGCTTGGCTATTACATTGTAGCGACTAATTGCCATCGCCGTATAAAGCTTTTCAGGCCGACATGAACTTCATCGGCCAAAGGATAGATCCAGGCTGCATCCGGGCTCATGCGAATAAACTTCGCCCCCCATAACTGCTTGCAGCGAATGCCCTGCCCTCGCTATCTATCCGTGACAACTGAGCGCAGGGCCAAGTCTTGCAAAAATCTCACTTCACCGGCTCATCAGCGAGTTAGTGGACTACAAAATGGCGCAGCGCTCACCAGCCAAGGTGACAACAAACAAAAATCGTGAGGTATTTTCATTTGCCTTACGCTGCATAAAGGCTTGCCGACGACAGCGTCGAGCTTGTTTTAAATCGCTTCCATCACAGGAATACATGTTGATAAAGAGCCTGGTGCCGGATTCGAACCGGCGAACAACAGTTTTGCAGACTGCGCCTTTTGACCACTCAGGCAACCAGGCAAACACCGATACGCATGCAATGCGTTTGATAACACGGCATCCGTGATAGACAGCATCACTGCCTGCGTTTTTTCCACGCATAGCTGGAATCTGTTTCGGCCACGCCGGCAAGGCCGATAGAATCCGGGTTTTCAGATGACATGGTGATATGGCATATCGCCAGACCATTGCGCTGCTTTGCGCGCAAGGCTTCTGCAAAATGCAGTGCCTTGGTCATTTCATCATGGCCAAATTCTTTGCTGCAGGCCATGCGTTGCCCATCAAAAACGATGGTCCAATAAATCGTAAACATAATTTTTCTTCTTTTATTTTTATTCTATTTTTTTAAATTTAGTAATTCTTCCGGTTCTTTTAGAGCACGCACAAGAAATACTGATGGTGGATCGCCCAGGAATCGAACCTGGCCAGCCGAAGCAACTGTTTTACAGACAGTCCCGCGTCCATAGCGGAATATCAATCCATTTTCTTGCTGGATGACATAGCGTCATTCCTGCATTACGCGGCATGGCGAAATGTCATGCGCGTTGAGATGTCATCTCTGTTCACGATCCAGTTGTACGGATCATGAACAGAGCTCATCATTACATCTTCCCAAATTGTTAAAGAATCCCGTGTTATCCGGTGTTTTCCGGCACGACCGCCTTACAGCGGGTTCTACTGCTGGGTCTGCGATAGCGCAAGCTGATCTGCAGACCGTTAAGACTAAAAACAAAAAAGCCCGGTGCTTTTCAGGCATCCGGGCTTTTCAGCTTTCGTATCATGAAGCAGGCTTTCGCTCGCCTCCATAATGTCAGGGGTTACTCCCCCGGATGTCAATCATGCGTGTCCAGTAATAGCTAAAGTCTTGATAGCCAGGCTCGCAAGTATCTGCACAACATGTGAGTGCGCGGCCAGCACCTTGCGTGGCTGGCACAGTAAATGCATCAGATGCCGCAGGAATCAGCGACGCCGTCTTTACTACATTCACCGCATTCACCGAAATCAAGCCGGCCAGCCAATTCAGCAACAGCCCGGCCCGCGCTGTGAAGCGCAAGTTTGTTAAAGGTGCTGGTTGAGAAGTGGTTTTCACGATCATTTCCGTTCGGTTTAAAAAGTGCTTTTTGTTTCAGTAATTAAATCTTGCCACAAGTCTTTTCAGCAAGCAAGCCTTTTAATGAATATTTTCTTCTTTAAATGACGATTTATATTTCATGAAGGTGAATTTATTGCCTTAGCCTTGCATTTGTACCTACGTACGCCTCATGGCTTTGCCCCTAGATTTTTACCAATTGTTTTGCCAATCGTTTGACCAAGGCCTTCATCTCCACGCGCAACTGCTGTGGTTTATGGATCACAAATTCAAATGGCAGGGCCGCCAATTGTCGCGCCAACCAGTCCAGATCATCCGACTGGTTGTGCAGTAATACGCCTTCACTGCATTGTTCCAATACACCTATCGCATCGGATAAATGAGCGCTGGCTGTGTGCATATCTGTTTTCAGCAATACCTCGGCACTGAATGCACGCGGTATCGTCGCCACGGCCTTGCGTAAATGCAGCACCACGTTGAACCGTGCAGGGCGTTCAAAACCTGCGTCCAGAGCATGCACCCTCAGCACACGATCCAGCCGGAAGCTGCGTGTATCTTTGCGCAGATGACAAAACCCGACTACATACCAATAAGCGGCATGAAACGCCACACCATACGCATCAAAATCCCTGTTACTGACATTGCCGTCGGCTGCGCGATATTCCAGATGTACCCTTGACTGTTGCATGACAGCTTCACTCAAACTGCCAAGCACCTGCTTGTCTGCCGGTGTGGCAGACGGTGCCAGATCCAGTTGCACCACCTCCTCCATCGCCTGCAATTTTCGTTTCAAGTTGTCAGGCAACAGCCGCTGCAACTTGGCCAGACTGCTGGCAATTGCCGGTGCCGCATCCACCAGACTCAATCTGCGTACCGCTATCAAACCCGTGGTCAGCGCCAATGCCTCATCATCACTGAACATCATAGGTGGCAATTTAAAACCGGGCATCAAGGCATAACCACCGTAACGACCGCGTTCCGTCATCACAGGTATACCCATTTCTTCCAGCGTGACGATATAACGTCGCAGGCTGCGTCTGTCGATATTCAGCATGGCTGTCAATTCGGCGCCACCAAGGCGGCCATGTGTCTGCAACAGCTCAAGCACTGCCAGAACACGCGTAGTCGGATGATAAATGGAAGACATGTAGTAAGTATAGGCATTAATTAGGATCAATTTCGTCCTATATTAACAATAAAATGCTCACAGGTGCCAATCCGGCGCCGCACTACCACACACTCAAGGAGCATCATGTCCACATCGACCACCACAACAGGCGCAGCCGATTTCGATTTCTTCATAGGCAATTGGAAGGTAAAGCATCGCCGCCTGAAAGAAAGACTGGCCCATTGCCAGGATTGGCAGGAATTTACCGGCACCACATCCACTATCAAGATTATGGGTGGCGCAGGTAATTTTGATGACAACCAGCTAGACATGCCCGACACACCCTACCGCGCCGCCACCCTGCGCAGTTTTGATGCCTGCAGCGGCACCTGGTCCATCTGGTGGCTGGATGCCCGCTACCCCAGCCACCTCGACACACCGATGCGCGGCCGGTTTCAAAATGGAATCGGTGAATTCTATGCCGACGATACATTTGCTGGCCACCCCATACGCGTACGCTTCTTATGGACTGTGCCCGCACCCGACATGCCACGCTGGGAACAGGCATTTTCAAGCGACGGCGGTGGCACCTGGGAAACCAACTGGGTTATGGATTTTGAGCGTCAACGAGAATGATTGGAATTCACTCATGACAGTCTCTGAGCACGTTTACTCTACGGTGATTGTACCGCCTTGGATACGAACCAATGCGTCTAGTGCAGGCAGCAAGATATATACTTTCCATGTACACGGAATCAGCGGCTCCCACATTTCATGTCTGCACCCGGACAACCACGGCTTGAAAGATTTTGATTACGGATCGTCTTCCTATTTCATCAATTCAATTTCAGAAGCATCATTCACTTTTGTTGTCGCAGATTTCACTACCCAATAACCGGATTCGACTTTAAGTGTAGTGTGTACAATTAATTCTCGCGAATGCCCTTTTGACGCAATGGCAAAGAAAGCCGATCCACTTTTATTACCATTGTCATTGTTCATTTCCAGAGAGACGCCTTCCCACCAAGACAAACGAACTGATTCAACAGGCTCACCAATCAACCCTGACAATTCTTGCGAGGCCAGTAAAAAGGTTTTAGCCGTCTGAAATGCGTCGCTTTGAACCAATAAGAAATTAAGCAAAAGGGGGATTGACGCTCCTACAGCAACAACTAAGACAATGATCAGCTTAATTTCATTTGAAATTTTTATTTTTTGCACTTGCACTCACCTTCCATGAGTTCTGTCACACCACAGAAATACGAATACGATAATTTTATGCTCCTTCAAATATTAGCTCATTTCATGAGTCAAGTACCATTGGCAACAAAAAACCAATCTGCTTGACTAATCACCCTTGCCATCCCAGCCAGGATCGGTTAAAGTTTTCCCATGCACGCAACTCCTCATCCCCTGCTGAACACAAACTCATGCGCTATTGATGCCGCATGTGCTGCTGTGTTTGCAGTTGCGCTGCCGGTTGTTTCCATCTGCGACATTTCCATTATTCGAATTATTCCGGGTCGTTAAGCTACGGCGTATGCCGGTGCCTGGCGGCCCTTCAGCACATCATTGTTCTGATGTCGTGAACCTGCGAGCATTCACAATTTAGTCGCAACTTGTTCACGATTTTTTTTGCTGATTTCCATACTGGAGTTTTTATGTCTCATGTTGCTACAGACAGGCCTTTGCACGCCCCTGCATCCTTGTCATCCACCGTTTTAAATACCCAAAGAAATGACTACCCCTACCCTTCCCTGGCAGATATACGCCAGACGGCCGCCAAATTATCGCAACAGGTTTTGCATACGCCAGTCTGGAAATGGCAGACTGGCACGGCCCTGAACAAACTGGAACCCGATACCGAAGTCTGGCTCAAGCTGGAATTGCTTCAAAAAACCGGCACCTTCAAACTGCGTGGTGCCCTGAATTGTATCTCTGCACTGGATGCTGCCGCACGTCAGCGTGGCGTGGTAGCTGTCAGTGCCGGTAATCATGCGATGGCGGTTGCGTATGCGGCCAGGCTTGCGGGCGTGTCTTGCAAAGTCGTCTTGCCGCGACATGCCAGCCCTACCCGCATCCATGCCTGTCGCCACGACGGCGCGGAAGTGATACTGGAAGCAGATATGCACCAGGCATTTGCGTCGGGACAAAGCATCGTCGAAGAAGAACAGCGCACCATGATCCACCCCTATGACGGACCACTGACTGCCCTGGGCACGGCAACGGTAGGGCTGGAATTGATGCAGCAGGTGGTGCAACTGGATGCGGTCGTCGTCCCTATTGGTGGTGGCGGTTTATGTGCAGGCATTGCTGCTGCCGTCAAACAACTGGCACCGCATTGCGCCGTGTATGGGGTTGAACCTTACGGGGCGGATGCCATGTATCGCAGCTTTCAGTCAGGCCAGGCTGAACAACTGCAAGTGGTCGACAGCATCGCCGACAGCCTGTGTGCACCGTATGCCATGGACTACAGTTTCAGGGTATGCCAACGCTTCGTGGATGAGATTGTCCGGGTCAGTGATGACGAAATCTGCGTTGCCATGTCGGACCTGTATCACGATGTGAAACTGGTCGCTGAACCGGCTGCCGCGGTCGCTACGGCCGGGTTGTTTGGTCCCCTGCGGCAAAGACTGGCTGGTAAGCGGGTAGCGGTCATCGTCTGTGGCTCCAACGTAGACCCGGCAAGGTATGCAGAATTGCTTGCCAGGGCAGGATCAGCAGCGCAGGCGCTAGCAGCATAAGCGTGGCGACAACACTTTATAACAGGCCTTACATGCGAAACCTCACAATGCCCTACAATAGAGTTTCTTTCAGGTAGAGGGATATCCGGGCGATATTCAGCTTGTTTCCAGATACCTGCTCACTGCATCACCAATAACGGAATCGGTATGGACCAAGGCTGGCTGGTAGAATTTTTTCATCAACACAGCAATTTGATGGTGTTTGTTAACGTCTTGCTGCAGCAACTGGGCCTGCCCGTGCCGGCTGTACCAACCATGATGCTGAATGCCAGTCAGGCAACAGGAACGGGACAACTGGCCGTGTTGCTGCTGGCTGCCGTCGCCGCGTCACTGATTGCAGATCTGGTCTGGTATCAGGCTGGTAAAAGCTTTGGTTATAAAGTCTTGAAATTTTTGTGCAAGATGTCGATTAACCCTGGTTCATGCGTGAACCAGACAGAAGCCCGTTTTATGCGCTGGGGGGTGTGGTCGCTGGTGGTTGGCAAGTTTATTCCTGGTTTTTCTACCGTGGCACCGCCGGTAGCCGGGGCGTTGGGCATGCCACGCGCGTCGTTCATGCTGGCATCTGCCATTGGTGCAGCTCTTTGGGCCGGCGTGGCTTTGCTGGCGGGCTTTGCCTTGCAAGCGCAAATCGGTATCGCTCTGGCATTTTTGTCCATGCATGGCATACGCATTATCGCTGTTTTTGTGGGCTTGCTGCTGTGCTGGCTGGCCTGGAAATTCTGGCAGAAAAAACGCTTTGAAAAACTGGCATCGATTCCGCATTTCAGTCCGGCAGAGTTGGCTGACACCATCAAAAGAAACAGCATGCCACGCATTATTGACTTACGCAGCCCTGCCCTGATTGCTGAAACCGGCGTCATCCCGCATGCCACTGTCAGCGAAATGAAACAGGTCGGCCTGGCGGCCAATGGCTGGCCACAACATGAAATGGTCATCACCATTTGCGCTTGCCCCGGGGATGCCGCCGCAGTACATGCCGCACACACCTTGAGGCAACTGGGTTTCCAGGATGTCAGGCCATTTGCCGGTGGTTTTGATGCCTGGCGCGAATTGGCGATTCAACATCCGGATCTGCTAATCAAAGCCTGATCAAAGCAAGGAAAATTCAGGCCTTGCCCAATAAGGCCTGCAAGGCAATGACCAGATGATCAAACGTGGTCTTGTAACGCTGGCTTGAGCGCAAGTCTTCATGCATGACGACCCAGACCGGTATATCAATCTGAAATTCTTTTGCCAATACCCGCTGTAGCTGTGGATCCCGACTTGCCAGCCCAAGCTGGCAAACACCAATGCCATAGCCATTGCGTGTGGCTGCAAATTGCACCAGATCGCTGTCTGCCCTCAGTGAAAAATCAGCGCGCTGTATAAATGGGAAGCGTTTTTGCAAGGCCCTTATATACGGTAATTCGCGGTCGAAGCCAATCACACTATGCCCTTTCAGCGCCTGCATATCAGCCGGCACACCATGACGCGCAAGATAACCGGCATGCGCAAAGAAACCCAGACTGATAGTACCCGCGCGGCGGGCGATCAATGCATCTTGCAAGGGTTCGGTCATACGCACGGCGATATCGGCATCGCGCTTGAGCAAATCCTGGGTCAGGTTGGATGTTTGTAACTCTATGCTCAGTTCCGGGCAAGTTTGCCGCAAGTCCGCCAGGATGGCAGGCAGTATTTCCACCCCCATGACTTCTGATGCGGTGATGCGCACCGTACCACGCACCTCGTTCGCCTCTGCCGACACGCTGCGCAGCAAGGCACTTTCAATCGCCCGCAAGCTTTCTGCATAAGGCTTGAGTGCCAGCGCGGCAATGGTGGGGGACAAGCCGGACTGGTTACGCACGAACAGGCTGGTACCCAAAGCCTGTTCCAGCGCCTCGATATGCCGCCCTACCGTTGGCTGGGTCAAACCCAGGGCACGGGCAGCGCCTGACAATGAACCTTCTTCCAGTACCGCCAGGGCAGTACGGTAATAGTCCCAGTGGATATGTTTTTCATCCATACAAAAATGTATATCACCTATGCAATTTTAAGCAATTGTATATAACCAGGCAAAGATACACAATGACTACATCAACTTACCGACAAGGAGTATCAAAATGAATCTGCAAATATCAAACACGATCGAAAACAACAAACAAGCCCTGGTGTTGGGCGCAACAGGCGGCATAGGCAGCGAAGTGGCACGTCTGTTGATGAAGCGCGGCTGGCAAGTGACGACCCTGCATCGCCATCCCGGGCAAGTGAAGGATAAAACTGCAGCACATATCTGGCTGACTGGCGACGTCATGGTGAAAGACGATGTCATGCGTGCAGCAGCAGGGAAATCTGTCATCGTCCATGCAGTCAACCCACCCGGATATCGTGATTGGGAAAAACTGGTGTTGCCGATGATGGACAATACCATCGCCGCTGCCAAAGCCAGTGGCGCACGCATCCTGTTACCTGGCACCGTGTATAACTTTGGTCCGGATGCCTTCCCGCTGATCGCAGAAGACGCCTCACAGTTCCCGATTAGCAAAAAAGGAAAAATCCGGGTAGAGCTGGAACACCGTCTGCGCCTTGCCGCCAGCAAAGGTGTCAAATCCCTCATCGTCAGATCCGGTGATTTTTTTGGTCCCAAGGCAGCCAACAACTGGTTTTCACAAGGACTGGTAACGCCGGGTAAAGCGGTAAATACGGTCCCTTACCCTGGCAGCGCTGACATCGGCCATCAATGGGCTTACTTGCCGGACGTGGCAGAAACCATGGTGCGCCTGCTGGAACGTGAAAACGAGCTGGACAATTTTGCCCGCTTCCACATGGAAGGCCATTGGGACCATGACGGCCAACAGATGGTCGCTGCCATAGGTCGTGTCACTGGCCAGCCGGCATTAAAGGCAAGCTGGTTCCCATGGCCCTTGTTTTACCTGCTGGCACCATTCCAGCAAACTTTTAAAGAAATGCTGGAGATGCGTTATTTGTGGCGTACACCTGTCAAGTTGTCGAACCAGGCATTGCTGGATTTCCTGGGGGAAGAACCGCACACACCACTGGATATTGCTGTTCGTTCCAGCCTGGTGGGTCTGGCTTGCATGAAGCGTGACGAATCCTACGAATCAGGTGTTCCAGATACGCGGAATTACAGCGTCACGCCCAATCACAACAGGGCGTAAATGCCGCCACACCAGTTGTAACCAGTGCCGGGCAACTTCGCTGGAGTTGCCCAGGTAACGGGCAACAATGACAGATTTCATTTGCGTGACGCCACACAGGGCGTCCGCTTCACGTGCAGACAACAAGGCTGCTGTTTGCTCACGCAAAGCCTGCAATTGCTCGCCAGACAGCATGGCACCGGAAGCCAGCACCATCGCCGATACCGATTTGCCGTTCAAGCCTAAAGGGCTCTGCATGGCAGCACTGCCACCCTGCAGGCTACCCTGTTCATGCCAGATCATTTTATCTTCACGGTAAATACTGCAATGCTGCCTGATCTTGCCGCTGTTATAGGTTTCACCAGATGCCGTACGGCCAAAACAGAAAATATCTGCCGTCATCAGCCTGGCATCTGCGGCCAGATGAATGGTCTGATGCAAATCGACGCAGGCATCGTCAAAAAAGATGGTTTCTTGTGGCAGCCATTCCAGCCGTGCACCGGCATCAAGTTTTAGCTTGATATGCTGCGCTGATAAGTGTCCGTTGCTGCGATACCATTTTGCCGCACCTGGAGTCGTCACCAGCGCATGGGTGTCAGCGCCCAGCTTGACATCTATTGTTAACTGATCGCCGCCGACTACACCACCGGGCGGGTGGATGATGATGGCATGGCAGACCGCATCCCCTTCGGGATACAGTGGCTTTTGCACGCGCAAGGGGCCACTGTGTTTGCGCTCTGTCAGACGGGTAACGTCCGCATCCCTGCTAAAGCCGAGTTGCAGACTGGCTTGCCAGTGTGATTTGGTGGTGCTTGAAGGTAGTGCCGGACTACAGACATCCATGTTTAGCTAGCAATAAGTAAAGACAGCACTATACCGCCAGATGCCGTTTGACGTCATCACTATCCATCAATTCCTGACCACCACTGGCCACCACTTCACCGCGCGACAGTACGACAAAATGATCGGCCAGTTCACGGGCAAAATCAAAATACTGCTCGCACAACAAGATACCGATATCGCCGCGCTCGCGCAGCAGGCGGATCACGCGACCGATATCCTTGATGATGGAAGGCTGTATGCCTTCGGTAGGTTCATCAAGGATAATCAGCTTGGGTTCGGCCAGTAAGGCACGGGCAATGGCAAGCTGTTGTTGTTGACCACCCGATAAATCACCGCCGCGCCTGTGCAGCATTTCTTTCAATACGGGAAAAAGCTGATACACCTCATCCTTGATTTTGCCAGCCTTGCGTGCAGGCAGATTAGCCATGCCCATGAGCAGGTTTTCTTCTACCGTCAGGCGTGCAAAAATCTCACGGCCTTGCGGCACATAGGCAATCCCTGCCCTGGCTCGATCATGCGGCGACAGTTTATTGATATCACGGCCTTCAAACGTGATGCTACCTTCAGTGACAGGCAATACTCCCATCAGGCATTTCAGCAAACTGGTTTTACCGACGCCATTACGCCCCAGCAAAGCCATGCATTCTCCTTTTTTCAGAGATAATGAAATACCGCGCAAGGTGTGGCTGGAACCATAATGCTGATGCAATTGTTTAACTTCAAGCATGTTCACTGTTCCTTAGCGTCCCAAATAGACTTCAATGACGCGTTCATCTGCCTGTACTTGCGACATAGTGCCCTCTGCAAGTACAGCCCCTTCATGCAATACCGTTACCTTGCCCTGCTGGGAGATTTCGGTGACAAAGCCCATATCATGTTCGACTACCATGATGGAATGTTTGCCGCGCAGTTCATTCAGCAATTCGGCGGTGCGAGCCGTTTCTGCATCCGACATACCGGCCACCGGCTCATCCAGCAAGATCAGTTGTGGTTCCTGTATTAGCAGCATACCGATTTCCAACCACTGCTTTTGGCCATGCGACAGCAGGCCAGCCGGTCTTTTCTCTTGCCCATCCAGACGTATCAATTGCAGGATGCTCGCTATCTTGTCTTTCTGTTCGCTGTTCAAGCGTGCAAACAGGGTAGTCTTGACGCGCTTGTCCATTTTCATGGCCAGCTCAAGATTTTCGAACACGCTGTGTTGCTCAAACACGGTCGGGCGCTGGAACTTGCGGCCTATGCCGGCATGAGCGATATCCACCTCGCTCATGCGTGTCAGGTCCATGGTCTGACCAAAGAATGCGGTACCGGATGTGGGCCGGGTTTTACCGGTAATGACATCCATCATCGTGGTCTTACCGGCACCATTCGGGCCTATGATGCAACGCAGTTCACCAACTGAAATATCCAGGGTCAGGTTATTGATGGCCTTAAACCCGTCAAATGAAACCACGATATCTTCCAGGTACAGGATAGCGCCATGGGTGGTATCCAGCCCTTCTGGCTTGATGCGACCATAGGACACGCCCTGATCACCGGTTGCACTATCGTATTGCTGCCCTGGTCGCAAGACGCCACTCATCATGCCGTTCGCCAAATAAGTCATGCAGGCTCCCGCTGTTTTTTAAATTTTCCTGCCAATCCCAGAACACCTTGTTGCATGAATAAGGTCACCAGGATAAACAACAGACCTAAGGCATACAACCACAAATCAGGGAAAGCTGCAGTAAACCAGCTCTTCAAACCATTGACAGTAAATGCACCGATGATGGGCCCCAACAAGGTGCCACGCCCACCCACTGCCGCCCAGATCACCATTTCTATGGAATTGGCTGGCGACATTTCAGATGGGTTGATGATGCCCACCTGCGGCACATACAAGGCACCGGCAATACCGCAAAGTATGGCGGACAGCGTCCACACAAACAGTTTGAACCACAAGGGGTTGTAACCGATGAACATCAGACGTGATTCTGAATCACGCACCGCCTGCAACACGCGCCCGAGTTTGGAAGTCACTATCCAGCGGCACAGGAACAACGCTGACAGCAAAATCAGCAAGGTGATCAGATACAAGGCTGCCTTGGTGCCAGGTGCAGTGATGGTAAAACCCAGAATACGTTTGAAGTCAGTGAAACCGTTATTACCACCAAAGCCGGTGTTATTACGGAAGAACAGCAGCATGAAAGCAAACGTCATCGCCTGAGTGATGATGGAGAAATACACGCCCTTGATGCGGGACCGGAAGGCAAAAAAACCAAAGATAAAAGCCAGCACGCCAGGCACCAGTACCACCAGCGCCATGCAATACCAGAAGCTGTCGGTCATGGACCAATACCAGGGGTAGGTTTTCCAGTCTAGGAAGACCATGAAGTCAGGCAGATTGCTTTGGTAGACGCCTTCACGACCAATCGCCCGCATCAGATACATGCCATGGGCATACGCACCCAGCGCGAAAAATACGCCATGCCCCAACGACAGAATGCCGGTATACCCCCATACCAGGTCCAGCGCCAGTGCCGCCAGGGCGTAACACATGAACTTACCGACCAGGGCAATGGTATAGCTGGAAATATGCAAAGCATGGCCCGCAGGAAAACTCAGATTACAGATCGGTAGCAACACAGCTATCACTGCGCAAATCAGAATGCCAGTCCAGGCAGGTTTGGAAAACAAACTCTTCATTGTAGTCATAGTTGAGCTCATTCCACACTCCTGCCTTTGAGCGCAAACAAGCCTTGCGGTCTGCGTTGTATGAAAATGATGATGAATACCAGAATGACGATCTTGGCCATGACAGCACCGGCCACTGGTTCCAGGAATTTATTTACTTCACCCAGGCCAAAGGCGGCAATCACGGTACCCGCCAACTGCCCTACCCCGCCCAGCACGACTACCATGAAAGAATCAACAATATAATTTTGCCCCAGGTCTGGGCCGACATTGCCTAATTGCGACAGGGCTACGCCACCCAGGCCTGCGATACCTGATCCCAGGCCAAAAGTCAGCATATCAATCTTGCCAGTTGCCACGCCGACGCAATCTGCCATGCGGCGGTTTTGCGTGACGGCACGCACGAACAGGCCGAGCCGGGTTTTATTCAACAATAACCAGACTGCAAATACCACGAACAGGGCAAAGAAAATAATGATGATGCGGTTATACGACAGCACCAGTGAACCCAATACGGTGATACCGCCCGACATCCAGGCTGGATTGGCGACCTCGACATTTTGTGCACCAAAGATGGAACGCACGGCTTGCATCAATATCAGGCTGATGCCCCAGGTACATAACAAGGTTTCCAATGGACGACCATACAACCAGCGTATGACGGTTCTCTCTAGCAAAATACCGACTATGGCAGACACCAGGAAAGCCGCTGGCAAGGCCAGCAATAAATAGGCATCCAGCGCACCGGGCATGAATTTGCGGAACAACATCTGGCAGGCATAGGTGGTGTACGCACCGATCATCAGCAGTTCGCCATGCGCCATGTTGATAATGCCCATCAATCCAAAGGTAATCGCCAGGCCGAGTGCCGCCAGCAGTAGCACACTGCCCAGCGAAACGCCGTAAAACAGGTTGCCGATAAATTCCATGCGTGCCAGACGACCATCGATGGCATTCAAGGTATTGGCCGCCTCTAGTCGTATGCTGGCATCGGCTTCGTTGTAAGTACCATCGGGATTTTGTGCCAGCATTTTTTGCAGCACAGGCTTTAAATTCGGGTTCGGGCTATCCAGCAAGGCCTTGACTGCAGCCTTGCGCACTACCGGGTCACTGGCCTGCAAATTGGCAGTTGCAATCAACATTTGCAGCCGGGATTTTATTTCGCTATCGTTTTCTTTCAGATAGGCTTTGTTCAGCAAGGGCAACTGTTCTGGCGTTGCTTCTTTCTCCAGTGCGGTCGCTGCAACCAGACGGGTATTTTTATCAGGTGAAAACAGCCTCAAACCTGACAGTGCACTGTCAAGTGCGGCACGCAAACGGTTGTTGATGGTGATTGCCTCGGCATCATCCGGCAATTTCTGCATTTTTCCACTGGCAAGGTCTTTGGCCTGTTCACCATCGACCAGATAGACAGCAACATCCTTGACGAATAATTGTTCATTTTTGAGAGCGGTCAGTACTTCTGCTGCTTCTTCATTGCCCATGGCTGCGATGGAATTGACGGCAGCAATACGGGCATCAGGATCATCACCAGACAGTGCCAACAAGAGCTTGCCATCGATAGCTGCGTGCGCACTCAGGCTGAACACGAGCAGGACGATGCTCGCGCAGATTTTACGAAATGTCATAGGCAACCAGGTCAGGGATGGAAAAATTCAGGAACGGCACTCAAGGCAACAGCCATGCTAACCAGCTATTCAGCCAGTCACATTAACCCCGAGTGCCTGCGTCATTCCTTCAATTACAGTTTTTGCTTGCCTTCATTGCCTGGGATATACGGGCTCCATGGTTGGGCACGAATCGGTGCCTTGGTTTTGTAGACCACGCTGAACTGACCATCAGCCTTGATCTCGCCTATCATGACTGGCTTATGCAAGTGGTGATTGGTTTTGTCCATCGTCAATTCAAAACCGGATGGCGCCTTGAAAGTTTGTCCGCCCATGGCGGCGATGACCTTGTCGGTGTCGGTGGACTTGGCTTTTTCAACTGCCTGTTTCCACATATAGATACCAACATAAGTCGCTTCCATAGGATCGTTGGTGACGACGGTAGCTGCATTCGGCAGTTTTTTGGCGGCAGCATAGTCTTTCCATTTCTTGATGAATTCGGTGTTCACCGGGTTCTTCACGGACTGGAAGTAATTCCAGGCGGCCAGATGGCCGACCAGAGGTTTGGCATCCACACCGCGCAATTCTTCTTCACCGACTGAGAATGCGACAACCGGCACGTCGGTTGCCTTCAGACCGGCATTGCCGAGTTCTTTATAGAACGGTACGTTGGAATCACCATTAATGGTGGAAATGACCGCAGTTTTACCGCCTGCAGCAAATTTCTTGATATTCGCAACGATGGTCTGGTAATCAGAATGACCGAATGGCGTATAGACTTCATCGATATCAGTATCCTTGACGCCCTTGCTATGCAAGAAGGCACGCAGGATTTTGTTGGTCGTACGTGGATACACATAATCAGTACCCAGCAAAACAAAACGTTTGGCACCACCACCCTCTTTCGACATCAGGTATTCAGTGGCGGGAATGGCTTGCTGATTCGGTGCTGCACCTGTGTAGAAAACGTTTTTCTCCAGTTCTTCACCTTCGTACTGAACCGGGTAAAACAACAGGCTATTGAGTTCCTTGAAGACTGGCAGTACCGATTTACGCGATACCGATGTCCAGCAACCAAACACGACAGATACTTTGTCTTGCGATACCAGTTGACGGGCTTTTTCGGCAAACAATGGCCAGTTGGATGCCGGATCAACGATCACCGCTTCCAGCTTTTTGCCCATGACACCACCCTTGGCATTGATTTCATCGATCGTCATCAAGGCCACATCTTTCAGCGATGTCTCCGAGATTGCCATAGTGCCAGACAGGGAATGCAGAATGCCGACCTTGATGGTATCGGCGGCCTGTGCCTGCGAGATCCAGCCGGAAGCGGCCAAAGTCATTGCGGCAAGTGCAGTTGCTTTCAAAACAGTACGACGTGACATGTTTTCTCCTGGTAGTGGTGAGGTCATGGAACAAAAAACTGCAAGCTTCCCACTACAGATAGCAGATAACGTGCCAACTGCTGGCTGGAACCAGACCACTCAGTAACATGATTTAACTCAGATGCAAACGCTCAAACGGCTGACGCTTACCTGACGTGAACAAGATGATTTGAGATGCCATGCAAGGAGTCACTGCAGGGTCATGCTGAAGTCATCACGCAAGCAAGCCTGGTGTATGGGCAAGTTGGACAGGTCAGGCAATGACGCACTGCACCACAGCGATTGAGCACCGCAGCGCCGACATAGTCTATGTTGGCGGCATACAAAAACTAACCAAATTGGTGAGAATTGTTTCCCTGAAATTTTTTTTGCCACAAGCTCCACTTTTTAGTGCATTCATGCTCTCAAATTGTGCGGAAAACAACGGCCATATGAAATTGCTCTATTTTTAATCATTGTTATCAAATTTATTTTCACTTGAAATAAGACGAAAATACTCGTCCTGGTTGAAAGCTTGCCAATAAAAGTCGCGCATTTTTTGCCAGATATTTGATTTTATTGACTTATTTCAAATTCATAAGACATCAATGATCCGTTTGAATGCCAGGGTCAAGGCAATCTTGCAAAAAATCTGCGATGGGCTTGATGTGGAATAAATATCATAAAGGAAACAAATATATAGCCATTTGCCTATTTATTGTTCTAATATGTACACGTAAGGGAATTTAAAAAAAAACAATCTTGTTGTCAATTTTCCTGTCCCGGTGATCATGAATCAATTTGATGAGTTCAGCATACTCCCGCCGGCCGCTGCGACTGCCGCCGTAGCTGACACAAGCAAAAGCCTGTCCACTGAGACCAGGCTGCAATACCTGATAGACAATACTCCTGCCATTATTTACAGCAGCGTACCCACTGGCGACTTCAAAATGACTTTCGTCAGTAATAACGCACTCCACGTGCTGGGCTATCAGCCAGAAGAAATGGTCGCCGACCCGAATTTCTGGTTCGACCATATTCATCCTGACGATGTGCCCCAGATTTTCTCCAGTATCGCCAAATTATTCACTGAAGGAGAGCGCACTTACGAATACCGCTTCATGAGCCGTGCCGGTCATTATGTGTGGATGCACGACATGCTGAGGCTGATTCGCGACCAGGACGGCAATCCTGTAGAAGTGATCGGCTCGTTGACGGACATTACCAAACGCAAGGAAATGGAAGAAACCCTGTCCAAAAAGGGGGAAGAGCAACAGCTTTTGATCAAGAAATTGCAAGAAGCCCATGAACAGTTACTGCAATCCGAAAAAATGGCTTCGGTTGGTCAATTGGCCGCCGGTATTGCGCATGAAATCAATAACCCCATAGGCTTTATCAATTCCAATATTGGCAGCCTGCAAAATTACGTAGACAAGTTGTTTGAAGTCATCAATGATTATGAAGGCCTGATCCCGCAAGCACTGGCTGCAAGCCAGGCGAGCAGCAAAATGAATGAGATCAGGGAAAAAGCTGATCTCCAATTTTTAAAGGAAGATATACAGGACCTGGTACGGGAATCCATGGATGGGCTCAAGCGCGTCAAGGACATCGTTCAATCACTTAAAGATTTTTCGCACGTGGGTGAAACGGACTGGCAAGAGGCAGACATTCATCAAGGCATAGACAGTACGTTGAATATCGTCAAAAACGAAATCAAGTACAAGGCCAATGTGGTCAAGGAATATGGCCAGTTGCCACCGGTGAAATGCATCATTTCGCAGGTCAACCAAGTCATCATGAATTTGCTGGTGAATGCCTCACATGCGATCAAGGAAAACGGCGTCATCAAAGTCAGCACGGGCTGTGACAAGGACATGGTCTGGATAAAAGTGCTGGATACCGGTGGCGGCATTCCCCCTGAAAACCTGAATCGCATCTTTGAGCCATTTTTCACCACCAAACCCGTAGGCAGTGGAACCGGCCTCGGTCTTTCCCTTTCTTACGGCATCATCAAAAAACACGGTGGCAGGATTGATGTCAGCAGCGTACTCGGAAAAGGAACTTGCTTCACTGTCTGGCTCCCCTTGCGTCAGGAAGATACAACGACACAGTAATCAGCGTCCATGTCTGTCGCAATAGTACTTTGCATGGTCAGCATAATGTGAGATCAAATCAAATGGATATGGTAACGCACAAGCAAATTGATATGGCGAAAGAACTTCAACTGGCAATCAATGCCAATGAATTGGAGTTGCATTACCAGCCCAAGGCAGATTTACAAACCGGCTTACTAGTCGGGGTGGAAGCCTTATTGCGCTGGAATCATGCCACTAGCGGTGCCATCCCTCCTTCAGCGTTCATACGGGTAGCGGAACAATCTGATCTTATTATCCAATTAGGTGAGTGGGTAATCAGGCAGGTTTGCACGGATATCAGAGGCTGGGTAAATGCGAAATTTGATGTACCGTGTGTGGCGATCAATGTTTCCCCGAAACAATTGCAGGATGCCGGGTTCAGTATGCGCCTGTCCGAAATCCTGAAAAGTATGCAGGTGACGGCGGATCAGATATCTTTGGAAATTACTGAAAATATACTCATGCATCGCAATACCGACATAGATCAGCTCTTCATGGATTTCAAGGAACAAGGCTACAAGCTGTCTCTTGACGACTTTGGTACAGGCTATTCTGCCCTCAGTTATCTGAAACATTTTCCATTCGATTATGTCAAAATCGATCAATCTTTTGTCCATGAACTGCCACACAACTCAGACGATGTCTCGATTTCCAAAGCCATCATTTCCATGGCCCATAGCATGGGAATGAAAGTCATCGCTGAAGGTGTGGAAACAGAAGCGCAATGCAAATTCCTGAGCGAAAATATGTGTGATGAAATACAAGGCTATTTTTTTTCCGTTCCTCTGTCGATCAAACAGATGACGGAATTTTTACAAGAGAGCCTGGTACTGGACAAACATTTATTACGTATGGGGAAACCGGACCGTACCTTACTGCTGGTCGACGACGAGCCCAATATATTAAATGCACTGAAACGCCTGTTACGTCGTGACGGATACCAAATACTTACCGCTGGTGGCGGGCATGAGGGTTTGAGTATTCTTGAAAAAAATAGCGTTGATGTCATCATTTCTGATCAACGCATGCCGTCCATGACTGGGGTGGAATTTTTGCGGAATGCAAAAAAACTCTATCCGGATACCATACGTATTGTTTTGTCCGGCTACACCGAACTGCAATACATCACCGATGCCATTAATGAAGGCGCGATCTACAAGTTCCTGACCAAGCCCTGGGATGATGAACAAATACGCGCCAATATCCGTGAAGCCTTTCATTACAAAGAAATGGAAGATGAAAACCGTAGCCTGAACCTGCAAATACAAACAAAAAATCAGGAACTGGTCACTGCAAACCGTCAACTGGCAGAATTAGTCAAACAAAAACAAAAACAAATCACCCTGGGACAGTTGAGTTTAAGCATAGTGCGCGAAGTGCTGCAATATGTTCCATTACCCATTATCGCTGTCGATGATGAAGACATGGTGGTGTTCATCAATAGTTCTGCGGAACAGGTCATTCCACAATCCAGGATAGAATTGGGATGCCAGATTGAACACCTGATTCCAGATGTAGGTACTGGGATTAAAGAACATTCAGAAGGTATGTGGTTCCCGGTACATGTCTACCAAAAGCCATTTAACGCACAGTGGAAGAATATGGGCGACCAGAATAAGCCCAGCGGAAAAATTGTCATGCTGATAGACGACAGGATGCACCATTGATCAGGGCAAGGAAAGGAAATCAGGTACCCCGCCATCAAAACGTATCCTGCCGGACGAAACAAAGACCAGGTGAAAAAGAATGAGCAAAGAATCTCCCGTGTCAGAAAAAACCAGTTCCTCTTCTGCGTCAACACAAGAAAAAACTGGTCCTGGACAGTTAGCCAATGTTTTGGCGGAGAAGCAAAAGATAGATACATTTGCCCTGAACACCATGGGCATAGAATTGGCGCAATTCCTTGACAGCAGCCCGGTCCCGACTTTTGTGATTGATTCGCATCATGTCATTACCCACTGGAACAAAGCCTGTGAATATGTCCTTGGCTACTCTGCTGCCAGTATGGTATCTACCCGCAATCAATGGAAAGCTTTTTATCGCGACAACCGGCCAGTCCTGGCGGATCTGGTTTTATCTGGTGATGATATTTACATACAAAAATTTTACAAGAATAAATTTTCTTCTTCGCAGCTTATACCCGGTGCCTACGAAGCTATTGATTTTTTTCCCGACTTGCATGAACACGGTTTGTGGCTGCATTTTACCGCTGCGCCGCTCTACAATCAGGAAGGAAAAATTGTAGGTGCCATAGAAACCCTCGAAGATATCACTGAACGTTGCGACGCCGAGAACGCTTTGCGTCAGGCCCACAGCAATCTGGAAAACCTGGTAAAAAAACGCACCTTGCAACTGGCGGATATCAATAACAAACTGGAAGCAGATATCAAGCAAAGAGAAGCTGTAGAAAATGAATTGGTACGCCGCAATACCGAATTGACCGAGCTTAATGCCAGGCTATCCATGGCGCAGGAACAATTGCTGCAATCTGAAAAGTTAGCGTCCATAGGTCAGCTGGCGGCCGGTGTCGCGCATGAAATCAATAACCCCATTGGTTATATTTTTTCAAATTTCACCACATTGGAAAACTATATCAAGGACCTGTTCTGTATCATCCATACCTATGAAACTGCCGAATCACATATTGCCGACGCCAGCATACGACGTGAATTGGCCACTATAAAAGAAGAAAAGGAATTACCCTTCCTGAAGGAAGACATACCCGAGCTGGTGCAACAGTCAAGGGAAGGCATAGAACGTGTACGCAAGATTGTTCAGGATTTAAAGGATTTTTCAAGAGTAGATTCGCAACAAGAATGGCAATGGGCCAATCTTCATCAGGGTATAGATTCCACATTGAACATTGTCAATAACGAGATCAAATACAAGGCAGACGTCATCAAGGAATATGGCGACATTCCCGATATCGAATGCCTGGCTTCGCAAATCAATCAGGTCATCATGAATCTGGTGGTAAATGCATCGCACGCCATAGGAGAAGAAAGAGGGAAAATCACCATTCGCACCAGTCGTGATGACGAACTTGAGCGTGTCACGATAGAAGTGACGGATAATGGCAGTGGTATCCCCAAAGAAAATCTCAATCGCATTTTTGACCCCTTCTTTACCACTAAGCCTATAGGTAAAGGCACAGGATTGGGGCTATCGCTCTCTTATGGCATCATCCAGAAGCATGCGGGCAATATTAGTGTCAGCAGCGAAATCGGCAAAGGCACCAGCTTTCTTATCAGCCTGCCTGTCCGGCATGTAGACGATTCCCCTAACGATGAAGGTGCCCAAACATGAGCGGCGAGATTGCACCCGAGAACCAATCGGTACTGCTTTTCGTAGATGACGAGCCGAATATTCTTTCTGCTCTGCGCAGACTGTTCAGACCCCACTCATACAAAATACTGATTGCCAACGGCGGTCAGGAAGGCCTGGATATACTGGAAAAAGAAGCTGTTGACCTGGTGATATCTGATATGCGTATGCCAGTCATGGACGGAGCCGTATTTTTAACACATGTCAGAGCCCGTTGGCCAAATACCATACGCTTGTTGCTGACCGGTTACGCCGACATGCAATCGACTATCGATGCCATCAACCGGGGGGAAATTTATCGCTACATTACCAAGCCTTGGAACGACAATGACATCGTACTGGTCGTACGGCAGGCATTGGAGCGCAAGGCGCTTGAGCTTGAGAAAAAACGGCTGGAAGAATTAACCGCAAGACAGAATGAAGAATTAAAGTCACTCAATGCCACTCTCGAAATAAAGGTGGATGAACGCACTGCCGATTTAAAAAAGGCGCATGAGTCCTTATTACTGGCAAATGACAAATTAAAAAGTAATTTTCTGACATCCATCAAGGTATTTTCCAGCGTCGTCGAAATGCGGGGCGGCAAACTGGTAGGACATTCCAGAAGAGTTGCCGACCTGTCCAGGAAAATAGCAAAAAAATTCAATATGGACACGCGCGAAATTCAGGAAATTTTTGTCGCGGCATTATTGGCCGACATAGGAAAGATAGGCTTTTCAGACGAGTTGCTGGAAACCCCAGTCAATCAGATGAATGGTGACCAGCTAGGGCAATACCATAAACACACTTTACGGGCCGAGCAGCTATTGATGCCATTGCAAGATTTGCAAGGCACAGCAAAAATCATACGCTCGCAGCATGAACGTTTTGACGGTCGGGGATTTCCAGATGGACTGCAAGGTGAAAATATCCCCTTGGGCGCGCGCATCCTGGCGCTGGCCGGTGATTACGACAATCTTCAGAATGGCAGCCTGGTGCCGCGACGCGTACACATGGATGATGCCCAGGCCCTGATTATCCGCGGCGCTGGTAATCGCTATGATGAAAAAGTTGTTAAGGCATTCAAACAAATCGTCACGAATCAGGGCGACGATATTGATGATAAAGAAGTCAGCGTGCCACAACTGCAGATCGGCATGATTCTTTCCGCGGACGTAGTTTCCAAGGACGGCATGTTACTGTTACCCGCTGAATACGTGCTTGATCAGCATGTCATCGATAAGTTGAGATTGTTCGACCATCCCGGAAGTGCTAAATTAATGATACGGGTTTACAGTAACAGGAGAAAATAATGCCTAGAATCTTATTATTGGATGATGAACAGAATGTGTTACTGGCATTGCAAAGAA
Source organism: Undibacterium sp. Ji50W (assembly GCF_049340445.1). Classification (NCBI taxonomy): domain Bacteria; kingdom Pseudomonadati; phylum Pseudomonadota; class Betaproteobacteria; order Burkholderiales; family Oxalobacteraceae; genus Undibacterium; species Undibacterium sp. Ji50W. Next base: position 554,665 of record NZ_JBMPOX010000001.1, on the reverse strand, counting down.
GCCTGAAAAGTATCTCCAAAGAGATGGAAATGACCATAGACCTGTTCAATTCCCCTTCTGAAGCACTGGAACACATGCGGCACACGGCCTATGACTTTATTGTCTCGGACTACCATATGCCCGCCATGAATGGCATACAATTTCTGTCGGTAGCCAAAGAAATGCAACCAGATGCCATACGCATGATGCTGAGTGCATCTGCCGAATTCAAAACCATACTGGGTGCTATCAACGACGCCGAGGTTTTTCGTTACATCGCCAAACCCTGGAATCAGGACGAACTCATAGACACCATCAAACTGGCAGCAGCACGCCGCCAGCAAATAGTGGAAGAACACCGCCTGGCCGATGAATTACGTGTACAGCGTGGCCTGATCACGCCGCAGGAAGAAGAAATGAAACGCCTGGAAGAAACTGATCCCGGCATTACCAAAGTCAAATGGGGGCCGGATGGATCTGTGTTACTGGAATAAATGATGTAAGGCAGCAAGGCAGGTAACATGTCAATGCCTGCGATATGCGACGATAAAATCAGCCACCTCTTTTGCTCTGACCTGCAAAAGAAAATGCGGTGCGTCAAACTCGTACAATTCTTTGGACGGCAGGCATTTTTGTATATCTTTATGAGCCGATGCAGGCACCAGGCGATCTTGTGTGGCACGCAAATACAGTACCGGTACTTTGATATCGCTCAGTTCCCCTCTCACATCGGCCAGCAAGACACTGCGCATTCTGGCCTTCAATACATCAGTTGAAACACTCGCGAGAGCGCTGGTCAGCAATTGGCGCCATTCTGCCGTTGAGAATTTGCCTAACAACAAATGACTTACCACGGCCAGAGGAGCCATTCGTACAGGCAAACAGGGAAGCAGATGCCGGAAACCCGCAAGTGAAGGACGGGGATTACGGGCAAAACTTGCACATAGTATTAATGCACGAAGCCCGGGCGGTTGGCTGGCCGCGATAGAGATGCCAATCGGGCCGGAAAACGATTCTCCCAGCAACATATAATCCTCATCCTCCGGCAGATAAGTACGTGCCACAGTTTCCAGCGCCGCATAATCAAGCGCCTGATCAACCGGATAAGTGACGACAATCAATCGACACCTGCCGTCCAGCGCCTGGTGCAGAGGTGCATAAAGTGTGCCGGTGCCATCCAGGCCAGGCAAGAGTACGATCGTTGTCATGCCAATGATGATAACAGGCCAGACATGCACATGCACATGCAGGCATCAATGCATTTTCGGATACCCGGTAATTTGCTGTATCTCTTTATACAGGGGCTGCAGACGGGCGTACATCTTCTGGTAAACGCGATGATAAAGCTCATTGTAGATATGATGGTGATGCGCAATCGGTTCGAAGGTTTTGCCTATGCGTGTCATTTCCTTGATGGCGACATCAAAATTGGGATACAGACCCAGACCGACTGCTGCATCAATTGCCGCCCCCAGACCCGAGGTTTCATAGATATGCGGACGCGAGGTCGGCAAGCCAAAAATATCCGCCGTGAGCTGCATGGCGGCATCACTTTGCGAACCACCGCCAGAAATGCGCAATTCGGTAATGGCGACACCACTACGTTTTTCTATGCTCTCCTTCCCTTCGCGCAAGGCGTAAGCCAGCCCTTCCAGTATGGCGCGATACATATGGGCACGGGTGTGCACATCACCAAAGCCGATGATAGCGCCCTTGGCTTCTGCCCCCGGTATCTTGATGCCGGGCGACCAATAGGGTTGCAGCATCAGGCCCATGGAACCAGGTGGTACGGCATTCACCAGTTCATCGAACAGGGCTTCAGGTGTTACACCCTGCGCTGTCGCCTGCAATTGCTCGTGATGGCCGAATTGTTCCTTGAACCAGTTGACCATCCAGTAGCCACGAAAAATCTGTACTTCAGTGCTGTAAAAGCCAGGAATCGCTGCCGGGTAAGGCGGGATGAAAGGTGTGACTTCCAGGTATTTTTTACTGGTGGTATTGATGGTGGCAGTGGTGCCATAACTAAGGCAACCAATATTCGGCTGCTGGCATCCGGCACCAATGACTTCGCAAGCCTTGTCGGCCGCAGCAGCCAGTAAAGGCGTGTCTGCCAGTATGCCCGTTGCAATGGCGGCGGCTTCGGTGATATGGCCCATGACAGTGCCGGGAGCGACCAGTTCAGGCAAAGTTTCGCGCCTGACGGCCAGAGCCTGCCATTTCCAGTCCCGCTTGCCAGCCCATTTCAGGGCTTTATAGTCAAAGGGAATATAACCGACTTGCGAGCCTGCCGAATCGATAAAATTACCGCACAGGCGATGATTCAAATAACCTGACAGCATCAGGTATTTATCGGTCTTGTCCCAGATGTCTGGCTGATGTGCCTTGATCCAGTTGGCCTCGGCCTCGCCCCGGAAGAAATTGATGGTGCTGGCAACCCCGGCAATTTTGAAGGCGGTCAGCCACAGGGGATTGACAGCCGGCACCACATCGGTACGTCTTTGGTCCAGCCAGGTAATCGCCGGACGCAAGGGCTGGCCCTGCTTGTCCAGATTAATAACCGTGCCGCGCTGTGTGGTTACGGCAACCCCAAGCACACTGCCCGGCGTGACATCCGGCATTTGCCACAGGCGCTGGCAGGCAGTGCAAACTGCCTGCCAATAATCTTCAGGGTGATGTTCGGCCCAGCCTGGGTGTGTCGAAAAATACGCATTCAGCGGCACCTGCGATTTGGCAATAATATTGCCACGCACATCAAACAGGATAGCCCTGACGCTCTGGGTGCCATTGTCTATAGCTAAAATTGTTTGTCCGGACATGGATATCCTGGGTTGATGTCAGCAATATTTTATGTAGGACTTACGCAAAACCACCCCAGCTGCGTTGCAGCTCCTTGCCGTACTAAAGTACTGACTTCGTCGCTGACGGTGTAGTCGGGGTTTTAGACAATATATTGTCTGCCGACGTAGCGAACCTCCCCCCTTTCAGGGAGGTTTCCTAAAAGCGTTAGCCTTGCTGGGACAATTTTGCGTAAGTCCTATTATGTATTGTATATGCCTATGCCATCAGCGAAGCAGGAATCGGAGCACCAGGCAAAGCGTGATGCCTGTTCTACAGTCGCAGGTAATTTTCCTGTCCGGCATTCCATTAGCCATCGCCCCAATGCAATTCAGGTTGACAGATCAGTCTGACATGCGGGCTATCAGAGAAAAAGCACTTTCAGTCATGCTTGCAGGGCATGGACGGGCACCGGCCCTGCACAAATAAAAACGTGGAAGCATTTGGGTCTGTTAATCATAAAATCATTAAACAGGCCCAAATGCTTCCACGTCGCATGTATCCGGACGGTGGCTTGTTCGTTTGAACACGAACAAGGCCCACCTCACTGCCATCATGCATATCGGTTGCATGTACAGCAGCTAGAAGTACTATACACTTTTTTTATGACGGCTTCATGAATTGAATAGGCGATTCAGTGGTGTTCATAATTCATGTCAGGATATAGAATGTACTTGCTGACAAGACAGCCAGAGTAACAGGTATCACCTTCTACCCTTGAAAGGAAATCCCATGCATCTGAAATCACTATTCACTGGCCTGTTGCTGGCGGCACTAAGCTGCTCTGCCGTGGCAAGCGACCTGCTGAGCGTAGCAGATATAGAAAAAACGACAGGCTTAAGCGGCGTGCAATCGGTTCCCAAGGATCCGGTCAAGGGGGCTGGTGGCGAACTGAACTTTGCCAATGCCGAGAAAAAGCTGGTCGCCATAGTGATGATACAAGACGCTTCGATGTTTGATTTCTGGAACAAGCAATATGGCAAGTTGGGCACCAGCGTCAGTGGACTGGGTTCCGATGCATTTCAGACCAAGCCTGGTTCAGCCATTCCCTACGTGGTGTTTAAAAAGAGTGGCAAGGCAGTCTGGATACAATCCATGGGATGGGATAAAGCAGGTAAAGCCAATCTGAACGACGAGCAATTGCTGGGATTAGCCAAACTGGCAGCCTCACGGCTATAAGAACGTGTTTACGATCTTAAGCGCGGGCGCAATCGGAGTCCACGCGGGGCTCATGCGCTGCTCAAAATGCTCATGTACTAGAGTACATTCCGCTTTTTGCGCTGCGTTTTTGTTACCCTTACCTCGCTGACGCACGCTCGCTACAAATCGTAAACACGTTCTAAGCTTTTATCGCCTGCGGGTTCAATCGGTTGATACCTGGCTTGCGCCATCGGCAGGTGGCGCACTCATATTGGGTTCACCTTGTTTTACGAGTTCAAACTTGAACAGTTGCTGCACCGAACAGTTAAACAGTTCGGCAAATGCTTCTATGAATTCGACTTTCCAGTGTTCTGCCTTGTTATCGACGATGCGCAACAACTGTGAATGCGAAACGGTAACCCGTTTGGCTATCAGCAGGCGATGCAGGGCAGACACCGAGCGGATCTTGTTTTCCGCCATCAATTCGCGAATGCGCATTTCAGCCTTGACACGCTGTTGCGGTGCTGATGAATCGGGTGTTTCACTATAAATATTGGGCATGATCGAACCTCACTTCGACGGCTGCGATGATACAGGACTTGCATGCTTTTTGCGGATGCCGCATAAATACAACATTGAAAACCACTATTTCGTCAAGACAAGCTAGATTTTTTTTATTAGCTATGGCAAGATCAAATCATCAAATGTAGTAAGCATAAACGGTTTCGATATACAAGGCATTTTCGGCACTTAGCCGCTAATTTTTTAGGATTAATAGTGAAGACTACTTGGCTGTCACAACTGAAACAAAGCATGCGCCCAACAGCGCAGGGCTCAGTGTCAGTGTGCGCCTTGCCGGTAACACTAACGATCAATGCAGGCGTAGCAGATACTGCCAAGGTGATTATCAATATTTTGAATACGAAGCTGAATACGCTCACTGGTAACAGCATTGATAATATTAACCGCCGCAGCAAACACATTATTAGCGAGCAGTCCCAGTCAGCCAGTTTTAAAGCGTATTCAATACTATATAGCCGCATCCGAAGGGAAAACCTTCAGGTAGCGGGAGCAAGCTAAAACCAGCTCCCTTTTACCCCAAGCTGAAAAGCCCGGATGCCCTTAAAAGCTTCGGGCTTTTTTGTTTTACCGTCTGTCACCTATGTTTTGACAGACTCCGCAGTGAAACCCGCGCAAGCGGTCGTGGTTGGCAGGCAAGTGATCACGGAAACATCTTCATCAACAGTATCATTTATTCCCCGGGATTTAATGCCGGGGCTGGCGGTTAGGCAAGTGTGCCATGACAAGTCAGTATATTCAGGAGTCCAGGGGTATTCCATTCCTGCTTCTATTGCTTTTTATCTTAATGAAGGGAGGTCAACATGTTTGCTGTATTCTGGATAGAAATCCATAACCAAATAAAAATGTCTCAATGCAAGGAATTTCAATCAAGCGACATGGTTGCCGCCCTGAAATTTGCAGATGAGTTACGCCAAAGACAGGCAGCCGGCGAATATTTGCGGCATATCACCATGTCTTCGGAAAACACCAATTCAGTCGGCATACCCAGTGCAGCAATGGCCTATCATTGGGCTGAACATAAAATTGCCGCATAGATGCTCATCCATGGCAGCCCTGCCCTGAATGCCATCCAACTGATGCTTGCCCGACTTGCTGGCGAAGGTTCCGCGAATACCGAGGTCTTCGCTTTTTTATTTATTCAACAACAGCTTTAAGCATGTTGTGGCCACTGCTTATGGATTAAAATCAGTGTCACTTTTCAACTGCTGGTGCTGAGCAATGAAACTTTTGGAAAAAGCAAGCGTACAAGCATTTCACCGACATCGTCTGGGCGGCAGCACCTTACAGGCCCTGGGCTTTCGCGGACCCGAAAGCCAGACCAAACGTTTCGAGACATTATGCACCTGGGGTGATTTTTCAGGCTGTTCCATCTTGGACCTGGGTTGCGGCTATGGTGATTTGAAACCATTTCTGGATGAACGTTTTAATGATGTCATTTATCTAGGCGTGGACTTCCTGAAAGAATTCGTCGACGCAGCCCAGGAACGCCTGGGACATCTTCCCAATACGCAATTTTTCCAATCCGACTTTCTCACCACGGGCCTGCCCGAAGTCGATATCATCATCGCCTCAGGCAGCTTGAATTACCGCTCAGAAAACGTGCTGCATCCCTGGCAGATCATTTCGCAGATGTGGAAAAATGCCAGCAAGGGCGTGGCATTTAATTTACTGGATGCGGAAGTATTTGGGCAAGATGAAATGCTATGCGGCTATCGCAAAGATGAAGTACTGACGTATTGCCACAAACTGGACCCACATGCTGAACTGATCAGCGGTTATCTGCCGGATGACTTCACTATATTGATGCGCAAGTAAACCAGAAGCCACCCCTCGCTTGAGGATTTGCAGATTTCTGAGTAGCCATGCACGCAGGCATTTACTGCCAACTTATTTCCCGCAAGAAATAACACTTTCCTGACTTAAGCAGACCATCAAAACGATCAGGAAAGCTGATCATTTGCCACTCTCCAACCAGTCCATTCCCATGCGGCTGCACCCCAAAAGACCACGAGATGTCATGAGGCAAAATTGCCACATCAGAAATTAAAAAACGAATAATTAACTGTTGTGCGAAAATTAAGTAACATGTTACTCTCGTATGTATTATTTGTAATAGATTTTTACAATAAAAATCTGGTATTTCCGTGGCATCCGTCTCAGGTCGAGCGGCTGAACAAAAAAGTTTGTGACGCAGGATTAAGCAATGATCAATGCAGCAATCAGTCATTTGGCAGCGCAGTTAAATCAGCATTTCAGAAATAATTATCACTCGGTTGAAGACCTTGTAGTGGTATCCAATCTGGTTGAACTTGACGGCAGTGTCGCCCCGCATGCCAGCAACAAGCTGGTGTTGATGCTGGTTAACATTGAAAAAGATACCCTGCCCTACCGCACTGGTTTGCCTCAGCGTAGCAATGATGAACGACTGCTGGTTCACAGCACCCCGCTTTATCTGAATCTGTACTTGATGATGGCGGCCAATTTTGGTGGCGGCAATTACGCGGAAGCACTAAAAACCATTTCCAACGCAGTCAGTTTTTTCCAGCAGCATGCCGTCTTCGACCAGCATAACAGCCCGGGACTGGATACCAGGATAGAAAAACTGATACTGGATATCGAAAACCTGAAGATCCCTGATTTGAATAATCTCTGGAGCCTGCTCGGTGGGCGTTATCTGCCCTCGGTGTTCTATAAAGTACGCATGATCAGCATGGATGCAGCAGCAGTCACAGGACAGGTACCTGTCATTGTCGACACCCGAAATCAGCTTGTGGGCTAGGTGATTTATGGCGCGCTTCCTTCCCCTTTTTTCTGTTGCCATTGAGCATGATTTCTTTACTGGCACACCAGGCGCAAATTGGCGCTTTACACCGACACCGCAATGTGCCGAACTGGAAAAACAATTTCGACTGGTATTGCGTCCGGTTGATAAGGGCATGGAAATGTGGCGCGAATCAGATGACCCTACTTCATCCGCTGGTACGGCAGCGGACACCCGTGCCGACGACACACGCGATGCCGTACTGGCACGCGACGCAGGAAGCCATGTGCTGTGCTTCAGTTATGAAGTCAGTTGTGATGATCCGCAGTTCTCTTTCTACACCGACTGGCCAGTCACTCCGCCGCTTTGTTTCAGCAATGAAGGGCTGGCTCAGCAAGAACCACTTGTGAACCTGCAGGCGAGCGCCATCCCGCCCTCTTCCCGACCGGAAACGGTACGCAGAAACGAGAGTTTTCAATTCAAGGCAACGCAATTCTCTATCAATATCTTTTTATCAGAAGCAGAGGTTTTACATCAGGCAGTACAGCAAGGCCGGGTTTCCAGGTGCTATGCAATTCACCTGAAATCCAAAACGATACGCTGGAAGTATTTTTTTACTGGTTCCTTAGCCAGGAAAAAAATGCTGATAGTGGATCTGGATGCAAATGAAGGACAGACCGGCATCGTTTTTGAAACCTCAACGCAAACTGCTACGGATTCAGGTTTTGCCTTGATCTCACAAACGGCAATCCCCATGCAGTACAGGCCGGTGCAGCAGTTTCAATTGCGGGAAGTTGGTATGGCGGGAAAGGTTTTGATCAAGCGACTGCCAAACGCAAGTGTTAACAAAATTGGCAAAGAAAGAGGTCCGGATGGGCAAAACTTGCTTGTTGCGGAAATTTATATTCATCAATAATTTTCAAAGGAACACATATGGCTGGCGCGTATAAAACACCCGGTGTCTATATCGTTGAGAAAAACGCCTTTCCAAACTCGGTAGTTGAAGTTGCTACTGCAGTTCCTGCCTTCATCGGCTATACCGAGAAAGCAGACAACAAAGGCACTTCGTTGGCAGACAAACCGTGGCGCATTACCTCGATGTCTGAATTCCATGAATATTATGGATACAGACCCAAAGATCTATTCGACATTACCGACTTGCCAGCCAAAGAAGAAGGCAAGCCTACACCAGTCAGCGATTTCAAAATTGGCAAAAACGAATATGTGCTGGCCGAAAAAGATCCGCGTTACTTCCTGTACTTCAGCATGATGCTGTTTTTCAAAAATGGCGGCGGTGCCTGTTATATCGTCTCCGTCGGTACCTATGGCCAAAGCATAGCAAAACCCAAACTGGCTGGCGGTATTGATAAACTGCTCAAAGAGCAAGAGCCAACCATGGTCGTCATTCCAGATGCCATGTCCCTGGCGGAAGAAGACTGTATCGCCTTGCAACAGGCCAGCCTCATGCATTGTGGCAGCCAGATGAAAAACCGTTTTTCCATCCTTGACGTATACAACGGCTACCGCGATCGCAAAGACCCTACAGCCGGTGATTGCATCGCCAAATTCCGTAATGCTCTCGGCACCAACTTCCTCAATTTCGGCGCAGCGTATTATCCGTGGGTTGATACATCGATCATCCAGACATCCGACCTCGATTACAACAACCTGACTGACATCGCCAAGTTCAAGGAAATTCTTACTGCCGAAGTCAATCAAAGCCCGCTGCAGCAAGACAAAAAGGATAGCATCCTCACCGTCATCGCCAAGGTCGGCGTTGAAGGCGACCCCAGCAAGCCTGACTATCTGTCACATGAAGAGCTGCATAAAACGCTGTTCGTGGTCAGCCCTGGCTATGGCAATATCCTGCTGTCAATCAAGAAAAAACTCAACTTGCTGCCACCGTCTGGTGCCATGGCCGGTATCTACACGCTGGTGGATAATTCCCGCGGCGTCTGGAAAGCACCTGCCAATGTCAGCCTGAACGAAGTCGTTGCACCTGCCGTCAATGTGACCCATGACGAACAGGAAGACCTGAACGTCACTACCTCCGGCAAATCCATCAATGCCATCCGCCCTTTCATAGGCGAAGGCACACTGGTGTGGGGCGCTCGTACACTGGACGGCAATAGTCTTGACTGGCGCTATATCAACGTACGCCGCACCATGATCATGCTGGAAGAATCAGTCCGTCTGGCCAGCAAAGCCTTTGTATTTGAACCCAATGTATCTGGCACCTGGGTCACCATGAAGAGCATGATCAGTAATTTCCTGAATGGTATATGGAAACGTGGTGGTCTGGCTGGTGCCAGCCCGGAAGATGCATTCAGCGTCCATGTTGGTCTGGGTGAAACCATGACACCGGAAGATATCCTGGAAGGCATCATGCGCATTACCGTATTGGTTGCAATCAGCCGTCCTGCCGAATTTATTGAAATCACGTTCCAGCAGCAAATGCAGAAATCCTGATCCGGTGTTTTGATATGGCACCACGGTAAGCAATAGCTTGCCCTGGGCACATTTAATTTTATTTATTTTTACAAGATAGAGGCAAATTATGGCAGATGACGGAAAAACGCAATCGGCAACAGTATGGCCCATGCCGAAATTCTATTTCAAAGTCATGTGGGGCAAGAATGAAATGGCGTTTCAGGAAGTATCTGGTCTGGATGTGCAATCCGAAGAGATCAAATATCGTTCCGGAAACAGCCCGATATTTTCAGTAGTCAAAATGCCCGGCATGAAGAAATACAGCAATATCACCATGAAAAAAGGTGTCTTCAAGGGTGATAACAAGTTCTGGGATTGGCTGGACAAGATCAAGCTCAACACCATTGAGCGCATCAGCGTGACAATCAGCCTGCTGGACGAAAAAGGCGGTGACACCATGATCTGGGAACTGAGCAACGCCTGGCCAACCAAGATCACCAGCACAGACCTGAAGTCAGAAGGCAATGAAGTGGCCATAGAAACCATAGAAATCGTGCATGAAGGCCTGACCATCAAGAATAAATGATCAATGACTTTTTTGATAATGGATATCCACCGCCAGCGTTCTATTTTTCAGTAACGATTGGTGATGGTATTCAGGTTCCCGATACTTCGTTCAGCGAAGTGTCGGGAATTGGCACAGAAATTGAAACCGAATCAGTGGTCGAAGGTGGTGAAAACCGTTTTGTGCATCAACTGCCCTTGAAGATGAAGCACGGCAATCTGGAGCTCAAGCGCGGTATTGCCACCCTTCAGTCGCCGCTGGTAGTCTGGTGCAAGGCGGTACTGGAGGGTGAGTTCATGAAATTGATCGTTCCTCAGACGATCATTGTCAATCTTAAAAGTAACAAGATGGTACCCGGCGCTCCGCCGGTAGCAACTGAAGTACTCAGAACCTGGGAGTTCTTTGGCGCCTATCCAATCAAATGGGATGTGGAAAGCTTTAGCTCTACCAAAAATGATGTCGCAATCGAGAAGATCACATTTAGTTATACCTATTCACAACGTACCAAATAGATCAGGAGCATGATATGTCAATCGAAATCAAACAACTGCTGATCAAGTCCACCATCGTGCAACGTGAAACCCGGGAAACAGAAATCAATCTTCAGGAAAAACAGGTACTGAAAGACGAGATCCTCGTGGAATGCAAACAATTGCTTGCATCCCTGCTGCGTGAACGTGGGGAGCGCTGAATATGCCAGCAGCAGCCGCGACCGCATCAGGACAAAAAACCCCGCTGAGCATTTCCCCCTGTACGGTATCCAAAGAAGGAACCATCAGCGTTGATAGCAGCCGCACTGCGTTTACCGCCTTGATGAATCCCTCTGGTTATGGTCACGATTATTTGATCAAATATTCCAAAAATCATGCATTGGGTCAGCCGGGCAATGAAACGAAATTCTCTGCCAGTCTGCCGGAAAAACTGACACTGAAAGAAATGATACTGGACGGGACAGGTGCCGTGCCTGGCACTACCCAGACCGTCATCCAGCAAATCGATGCCTTGCGCAACACCGTGTACACCTATGTCGGCTCCAAACATGAGGCACCGATTGTGCAGGTGGTATGGGGAACGATGATTTTTTATGGCCGTGTAGAAGGCCTGAAATTCGACTATACCCTGTTCAAACCAAGCGGCGAACCGCTAAGGGCAAAAGTCACATTAACCTTCGTCGGATATATCAGTGCCGCCGAAATCGTCAAAGAAACCAAGCTCAATTCTCCCGACCTGACGCATCTGGTGGAAGTCAAGGCAGGCGATACCCTGCCCCTTTTATGCTACAAAATTTATCGCGATTGTTCGTATTACCTGGAAGTGGCCCGTATCAATCGCCTGACCTGTTTCAGAACCTTGCAGCCTGGAATGAAATTACGTTTTCCTCCGCTTTCATAGCGTAAGCCTGTCTAAGCAGATGCGCTGAAATGATTTTTTCAAGAAAAGAAAGCAGATGGCAAATTCCCCATTTACAAATAGCACTGGCGTACTGACATTGGCCATCACCTGTGATGGCAAGCCGGCTCCTGACGCGGCACAGGTCGTGTCAGTAGAAACGAATCATAGTACCAACCGCATTCCTACTGCCATCATCACAGTGCTGGATGGCGACATGCCAAATGGCCTGTTTCCCCTTGCTGACGCCGGGAATTTCAAACCAGGCACAAAGATCGTGATCAGTGCTGGTTATGACCTCACAACTGAAGTCATTTTCACCGGCGTGGTGATTAAACATTCCGTAAAAATTACCGGCGACAATTTTGCGCGGCTGGTTATAGAATGCCGCGACCAGGCGCTGGCCATGACAGTTGGTCGCAAAAATGCCAATTTCGTCAATCAGACTGACAGTGACATCATGACAGCGCTGATCGGTAACTATAGCGGCCTGACTGCTGATGTGGCGGCAACCACGGTCAGCTATAAAGAACTGGTGCAATACTATGTGACGGACTGGGACTATATGATGGCGCGGGCCGAAGTCAATGGTTTCCTGGTGATCGTAGATGCCGGCACTGTCAGTATCAAGGCCCCTTTGACCACAGCAGCACCTGTCCTGACATTGACTTATGGCATCGATCTGATGGAGTTTCATGCCGAACTTGACGCCCGCTGGCAACTAAGCAATGTCACCAGCACCAGTTGGGATATGGCAACCCAGGCCATCGTCCAGGGAACTGCAACGCCAACAAGCTTAACCACTCAGGGGGATATCGCTGCCGCTGAGCTGGCGAAAGTCCTGGGTGTTACCGACTTTGGTTTGCAATCAGCAGCCAACCTGGAATCTGCAACACTGACCAACTGGGCCAAGGCACAGCAATTAAAATCCGGCTTGTCGAGAATACGCGGCAGAATGCGTTATCAGGGAAATGCCAGCACCAAACCTGGCGTGGTGCTGGAACTGAAAAGTGTAGGCAAACATTTTAATGGCAACGTGCTGGCTACTAACGTCTTTCATCACCTAATCGACGGCAACTGGGTAACAGAAGTTGAATTTGGCATGCCACCCTATTGGTTCACCGAAGATTACCAGACTCACGCGCCCGAAGCAGCAGGTTGGACATCCGGTGTGTGCGGCTTGCATATAGGTGTCGTATTGAAGCTGGAAGGCGATCCGGAAAATCAATACAAGATTCAGGTTTCGGTTCCTTTGATGAATGCACAGACAGTCGGCGTATGGGCGCGGTTTGCCAGTTTCTATGGCTCGGCCGGGTTTGGGGCTTTCATCATTCCTGAAATCGGTGACGAAGTGATATTGGGATTTTTCAATAATGATCCGTCTTGCCCGGTGATACTGGGTAGCCTGTACAGCAGCAAGCATACGCCCGCCTATACCCTGGCAGACGCAAATAATTACAAGGCGCTGGTGACACGCAGCAAACTGAAGATGGAATTCGATGAAGAGAAAAAAGTCATCACCCTGATCACCCCCGCCAGTAACAAAATCGTTATCAGTGACGACACCAAGTCCATTCTCTTGCAAGACCAGAACATGAACAAGGTGGAATTGAGTCCAAGCGGTATTTTGCTGGATAGCCCGAAAGATATCACCATCAAGGCAGCAGGGAAAATCACCATCTCAGCCGTGCAGAATGTGGATACAACGGCCCAGATGGATGTCACCACAAAGGGGCTGAATATCACCAATACTGCGAATATAGGCTTCACTGCCAAAGGAAACGCTACGGCAGAACTGTCTGCCAGTGGCCAGACCACCGTACGCGGTGCCATCGTGATGATTAACTGAAACGGAGAAAAGCGATGCCCCCAGCCGCACGTATCACAGATATGCATGTATGTCCGATGGTAACGCCTGGCGTGCCACCGATTCCGCATGTCGGTGGACCTGTCAGTGGTCCCTGTGTTCCTACCGTTTTGATTGGTGGCTTGCCAGCCGCCGTGGTGGGTGACATGTGTGTCTGTGTCGGGCCTCCTGACACCATAGTCAAGGGATCGGCCACGGTATTCATAGGCAAAATGCCATCCGCCAGGATAGGTGACAATACGGCACATGGTGGCAATATCGTCTTTGGTTTTCCCACTGTCATTATCGGTGGCTAGGTGTAAATCGGGATCATGACCATGGAAAACAATGCTTCATTTTTAGGCACAGGCTGGAGCTTCCCTCCCGAGTTCAGCAAGCGCGGCAACACCAGGATGGTTAGTGCCGAGGAAGATATTCGTCAAAGCCTGTTGATACTGATATCCACCACCCCGGGGGAAAGAGTCATGCAGCCGAATTTTGGCTGCGGCTTGAAAGCGCAAATTTACGAAAACCTGAACGAAAGCACTATTACTGTACTGAAGGATTTGATACGACGCGCCGTCATTTTCTACGAACCCCGGGTCGTACTGGAAGCAATAGAAACAGATCACAGTTACATCTATGAAGGGCGGCTGAATATTGAACTGATTTACCGCATCGTCACGACCAACACCCGTCATAACCTGGTGTATCCGTTCTATTTCCGGGAAGGCACCGATGTTCAGGAATAAGCATGAGGTGCTGACGTGACGCAACCCAGACTATTGATCAGTGATGGCCGTAGCCAGGCACAACGCCGTTTGCCAGCCTTGAGTGGTGACTACTTCAAACTCAATGAAATGCGTTTTGAAGAATTATTGACCATGGCAGTCGACTACGCCAGCATGGTCAAGTTTTATCAGCTTGACCTCAGTGAAGAAGGTCACTGGCAGCAATACTTCCATGCGGATGAAGTGGTCTTGCTGGCAAATATCCTGTCCCTGGACTTGAAGCAACTGGCGATGCGCTTTGAACAAAGATTGCAAAGCTATAGCCCGGGCAAAGCCTGGTATCAACATGACTTGACCATAGAGTTCCCGCAGATCTGTTCTATCCCGCTGGATTCACCATTGCTGCTGGCGCGGTTGCTGGAATACTGGCTGTCTTGCGCCAAACGGACAGATGGCCGCACCGGCTATGAGATCACCAAATTACTGGAAAGCATACTGCGTGGCCTGAATAAGGAAATGCTGGCCATGCTTGACCTGACCGCTGACCTCAACTCCGGGGATGCCGCTGCCGCACACAGCCGCCCTGCCTTACCCCTGTTGAATGCGCTGGCAGTCAGACCTGCCAAGGTGCCAGATAAAAAAAACAGCAGTGCGCATACAGTGACTGAGACACGCAGCTATTTTCATGCTTTTTCGCAAGCAATTCAAATCGTACAAAATGGCGTGCGACATCTGTTGCCGCAATCGATGAGCAGTCAGGAACATGATCCTGGCAGCAGTTTGCTGATTACCTTCATACAATTATTCCAAAAGCTGCAGATACGGCTGAATCAATTTGGCCAGGCACATCTGGATTTTTATTATCACCAGATGCTGAAAATGGAGCAGCGCCCGCATCGCTCCGACCATACCTTTGTGGTCATACAGCCCAAGCCGGGTGTGCGCCAGATTTTTGTTGAAAAGGCCACTGAGTTCGTCGCCGGCATAGACAAGAACCAGCATGAAATCACCTATGCCAACGAAGAAGCAGTCACCCTGAATGATGCAAAAATCACTGCGCTGCACACCCTGTTTTTTGACCGGCGCACGATAGATCATCATCTGGAATCGGTTTCCTGCCATACCCAGCCTATCAATGCACTGGCAGATGGTAGCGATGAAAAAGACCATGAGAAATTGCCTCCTCTGCCGCTGTTGGGTGCGCCCAAGCCTGGCGAACGCAATTTCAGCGCCACAGCAGCCAGATTCGGTTTTGCAATCGCCAGCAAGACGCTTTTGTTACGCGAAGGCCAGCGCCGCGTCCGCGTGCAATTGCAATATCAAAACGCTGCTGGCGACACGATCAAAGACTGCTTGCGACGTTTTGCACATGAAAATGCGCACGAATACGATGCGTCCCAGAGTGAACTGGTGCGCATGAACGATATTTTCGTCAAGCTGCTGCGTGGCATGTTCCGTATTTCACTGACCACTGCCACTGGCTGGTATCGCGTAACCGAATATCGTCCGGAATATACTGGCCTCAATAGCGACATTGATGCAGATTGCCTGTCCATAGAATTTTCGCTGCTGCCTGATGTTGCCGCCATTTGCAACTACAAGGCCAGCCTGCATGGTGATAATTATGGGACAGATTTGCCGGTAGCACGGTTTGAAATGACCGAAAACGAATATCGCTACCCCTATGATTTTCTGAAAAACTTGGTCTTGCGCCACATTCGCCTGGAAGTCGAGGTACAGGGTTGCAGGCAGCTATTGCTGCACAATCAGATCGGCCAGTTGAGTGCCTTATCACCTTTCATGCCGTTTGGTCCTTTGCCCAATGTCGGTTCTTATCTGATTGTCGGTTGCGAAGAAACGCTCAGCAAACAACTTGACGATGCAGAAATCCAGGTGGAATGGAATGGCCTGCCTACCAATCTGGGAGGGATATCGGCTTATTACCGTGGTTATACCCATCCCATGAAAAGTGGTGAAGTGCTGGCCAGTGTCTCTGTCCTGTCTGGTGGCAAATGGGTCAAGGGAATGGAGGACATCACCCTGTTTGACGAAATGGCGCGCGACGATGGCAGCCAGAGTAACCAGTTGGCGACTGACAGCGTGTTGTCGTATCAATCAGCGCTGCAATTCTATAAACCGCTACCATACAACACCAGTGATTCGGCACTGCAAAATTTCGCTTACACACCGGCGACCATGGCAGGTTTATTCAAACTGACACTGGAAGCACCGGAGGGCGCATTCGGCCATCAGGAATACCCCATGTTGCTGGCACAGATACTGACTGACAACGCCCGGCAAAAGAAAGCTGGCCAGGCGCAAGCCTTACCCAATCCACCCTATACACCGCAAATCAGCAGCATAGTATTGAATTACAAGGCGCATTCCACCATTCGTTTTGAGCAAAGCCGCCTGCAGGAACAAAGGCCGACGCAAGACAAGATGGTGCATCTGCATCCGCTGGGTACAGAAACCATGGTCGCCATCAACTCGCGTGCCATCTATCAGATACCCCAATATGATTATCCGGCCAATCTTTTTATAGGATTACAGGGAAGCGATCTGAGCGGTGCCCTGACCTTGTATTTTTACCTGCGCGAAGATTCACTGCCCATGACCCGCATCAAAGACAGTGGGTTGTCATGGTGGTACCTGTCGGGCAACAACTGGCAGAAATTGGATAGGGCAAACATCATTGACGATTCTACCGATGGCTTCATGACCAGCGGCATCGTCAGTTTGAATTTACCCGACGATATAAACACCAACAATACCATCATGCCCCCCGGTGTGTATTGGCTGCGTGTTTCGGCTAACGTGGGTATGGAACGCTTTTGCAGTGTGTATTCCGTCTATGCCCAGGCTATCCAGCTCTCCTGGTGCGCCAACCAGGCGAGCAAAGCCAGCGCGGTACTGCCCGCCATGAGTATTACACGCAGCAAGCAAACTATCCCTGGCATTGACCGTGTCATGCAGATACGTCATTCGGTGGGTGGTAAAAGCGCGGAAACAGTCAGGCGCTTCCGCACCCGCGTCAGCGAAAGATTGCGACACAAGAACCGTGCACTGACCGCCAGTGATTATGAATTACTGATACTGGAACAATTCCCTGAAATTCACAAGGTGAAGTGTTTTGCCAATCTGTCCAGCGATATCGATCCGGCCAAGCGCCTGCGTGGCGGCCAGATATTGATCATCCCGCTACCGTATCTGAACAAGGGAGGGCATCTTAATCAGCGCCCATTGCTGAGTGGTCACCTGATACATGAAGTACAGCAATTCATAGAAACCTGCGCCCCGCCCTTCACGGTAATCAGTGTAGAAAACCCTGTCTATGAAGAAATCCAGGTGCGTTGCCAGATCAAACTCAAGTCAGGCTTGCGTGGTGGCTGGTACAGCAGCCAGATTAATCAGTACCTATGCGATTTTCTGTCGCCCTGGCATCCGGTCGGGTATCAACAGCATTTTGGCTGGTGCATACGTGAACATGATCTGATCTCTTTTTTGCTGGACCTTGATTATGTCGAGGCAGTGACCGGTTTTTCCATGTTGCATATCACCCCGACCGGGCAAGGCACTGATTTGCGTTTCCGCATGGATGACAATGCGAGGGATGTGCATGGCACGAAAAACCTGTATCCCATTTATCCGTGGAGTATTGCCGTACCCATGAATCAGCACTGGATCGTATTGCTGGATGAATTTGCATCAGCCGACCCAAAACCTGTGGGTATCAATGAATTGAGAATTGGCTCCACCTTTATTATTCCGCCAAGGAAATAGTTATGAAAAAACGCACCCGAGCCATGCTGAGACAGCAGTTTGAGCACGGCAAAATGCCTACCGAGGATGATTTCGGAGATTTGATCGAATCCATGCTGAACATGCTTGATGAAGGCTTTGAAAAGTCCGCGAGTGAAGGTTTCAAAGTTGCACAGTTGGGTGATGGGAAATTGCTCAGCTTCTATCAAAACACGGTAGAAGGAACACCCTTATGGTCCATGGGTCTGGACGTAGGCACAAATAACCTGAGTTTTCAGGCAAAAAAAAGCCGCCCTTTATTGACACTGTCCAGCCAGATCGACGATGACGGTGTGACTCACAGCCGGGTAGGCATACGGCAAAGTACACCGCGCCATGAACTGGACGTCGGTGGATTTATTGCTTCGCGCGGGCGGGTGGGACGTGAAGGAAAAATGTCAGTTCCGGCAGACGGCAATTGGTATGACATCAGCGTGGCAATGACTGGTTGCCAGGCCTGGGAAGTTGTTGCCGGTGTGGGCGGCAAGGATGCCGAAGGCCGCTATGCCCTGATGCATGCCTTTGCCATGAATGCCTTCAATTCCAATCCTCATATTACCTATCATCAGACCCATTTTGGTAATAAATGCAGTCGCATAGAATTGCGATGGATAGGTACTGACAGCAATTCCCCCTTTGAATTCAAATTGCAGATGCGGGTCGGCTGCACCTTTGGTAATGAAGTCTGGATCAAATACCACATGACCCAACTCTGGCTGGATACCCAGATGCTGGAGAGTGACCAGAAACCCAAACTGGCACCTCGACCCCTGACGCAGCCGGCAAAGGCAAAGAAGTGAACATAGCATGAACCCTATTCATATCACCATCTCGCTGGCGCAAGGCAACCTGATACTGGAAGGTTTGGTAGAACGCCCCTTCAAGCAAGTCTTTGCGCTGATCGGAAACCTGAATCAGCAGGCCGGTCAGTTGCTGCCCGCTGGCAGCCCTGCAGATGCAAAGGCCGAATTGACGTTTTCAGCAGCCGAACTGCGTCTCATCATTGAAGTGCTGGGAGAAATGCCCTATAACCGCGTACATCAGTTAGTCCAGCAATTGCATTCGCAACTGAAATTGAGCGAGGTGCGACGACATGCTGGCTGATGACCACATAAAGCGCCTGCAGGCAGATCCTGATGGAATTGATTTTGATGGCTTTCGCCGTCAGGGTGTAGAACTGCTGCAAGCTTTATCTGGTCAAACGTGGACTGACTACAATATCCATGACCCCGGCGTGACTTTGCTGGAAATGCTGTGCTATGGCTTGACTGATCTGGTGTACCGGTCAGGATTTTCAGTGGCAGATTTCTTGACACCGGAATCAGGCGGCATCAACTTTGAACACCAGGCATTGTACCGCCCCCAGGACATCCTGCCGATTCGCCCAGTCACCGCCATTGACTATTGCAAGTTAATTTACGACCATGTGCCAGAAATTGACGACATCTGGATACAGACCGATAACCAGGGTGAAAAACTGGAAGGCCTGTTTTCCATTTATGTCAAATTGCATCAGCCTTTATCAGAAATAGAGCAGCGCAGTCCCGAAGATGTCAGACAAGATATCATTGCCCTGTATGCCAGCAATCGCAATCTTTGCCAGGATCTGGGCCAGGTTTATATCGTCCAGACCGATGCCTATTTCCTGACAGGCGAAATTGAAATTGACGACAGCCGCCCCGCCGCAGAAATATATGCCGACATCTATTTCCAGTGCGCGACTCTGATTTCTTCCGGCGCACGTATTACCCGCTTTGAAGAAGCCATCGCAGAAGGAAAAAGCTGGGAAGAGTTGCTGGATGGGCCCTTGACCAAACGTGGCTACATTGATGACAGGTATTTCTCACGTGCGTCGAATAGTATCGATGTCGTCAGCCTGATCGCCCTGATACGTCGCATGCCGGGAGTAAAGCAGGTTCACCATCTGCAACTGGTCGATTCACAGGGTAAAAAATTCGACCGTCTGAATTTCAACCTGAAGACCAGGCGTTGCTCGGTATTGGCTTTTCCACGCGATGTAGAACAGATGAATTTGATGCGGCTGGTTCATACGCAGACTGGTAACCAGCAATTGTCCACGCATCATCCTATCCGGCAGAAATTCATGCTGCCGCAGGAAGTCAGCCTACTGGAACAAGTGCGTATCATCCTGAGGAAACATGAGTTCAATCACCATGCATTTCGCAGACATGACATCAACCTGGAAGAATTAATCGAATTGCCACAGGGAGAACATCGGCCCCTGCGTGAATACTCTTCGATAGCAGAACACTCACCTGCCATTTACGGCATTAATCGTTATGGTGTGCCCAGCTCGGAACCGCCAGAAGTGCATGCCCGCGCCAGACAATTGAAAGGCTTTCTGTTCGGATTTGAACAACTGATGGCCAATTACCTGCAATCACTGCAGGCCATCCCTGATCTGTACTCGCTGGATACCAATCTGAAACAAAGCTATTTTTCACAACTGCTAGGCAATCAGCAAATACCACTGCTGGAAACCTTATACCGCAATACCTTAAGCCCCAGTCTGCCAGCTGAAATCTTGTCCAAATTCGACCAGTTCATCGACCGCCGTAACCGCGTGCTGGACAGCATGTTGGCCATGTATGGCGAATCATTCCCGGCAGACGCCTTGCGCCGTTTTAACGTGTATCACCATGAACATGACGACCAGACCGTCATCGACAGTAAAATCAACTTCCTGGCACATATACGTGAATTGAGTGCGCAACGCGGTGCGGCCATGAATGTGCATGCCCCTTACTGGACGGGTGGCAACAGGGCTTGCTTGCAGCATAAATTGTTATTACTGATGGGATGTGGAGAAGCCAGTCTGGGCCGTTCCTTGACGGCGCATTTTTCATCTGCTTCCCCTGCTTTTGTCAGTGCCAAGACATATGAGAAAAAACTGGGTGAACATCCCAAGTACAAGGCCAACGATAGCCATGTCCTGCCCCTGCCCTTGCAAAAAACCGGGGAAACAACCACAGTCAAACGATTGCCACACGATATGATCTGTGTGGAATTGTTGCGCGCAGGTATAGACTTGCATCGTTACCGGCTGGTTGAACGTGCCGATAAAAAAGTCTGGTTATGCCTGGAAGTGGAGCCGGGAAAACCAATCTGGCATCTTATTCCCCTGCCCAAAGAGCAAGCCGTCAACTACGCACATGGCTTGCGTCAGCGTTTGATAGAACTCAGTCAGCAAAGCGAAGGCATGCATGTGCTTGAACATCTGCTCTTGCGCCCCGGTAATCAGCAAGTCAATAGAAACGTCGATGAAAATTTTTATGAACATCGCGTCAGTATCGTTCTGCCCAGCTATACAACACGTTTTGCCGATCCGGCCTGTCGGGCCTGGGTGGAAGAACTCATTGCACAAAATCTGCCTGCCCATATCCTGCCCGAAATACACTGGCTTGATTATGTTTACATGCATCAGTTTGAGCAGCGCTACAAACAATGGCTGGAACTGCTGAATCAAACCCGTCGTTCCGGTCTTCCAGCAGAAGGCCTGGATCAGTCGGCAGATGACATCATTACCCTGTTGCGTATCGTCAGACAGAATTATTCACCACAGCATTGGTTATGAGATCATGAAACCAATCCATGCTATCGATGATCTGATATTTGATTTTTCATTTGCACAAGGGCAAATGGAAGAAACTGCCCTGTCCGACTGGATCAGCACCAGCATACCTGCATTGATAGATGAGGTGATGACACAGTCCGATACGGGAACAGGTATCTATCGCATAGAAAAGCTGGAAATTGATCTTGGCGAAATGACCGAACAAGAATTGCCTATAGAATTGCCGCGACGATTGTATGCCCAATTGAGTTCTGCGTTAAACATGCCACGCGAACACGCGACCGAACCCGTCATTGTCGAAGAAGTGGCTGCCGACGACAAACAATACCTGGAAGATTTTTTACGCACAGGGCGGTTGGCATGGGTGGTATCCAGCCATCCTCGCGAAGCACACACACAGCTATTGGAACGGGTACTCAAAAGTAGCAATGCCGCCATCGCTATGCGGCAGATCGTCACCAATCAGCAAATGCGCCTGCGTTTGTCGCTGCAATTTGATGAAAAACAGTTATTCAAGGTACTTGATAAACTGCTCAGCCACTGGCCAGCCTATCTGTCGCATCAAGTGCAACAATGGGCACACTTGGAATTGGCATCGCACAGTACGTCTGCGACAGCCGCCCAGATTTATTGGCAATGGTTATTGTCGGTAGCCACAGGGCAGACACAAGAAATGCCTGCTGTGTTGCATGCATGGTCTTTGCACAGCCACAAGACAAGCGATGCGCTGCTGCTTAAGTATCAGCAGTATGTTGAGAAAAATATTCCTCAGCCGGGACCTGATCCCATATCGCTGCCCGAATTATTTGGCAAGGACCTTATTGCACAAATCCGGGTCGGGCATAGCTCACCTGACAAGCAAGCAGAAATGCAGGGGCTTCAAAAAGAAGTGGTAAAAACAGCCCCTGACGCAGTTGAAGACGTAGTTGATAACGCAGTTGATGACATGCATGCGCTGGCCCAATTTAGCAACACATCTGCCATACCACCGGAGTCTGGTAAAACACAGACACGCCAGGAAAATAAAAAGACAGTAAATCAGTCTGACGACCATTTCACGCAAAAGAAACTGGAGAAACCAACTACTTCGCCTGGTGCACCACTTGCTGCCGTCGACATCGATGGTCTTTATCAAGCCCTGTGTGCAGGCGACTGGCCAATAATCAAACCTCGCTGGCAGCAATTGATCAGGAAGCACACTGACTTGCTGCGTCGCGCCCATGAACAGGGGTGGGCATATTGGCTGAAAAATTTCCCGGCAGCGCAATTACGTATCGTCAACCAAATTCTTCAGCCACGGGCAAGCTGGCTATTGGAAAGAATACTCAATCATTCCCAAGCTATACGTAGCGGTCAGGTAAAGCTGTGGCTTGAACAAAGCCAGCCTATCCTGCTGGCGGCTACACCGTCCACCCTGCAACCAGAGGAGTTATTAAGACTGTTGCCGCAATTGCGTGATATTGCAGCCAGCATAGACGAATTACACATCTACCTGCCGCAAGACATGGATGAAAAAAATACGTCGACCACTAAAGATAGCCATGACTTGCTCGCACAGGAAGATGCAGATACCTACATTGACGTGCCGCAAACGACTGACGAAATGCTCACCAGCAGCAACAAAAAAACACATGCCAGGAAAGTCGTAAAAAACCCAGTACCTGCGCCTGCAGCAACAGGAAAGCCAACAAAAGTCATATCGGCATCAACGAAGTCAAAAACGCAGACATCCAAGCTGCCCACGTCAAGCACTGAAACAACGGCAAACAATGCCTCCGTTACCCTGACGCAGTTGTATAAAGCACTGGAAAATGCCAATCTACGAGAACTAGCCCCCCATTGGGAAAAGCTTTTGCATCAGCACAGTGACCTCATCCGCCAGGCCCAGACAGGATCATGGCCGGTATGGCTATCAACGCTGCCACCGCAGAAACTGCATGATCTTAGTCTCGTGCTACAGGCGAGCGCCACCTGTGATCTTGAAGAATTGATAGGCAATCTGCCTTTAGCTATTCGCCAATCCATATTGGCATCGGCTCTGCCATTATTACTACAGGCTACACCTGACTCACTCAACATTGCAGACTTGCTCAGACAAGTTCCACCACTGCGGGATATTGAACAAGGCCGCAAAGCCAAGCATGCAGAAACCGGGACCGACTATCATGTTTCAATGGCGGCAGTAACAAGCAATACCGAAACAAGTGCTGATGCAAACACTGACATAAGCACTAGTGCACCCATGAAAATGCACGCCAATGTCAACCCCGCTGTAAATGTCAATGCCAATATAAATACCAATGTCGACATAAACACCGCAATAGATATGGCGACACTTGATATCACCGCCACCGGTGACAATCAGGATTCGCCGATCATTGGATTGTCCGCACCGAGCAAACAACTGCTAGAGGCACTGTCGACAACTGACATCACTGCGATCATGCACACCTGGACATCTTCCGGTATAGAAAAGGCAGACAGTTTGCTACAGGTATGGCCGATGATTCGTCAGCAGCAACGACACGAAATACTGCAATCGCTTGAATTTTCTGTATTGATGGAATGGGTGCAGATTCTCCAACCACAAACCAGCCAACTGACTGCCGAGCTACAGCAACAGGCCACGCGCCTGGCACAAGTCGCGCAAGTATTGCATGCACATAAAAATAGCTTGTTGCGAGATGTAACGGCGAATACTGCGGCGAATACTGCGGCGAATACTGCGGCGAATACTGCGATGGATAGAAAAACTGGCCACACTGCCCTGCCTGAAACCGAATCCGCAAAACAATATGCAGAACAACTCCAGCGCAAAGCATTGGCATACCTGCTGCAAACGAATGCCGAATCGCTTGTCCCCGAAGATATTATCCAGGCAATGCTGGCTGACCAGGACCATGCTGGTGACCTGGTACATATCTGGAAAAAACTACCGGATATGGAATTACATGCAAAGCAGCTATACCAGGCTTTGCAAAACTGGCACGCGTCGCACCCATCCCTTGCAACACAAGCACCAGATACACGCTCGACCACCGCACCTGACTTGCAGGCACCAGATACAAGTTCGACTACGGCACCTGACTTGCCGGCGTATAGCAACAAACCTGCGCCCGCAGATATCAGGGCACTAGGCACCAACCTGGACTTTTCCAATTTCCGCCTGTGGGCCAAAGGTCAATTGTCCCTATGGGAACTTGAGCTCACCAACCAGCAATTGCAGCAATGGCTGAGATGGTGGTTCACCAGCAATGAACAGCAAGGCCAGGACCATCACCTGCTTTTCCGGCAATCGATTATTTCTTATTGCGAACAGGCAGAATACCCTGCTCTGTTCCTGAAACTGGTGTTAACACAGTTGCAGCAAGACAAAGAAATTGATCTCGATCATTTGCTGCAAGAATCGGTACAACTGGCTTCGCAAGAAGCAATCGCCGTCCAGGGTGATTTGACACAAGTGGAGGTCAATCCAGTTCAAGCCGAAACTCAACTGGCGATCTCTGCACAAACACGGGATGTGATAGCCAATGCTGTTGCTGACCTTGATTTTGAAACTGAACCAGAAGTTGAATTTGAAACCAATGCCAAAACCGAACATGCATCCACCCGTTTGCATCCCGCGACCAATCCACTGCTTTCGTCCGACTTGGGTAAAAAACTATTTCTATGGCTTACCAGGGATCGTCATGACCTTGATGCAGGAAAAGATACACTTGCTCAACACTCGGAATTTACTATCCTGCTGGGCCAATTAAAGCAAGACAACAGCATACTAATGCTATGCAATAGCACGCAAATACATCAGTTGCTGCTGGATTATTTGAATCTGGAATATGGTCATCAAACCAGGCAGCACTTCTTGCAATCCATAGAACGCTATGCATTACAGTCAGCAGACTTGCATGCCTATTTAAGAATGGTATTGCAAGACTTGCTTGAGCAAAAAACCGTGGACCTGGAGCAGATACTGGCTGCCAGCCAGGACACTGTCATTCAATTGAAAGCGCAAGCCATCGACGCGTATTTCGTGAGTGATTCTGCAAACGATTTTTCAAATGATTTTTCAAATGATTTTGAAAATAAAAATAGCCATACGTATCCGACGCCGGTTGCGCACGTAGCAGGCAGGCAAGAACTCCTGTCTGACCTGCCAGGTACTGAGGACATTCAAAACAGCCAGCGTAGTTCTGACGCACCGACGGTTCCATCTATGCAGGACATCTTTGCCCAGGCACAGGCATGGCATACACCTGCGTTGCATTTCTGGCTTTCGCAATTGTTGACCAGCACCCCTTCACTGCGAGCTGCACAGGCCTGGCTGGCGGCACTGGGAATGCATGTCAAACAAATGGCACAGTCAGCGAGCGCAGCCTTATTGCCATATCTGCTTTTGCAGACACTGATGCACAGGCAAGCTGGCGAACAACAGCAACAGGCCTTCAGGCAGGCTATTTTGCAGTATTTTCCTTATGACGAAGACAGTCAGCAACACATTGCTGCATGGTTGGCCAATGATGCAGAAGCATTGCTATTACAGCAGAAGATTGACTTTTGTTTGGCCCAAGCAGATGCCGAAGTCATTGGCCTTTCTGGCCAGGATGATGAAACAGGTACATCTGCATCAGCAGATCAATTCAGAAACCAAACAGACCGAATAGACCAAACAGATCGAATAAACCAAACAGACCAAACAAGCAGAACAAGGCAGCCCGGCACAGACACCCGCAAAGGGACTGAAAGCCGCGTCGGCGACGTGAACAATACCGTCGGCGAGCATAATGACGAAGCGCATGTCTTGTACGAAGCCTTTATACCCGGCGTGACTGCACGACGCCCATCGCAACAAGCAGACGTGCCGCCAGACAGATCCGTGCAGCAGCTCATGCCTAATCTGCCGCACCGCATTGCCCAAGCCATGCTGCAAGCCAATATGGATAGCCTGGCACCTGTGTGGGAACACCTGATGACGGCAGATAGAGATTTGCTCGCACAGGGCCTGCGTCGCTATATGGTACGTCCGGAAGAACAACGACGTCTGCTGGCACAGACCAGTCATGACAAGCTCAGAGACTTGATACGAGTACTTCAACCCCAGGCTGGCAACATGCTCGACACCATCTGGGCAAACTGGGATATTTGTCAGCAAGCCGGCAAGCTATCAGTCAGCGCGTCAGCATTGAAAGAGAAAGTACTGGCAAGCAGCCTGTCCTTCCTGCTGACATCGGTATCGGATGTATTTAATGCAGAAAGTTTGTTGAAAAGGATACTTCCTGTCTTCGTACAGGATACCAATACTAATGCAGCCATGCTGCAACTTGCGCAAGCCTGGTTTGCACACTTTAGTTCAAACCGGCCAGAGCCGCTATTCGCTGCACTTAATACCATGGTGTATGGACGCAGTTATTTGCAGGTATTGCAACAACGCATATTGCCCGTTATAGATTTCCAGCAAACCGGACTGCCGGATCATGAAGAAGAACATCGTCAGGATATGGCAGCATCTCCTGAAATGGAAACCCATGATACCGGCACTGGCGCAGACCGTGAATTGATTATCACGACACTGGCGAATGAATTCCCGCAACTGCTGCAGGAATTTTTGCAAGAACTTGAACATGCCAATCTTGAAGACGCACAATTTGTGCCGGAAGAATGGCAGCAGATGATATAT
The DNA here is from genome assembly GCF_049340445.1 of Undibacterium sp. Ji50W. NCBI lineage: Bacteria > Pseudomonadati > Pseudomonadota > Betaproteobacteria > Burkholderiales > Oxalobacteraceae > Undibacterium > Undibacterium sp. Ji50W. The sequence continues at coordinate 527,337 of NZ_JBMPOX010000001.1, read as the reverse complement.
GCACTGTTGAATCAGTTCCCGCACAAGATACAGGCCAGTTTCTGGAAACAATGGGAAGAGAAATTTTTACCGACTGAAATACGAAGCGCCGTATCTGGTACGGCAACACCAGGCCTTGGATTGCTGCACCCTGATCAGAGCTCTGTTTGGAAAGCCATACCAGAAACAGCCTACAAAACAAGCCTGCAAGATTTATTATTTAAGTCAAAACAAGTTGCTGATTATGTCAGAGCCAATCCGGCATCACTGGCAGGCCAGGAAGAAAATTCTTACACTATAAGTGAGCCGGGCCAGCCATACATAGAGGCAGAGGCAGAGGCAGCGGCAGAGAAAAAATCTGCTTCAAATACTGCATCTGTCACTGCATCTGTCACTGCATCTGCCGCCATGCAGAATGCAGGCCAGTTTATAAAGAACCAGCAACTATCGGACGTGGAAAGGCTGGCCTTTATCCTGCAACGCAATGCCGAACCAGATGCGGAACAAAGAACGATTTTTGTCTTGCTGATGCAAAGACTATTGGCAGGCAAGGCTGGTACGAGCAAAGCGATAGCCAGTGATGTCATGCTCAGCGCGCTAAACAGGCCGCAAGGCCTGCGCCGCCTGTTGGACATATTGCCACCGCCTGCCTTGAAAAACCTGCTGGAAAAGCTGTTGCCGGCGTTCTCGCCGACTTTGCCAACACTATTCACTCAACTGGAACAAGCCCTGGAGATAGCAGTCCCACCAACGGAAAGTTTTGTCTGGCGCATAGTCTATGAAAATATCTTTGTCAGTCATATCACCCAACCTGGTACTGCATTTACCCAGGCCATGGTGCGTGGACTAGCTTCCCACTATCAGGCAGCAGATATTGCCGACTGGTTGCGTAAAACCGAAGATGCAGCGCTGCTGACACATGCTGACGTGACGGGCCCATCTGCAAGAACAGAAGATGTAGTTAGACAGAATACCGCCCCTGTCAACACACCTGCAGCCAATGCCAGTAAAACCAGACACCAACCCGACGACATACCAGATCGTGCGGATATCCACGTAGACAATATCCAGATCCACAATGGTGGATTGATCTTGCTGGCACCGTATATACCACGCCTGTTCGATATTCTGGAATTGACCAAAGATGGCAATTTTATAGATGAACAAAGTGCACAACGGTCCGTGCATCTGCTTCAGTTCATCGTCACAGGTGAGCTGGAGACACCAGAATATCAACTGGTACTGAATAAATTATTGTGTGGCATTAAGGGTGGTATACCAATATGCAGAGGCATCACCCTGCTTGATCGTGAGCAGGAAGTGATAGAGCAAATGCTGGGAGGCGTGATTGCCAACTGGGGAGCACTGGGTGGCTCTTCCATCACAGCCTTGCGGGAAACTTTTTTACAAAGACAGGCGCATTTGTACCGGCAAGACGACGCCTGGCACATGACGGTGCTACCAGGTACGTTTGACATGTTACTGGATAAATTGCCCTGGAGCTTTGCCTTGACCAGGTTCCCCTGGATGGAAGCACCGATACATACAACCTGGCGCTGATAGCCCAATTTGCGGAAATGACAGACAGACATATGAACAACAATGCAGCATGCCTGGAGCGAGAGATAGCCTGGTTTACCCAGGTTTGCGATATGCGCTTCCGTAGCTATTTCAGCGACGGCGATGAAACACGTGCTTTGCAAGAATTATGTCCCACACCAGATTTGCAAGCGGATGATGGTCCTTATGCAGAACTGGTCTTGCAATATCAAATGGGCTTTGAGGAAAGACTTATTTTTCTTTTGGCTTTCTTGCCTCATTGCCGCCCTCAGGCCCTGGATATTTTCATGCTGCAAAACGCGCAAACCGGGCGTGCCTACAGTGAAATTGGTGGCTGGCGTGGAAAAATTCACGGCGGTTTTTTACCGACCTGTGAAACCGCAGCCTTTATTCTGGCCGGCAATGATCTGGAGCAGCGCTTTATCGTCGCACGCCTGTTCCAGGAAGACCATTTCTTCCTGCAGCAGGGTATCTTGCGGCTGGAACACGGTGCCAACGGTGAACCGTTTTTTGGTTCTTCCTTCATGTTGGGAAATGAATATCTGCAAAGACTGAGCAGCGGTGAAGTTCACAAACCAGATTTCAGCGCCAATTTCCCGGCCAAGCTGATGCACACCAAGTTGTCCTGGAGTGACCTGGTGTTAAACCCCGAAGTGATGGAAGAAGTAGAAAACATCGTGACCTGGTTAAGGCATCCACAGTTGATCCTGCAACGCTGGGGCTTGGAAAAAACCGTCAAACCAGGTTACCGCAGTCTGTTTTATGGCCCACCCGGTACCGGCAAGACCCTGACAGCCTGCCTGATCGGTGCGGCGGTGGGGGCAGACGTGTATCGCATAGACCTGTCCATGATCGTTTCAAAGTATATAGGTGAAACCGAAAAAAACCTGGCCAGTGTATTTGACCAGGCGCAAAACAAGAAATGGATATTGTTTTTTGATGAAGCAGATGCGCTTTTTGGCAAACGTACACAAACCAGCAGCTCCAACGACCGTCACGCCAATCAAGAGATTTCCTATCTATTGCAAAGGGTGGAAGATTTTCCAGGCGTGGTACTGCTGGCGACCAATTTGAAAGCGAATATAGACCAGGCTTTTGCACGCCGTTTTCAAAGTGAAGTCTACTTCGCCATGCCTGACCCCACCCAGCGCGAACGTCTCTGGCGGGGATTGTTTTCACAGGCTGATAGCCTGGGCCCGGATGTTGATTTCAAACGGCTGGCCGAAAAATATGAATTGTCTGGCGGTGCCCTGCTCAACGTGGCGCGTTACGCGGCCATACGTGCGGTGAGAATGGAACGCGAAACCATCGTACAAGACGATCTGATTGCCGGTATTGGAAAAGAATTAATGAAGGATGGAAAAACATTATGATTACCATCATGAAGCGAAACTCGCATCGCGCCAGTTTATTGCCGTTAAGTTGCCTGCTGATTGCTTGCGGCATTATTTTCGATAGCCAGGCCTGGGCTGCTGACCCAGCGCCATCGAGTGCAGCCGCAATTACCGTCAATGCCAGCGCAGCCAGTACCAGCAATAGCTTGGGTATGACCCCGGCTCCCGCCCCGCGCCCGGCACCTGCCACTGCGGCAACTCCTGCTGTGGCTCCCCTGGCTTCTGCAACTTCTGCAGCTTCTCCGGCTCCCATCCCTGCTTATGCACCGGCTAGCGTCAGCATGCCAGGCTATGCAGAAAAGACCCGGATGATTGCCGCTAAAAAGTCAGCGAAACCCATATACACACCGGCTGTCATTCCACCGGTGGTCGCTGCCGCATCTGCATCCGCATCTACTTCAGCTACTGCTGCTGCATCAGCGCCCGCCAGCACCTCATCCGTCATTGTGGCGGCACCGGCATCGATGACCGCCCCACCGCCAGTGCCACTGGCTACTTCATCATCAAAGCCGGCAAAGACACCGGTACTGACATCGATTACCTCGCCGGTTTTTGGGGATTATGACCGTATCTGGCGCATCTCCAATTTCAGGAACCTGAGCCATGACGTAGTGCTGCAAATGCAGCAACAAATGGGATTGGTGTATTACCCGCTGGCGGACTGGAAGCATGACTACGCCTTACCCAAGCAGCCACTCAACGACGGCATACTGGGGCCGATTACAGCGGCCTGGCTACAACGCATGTGCTTCAATTTTAAAATCCCCCTGGATGAAAGCCTGGGAACCCGTCTGCCGCCAGCAGTCACGCGGCTCGCTGAATTTGCCAAGAAATATCCGACTGAAACAGGCATCCTGATCAGTCCGGATTTTGAAAGCTGGGATAATCTCGAACCCGAACCACAACGCGGGCAAGATTTTCAGGTCAGGCGACAAGGCAGTGATGCCGAGTTGCTGGCATTGGTAAAGCGCTATCTATCCAGGAAGAAAACAAAAACTAAAACAAGCAGCAGCACCTACGACGTGCGCGAACCTCTGACTGTATACATCTATTCCCTGACTGCAGATGATCTCGGCATACTGGGGGGCAAGGATCAGGTCATTCTTGCGTTAACAGCGTTGAAAGACAAAGAGTTTGATTCAGTAGAAGCCCTGAAAGCTGCCGTCAACCAGGCACTGGGCAACCGTGCACAGTTATATCAGCATCTGTGGCCGTTGATAGAAAAACAGATAGTCGATGTCACTGGTTACCAGGTCAATGCCAGCAAACTCGCTGCGTTGAAAACCCAGAATGTCGATGACGCTATCCTGAAGGCCTTGGCCAAGCTCAATGACAATTACTTCCTGGACAAATCAGAGTTAGAATTGAATGTAAATGACGTCCTGAAAGATTTTCCACCAGAAGATATAGCAGCGGCATTTTCCAAACTGAGCAAACAAGCCGAAGTGCTCGATGGTGTGCAATTGAATGCACAATCTTTGGTCAATTTGACAAATGATCTAAAAGGCGACATTTACAATGCCAGCGTACCCACTGGTATCGTGAAAATGCTGAAGGAAATTCAAGACGTCCAGTATCCTGATGTCAATCTGTTTAATAGCGCAGCACGCGCAAAAATCCTGTACTCCATCGGAGCCTGCAAAAAGAATCTACCGCAAGACAATCAATATGTCGTCAGCATCCGCATCAGTGATGATGAACTGGCCTTGCTCAAAGACAATTTGAGCAAACTTGAAATCAGTCTCATTAAAGGTAGTGCACAACTGGATCTGACGACCACATTTGACATGCTGACCAAACTCCGTGCGCGTCAGAACACTTGCACAATGGAAGAGTACAAAAGCACCATCGATGCCGTCGCAAAAATCTTTGACAGCTATCTGGCAAACGTCGTTGACTCAACAGCCAGGAAAAACTATCCCAATTCCGGCTTGCCGATTAAATGGAATGGCGGCAAATGCGGTTGCGCACTGGATCACGTAACAGGCGTGGTCTATGGCTTTTACCCCTTCTGGATAAATCAGGGTAAAGAACAGACAATGAATTTCAGCATGCTGAGCCGCATTGCTTACCATGCTCTCAGCATGGATAATCTGGGTGAACTCAAACAAAGTAATGATATTGCCAAAAGTGGGCAATTCACCATTGACGATGGTTCAGCCGCACCGAATGAATTCATTCAAACCGCCCGCAATTACAATTCCAAGGTTGACTGGGTTGTACAAAAAAGTGACTGGGATGAATGGAGCAAATATCCGGCCGAAAGCAAACAAGCGATTTTCCGCAGGCTGGCAAACAATATTATCAACCTCTTGCATACGCCTTTAACGGATAAATTTTCCAAGGCTATGCCATACCTGAGCCTGGGTTTCAGCAGAACGCCGAAACGCGGCGATGGCGTCACCATCTATTTCCAGGATTATCCAAGAGATGCTGAATCCGCCCGGTTATTCAACGAATTTTATGGGTATCTCAGACATAGCATGTCGGGTGACAGGGTTGCTATCAATATTCTCTTGTCCAGACCAGAACTTGCTAATCCGGACAGTGCTTTTAGCATGGCAAATTTAATCAGATTGCGCAAAGTGGAAAGAGAAATACATGGCAACAAGGAAGAATACAATCTGGACCTGAAAACCTACTTCCTGATTTTGCTGGATGAACCCAGTACCGATGCCAAGAAACTGCTGCGGCATGATATCGATGTGGAAAGCAGCATCAGCGGTGCAGAACGGGTAGAATTTTTGCAAGGCGTCGTACCTGTCGTGCAATTCGACAACCGCAACTGGCAGCAGTTGGAGGCTGATATCGCCTATATGAATTACAATTTTGGCGGTATGGGTTTCTGGCCACTGCCGGTCGCCAATCTGGCCAAGCCAGCTCCGACCAAACCGCAATCCTGTATGGATTCGCAGCAAGTCTTGATCTGCCTGCTGGACAATTTTAAAATGCCGGGTACAGAAAGCCATCTGCCCTCACTGATTGCTCGTGAAGTCTGCGAATACCGCTGGACACTCATCATCTTGATGAACTGCTGGCTGATTGCAATTGCGGTACTGGCTTTCCTGTATTTTAAATACTGCAATATACAAAACTTCATCCGCCGGTATTTCTTGTGGATGATGATTTTCGTGCTGCTACCTCCATTGATCATCTTCACTCTGTTGCTATTCTACGATCCGGCCTGGACCGGCTTATCACAAGGTAATCTGCCGTTCATCATTGCTCTGGCGGTGATTGTCCTCGGCACTATTGGCGGTTACCTGTATATCCAGTCTCAACGTGAATTGCCGCAGCGAGAGAGAATCAATCAGCAAAAGAAAAAGCCGCGAGAAACCTCATAGAACCCAGACGCGGTAAAGGGTAGATTGCAATCTACCCTTTACCGGTCGAAAAAATGGATGAGACTATCATTCCCACAAGACATCCGCAAGCTTCAGGGATATAGTTACGCGGCCAGCTATGATTACGACGACAACTGATCGACTTGCTGGCATCAGCGACAGCAGTCAGGCAAAGCGATAGCCAGATTATTTTATGTAAGGCCGTGGGCATAGGCATGGAAGATGTTGCCCTGGCAGAATTTGTATACAGACAGATCAGAAAGAAAGTGAGAGCTCGTGCCTAAGAACAGGCCAAATTGGTGCAAATTTCCGTTTCTCACAGATTACTATCAAATCTGACATGTTCAGTAACACCTATTGAAAAAATTTTTACCTATCCTAACTTGCCACAACGGACAGATCAAACTAAGATTGGGAGTTGGCGGTTTCGCCTGCTTTATATTGCATTAATCGAATTCTCTCAATGAAAAAAAATCCTGCTCCTCAAGAAGCGACTATTACCGAACCACGTCTATACAGGGTCGTATCAAGCCGGATTCAAGAACTTATCCGTGAAGAAAACATAGGCGCAGGAGAACGGCTGCCACCAGAACGTGAGCTGGCCAACAAACTGAGCGTCAGCCGCACCTCCCTGAGAGAAGCCCTGATCGCACTGGAGTTGGGTGGCATCGTCGAAGTCAGGGGCGGTTCCGGCGTTTACGTCTGTGAACAGACCAGTCAGGAAGTCCCCGCAGAGCCGGTCGGGCCAGGTCCATTTGAAGTCTTGTCTGCACGCCGTCTGATCGAATCAGAAATTGCAGCGATCGCCGCCAAAATGGCTACGGATTCGGCAATCGACGCCATCTTGCGGACCGTCATCGAGATGGAAAACAACCACGACAATCGCAATAGCAATGAAATGGCTGATCGCAATTTCCACCTGGCTATTGCGCGTGCTACCGGCAATAGCGCCTTGGTAGGCGTGGTGGAATACCTGTGGAATCAGCGTGGTACCTTGTGGCACAAGCTCAAAGAGCATTTCCAGACCGAAGAATTGCGCCAGCAAACCTTGATAGACCACCGCAATATCCTGGAAGCCATCGCCTCGCACAATGCAGTTGCAGCACGACAAGCCATGCGCGCCCATCTTGACCGGGTCACGCGTACCTTCTCACGCGGTTAAGCTTAAGTAAAACTCCAACACCGCCACCCTGACTACATTGCCAGGGTGCTTCCCCTGCTTATCTCTTCTTGCCTCGCCCACACACGCGGTTTATGCAAGGTGACATTCTCGTTTCTTACCAGCTTCTACAAAAAATGCTGGCGCGCGGCTATTTAACCTTTGCTTTTTTAGCAAGCGCAGCTATTATTATCAATAAGATAATTTAAGCGCAATGAGCGCTTCAGCATCAATCCATCATTTGCCCTCCCCTTCAAAGACAAATGCTCTTGGAATCAATAGCGCAATCCTGTAACCAGCGAAAGGTCATCATGAGCACAGACACACCACCAAGCAGACCGAATATCCTCTTCATCATGGTCGATCAGATGCGTTATCCGCCGCACTACCCGGCAGATCCGCTAGACCCGCTATACCAGATTTTGCGCTTTGAAGAAGGTGACCTGGAAGGCAATCCTTATGCCGAACTGTTTCCTGGCTTCGTCAAGTTGCGTGAAAACGGCGTGTCACTGCAAAACCATAGCTGTTCCAGCGTTGCTTGCGTACCTAGTCGTGCAACTATCATGACCGGGCAATACAGTGCGCATAGTGGCGTGACCCAGACCGAAGGCATGTTCAAGGTTGATACCGATCCGGCCTTCCCCTGGTTGCCGCAAGACGGTGTACCGACCATGGGAGACTGGTTCCGCGTAGCGGGTTATGAGACACACTATTTTGGCCGCTGGGATTTATCCAACCCGCCTACCGGCAGTCTTGAAAACTGGGGATTTAGCGACTGGGAATATTCGATCCCGTCTGACCAGCGTTTTGGCACACCCAATCTGGGTGTATATCGCGACACGAGTTACACCGACCTGGTCAACACTTTCCTGCGTCGCAAAGCCCTGGGCGTGGAAGCGAATATCATTAACAGCAACAATCCCACCAATGCCAGCTTCAAGTTGCGGCCATGGCTGGCAGTGGCTTCCTTCGTTAATCCACATGATATTGGTGCTTATCCTTTCCCTTGGCAGCCAGAAGTAGAATCAGCAACCACACCACCCACATTGGGTGAAATCATTGCGCCTTACGGTGCCCCTGTAAAGGGCACAATGAGCCTGCCACCAACCTATGGCAAGGCGCCCAATCAATTCAAGGCTACCTATTGTGTACCGCTGAACCCAGGCGGCTTCAAGCTGGGTGAAGTCAAACTGCCTGCCAGTTGGCGCGGTGACTTGTCCAGCAAACCAGATTGCCAGTACGATTATTCCTACAAATTCCAACTGGCGCTGACCACCTTGCGCGGCCAGCATGCCGTCATTCCTTCGCCCTATCCCTTCAAGATGCAAAGCAATGCCGAAGACTGGTATCGCAACTACCTGGCGTTTTATTTGTATCTGCAATACCTGGTGAATATCGAAGTCAGCAGCATACTTGAGCGCCTGTATGAATCCGGTCTCGATCAAAACACCATCGTCGTCTTTACCTCTGACCATGGCGAGTTGGCCGGTGCCCACGGCGGTCAGATAGAAAAATGGTATGGTGCCTATCAGGAAAGCATACATATCCCCGCCATCATTTCTTCGCCATTGGTAAATGGCGACAAAACCATGCGCACCGTGCAATGCCACACCACCCATGTCGACTGGGTGCCGACTTTGCTGGGCCTGGCAGGGTTTGACAAGAACGATAGACAGGCCCTGGCCAAATTCATCCAGGGCCATGATGTCAAGCCCCTGGCCGGCGAAGACCTGGCCCCCGTCATACGCGGCACAGTACACGACACAGAACGCAAAGGCGTGCTGTTTGTGTCCGACGACAACATCACCGCACCGCTGGACACCAATTACCTGCCCGATAAATACCAATGGTATGTGGATATCACAGAACGCCTGACCGGCCCCGACGGCCGGCCGACAGAAAAACGGCCACTGACAGCACCCGGCCCGGTAGTGCAGCCCAACCACGTGCAATCATATTTTGAGAACCCCTGGAAACTGGTACGTTACTGGGAGCCGAAAAATCACACCAACACCCAGTGGGAACTGTACAACCTTGACGTCGATGCCAATGAAAATCACAACCTGCTGCATTGGGACACAGCCACTGGTGCACCAGTACTGCGTGTCAAGGTGCTTACGGAACTGGGTTTGACGGTGCTACAAACCGAACACGCCCTGCACCACCTGCGCCAGGAACTCAATCACGCATTGCTCCATGCCGGCTATACGCCGCAAAATATGCAGGACATGGGCATCGTCGCGGATGGACAGGCTCCTACAACGTAAGCACAAACAGCGTTCATACTCCTCTCCCTCCAAGGGAGAGGCAGGGTAAGGGATAGGTGCAATTGAATATCTCATTGCGACAAGGCAAATTCCCGCCCCAAAAACTCGCTCATTGCATCCACTGTCGGTCCCAGCCAAGGATCAAACAACCAGAAACTATGCGGTGTATCCGGTATCAGCACTACCCGCGTCGGAATACCGAGCGCAGTCATCTGTTGCACCATCTCATCTCGCCCAAGGCTGAAACGTTTCTGTGCGCTGCCTATGAACAGGATAGGAGGCGTATTCTTGCCAACATGGCTTAGCGGAGACGCTTCTTTCCATAACGCCGTTTTCTCGGCATAGGTGCCGCCAAACCAGGCACCGGCTGATGATGGCTTTTTGGCAGGATCATCTTCATAACGACGTGCCTGCTCTGACGTAAAGTCAGACAAGCCGTCAATATTGATGATCGCCTGCACGGCACTGGATATCTGGCTGCCTTGTGCCTGTGGATCAAACTGTGGCATGTCATTGGTAACACCCACCAGTGCAGCAATTTGCCCGCCTGCCGAACCGCCGGCAACGGCCATATGCGCAGGATCGATATGGTAGTCGGCTGCATGGGAACGCATCCAGCGTATTGCTGCTTTTACATCATGTATCGCGGCGGGGTATGGTGCCTCTGCCGACAAGCGGTAACTGATGGCCGCCGCGACGTAGCCGCGCCCGGCCAGACGGATTGCCATGGCCGCCAGATTTTCCCTGGAGCCGGAACGCCAGCCACCGCCATGCACCAGCACGATACCGGGCAGAGCCTTCGACGATGCCTGGGCCGACATGAACAAATCCAGTTGCACCTCTCTGTCGCCATAGCTGACATAGGGAATATCCTTGATCACCTTGACAGATGCAGGTGCTGCCTGGCTGGCGATGTGTATAAAAGGATAAGTTACAATCAGCTTTTGATAGGTGGATGCAGCCGTATAGGCATTCTCGGCAGATGCAGGCTTGCCCGTGGTCGTACACGCCATCAGCAGCATAGCGGCACAAAACATGACCAGAATTGATTTCAAGCTCCACTCCTTCAATTGTCACCTCTTTACGGGCGTGGCATGCCCCCACTGGCCGCACTACGATCAGGAATTATCCCATAATCAAATTATAATTGGCTAGTCCACATTGCATTATTGGACAGGCCAATTTAGAATGGTCTGGCCAATTAAAAATACAATATCCAGGTATCTCATCAAAGAATGAAGAAAACACTTGTACATGGAGACACCACCATCACACATGAGCCCAGACTCTATCGTATCGTGGCGCACAAGATAGAAGAATTTATCCGGGATGAAAACATCCCGGCTGGCGAGCGCCTGCCTTCAGAGCGTGATTTGGCGCCCAAATTGAAAGTCAGCCGCTCTTCCCTGCGCGAAGCACTGATAGCGCTGGAACTAAGTGGCGTGATCGAGGTGCGTAGCGGTTCTGGTGTGTATGTCAAAACCCCGGACAGTCAAGCCCCCCCAACGCGTGAATTCGGACCTGGTCCGTTTGAAGTGCTGGCGGCAAGGCGACTGATCGAATCCGAAGTCGCCGCCATCGCTGCGCGCAAGGCAAGCGATCAGGCCATCGATGCCATTTTTGACGCCGTACTTGAAATGGAGAGAAATCACGATAATCTTTCCAGCAATGAACAGGCCGACCGAAATTTTCATATGGCGATAGCACGCGCCACCGGTGACAGTGCCTTGCTCGGTACTGTTGAGTATTTATGGTCACAACGTAACGGCCTCTGGCACAGATTGAAAAGCCACTACCACACCGAAGAATTACGCCAGGAAACCCTGACAGACCATAGAAATATCGCCAATGCCATCGCCTGCCATGACCCGGCTGCTGCACTGAAAGCCATGCGCGATCACCTGGAACGCGTTACCCGTACATTCTCCAGGGGATAGACACCTACATAAACCCAATAAAAAAACAAAAAAATCGCTCAACAACCTTACTCATGTTCAATCCATATGAAAATTAATTCCATTCTTATTCATGCTGTCATCACCTCCCTGGTCTTGTCAGGTACAGCCTATGCTGAAGGCCCCTACCGTAACAGGGACAATAAAGATTTAAAAGATGTGGGTGAAGGGACTTATCCAGTGCCTTACCAAAAACCGGATGTGGCTGAAATTACCGAAGCCTTGCATCGTGTGCGCGCCTATATGGAATCAGTCACGCCTACCCGTGTGATACAAAAAAGTAACGGCGCAGAAGTGACAGACTTCAGCAAGCCTCCCGTTGCCGATGCCATTATTGAGCCTGCCAAGGGCGATTTTGGTATCCTGGTGTATGAAATGGGCGTGGTGCATGCCGGCTTGATCAAGGCAGCTGAAGTCACTGGCGACAAGACATTTACTGCAATGACCGAACGCCATTTGCAGTTTTTCTCGAAAACCATGCCTTACTTTGAGGCACAAGAAAAAAAGTTCCACCTGGAACGCGCGAACAGCTTTGCCCGCTTCCTCGACCCACGCTCGCTGGATGACAGCGGGTCCATGTGTGCGGCACTGATCAGGGCGCGTTTTGCCCATATCGGGCCAGACCTCAGCAATATGATCAAGGTGTGCAGCAATTTCGTTTCCAAGCAGCAGTACCGGCTGGATGATGGCACCCTGGCCAGAAAACGCCCACAAGCGGCTTCCTTGTGGTCTGATGACATGTACATGGGTGTTATGCCATTGGCTGAAATTGGGCACTTGACCAAAGACAGCGCCTATTTTGATGACTCTGTCAAAAATGTCTTGCAAATGTCTGCCTATATGTTTAACAAGCAAGCCGGCATCTACACCCACGGCTGGAATGCCAACAACCCCGATGCACCGCGTTTTTACTGGGCACGTGCCAATGGCTGGGCAGTGCTGACCATGTCTGACCTGCTGGATGTGCTGCCTAAAGATCACCCTGGTTATCCCAAGGTGCTGGCGCAATTGCGGGCCACCCTGAATGGCGTTGCAGAATTGCAATCTGGCCAGGGCCTGTGGCATCAGATGCTGGACCGCAATGACTCCTATCTTGAAACCTCTGCCAGCGCCATATTCGTGTATGTATTTGCCCACGCCATCAATCAGGGCTGGGTCAGCCCGGCCACCTATGGCTCCATCGCCCAGGCTGGCTGGAATGCACTATCCACCCGCATCAATGCCAAAGGCCAGGTCGAAGGTACTTGCGTAGGCACGACCTTCGCCAGCGATCAAGTCTATTACTATAACCGCCCTACCAGTGTGGATGCCCTGCATGGTTACGGCCCGATGTTGCTGGCTGGCGCTGAAATGATCAAATTGTTGAAAAATCCGTCTATTGAAATTCAGCACAAGGTGCGCACGTACCACTATCTGCCTGCTGGCAACAGCAAGACGGATTATCGTGAACATCCATAATCTTGCATAAACACACCATGGAATCCCTATCTATGAAACAGACTCTGCGTCTTCTTGCCATTCCACTTGCCCTGCTTGCTGCAGGCCTGGCCAGCGCTGCCGACAAACTGACGATACAAGTCAGCCACGACCTGAATGCAGCGCGCCCGTCAGAAACCATTACCCTGCCCTGGTCAGAAGTCAACAAAGCCTTGCCCGGTGCGCTGATACAGCGGATAGCGGTCAAAGATGCCAAGGGTAAAGTACTGGCACATCAGGTCACCAATATCGCCCCCTTGTCGAAAGACCCCAAAGGAGAAGGCATCGCTTATGGCGAACTGATCTTCCAATATGACTTTGCCCCCGGTGAAAAACAGGCAGTGTTCAGCGTAGAAAAAATCGACACCCTGGTGCCGGTATTTGAATCCAAAGCGTATGGACGCTATATCCCCGAAAGGCTGGATGACTTCGCCTGGGAAAATGACAAAATCGGTCACCGTACCTATGGACCGGCGCTGGAAGCACCTGCCCCTCCAGGCAGCAATAAAGAAGTCTTACGTAGCAGCGGGCTGGACATCTGGTTCAAGCGCGTGCCGTATTCCATCGTCGATCGCTGGTACAACAAAGGCCATGACCATTACCACAAGGATGAAGGTGAAGGCTTGGACATGTACAACGTCGGCAGATCACGCGGCTGCGGTGGAACCGGTATCTGGGATGGTCAGACCCTGTACACCAGCGCCAACTACGCCACCTGGAAAGTCATCGCCAATGGCCCGGTACGCACGGTATTTGAGCTGGCCTACAGCAACTGGGATGCGGCGGGTGTCAAGGTATCCGAAGTCAAGCGCTTCACCGTCGATGCCGGTCATTATTTCGACCAGATAGAAAGCACCTTCACGTTCGCCGGGCCAGCGCAGTTGAAAGTCGCATTGGGTTTGAACAAGACACCGACCGACAAAGGCCAGAATCCTGTCATCAAGCTGGCTAAAAACCAGTCGAATCCATCACTGACGCAATGGGTAGATCAGGCCAGCAACGGCTCTATCGGTACTGCCATCATATTGCCAAATGCTGAAGGCTATGCCGAAGACAACCTGAACCACCTCATCCTGGCGACAGTTTCATCCGACAAACCATTACGCTACTATGTAGGCGCTGCCTGGGACAAAGCCAGCCCTTACAATAGCGATGAAAAATGGCAAGCCTATGTCAAAGAAACGGCCGAAAGAATGCAACACCCTATCAAGGTAACGCTTGGCAAGCCTTGATAAATTTTAATCAGACGAACAACATTTATTGTTCGCGCTGATTAAAAAGTGTTCAGTTTGGTGTTCGATTGAACCAAAACTTCCGCCGTCTGTCTGCATAAAATACGGCTCAGGCGGAATAAGTTGGTTTAACTGAACCCCGAACAGGGCACCCAGATATTATCTGGCGGTTTCTTTGAAGGAGGCCGCCAGATTGACTAAAGTGACCTAATTTCTAACAATGACCCTCAAGCGAAAAATTAATTACACCCTCGCTTATGCTCACATTAAATCACTAGCAAATAGCATACCCGCGCCAACCAGTTTGACTATTAAGTCATTCCCCGTTACCGCAGTTGAATTGTTTATGTGCTCATAAAGATAAGTACCTGCAGCTGTACCAGAAGCGACGTTCACAATGAACGCTTTGTTGTCGTTACTCGTCAATGTACCTGCACTGGACTGAATATTGTTAGCAAGACTGGCTAAGTCAGAAGAGACTATATTCATCTTGTTCAAAGAACTCGCAGGAGCTCTCCAATGTATTTGGTCTAAAGGGGATGCTTTGAAGTTCGTTATTGTAACTAGAGCGGATGTAATTGCTCCAAGCTGCGCACTCCCATTGCTATTCAAGAAAATACTGGTCGACCCGTTTCCACTTGCAGTTAGGTTAATGTTCGTTAAGTATGCCCCATCAAAACTAATCATTGCGTTATCCGACGCGCCGTTGTACGTGATCTTGCCAGTACCTGTAACAGTTACAAAATTATCCACGCCATTGATAGCATTGATGGTTGTATTGTGGTTCGCATTTGTTTTAATGTTCGTACCCCCAGTTCCCCCTGCTGTAAATGTCACTGCTCCAATGCCAATACTCTCTTCAAAATATGAAACTAAATGGGAACCTGTCGTAACAACATTCAAATCACCTTTCAAACCACCATCGGCTAATTGCACTGTTTGCAGTCCTGCACCCATTACCGTGAAGTTACCATTACCTGCCAAGGTATAAAAATGAAAATCAGCACCTGGGTTGTTGGCATCGATTGTAGTTGGGAGTGAACTTGTAATAGTAAGATGACTGGTAATAATTCGATTATTAGGCGTATCGATTACCTTTAAAGAACCGCCTGTGCCATTGGCTGTAATTTCTCCGAAACCATTCGTTGTGAATGCGCCAGTTGAACCACCCGAAACGGTGTAGTTTGCTGTGCCCCCCAAGGTGATATCTGAATCCAATGCCTGATGTATCGCCACGTTTTGCGGAGTATTAACAATCAACGTCGCTGCTGCGGCAGCCTGATTGATTATCAAATCGGCACCAGGGCTCAATGTCAGTACTTCACCTGTGTTGGAAGACAGGTTTATAGTTCTCACACCTTTCAATGCCGCTGCAGACAAAGCAGAATGCCCCGCATCAATCAAAGAGATACTTGCTCCACCAATTGCGTTCGTGCCGTTGACAATAAGACCCGAAGTGTTGGCGTTCGAGGTAGTGACGTTAAGACTACCCGAAGTTATCGCTACCTGGTTAACCGATTGATTCGGTCCGCCAACGACGACGACGTCACTCCCTGAGGTGTTGTAGAGATTAGCTGTCTGCGTGCCAGTCCCCAAAGTGACGGTATCGCCACCAGTAAGTTTATAGCTATTCGTGGTTGTGGCTAAAACTCCAATCGCTGCTGCACCGGTTGACGCATCCACAACACCTGCCAACCATGCTTTAGCAGCTGAGAAAGACCCATTTGATGAGTTGTATGCTGCCTGTGCTGT
Organism: Undibacterium sp. Ji50W; assembly: GCF_049340445.1. NCBI lineage: Bacteria > Pseudomonadati > Pseudomonadota > Betaproteobacteria > Burkholderiales > Oxalobacteraceae > Undibacterium > Undibacterium sp. Ji50W. The sequence goes on along the minus strand of NZ_JBMPOX010000001.1, from coordinate 511,219 downwards.
GGTCGTCATAGAAGTTGTAAATGCGGTCGCAGCAACATTTTTTGCTTGTATTGTTGTTTGGTCGGCACCTGTTGCGCCCCCAAGAATAGCAATCGCCGCGGCACCAATACCGACCGCGCCACTATCAATCTGGCCGACCCAGTAGGCCAGGCCCGCAGAATCTGCGTTATGGTTAAACAGATTTGCATAAAGGGCGTTGACGGTTTGTTTGGTCGTAAAACCGGTAAAGGCACTCGCGTACTCTACTTGCTGAGAAAAACTTTGGGCAATCTGCACAAGAGGCATTGAGGAAGTTTGCCAGTAAGCCAAACCTGCAACGTCTGCAGGACGGTTGAAATAAGCGATGTAGAGATTTTGGATATCGTTAGCTGTTGTCATGTAGGACGCTGTTAAAGAATAATAATAATGAAAGAATCAGTGTTTCGCAGTAAAAATTTCAGGCCGGCATGAAGGAATTGGGAATACACCAGGAATTCAGCAAGCCAGGCAAGCCATGGCAGAAAGGCAGGATTGAACGCTTCTTTTTAACGTTGAAGCAAAAGCTGAATATGACCATACCTGTCAATGGCTTGATGCTGGATAATTTGCTGAGAGATTTTACGACTTGGTATAACGTAATCAGGCCGCATCATACCAGTATTTGCATTGCCGTACGCTTGCTGAGGTGTGGCATGGTGTTAGTCCTTATACTTGTGCACCAAAATCAGTTCAGCACTTTGGGAGCCTGTTACCGCCGCTTGTGCTCAAGCGCAATACAGCTACAAATATTGCTGCGAATGCCGCCACGAATGCAGTTAAGAACAACAGAACAAATAAGTCTAGCAATGAATTGTCCGCATCCAATAAAAGTAAATCAATCGCGCACTTACGCTTACTCGCCAACTCCCCCTGCAAGCGTGATGCAGCGATGAATGTAAAACAGATTTGCGAAATGAAACCGCAAGTCTGCCAGTCTCATAATGACATTACGCCAGGGAGGTTTTGCCTGGAACTTATAGCGCAAGTTCAGCATATTTAACGTCCTGTGACCTCGTTGAACATTACATCATTCTTGTTTTATCCGGGAACACGGGGGAAAATTCGAGTAAACACAACAAAAACAACAACAATTGGTCCTACCAATATTTTTTTGGTCGGACAATTAATTTGCAATTGGGCAGACCGGATATAATTTAAATTTCACATCAGCCATCGCTTCTGCAAGTGCTCAAAGCGACTATTCGACCCTATTCGTGTATGGCAATATCATGAAAATCATCCCTCGCCATCACATGCTGCCGTGTACGCTCCGGCAATCCGGCTTTACCTATGTGGGGGCAATGATAGTGGTCGCCATCATCGGTGTCGCCACGGTTGCAACGGCGACGGTTGCTGACACGGTCAGACGGCGGACTGCGGAAGAAGAATTGCTGACCGTGGGCCAGCAATACATCAAAGCCATACTCGAATACGAATTGAATACACCAGCAGGTAACGCCAATCGTGCCCCGTCACGCCTGGAAGATTTATTGCGCGATCCCAGGCAGGCAGGCGTAAAACGCTACATCAGGCAGCTTTATCCTGATCCCATTACCGGCAAACTGGATTGGCAACTGGTGGCGGCACCTGGTGGCGGCATTATGGGGATCAAAAGCAGCTCATGTGCGACCAGCATCAAACGCAGTTTTACCCATGGTGATTTTACTTATCTTGATGGACAAAAACGCTATTGCGACTGGATTTTTGCGTATGTTATGGCATGCGGTGCAAATTGCAAGGATGGCGAAAAACCGCAGCGTGAAAGCAGTGAAAGCAATTAAAAATTACACCCGCCAGTGCAGCATTCCATGTCGCAACGAAGCTGTACCACCGACAAAAAGACGCCATCATTACTTGACAGCGTCTTTTTTCATTCCTTAGTCACTGAATCTCACGAACAAAATCTCACTAAGCAAATCTTACCAAGCGAATCCTGCCGATCGATCACTTGGAGACTTTGCAGGAACGGGCTACGTTAGCTGCATTGGTATCGTCTTTAGGCTCATTCCCGGAAACAGTGCCTACACTGCCACTACAAACAGGCGTGATATTGGAGTTCAGATCCTTGATCGTAGCAACATCAAAGGCATCCTTCAGGCCCGGCAGTTTGCTGCTGTTAAAGCTGCTATTGACAAGAACAGGATGATTGACATTGAAGACCGTCACATTGCTGATATCAGCAAAACGTGCGCTTTGCTTTGACGCGCTACAATTACCGCAAGAGCGATACAGCTTGCCACCTTCTTCAGCATAAAAATTGGTGATGACAATTTTCCCGCCCTTACCATTATTCTGGAAAATTTTGTCCGCAGCTTTGTAGGCGGCACCGCCGGTAACCGTCATTGTGCCAGGGCCTTTCAGCGTGGCCGCGTCTTCACCGACATCACCCCAATATACATTTTCTATCCTGCAATTGCCACTGCAATGCACACCATCCGCACCACCTGCCTTCAGGTCCCGACCTGATCCAAAATCAGGGTCACCCAATACAACATTTTTCAGCGTCGCACCCTCTTCCAGGATGAAATGCGGGATTTGATTTTCACTTTGATCGCCAGCCATACTTTTGCCAGTACCTACCAGGCAAACCATCTTGCCGAATTTGACCAGGCCATCAAACACTGTGTTGGCAGGCACTGTCGTAGAGGATGAAACAGACTGCTTGGTACAGGCAGGTATCGCCCTTTTTCCTGGTGCAGCATAGGCATTGACAGCAAACGCGAATCCCAGGACCGCAAGGAGTAAACCATGTGATTTTTTCATTTGTATCTCTTTTCAAATTAGGTAGTCAAAAGCGCGACCCGGGCATTGTGAGTATTGTGCGTACTGTGAATACTGCCAATCAATCAGCGGCCCGAATCGGCTATGTCAACATTGTTGAATGAGGCTTATTGAGCCAGATTGGTACGCGCACCAGCCGTAGCAATTGCCTTGGCTTTCACGCCGGCCGCTGCTGCAGCGCTATAAGAATAACCGGTGGCCCCATATGCCTTGGTCGTCGTCCAGTCTGTCGCATTGACGTAAGGCTTGGAAGTACTGTCAGGTACAGTCCAGGTAATGCCACTGCCAACAAAATTGTTTTTCAACTCCCAATAGCCGATCGCACTACTGTCGCGAGAGGTGACAGGATTGGCGACATTTTCAAAATAATTGGACTCGACCAACACCTGGGCACCCATACGCGGATTGATGCCAGAGGTATGGACATTGCCGAAGTAATTATTGAACAGATGTGCCTTGCCGTAACGCAGCAAAGGCAGACGCGATTTGACGTTTTCGAAGCGGTTGTTGTGATAGGTGGTGCGTGAACCGGCATTCAGCGTATCGCTATCGCTGTAACCATTCAGTGCCACTTTTTGATAGTCATATATGTAGTTGTAAGAGACAGTGATATTGTTTGCCCCTTTTTTCATGTCAATGCCACCATCAAAGGAAGCATCACCAGCGCCCGAACACATCGTCAGCGAAGCGAAGATCGTGTTGTGATCAATCCAGACATTGCTGGGTTTGCCGGTAGAATTGCCTTCTATCGAAATGGAATCTGCAGCTTCACCACCTTGCAGCAGGCCTATGGTCATGTTTTGTATGATGACATTATGCGCATCACCGACAACGTGAATACCAAAATTGGCACTTGAATCGCCTGTGCCCTTAATCGTGACATCACTTTTGTTTTTAATCTCGACTATTTGCGCTGGCTTTTGCCATTGCGCGCACACGTCGGTGATGGTGGCATAGTTGAATTTACCTGTGTAGCTCAACACCAGGCCACCACTGCCAGAATACTTGTCAATCTCGGCCTGCATCGCAGCCATGGTAGCAACAACTATCGGTGTTTTGTTACCACCACCCGTGGTCGCCGCACCGTAACCAACCGGTCCGGCAATTGCATGTGCACCAGCGGCAATACTTGCTGCCAGCACTGTCAGCTTCAGAAAATTTACCTTCATTTTTATGTCTCCGTTTATATTGATGGATGATTTGCCCATGCTCTGGGCAAGCGATCATCTGTCGCGCGATAGGTAGATAATCGCTCTCGCTGCTCGTTCGGCAACGTTATTTCCCTGCATGGGAGAGACCAGACATGCCGCTTCAATTTCCTCACAAAACCCGACCTGAACATCGCTTGACACTACTTTCTGGCGGGATATTTAAAGATTTTTAACGTTTTGCCGATCTGGGTTGAGAATGCGCGCCAATATGGTGCCCTGTCAATCGGGTTCATAGCATGCATATGCGAAAAAATCATTAGTAGGCGCGTGCTTAAGCGACAATTTTAATGCTTTAAAAATTCACATTTAAATTAACATCGCCTATTTATCAATTAAAATCATTTAAATAAAGCATAAATTAATAAAATTCGCCCATAAGTAATTAAACAAAAATCTCTTATTTTTAACAAACATGTTGATTATATAAATAATTTGCACCCCAAATTTATCTTGCAAATAAGATCAAAAAACAACAATTGGTCTAGCCAATATTAATTTTGATCCATCCAATATTATTTTTTGGCTGGACCAATAGTTAAAGTTAATGGAACGAATTGAGAATTTATAGATACTTCCTATAATTTGGTCAGACCAATATATAGTGAAGCCACTTATAGAAAAATGCCTTGCACATGGCCCGGCATCTACACTGCTCGCAGACTATTCGTCGCTTATTTACAGCCGGTTGAACGGCAAGCCATCGCGCGTGATGCCTTGTGCGCCGCTTTGAATGTCGTACACGCCACCACCCTTTTCCGGTGTGATGAGTAGCCAGGTAGCAGTGCTATCAGTCACCGGATCCACGGGCAGGGATCGCAAGTATCTTCTTTCAACCAGTTCATCCAGCGATTGCGGATAACGGCCTGTGTCACCATAAAACTTGTCAATGACCTCGCGTGTCACATGCAGGTTTTTTTTGAGCACCGCTTCCTTGGATTGCTGGACGCTATGAAAATACCGTGGCACAGCGATAGTCAGCAGCAACGACAGTATCGCCAGCACCACCAGCAATTCAATCAGGGTAAAGCCACGCCTGTCAGCGCGCTTACCATAGTATTTACCAGCGCAGATAGGGAATGCCATTCAGACCGACCAGTTCAGAATTGGAATGTATATCGTAGACATCATCACCCGGCGTGGGTTTGTCAGCTTCGCTTTGATAGGAACGCAACCCCCAGGTTTGCTCGTCAGGCAGACTGCTGTCTTCAGAAAATGGATCACGCGGTATACGGCGCAAGAAAAATATCTTCTTTGGCCGGGCACTACGCTGATCTGTTACCCCCTTCACCAGTTGCAGCAAATTCGGCGGGTAGCCACTACTGTCCGGTGTCGAGGAAATGCGTCCCTCACCGCTAGCGCGCTTGTAATCATCCAGCGCATTGCGGATTTCACGCAGTGCCAGGCGCAGTTCCTGCTCTTTCTGACGTTGCACCGCCACTTGCGCTACCGGCAAGGCAATGGCGGCCAGCAAAGAGACAATGACCAGCGTCACCATCAGCTCTATCAGGGTAAAACCCTGGTTGCGCATATCAGCCCCCCACTTTCTCACCCGCTGGCGGGTACAACATTGGTGGCTGAGTTGGCTGGGTTGATTGAAGCGGCACAGACTGTTGCTGCAAGACCGGTTGCTGCCCTGGCACGCCATCACGCCCACGCAAACTGGCATCGGTGCCAGCATCAAATTCAATATCGCCTGATGCCCCCAGAGGCTGATTACGGATGACGCGTGGTGTAATGGACAAGACAATTTCTGTCTTGGTTCTTTCTGCACCACGATTGCCGAACAAGCGATCCAGCACCGGCAACTCACCCAGGCCGGGCACGGCATTGACAGAACGTTTGTCGTTATCACTGATCAGGCCGGCCAGCACCTGGTTTTCACCATCACGCAAACGCAGGACCGTGGTGGCATTGCGGGCACCGATGCGATAACCATAGGGCTGATTGTTGCTGTCATAGATGGTGCCCAGAATACTGCTGACTTCGAGATTCAGCTTGATTGAAATCTCGTCATCCAGATACACCACAGGTTCCGCTTCCAGCTTCAGGCCAACATCAAGATAATTCACCGATTGCGACGTCACCCCGGTCGCCGTGACATTGGAAGATACGCTGGGAACCCGCTCCCCCACCTTGATCTGTGCCTTTTCCCGGCTCTTGATACGTATGCGCGGATTCGCCAGTACGCTGACATTTTCGCGGTTGACCGTGGCCGATAATTTCATCGCATCCACGGTTGCCAATACGCTGCGCGAATTGATATGCATCAAATCATGCAAGGTGAAAGCACCGCTGTTGATGCTGCCATCATCCCCCACGCCCGACTTTGCCAATGGGCTCAAACCGATATTCCCAGGCCACTTGACGCCCAGCGCTTCCAGGTCACTGCGCTGCACTTCCAGTATCTCCACTTCCAGCATCACCTCTGGCTCGGCCACATCATGCAGCGCCACCAGCTTGGCCGCCATGCGTATGGTTTCCGGTGTATCGCGTATCACCAGCATATTCAGTTTTTCATCCACCACCAGATCACGGGTCTTCAGCAATGTCCTCAGGCTATTCGCTACCAGTTTGGCCTCGGCATTGGCAATTTTAAAACTGCGTATGCTTAATTGCTGATAACTGCGCTGCTTGGCCTGGTCACTAGGGTAAATCAGGACTGTGCGCTCATCGACCACACGCTGCTCCAATTGCACGCTCATCAGCAAATTACGCAATGCCAGCTCTACCGTGGTATCGCGCAAATCCAGATTGACCCGCACATCGGAAGGCACATCCCGGTCCAGTGTGAAATTGATGCCGGATGAATGCGACATGGCCTCCAGCACAGCCCGCACCGGGGCATCACGGAACTGTAAGCTCAAGCGTTTCTGAAATGCTGCACTCAACACGGCATTTTGCATGCGCGCTTCAGGCTCACCAATTTTTCGCTGCAGTTGCAAGCCTTTGGCATGACGCGGGAATTCGGTGAGAAAGGCATGCAATTCCTTGCGGGCTTCATCCTGCTTGCCAGCATCCCACAATTCATTGACATTCTTCAACAACCTGGACTGGTACTGGCTGGCAGCCAGCGTGCGCACGCCCAGCATGGCCTGTTCCACCTCGCCAAGCACTGCAGCCTGCCGGTAGGCAGCCTGCGCCTCATCCCAGGCTTCGCGCCGCGTATCTTGGGCTGCCTTGTTCAGGAATTGCATCGCCAACTGACGTCGGGCATTGACCAGCAAAACACGGGCTTCAACGTGACCTGGTGTTTGTTTCAACAGGTCTTCCAGTTGTGCAATGCCCTCCTCCAGCCTGCCGGCATCCAGCAATGCACGAATTTCTGTTGGTTTTGTCTGGACAGGGGTGATCGCACATGCCGCAAGGCCCAGCAATCCCCCTATCAACAACACATTTCTCGCCATTCGTTTCATTGATTCACCCTGAAGCCGATCCGGATTTCCTGACCAGACTGATTGTCCCTGATATGTACACTGTCTTGCTGCAAGCCCATGACGCGATAACGCTTTTCAAACGTTGTCCCTGAACGGGCGATCAGCACTTCACCATTTCTCATCAAAAAAGCTTCGCGCCGGCCATTTTCTTCCTTGAAACCAAGTAAACTGAATTGCTGTTCCGCCGCAGCATCTTTCCCTTCTGCGCCGGTACTTTGCTGGGGCTGCTGATTCACTGCCGGGACTGCATGATCGGCAAACAAGTCGGGTATAGCCGCATCTGCCACAGCCTTCTGTTTTCCTGTCTTTATTTCAGGTGTGGCAACTGGTATGCGTGGTGACGGCCGGCTTGGCTCGACCTCAGCAACAACCGGCGGCGGTGGCCGATCCAACGCAATCAGCAGGCCAACACCCGCCAGTACTGCCAGCATCAGCACCAGTCGTTTTGACATCAGGCTCCTCCTTCCATGGCGGTCTCAATCGACTTTTCAATCGGCTTTTCCACTTCAAACCATATGGAAAATGACAGTCGCGCTTCGACGCCAGTTTCGCTGCCACGCAAGCCAAGCTCATCCATCGACAGGCCAGGAATATCCCGCGTCGCCCGTATAAAACGACGTATCTGCGGGTAACTGGCAGTAACGGGCAATTGCAGTTGCCAGCGCCCTATGTGCCCACTTTCATGTCGCTTGTAGTCAGCCTGAGCGATGCTTAAACCATGTTTTTTCGCCAGTAGTAAAATACCTTGCACACCTTCATTCGCCGTAGCTTCCAAAGGCAGGTTCAAGGCATTTGCGGTCTGCACCGACCTCCTTTCAAGTGCACTTTCCGGCTGTGCTGACAGTTCCTGCAACGCGGACTGTACACGGGCCTCCTGCACCGGCAACCATACCAGCCACAACAACAAGCTCAACAGCAATACTGCGGCACCAGACAAGGGCCACCAGCCATAGCGCAATACAAAAACATCCACATGCCAGCGCCAGTCAGCAAATCGTTTCATGGTGACTCCTTCGCCTCTGCAACAGACAGGCGATACGGCTCCGCCAGGATGACTTCAAAATGAAAATTCACTCGTGCGTCCTGTGTTGCCTGCGTTTCATGGCGCAACAAGTTCACTCTCAAAAAAACCGGGCTTTTCTGCAATTCACGCAGATAGGCCTGCATGGCAACAACATCGGCAATATGCGCCTGCACCCTGACGACCCCACGCGTCAGTTCAGGCTCAAAAGCATCCAGCCCTGCGCCGGGTACCGCTTCAAATGCCTGAAAGATTGCTTCCCAGCGCAGGTTCCGTAAAAATTCTGATTGACGCAATAACACGGCCTCGTCATTGCCAAGCTGCTTGCGTGCCTGATCAGCGCCCTGATCCTGACCAGCCTGCATCTGTGCGCGTTTTTCGTCCAGACGGACAAGTTCACTCTGCATGTCTTGCCAACCACGCCAGACCAGAATGGCCACGCATAAAGCCAGCGACATCAAGACAAGAAATACCTGCACACCACGGTTGCGAACATCCCAGCGCCAGGGATTATTTTTCTCTGCAAAGTTGATTTGCACAGGTTTCATACGGCAGCTTTCCGTGCCAGCCAGTGCGATGGCCTGGCATCGCCGGTCCAGAATCTGTCGGCGGGCAATTGCTCGCCCAGTCTGAGTAACTCCAGCGACAGCAAGGCATCCACATCATCACAACGCAACTGCCGCACCAGCCGCAATACCCCCTGCTGCCAATACAACAAGGTGCTAATGCCATCCTGCACGAAACACCAGGTACCGGTTGGTGGCAGACTTGCGCATTGCTGCCGCCAAACCGTCACCAGTTGTGGTACCAGGCTGCGCAGCGCATACATCTCCAACGCCTGCAACAGGCTGCGTGGCAATGCACAGGCCAGCATGGGTTCGCCCTTATGCCAGTCGGCTTGTATCATCCAGTCAGCCGCTGCTTGTCCATACAAATTTTCGAAGCGGGCATTCAACAACAGGAAAGAATCATTCAAGCTGGAGATTTCTTCCGGCAATTCCAACAAGAAATAGCGTACCCAGCAATCTGCAACAACAACGATCAAGGCGGCCTTTGTTGTCAGCAAGCCTGGCAGTTCTTCACGCAACGCTTGCCAATCCCCCGGCTTTGCAGCCAACTTGTGCGGCGCACTGCCGTCAGCGCGACTTAACCATATCTCCTGACCACCGATGTTCAAATGATTTTTTTCAACCTGCCAAAGTGACACGCTTAACCTCTTCTAATGTAGTTTGACCATTGGCTACCAGTTTCAATGCATCTTCAAACAAGCTGCGCATGCCGCCGGCACGTGCCATTTCCTTAATCTGTCGTAAAGGACGGCGTTCTATTACCAGTTCGGCCAATGCATCATCCAACGTCAATATTTCTGCCACCGCACGACGACCGCGATAACCCGTGCCACGGCAATCACCACATCCAATCCCGCGCCGGAAAATATAATTTTTCACCATGGTGCGATCCAGTCCGCTGCGCAGCAATTCTTCATCATCTGGTTCATAACTGGTGCTGCAATGCTTGCAATTGAGCCTGACCAGGCGTTGCGCGATGACGCCATTGAGAGATGAAACAAATGAATACGGATCTATTCCCATATGTGCAAAACGGCCAAATACGTCAAACACGCTATTCGCATGCACGGTGGACAAGACCAGATGCCCGGTCAGCGCTGATTGCACAGCTATTTCACCGGTTTCCTGGTCACGGATTTCGCCGACCATGATGATGTCGGGGTCGTGCCGTAATATGGAACGCAGGCCGCGCGCAAACGACAAACCTTTTTTGTCATTCACAGGTATCTGCAAAATGCCTGATAAATGGTATTCAACCGGATCTTCTATCGTGATGATTTTTGCCCGGCCGGTATTGATTTCGGTAATCGCACCATACAAGGTCGTGGTCTTGCCAGACCCGGTCGGCCCCGTCACCAGCACCATGCCATAGGGCTCTGCCACCAGGCGCCGTATGGTGGCCAGGTGATCATCAGCAAAACCCGACGCGTCCAGTGTCAGGCCACCATGCGCACTGACCATGGCTTGCTTGTCCAATATCCGTATGACGGCATCTTCACCATGCACGCTAGGCATGATGGATACCCGCAAATCGATCTCGCGCCCTTGTGCCTCTACCCGGAAACTGCCATCCTGCGGCACCCGGCGTTCAGAAATATCCAGCTCGGCCAATACCTTGATACGGGACACAGCCTGTTCAGCCAGCGCCCTGCCCGTCACCTGTGCCGCCTGATCCAGCACACCGTCTATCCGGTATTTGGTCAGCATGCCATTCGGTGTTGATTCAAAATGAATGTCAGATACACCCGTCTTCAAGGCATCATAGAGTGTCGAATTAACCAGCTTGACCGCCGGACTGGAAGCATCGCTCAAGGCTGCATAACTAAGATTTTCCAACAGGTTCTTATGCTCGCCATCGGCCTGCTGGTCATGAATCAGTACGTCAATGGAACGCACCGATTCTTCCTGCTTGGCCAGGTAAGCATGTACCTCGCCCGGCAAGGCAAGCCGCCATTGCAGTGGTTCTGCAGCCAGCGTTTCCAGCCAGATTTGCAGATTCTGGTCATAGGGGTCGCAGACCACGGCTGTCAGCCCCAGTGCATTGCGCAGCAACACACACTGTCTTACCTGGGCCCGTGCCAACGGCAGGCATTCAAACACAGGCTCATAGGCAAGCATGCCTGCCATGTCGATCACAGCCATGTGAAACAAGGCCGCCGTCTGCGACAACAAGACACGCGGTTCAAGTTGCGTCAGGGTTTCCAGCTCAATAAAAAAGCTTCCTCCCGAAAGCCGGGAATTGAGATGCGCGGTATGCGCGATACGCATGCTGTCCATCATACTCACAAGCTCCTTTCCTGACTTCGGACCACGCCTCCACACTGGTGCACTGCGTCCGTACTACGATCAAATCTGCAATTCCTTTATTGCAAGGTACCTGCCAGATCAAAGATGGGCATATACAACAACACCACGATCAAGCCAATCACGATACCTATCAGCGCCATCAACACCGGCTCAAAGGTCTTGCTGAATTTCTCTATCCAGAGTGTCGTTTCGGCATCGTAAAAAAGTGCCGCCCTTGTCAGCATCAAACCCAGTTGCCCAGAATGTTCGCCCACGCGCAACATGCGCAAGGCAATCGGCGTAGTCAAACCGTTTTTTTCAAAGGCATCAGAAAAATTACCACCCTGGACTATGCTGTAACGCGCCGCCGCCAGGGCCCTGGCCCTGTGCGCAGACAAAGTGCCACTGACCATTTCCAGCGCATTAACAACCGCAATACCGCCTTCCAGTAACATGCCCAGCGTCAGGTACAAGCGCGCCAGTTCAAGAATATTCACGCGCTGCGACACCCCGGGCAAACGCGTCAACATCTGCATCAAACGGCCAGAGCGCTTTAGCCGGCGCCACCAGGCAAACAAAACGAAGAGGATGCCCATCGCAGCGGCCAGCAACAACTTGCCATGCGCAGCCACCGCAGCCCCCCAGGCAATCAGCCATTGCGACATCAGTGGCAATTCCCTGCCACTGCCCTGGTACACCACAGAAAACCGGGGAACGACATAACCAAGCAAAAACATGCTGACCACACCACCGACGATCAACAATATCGCCGGATAGATTGCGGCACTGACGATGCGGTTACGAATACCATTAATACGCACCTGATATTCAATGTAACGCGACAGGGCCTGCGGCAAATCACTGGTACGTTCTGCCGCTTTGACGATACCGATAAACAAAGGTGGAAAATGCTCAGGTTCGGCAGCGACGGCAACTGAAAACCGCAAGCCATCCCGCATGCGCAGCAGCAAACGGGCGACGATGTTTGCTGTCTCGCTTTGCGCATCTTTCTCACCCAGGGCTTCCAGGCTTTCTATCAAACCCAGTCCGGCTTGCAGCAGCGCCAATAACTCTTGCGTAAACAAAACCAGCGAAAAATTCTTGCCACGCCTTTGCACCTGTGCCGACAGGGGCCGCACATCCAGCACCGTCATCTGCCTGGCCACCGCTGCACGCGACGCACCATCTGCATCCATGGCTTCCAGTTCCAGCATGTGCACGCGATTATCACGGCCTACTGCACGAACGGCGTAACGCATGCCTGGCCTCAGTGATCAGTTGGTAACGTCTGCCGCTTCGCCGGCACCACCGGCACGGCCATCTTCACCCAACGATGTCAGGTCAAATTCCTTGCCACTGCGCCCGGGGATACGATAAATATAGGCGTTGCCCCAGGGGTCCATAGGTACGGCTTTCTGCAGATAAGGTCCATTCCAACGAGCAACACCAACTGGTCTGACCAATAAGGCGTTCAAACCAGCATCCGCTGCCGGATAACGCCCGACATCGAGCCTGTAGTTATCCAGCGCCTTACTGAATGACTCGATCTGCGCCTTGGCTACTTTCTGCCGCGACTCACCTACCTTGGAAAAATATTTGGGTCCGACATATGCACTCAGCAAGCCGATAATGGCAATCACCACCAGCAATTCCAGTAGCGTAAACCCAGAAATGCGTGATGAACTCTGCCCGGTCTTGCGTGAATCATTTCTCATATGCGTGAACCACCCTTAAAAATAAGGCAATGAAATACCGATGGATTTCACTGCCTGGGCCTGCTTTATCAATACAGAAATAGTCGTTTCAAACACTGGATTATTGGCCAGACCGAATCGAATTTCGGTCTGACCAGTTTTTATTCTACTATGCAAATTTTCTTTTGTGAATGTCAATTACCATTAAATTATGTGCGTTCGCACAAGAGAATCCGGCGCGACTTTAGTGCAGTGTCTGAGCGCACTGCAGCAAAAGTGTTACTTTATGGTGCATGGTTTTGCCTGGTTTCCTGTAGCCAGGTAGCTCCACAGGTCTGAGCAATGCGACCGGCACAGGTACAGCGGATACTTTTAGTCAAAATGAAAGAAAAATATAAATGGTATAAAAATTGCTCTTTGAAAATACTACTTATGAGAGCAACCATGAATCTTTACGACATGCATGAATTTGTCTCCCCACCTCTACCCGGGCCTATCTGCATGCCAGTGCGCCATATCACACCTGAACTGAGCGAGATTCTGGCAAATTCCTGCCGCTATGACCCTATCGAAAGTGCCGCATCTTTTGGTCGCTGGTGGCTGGATGTCGACAGTGGAGAACTTGTGCTGTCCCAGCACGCAGCCGACCTGCTTTGGGTGGGTGCTGGCTGGTACGCGAACCTGGAAAGCGGTCTCAGCCATGCAGTACTGGAAGACTTGAGTACGCTGACGAATGCCTTAAAAACACCGCAAGTGAACAATCGGCCGGCCGAGTGCGACATACGTGTGATCAGCGAAATCCATGGCATGCGCTGGCTGCGCATGGTCATCATGCCAGAAGCGGCTTTTCATTCAAGCTTGGTTGCTGGCGTCTTGCTGGACATTACCGCCAGCAAACATGCAGCAATGCGCGAAAGATTAAGCTTTGAATCAACCCGCTTATTTGTCGGCACAGATACCCTTGGCACTGCCGTCACCAAACTGATACAACTGGTCTGCGAAAACCTGGGCTGGGAATGGGGTGCCTATTGGGCGCTGCAAGCCGACAACCAGGGAGAGCAAAAACTCAGTTGCCAACACTACTGGCACGGCGCGCAGGATGCCCTGAGCAGCTTTACCCAGGAAAGTCTCAGCATGCACATGACGCCCGGCGATGGCCTGGTCGGTCAGGTATGGCAAAGAGGTGAAGCACGCTGGGTGGAAGACATGCAAAGTGACCGTGAATTTTTACGCAACAACAGCGCCAGTCAATGCAAGCTGCGTTCGGGCTATGTCTTTCCGGTCGCGTATGTCACCGACGAAGGTGATCGTCACAGCCCCGGCGTGCTGGAATTCTACAGCTGTCTGTCGCGCCAGCGCGAAGCCCAGTTACCCACTGTTTCGGCCAGTATTGGTGCCCTGATCGCGCAAACGGCACAAAGGCTGGAACAGCAGGAAACCATACGCCAACTGGCACAGATAGATGGCTTGACCGAGTTGGCCAACCGCAGTCATTTTTATCGCATGCTGGACAAGACCTGCCTGGACAATAGCCGGAACAAAGCGCCGTTCGGTTTGATCTTTATCGACCTTGACCGCTTTAAACCGGTGAATGACGCCTTTGGTCATGAAGCCGGCAACGTGGTCCTGAAAGATTTTGCCCAACGCCTGCAGTCACTGGTATCCGGTCGCGACCTGGTTGGCCGGCTGGGGGGAGATGAATTCGCCATCCTGCTGCACCCGGATAATTCATCCACGCCATTTATAGAGCAACTGGACGTGCTGGCCAAAAAGGTACTGGATGCGGCCCAGGTGCCGGTATTATTCAACCACCATGAAGTCGCCATCTCGGCCAGCATAGGAATCAGCATTTTTCCTGAGAATGGCATGAACAGCCCCGATTTGTTGCGCAGCGCCGATACCGCCATGTACCGCATCAAGAAAACCGGTCGCAATGCGCTCAGCTTTTTCTCCACCAGCACCACGCAGACACTGGCAATGCAACAGTCTGATCTGGCCCAACGCCTGACCATGGAAGTAGAGCTGTATCAGGCCATGACGAATCAGAGTCTGTTTCTTGAATATCAACCAATCTTCAACGGCAGCCGCAGCATCGTCGCAGTAGAAGCCCTGCTGCGCTGGCGCCGTTTGAACGGTGAGATGGTCAGACCCGATATCTTCATTCCCATTGCGGAACAAAGCCACCTCATCGTGCAGATTGGTAGTTGGGTAGTCAAACAGGCATGCCATGACCTGGCCATTTTGCATCAGGCAGGGTTTCAGGATTTGAAGGTGCATGTCAATATGGCGCCATCCGAATTTACCAGCAACACCTTGCCGGAAGAACTCTGCAACGTGGTTCAGCAGTCCGGCATTGCATCGCATCATCTGTGTCTGGAACTGACCGAGAGTATGCTGATGCAACAGCCGGACCGCGTGATACCCATCATGCATAGCCTGCGACAACTGGGATTTGGCATCAGTCTCGATGATTTTGGCATGGGTTATTCATCACTGTCACGCCTGAAAAATCTGCCCATTTCTTCCATGAAGATAGACCGTTCGTTCGTCAGCGGCTTACCAGATCAGGCAGAAGATCGCGCCATCGTCCGCACCATCATAGAACTAGGGCGCAACCTGCATCTGGATATCATTGCCGAGGGTGTGGAAACCGATAGCCAGCTCGCTTTTCTGCGCCAGTTTGGCGATACCCAGATACAGGGCTTTGTGATGTGCCGTCCGCAACCATTGAATGAATTGATACGCCTGCATCAACCCACGCCCAAGCTTGTCGGCGAGGTAGCCTGATGACACTGCCTGCGCAACGAATAATGTCCATGGTCAGGTCGCCGACATGGCCAAAGTTGTAGATGTAAAGAAAACTGTTGTAACCAGCCGCCATTCTGTAAAGGAGGACTGTACGATCAGGCTGACAGGCGATTACAATGAGCATCCCGCTGGCCGGATTATGCAATACGCTTTATCTACTGAATGCAATATGGATATCCAGATACAGGATTTGGTTTTTCACCGACAGATTGCCCAGCTCATCAGTGCGCTTGATAAGCCCAACTTCTGGTTACTGCTGGTGAGAAGCCTGAAAAATTTCATTGAATTTGACAACTGGGTCGTGCTGCGTTTTTCAAATAATGAAAAGCCGGTGGTCTATATAGAAAACCCAACCGCCGATGGCAGCGCCGACCTGCTGTTTCAAGATTATTTGAACGGGCTCTACCTGTTCGATCCTTTTTTTGTCGCCAGCCGCGAACATTCACAATCAGGTCTGTTCATGCTCGACGAAGTAGCGCCAGAAAGCTTTATCAGCACTGATTACTATCGCCTGTATTTCCAGCTCAATATCGTGGCAGATGAAGTCCAGTTCAATTATGCCAGCCATGACGGGCAAACACTGTGCTTTTCCATGGGCAGAGGCAGTAAATTCAAACCTGAAGAAATCGCCTTCCTGTCCATCATCGCGCCCTGGGTGATTGCCCTGATGCAGCAGCGTGAACATGTGGAAGAACACGCCGTCACGCCAACTGAAACAGCCAAGCACACCGACTGGCAAAGCGGTGTCGAACGCGCCATCAGCCTGACCAAAGGCACCAAGTTAACCAGCCGTGAAATAGAGATCGGGCAATTGATGCTGAGCGGCTTCACTTCAAAAAATATTGCCGCAAAACTCAAGATTTCTGTTGAAACCGTGCGGGCACATAAAAAGCACATCTATACCAAACTGGAAATCAATTCGCAGTCAGAATTATTTGCGATTTTTTACCAGGCGCAAAATAAAAACGCATAAAGTAACTTAACTGTCCCCTATGCTTTTGCACAGACAGGTCCGGTTTGGCTTGCTTCAGACCGGTTTTTGCAAAGGTCCCAGGCTCTTCAAGTAATCATCAATTTTTTCTGAAGTCTGCGCTGCCGCAAAATCGACTGATCTGTCACGATAGCTCTTCAGTGGCTGTCCCAGAGACATCAAACCGCGGTCACGTTCACGCCTTACCCTGCCCAGATCCAGCTCCACAGGAATGATTTCGCGCCCACTACCAGCCTGATGAATCACATCACCTGCTGGTCCAACCACGATAGACAAGCCATTGCCACAATCGCCAACGCCATTCACATCGATAAAATAGCACTGGTTGATGGCCGCATTGGTGCGTGCAATAGTCAGTTCCAGTTCCCTGTCTATGGTATCCGTCATGGTGGGTTGCAAAATCACTTCGGCACCCATCATGACCATGGTGCGGGTAGTTTCAGGAAACCATTTGTCGTAACAGATGGAGATACCGAAACGCCCTACTTTTGGCACATCAAACACACAAAAATCTGTACCCGCCTCGACCCCGGTTTCATACGGCAGAAATGGAAACATCTTGCGGTAGCGTGCAACGATATCACCTTGTGGGTTGATGACTGGCGTCATATTGTAAATACGTTCGCCATCCTGTTCATAGACAGAACCAGGTATCAGCCAGACATTGTGCTGCATTGCCATCTCGCGAAAACGCTGTTCCAGTGGACCACCTGCTGGCTGCGCGTGGGTTTTAGCAGGACCATAAGCGCACAACTCACTGAATATTACCATTCTTACTGCCGGAAAACGCCGCATGATCGCATCCAGATTTTGCGTCATGGCAGTCAGGTTTTCAGTACTGGATGAAACCGGCATCTGTACGGCTGCTATTGTAAAAAATGTCATTTGAAGCTTGCCTCTCGCATTGGTAAAATCTTTATATCATATTCATGCCAGCGCAGGCATGGATCTGGACTATGCCTGCGCTGCGCTTACTAGTGTAGTGCTGCACTAGCAAAGTGTGCGTATCTTGTTCAATTCAATCAGCGTTTGTTTGAAGCCATATTCCTTGTTGTCACTGACAAAGTAATACACCATATTATTTGGCAGCAACACCACACCTATACCGCCAAAACCTGACATATAGGGTATCCATTTGGCGCTACCGCAAAGGGCGGTACCGGTATCAGTGCTGGCAGCATTCCAGGCCCAGAAACCATGCAGGTATTTGGAATTGACGCCACCGGCATCCAGACCATGATTCGAAGTTTTTTGCATGGCCTCGTTATACAGAGTGGTATCAAGCATGGCAGTGCCATTGATGGAGCCATTGTTTTTGTTCAAAAATTCCCCCATCTTGACCAGGTCATCATGATGGAAAGTCAGGCCATAACCGGTGAAAGGATACGCCACGCTGTCGATGGTACGGGCCGTGGTGTAGGTGGTTGGACTCATTTTCAAGGGCTTCCACAAATCTTCGACCAGCATATCTGTGTAATAGTCCTTGGTGCTGCCCGCCAGCGCTTTATAGGTGGTATTCAAAGCCGTGCCAAGCAAGAAGCTGTCGGATGTGTGGTACACCCATTTGCTACCGGGCGTTACCTTGCGTGTATAAGCGCAGGCATGGGTCGCCTTGGCATTATAGGTATCGACCAGGAAGAAGTTATTCAGTGCGGCAGTTGAACCTTCATCCACTTCATAACCGGCAGAGGTGTAATTGCCGGTGGCCATATCCAGCGCATTCAGCAAGGTCACATCAGCCCATTGGCTGCCAGAACATTTGGCAATCTGGTTTTTGATGATCAGCGTCGACTGCACCCCTCCATATTTTTGTTCCAGGCGCATCAGGCCGATAGCACCCGCTACCGATTTAGACACCGAATAAGATGGCAGATCCAATACTTCACAGTAGGGATAAGTGCCGTAGCGCGTATTGCAGCCCCCCACATAATTGGTACCGTCAACGGCAACCCCAAACACGGTCATATACGAAGCGGTCTGCTCGCTGCCGATATTGGCGACAGTGATGCCGGCGGATGGAAAGTCCACCGCCAGTTGCGCTATCGCCTTGGTCGGCATGCGTGCAGCTACCTCTGCTTCATACGCAGTGATGGCTGTCGCGGCAGTGCTGATGGTTTGCGGCGTGTAGGTGGCAGTTGCCAGCCCCCACATATTGAACTGGAAGTACTGGCAGGTTTCGCTGGCGATCTGATAAGCCACCTTGGAGATGCTGCCATCTGATTTGAAGAGGAAGCTCAAGACGCCATTATGGGTACAGTTGGCACCATTTTCTTGCAAGGAAAAAGGAATGGCTACCCTGGAGTATCCATTGTCCCCAGTCTCTTTCCAGACCCGGCCCGGTTCCAATATGTAGTACCAGTCCGCATGGCTTGTGGTCAGCAAACCACGGTTGATGGGAAATATATGCGTGCCGTCCTGAATAAATTGATAGCTGAACGCTGGCAAATGGGTGGGATTGACATACGAAGATTGCAAATTTGTCCCCACTTCGGTAAAGCTGCCGGTGGTGTTGACATTCGTCAACGTCAACGTGCCCTGGAAAGTAGAATCAGGATTTGCCGCATTCGCAGGTACCGCAAACGCACTATAGTCAACCAGGCTAGCTGTCGTGCCATTCAGATAGCTGGAACTCAAATTGCTGCGGCTGACAGCGCCACTGCCTGTTAGTGGTGCATAGACTGCCAGTGCATTATCTGTGGCAATCATGCCAAAGGCAAGACACAGGGCTAGCAGATAGTTTTTCATCGCTTCTCCAATCAATTCATACATGGTTTAACTTGGAATGTAAGTCGTGAGTCAATTCTTGATGCCCGCTGCATATGCCTAAAATCTGCCGGCTTATCGCTGCATGCAGATGCCATTGCGCAAAACACGGTGGCAAGTAAATTTTTTGCCCGGATGAACTATAAAACTTTGGAGGAATACCCCACAATTCCACAATCTGAGTACCACAATGGGGTAATTGACCAGAAGTCAGGTCATCGCGGATAGTTTGATGCATGGGCCGTGCTTAAGTCCGGATAAAGATATAAAAAATATAAATTTTACAAAACATCAAACCGCAACAAAAACCCAACTTCATCCAGAGAGAGAAAAATGAAATCAGAGAGTTTGTTACAGAAAAAACGTCTGGCATCTGCCATCGCGCTGGCCTTCGGTGTCGGGCATGCGATGACACTGCATGCACAAACCGCCGGCAAAGAAGAGATTTCCACGGTGACGGTAACGGCGCAAGGGCGCAAAGAAAACATTCTTAAAATCCCTTACAACATCTCATCTCTGAGCGGACAAGACCTGGAAGAAAAGAATATTACGGACCAGACCGAAATGTTGCGCAGCGTCGCCGGTGCATCCATCGTCGATCGCGGCAATCGCAACTCTGGGGTGATCAGCGGCGTGACCATGCGTGGGCTGAACGTCAACGGCTCGGCCCTGGGTGACTTCCAGACGTCGGCCGTACCAACGGTGTCCACTTACGTCAACAATACGCCTCTGTTTGCCAATTTTTTGATCAAGGATGTCGACCGGGTTGAAGTCTTGCGTGGCCCGCAAGGCACCCTGTATGGTTCTGGCTCGCTCGGTGGTACGGTACGCTATATTACCCGCCGTCCGGAGCTGAATACCTATTCAGCCAAGATTGACAGCAGCATCAGCCGTACCAATGGTTCTGAAGGCACCAATTACACGGCAGATGGTGTATTCAACGTGCCGCTGGGTGAGCTGTTCGCGCTGCGTCTTGCTGCCGGCAAGGTCAATAATGCCGGCGTGATTGATTACCCGAATGTGTATGTGCTCGACAGTAAGGGCGCACCCGTTGCACCTAACGGTATTCTCGACAAAACTGCCAGCTATCGCTCGGTCAAGGATGCCGATACCGTCAAAATTGACTACGCCCGCCTGTCCCTGCTGGCCAAACCGAACACGGACTTCCAGGCCCTGTTCACTTACCAGACCCAAACCGATGATGTCGGTGGCCGCCGCCAACCAACGATTGGCAACAACGGCTATGGCGTGCCATATGGTCAGTATGAAAATGGTTCGGTGCAGTTGGAACCATCTACCCGCGACGTCAAACTGGCCGCACTGGAAATGGATCTCGACCTGGGTTTTGCCACACTGTCCAGCGGCACATCACACTACGACCAGAAAGGCAGCAGTCTGTCAGAAAATACCGGCTTCTATGCAAAAAATGCCTGGCTGGCCAATTACTACTACAACTACCCGCGGCCTATGGCACAGGCGGTGCGCAGCTATGGCGACAAAGCCTTTGTACAGGAAATACGTCTGGTGTCTAAAAAAGGCAACAGCGTTGACTACATCGTCGGCGCCTATTATCAAAACCAGGATCTGAACGCAGCACAATTCAGTTACTTGCGTGGCCTGAAAGCCTGGTCCGATGTAGCGCAACCCAAAGCCGGTGTCACCAGCGACAATGATTTCGTCTTCCAGCGCGCCCAAAACTTCAAGGAACGGGCCCTGTTCGGCGAACTGACCTGGAATCTTTCCCCCGCGTTGCGGGTGACTGGCGGTATGCGGTCATTCAAGACCGATTTCAACAACGACTCCATTCTTGGTTCCGGGGTGATTGCCCCCTACAATGCAACGACACATACCGTCATCGAGCAAAATGATTCCGGTAATTTATATAAGGGAAATATCTCCTGGGATTTTGCTGATAAACAGATGCTGTACATGACTGCGTCTCAGGGCTACCGCCGCGCAGGTGCAAATGCCGTGCCGCTGACCGGCAATTTTGCAGAGAATAAGGCCTGGCAAACCTTCAAACCGGACACCAATACCAACGTGGAACTGGGTATCAAAGGTGCCAGCGGGTCAATGCGCTATAACGTATCCTTGTTCCACATTGACTGGAAAAACATACAGATCGATACGACTACACCGAACTGGGGTTTCTATGTCGCCCAAAATGGTGGCAAGGCCAGCAGCCAGGGCCTGGAGGCCGAACTGAGTGGCAGATTTGGTGAAGGCTGGCGCTATACGTTAAGTTACGCCTATGTCGACGCCAAGCTGGATGAAGATGTCCGCCGTGCAGACAACCCGGCTGTCATCACCGCAAAAGCAGGCACAGTATTGCCCGGCACCGCCAAAAATACCTTGAGTGCATCGCTTGAACACACCATGACGTTTGACAATGGTCTGTACTGGACTAACCGCATCAATGCCTATTATCAGGGTTCAACAGAAAACGCGATTTCTTCTTCAGCCCTGGTCAAAAAAACCTGGGACAGCTTTTCGCAATGGGGTCTGTCTTCTACGCTGATGGGTGGAAAATGGAGCGCCACCTTCTTTGTCAAGAACCTGACCAATAATGCTGGCATCACCGGCGGCTTCCTGGAAGCATCCATGGGAACCAGCCCATCGCAGAATTATTACGGTAATGGCTCAAAAGTATTGATTTCACAACCACGTACCATCGGTTTTTCTGCAAACTACAACTTCTGACTACAACTTCTAACTAACACTGCATTTTTCTTACCCCCTGTCCGGTGCTGTTTTCAGGCACCGGGCAAAAAAAACCATCGAAAAACCGTATCTACGAAATAAAGCCGCATAAACAATACACTGACAACACCATGACAACAGCCATGAATTCGCAATTGCAACAACTTGACCGGCACTTACGTCATGGTGAGCAGGCGGCAGCAGCCGTCTTGTGCCAGCAAATTATCGCTGCCGAACCACAATCACTTTCCCTGCATCTGACAGCCAGCCAGGTATGGCAACGACTGGGTAAGTTTGATGCCATGCTGGATATGGCAAGCAAGGCTGTTGCATTGTCCCCGTTTCACCCACCGGCGCTATTAAGGGAAGTGGAAAGCCTGGTGTATTGTGGACAGATTGCCGCCGCGCGTGAAAAAATAAAAACCCTGGAGCAGCTTGCCGACAATGACGCCGCCTTGTTGCAGGACGTTGCCCACATGTATCTGCATTGCGCCGCCCATCTTGATGCCGCGCGTTGTTATGAGCGCGCCGTTGCCTTGCAACCAGATCAGGCCCTGTATCTGTTCAACCTGGCGTCGTCCTGCGTTACTACTGGTGAGCTCAGCAAGGCAGAAACCTTGTTCAACCGTGTCATTGCACTTGACCCGGCAGACTTCGGTGCCTGTCTGAACCGCTCCATGCTCAAGACCTGGAAACCAGAGCAACACCATATTGCACAACTGGAACAACTGTTGCTGCGTCTGCCAAAACAACATCCGGGTGAAGTACCCTTATGTTATGCGCTGGCGAAGGAACATGAAGACCTGGGTGACGCCACCAGTTCATTTCAATACCTGAAACGTGGTGCCCTGCGTCGCCGCAATATGCTGGCGTATAAAGGAGAAAACGATGTCGCTGCCATGAAAAAAATCCGGCAGACCTTCACTGCCGAACTGTTCTCTTCCTTGTCATCGCCGCAGCCATCGCAGCTACCAACAACGACGGCAGAGCGCGCCCTGTTTGTTTTGGGCTTGCCACGCAGCGGCACAACCCTGGTAGAGCGCATACTCAGCTCACATAGCCAGGTCGGCAGCCTGGGTGAAATCAATAACCTCGCCTTCGCCATCATGCAAATGGCCGCTGGACCGGGCAATAAGCTGGACATGATAGAACGTTCGGCCCATATCAATATGTCACAACTGCGCGAGATCTATCAACATGGTATCGCGGGGTATGGCAATGACGCCCCCTGGCTGATCAACAAAACCCCAGAAAATTATCTGTATCTGGGGTTGATTCATCAGGCTATGCCACACGCCAGGATTATCCATTTGCGACGTCATCCGCTGGACAGTTGCTATGCCATGTACAAGACCCTGTTTCGCATGGGTTATCCATTTTCTTATAGCCTGGAAGACCTGGGGCATTACTACCTGGCCTACCATCAACTGATGCAACATTGGCGCGAAGTCTTGCCGGGCAGATTTCTCGACATCGACTATGAAGTGCTGGTTGATCAACAAGAAAGCAGCACCAGAGCCATGCTGGCCTACTGTGACCTGCCCTGGGAAGATGCCTGCCTGGATTTTCACAACAATACAGCACCCGCCGCCACTGCCAGTGCCGCTCAGGTACGTCAGCCTCTGTACCGCAGTTCAGTCCAGCGCTGGCGCAGCTATGAAGAACAGCTTGCACCACTGGCAGCATTCTTGACTGAACACGGTATCAACTGTGATTGACGCCGACATCGCTACCCACATCTCAACTTAAAATCAAACCAGACAGACCATGATCATTTCATCCCGCTTCCCCAAAGTTGCCCCCGACAGCATGACTGCGCGCGTGCTTTTGTCGTTTCTGGCAACTGCCGGTCTGTTTTACGTCAACATCATGCCGGCCCTGGTGGATGGGCTGAAGGAAGGCCTGGCATTCAGTAGCAAACAGGCGGGCATGGTAGGTTCTTTCAATATGTATGGTGGTGCCTGCGGTGCTTTTGTGATCGCCTTCATGGCCCGTCGCCTGAACTGGAAGCCGGCTGCGCTATGGATGCTGATTGGCTTGATCATCATGGATTTGCTTTCCATCCCCGTCAGCAAACCTGAGTTACTGATGGCCGTGCGTTTTGGCCACGGCCTGATCGGAGGTGCGCTGGTGGGCCTGGGGTTTTCCATCTTTGCCCGCACTGCTGCGCCTGATCGCACCTTTGGTGTATTACTACTGGTGCAGGCCGGTGCCGGCGGCCTGGGCGTCATGTGCCTGCCCTGGCTGGTATCGGTATTTGGTACGCCAGTCTTGTTTATCTGCCTGATTGCCTTTTCGATTGTCACGCTGCTGATGTTGCAGTTTTTGCCCGCCTATGAAGTCATCGCCCCCAAAGCCGACACAAAGGCAGCAGCACCCTTGATGCTAACACCCCTGCTGTTTGCGCTATGCAGCGTGTTTCTGTTCCAGGCGGCAAACATGGGCTTGTATGCCTTCATCATTGGCCTGGGGCGGCAAGCCGGACTGGAAATTGATTTCATCAGCGAAACCCTGGGCATCGCAAATTGGGTAGGCATGCTGGGTGCTTTGCTGGTGGTCATACTGTCCACCCACTACGGCATCTTCAAGCCTATCCTGGGCGGCATGTTGCTGGCCTTGCTGGGTAGCTGGGCCCTGGTCAGCAGTGATGTCAAATGGATCTGGATCGTTTCCAACCTGATTACCGGCATCACCTGGAATTTTGTCATCGCCTATTTATTGGGTATGTGCGCACGTTTTGATCAGACCGGGCAAACCGCAGTATGGGGTGGTTTTGCTTCCAAGATGGGTCTGGCTTCCGGACCGATGATAGGTTCCTTCATCCTGCATGAAACCCAGTACACCAGCCTGATCTGGGTGGCGTTGCTGATGCTGTTGTTGGCAAGCTTGTTTTCGGGCATACCCGCCTGGATACTGGACCGTGGGGTTGACAAAGAAGAACCTGCTCCCGTACCTGCACCTACGCCAGAGCCGGATAACGAAACGTACACAACGGCATCCTGATCAAAACCGCATTCGCCATCAAATCACGGTCACAAAAAATGCCCTTCAATATCAAGGGCATTTTCCTTTTCCGCTTATTTTCCTTTTCTGCTTATACACCGCCAACACACCAATACTTGATGACCAGATAGTCATCGATCCCGTATTTGGAACCCTCTCTCCCCATCCCTGATTGTTTAACACCGCCGAACGGCGCCACCTCATTCGAGATCAGGCCAGTATTGATGCCGACCATACCGTATTCCAGTTGCTCTGCCGCGCGAAACACGCGACCGATATCGCGGCTGTAAAAATACGATGCCAGGCCAAATTCCGTGTCATTCGCCATGGCGATCGCTTCTTCATCGGTCTTGAAACGAAACAATGGCGCTACCGGACCAAAGGTTTCTTCACGGGCGATCAGCATGTCTTGTCTGGCATCGGCGATGACCGTTGGTTCAAAAAAAGTACGGCCCAATACGTGGCGTTGACCACCAGTCAAAATCCGTGCCCCTTTCCCCACCGCATCTGCAATCTGCGTTTCCACCTTGCAGACAGCCGCTTCATTAATCAGCGGTCCTTGATTCACTCCAACATCCAAACCATTGCCAACGACAAGATTTTTGTTAACCGCTGCCACCAGTTTCCCGCTAAATACATCGTACACATCATCATGTACATAAATGCGGTTGACGCACACGCAGGTCTGGCCAGAATTTCTGTATTTCGATGCCAGCACGCCTTCCACTGCCGCATCCAGATCAGCATCACTAAACACGATGAAAGGCGCATTGCCGCCCAACTCCAGGGATAACTTTTTAAGATTGGGTGCCGACTGCTGCATCAGCAAACGGCCAACATCGGTAGAGCCAGTAAAGCTAAGCTTGCGCACCAGGGTATTGCTTGTGATTTCATGCCCTATCTCTTGCGGGTCACCAGTCACGACATTGAATACCCCTGGTGGCATGCCGGCGCGGCTGGCCAATTCGGCCAATGCCAGGGCAGAAAACGGTGTCAGTTCTGCTGGCTTCACTACCATGGTACATCCTGCCGCCAACGCCGGTGCCGCCTTGCGGGTAATCATCGCCGATGGAAAGTTCCAAGGTGTAATCGCTGCGCAAACACCAATAGGCTCTTTGCTTACCATAATGCGACGGCCATCTGCCGGTGACGGTATGGTATCGCCATAAATACGTTTGGCTTCTTCGGCAAACCATTCTATAAAAGACGCGGCATAGGCAATTTCCGCCCGCGCCTCGGCAATGGGCTTGCCCTGCTCTGCCGTCATGATATACGCCAGGTCATCGCTATGCTGCAAGATCAAGCCATGCCAGCGGCGCAATATGGCTGCACGCTCTTTCGCCAGCAGGTCGCGCCATTTCTTCAGTGCGACATGACTGGCGGTGATCGCCCTGCGAGTTTCATTCGCACCCATTTTGGGAACTTCACCAATCACCATGCCGGTTGCCGGGTTGATCACAGCAAAGCTGGCCCCCGTATCGGCAAGACACCATTCGCCATTGATATACGCCTGTTGCCGGAACAAGCCGGGGTCACGCAAGTTGGCAGTGAGGCTTTCGCTATGAATAAACATGAGAAAATCATTTTCAGGTGGGTACAGAATCAATCAGGCGCGCAAGGCTTCATCCAGAATATCCAGCGCTTCTGCCATGACGGCGTCGGGAATAGTCAGCGGATACAGGAAACGAATCACATTTCCATACACACCACAGGTCAGCAGCAGCAAGCCCTTTTTCATGGCGTGCGCCTGTACCTTCTTGGTGAATTCGGGGTTGGGCTTGCCTGAATCGGGGTGATGAAACTCCACTGCCACCATGCTGCCCAGACCACGCACATCTGCGATTTGTGCCACGCCTTGCTTCACCACCTGCAGACGTTCCTTCAATTGCGCACCCAACTGATTTGCTCTTGCACACAAGTGCTGTTCTTCAATAATGTCGAGCACAGCCAGCGCCGACACCACCGCCAGCGGGTTGCCCGCATAGGTGCCACCCAGGCCACCCGGTGCCGGTGCATCCATGACATCGGCACGGCCACAAACCGCCGACAACGGCAAGCCACCTGCCAGGCTTTTTGCCATAGTCATCAGGTCAGGCAAGACATCATAATGGGCCATGGCAAACATCTTGCCGGTGCGGGCAAAGCCGGTCTGAATTTCATCAGCGATCAGCAAAATACCGTGCTGGTCACACATATCACGCAAAGCCCGCATGAATTCTGGCGGTGCCACGTTAAAACCGCCCTCGCCCTGCACCGGCTCAAGAATGATGGCGGCAACCCGTTTCGGTTCAATATCAAATTTGAAGAGATGCTGAACCGCATCGATTGCCTGCTGCACACTGATACCATGTACCGCATTGGGAAACGGTGCGTGATACACCTCACCCGGAAAAGGACCAAAACCAATCTTGTAAGGTTCCACCTTGCCAGTCAGTGCCATGCCCATCATGGTACGACCATGAAAGCCGCCCGCAAAGGCGATCACGCCTGAACGACCAGTGGCCGCGCGGGCAATCTTGATGGCATTTTCAACCGCTTCAGCCCCGGTAGAAAAAAATGCCGTTTTCTTGGCATGTGTGCCCGGGCTGATCTGGTTGATTTTCTCCGCCAATTCAACGTAGCTGCCATACGGCACAATCTGATACGCCGTATGGGTAAACTGTTGCAGTTGTGCGCTGATGGCGGCGATGATCCTGGGATGTCTGTGCCCGGTATTCAAGACGGCAATGCCCGCCGCAAAATCGATATAACGTTTGCCTTCCACATCCCACAGTTCGGCATTCTCGGCACGCTCTGCATAAAAATCACACATCACACCAACACCACGCGGCGTTGCCTGGTCTTTACGGGTTTTCCATTCAAGATTGCTAGTCATCATTTGCCTTTATCAAAAACGCTGAAACACATCAAAACAGATTCATGGTGATTGCATGGTGGCGTATTTTGGCACCATTAAATAGTGCCAATTTCAAGTTTTTAATAGAACCACTTTGAAAAATATGGCTATAATGAATACAGCAAAACCCAGCAAAATCCAGGACCCACATCCTCACAAGCCAAGCCGCATGCAAACCTTCAATCTGTCTGACTACCTGCTGCAATATCTGGATAAAAATACCGCTATGCCGCGTAACCGCCAGTTGTACAGACTGATGCGGCAAGCCATCCTTGACCGGGTTTTACCTGTAGACACGCGCTTGCCGTCCAGCCGCGACGTCGCCAAAGAACTGGGCCTGTCACGCAATACCGTGCTGTATGCCTATGAACAATTATTGGCCGAAGGCTATGTAGAAACCCGTGCCGGCAGCGGCACTTATGTTGCAGACACCGTGCCCGACAGCGTTGAATTACCATCCGGCCTGATCCAGGCACCCAGGGCCAGCGTGCAATTGTCACGGCGTGGCCATGAACTGCTGGCGCAGGCCAGTGCATCCGCAAGGCAATGGGGGGCATTTGTGCCGGGAGTGCCAGACGTGACCCAGTTCCCCTACAAAATATGGAACAGCCTGCAAAACAAAATCTGGCGCAAACCACCGATAGCAGCCCTGACCTATGGTCAGGGTGGTGGTTACCACCCCCTGCGCGAAGCTGTGGCCGACTATCTGAAAGTGTCACGCTCAGTCGACTGCGACGCCAGCCAGGTCGTCATCACCAATGGTATTCATCAGTCCATCGATTTATGCCTGCGGCTGTTGAGTGATCCGGGTGATCTGGCCTGGGTAGAAGACCCCTGCTATTGGGGGGCGCGCAATTTACTCAAGGCATCCGGTGTCAACATACACCCTGTCAAGCTTGATGCAGAAGGCATCTGCCCCAATGCGGATGACCTGGCAGCCGTGCCGCGCTTCATTTTTGTCACACCATCGCATCAATATCCGCTCGGCATGGTCATGAGCCTGGCACGCCGCCGCAGTTTGCTTAACTATGCGCAAAGACATGAATGCTGGATCATGGAAGATGACTACGATAGCGAATTTCGCTATGGCGGCAGACCATTGGCATCCCTGCAGGGGATGGATAGTGGTGAACGTGTGCTCTACATGGGTACCTTCAGCAAAACCATGTTCCCCGGCTTGCGGCTTGGCTACCTGGTGCTGCCCAAAGCATTAAGCCAGCCCTTCATCACCGGCATGGAAGAACTGCACCGCTCCGGCCAGACAGCATTACATGCGACGATGGCTGAATTCATGACACAAGGCCATTTCAATTCCCATATCCGCCGCATGCGTCTACTGTATGGCAGCCGGCTTGAACTCTTGCAACAGCAAATCGCAAGACACTTTGATGCCGATCAGGTCTATGCATTAGGCAGTGATGCTGGCCTGCATTTGACGCTCAGGCTGCCAGCCAACTGTAATGACCAGCTTGTCGCCCAAGCGGCACAGGACAAAGGCATCGCGGTAAGGGCCCTATCCAGTTATTACCATGCACCCGCCCAGGCAACATCAGGCCTGGTGCTGGGTTACGCTTGCGTAGACAATAAGCAGATTGCCCCTGCGTTCGACCTACTCGCAGAGGTCATCAAAGCGCATTTATCAGCAGGCCTTGCTGGTGATAAAACGGGGTAGTGTCATGCAGTCAGCACCGCTATCGATACCCCTGATGTGCCAGCCAATAAATGTTTTTTTGCCAAGTCGACAATTTTTTTGCGCATGATCAATAGTGCGGCATGATGAAAGAGCTTATCTGCACATATAGGGCTACAATAGAAAGCATTCAGACATCATACCCGTGATGCCTTCTCCGCTTAAACTGTTACAGTCCACTGTTAAGGAGCAACGCGTATGCAACACTTGCATGACCGGTTCGGTGTACCAGATGAAAATCTGCTGGCAGCTCAAAATTCATCGTCAAAACAAAAAGGCCACACGTCCCAAACTTACGTCCCTACACGTAAGGAAGTTGCCAAACTGGGACGAAAAAAAATCACCTCAATATTAATCGACTGGATGTGCCGAAGCCCTACAGAAATCATTCCCAGCCGCACCCAGATTATCGAGGTAAGGGATATCCTGCTGACCAGAAAAGACGCCGACAAACTCAGCGGCTTGATCACCATGTGCAACTACTACATCACGAACGACTGACAGGCACACACCCATAAAGAAAAAAAGCAGCCCGAAGGCTGCTTAAAAAAACTTCAACACCGAGGAGATGTTTGGCGTAGTCTAGAGCAATAAGCTTACAAATTTGTGACATCGTGCGCGAATCGGTATTGTTCTCGTACGAAGAATAGAGTTATTTTTTACCAATATACGAAAATATCGTCAGCAAAAAATATCACTCAATGATTGCGCTGGCACGTACCTAGTGGACAATAACAGTTAAAAAATTCCTTCCGCTTGCGTGATGACAATAGTTGTGTTTATAGCTTCAGGTTACTTTACTACATTCACAAACAATTGTAGCGCTGCTCCATGATTGCGGTGTGTTGCCCAATCAATAGGCGATTGTCCTGCTGGATCGCATAAATATGGATTCGCACCAAACTCGATTAAAAGCCTTGAAATTGAAGCGCTTGGAACTGCGCCAAATTCTCCCTTATCGTATCGGCGGCATGACTCTTCACACTCGATATCAATTGAAAGATGTAAGGGCCGTGCACCACCAAATTCTGCATCTGGAACATTGGGATCAGCACCTGCTTCCAAAAGGCATTTTACCGAATCATAATCCATGGATTCAATGGCTTGATGCAGAGGATGCATGATCTATTTAATTTAAGGTAGATTTCATTGGAACTTCGCAAGTACAAACTGGGGGCCCATTTTATCTCAGAAGTAACCTGTGGTGACATAGCATTGGCCTTGCACAATCGAATGCATTTGGTGCGTGATACCAAAAATCATTAAACTCGCAGATCACTCCACATACTCAACCCGATTCCTGCCCTGCTGCTTGGACCGGTACAAAGCCTGATCCACGTTTGAGATTAGTTCAGCCGCTGTCATTGGTTTTTGTGGATCAAAGGCGATGACGCCGAAACTGCCGGTGACCCTGATTGATTGTTGTTCGCCAATGCTGATATCTTGTTCCCGGATTGATTGAAGCAATCGTTCAACCAGGCCTTTTCCATGGACTAAATCAAGCCCGGGGAGAATGATCAAAAATTCTTCGCCACCGTAACGGCCGACTGCATCATATTGACGTACCGTGGCATTCATGCGACGCACGACCTCTATCAACACTGCGTCGCCAGCAGGGTGACCATAGGTATCGTTAACCCGTTTAAAGTTATCCAGGTCCAGCAACACCACCAGCAAAGAGGTTTTCTGACGCCCCGCTTTTCCCAGTTCCATTTCCAGAATTTCCAGCATGGCGGAGCGATTCCAGGCCGATGTCAAGCCATCCCTCAAGGCGCGGACTTTGAGTTCTTCGCGAGAAAGCTCCAGTTCCCGTGTACGTTCTTTAACGATGGCTTCCGTCTTTGCCTGAAGTTCAGTCAGCTTGCGCAGTCGATAGGTATGAATGATAAAAACCAGAATCAGGAAAGCTGCACCTATCAACATATAAAACCATATGGTTTTCCACCATGGGGGCTGGATCACCAGTTCCAGATACTTGATAGCTGAAGATTGCTGGGCATCAGAATTGCTGACAAAATACTCAAAACGATAGCTGCCAGGTTCCAGCGCGGTATAGCGTATTTTTGGTGTCGTCGATGTTGACCAGGCTGTTTCCAGCCCACCAAGTCGGTAATGAAATTCAAGGGCACCACGATTGCTGAAATTGAGACTTGCCAACACAAACTCTATTGGCTGGTGTGACCAGGCCAGGTCAATCGGTTTGTTGACGGAATAGGATTCATCTTCCCGATGGACGCTTTCAATCAGGCTGCTGAGTTCCTGCGCATTAAATAACCGATCAGGACGAAGGATGTGTGAAATGCCGTTGCTTGTCGCAATCCACATTGCACCATCCGGGGCTTCAAAAAAACTGCGCCCATTGGTTTCATTCCAGACAAATCCATTACTTTGATTGAATACCCGCCACTGTTTCTTGTTTAAAACGGCGACACCGGCATCCGTACCCACCCATAACCAGCCCCGGCTATCTTCCTGCAAAGAAAATATGATCTTGTTTTTTAAGACGGGCGATTCTTGTTGCTGTAGTTGTAAATTTCCATTGTTGATGCTTGCGCGTATCAAGCCTGCCTTTAGCGTACCAAGCCACAAGTCATTATTGCCTGCACAACTCAG
The DNA here is from genome assembly GCF_049340445.1 of Undibacterium sp. Ji50W. Taxonomy (NCBI): domain Bacteria; kingdom Pseudomonadati; phylum Pseudomonadota; class Betaproteobacteria; order Burkholderiales; family Oxalobacteraceae; genus Undibacterium; species Undibacterium sp. Ji50W. The sequence continues at coordinate 478,741 of NZ_JBMPOX010000001.1, read as the reverse complement.
GCCTGCCATGTTAGGCGGCTCACCATTGAACCTCACCTGAAAATCATTCCAGACCTTGCCATCAAAGCGCAGTAACTGATTTCGCGCGAGAACCCAGATGTCTCCATTCGGGCTTTGGCACAAATCACGGAAATTCCCGGCTTTAGAAATTTCCAGACCATTCGGGCCAGCAGAACGCATCACATTCATTTTGCTGGCACTGGTATCAATGACAAACAAGCCATTGACAGTCACCACCCAGATATTGCCTTTGCGATCTGCCAGCATCCGAAAAATCTGGGGCAGCGTTGCTACCTGCGTATAGGTCCGGTTGGTCGCGTCGAAACGCATCAGTTGTCCGGAATAAGTACCGCCCCACACCGTACCAGTATCATCAACCACCATGCCTGACCACTGGTGGTCAATTTTCCCTAGCCCGTCTGTATTGGCGCTGAAATACTGTTGATCGGGCCCAAGCTGCGCCGGGCCAGAGCGCGTGCCTACATGCATAACCCCTCTCCTGTCCCTGGCCAGCGACAGCACAACGTCGTCAGGCATGCCCTGTGCCATGGTCCAGCTTTCCCAATTACCCGAACCCAGCCATTTGATCAGACCCAGCCCACGCGACCCCAGCCACATGCCTCCATCTTTATCAAAAAGAAGGCCAGTCAGTCCGCCGCCTATTTTCAATCCATTCTGCCTGTCAAAACTGTCCCAGTGATCCTCGTTCCAGCGTATCAGTGCCTGATCGGCATTGCTCAATATCCGGCCTTCGGCATCGGCAGATATCCAGATTACCAGCCCCTTCTTATGCAGGATATCGCCTGGAGGTGTTCTATCTTTGAAACGGTCATCGTTCGCCGGCAGGACGACAATATGTTGCTCGCCTCTCGCCCAAAGCTGTCCGCTACTGTCACGGTAAAAACTACGCCACTGGTCGTCCGGCACGCCCCGCGACGCATCCCACACACGCGTTTTTTTATCACTGTATTCACAAATTGATTGCCCACATCCCAGCCAGAAATCGCCGTTATTATCACGGTGGACACCAAACAAGGCATCGGGTGCTGGCTGCGCAAGGTTTTGCTGGTTAGGGAAAAGTACTTCAAACTGAGGTTTGTCGCCAGGCATGGTCAACGCATATAAGCGTTGCTGGCTGACGAAGAACAGCTTTCCATCAGGCGACGAGCTGAATGTTTGACCAGCAGAGATGGGAAGCTTCTTACCGTTATTCAAAATGGGAGCAAAACGCTCACCCGCCCTCACATACACGCTGTCACTATTGCCGACCCACAATCTATTTTGGGCATCCACATGCAAGGCTGTTACGAATACTTCAGCCAATCCTTCTTCTTTGGAATAGCGGCGAAATTCGGCACCGTTATAGCGAAATAGTCCATTTTCTGTACCAACCCAGATATAACCATCCATATCAGTCGCCATTGCGGTGACCGACAGATTACCTAGCCCATCTTGCTGCGTGAAGTAGCGCAGAGGCATTTGCTGTGACTGGGCTGGCGCAACCCACATCAGCACTACCAAAATTAATGGCATCCGGCGAGCAAACCAAGATAAAAATTTACCCACGTAACAATACAATTTCGCAGCTCCTTAAATTTGACGTAGTGTCATTTCGCTGAACACATAGTGCAATTTGAAATTCAAGCGAATTTTCTGGTAACGGTGAATATCATAGAGTTTGCCGGTACAAAACCTGCCGGTCGCCAGAGATTGGGAATTCAGCGCAGTGGGAGAAGCATGTCACAAAATAAACAAACACGCCATATACTTAGCGTCCATTTGATTAATAGGCGTGAAATGCCATCTTAGTGGACTTAAGCGCTTGTAGATGGTGACGAGGAAGGCACACTGAGCGTGACCTTGCTGGATAAGCTGGCAATCGATCGCGCAGACTTGCGGGGTGGTGAAGTGCATCATTGATGCGTAACCTGCTCGCGAGTGCCCTGTCCATGTTCCACAGGTCACAACGCACAGGCCGGGGCTAGCGTACCAGTCGCGCAAAAATCACACAAATATCATAAAAAAACAGTGGAAATTGGGAACAATCTGCCCCAATTTCCGCTAATAGTCATGTTCTTGCGCATGCCTTGACGTGCTTACATAATTTGTCTATTTTTTTTGGCATCACTGCTTTGCAGTTAAGTACGCGAGGTTTGAACTTGGATGTGTCGGCTACAAGGATATTTGCCTTATAGGTCGCAAGAATTTCTATGTCGCATATCTTCTTCACGGGAATAGCAGTCGGATCTTGACTCAGCATCACCATGTCCGCCACCATGCCTTCTTTCAATTTACCTTTGCTTGATTCTTCGTGGTACTGGTACGCACCATCAGATGTCAGCGCTTTAAGTCCCTGCATCACAGAAAGACGTTCGTTTTTACCGATGACCTTTCGATTGCGCGAGATACGATTGACCGATGTCCACAAAATAAAAATCGGATCAGGTGGTGTCACAAAGAAATCGCTGTGATTGGTCATATGCAAACCGAGCTTAGCCCCACTAGCCATTGGGGATAAGAAATTTGCACGTTCCCTGCCTAGATTCTTGACATGCAAGTCACCCCAGAAGTAGGTGTGATTGGTAAAAAACGAAGGTGTAAATCCGTATTCCGCGTAACTCTTTAACTGATCGGCAGTAACAAATTGCGAGTGAATCGGCGTTGTGCGCATATCTTTCGGTGCGCCGGCAGCTAGATGTGCGTCAAGCACCATCTGTACTGCTGCATCACCGTTAACGTGCGTCAAAACCTGCGCCTTGGCTTTATAGGCATCCGCAACATATTGATTTAAGTCGTCCTGCGAAGTGTTAGCCACCCCACCGCACCATGATTTTGCCAGGTTGGGGCCAGGGACCTTATAGGGTTGGCTAAATAGCGCAGTCAGCCCTTGCGGCGATCCGTCAACAATGATTTTGATGCCCGCGATTTTGAAATGATTGGTATAACTTGTCGTATATTGGTAGCGCGCTAAATCGGTCGGCACGGCGTAAGCAACGACATCCAAAAAGAGTGCCTTTTGTTCCGCGGCTTCCTGGTACGCCTGCATGACCTGCTTTGTGACGGGCGCATCATGTACAGTCGTGTAACCGTAACTTGCATACATCAACTGCGCAGCTGTCAGTTTGTCCTTAAAACTTTTTTCTACGCTTTGTAAATTCTGTAAGGCCTGCGCTTGACCTAATGCGTATTCCCATGCTTGTTCCATCAATAAGCCTGTCAATTCATTGCTTGGCTGATATTTACGTTCGCTATTGACATACAGTTTTTCGCCTGCTTCGGGCACTAAAGGGACACTCAGCTTTGCCATCGCGGCTTTATTGAGCAAACCACCATGCATGGAGACATGGATCAAGATCACAGGAATATCACCAAACACCTCATCGAGATCGTCATGCGACAAACCCTTCATACATTGCCCGGGGGGGGCGCCTACACTTCCTTCGCAAGTCATGGTCGTTGACGTTTGGTCATAGCCATAAGCGATTAAGAAATCCCCTTGTTGCAACTTGCTGAATTGATCGCTTTTTTTCAAGGCGTCGATGATGCTGCCCTTGTCGTTGCCAGTGCTGATGGGGGACGGTGAGATGTCAACAAAGCCAATACTTGCTGCAGCTTGCGAGAAATGGCTATGTCCATCAATAAAACCTGGCAAAACCGTTTTCTTGTAGAGATCAATGATGTCTGTGGGCTGATTTTTAAACTGCTCTTTGATATCTTTTGCCTTACCAACGCTAAGAATAATACCGTTCTTGATAGCCATTGCTTCGGCACGACTATTATCGTCGTCCATCGTAATCAGATTGCCGTTTGTATAAATGGTGATTTTATCTGCGGCCTGCTCATCTTGAAGTTTTTGCGCCATCGCCGTTGGCACTAATCCCGGTGATAAAAATAAGAAACTCACGAACAAGGTGACGCGCAGTGAAAAGTGGTTCTTTTTCATGTTTTATCCAGGTTAAAAGACGCAAAGCGTCGTGGGCGTGCGGTGAAGCAGACGTTCTTCTTAGAACGTGTTTACGATCTGTAGCGAGCGAGCGTCAGCGGGGTAAGGGTAACAAAAGCGCCGCGCAAAAAGCGGAATGTACTCTAAGTACATGAGCATTTTGAGCAGCACATGAGCCCCGCGTGGACTACGATCACGCTCGCGCAGTAAGATCGCAAACACGTTCTTATTCAAGATGATCAGGATGAAATCATCCGCGACGGACGACTCACACCTGTCAGCTATACGTTTTTTAAACGCAAATACCACCAACGGCCAAGAATGATTGACGCAAGTTCAACACGCCCTGGCACCTTAGTATTGGCAGCAAACAGAGCGTTGTAAATAGGGCAAAAGCACGAAGACTGGTACTAGTACTGTACCTAATACTGTACCTAACACCGCTGCCATGTTGCAATTTCGCTATCGTGCAGCGATAATGAAAGCATGAGTGCTACGCAACAACAATCCCGATGAAACTCTTGATCGTGGATGACCATCCAACGATGCGCGCCGGGCTGGCGGCGCTGCTTGGTCACGTCGAGGCGCACAGCACTATCCTGGAAGCAAGCAATGGCCAGGAAGCATTGACCTGTGTGGCACAACATCCGGATCTGGACGCAGCCTTCGTCGATTTGTACATGCCCGGCATGGACGGCATGCTACTGATCCAGGAACTGGTCAGGCATGATCCCCAATTACCCGTTATCGTCCTGTCGTCGTCAGAAAGTGCACAAGACGTGCGGCGTGCGCTTGCATTGGGTGCGCTGGGTTATTTGCCCAAATCCGCAAGCGCGCACACCATCCTGTCGGCGTTCAGGCTCGTCCTGTCCGGCGACATCTATGTACCGCCTTTCATGCTGGATTTCGTGACTCAAGATGCAGCGCCTCATGCACGCCAAGGCAGTTCCAAAAATGCCTTACGCCTGACTGCACGCCAATTAGAAGTATTGCTGTTGTTGCGCGATGGCCTGGTCAACAAGGAAATCGGCCGACGCTTAGGCTTGTCCGACAAGACCGTCAAGGCGCATGTGGCCAGCCTTTTTAAAGAGTTACGCGTCAACAACCGCGTGCAAGCAGTAAGCGCCGCAAGACAGGCTGGCCTGATTACCGATGCCAGCACATCGCCAAAGGACTAACCCTTCAGGCGATTGGCGTCATCACATTTTTTTCGTGCTCCCGTGTTGGCGCAGCAGCGCGCCAACAGTTGCACGCAACCTGGCATTAGGTACCGGCTTATGCAGCAAGACAAATCCGCTGGCCTGGGCTTCGCGCAAGCGATCGGTGGCCGTGTCGCCGGTAATCAACACACCAGGGATGTTGCGGTGGTAGTGCTGCTGCAGGTGATGAATCACATCGATGCCGTTTTCATCACCCTGCAGGCGGTAGTCGCAGACGATCAGATCAGGTGCTCTTGATAACGAAGACAGGCGTGTCAGCATGTCCTGGCCAGAGCCAGCCGTGACCACTTCCAAACCCCAGCCATGCAACAGGCTGAACATGGCGTTTTGAATCGAGTTTTCGTCGTCGATGACCAGCACCAGCCCTTGCAGATGCACGGCCAGCCTGTCTTCACTGGGCATCGCTGGTTCCGCCTCCGCTGCGACACGCAGGACATCGACGGCAAACATCGAACCCTGGCCAAGGCGCGAGCGAAATTGCATCGTGTGACCCAACAACTCCGTCAAGCGTTTAACGATAGGCAAGCCCAGGCCCATTCCCTGCGTGCGGTCATGACCGGCATTGGCGACTTGATAGAACTCCTGAAAAATACGGCCGTGATGTTCTGGCGCCACACCACGACCGCTATCCCACACCTGGATGCTGACCTGAGCACCACGGCTGCGGCAACCGATCACGATCTTGCCATGGTCCGTGTAACGCACCGCATTGGACACCAGGTTACCCAGGATGCGTCCCAACAACAGCGGATCACTATGCACGTAGTGCGAACAGGGGCGCACGATCAAGCGTACACCCTTGCTCAACGCTTCCTCCGCAAATTCGCGCTGAATGCGCTCCAGGATGGCTTGCAGGCGAATCGGTGCCGGGTGCGCCTCGACTATACCAGCGTCCAGCCGCGACACATCCAGCAGCGCGCTGAACAAGGCATTCATGGCCGCGATGGAATCATCCATATGGCCTATCATCTTGCGCGCCTCTTCATCCATCGCGCGTTCCTGCAGCGCGCCTACGAACATCCCAAGCGCGTGCATGGGCTGGCGCAAGTCGTGGCTGGCTGCCGCCAGAAAATGCGACTTGGCCAGACTGGCTTCCTCAGCCAGTTGCTTGGCAGCCCGCAAGGCATCTTCTTCAGCATGCCGGATAGAAACGTCGTGAGAACACATGATCAGGCAACGTCGCCCTTGATGCTCCAGAACGCGCAGCGAAACGGCCAACCACAAAACTGCGCCATCGAACGTACGTGCACGTATCTCGATATTGTCCACGCCCCCAGTCAATTGAACCTTGCCGATGATGTCGGACCGATCAGGCCGGTTTTCGTAAAAATCCGACGCCCTGGCTTCTTCTAATTGCGCAATGGACAAGCGAAACAGGTTCAAGAAAGCTTGATTGACCCGCAAGAAACGGCCATCATCGACCGTGGACAAGGCAAGCGGGATAGGTGTGACTTCAAACAACCGGGCAAGATATTGTTCACTTTCTGCAACCTGCGCATACAGCCGTTGGCGTTCAGCAATTTCCATCGACAATTGCGCATTGGCGGTACGTGCCTCAATCAGATGCGCATATTCCAGACGTCGCGAGCGCTCAAGATGAAACACCGCCAGGCTACCGACGACATTGACCATTACCATCGCCACCACGAAGGGCGTCATCTCTGCAACTGTATGGTTCATGGTCAGCACGGCGAGATAAGCAATGGCACTGCCTATCCCACAAATCAGACGATGCCGGTAGCGTAGCGGCACCACCAGATAGACGGCAAACAAGTGCGCCTGGTTGACCAGCACATGCAGCAAAAATACCGCAGGTCGCGTCGCGGCAACGGCCACCATGGTAAACAGCGTAAGCGATATCCACCAAAACATCGCAGCGTCAATCCAGCGATTGCTGGGTGTATGCCTGAAACCAGGCCATAAGCACAAGGTCAGCGTCAGGATAGACAGACGCAAAACAACGCAAAAAATCAGCAATCCAGTCGTTTTGACCAATAGAAAATCATTTGCAATCAGCATCAGATCAATCACCGTACCTGCGATGAGGACCCGGTAACCGCTTCTAACGGTATCCACGCGACCATGATCACGGTAAGCTTGTTCGTCCGCAGGCGAAAGAAACTCCGGTATTCGCCTGCGCAGAACCATCGTCATGGCATTTTCACTTGGGAAATTAAATTTACCCAAGTATAGCGACTCTGTTATTGCAAGCAAACAAGATTCATAACTGCCAGCAAAGCCCGCCCATCGTCGCGCTGGAACACCGCAGCAGCGATACACATCGCACTTCCCTGGACAGGCCAGACATGACGCCCATGATCAGCGTCACTATTCCGACCAATTTAAATGAGAAGGAAAATTTTGTAATTCAAGATTTGAATCTATCGAATGAAGTTCCGAAGCAACGACAATTTCGCCACCGTCAGCAACAGAGGACATTTTCCAGACACGTACTTTCTTAGGGCAACCACTTTCCTCATACGGACTTGGGCCGGTCTCATATTGCAGAGGAACACTTTGCACTACTCTAAAAAAGTACTCCATCTTAACCTGCTTGCCGCCGATTTTAACTAATAAGGTCGCGCGATCATTACCTATAAATCCTTTATTTGGAAGATATGAAAAATTTCCACCACCTTCGCTATTTAATATCCCGTTTGTTGGCATCTTTAAAACAGTTACTATTCCATCGCCACGAATAGTGGTTTTTTCTTTTGATAGATAATAATTTTTCAAATCTAAAACAGGACTCATACCATCCAATTCAGATAGCGTATTACCAGATTTTTCCAAATGACAGATACCAATAGTGCGGTCAATTTTCTCTACAGCTTGCGAAGCAGTTGTAATCGTTGAAGACTGAGTAGTCTCTTGAAATGAAGTAGTAGGTACGTCCATGAAAAACATCATAGTCTCCTGTTCTGAAGTAGATTGAATTTGGCCAAGCAATGTTTGCGCGTAACCGGTTCCTGAGCAGCGTTATTTTCAACGGAACCTAATACCGGCACAATCCCCATCACGGACAATAACGCGGAGTGTGGTGTGATATGGGCAAGCTAGTGTCAACGGTATCAAAAGAAACAACATGGCGCAATCACCTGACACGCCAAGCATCAAGCACGGATCGATTAGAATCGCGTAATCGTCCGCATGGTTGGAAATGTATGAATGTTGAGACCTGCCCGCGCCTTGGTTACCATTCTTGCTTCCGCCTCTGTCATTGCGAGCACTATTTTATAAGGACTAACACTCATGTCTGATAACTGGCTACAATACGTACCATGTGATCACTTGTATCAACCTGATCCAGATGCGGCAAAAAAAGCAGAAGAACGCCTGTATGCCTTTGTACCCGAAGCAGAAGAAGTAACGTCAACCTATCTGCAAGAGCCTGATTTATTTCACCCCGGTGCAAACTGGTCAGGCGTCAATTGCCCGGAATGTGGTACAGATGCAGAATCCTGGTGGAAAGACGCGGTGCAACTAGCCTCCGAAAGCAATTTCCGTCTATTGCAATGCCATGCCCCCTGCTGTCACAAACCAGTATCACTCAACCACATGCACTTTGCATGGCCTGCTGCATTCGGCAGCTTTGTACTGAAAGCGATGAACCCAAATATTAAGGGACTTGCTCAAACGCAGATTAAAGAACTGCAAGACATACTAGAGTGTGAATTGCGTGAAATCGCCCTGCATATCTAAGAGCATGTATAACCACAAAGAAATTCAACGGCCCGCATGGGAGCGATTAGAAGCGCGTAAAATGTATTAATGAAAGGCCGCCAGACTGCGCGCTCGCTCACGTGACGACTTTACACAGCCCACGTAGGTGCGAATAGCCTGCGTATTCGCACGCATTATTTCGTAATGATTATTGATATTTTTTAAGCTCGGTATATGTGCGACTACGTTTCACTAATCGCACAGCGGGCTAATACCCAATCAGGCGCCGCAGTGGCGAACGATACGCAAGGAAAGATCTCATTAACGCATTTACCAACAATTAAGTAGAGAATACATATGCCAATTTCATCTATTCGAATTAAGAACTACAAGTGTTTTTATGACTCTGGCGAAGTAGAACTCAGTCCCACATTTAATATCATTGTTGGTCGCAATGATGCGGGTAAAAGCGCTTTTGTCGAGGCACTAAGTTTGAACTTTAATTCGAGGCCAACCAAGATATTGGGAACTGTCAAGTTTAGAGGGGCAAATTTAGAACCAGATTCTCAAGTTTTCGTCAAATATAAATTGTCACCGGAAAATCTCCGCTCATTTTTTCTTTCACAGAGAACATTTTTTATACCCGAATCGATTTCAAATATTGCAGACCTAATTGAAAGCGAGCAAGAATATGTTACAACGTGGATCAAAGGCGGACCGCGCAATGGAAGATTCACGCATATAGACGACGATACGAGGCCCGAGCGTCGAGTCTTTGAAAATCGTGGTTGGCCGAACAATATAGAATTCGTTTTTGAGAGCATTACCAGAGAACAGAATCCTGACTACGCTCATTACTATGCAGTATTTCTGAAGGCAGCCTCCTATAGTTTTCGTGCTGAACGAATGTCATTAGGTGAGTGCAAAATTGCCGCTAGTTCTGAACTAGAATCCGATGCCAAAAATCTAGCAGATGTACTAAATCAACTGCATGGAAACCCTGGAAGATTGCAACGTCTAATTTCATTAGTAAAAACTGTCTTTCCTCACATTACCAGTATTACTGTCAAATCAGATAATGGAAATACAGTAAAAATATTTGTTTGGACTATTCCCGAGGAAGATGAGCGTGATGATCTTGCGGTGCCATTGAGCGAAAGCGGCACAGGTATCAGTCAAGTTCTCGCAATATTGTATGTTGTTGTTACGGCGGATACTCCTAAGACAATCATCATTGATGAACCGCAGAGTTTTTTGCACCCCGGTGCAGTTCGCAAATTACTGTCAATCCTGAGAAATCATCCGCAGCACCAATATATTATTACTACTCACTCTCCAGTGGCGTTGGACATTAATCCATCAGATAGGGTTCTTATGGTCCGACGTGGCGAGATGGGCAGCGAAATCAATACTATTGCATCTGATAACCAAGAAGCATTACGTGAGTTCATGGCTGAGGTAGGAGTGCGCCTTGGTGATGTCTTTGGAGCTGACTCCATTCTTTGGGTTGAAGGTAAGACGGAAGAAGTATGCTTTCCTCAATTAATTATGCGGCTTGGGAATCAACCGTTATTCGGTATTCAGATTCTGGGTGTTCATAGTACAGCCGACCTTACTCAAATTAAATTTAAGGAAAAGGTATACAACATTTATAGACGCTTATCTAAGGGATTCACTTTAATGCCACCGGCTTTATCTTTCATTTTTGACAGGGAAAATACTGATGAGAATCAACGCAAGGAAATTGAAAGCAAAAGCCAGAATCTGGTGAAATGGTTGCCTTGCAGAATGTACGAAAATTACTTAATTGAGTCGTTTGCAATCGAAAAAATTTTAAACCAAGAAGACACAGGCAAGACAGCACTCTACGCAAAAAATGCCATAGATGATTGGCTCCTGTTGAATGGTAAAAAGAATAAATATTTCCCAAAAAACCTGTCAAATGTAGCGTTCAATTCTGACGATTGGTTTGAAAAGGTGGATGGCGCTACTCTCTTGGCTGACATGTTTAACGAATTGACCAATAGTCGTGTGCCGTTCGACAAAGTAAGGCACGGCCTCTTATTGACAAATGAGTTAATTGAAAATCCATCGCCGAGAATTCAAGCGCTTTCTGCGTTTTTGGCTGAAATCGTTAGTTGATTAATTGTAGTTTTTTCTGGTCGATTGTTTCAGTTCGCATAGATGCGAATAGCCCCGTGTATTCGCACGCATGATTTAGTGATGGTTATTAATATTTTCAGTCTCGACATGCGTGCGATTAGGTTTCACTAATCGCACGCAGGCTACTGATCTCACGGTTTTAAGAAATAGGGTTCTAGTGAGCCCGTCAATACATGGGAACAGAGCTCGTCAATTTTCTTTTGCGGTTCTTGCAGTTCGAAATAATTCTCAAATCGCCCTTCAGGAATCACATACAATTTTTTGTCATGCGTGTTGTGATTGATGAGTACCAGATCATCCCATTCTGTCCAAATAATAATGTCGATATACTCAGGATCACCGAGTTCAGTGCGAATACGCAACAGGCGCTTCTTGGAAATTTTATAGTCTGAAGCAAAATCTGAGAGTCGTACCCATGTACCTACCTTAGCAGGTAAATTTAATGAGCAAAATGGCGAAATCACATTTTCGTATGACGCATGCATACCATTGAAATTCTGATAGTACCCATGCATAAATTCTGGTAAATCTGCAAAAATCCCGCTCCAATCTCGTAGATGAGCCCCTGGATCAAACCCTCCTATTTCTACCATCAAATCATTTGCAATCGTGTACGCCAGGTTCAAGGTCGGGTGTGTTTTAATCTGGGCAACAAATGGTGTCCCACATTGAAACATCAACGCATTCCAAGTCGCCGGCTGAGATAATCTTAGCGGCTCGAAAAAATAAGCAGCACCTTTTTCGAAGGCGTTTTTAAATTTAATCGTAAATTCATTTTTATTGAATAATTCTGCCGGTAGTGCTTGACCGATATCAGCAATCTTAAGATATTCGTCAGCACTATTACTCCATGTCCATACAACACTTCGTACTTTCATTATCGGCCTTTCAAGGTACTGGCAATCCAATCTTGCACTTTAGTCATAATCTCAAACTGAGTTCTCGATAAATTTCTCGGATATGTTGCATCCACCGCTTGCCCCTTATAGCCCGCAGGGCGATTAGCGGCGCGTATTCGCCCGTCGGGTTGGAAATGTATGAATATCAGGCCTGCCCCTGTGTCTCAGTATATCGATCCCGACCATCCGAAAGGACATATCGTAGAGCATCTTCAGTAACAGCACCAATGTTTTGGAAATTCTGCTGCGCATCACGTAGCGTCATATGATTTGGCCCACTGAGTCGATCAAATTCCGTTGTTCCGTCATCCTCCCAAAAACACACATGACAAATTTCATATGCTGCACTCACACGCAGGCTCTTGTATCTGCAACAGGGGCAAGCTGCTAGCACCTCAACGTCGCCTTCAATCGCGCCTTCCAACCCTAGAAGGGTAATCTGGTTTTTCAAATACGAGTTGATCACCCCTGTATAAGAATGTTTAAGAGCAATCTTTAGTAGAGGATCATATATCGCATTTTTCGTGTCGTCCGGCTCGTCAGTACCGGCAATCATCACCTTTAAAAGATCGGGAAGACCTTCATAGTCAGGATCACCTGCATCAATGGACCACCAATCTAGCAACAAGACTTCACGCTCCTCCTTGGAAAGCCGAGCAAGGTCGCGTCGCACTAAAAGATCAATTGCTTCATCTCTACCCATAGGAGTCACCATCTAAAATTATCGATCGTTCGCCGCGTCATCGCCCGCCGGGTTGGAAATGTATGAATGTCAGACCTGACCCCGCACCCCGCATCAATATGGGCTACGGGATAGGGTTGTGGCGGGTGGGGCTGAGGTGCAGTATGAAGAGAGGCGGTTTTTGGGGCTGCCAGATACAAGTGTCTTTGAACAAAATTTCATTTCTAAGTTGTATGAATTCAATCCGAAATGAACAGTTTTATTGTCAGGGGAAATTGCAAGGCGGTTAATTTCGATAGTAGAATGAAAATGATTCATCTCGCTTCTTTTGTAGACTCTGTTATACCGTCTATTTTTGAGGTATGACGGATTTGAGGCAGGCAACATCACGGTTTCCAGAGAAACGGAACGCTTGCTTTTGCGTGGCCAGTTTTGCGTGGCCAGTTAATTGACCATTTTAAAAAATTAAAACACGTTTGACGTCTAAAAATCATGTCCAGCGCAGTTAATGAAGCCAAGAGGGTGCTAGCCGAAAACTCAAGGGTCTTATTTGGTTTTTTTGGCGTAGTAGAAAACTCCGGGGTTTTCCCACCGCGGGATTTTCTAAACGAGTTCTTGTTAGTGGGTTACGATCCGTGTGATCAAGACGAGAGAATGGGAACCTGGTCTCCTTTCAGGCTCACTCGCGAAGAATATGCCCAAATCAAAGACTGGTGGCTTCAATTCCATCCTGGTGCACGCGAGGATTCGCTCGGGGAGTCTAGTTGGGACAACTGGGCTACTGCGCTACTGGAGCGTTTCGATTGAAATTGAAAAACCACCCTTATCTTTCTCGGCACACGCCTAACATGGCAGTCAAGACCGCCACGGCCTACGGCGTCCGATGGACCGCCCCCAAGCGGGCGTCCCCTTACCTGCAATGTTAAGCGCCGCATGAAACCAATCGTATCTCATCTATCCAGGTTCGATGTCTATCGTGATGGTGGCTCAGTCAGTGCTTCCTTCTTTGATCCATCTGGTAACGAATACATGCTGAGGTTCCCAGTCATTTTAGTATCCAGTTCATCAGGCCCCAAGCGTGTTGGCTATGGTGAGCCGATTGTCGAACACTTCGTGCCGTCTCAAAGGACAAGCCCGATAACGGGAATCACTCACACATCGTGGGATTCAGAGCAGTCTCCGACAAGCTGGCAAGAAGCAAGACAGTTGTTGGTCGAAATGCAACCGTTTGTCGATGGTTTCCTTACAGAGTACCAGGATGTCTACCCCAAGATGGTGAAGATCGCGGCTGCGGGCGGCGTGGAATGAATACATCTAGGTGCGAATAGCCCCGCGTATTCGCACACATAGTTTCAGGATAACTATTGAAATTTTTCAGTCTCGACATGCGTGCGATTACGTTTCACTAATCGCACCTACGCGGGCTACACATGATGGGTTTGGATATTAAATACAGTGTATCCAACACCCATGGCCAGCCGAAACCAGCAAGGAATTGGTAATAACCTATTGGGAGCCATCTATTATGGACAGCCTGTTCTAGGGCTATCGTGCTGAAGGGGACTAAGCCATTCTTGAGAGTAAAATGGCAACAGCAAAATTGCAGCTTACATTTACATAAAGTGTCGTTTTACTAACAAAATGCAATTTGTCTTTTATACTCGGAGGAAATATGACTAAGTCACCCCTGTTGGAAACTATTGATGCGCTCAAGAAACTTGACGATATTCGTAACGATATGCAGATTACTTTTGGTGGGCAAAAAAGACCTCGTCTGGCCACTTTACTTTTTGATATAGCATATGAACATTTTAAGGCAATTGTGACTCTGATTAATCATGACATGCCATCATCCGCAGCCGCTCTTATCCGAGTAATTTATGAGACGTATCTTCGGGGTCTCTGGTTGGCCCATTGTGCTACCGACAAGCAGGTAAGTGAGTTCTTGAAAGACAAATTAGAACTAAAAATGTCTGAAATGATTGCGGAGATTGAAAAGGTTGATGAATTTAACTCTGGAGAATTTTCTAAAATTCATAAGAAATACTGGGGGATGATGAATAGCTACACGCACTCTGGAATGTTCCAAATCAATTGTCGATGCACCGCTATAGATATCGGGCCAAACTTTACTGAAGAGGATAAAAAGGATGTCCTTGAGTACTCACTAATGATTGCCAAGCTAAGCGTTTATGAGTTTACAAAGCTAGCTAACGATTCAGCACGACTAGAGCGTATTAAACAGTTGATCTTGAATCATGGTGAGTAGGTAGTAATTTCAATATTGCGTGCAAACAAATGCAACGTTCGCTGCCGCCATACATTAGTGGTGGCCACCCAGGCGTAGTGACAATTAAGCCGCTAATTGAAGCGCTTCCCAGGGACAAAATTATTGCAAACGAGGGACAAAGCCGTCGCGCCCTTACAATATAAGAGAGAACTATGGAAAATTCATTTGGCCCATATGTGCCAGCATTGGCTACCCTTGCCGCAGCGCTCATTGCTGGAGTAATCGCACGCTCAAATTTAATTGCCTCCAAAGAAACGAAAATTTCTGAATTTCGTCAGGCGTGGATTGATTCCCTAAGAGAAGAACTTGCGATGTTTTTTTCAAGCGCACGGTTAATGGTGCGTTGGATGGAAGAGGCACGAGCTCGCCGCCCAGATGTAGTTCAAGAAAAATTTAATATAAGCTTAGAAAAAATAACAGAGATTCGGCATGCTGCTGCTGACACGTATTATAAAATCAAATTTCGTCTGAACTCCTCACAAGAAGGTCACGCACAATTACTTGGACTGATAGACGAGCTAATAAAGAAACAAAATAATTATCTGGTAGATGTCAATTCGAATATTGATGAAGTGTTTGAGTTGGCGGAAAAAGCTTCTCTGCAAGCAATAATAGTACTGAAGGGCGAGTGGGAAACGGTGAAAAGGGGTGAAAAAGAATATCAACAAGCGGTGCAAGCGACTAAGTCAGTTCCAACGGTAATTTGTGTTCTTCTTACTGCCCTCATGGTATACGTGTTTTTCGTGGATACCTCGCAGAAATCTAAAGGGGAGGTCAAAATCAATATACCTACCCCAGCATCTGCCTCCAAACCATTAACTTCGTCAAAGTGATTGGTACACTATCTCGTACAGCTAGAAAAAATAGCGCCCAAAGTGGGCTTAATTTAATTTTTAGAAATTCAATCTTGTTTGCAAATCTGTGCAAAGTTGTACGCGACCTTACACAAAGCCGCCGCGCCCGTACAACAGTAAGTCCTATCTATAATATACAGCACTGTGTTTGCGTTCAGTAATAAACGTAAGTCTTTGATTCAATTGGTCGGAGCGAGAGGATTCGAACCTCCGACACCGTGCGTCCCATGCATCAGTTTTTGCTACTCAACGCCTGCATGATCTCATTTGCCAGACATTCTGCCGCCGGTGAGCTGTTTTTTCGACCCTTGATGAGCACGATATCCAGCGGCTCTATCGATTTCAAGCCATCGGCTTTTCCCAGGCGCACCAGATGGGCGGGGGCGCTGCATTCGGCCAGGGCGGCTATTGCCAGGCCTGCTTCCACCATTGCCAGTATTCCCAGAAGGCTGGGGCTGCTATAGGTGGCGCAATAGGGACGGGCACTTTTCTCCAGTGCAGCAAGTGTTTGCTCACGGGCGACGCAACCTTTTTCATACAGGGCGATAGGAAGCGGGTTCTTCTTCCAGGCCGCATGCTTTTCTGCGCCTACCCAGACCATGGGTTCGCGGCGGATGAGCGTACCATCCAGGCCTTCACCACGGGTGACAAAAGCCAGGTCGATCGCGCCTTTCTTCAGCAAGGGTTTGAGCAAGATACTTTGCAGGCAAACCAGTTCTATTTCTACCTTGGCAAACCTCATCGCAAACCGCTCCAACACAGGAGGCAACAGGGACAATACATAATCGTCTGGCGCGCCCAACACCACTTTGCCAACCACTTCCTGCGTGCGCAAAGCGCTTAGTGCCGCATGCTCGATCTGCAATAACTGGCGCGCGTAAGGTAGCAGGGTTTCGCCTGCCAGTGTCAAGGCGATGCGCCGTGTATGTCTTTCAAACAGGGGCTGGTCCAGGCTGGCCTCGAGTTTGCTGATTTGCATGCTGACGGCTGCCTGCGATCTGTGCACAGTTTCTGCGGCGCTGACAAAACTCATGCGCTCTGCTGCAGCCACAAAGGTGCGCAACTGACCGAGGTTCAATTCAGGTAATTTCATGATTCAATTTTTCGAATGAATGACTTCAATTTAATCAGCTTGTCTGATGTGTGGCATAAGTCCATGATAGCGCAATAACCCAGAAGGGAGCAAAGCATGTCTGTATCACAAGTGATCTTTCCATACCAGCGTAATGCCACACTGGCCTACATCGCCGCCATGTTGATGCTGGCTACCTTAGGCATTTTTTTTCATGAGGCCGGGCTGGATGCGATTACAACTGTGTTCTTTCGCTGCCTGTTTGCAGCTATCGCGCTGGGGTTGTACTGCTGGTATCGCGGCATGTTCGTACGCGCCAATTTTTCTGGCAAGAACCTGGGGTTGGCTGTGTTTGGTGGCATGCTGATGGTCTTGAACTGGGTGAGTTTTTTTGCTGCGATAGAACGCATAGGCATTTCGGTTACTACTATCGTTTTCCACGTCCAGCCTTTCATTGTCTTGTTGCTCGGAGCAGTGTTTTTCCGTGAAAGAATTGCATCCAACAAACTGGCCTGGATGTGCCTGGGTTTTGCCGGGCTGGTGCTAGCCTGTGGTCTCCAAGGCAAAGGCATGCAGACGAGTCGGCTGTACCTGACAGGACTGTTGCTGACACTGACTGGCGCTCTCGCCTATGCCGGCGTCACCCTGACTACACGCGCCATGCGTGCCATGCCGCCGCATTTGATTGCACTCATTCATTGCCTGGTGGGAGTCATCCTGCTGGCAGGGTTGATTGCAATGCCCGCTGGCGGCTTGCGCACAGGGCAATGGGTTTGGCTGGCCGGGTTGGGTTTGCTGCCCACCGCACTAGCCTATGTGCTGATCTATGGAGCCTTGCCCAGGATGCCTACAAGTGCCATTGCCGTGCTGACATTTATTTACCCAGGGACCGCGGTCGGTTTTGATTATCTTGTGTATGGCCAACATATCAGCCTGGTGCAATTGGCAGGCTTGCTATTGATCGTGTTGGCCAGCCTGGGCGTCAATCTCAACTGGGGTTTGCGTTTCATCAGGAAAAAGCCGCTCATTGCTTAAGGAGAAAATATGTCTGAAGTTCCACATCCGTCCCACTACGCCGCCAGAAGAGCCAGGCTCATCGCCCACATGCGTGCTCAGGGTGGTGGTGTCGCCATTATTGCCAACGCGCCTGAGGTAATACGCAATCGCGATGTGGAATATCCGTACCGACATGACAGTTATTTTTATTACCTGTCTGGTTTTAGTGAGCCAGACGCGATCATTGTCATTGTAGTAGGTGAACAGGCGCAATCCATCCTGTTTTGCCGCGACAAAGATGCCGAACAGGCGATATGGCATGGCTTTCGCCATGGCCCCGAAGGTGCACGCGAGCATTTTGGTTTTAATGCTGCTTATTCCCTGTCCACACTTGATAACATGATGCCAACCCTCATCAAAAACGTTGCGGCGCTATACCATGCCCAGGGCAGCAATGCTGCACTTGATGCCCGCGTACAAACCTGGATGCATGCTGTACGCCTGCAGGCACGCACGGGCGTCCGGGCACCAGCCCACCTCCATGATGTGCATGCGGTATTGAATGAAATGCGCATCATCAAGGACAGTGCTGAGCTGGCGATCATGCGCCATGCTGCCAGTATATCGGCACAAGCACATTGCCGCGTCATGCGTTTTACGCGACCAGGGCAAACGGAATACCAGCTTGAGGCAGAGTTGCTGCATGAATTCCATCGCCAGGGTGCAACTGCACCTGCCTATCCAGCCATTGTTGCGGCTGGCGCACACGCCTGTGTCTTGCACCACAACCCCAGTGCCACACTGGCACAGGCAGGTGAGCTGATATTGGTTGATGCGGGTTGTGAATACCAGGGCTACGCATCTGACATTACCCGGACTTTTCCGGCTACGGGTAAGTTCACTGCTGCACAAGAGACCATGTATGAGCTGGTACTGGCCGCGCAATTGGCTGCAATTGCCGCTGTCAGGCCCGGTGCAAGTTTCATGGCGCCGCACGACGCAGCAGTGAGGGTACTCGCAGCAGGCATGCTCACTACCAGCCTGCTTGACAGCCAGCAATGTGGTACGGTGGAAGATGTTATCGCCAACGGTGATTATCGACAATTTTTCATGTGCAGGACCAGTCACTGGATAGGCATGGATGTACACGATGCTGGTGACTATCTTGAGCCGGTCAACGGCATTGCGCAAAGCGATAAAGAAATCCCCTGGCGCATCCTGCGTCCCGGCATGAGCCTGACCATAGAACCCGGTATTTACGTCCGCCCGACACCCGGCGTGCCTGAACAATACTGGAACATAGGCATTCGCATAGAAGACGATGTTGTCGTCACGGACGATGGCTGCGAAATATTGAGCAGTGCCGTGCCCAAGACAGTGGCGGCGATAGAGGAATTGATGGCGGGATAAACCTGCAACCGGGCTGGCTGGGGTGCAGCGTATGTTTAGCATTTGCCTAGGGCGTGTTGAATGTGTATTGCAGTGCTTTAAACTCTAATGCTTCGATACGGTTACAAGAGCGGCACTTCCATTCTAAATTCGCACCCTACTGACTGTTCCTCTGCGTTGAGTGGCCTTTACGTTTTGTGCGCACGGCATTATCAAGCAATCATATCCCAATACTTTTGCGCCATTGCATCGTCCTGCTCTACACCCTCGCCTTCTTCATACATGATGGCGAGTGTCTCGGCAGCTTTTGGGTGCCCGGCTTCGGCGGCGCGTTTGTACCAGGCTACTGATAGTGTCATGTCTTGTTCTACATAGCTGCCACTGGCGTGGAAAGCACCGAGGTTGTACATGGCACGCAGTTGTCCAGCTTCGGCTGCGCGGCGCAGGTAGATTACGGCCTTGTCGTCATTAACCTCTACGCCTATGCCCTGGGCATGGTAGATAAAGAGTTCAAACATGGCGTCGGTATTGCCCATGGAAGCTACCTTGTTGAGCATTTGCGCCGATCTGACCGGGTTTTCATCGGTACCAAAGCCGTGGCAGGTGACTAGCGCGAGCAGGTAGAGAGCATCGCTGTCATCCTGGTGTTGTATGCACCATCTACTGAGTAAGGTGAAGGATTGCTGCGCTTCTTCATCGCTACAGGTATCGCGCCGGTAAAACCAGCGATAGCGCATCAAGGTCTGACATGCTTCTGCTTTGCCTCGCGCTATCACTTCCAGCAAGACTTGTTCTGCCGCCGGGACATCGGCATCATCGGTAGGATTGCGCACCAGCCAGTCTGCCAGATGTATGCCCGCCTCTGCCAGCCCAAGATCAAACGCCTTACGCAGGGCCACCGGAACCTGGCGCGCTTCATCCAGTGGAAGGATGCCGATGTTGAGGTCACCGCGTTCTATCCTGGCTATCATGGAGATGGACCAGACTTGCAATTCATTGGCATCTTCCGGCGTGGTGCTGGATGCTATCCATTGCGGCACATCTTTGGGGGCTATATTTTTTTGCATTTTGTCTCCACCTTTAATTTCAACCCGCGTACAAGGGGCGATTAGCGGCGCGTAATCGCCCGTCGAGTTGGAAATATATGAATGTCAGACCTGCTCCTCGCACCCAGTTACGGGCCATCGACTGACTGAATTTTGTTATGATCGATAACCAATATTGATCATCCATCAAACCCATGTCAAACATACTGCTGGAAGGCTACACCACAGACGAAATCCTGAACCTTCCTGCTGAACTGATGCAATCCATCATACTCAGCGACGAAGCACTGGTCTTCAAGGCAGGATCAGCCAACATGCTGGGCCGCTTTTGCGTTTCTGGTGACACCCTCATTATGGAACTGGCGCACGTTGATGGCGGCGGCGAAGGCGCCTTACCCGCCCTGGCATCATTGGCTAACCGCTATGCACAACGCGAAGGTTTGCAGTTTCTCGAATGGCGTGTGCACGCCGTACATTGTGCCACGCCCAACCTGAAATTACGCCGCGTACTGGAAAGACGCGGCTTTGTCGTTCGTGAATTACCAGACGTGGGAGAATGTTTTTGGTTGAGGAGCGTGGTCAATACCTAACCCGCCTAGGGGCCATTAGCAGCGCATAATCGCCCGCCGGTTTGGAAATATATGAATGTCAGACCTGACCCCGCTCCCAATCGCGACTAAAGCCTGTATTCTACCTGCTATTACTATGGCGATCCGTCAAGACGGTGCTGATGAGGTGCTTACAAGTGAGCAGATCCATTCCAGTCGGCACAAAAAACAGATCAGCAAGTTAGCCGCTTCCCCTGCCTTAAAGCAGTTTTCAAATCAATACGGACTTGACGAAGCTTGCGAATTTTGAGCGATGATAAACCGACCCAAAAAAACAGCGAAAGAAAAATGACTGTATTCAGTATATCTGGGAAACCCCAAAAGGACAGTGTCAACATCACGGCTACGCAGCGTAATATGGTGTCCTTATGATAGCCAATACTTTTAACAGAAAATTCACCTGTATCGTGATTTATCCACCCTTGTATTGTCTTCCAGTTGCCTGACTGATCAAAAAACAAACTGATTAGGGCGCCCGCCTTTACGTCTGGCCAGCCTGGCACAACGACCTCATTTTGCTGCAACGTGTCCGATTCAAAACCGAATACCGTTCGTTGTTGATGTGCATGCATTGTGCGAGTCAGGTTAACAATCCTGACGAAACGAATGGTGATCATCGTCATCAATGAAGCCCTTAGAACCTGTTTACGATCTTATATTTCATTAAGTGCATATACGCCCCATTTCAGAGTGCATATTGTTGCATACTTTTATAAAAGACCACATTCCATCTTTTTGTTATGAAGTATCTGAAGTCATCACTTTGTCCCTGACAAACCAGCTATATTCCCGACAGCACGAGATTCATTTTTCGCCGCATGAGAAATCCGGGGTCACCCATTAGCTCCCGATAGTCGAGTAGTCGAACAACATACTCGCAACACACCGCGATCATATTAACAGTGCCATAACACGCCTTATTTTATGAGCATGTTGTTTATTACACACTTCATCAATCAATAATCATACACATTGCCAAGGCACAGCCCCCCGGCACCATGACCGTGGCAGACCGCCTGCGCGTACACCGCGCCCGCCATGACGTACTCAACAAACTAGAACCCACCACCCACGCCATCAAGCGCCAGGCGCTCTATGAAGAACTGACAGAACTCTCCACCCTTCTAGGCTACCCCGCGCCCGCACTGGCCGTCCTCGGCAGCACCGAGCCAGACGAACCCACCGTCATCACAGAATTCTGGGACGCCATCGAAGAACTCAACAACCTCGGCATAAAAACCAACCACGCCCGCGACAATGCCACCCTCGCCATAAACATCAACGAAGTGGTACGCCTGGCCCAAGAAAACAAAATCCCCCTCCCCGACCGCTAGGAGATCCGCCGCAACATCCCTCTGAGCAAATACAACACCTATCTAAAAAACACCGTCGTCAACAGCGCCATCGCTGGCAAGTCGATGAAGTGCTATATCTTCAAAGCGCGGGGGAATGGCTTGGTTGAGGCGTGATTCATCGATTGGCATTGATACTAGGTTTCAATGCCGGTCAAATTTTGTATGTTTTTTGCAAATTATCAAATTTTTAATGTTGTAAGTACTTGTAACATTGTAGCCATACACCTAATATTAAGTCATGCCTTAATGACATTTAATGAAGGCATACAAAGTGACATGAACTTTACGATCATACAAAGACCGTCACTTTTCATGCTCAATTAATAGATCCTATTAAGGAGAAGTGATGGCAACTGCACAATATCAGTGGAAAGCAAATAACGCATGCGTAGCCACATATAAGGTCCTTGAGGGCGATAATTTCTTGGATCAATTTGAAGACAAGGATATCCCTTTTGAAAAAGCTGGATCAGTCAAAATGGGGACACTCCGGTATTTCCCTAAAACCACAGGCAATATTGACATCATCGATGTCATATCAATGGGTATCGCCCGCGACTTCTTAAAAGGGGTTGTCAAAACGTATGTTGTTACAAAAGAAAAGCAAACAATCAATTCAGCAGACATTCTTACAGCAATCGCTGAAATATTTGGCGACGGGAAAAAGACTATATGCGACCTCGCCGAAGTTGTTGATGGATTGATTAAATTTCCAGATGAAATGTGAGATAAATAAAATGAAAAATTTTTTAATTTATGCAGCATTATTTTTCTTATCTCTCCCGGCGCATGCAGACGAAACTAAGGCAGCGCCAAATCCATCGTTGTCGATCAATCCTGTAATGATCGACTCTAAGAATGGGAGTGGTTCGACACTTGGGCTCGAATACGCGCTGTCAGGGAAATGGAAGAATCTAAATCTCGGTTCCAATGATGCGGGCACTGACAAAATTGACCCTGATGCTACAGTTGGTAACGCATTCGTCAATTACTCTGCAAAAGGCACAGTCGCAGCATCGAAAGATCGTAATCCCAAGAATTTGCTCGAGTTCGAGCTCAATGGAAAATATCGTTTTAGCGGTGAAATAGATGTACTTTCTGGTTTCTTTACAAAATATGAAACTGACCAAAGTTTCACAAACAAGCAGTTAGTGTACGGTGTCACTGCTACGATTGGGAAACGTAATCTCCTAGCTAAGAACGACGAGTTTGCATTCGATGCCTACTATGGACGCGTTGATCCAAAAGGTGACGATGAGAGGAAAAAAGCCCTAGGTACGACTGCGATGAATCCGTACAACAGATGGGATTTGGAACTTCTATATTTGGTTCAAGTTAAATCATCAATCATAGATACAGTTGAATTCAACTATAGATATTATTTGGAAAACGGAGCCTCAACTGCAATCAAAAATGCAGATCTGGACAAATTTCAACTAGCAACAATACGTATCGGATTACAAAAGGATTTATTCATAGCATATAGTGCCGGAAAACTTCCATTCAATAAAAAGAATGATCAAATTTTCCAGATTGGTTTGTCTTATAAATTTATGTGAATTAACAGCCTATGTGGTACGAATAGCCCCGCCTATTCGTACGCTTGTTACCTCAAAATATCTCACACCGCTCGCGCACGCGTAAAAGCCTCTGAGTTACTAAGCGTCTTAGCCCGCGTAGGTGCGAATAGCCCCGCGTATTCGCACGTATGATTTAGTGATGGCTATAGATATTTTCAGTCTCGACATGCGTGCGATTACGTTTCACTAATCGCACCTACGCGGACTGGCTGTAGTAGAATTCGCCGAAAAATATCCCACCCACACGCCTAAGAAATAAAGAACGAATTGGAGACTCAATTGGATGCTATAGACCTTCAGATAAAAATAGAGCAATCTGCAAAACTGGCTTTTTCGCAGGTCATGCATAAATATCCAAACGAAGATTTTTGCGCTTATGCACTTTATTCGGACGCCGATGCAACAACAATCTGCCCGTCAATGAATTCGACAAACCATTTGAGTATAAAAGTGGCCGAAGATGTTGATGATAAAGAATATTATCGATGGAGCCCGGCAGAATGGGCCTATGAGTTTGAGGGCGCAGAGCATTTTTCTAGGCTATCTCAATTCCTTTTGGCTGAGTTTTCGTCGATGAGTTCATCAACTGATCGAGATAAATTCAAACAGAAAGTTTACGAATGTTGTGTTTCGGCGCTAGAAAATTTAAAGAATGAGGGTTTTTTTGCCGCTGAAAAATTGTCGCCGATCGTCGTATTTTCTATCTCAGACTCAACCAACGAACAAGAAAATAATTGGATCTCGCGCTTGAATGATCCTGCTGCAGCGTCAGATTTTCGAAAGTGGTTGTCAAACACGTAGTATCGCATGCCTTGAGTTGATAAGCCGCATAGCAACCCCTCCCCGCGTGACTGGCTAGCCCGGTCACGTCACCATAGTAGGCATGGAATTCACCCTTGCCGACCTCTCCCGCCGCCTGCAAAATCTAGTTCGCTTTGGCACCATTGCCGAAGTCAAGCACGGCCGCGTACCGCAAGTGCGCCTGCAAATTGGTGATATCAAAACCGGTTTCTTGCCCATGGCAACGGCACGCGCTGGCAAAACAAAGACCTGGAACCCGCCGACTGTTGGAGAACAATGCGTTTTACTTTCGCCATCCGGTGAATTTGCGGGCGGCGTGGTCTTACCAGGCATCGCCAGCAACCACAACCCAGCACCAGACACCAACCCAGACAACACCCGCACCGAGTACCCAGACGGCGCGACGGCTGATTACAACCACGCCGAGCATCACTACATCATCACTTTGCCAGCAGAGGGCAAGTTTAGTTTTGTCGTTGGCGCAACCACGCTGGAACTGCGCAACGATGGCGTCACCTTGCGCACGCCTATGAAAAATGGGGTCAGGTCTTATATTACGACAATTCTACACTAATGAAATGTATGAATGTCAGACCTGACCCTGGCCTTGCGTTTGACCCTGGCCTTGCGTTAGGTCTGCACTGTATAGTACATCTGGCCCGGTTCATCCGTGGCGCCTACGAAGAGACATTATTTGAACCGCGTCTGCTTTGGATGAATGAAGGCCGGTTCATGCTCACTGGATTTCAAAGGCGTAAGACAGAAGATGGTATTGTAGAATATGCACAATCTTGGCTATGCCTCACTGAGGCTGCACCGAATTTGCCAGAGGGGAGATAGCAAACGTCTTATGCTGCAGATAGATTGCTGCCCTAATCACAAAGCATTTTGATTGCAACGGTAGTCTCATATAATTCCTATTTTTAAATGTTCTCCAAATCTGACTTAGACCAAATTGACATCAACATCTTCGGGCTTCATCGCTACCGGGGTCTATATTTTGTTACGTATCGTCAAGATGCATTTGCTGTACCGGACTCGGAAGAAAACATCTATATATCACGTGCCCCAAAATACCCCGGTGACAATGGCATACGCTTTTGGTTAGCTGCGGAAATGTCAAAAGGTGAAAAACTCTATGGACCATATTTACAAGAGGCGGAATTCAGGCCGATTCCCGAAGAGAAATTTAACGGATTAGTCGCGGAACAATGTTTTCACCTGATCCTCAAGCCCCAGCTCCCCCTGAATCAGTCAGGCCAATTTGTAGGCGCATTGCTCATGTACTCCATGGAAACCGAGTTTATCGTCGATCTTTTTGCGGAATATGAAGATGAATACATTCACTTCTACTGGCACACCACAGCTTGATTAGATCCCATTCCCCGCCCGAGCCCGTGCCGCCCTCTCCCTCTCAAAATCATCCCGACAATCCCGATCACAAAACAGCAGATCGGGCTTGACGGCTTCATCACAGAACCGACACCGCCCGGTCGTAAGCGTCCAACCGTCCCATCTATGAATTGATATTCAGTTTGATGATACTTCAGTTTTTTTAAACTGAGGAAATCAGGATGACACATGAAGAACGCAGAGCAATTTGGCAAGAGCGGATCAATCAATGGCAACAAAGCGGCTTGCGACCGGCAGCATTTGCCCGTCAGCATGCGCTTGATGTCAAACGGTTGGCCTACTGGCGCGCCCGGCTTAAGAGCAATGCGCCAGGTCCAGCACGGCGTCACAATCGTTGTTTTAACATGAGTCGTCTGCAATGCGAGCCACAAGGGGTTGGAACCGAATCCGGTAGCCACAGATCTGCCCATCACTTGGACGCAACGCGGTACTGAGATGCTTCTGGAGTAGCTGTGCTACTTGGGCGAAATCCAGGTTTGATGTTTCGCTAGATCCACATGGGTGACTGGTGCGATTCACGCAACCACACGTTGAAGCAAAAGGCACGACGGCATTTTGAAACAAGCGTGTGGTGGTGCAGTAAATATGATCGCACTGTGTTGCGAGTATGTTGTTCGACTACTTGACTACCGGGGGCTAATGGGTGAGCTTCCCCTGAAATTTAGTCTTCCATAGATGGCGTAAAATAACGTTACTTTGGAAGCACAAGAAATGAAGAAGATACCAAAACAGGCCTATACCGTCGAATACAAGGAACTCGCTATCAAACGGGTAGCAGAAGGAGATTCCATCCCGGCAACAGCCAAGGCACTCGGACTAAGTGACCAGACGCTACGCAACTGGGTGAAGGCTGCCGCTTCTGGCAAACTTAACGGTGTTGGCAGCAGAGTGGTGACTCCTGAAGAAATGGAATTGTCTCGACTGCGCGCTGAAGTTGCCCGTCTAAAACGGGAGAACGAAATCATAAAAAAAGCAGCGGCGTACTTTGCGAAGGATGTTCTGTAAAGTACGCCTGGATTGATGCGCAGGGTAAGTCGTTTGCGCTATCCGACATGTGTAAGATTCTGGAAGTCAGCATCAGTGGTTATCGTGCGTGGAAGCGTGGCGGCATACCTGACCGTAAGCGTTTAACAGACGAGCAAATGCTTGCATTGATACGCGCCATTCATGCTGAAATCAAGGGAGCCTACGGTAGTCCGCGTATGGTGCGGGAACTGCGATTACGTGGTTTCACGGCCAGCAAAGAACGTGTTGAGAGACTAATGCGTGAGAACAATATCCGAGCGCGCCACAAACGGCGCTACAAGGTCACTACAGACTCGAAACACCGCTTGCCAGTGGCAGAGAACCTGCTTGCCAGGAACTTCAGGCCAAGCACGCCTAATCAAGTATGGACGTCGGACATAACGTATTTGTGGACAGATGAAGGCTGGCTGTATCTGGCAATTGTTCTTGACCTGTTTAATCGCGAGGTGATCGGCTGGGCGCTCAGGCCACGCATGACAACGGATATCGTGACAGATGCACTGACCATGGCGTGGTTCCGGCGAAAGCCTGCAGCGGGAGTCATGCATCATTCAGACCGTGGCAGTCAGTATGCCAGCTACGCATTCCAGGAAAAACTCCAGCAATTCGGCATGACCTGCTCGATGAGTCGAAAAGGAAATTGCTGGGACAATGCCCCGACTGAGAGCTGGTTTAATAGCTTCAAGAATGAGCGTTACCATGGTCTGCGATACGCCAGCCACGATGAAATGAAATATGCGGCCTTCGATTACATCGAAGTATTTTATAATCGTCAACGGCAGCACTCAACGCTTGGTTACCGTTCACCAATCCAGTACCTCGAACAATGGGAAAGTGAACAAAGTCAGCAGAAACTGGCCGCATAGAATCCATCTGTTGGAAGACGAAATATCGAGGGAACCTCAGGGTGACCCCGCTCTCAACCATTTACTAAACCCAAAAACGTGGAAAATGGCTCTTCCACATTCCCCGCCCCCAGCAAATAATATTGCGGAACTTCTGGATGAAATGGATGCTCAATCCATGATTGCAGGCGTTTATGTAACTCAGTTTGAGATAAATACCCGAATTTCTCTAAAAGAATGCTATCTGAAACTTGTTCTTTCAATGAACAAATTCGCTTTTGTCTAGCTTCCTGAACAGCTTGTCGATTGAATTTATAAAAAGTTTCACACGTTTTCGATCTCACGTTTACATCGTCAATAGCTACATCCCATTTACTCAGAATATAACCAAGTTCATCGAGAGAAAAAAATTGCCAAATATCTTCATCAATCGGATTTATAAGAAGACTTGATCCATCAGAACTTAGGGGGAAATTATCCAATTTGCTTTGATTGCATACGCTACAAATCCAAATATAATTCTCCCACGCCATTGCTAGATGAGGGAAAGTTGCCTTAGGTTTAAAGTGATCTACCTGAGACGCTTCACTGCTGCCACAGAACATGCAGCGTTCACCTAATCCTGATAACTTTTTTAAAGAATCGACCACAGAACTCTTAAACCACACAGTGGTGCGTGATACTTTGTAAATTTCTTCAGCCCTTTTTTTCGGATCGTTGGAGGACGCAATTTCGGCAGTTTTGTCACTCAACTTATTTAAAGAAGTTAGTGACAGAGCTGGGCGAGGATCAAATTTTCTCATTAGCCCTCCAGTTCCGATACAGGCTCCAATGCAATTTCAAGTTGAGATTTTAAACTTTGAAGTTCCTCCTCTTCTGGTTTGGCAAGGGTACCAACGGCTTTCTTTTTAGCGGTTAATTTTTTCCATCTTTCAATTTGATCGTTCGCCCATTTAGATCTCGTAGTATCAAGGCCAAAGGCAGAGCCTAGAAGTGTCTTTTCTGCTCGTCCCCAACGAATCTTTTCGTACTCATCTTCGTCCAATAAACGCGGCTCACGATTTGTATCGAAAAGCGATGGCAGTACGAATATTCCATTTGGATCTGCCGCTTGAGCGACTAATGGGCTATGTGTGGTCACCAAGAACTGAATTTTAGGAAAATGTTTCCTTAACCAAATTGGAATATCTTTTTGCCAAGATGGATGTAAATGTGCCTCAATTTCATCTATAAGAACAACTCCTGGACGATCAATAAATATTTCGCCCTTTGCATTTTTTTTAAATAAGTTATCATAACCATATACTTCAAACAGACCATGAACAATATCGAGGATCGTCGCATAAATACTGCGGCACCCATCACTGATATCTCTCATTGGCAATTCGATTCCTCGATTATCGGACACATAAACATGATCAACTGAGAGGCGGCTAATTTTCATGTCGTAAGGGAGCAACCCGTCACCCAATAGCTCTTTAATTGATTCCAAAAGTTTTGAAAGATCTCCTATGTCTTTTTCAAGAGTTCTAGAATAATTTTTTCTCAACCACTCTTCACTTTCACTTAGTGCAGCATCTTCTCTGAACAAAGTTACAAAGCGCCCAACGGATCCGATTTCAGTAGCATATCGCATAGATTCAGAAGAGCTTCCAGACAGTCTTCGCATTGGCCCATAACCAGCCGAAAACCAACCTTTCGCCTTTGGATTCCATGGGCCACGGTCTGCAGGCTGAAGTCTGGTTCCTTGAGTAGTCCGCTTCTCTATAGGCTTAAATGTTGGTGAAGCATTTAGATCACTTGCATCCATTGTCCATTTCACACCTGCTTCAAACGATTCCTGTGGAGATTTCCCAGTAGATTTAAACCAGTCTTGACCAGTTTCCCAAGCGATGGAAACAATTGCCTCCGATTTCTTTTCCCCATTGCTTATCCATCCCAAGCTATTACCCATTAACTGACGACCTGAGTCCGGCCCCATTAGTGAAATCGCAATTGCTTTTAATAATGTAGATTTACCAGACGAATTCCCGCCCAAAAATACAGTCCAACCAGCAAATGATTTATCAGGTCTTTCAAAGTCAAAAGAAAGCTTTTTGAATGAACGCACATTTTCAAGTGTTAAGGATCTTACATACATAAATTGCTCCGAGAATGTCCGTCTGGACTTAAAAATTTATTGGGCCTAACGATTTACTTCACAAATCTAAAAGTCTTCGATGACTAGCGGATTCTTTCCCTCTTAAGCGCCCCCCACTGTGGCGCTCTATCCACTAATTGCACACATTCTTTATATTGACCGTTTTTCATTTTTGCAATGCTGCCGATTGAGTGCTGGTTATCATCAATATAGCAACTATCTAATAAACGATTTTCTTCTTTAGATTCTGCTAGTAAGGGTATAACTGTAATTTCTATCAAAGCAAAAAGCATTATTGCGCATAGAAAAATGGGGTCAGATCTCTTAAGCAAACATTCTAAGTCATTGATTTTCAATGAGTAAAAATCTCGTGTTTGCTTCGGGACGATTTTCGGCAGAGGCCGATTACAACGCTTATATTACGACAATTCTACACTGATGAAATGTATGAATGTACGACCTGACCCTGGCATTATTGATCCCAGCCTTACGATCCGCATCGCATGGATTTTTCAACGACCGCTTTGAATTCCTGAGCAAACAAACGCCCTATTGTTCTATGTACCTAGCACCAATTAATCCCGATCTTTAATTTCGGAAATCGCATAACTGATTCCGTTCAACGCAATAATTTAAGATTGAGGATTGCGTCTCTTATCTGTAGCGTATTTAAGGTAGTCATTGATAGAGGAATATACCCGATCGCATTCATGACGTTACCAGTCTGAAGATTCGCTACCGCAACATACATAGTATTGCCTCTTCCATCAGGTCCCGAGCCATCGCAAACACTTATGCCACCTTTAGTAGTTGTAAACGGCCCATCATACTTCTTTCCTGCGAACACGCGACTCAATGAATCTGTACACAATTTCGTAAATTCTGTAACGTTTAGCGCCCGAGAAAAAGGGAGTGCATTAACTTGAACGCTGGGTTTAGAGTCCCCAATCTCCCCAGTTTTATTGTAGGCCAACGCCCCAACTACTTTTTTTACCGGAACCATCCCAGGAATGGCGACCCTAGCTCCGAACGCGGTTTCACTGTCCAGCTTACTTTCATCCCATTCCAAATTGTCTAAAAAAAGTCGCATTCGTTTGAAGACTTCAGGCGAATCCTCTTGTGGGCCCTGGTTAAACACAATCAAGTCTAATTGCATATTAGATTTGGTGACGCTAAGCCAAATGCCATCCCAATTTCCAATACTTCCAACCCTAGAACGTTTATAGAGTTGCCCCTTCAATTTTCCATTTGTAAATAATTCCGGAGGATTCGGAAACGAATATTTCTGACTTTCGTGGAATCTATCGACATTGTTTTTGGTGATTTGCGCTGCAATTAATGTGACCCCGGCCGTACCAGTATCGTCTATTAGCAACGTTCCTAAACGCGGATACTTAAATCCATTAGGCAGAATTGATTTGATCCCCACCCCTTGCATTTCAATTTTTGAATTCGCTACATTGTCGGCAGCAGACAATTGGCCACTAAAAAATGCTAACAAGATTGAAAAAGTGAATATCTTCAAAATGATCTTTCGTTATTTTTGGGAGAAAATAATTTCATTTAGCGAATGAAAAAAAGAATCTAAAAAAAATACTACGCGTTAATGTGGCAGCTTTTTTTACCCAGCTCAAGATTGTAACCCGAAGTGATTTCAACTTACGCTTGAACAATTGTCATTTAAATTTACAGTGAAACTGTACATTTGATTTATCGATCGAACTGTCACGGAAATATTCAAACTCAACTCTTTCGAAGAAAATTTTTTCTTCGGATATTTCATAATAACTTTTCGGTACTGCAGGAAATGGGGCCGATGCTGCAACTACCTTTAATATATGACTATCTAATTCAGATACCCCACTTTTTCGAATAATTGTGTTGCTTACTAGACCTCCATCCTTGTCAAGTGTAAATCTGAGCATCCCACTGCCATATAATTCTTTTTCTTGAATTATCGAATAGTTCTCATTCATACAGTCCTCAAGCCTAGAATAAATTTCTTTCATATAGGCTTGGTATTCCTCATTTTTCGAAAGTGCTTTAACCCGACGGTTTGTATCAATAATGATTTCGTCCAACTGTTGTGGTGTCGGGCCATGCTCTGATATCGGATATGGTTTAGTTGTTAATAGCTCTAATAACTGACGCTGAATAGCCTCAAGCTTTTCAATTTTATCTCTTGTATGCTGATTATTTTCAGAAGTCTTCTCATCTGTACTTGCAGATATGTCTGCTGAAGTCACAACCATTGCTTGAAAGAACAGTACGCAGACGAGAATAACTTTTAAATTCATAATATATCGCATGAAATAGCAGATTCAAATTGATTGGAGAGTGTAACCCGAAGTGATTTCCACTTACACTTGAACGTTAAAATTAACACCCATACACGAACAAAAAAGCCCGCATGTAGCGGGCTTCAGAAATTAGGTATTAAACTCTTCAGACGTGTCTATCCCCTTTGAGGGGCAGACAGTAGGTGCGGGATACCGGCATGCGAGTCGTAGGTTCGAACTACAGCCGGACTTTTAAACTTTTCAAGCACTTGTTGAAACCGACCTTCGCACGGTCCAAAATCAAGCGCACGTTTTGTAAGCGACGCAGCCTCAATTTCTGCCTGATCTGCTCATCACCCCAGTGCATCACATACTTCAAGCGTAAAGCTCCTCAATATCGCGTAGCTTATATGGTTTCTCTTTTGGCTTTGCCGCCTCAATTTGTTTGGCAGTAAGTGACATCTTAGAATGTAGGTAAGTTTTTGTGCTTACCTACATTCTACCTATTTATCATTATTTACAATAGATTACGCAGAATTGCATAAAATCACGCTAAATCATTGATTTACAAAAGAAAAAGGGGTTAAACCTTACTAGATTTAACCCCTCTTTACATGTTATTGGCGGAAGCTGTGTCCGCCAAATTTAATTCCAACAGAGTCCAATTAAACACAATTAAAGCATACAAATCAATGACTTAACAATATTTCAGTC
The DNA here is from genome assembly GCF_049340445.1 of Undibacterium sp. Ji50W. NCBI lineage: Bacteria > Pseudomonadati > Pseudomonadota > Betaproteobacteria > Burkholderiales > Oxalobacteraceae > Undibacterium > Undibacterium sp. Ji50W. The sequence goes on along the minus strand of NZ_JBMPOX010000001.1, from coordinate 445,763 downwards.
CAATACATTCCAACTTCATCTATTCAAATCCAGCTTAAAATGGCATACTGGATGGCATACCAGCTTTATTCATTTCAAGGATAGATTAAGATCATGGCTGTACTCACCGATTTAAAAGCCCGCAATATCAAGCCCAACTCAGCAGCCCTCGCCCATGGCGGAGTGACTGGTCTTGCATTACATCCATCCAATACAAAAGGAAGTGGCAAATGGGTGCTACGTTTCGTAAGTCCTGATTCGGGCAAACGTCGCAATGCCGGTTTAGGTAGCTATCCTGAAATTGGCATTGCTGAAGCAGCAAGAGTCGCCTTGCAAATGCGAGAGAAAATTGAGAAAGGGATTGACCCACTTGAGGAGAAAATTAAATCCAAAGCAAAATTGACCGTGCCAACATTTCAAGCGGCGGCTGAAGCGCTGCATGCAGAATTGTTACCTAGCTGGAAAAATGAAAAACATGGCCAGCAATGGATTAATACATTGACTGAATACGCCTTCCCTCTTCTGGGCGATCTGCCACTGGATAAAATCTTACCCAGGCATATTGCCGATACTTTGCGCCCCATCTGGTTAGAGAAAGCAGAAACGGCCAGCAGACTGAAGCAACGCATACATGCAGTGATGGCCTGGGGCTGGGCACATGAGTATTGCCAATCCAATCCTGTTACGGTAGTCAATCACTTGCTTCCTCAGCAACCGGGCAAATCGGTCAGGACAAAACATCATCCGGCCATGCCCTGGAAGGATATTCCTGCCTTTGTAGCGAAGCACTTACATAGCACTGAACGCTATGATGTCACAAGGCCGATGCTGGAATTCCTGATTCTGACGGCAGCACGCTCTGGGGAGGTCAGGGGCATGACCTGGTCGGAAGTGGATTGGGATAATACAATCTGGACAGTACCGGCAGAACGGATGAAAGCCAAGTTGTTACACAGGGTTCCATTGTCGGCATGCGCCATTGAGATTTTAAGGAAACAGCAAGGCTTGCATGACAAACTGGTATTTCCGTCACCGCGCGATCAGGTTGAATTGTCAGACATGACACTGACCAGTTTTTTGCGTCGTGTAAAAGCACTAAGCGACACACCAGGCCGTATAGCAACGGCGCATGGATTTCGGTCAAGTTTTCGGGACTGGTGCAGTGAGAATGGTCATTCACGCGATTTGGCTGAGCGCTCACTTGCTCATCAGGTGGAAAACAAAGTAGAGGCCGCCTATCATCGGACTGACTTATTGGACCAGCGTCGGCCATTGATGCAAGCTTGGGCAGATTTTCTGATGATTGCCTCGCCTATTAAAAGGGTGGATTGAAAATCCTTGTGTCGGTGGTTCGATTCCGCCCCAGGCCACCAAGTATTAGCATTAAAATCAAATGGTTACACTCTTTGGCATGTAACCATTTTTGTTTTGTCTTTCACTTTTTCTTTCCATGTAACCGCTGTGTAACCCAATCTCATCAACATCAAACCGCTCAAATCAACTTCTTATAAATTGAACAAACTGAGTCTTTCTTGATTGGAATGGTGAGATATGACTCGTCAATGCGCCAAATTGATTTTCTCACTGGCTTAGCCGGTTTATAAAATCGAATGTCACAACCAATCGCATAATGCAGCCTATCAAGGGGGAGGACTAATGACGCTGGGAGTTTAGCCAAGATTCTTGCTGTCGCACGATCTGGACAATATCCAATGAGGTAGCGGATAGAATAAGCAGGTTAGAACAGCAGAAGCAACAGTCAACTTAATAAGTTTGCAAAATGATACAAAATAAAGCTAGGATGATATCGACAACACTATATTAGAAATACTGATGGGCTATTAATACCAAATAGTTGAGGTTGCGTTACCGAATCCAAGACGGAATTGGGACCACATAACCATTGAGGTCAACAAATGAAAGTCGCTACGCTTAAGATTGAGAACTTTCGTGGAGTCCGGACTGGATTTGTGCGCTTTGGAAGGCATCCAGTTCTGGTTGGCGACAACAATACAGGCAAAACGACGCTGATCGAAGCACTTGCCTTACTCTTAGGGCGAGACCGACTGGTTCAGGAGTTGACCGAACATGATTTTTACGGGTCGTGCCCTCAGGCAACGGATCGCATCAAGATCATTGCCACCATAACCGATTTTAGGGATGACGACCCCGAACAAAGCAGTCAGTGGTTCCGAGAGGGGCGTGCTGTTGTCAAATGGTTGGACGAGGCAACCAGCGAAGTACATCCGCTTCGAAATTATCCGGCGTGGAAGCTATGTTGTCAGCTTGCCTTTCAAGCCAGATTTGATCAAGAATCACTTTCTGTTGAGACGTTCAGATATTTCCATGACCACGATGCTCCTCTCGATCCTTTCGCGGAGGACACACCTATTGCGGTGCCTGGAAAACTCATTCAAGAGATCAGTTTTTATCTCGTGAGAGCAAGCCGCACGTGGGACAAAGTATTTTCTTGGGGCAACGAATTGTTTAAACGTACAGTTCTTGCGGCTGCTGCCCAGCCCGCCGCTGCGTTACTGGCTGAACGGGATCGCCTTAGGAATCCCGTTCAACCTATCGACACAGATCCCGGTATCGAACCATTGATTCAAAACCTCAACAAGGAGCTTGCCCTCTCCTTCCCAAATGCACCACAAGTCCGCCTTCGATTAACTGGCACAGACAGCCGCTCAGTCATGGATGCCGTGTCGGCCCATTTCTCAACAACAGACGGGCTCAACATCCCAGCCGCGAGGCAAGGTAGTGGTTTGGTATCGATGCAAGGGTTGCTGCTGCTTCTCGAATTAGGGCGAGCGCGTGCAGCGGGAGGTGGTGAATTTTTGATGGCTTTGGAAGAACCAGAGCTTCATCTTCCCCCAGCAGCTCAGCAGCGTCTGATACAGCGTGTGCAGGCGCTCTCCACTCAGACTTTCGTCACCACTCATTCCCCACTTGTCGCGAGCATGGCGGACGCCACTTCCGTGCTGATCCTAAAGAAGCGCGACGGGATCCTATCCGCAGAACCATTTCTTGAAGCGCCTCTTCCAGCATCAGCACAGAACTGGCAGCGCAGATTCTTCCAGCACAGTCGGGTTGATGTACTCGGCGCGCTGATGCAACCGTCTCTACTCATCCCGGAAGGCAAAGCGGATTTCCATTTGTTTAGGTGCATCTTACGCCCCTTAGCATTGACATCTGGGTGGGTTGACTCCATGAGTCGGCCTTTTGGAATTGAGGTCGGGGTGGTTCCAACGGAAGACGCTAAGGTAATTGAAACGCATCAGCTGATGGCGCGACTGCATGGACACGTGTCCTGCTTGGTTGATGGAGATGAAGAAGGATTGCGCTACGTAGCGCGACTCAAGGCGACTCTAACCCCACCAGCAGCGATCATTCGCTGGAGCGATGGGGACATGATCGAGGATGCCGTCGGTTGGATTCTGATTGCAGACGAAACTGCCGTCATGGCCAAGCTCACCGACTTGTCCCAGGTACCACCCACCTCTGTAGCAGACGTCGTTGCTTACCTCAAGAAAAATAAGGTGGACATCATAGCTTACGAGCTTATAGCTGATGCAATTGCCACTACGTCGGCATGCAGGGAGCGCGCTGCAGATCTACTAAGCGGCCTTGCGTGCGCTTGTGCTGGATCTGCGGAGACACCGCGCTTTAGGCTTGATGACAATGGTGTATGGGTGTTTCAACCATGACGGTTCGTGCATTTATGGGTGGTGCTGGCTGCGGCAAAACGTATGAGCTGATGCGGTCACTGAGCGACCACTTGGTCAAGAATCCTCTCAAGAATGAACAAAAGGTTTTGGCATTGACGTTTATGCATGGCTCCCGAAGACGCTTGGAAGAGCGTCTGGGGCAACTGAAAGCCCTTAAGGGACGGACAGATTGCTCAACCATCGATAGCTTTGCATGGCACTTGGTGCGAAGGTGGGTAACTCTTGCCGCCGCGCTCGGATTTACGGACATTCAACCCAGTCAATACGAAAGAGTATGCGATGCAGCGGGAGCTCTCCTGCAGCTCACGCAGGTACGTAGTTGGGTGGCGGCCACATTTCCGATCCTCTTGGTAGATGAGGCACAGGACATGACTTCAAACCGTCTTCGGATAGTCGAGGGACTGGCGGGCTCGCTTGAGATCTTTGCTGCTGCAGACGAGTTTCAATGCCTCAAAGAGGAATTGCGCCCGAATCCCGCTTGTACATGGCTCAACCAAGTTTGCCAAGTGAAAGAACTCACTCAACCGCGACGTACAAACATCACTGAACTCCTTGATGCTGCGACCGCCATTCGCAGAGGAGAAGCGCCAAAATCGCAGAAGAATTTCATAGTTCAACTAACTTCGAAAGCACCGCTCGCTGGCGCTTGGCTGAATGGGAACTTGCAATGGTACGGTGGGGGTAAAAGCGTCGCCGTGATCACCCCTGCAGTCGGCACTTTTGCTCCGGCAGTGATGGCATGGGCAGCTCAGAACAAGACAAAAAGGGGATCTGGACCCTACTCGATCCTGTGGGAGAAATCTGAAGTAAAGACTGCAGCAAGTTTCCTTAAAAATATCGCGCTTGAGGATGAAAACGACGCTTCCTCCGTCATCGATCTTTTAACATTAGCCGGTGATTCCCGTGCGACACGAGATATTTCAAATTGGTTGGATATGCAACGTCGAGCCCGGGGCAAGACCGTTTTTTCCAAAGAAGAAATTGAACAAGCTATTGAGCACGGATTCTCTCAACGACAGCGGGACAGTAAAGGCGATGGAGGTGGCTGGAGGGGGATGACTGTTCACGGTGCAAAAAATCGCGAGTTTGATAACGTGATTGTGCTGTGGCCTGCAGCCATTGGAGGTAGTGACGATCAAAAGCGTAGACTCCTGTACAACGCAGTCACGCGCGCGAAGGAGCGCTGCCTCATTCTAGTGCAGGCCAAGGCCATATTTTCCCAAGCACCATTCGCATGACCGTTATTTATTCGCTTACCGGGGTCTATGATTGCAGCACAAATAGCACCGGACAGTGCTTCGAGAGATGCCCAGTCGTCTGGCGATCTCCCGTATTGGAATCTAGTCACGAATGTGCCAGCGTCAAATAATACCTAGTAATGCCACGTCAATCACTCCTACTCCCTACTCATCAAGATAAGTAGGATTGTGTGCTAAACGTGGGTCAATTTTAGATGCAAATTATCCAGCAAAGTGGGTCAATTTTCAGTGCAAATCAACAGCAGTTTTGCCAATTTATTGCTTTTAAACTAATTTCGACTTAAAATTCGAGCTAAATTTTGCTCTTCTTTGGATGTCACCAAGACCATGAAATTCTCATCCGGCGAACTCATGCCCTTCTCTGAGGTGCGCACTCGCATGCTCCACTCCTTGGTGAATAAAGAAATCATCATCACGCGACATGGCAAGCCGATAGCAGCACTAGTAGCTGCAACACAGTTATATCGCTACCGTGAACCAGATCGCATTGCCAATTAATTAACAATAGCAAATGCCATGGCACGCACGACAAGAAATAATAGTTTCAACGCTGTCTGCACTTGAAATTGCCCGACGGTTGCGAGCCGAAACACAACCAGCTATTGATACATTGTTGCCTTCAGTATTACAGAAGGCGCTATTCCAAACGAATGCTGTGAGGTAACAGATCAAGATGACCGATCAATCCGTACACACCTACAACGCTTCGGCCTCGATGCTGGGGTATTTATATCAAGTACGCGTCGCTCTGTTGTGGGCGCTGCAACAAGCAAAGGTTGGTGAATTTTCCGTCAGCTTGGAAACACTTGACGATGTGACACTTGAGGCGAATGGGATACCCATATCGGTACTTCAAACCAAGCATTCGATAGTTAAAAAGGCAAACCTTACTGACACGAGTGCTGACCTCTGGAAAACGCTACGAGTGTGGTTAGTCGGAAATGCCAGCGGGGAGGTTCCGATTGATACTTCTCTTTTCCTGATCACGACCGCCTCAATTACTGATGGCACGGCTGCACAAGCTTTGTGTGCTCATGCACCGGAACGCGACATAAAAATTGCAGGTAATCGATTAAGGCAAGCAGCCGCCAATTCGAGCAATGATGCGTTGAAGGACGTTTTTGCAGCGTTCCTTGCGTTGAGCCAGTCGGATCAAGAAAAGCTACTTAACCGGGTAGTGGTTGTTCCCGACGAAGGGAATGCGTCCGAAATACTGACAAAGATTGAACAGGAGCTTCATTGGATGACGCTTCACCACCAGAAGACAGCCCTCGAACTATTAGAAGGATGGTGGTTCAAGCGAGTTGTTCACGAACTGGTGAACGACGGATGTGGCATTTCCCGTACTGAGTTGGAAGCCCAGATATCTGATATTCAAGATTCACTCAAACCAGATGCACTGCCTATCGACGATGCGATTGAAAAGCTCATGGTTGCGCTGGATCAGTTACCAGAATTTTCTAGTCGAAACTTCTATCGTCAAGTCGAGTTGGTTGGGGCGGGCAAGAATAGAATTCTGAATGCCATCAATTCCTATCAGCGTGCTTTTGCACAACGTAGTCAATGGACACGCGACGAGCTTTTATTTGACACTGACATATCCAAGTACGAATGTACACTGAAAACGGAGTGGTTGCTCAAGCGTGACCAAATTTGCGATGAGCTTGGCGATTCACCTGCCGATGAAGCAATGGCAAAGGCCGGTCGAGAAGTTCTCAAGTGGGCAGAAGATGTCGTGCTTCCCATCCGGCCAAATGTTGCTACTCACTGGGTGTGCAGAGGGTCACTTCACATGCTCGCTGACGAATTGAAAATCGGATGGCACCCAAATTTTGAGGATCGTCTTTCTGAAATTCTTGCTGTGGAGAGCGGCCCTGTCGCTGGGACAGCATGACTCTTTGGAGTGAGAGAACTCTGGAAGAGCGCAATTTGCTGAATCCAGCCTTTGGTTCCATTCTTGTCTGGCATCTTGCGAAAGGCTATCAACAGGAAGCTACGTCGAATGGTGAACCAAAAAATATACCAATGGTTCTGACGTTTGTTGGGCTGAGTTTGGCGCTACGCGGCAAAACCAGGAACTCACTCCCATCTACAATCACAAGTTCGCTGGCGACTTGGGTAAATCAGAATCCGTTGCTTCGTTCGGCTGTCGCCAAGGGTGTCGGCGTCCTTCGTCCATACGTCAGGGAATCATTAATCTTTGGTGCAAATCATGCGTTGCTCACGTTTGATTCGGTTTCAGTTATTGGAACTACATCGAAGACGCGGCAAATCAATAAGTATTTAAAAACCTCTTCGGATGAGGTTCGTGAGTGTGCAAAAAAGGCGCTATTTATCGGTCGATGGTTGTACCGAAATGGTGATCCGCAAACTGTTATGGCAATGTTGGGAGTTTCCGCATGATTCAGATTAAAGAGATTGTGGCTTACAGCCATCACGGAGAAACGCGCAGTCTCCCGTTAAAACTTGGTGCTGTAAACATCATTTCAGGCGAATCCAAGGCTGGAAAATCCGCTGTACTGAAGATCATTGACTACTGCTTTGGTGCAAGCCTTTGTGATGTACCAGAGGGAAAAGTGCGCCGTAATGTGGCGTGGTTTGGCCTGCTACTTCAAACATCAAGTGGACAAGCATTTATCGCTCGCCAAGTACCATTGGGAGAAGCCAAGAGTTCTGAAGCCGTGTACACGTTAGTAGGCGCCGACATTACGATTCCCAATGGAGATATGCTACGGCAAACCACCAACGTTGAGGGATTACGGTCGCAATTAGCTTCGTGGACAGGCATATCTTCTTATCGGCACACTCCACCGGACGGTCAAACCAGAGATCATCTGGTTGCCTCAATTCGTCATGCTGTCGCTCTTTGTCTTCAGTCTCAGAATGAAATTGCTCAACAGAAGTGGCTTTTTCATGGAGCAAATGATCGAGATAAGGCACAGTCAATAAAAGATACATTGCCCTACTTCCTTGGTGCGGTATCCGACGAATATCTATCCCAACAAAGTGAACTGAAGGCTGTAAAAGCAGAAATTCGTCAAATTGAGCGGCGGAATAAGGAAGCGGCGAACATTCGAGGTGAAGGCACTACTCGCGCTGACACGCTCCTGTCTGAAGCGAAGGCTGTTGGTCTTTCCTCCGTATCTGATTTGATTTCATGGGCCGAAAAAGTTGCAGCCTTGACTGCCATTCAATCGACCCCGCTTTCCTTGTCCCTTGCAGAGGGCAATGATGCAACGGAATTCAATCGCCTAACTGGCATCCGAAATCAACTGCTAAAACAACAAAGCAATTTGCTCGGTACTTTAGAGCGTGCTCGTGCCTTTGAGGGCACAACCAAGAGTTATGCAATTGAAGCTGACGAACACATTGCCCGATTGAATGCAGTTTCTGTTTTTGATCCCAACTGTTCTGATCATTCATGCCCACTTTGCTTGCAAGAGCTGCCCTCAGAATCAGTTGCACCGTCTATCGCACAAATTAAGCAATCGGCAGCGCATCTTGGACAGGGTCGTGGCGCAGTAGATGCAACAACGCCTAAAATTGATTTCGCTATTGCAGAAGTTGAAACAGAATTAGCGTCTATTCGCCAGCAGCTTGGGCATAACCGAGAACTACTCTCTGCTGTTAAAAAGTCGAATGAGCGTCTCCAACTAGCCTCAGATGCGGATACCCGCAGGGCATTGATTTTGGGCCGAATTAGCCTATATCTGGAAAACATTCCTGCGGCGATCAACGTCTCAGTGCAGGATGAACGACTTCAAGCGTTGAAAATTCGAGAAACAGACTTGGAGATGTTACTCAGCAATGAAGCGATGCAGGAGCGTCTTGAGTCTTGTCTGTCTAACGTAAATAGAAACGTGTCAGCATTTGCCGGAAAGGTTAAGCTGGAATACTCAGATAGCCCACTACGCTTGGACACCAAGAATCTGACCATTGTTGCGGACACGCTTGAAAGGCCTGTGCCAATGTCTCAGATGGGAAGTGGGGAAAACCATGTTGGGTATCACATCGTCGCTCATCTAGCGTTGCATGACTGGTTCGCCCGACGCAAGCGGCCTGTTCCATCCTTCCTGATCTTCGATCAGTTATCCCAAGCCCACTTCTCACCGGACTCGGATGCGAAAGCGCCGAAGGAGAAAGTGGATGCAGACCGCTTAGCTGTTAAGGGTCTGTACGGATTGATATTTGATGTGACCAACGCATTGAACGGTGGGCTTCAAGTGCTGATTACCGACCATCCCTACTTCGATGACGATCAACGGTTCAAAGATGCAGTTGTAGAACGATGGATTGACGGCAAAAAACTTGTCCCTGATGCCTGGGCGACTGCCACAAAATAAATGCAGAGAGATTTTGATGGTTAGAAAACGGAAAACAAACCCCTTGGACGACATACTCGACTTGGTGTCGTTGTTGCCATGATGGGCAGGCATAGCAATTGCGGTGCAGTCTATTATTAGATTGGCTATCTGCTGGGCCGTTTTGGTTGAACAATACCGTCGAGAGATTTAGACACATCCGTGATCGGGGTGCACGGGCTCTGGCAGGACTAGAATAATGTCAGGTACATCATTGCTATCCGCATGGTGGACTTGTCGCATTTTCTGGACGAACTTGAGACAAAGAGCCGGGATTTTTGTTAGTCGCGTTGTCTTCGAGCTCAAGTCCGTGAAAAAAATCCACCTACGCTGTGCACTCAAGAAAAACAACCTCTGGCATTTGATCGACAATTTTAATCTGATGATAAAGAGTTGAGAAATACGGTGCGCGTCCCCAGTCTGCCACAGAGCCAATGACATAGATGCGTTTTTTTGCCCGTGTAAGTGCCACGTTGAGCAAATTAGGTTTTACCGCAGCAAATCCAGAAATGCTACCCGGACTCCCTCCCAACACAAGGATGACGACATCTGCTTCCTTCCCTTGGAACGTATGCACTGTTCCGTGTAAGCCCTTCAAATCATCCCGGTTCTGAATACGTCCACTCAGTCCTTCATAGAGCGCTTTATTGACATCCTTGAACGGAGTAATAACGTTGATGTTAAATTTACCTTCTTTCTTCAGGCCATAATGCCTCTCGAACTGCGCAACCATCTGTGTAGCAATCCGTATTTGCTCAGGTACGCAGTTGCCGCTCCTGGTTGTAGCTGGAACATCAATCCAGCAACTATCGCCAAACCACGAGTTACGCTTATCATCCTTTGCTCCATAAACCATCATACCGTCATAGGCAATCATGTTTGCCACAGAGAACATGGGATTGAGGCAACGCCGGTGCACGCGCAATGGACTTCCTACCCACTTGGCTTCGTCGCCTTTGCCAATGTGTGTACCGACATCATTGGCCATATCCGCAAGAACCTGAACCGAGTTGACTGCTGGATTATAGACGTGAGCTGCCTGACAACGATCTATCAGCGGTTCGATGATTTCAATAGGAAGCGAAACCACAGGCTCCAGTTGCTGAGGATCACCAACCACGACGACGCGCTTCGACCGCCAAATGGCACCGACAGCCGCCTGAGGCGTCGCTTGCCCGGCCTCATCGATCAACAGCCAACCAATAGTTTCCTTCTCCCATCCTGCAAACATGCGTGGGAAGGAGGCGAATGTGGTTGAGATTACTGGAACGACGAGAAACAGCGAATCCCACAACTGACTGACACCGCCTTTTATATTCTGCGGAGCGAGGTCTCCCTTGTTCAAAGCTTCAAGAACGGCCAGGTTGTTCTTAATTCGGCTCCATCCATGAGCAATGAAGCATTCATGTAGCTGCATCGCATGAGAAAAAAGCTGCTTTCGCGCGGAGAAAAATGCCTCATCAAACCATGGTGCACTGCGCTGAATGTCGTCCTCTGATAATCCAATATTGAGCCAGTTCTGTTCCTGCTGATCTGTCACGCCATAATTACCCAATATCTTCTGTGCACTGCATCTACCTTCTTCATGCACACGGAGTTGTTCTTCAATTTTTCGGAGCTGGGTCTGCGCTTGTCGCAGGGCTGTCTGAGATTTTTTCAGTTGATTGTTGGCCTCGTTCCATTGTTCTTTCAGCGCGGCAAGGCTTTTTTCATCTACGGGCACCAGAGCTGGATTGAGAATGCCAAGTGCTTTGCATTTTTGTGTTGCGTCCGCCAATTGGCTATCCAATTTCTCTTTCGCGGATATTAATTTTTCGCGGGATTTGATTTGAGTTCGAGTATTTTGCAATAGGTTTTCCGCCTCTGCCAACCTAACTAAGGCTCTTTTTAAATCGCCTTCTGCGATGCGCCCTTCTTCCTGCCATGCTTCTGTCTTTTTACCAAAGCTGAAAATTCTTGCGAATAAACCAGGCCTCCTATTCTCAACCCCAGTCAAAATACGCTGAGCAACATCCTTGGAATCTGCAGCTTGCTTTAGTTGAAGCTCTTGCCGCTCAACTTCGCTGTCAATATCTTGGTACTTGTCGCTTGCTATTTCTTTGGCCTTTTGTTGCGATTGAGTGTTGATCCATTGCCATTCAGTACATGTGGTGAAGATGGTATTGGCGTTAGTGAAATCGGCTTCAGCTTGTTTGAAAACCTGTTGCGCTTGCCGGAATCGATCTGACTCCAGTGAGACCTGCTCTTGCTGGGTAATACGCTGGGACTGCAAACGAGCGATTTCCTGTGTATCAATATACTTTTGCGCCACTGCCTCAGCAATCGCCTGCATCCGTGCTTGTGCTTTTTCTACCTTATTTAAAGCATCCTTGAAATTCGTGACTGCAACATCCCAAGACAATAGCGAACAGTCGCTTTGCTCCATCAAATCCCACAGCGAGAGAAGAGGTAATGAATTTTCATCTCTCTTGGCTTTAGGCGACCATCGGAGCCTATCAAAAAAAGCAGTGCGGTTGGCTTTACTTCCCATCACAGCCGCAATCATTCCCCAAGTTACGCCTTGCACTCTCGCTTTAGCATTCGGCGGGGAGGCAATAGAATCAGATAATTCGGATAAATAGCGTAATGGGTCCCCCTCTGGCAACGCTGCCATGGCAGGCAGTTCCTTGGTAATATTCTCGACAGCACCATTATTCGATGACGCAACAACGATACCTGTTTGACATAAGCTAGAATGGAGCGTCCAAAGCTTCCCATATTTCCAGCCTTCTGCCATTATCTGAGTCTGAAAAGCATCAAGAGGCGTCGAAAAACTGCTCAACGTCTTTGAGCGTTCGACCACAACGGCTGCAACAACATCCCGTAGCAGTGTTGTCTTCCCAGTGCCAGGTGGACCATTGACGGAAAAGATTCCTGCGGCATTGTGCAAACGCTTCATAAGCGTATTGACCGAAAACTGCTGCGCACGAACCAGACTGTGCTCGGACGGCCAGCACCCCAATGGCATCATATCCGGCATCACGCCACGGTGTACTGAAGAATTGCTTTTATCGCGAATGTCGTTGCGATGAGGAACCAACTGAGCGGTCAGAAAGGCATTTAGCGCCACACCGTAATTATTGGCCTTGATTTCATTGCGAATACAACCTAAGTCTTCAACATAAAAACTGTTTAGCAAATCAGTCGATGCAATTTCTTTTTCTGCTTGCTTGACAGAGACTATTTGCACCTGAAGCCGCATGGCGTTGGAGAACTTTTCTGGACGCCAACCACATCGCGCGTAGATTTGCTCGCACAAGAATTCCACCGCCCGCACATTAAACGGTTGTAGCTGAAAGTCATTTTCGCTGCTGGTGTCTGGTGACGTATTCTCCGTATCATTCACCTCTGGATTTTCTGCTTCAATCAATAGTAGATTTTCCATGGTTTGTCGCAACTCGGCTAGCATAGCCTCTTCTGTATTTTCCTTGCCGAAGAAGCCAGCAAAGTCCAGGCGTTGCTTGGGTTTCGTAGAAAGAATACGACCAATTGCCCAAGGTAAGCTACTGATGAACGGTTCGCCAACCACATAGCCTTGCGCATTGAGATTTAGGGAAAAAGTCGCAACCGGTTCTCCAGTACGGAGTTCGGCATATTTGTCTGCCTCACGTCCAAAATGATTGCGAATAGTCTCAATCACGTCTGGCATGGGAATCAGACCACAATATGCAGTGTACTGCGACGTCATATCGCCCCGATTCTTGGCTTTGGCCTCCTTCATGGCCTTAATCTGAAGCGTCTTGGACAAATCCACCCATGGCATCTCTGAATCAGTTGTAACCGCCCATGTCATGGGGCCTGTCGGCCCTTCCTTTTTGCATCGAGGAGCGCTGTTTGGACTTAAGCACTCAACCCCCATCCAGAATTCAGCCGCTGCAACGAATTCTTCTTGTTTTTTCTGAGTCATTACGATTGTTCTTCTTGCTTGTTTTTAAAGCGTCAACGATTAATTTGAGTAGTTGACTAAATACTCTTCTTTAAAGTTCTCACCACCCCGTAACGCGTCAAAAATATCTTGCTTGCCAGACATTCTGCGTTGAGCCACGTACAACGCGGAGATAGACCGTGCGCCTGTGTCCAAATTCAATCGGCAGCTATTAGCATGAGCCATCTTCCTTACGCTGCTTGGCTGTACATTTAGTGCTTAGACTATCGTTTTGCCGAAAAGTAGTAACTTCCCCGGCTTCTTACGCTTGACCGACTTTCGTAGCTTGCCGCAGCGACAAACCGGGCACCATGTCTTTTTGTATAAACATGTCCAGGTGTCGCTTGCCACTGATGGCCGTCTGCACACTCCCACAGCAGCTGCGTTTTGGTGTTGACATACGTAGTTGACAGACATCGACCGTCTCTGTCTAAAGCAATCTTTTGCATGTCCTCCAGCGTATACCTTGAACAGTGTTTGCACCAATGCCCTCGATTCTTCAGGTTGCCGAGGCGGAGTTCAAATAGGTGTCCTTGTCCACATCGGAATTGTAGGGGTGTCGTCTTTCCCCCATAGGCGGTACTCAGGCATACACCGCCTCGCGCTGCGGCCAATGCCTGTATCTCTGAAGCGGTGTCTTGCTCACAGCCCAGTAGCACTGAGGGCACCAGCCACCTTGTTGGATCTTATTTGGCGTCTCATCCCACACATGACCGTTTTTGCATTCAAACGTCAGCTTGGTTTGGAGATTGCGGTACGTCGTTGACAGGCACTTGCCGCTGTGCTGCGACGCCATCATCTGGACTTCCTCTAACGACCCTCGACGTGCATCATCGCGACACTGGCGACACCAGTAACCTTGCAAGACCTTATTGTAGGCCGCATCCCACTGATGACCATGAGCACATTGCAAAATGACCCTATCTCGACTGGTCTTGCATTCGGTTGATAAGCACTTGCCGCCCTTGGGTTCTACAACTGCACGGATTCTGTCAAGGTAGCGCTGACTGCGCTGTGTCACTTTCGAGGAAGTTTTTTGTGCATCAATATGGCAATGCCTGCACCACGCCCCTCTTAGTATGACTTGTGCAACAGTTTCCCAGGTGTGACCTTGCATACACTGCAAGATGACACGATCATGCGTAGTCTTACAATCAGCCGAAAGGCATTTACCGCCCCTAGCTTCTGCTGCCGCGCAGACCCGGGAAAGAGCGTACTCATTGCTTATTTTTTTCGTATCCATTTCCGCATACAACTGACTTGAATTTTTTATTCTGAAAAGTGATACGACAATCAGGCCCGTCTAGTGTTAAATCAGCTATCACAATTGTGACGCTCCGTATGCGACAAGGCAAACTCCCGCAATTCAGCCATTACATCATCTTCCAACCTGAATATATAAAACCGCCATATATAGCAACGAATAAAAAACCTACTCCAAATTTAGAATTCGGATTAATTGGAAGATAAAATGCAGAAATAAATCGTTCAATCTCGCCATCCCACACTTTGGCAAGAAATAAATTTCTCCAAAAGTTTCCTACGTCGAAGAAGAAAAGCCCAGCCCCTACACATAACAAAATCTGATTCAATATATCGCCCGCATTCATACTTCCGCCACTGAGAGCATATATTGGAAATAAGCAAATGAGAATTCGTTCAGATATCTTTGAAAAGAAATTTCGACCAAAGTCATTTTCCCAAATAATTACAAATGCCTTCGCAAGATAAAAAGGAACACCTGCCAGCATCAATGACAATGAAACGTCACTGGCAACATGCGCCCAATCGTCATGTGGAAATTGAGCGTGTCGATGCAATACGACACCGGCTATCATTGAAAGACCAGATAAAAGATTAATTAAAAATACCATACCATTGAATTAATTTTCCTTAGACAAAGTCAGAGGTTTATTGCTACAGACATCTCAAAGATGTTGACTACACGTGATCCATTTACGATGGCTACAGTGTCGTCTAGATTTGGCGATAACACTTATCTTCATGCCTTTTACTTCTGATGTTTACCCACGCCATTTCTTCATTTAGCCTGACTGTAGAGACAAAGTCGCTTCCTACCCAGCACACTACTCCTGTGTCAGTGAATGTGCCGTCCACACAACGCACTTCAGTCCAAGAAGTGTTTTGGAAAAGCGGTACTCAATCAAAAGGTTTTCTAAGGTTTGCCAATCCAACCTAAGAACACACTAAATGCCGTTGCCAACCATGAAGCAAGTTTAATATAGGTAACGCCAGCTATCTCGGGAATAAATCCCGCAGTCGTTGAAGACAATCCACCAAATAGCATCGCTGCAAGCGCGCCAAGAGCTTTAGTCGCAAGCAGTTGATTAAACTGGGTTGGATTAAGTACAGTTTTTAACCCCTGCAGTAGCCCAATATAATTCCAAACACCGAGACCAACCGCAATAACAACCCCAATCCCCGATGCAAGCAGAACTGCAGCATATGTCGCGACGACGATAAACGCAATTGCAATAACCAGCAACAGGAAGCCTCCATTTTCTCCGCTTGAAATTTTATAGGCTCCAGCCCCAGTGTCTGGATCAAACACGATGTAACCAGTAACTTTCCAGCCATTTACAGTGACATCTCGCTCGTGGACTGTGACCTCCTTACCTGCCGCCAACGCGTTTGCAATCTCATACTTGACGTCCATATCAATTTGCAGGCTTTGGAGCACAGAACTGTGTATGGCTTGATTGCTGGACTTGAGCGTATATATTTTTTGGCCTTCGTTCGCTGCGATCGCCAACGCTTTGACAGCAGACACCCCTTGTGGTTGACTAGAATCATTTATGTCCAAACTAATATTCTGGAATAAACTTTCTGGGATCAAATGTTCTGCTATTGAGCTTGCCAATCCAGATTGCCGCATGAAGTTAACACGTGATGTTTTGTCGGCGACCTTATCTTCTACACTCCCACTTAGATAGTCTACATCCATAGTTACACCAGGAAAATTGACTGCTCTGACCACCCCAAAAAAATAGCGTGCTTGAGCCGTCATCAAGAACCGCCCATAGCTCGGCTGGCGATAGCTCACAATAGTGTTCGACATAGAGGTACCGAGATTGTCACTTAAGTCAACCTGCGCAAAATAACTCAATATGCCAGTGTAAATAATATCTCCGGCAATGTCTTCTTTACTCACGCCACTAATGGATGCGGGATTGCCTGGGTTTTGTTGAAACAGACTAAATTTAGCCTTGGTCGCGGCAAGTCTGTCTTGCAAATCACTAAGCTGCTGTGGACTTATTCCCTGTAAATCCAGTCCAATAGCATCGTATTCACCAACTGTAATATCATTATCATCACCACCAACCCAGGCACCTGTACTTGGATTGAAATATTGATTTGCCTGCTTGACCGAGCTACCCATCGTGAAACTATTGTTGCTCGTAGCTATCACCTGCCCATCGACTCTAAACTCAGCCTTCATATTCAGCAAATAGCCTGGCAAAGAAGAAGGGAGTTCATTCGGTTGAATCGGCGTGCCGTCCGTATGTGCTTTGGGTACATAGCTGTTGATCAAATCCTGATCAGCTTGTGTCGCCGGTATAAAGCTTAAAGTGATTTTTTTGCCTGCCAGTTTTGGAGTGCTTTGATTCAGTTCAATGATGGCATTATCGCTGGAGCTGATGCCATCCGCCGGATAGATATTGGTCTTGAATTTCCAACGCAAATTATCTGGCAGCGTCTGGAATGAATTGCCTGTTGTGACAATCTGATATGGCAAGCTGCCCATCAAGATACTATAGGCTTCTGTCTTGATCTTTTGTGTACCAAGTACATCACCAATCGTGGCATTGGCTTTTTGGCTGCTGACATAGTTTTGTACTTGCGTCTGGTAGTTGTTCATCTGCGTTTGCAGATTGCCCTGATTCAGGTTTTGCACGTAACCACCAGCATCGTTAACGGTCGCACCTTGTTGTATCTGCGTCAGCAAGTCTTGGCTATTGAATGGGATTTTGTTCTTAATGTCCATACCTGCAGTAAACTCATACTGCTTAAAACTAGCATCCATAGGTACCCAGGTATTGGGATTTTTATTGATGGCCCCTCGGCTAGGCGTGTAATCCACAAATGCTTCCACCCACACATGCTCCATGCGGATGGTACTGATCTTGCCACCGCTGGCAAGTCCCGTGTTAGGTATGCCGCCTTGTCCCAACAGGCTTTGTGCTGCCTCTGCCTTGGTGACACCACCCACCCAGTTCATTACCTTATCTGCGGGCACGTCAATTGTCCCGTATACATAGCGTGCTGGCGTGCCTGCAGCTCTATATAAAGCGATGAGCAGGCTGGCAGTATCAAAAGCATTGCCGCGCCTATTTTGCAGCGTCAGCTCACTTCCTTGTATGCTGCCGTAGCTGGGGATGAAGCTGATATTGTTTCTAACCCAGTTGTAAATCTGGACGGGGTTGTTGTTTAAGGCTGCGGCTTGGGCTTTGACGGCTGGCGTCAGTTGTACGTCTTCTGTCTCTGCGGTGTCTTGGGCTGTTGGTACACCGGGCAGTGTCGCTTGCGCCAGTTGCAGGCCATCTGGTATTTTGCCAGCGAGCATGACTTTGTCGTATTTGGGCGGAAACAGGCTTGCCTGGTATTGGGCCTTGCTTTCGTTTGGTTTTCTGACTTTGTTGCTGGGGCTGCCAAATGGCAGTTTATTGGGGTCAGTATATTGATGTGGTTTCGCATTGGGATACTTGTCCATGAAGCTGCTCAGGTCTGCCAATGCTGCCTGACGATCACTGGACTGGCGTTTGTCATCGGCCTGGGCAACCCTATCCATAATTTTATCGAACTCGGCCTGGCGACTTTGATACAGTGCGACTGCCTTGCTATGACGCGCCAATATTTCAGGCGATAGCTTGGCATCTTTGAGGTGTTGCTCTGTGTCTTTGAAACTTTGGTCAATATCACTGTAGAGTGCTTTGATCTGGCTGTTTGCAGAACGGATAACATTGACGTGCTGGTTGACCAAGTCTGTGTTGTTGCTGGTTGCAGCGGCCAGGGCGAATAAGCCGGTTTTGGCTGGGGTGCTGATTGCAGTGTTAGAAGCTGGGGCAACAGCTTTGACTTCATCCTGGATTTGCTTGAGCAGTTGGCTCAGTCGTTCTTCTGAACTGTTGGTCTTTATGGCCGCCGTTGTATTGGTACTGCTTGCAAGCACCGGGAATTTGCTCGATATCCCGTTCAACGCGATGTCACTCTTTGCCTGACGGATGTTGTTCGCCAGGTCTGCGGCAGCGTGCACTTGGGCTGCTACAGCACAAGGGTACAGCGTCAGGCTGCTAAAGGTGATGAGAACCAGGCTGGAGATACTGCGTTGCACGGTGCTGTTGCGGAACATAGATTCACTCTTAATAAGGGGTGTTACTAACGGCATCATGCCGATATGTTGTTACTGGTTTATGCTGGCCGCTCTGGTACGGTGCAGTGCTGTGTGCTGTGCGCTGTACCGTAGCCTGTATTGCGTCCGTCCTGTCTAATTCGTCGGCACAAACAACGTCGACCCGACTGCCATGCCGGAGTCCCAACTGGCGGCAATGATGGTGCCTTCGATCTTGCCGCCGGAATTCTTGATGCAGGCATAGGGAGCCAGGATGCTGCCGAAGACACCTGCATTGTTGAAGTTGATCAACTCGGTGTCGTACATGTTGAACAGCACCTTGCTGTGGCGGTTGATGAATTCCGTCATGGTGATACCAAACTTGAGGGTGCGCTGGCTATCGCTGGCCACATTCAAGATGATATAGGCGCTGGGCTTGACGTTGACGAGGTCGAAGTCGTGGGTGTTGATGACATGGTCAGCAGTCAGGTTGAAGATCTCTATATCTTTGTTGCTGCCCGTCAGGGTGACCCTTGCATAGGTCTGGCTGACGGTGCCGGTTGCTGGTGTGGTGCGAATCTGCTGCGACAGGACACTCAGGTAGGTGCGCTCGGCATCGAAGTCGATGGGGCTGATGGCGACCTTGCGGAAGTCAAGATAGTTCGCGGCCTTGGAGCCCAGTGTACCTGCATATACGGCATAGCCGTTGCTTTGGCTATTGCCCAGGCTGCCGCCATAAGAGGTGAGGTTACCCGCTACGACTAGGACGGGGTTGGTGTCGTTATAGCTAACGCTACCACCAACGGTGCCACCGACGGTATTGAGGATGCCGCCGACTGCCATGCGGCCATCGACATTGGTGATGTTGCTGACATTGCCAAAGACGAAGGCGGCATATTGCCCGGCAACGCCCAGGTCTATTTGCTGGGCCTGGCCGGTGGTGGCTGTCAATAACAATCCCATGGCCAACCCCAGGCTCCGCCCTGCTCTCAAGACGAATCCCAAGACCCGACAGGTCGGGGAATTGGCTTTGCTGCGGCAGTGTGTGCTTACGTTCATGGTCATGATGAGTCTACTATTCTCTTTATTACGTCTGGTCGGCGTACCCTGTCTGCTGGGCGTGCTCTGTATCAAGGTGTCAATGCGCACTTTGTCGCTCCACCACGGCCATCAGGCTGGCCAGTGATTTGTTGACAGGGCCAACGCCGGTTTCTATATTTTTCAGCTTGGCCTGGACGGTGACCAGCAGGCGCAGGGCTTTGTCTGTGGTATTGCTGCTCAGGGCGGTGTTGACCTGGTTGAGCAAATCAATAATCGCGGTGCGTTGTGCAAGCTGTGCTGGTGTTGACAGGCTCAAACCCTGTATCAAAGTGATGGTTTGCGCATTGATCTGGCTGGCGCTTTGTACCTTGATGGCCTGGTCTTGTGATTTGTAAGGCGTGGCATTGCCACCGCTGACCATGCTGAGGGCGAGGTTGGCGTTGTAAGTACCAGCAGATACTGGTGCTTGCCAGCGCACTGATACCACGGTGTCGGCGGCAGAAGCGGCTGTCAGGTTCCAAGTGGCGGTGACGTCGCCATTGCCATTGCTGCCAAAGGTAGCGGCTGGCGTAGTGGACTTGATCACCGATCCGGCAGGAAAGCTTTGGACTATGCGCACAGGCTGGGCTGCACCGGCATTGGTGATGGTGCTGGTCAGTGTGCTGATGTCGCCTGGCAGCAATGCGTTCAGATCAACGGTTGCCGGGGTCAGGTAATCCAGGCTCTGCTTGATCATGGCAGGCCAGCGGCTTTCATTGGCTTGCGCTTTCAAGGTGTCATTCCAGTCAAAACCAAATGCCAGGGTTTTGCCATTGCCATAATTGGCGCTGACGATACCTGGGCTGGTGGTTGTGCCTTTCAGTGTTGCCTCTGTCGTGCCGCCTGCCGTTGCCAGTTTGGTCTGGGTAGCAGGCCCGGCCAGGTCAGCACCACTGAACACGCCACCAGCCAGGCTCATTTGTTGCAGGGCTGTGGCATAGGCACCGTTATTGGTGACGCCTGAACACTGCGCGAACTGGGTATTGGTTGCTGTCACCAGACTGTCAAGCATGAAGCCCTGACCACGTTTGATCGCGGCCAGCAATTCAGACGCAGCAGGCTCTGGCAATGCACTGGCACCGTTGCTGACCCAGTAGGTGCTGTAGTTACCGCTACGCAGTTGCGTCAGGAAAGTTACTGCATCAGTGCTGATAGTGTGGCTGATCCCCTGATTAGCCAGGACAGTGTCTAGTGCGCTTGCCCTGGTGGCATCACATTGTGCCAGGGTCGCCGCGTTTTCTGTCGGGAATTTGCTTGCCGCACATTTGCCCAGCAGTTCGTCAGCAGCGCGTTTGCAAGCGCTGTAGACAAGGACGTTTTGCCATGGGGCCGCGACTTGTTTGACGCTGAGGCTGACGACAGGTGCTGTCAGGGTGACGCTGACCTGCCCCAGAGTCAGGGTGTTGCTGCCGACTTTGGCGCTAAGAGTGGCCGTGTACTGACTGCCTGCTGTACCAGCAGTAACCCAGTCCGCTGTACCACTAAACTGTGCTGTCATGCCCAGATTAGTGTTATACGGGAAGCTGGTGAGCACTTTTTGCGTGCTGTCAGCAATGCTAATAGTCAGGGGAAGATTAGGCAAATCGGCATTACCCTGATTGCTGACAGTGAACGGGAAGCTGACTGTATTTCCAACTGGAACCTGGCTGGCAGAAGCGCTAATACTACCTTTGAGGCCACTACCGGTAGTGGCAGTTGAAGCGACCAGGAATCCACCACTCGCTTGTGCCAGAACAGTATTGCCCGCGCCACTGACAACAACTGATGTCGTGTATTGGCCAGCTGGCGCAGCACTAAGACTGATGCTGTAGTTATAGTCTTGTGCAGCATTGGCTGCAAGGCTAGTCAGGCTCTCTGTTTTGGTGAAGCGGGTACTTCCGTCAGGATTCTTGACGGTGACCTGTACTTGCAGGTTGCCCGCAGCAAGACTTGTCGAGAGGTTGCTGATTTTGTCGTGCAGCTTGACGGTATCAGTCGGTGCATAACTGGCTTTGTCATTGTCAATGACGGCACCGAGTTTGTACTGTGGAGCAGTTACGCTGATGTTGGTTTGGGCCAGTGTGATGGTATTGGCACCAAAACTGGCCGTCAGCGTAGCGACATACGTCGTATCATTGCTGGCGCCAGCCACCCAGCTAGTGCTGCCAGTGAAGATACCGCCTTTGTCGAGATTGGTAGTGTACGGGAACTGCACTATGACTTTTTGACCAACCGGATCAATGATGCTAACGCTGAGCGCCTGATTTGTCAGAGCGCTGTTACCCTGATTGTTAACACTGAAATTGAGCGTTAATGTGCTGCCCGCCTGTACCTTGGACGGAGTAACTGTCACAGTGCCAGTGAGGCCATTGCCGTTACTGGCAGAGGATGTCACTACAAAGCTAGTCGTGTATTGCACCGTGGTGGTGCCAGCAGTTGCAACTACCTTGACAACATACTGACCAGCAGGTGCCCCCGCCAGCGCAAGGCTATAGGCGTAATTTTTACTATTCGCTGACGACAGTTGTGCCAGAGTTTCTGTTTTACTGAAACGTACTGTGCCATCCGGGTTAGTCACGGTAGTGACAACCTGGATATTATCAACCGGCAGGTTTTGTGCAAGGTTGTTGATGGTATCGCTCAGTTGCACTGTATCTGACGGTGCGTAGCTAATCTTATCAACGGTGACTTTGGCACTCAGCACTGTGCTGGGGCTAACGATGTTCAATGCCGTCGCTGCCTGAACATACGGCTGACCATTGGCATCAAGGATCTGTGCCACCAGTTGGTACTTGCCTGAAAGGGTTGTACCTGTGTTCCAGACGGCATTGACGTTTGCCTGTGCGCCAGCCACAACTTTAATGGTCTGCGCAGGCAAACTCGCGACATTGATGCCATCTGTCGTTTGAATGCTGAATTGTATCTGCGCATTATTGTCTAGGCTGCCGAGATTGCTGACCACCGAGCTCACCTGCACATTGCTGTTGGATGAGTAGATGGGCTGATCGGACACTACTGTGATGCCGAATTTGCCAGGCAAATTGGCCAGATTCAAGGAAACGCTGTTATTGGTCGGATCAAAATCCTCAAAGGAGTGCGCGCCCGCGCCGTCATCATCTGCAACAACCACAAGTGTCTTGATGTCGGCAACTGCGCCTGTGAAACTGAGGCTGACATCCTGATATTCATTGACGTTCAGGTCAGCAGTGGTCACTGCTGTGCCCAGCAGGGTACCGCCTGCTCCAGCTTGTCCGCTGTAATAAGCCACTTTGGTGCCTGCCAATATAGGTAACAGGCCTGCATTGCCTATGCGAACAGTGAAAGTAGATGGTTTCGTAGCACCCTGATCATTCACCCGTATATAAGATGCAGTGATATCGGGCACTGCTGTGGCCGGCGCACCGACCCTGGCATTAAGACGATATGTATTGCTAACATCCCAGCTATTCTTTTCAAAACGCGGGACGCTGCCGTCGTCGTTAATATTGGTAATGTGATAGCTGTGCTGGTTCCAGATCTTACGGACGGCAACCCAGGAGTTATTCACATCACTAAATGCGCGCAGACCATGGAAGATGCCTGGACCATTAGGGAATGTCCATTGATTCGCAGCAATCAATATATCTGCATGTCCGTCACCGTCCACGTCAACGATGACGGGTTCTTCAAAGGCGGTACCGCTGGAATTGGGAGTTTCAAACAAAGATTTGCCGTCCGCACCACGAAATACGCGTAACGCTATCTCATCGCCATAGACAACCTGTGCCTGACCATTACCTGCAAAGTCAAATGCTGAAGACGAAGTGGCAGCAGAAGTCAGGTCTTGCACGCCGTTACTCCACAAGATCGAACCATCCGCCCGGAATACGGTATAACGAGTAGCAGACGCAACACCTATTTCAGGAATACCATCGCCATCAATATCGGCCACAATAGGCGCACCACCCTGCCCGCCACCAGGGATATTGACTGGTCCCCAGATGATGTTACCGTTGTGATCAAGCAAACTCAATTTACCATTGCCAACAACCGCAATTTGCGGGTACTTGTCGCCAGTAAAATTACCGACGGCATCAAGCCCGTCGCCAACCGTGGTGTTTTTCCATAAGGTAGCACCATCACTGCCGCGATAAGCTTGCGCACCAGCCAATACGACAGGATTACCGTCAACATTGATATCAGCCACGATAGACAGCGCACTGAATGAGTAGGCACCATAGCTGACACCCTTATAGTCACTACTACTGCCCTTCCAACGAGTAGAACCGTCCGAGTTGAAGACCATGTTACCAAGCACGATTTCAGGTTTACCGTCGTGATCAAGATCAGCAATAGATGCCCCCCCCCAGAACAGCCAGTCAGCGCCCATGGAACGGTCAGCACTGAGCCATTTGAGTTTGCCTGTGTTATCAATCGCCATCAAGCCGCCATTTTCTCGAACGGCAACGATGGACACTTTGCCATTGCCATCGAGGTCAGCACCGGCCAGTGTGGAATGTGGCATCGTGCGCAAGTTAGGGTCAGAAACTGTCCACAGATCGGAACCGTCCTTACCACTGACTGCACGCAAAACGCCATCGTAAAAACTGACACCCTTAAAGCTATTGAACACTACGCCTGGGATATCACGCTGGTCGTATTTTCCGTCACCGTTTGTGTCTTGTATCGGCAAGACGATGGGAGTGTTCATCACTTCCGTATATTCAGGCATGACGGGACTGCCTTTCCATTCCCATTTGATCTTGGGCTGGAACAAGTCAGGGTTAGGTTTGATTGCTGCGGCACTCGCAGTGGACCCTACGTTGTTGGCCTTGTTTGTTTCTATCAATACCTGATCACTGTCTGCCCAGACTGAAATAGGTGCATCCCTGAACGGCATCGTACCTTGTACCTGAAACTGGACAGTTTTGATTTCATTTACGGCAAGAGTCTCTGCAAAGACAATACTTCCTAACTGCTGGTCTATACCTGCATCGTAGTTGCCGTTCTTATTGGTATCCTGGAATGCCAGCAACTTCATACCTGCAGGAATATCAACAGCACCCTGATTCTGCAGGGAAACACTGACTTGACCCGTGAGTTTTAAGGACTGGGGATCGGTAATCGCAGTAACGCGACTGACATTGGTGACTACAACGTCAGGCAACAATTTGACTACCTTGACCTTGCGCAACCTGACCTGTCCCATATCGACGAGCGCGATGCCATCAATCAACACGTAATTGCTTGAATCAACATACTGTGCAATGGAGAATGTCAGGCCCACACCGCCGTTTTTATCTTTGACCAGATTGGAGAAAGTAAATTTACCCTGGGCATCGCTGGTTGTGGTGTGCGCGCCAGCGTTGTCAGTGGCAATAATAGCGACGCCAGGCAAAGGTGCATTTGTTCCGGCATCCAGCGCCAGCCCACTAACGGTAGAACTTGTTACAACTGGTGTCTCAACGGAAAGACTTGGAGAGAATACAAAATTAGAACCTGCACTGATACGAACCGGATTGGTGACTGGTTTAAATCCAGTTTTGCTTACTGTCAGTTGAATATCGCCTGGCGTTACACTGCTGATTTGATATGCGCCACTAGCATCTGTTGCAGTTGAAAACCCAGGACCTGAGACAGTCGCGCCCGCAATTGGCGTACCGTTTGCGGCATTGACAACCACGCCAGAAATACTGCCAGTAGCTGCATTACCTGCCTTTGTCAGTTTCAGTACACCCAAATCCATGGTCTGTCCACCAGCCAGAGTCAGTGTGGCGGTCAACGCGCCGTAATTCAGAGGAGCAATCGTCACCGTATAGCCACCCTGAGACTGCTGCCCGAACACAAAGCTACCGTCACTGCCTGTCACGATATCTACGTTGGCATTACCACTCAATACGACATGTACGCCCACTAACGGAGCGCCAGACTGGCTGTCCACAACCTGACCTTTGATGCTTGAAGGGGCAGACAACGCTGGCGAGAATGTCAAGGTTGCACCAGCGCTCGTATGCAGCGTACTGGTCATCGTCTGGAGTCCTGCATAACTGACAGTAACTACAATATCCCCAACTGGAACGTTCGCTATCTGGTAAGCGCCTTTTGCATCAGTGTTTACGGAGAAAGATGCGCCTGAAATTGTCGCACCAGCAATCGGTGAGCCAGTTGAGGCATTTGTCACAACACCATATATTGTTGCTGTTGTTGAGTTTCCGGCTTTAATTAATTTCAGAACACCCAGGTCCAGCGTCTGACCAGCTTTGAGAACAGTATTTGTGCTCAAGGGGCTATAGTTGGCCAGTGTGAAATTGACAGTGTAATTACCTGGTGCCTGATTATTGAACACAAACGTACCGTCGGCACTGGTGGTCAACTCGGCAGTTGCGGCACCGGACAAAGCAACTTTAACACCAGCAACCGGCAAACCTGTCTGACTTTCAAGCAACTGCCCTTTGATGATTCCCAGACTTGGATTTGTAGGACTCTGCTGGCTGGCACTCAGCGCACGCAAAGCCAAAGCCGTTTGATACGGGTCACCGCCCCAGCTACCATCGGGCATCTGCGTGCTTAAAATATAGTTTTGTAGCGCGCTCGCCATGGGCGCAGCAGGAATAAAGTCGTGGAGATTTTCGTAGGCAAGTGCACTGAGGAAGACTGAATTATTCCAGGCGCCAGGAGAGGACTGCTGACTCAGGAGGAAATCGACGCTGGACTGGATGGAACTGTTCAAAGCAAATGAGCTTGCATGCGCTCTATAGGCCGCAAGGGCATAAACACTACTATAGATATCCGTTCGCCCCATCAATTGAAACGATCCATCCATCTGTTGGGCCGCTTGCAGGTAGGCGATAGCATTTGCCACACCATCCGTTCGTCCGGCTCGTTTCAAGGCCAGCAAGGCAAGTGAAGTATCCAAAACAGAACTTGAATAGCCTGGTGCACTGGCAAAACCACCATCTGCATTAATACGGGTGGTCAATGCAGCTACTAAAGTAGATGTATCACCTTGAACAGCAGCCTGCGCGATGATTTTGCGTGTCAGATATTCTGTGCTGCCATCCTGATCGGAAACGATGAGGCTGTTCAGCGTACCGGGGGAGCTTGCCAATAATTGCAGAGTCTGCGCTGTCTCGCTACCAGCCTGCAGGGGTGTCGCGATAGAGGTCGTTTCAGATTTCAGGTGCCCATCAGTCTGTACTTGCTGATTCAGCCATTTAAAGCCGTTGGTAATAGATATAGAGGTTTGTGCTGAAGCACTACCTGCTGCAAAGAACATCAACACCGCAAAATAGACAAATACATTTCGTATGAATGTACGCAAAAATGGAAGCACAACAGACCCCTGGAGTAAACGATGTGAGTCTGAGCTTTAACTGAGGTGAAACAAGCGCGGCAGACGTCATTGAAAATTTGCAAACGCCGCATGGTAACAATTGCTACCAAAAGAGGCAAGTATTATTTAAAATGCCATCCAGGAAAATTGCCTTATGCTAAATGTTATTTATATTACATACAAATTTCTTTTATAGTATTTTTATAAGCTTTGCAATAATCGAAAGTCGCTTTTACGGCAATTTTTAAGGAGAAGGTTTGGTCGCATTATGTTTCCATGGCAAGAACGACATTATCATGGCAATAACACTTTAACTTGAAATGCTGCTTACCTGGGGTTTAGGGATTTCTAATTCATTCAGGTTGCACAAACCGGGGAGGTGTCTCAACATATCCTGATAATACGGATTGTTGAACATGCGTAGCTTGCCAATCAGGAGGTACAAGTTACGTTGAGGTGTCACACACAAATTTTCATAGCCAGCTTGCAAGATAAAACCACCCTCTTGTCTTGCTGTAGTTACTGCGTATAGCTTTAATATTGGATCGGTCATACGTTCATCACTAATCCAAGTCGCTGCAATGAGATCTGCTAGCGCATGTAGCTCTGTATGATCGCAACGGTTGAGAAATAAAACACCGTGAGGTGTCGGGATACCTATGCTGGGTGCATCCGTCGCGACTCCCACTAGCTCCATCAGTACAGGATACCAGGTGCTGACTGTACTTACCGCTGGCTTCAACTCAGTGAAAACAACCTGATGATCCAGATTTTTCAGGCGAAAGAACAAACGCCTGAGTGCATGGGCACTCATTTGCAACAAGCCCCCAGCGTCTCGGTATGCGCCATCCTGGGCTCACATAAGTCATCAACAAATCCAGGCGTTGCGACTGTGCCAGCGCGCGCCAATGCAAGACAGCGTATCCTGCGGCTTTGTCTAAACCTGTCTGCTTGCCGTGGCAAGCGTCCAGTATCAGTTGCCCAGGTGGCACCAGTCCTTTTGTGCGTTCACACAGCACGCGATAGGCCAGAGCACGCTTGCCTGGTAAACGCGGCAGGCACCGCTTCCCAGTCCGGTCTTTGCTGGCCAGATAAAGCTTGTCTTGCTCGTCCCATTCGGCCACCAGGCGAGCGACCAATCCACGTGCGAGTGAATCAGTCAGCGAAAAAGCTGAAGGTGGTCGATCAGGTTGAGTTCTCATGATGTTTTTATAAAAACTGCATTTCAATCATTTCATAAAGCAGATTTGTAAGCTTTAGTATACATTTCCTTCAGCTACTTCTTAAATAGCTCTGGGAAAAGAACCTCCAAAACAGGAAAGAACTTATCGTTTGAGATATAGCCTGGATCGTTTTTCTTAATAGCTGCCTTATAAATTTCCACGCGAACAGCCCAACGGCCAGATTTGTCTTCATCCATCAATTGCTGACCACGGTTGTAGACTTTCAGTGCTTCACGGAAAATCCACAAATAGGATTTGTATCCACCTGCAATTAGGTGTGCAACCTCAATAAAGCGAGTATATTTCCATCCAACCACGCGCCCGTACTTGGCAGAATAAATAGCATTGATCAAAATAGCGTGTAACTGATTGTGATATACAGGAAGCTGAACGCCCTGAGCACGGAACTCCTTACGAAAACTCCCCCACAATCTTGGCATTACTTCTCTATCGTCGAGAGAAGCCATCCACGCCTGCTCAAAGCGCTCACGCAGGCTGTCAGCGACTGTAGTTTTTTCTTTGGCTATTCTCTCGCACGCACCGGCATAATCGAAAAAGAAAGCACGCTGAGTCTGTCTGTTAAGTGTAAGTTCATTGAATAAAACCATCTTCCTTCTAAGCAATGAGCTTCCACCATTTGGTAATGGCTCAGACCAGACGCATGAAAGGCGAAATAAGCCTGCACTAATGGAAAATGCAGCACTTTCTTCATTCACGATGAATACGTTCTGATTGTTATTGTAAAACACGTCATCTTGAAGCAAACGGCGATTCTCATCATCAAATTCTGCAAAAATCCATATAAGTAACGCCCCTTCTCTCTGGTAAAAGAGCCTCCGCTCTACAATGACATCCAGGTAAGTCGTCGAAAGTTGAATTTCAAATACAATTTTTATTCCCCGATATGTCGCACAAATATCAGGCTGGCGCCATTCGCCGGACAGGCTTCCCTTCCACCTCTCTTCTACCTTGATGTCAGAAAATTCTTTGTCTGCCGCCAGAGATTGAGCTACTAAGGACTTCATTCTACGATGCAGTGCGCTTTCCTTTGCACCATTGTATTTGCGTGCATTGATCTCCTCTCTCGATAACTCACCGCGAGAAATTTGTGGACACCGCCCATCTTCCTTGACATGCCTAAAGAAAAAATGGCGACTAACTTTGTGCATGAGCAGGCTCACAGCAATTCCGCAAACTGAACAAGCATAGAGAGGCATCTCATTCTTTTGCATCTCTTTTATCTTCATACGAAGCTGGATGATTTTCTCATAGTCAGTACCAATGACTTGATGAGCTGACAGATGCAACCCAGACGACAAATCCAATACTTCCGGTATAGCCGGGTCTTCTACTGCGAGTATATTCATTGCGATTAAACAGAGTTTGAAAATTGCTGTCAGATTTCGTTATCAAGTGTTACTAGCGACTTCCAATACGCTTCATTTTTCAGAACTTTGGTCTTCCAGTAATCCTGCGCATAGCCAAGGGATGATTCTGCTTCCCCGAAAGAACTATTAAAATGAACCTGCTCCTCACCTACATCTGCTCCACGGATTGTTTGCAGGACTTCTTCCATATTTTTCAGTAAATCTTCTGGTTCGGTATTAAATATGTTGAGCATCTTCGGACGAATGGTTAAAGTTTGTTCCGTCAATCTAACTGCGTCACCATTTTCCGCACCTGCCCTCTGCAAATCACTGCTGTATTGTGTCAACAAACGGAGACAAGTATCGACAGCCTTATCCACCGGAAAAATAAGATCGATAAACACTGATCGATGCCAGGGCTGGCTGACTTCTTCCAGTTCTTCCGCAGACATTCCAATATCTGACAAATGGTTGAAAATTCTTTTAGCTTTCTCCAGGCTCTGCACTCTTGGCTCGGTTTCCCGCCGTCCAAGTAAAGACAATTGCTGAAACAAGAAGTTTGCATGAATTCGGGATGACTCAAGGAATTCTGCCTTTAATTGATCATGGAGATCATTCTTGGCCTCTCTCAATTTTGCTTCAAATCCTAAAGCCTTGAATGAATCGAATCGCTCTGGAATAGCCAATACTGATATCGCCATGCCTAACACAGCTAGGGCTGTGCCATTTGCTGTGAATCCATATAACAGATAGCCGATTCCGGCAACTAAAGCTATCCCACTGAGAATAAGCAGGAAGTACTTCCAGTAATTGGAAAGAACCCGATTGCTCATTTTATTTGAGCTCCTATTCTGTTTTGTATCGTTGTTAGCCATATCGCTTTTAATAACCTCAAATCAGTTCAACGGATATCTGCCAATTGCCGCCCTCACTGCGACGTCAAGAAACTATCGCGAGTGTGTACTAAATTATATCGCTGCCCAAATAATTTAGTAGCAGATTTCTAGTCGCTCCACGCTGTATTCTAAAAAATCTCAGTCACATATCACTGAATTGGAATCAGGCGTTGTATCTCACTGATACCCAGTCCCCTTCCCTCTTCAGAATATTCAATAAAGGAAATCCTCATGGATCACAACATTTTCTTCTCTATCATCAATGCCACACTCACCCTAGCTACTATTATCCTTTACCACCCGCTCCTTAATGCATCAAGCGCCGAGGCATTGCACGAAGTAATTAAGTCGCGCCCTGTCCTGGCAAGAGCCGTTGCCCGCGAGAGCAACCGCAGCTACTTCAGGGTCTGTCTGTATTTCTTTCTATCTTTGCCTGCCTACATGGCCATTGCTGTTGGAGAGTATGTCAATATGGACTTTGCAGCGTTCACGCTGTTTGTCTGGTTCCTAGTGTCCCTGTCCCGCGTCTGGATGCTGAGGATGATGTTGGGTAAGCCCTGAATCTGCTTTTGTTGACTGCTGTCCTGTAGTCCGCTCAGAGCATTTTTTCAGAGCTGCGTTTTTCCTCCTGATCTTACTGTTCCCTTTTATCTTTCTCTTTTTTCCAAAGGCATTTCATGTCAGAAATCAACACGTCCCTATCAGCTATTTCAACGTCCGGGCATGTATGTCCCTGTTGTCAATCATCACGCACCCGCATTAAAAATTACGGCAAGAAGACTGGCGGCACAGTCGGTGCAGTCGCTGGTGTCGCCGCAGGTACAGCCAGTTTGATTGGTGGCGCTGAAGTCGGTGCTTCCATTGGTGCTGCCGGTGGCCCTCTGGGTATCGCGCTTGGCACACTGGCCGGTGCCCTCATTGGCGGTCTGGTCGGTGGTGCCACCGGTTGCTCTGTCGGTGTCAAGCTGGGTCAGGTGGTAGATGACCGCATTCTGGACAATTACGAATGCAAGGATTGTGGTTATCACTTCAGTGCACAAACCCAGTGAAGCTGCCGTTTTTATTGCTGATCTGCTTTACCCTTCGCATTACCCTTTTCTTCATACCTTCATTTAATCCCCCTCGCGCATCGTCATCATTCAGCTGAATTGCTTCTGCTGCTCTGCTTTTCTGCCGTTCTGTCTCGGTTGCATGACTACGTGCGTTTATCTACTCTCAATTTAGGAAATCTCTTATGGCTCACCTCATCGAAACCATGGCTTACGTCAACGAAGTCCCCTGGCATGGCCTGGGCAATCAACTGACTGCCAAACAGCCCATTGAAGTATGGGCCAAACAAGCCGGTATGGCATTTGAAATTAAGGAATCCCCGGTACGCTTTATGACGGAAAGCGCTGGCAGTCTCGGTGCAATCATGACTTTCCCCGAGCAAAAGGTACTATACCGTTCTGATACCAAGGCAGCCTTGTCAGTCGTCTCCAACCGCTACCAGGTGGTACAGCCTCGCGAAATCCTTGAGTTTTACCGTGACCTGACTGAAGTATCGGGCTTCGAACTGGAAACTGCCGGTGTCCTCAAAGATGGCCGTAAGGTCTGGGCACTGGCTAAAACCAATCAGTCGGCCACGCTGAAGGGCAATGATGTCGTGAATGCCTATCTGTTGCTGGCAACTGCCTGTGATGGCAGTCTGGCGACCACGGCGCAATTCACCAGCATACGGGTGGTCTGCAATAACACACTGGCGGTAGCACTTAATAATAGCAGCGGTGCAGTCAAGGTGCCACATAACACCAACTTTGATGCACAGGCCGTCAAGCGTCAGTTAGGTATTTCTGTCGCTTCCTGGGATGCTTTCATGTACCGCATGAAAACCCTCTCTGAACGGAAAGTAAAATCGCACGAAGCCATGAACTACTTCCTGCGCGTCTTCACTGATCCCGGCAATACAGCTTCAGGCCTGACCAATGAACGTGCCATGAAGAAAGTGCAGGAGTTGTATGACGGCCAAGGCAAAGGCGCTGAACTAAGCTCTTCCAAGGGAACAGCCTTTGGTTTGCTGAATTCTGTCACCGAATATGTCGATCACCAGAAACGTGCACGTACCACTGACCACAGGCTGGAATCAGCCTGGTTTGGTCAGGGTGCGTCCCTGAAGCAGAAAGCGCTGGATCAGGCTTTGCTGATGGTGGCCTGAGCATATCCACGTCACTGGAAGAAACAGGCTTTGACAGAAAACTGCCAAGCAAGTGCATTTCATGGTAGTTCAGCAGTTCCAATAACAACAAGTGTCTTTGGGTGTTATGGGCACCAAAAACTGAAAACACCACTCCCCTGCCCGGCAGCATCCGCTTGCCGGGCTTTTTGCTGTTGATACCTGATTCTCCTTTATTCCTTTGTTTTTCTCTTCATCAATTCATCAAATTCAACCCGGAGCTTTTATGTCTGCCGCAGAAAAAACCGATGTACTCAAACCGAACCAGCCAGCCCTGAAACTGGTCAAGACCAAGGAACTCAGCCGAGACGACTGGCTGACTGTGCGCAAGCAAGGCATAGGCAGTAGTGATGCTGGCACAGCCGTAGGTCTGAATCCCTATCAGTCTCCACTGGAATTATGGATGGTCAAGACTGGCCGCGATGCAGGTTTGCCTAAAATTGATCCCAATGATGAAACCAGTCCCACTTATTGGGGAAGCTTGCTGGAACCTATAGTCGCAGCCCACTACACCCGGCGCACTGGCAACCGGGTACGCAAGATCAATGCCGTGCTCCAACATCCGGACCCGGACAAGTCCTGGATGCTGGCAAACATAGACCGGGAAGTGACTGGCGCACCAGATGTGCAGATACTGGAATGCAAGACCGCCGGTGAATTTGGTGTGCGCTTGTGGCGGGATGGTGTACCTGAATACATCGTCTGCCAGGTACAGCATCAACTGGCGGTCACCGGCAAGGCAGCAGCGGATGTCTGTGTATTGGTCTGCGGGCAGGAAATCAGGATTTACCGTATTGCCCGCGATGATGAACTGATTGCCCGCCTTATAGAACTGGAAAGGCAGTTCTGGCATTACGTGGAAACGGACTCCCCACCACCGGTAGATGGGTCAGAATCAGCAGATATGGCTTTGCGCTGCCTGTATCCGCAGGATTCTGGTAGTCATCTTGATTTCACTACTGATACGGAGATGTCTGCCATCTTTGCTGATCTGGTGAATCTGCGGGCGGATATCGACAGCCGCGAAGAACTGGCCGCTTTGCTGGCGCAGCAGATACAGCAACGCCTGGCGCAAGCGAGCACGGCCAGTTTTGATAGTGGGCGGGTCAGTTGGAAACGGGCCAAGGACAGCTTGCGTCTGGATGTGGAGAAGCTATTACAAGATCAGCCAGATTTGCTGGAGCGTTATCCTCTGGTCAGGCCAGGTAGTCGGCGGTTCTTGCTGACACCAAAACCAGTCGATGTAGAAGCTTGAATTGCTTTGTCACTCTGTGTTGAGCGACATAGTACGACGCCTCTCTGTACTGCAATGCAGCGCTGCTCACTCAAGTGTCTGCAACACTCTTTCCAGACATTTCTACAAAACATTTCCACAACCCAAACAAGCAGCCTGTTTCTGTCGTTAGCAGAGCAGGCTTTCTTTTTTATTTCGAGGATCACCATGATTAAAGGATTAGCCATCACGCCACCCATTCTGGGTCGCATTTCCATAGGCAGTGTCGTAGAGAAGAACGGCAAGCGTCTGCCAGTCAAGGAAGACTTTTTTACGATTACTTCCCAGGTGCAGGGGCGCAATGGCTGGGTCAATCACCCGCTGGATGAGGAATTGCGCAAGAAGGCTGGTACAGACAAGCTGCGTTCTATTCCTGTACGGGTCTTGTTCAATTCACCTGAATTGAATCTGCGGGCGGAATACAGTTTGTTTGACCGGCAGACCGGGCGACCTCTGTGTATGGGCAACGGAGAGACTTGCAGACGGTTCACAGACTCAGGCATGCAAAATCTGTCCTGCCCTTCGCCGGATAGCTGTGAGCTGGCGAAGGGTGGTGCTTGCAAGCCGTACGGGCGTCTGAATGTGCAGATCGGAGATGAGGATGAACTGGGTAGTTTTATTTTCAGGACGACCGGGTTTAACAGCATACGCACCCTGGCAGCACGTCTCAGTTATTACCAGGCAGTGTCTGGCAACCTGCTGGCCTGTCTGCCGCTGGAACTGCGGCTCAGGGGTAAGAGCACCACCATGAGCCACCGCTCTGCGATTTACTACGTCGATTTAACTGTGCGGGAAGGATTGACACTGGAGGCTGCCATTGCTGCTGCCAGAGAAACGGATCAGCGACGCAAGGAATGCGGGTTTGATCAGATTGCTCTGGATGAGGCTGCTGCGAACGGATTTGCCAATGGGGCCTTTGAGGAGAGTGCAGAAGAAATCTTGGAAACGCTGGAGGAATTTTATCCAGTGCCTGGGGATTCTGAATCCGCTGAGTCTGCTTCCTCAGTTGCACCACTTGACAGTCCGGCTGCGGGTAAGCCGCTTGCGGCACTGGTCAGGTCAAAACCCAGCCTGGTGGACAAGCTGGACAAGAAACTTGCTGCGCCACATTCTGCTTTGCTCACTCGGCCTTGAGCCGTGCACCTTTATATCAATGAATGATCAATGAATTCAAGGAGAAAATGCCATGGCAGGCATGGACATGACAGATTTTAGAATTGTGGATGACACGACGCTGTTTTTTGCGCCGGTGTCATCTGACCTGATTGATGGTCTGCTGGGGCAATACAACAATATGCGCCAGCGTATCACTCATATTGCTGGGATGATAGACGGCGAATTGTCGGCGGCTATGGAGTATTTTCTGGATGGAAATGGCGATGAACATAACCGCTTCACGCCCAGTGTCCAGAAGCTGTTCAATCCTGCAGGTGCGATTGCGGCCCTGAATGCAGCATATTGGTCAAAGACGCTGGCAATGACGGATGTGTTGAGTGTGATGCCGCAAAAGCGTCGTGATGAATGGAACAAGACCATCAGTGAGATGACAGCCCCCGATTTCACGGCTGAAGCAGTCCGTCCCACTATCGGTGATTTGCTGGCATCGCGCCAGAAGTTCTTTGCTGAGCGTGTGGAGGGAATATTCCGGGGTTTGTCCGGGGAGCACGTGACGAACTCGCCTGCGGGTTTCAGCAAACGGATGATTATTGGCTATGTCACCAGTGAGTGGAGTACCAATACCAGCAGGGCCGGGCTGATCAATGACCTGCGTGCGGTCATCGCTAAGTTCATGGGCAGGGATGAGCCTAAATGGAATGCGACTTCGGGAATTGTGAGCGTGGCGAGGCAGCGTCATGGTGAGTGGCTGGTCCTGGATGGAGGTGCATTGAAGATTCGTTGTTACCTGAAGGGAACAGCACATCTGGAGGTTCATCCTGAGATGGCCTGGCGGCTGAATCAGGTGTTGCATTCTCTCTATCCCATGGCAATTCCTGCACAGTTCCGCAAGAAGCCGGTGAAACAGGCGAAACACTATCAGTTGATGAACCGTCCATTGCCATTTGCTGTTATTGATGTGTTGTCTGAGTTGCGGGCCAGCCGACACTATCCGCTGGAGTTTCAGTTTGGTTATCAGCACTGCGGCTCTTCATCGGCCAAAGCGGAAGCAATCAGGGTATTGCAATATCTTGGTGGGGTCATCAATAAAAAGGGGAATGTCGAATTTGACTTTAAGCTGGATGGCGTACTCAATGAAGTGATTGCCAGCGGCTGCCTGCCTGACCGGGCGACCCATCAGTTTTTTGCGACTCCAGCAGAGATGGCAAAAGATGCGGCAACTGAGCTGGGCATCAACGAGGGGCACTTTTGTCTGGAGCCGAGTGCAGGTACAGGGAACCTGGCGACGCACTTGCCCAAAGAACGGACACGCTGTGTGGAGATCAGCAAATTACATGCGCACATCCTTGCTGAAAAGGGTTTTAGCGTGTTGCAGATGGATTTCCTGGAGTATGCCAGAACAACGGTAGAACGCTTTGACAAAGTGCTGATGAACCCGCCGTTTTCTGATGGGAGAGCGCTTGCGCATCTGGAGGCTGCGGCAAGTCTGGTGAAGCCGCAGGGGCGGATTGTGGCAATACTGCCTGCGTCAATGAAGGGGAAGGATGTGTTGCCAGGCTGGAATCTGAGCTGGGTGCGGGTTTATGAGAATGAATTCGCAGGGACCAGTGTTTCGGTGGTGATGTTGAGGGCAGAGAGGAAATAAGGATTCAATCCAATTCAATATCAAGACCCGGCGACCACCCGGAATCAAAACACTTTATTACATAATATCTTTTAGGAAAAGTTCAACGACTTTTCTGTCTTTTGGCTTCAGTTTTTCCAAACCAGTCGCAACCCTCCCCAAAAATTGAGTCAGTATTGCTCTTTGGCTGTCGGTCAGATTCTCCATTCTTCTCGCGAGTGACGATGCGTAATCAGATAATTCTGGGGAACTGTTTTTTAAAAGATCGCTCACATCACAGTCTAAAAACTTAGCTATTTGCGCCAGTCGGGCAAGTGTCGGCGAAATCACCCCAGTTTCCATACGGCTTATTGTTTCTTTCTCCACATCCATGTATTCAGCAAGCTGCGCCTGAGTCAATCCCTTCGCTTTCCTGTGCGCTGCAATAATTGACCCAACCATACGGGCAAATTGCTTTTCAGAATTCTCTACTTCTTGATTCATAAAACACTCAGCTTTGTAGCATAAAAGCAAAGTGTTATCTTTTTATGTCAACCATGGAATGGCGTTATACGTTATCAATTAGAATAACGTATTGCATCATTAAAAATATGACATTTAACATGCAATTACTTGGCCTCGTCCATTTTAGAAACAGTAGGAAATCACCACTGTGAACCACTTGATTAAAACTTTACGAAAGAGAAAATCACCATGAGCAAAACCGAAAAATGCCCTGAATGCAAAGGCAAAGGTGTCATCCCCTGCCCAATGGAATATGGCGATGACGATCACCCGAGTAACTGCCCTGTCTGTGCAGGCGATAAAAAAGCACGTGTCCCCTGCCCTGAATGCGAAGGCAGCGGCAAGGTGTAGCCGCCTTATTCAGCTTTAACCAGCTTTATTCCACTTAACCTTGACCAGGAGATAGTCACCATGAATGAAAGCGAAGAAGAAAAGAAACCCAGTTATTTCAATATGTCTGCTGCCGTTGACGAATTACGCTTCGAATCATTTGGCAAACGAGAGAAGGCAGTAGCCGGTCTCAAAATACTGGGTAAAGGATTGTTGAACGTCGTGAAATACACTGCCACGGAGGTACTGCCAGCGGTCACCAATGCTGCTGCGACATCAACGGCAAGACAGGCAGACAAGCAATTAAAAAACCCTGATCTCACAGACGCACAGCGGGCAAAGCTGGAAGACATTCGTTCAAAAGCATCTGATAAATCCAAAATCTAGTCACACAAGGGGATGGTGCATGTCACTCGCGTCATCCCTGGCATCCTACCTACATCATCTTTCATCGAGGGCGTTCTCTTGAAATCCACAATACAAAACATGGCAAGCATCGCAGTGGTGCTTGCCTTATCACTTCTCACGCAAGCCTGTTCACCTAAAATTGACTACCGACAAAAACAATCCATCAGCGGGCTGATCTACAAACTCAACGACAATGAGCCATTTAGTGGCACTGTCACTAACGAGCCCTGGGGAATTTCTGCTCCCGAACCTACGCATGGCACTTGTACCGTTGAATACAAGAAAGGCCTGAAAGACGGAAAAATGGTCTGTACCGCCCTGAACGGCACCAAGATGCTTGAATCTGAATGGGAGGGAGGTCAGAAAAACGGTCTGGAAAAAGTATGGGAATTCACGACTGGCAAGCTCTATTCCGAAATCCACTACAAAGCGAATCGGCGACACGGATTGGAAGAAATTCGCAATCCTTATCTTGACGTACTGATCAAGCGTGCCACCTGGGAAAATGATGAAGCGACTGAAATAAAACAATGGGACGTGACTGGCAAAACACTACTGGTCGATCTCACGTGGCGCGATGGGAAGAAATCTGGCTTTGAAAAAAGAAGCGGCAGCGAGAGCAATTATAAGGACGGTGCTCTTGACGGAGTCCAGCGAAGCTATTTATTACCACGCGATGAGTCACTCACAAAAACCGTTACAGATGGCATGAAAATGGTCGAAAAATTGCAGGCTGGTGCATATGACTGGTCAACCCTGCCTGGCGTCACGGTCAACAATGAGAAGCTCTATAAGGATGGCAAGTTTGTAGTCAAGCCAGAATTACAGCAATGTGTTAATCAAAAAATAGAGAAGCGTAATCAATTTGGCGGGAGTTATGATGATGAAATGATCGCCAGTTGGTCAGGAGAGTGTGAAAAAGAGAAATCCCTGAGTGCAACTGTCTCCCCGAATGAACAGGCTGCACCTGCCACCAGCAAAAAAGTCCAGCAGTGCGTTGATGCGAAAATAGCCAATTTCCATAAGCAGGAAGATGAAACGGCCCTCATCAATAACGATGTCCTGCAGGAATGGGAGGCAGCGTGTTCATCAGGGCTTTTCTGACAAACGCGGTTGGCAGCGCAGATGCCGCTTCATCTGTCACACTGGAGCGCATTAGCGATGGCAGGAAATAAAACCGTAACATTTCCAAAGAGCAATGCTGCGAAAATTGTTCCTGCTTATGGGAAAGGATTTAGCTGTAGCTGCAATTTGATGTGATATTGACAGGCTAAATCTGGTCGTGTGACATCTTCCGTTATCAACCTGCTGCAATTCGCTTGGTTGATAACGGTTTTTAGTATCACGACAACATTGACTCTTACCAGTGATGATGAAACCACCGCATAAAAATAGGAGTGCCTGATTTGCCATCCTCATTTATATGGCATTTTACGTTTGCCGCCAATGTCGCCATGGTTTTTGTGGGTCTGTCCACTGTCTTTTGGGGGGTGTTGCCCTGGTTTGGAGCAGTTAGTAGTTCGGTCTCCCTACTGGCTTGCATTGGGATGCATTACTTCAAATCGAAAATCCTATATGAAAACCCGACAACAGATACAGAAACTGTGGAACATAGCAAGAGGTGGAATGATACTTCACCAGGTTGATGATTTTTTTGCTGGCTGTGACTACAAATTGACATATTCCTGACGTGGCACGGACCATTCCTGCTGGCAGGCAGAGCATCGAATTTTAAGGCCTGACTGCGTTTCTACGAAATATCCTTCTGCCATACTGTCTTTTGATGTGGTTGCCCGCCAGACGTGGCCGCAAGAACAAGTGAAGTGTGCAGCCAGCAATCCGCCCTTTTTCTGCGCCTGCGCACCAGATATAGATGCATGGGTTGTGTAACTCCATTTGGCATCATCGATTTTCAGAGACATGATTTTTTACCTAAAAAGTGCTTCGCCTATCCCGCAACACTGGCGGCAATATTGATACTCAATCCAATAATTGCCACATTGAAAAAGAAACTGAGCACTGATTGTGCCAGTACTGTTTTTCTCATAGGGCGCGTTATCACTGCGACATCCGAGGTTTGCGCAGCAACGGCAATCGTGAATGAAAAATACATGAAATCCCAATAGTCGGGATTTTGTTCATCCTCCGGGAAGCGCAATGGATGCTGCGTTGCTGTCGATTTGTAAAACACGAGGGCATAGTGGAACGTGAACAAGATAGCGACTATCTGATTTTCGGATAACATTGCGCAATCGCAGTGCCACTTCCTGCAGAACTTTATCTCCTGCTGCATAGCCATAAGTATCATTGATTGGCTTGAACTCATCCAGATCGATAAACAGTATGGCGATGGATTGATTGTAGCGTTGATCCAGCGCTAAGGCCTGACTGAACAGATCTCCTCTCTCAATTTTGCTTGTTGGTCGTCGTACTTGGGGCAATCCCAGGCACGACGATCAGGTCAGGAATGTCGCAATGAAAGACCCCGGCTTTTGAATCCCCGTGACCTTGTCTGCTTATAAACCATTTTCCAGAAACAGCAGACCTTTTTTAGTAATGAAATACAGCGGCGCGGGGTAAGCCGGATCCAGTTTGGTCGCCAATAGACCCACTTTTATTAGTGCCTCAGCTTCAGCAACCGCATTCACCGTACCATCGCTCCCCCGACTAGTCAAAGCGCGTTCCAACTGATACCACGTCCACTTTCCGTTATTCTTCGCGATTAACTCAACGATAACTTTCTCAATATTCACTAGAACCCCATCAATTTGATTGCTTCAGGATGATAAGGGTGCGGAGTCATGTCTGGCCCACCAATACGATACTCCTCTAAAGTAGCTGTATGCGTGTTATTCCATAGAGTTCTTGATGCTGCCGAATCCATTGGCTGACCCGTTTCCCAACCTAGTCGTCGATAGCGAACAAATTCCCGTAATTCGTGAGTGTAGTAATTACGCTCCACTGCTGTTGCCTCTAGTTCTCCGTTGGCGATCTGCCGTATCCGATTACCCTACCTTTTTCAAGTGCAAGGTATCCTCTGCCCAGACCAAGTTACTCTCCACTGCACCTGCGTGAAAAATATGATCGGACTCTGTTTGATCGGTAAACTTTCCCGTGCTGTAGTCTGATCGATGAATAATTGGATCTCTGAACGCCTTTGCTGGCGGTCACGTTGGGCAATGTGTTCCCCCAAAAACAAAGGTCGGAAAAAATGGCAAGCTCGAATTTAAGAAGTCAGTTTTTCTGTTATCCAGTCCAAATTCAACAGACAAGCAAGAATTGAAGGGCTTTTCAACGTTTACTATCAAGGCAGAAGCGGACGGATACATTCAACTGGTGACTGTACCAGATTACGATCTGCCAGACCCGTCAAAAAGTGCAGGCAAGATCGTAGGCTGGGCCAAGCTTACTGATTTTGAATTTCAAGATTTAAGGAATTGTAACTAAGACAAACAGAGGTATTGGCCGCTATACATCGCGGCCAATACCTTCTTATTTTTTGAACATATTTCTTTGGTTGAGGGTAGATTTGACCAAAATCCACTTCATATTGCATATGGCATTGATCGCAAACATCAGCCTATAACATCTTGCATCATAGACTGTTAAGTTGTATTGCCTCCCCAGTCAGATACGCGCAGGCATCCACATATTGCTGGTACAAGTCAAATGCGCGACAATGAACAGCTTGTTGAAACGCTTTTAGGCGGTCTATATCCCATGTCCAATGGACATTATCGCTACTATCGTCTATTGGGTCAGGTGAAGCCCTGATCCAGAGTTCATTATTTTCAGGAAGCAGGCTGTCTGCTTCTTTCCATCCCACCTCTGGCTCCAATGATTTCTTTAATTTTCGTTCTAAGGGGTCGTCGCCAAAGCTTCTGTTGAGGCTGGAGTCGAGCACATGGAGATTGCCGATGCAATTACCCACATCCCCCCTGGCACGATAGAAGTGTTTTAACACCTCGACTTCACCTTTTAGCTTGCCATCTGAACTGCTTACTATTTTTCGCCAATCATTTCCCCAATGGTGTTGTGGACACAAATGGTCATAGTCGTAAGGAACGCTGTCTTCGTCGCCGTGTCCGACGACTTCATCTTTATATACCGAATACACATATCTTCTTTGTAGCCAAAGCAGACAGGTTTTACGGTTCCAGCCAAATCGTCGGTAGAGATTTCTCTCTTGCTCTGTAGCAATGAACTCACCTTCACGTTTGACAAAGATGTCTTCTCCTGCACGCAGGAAAGGAGATGGCTCCCCCAATAGTAATGACCCCTTTAACTTATCAGCAGGGATCAGAGGTAGTGCGATTCTAGTTTCACTTTCGGTGATTTTTATTAACTCATGATACATTTGTACCGCTGGGAAATTACCCTTCTTCACCAGAGAGAAACATAGTTTGCTGGCCTTGTCATCATGCAAGATACACAGATGCCAGAATAGAGAGAAAGTAATCAAATTGTGGCGGTTGTCATTAATTAAATTATCGTCGCTATCGTTGAGCACGAACCACCGCAGCATAACTTGGAGTAAGCCGCGTGACAGATGCGGCAACATCAGTCCAGGCAACCCTATGTCCTCGTCACCTTTAAATAGCAGCGTTTTATACAGTGCTTCAAAAGAACGCGATAGTCGTCCTTCTTTCAAGTAGCTGCGAAGAACGGACTGTGATGGAACACTATTGTCTTCTTTGAGGAGGGTAGTAAGATGGCGATGAAAATCACTCGCTTTGGGACGTGGCGAGTCTGCGATATCGAAGTGGGCATCAGCCGCAGCCAGACGATAAGCAGTCATAACATAATCGGTCGAACTCATCAAATGACCGGCTTTGCCTTCACGTATTCTTTCCACCAAGTCATGTGCTTCAGGCCACTGCTGTTTAATCATAGAGAACAACAAATCCTCAGCACTCAGAACGGCACCGTTACGGCCTATACGTTCAAATAACAGACTCAAGGGCGCTGGTGCGTCTTCTGGTACGTCTTGAGGTGTGCTGACATACTCAGGTATCAGGATCAGCGGCACTTCGATCTTGTCAAGGCGTTGAAAAGTTATATAGAGCTGATGTAACTTATCACTCAAATGCTTGTTCTCTGAACACGAGGTGTCGGGCAACAGACTACTCATGCAGCGGTCAGAAAAGGACGTCGCATCAGTATGTTGATCTTCACGATAAATTGCCCACAGATCCTTGATCGGTACGCAAAAATTGCGCCCTTGTCCTGCTTTCCATGGGAGCACTTTAGGGCTTGTAATCTCAAAAAACTCGAAATCACGTTTGTTTCTGCCGTTCGGGAATTGCAGATCGTACTGAATCCTAGCCTCTCTCCTATCATGCCTGGAAAGTTTGGTATGGTTATGTCGTTGATAACCAAACACTTGAGTCCTAGTGGAAATACGCAATTCAAAGGGAGAACCGTCCCGACCGTTCTCCCCCAGATCTATCCAAACACAATGATTACCCGCTGGCGCATTACTCCAACCTAGCAGCATGGCTAAGGTTCTTTGCTGACCATCTATGAGACCTATGGCATCACACACAAGTTCAGCCGTGTTTCGACTTACAGAACCAATATCGGTTGCTTTCTGCCCTTTGATTAATTTGCTCACCATTAGGCTGCCTATCGGCATACCGCGCAACAAAGAATCCCATAACTGCACGATCTGTAAAGGCTTCCAAACAAAGCCTCTCTGTATCGGTGGTAATAGCAATCTTTTCGTAAAGTTATTGCTACCCGCAGCCCACTCCAGATAAACGGGTAATGGCATTCCCATGACCTGGCTTTGATCTTTAAACGGCCAATTATTGTTTTCACTCATTGTGTATTTTAATTTTTAGAAGATGTCTTTTACTCGCGCTCATGAATTCCGATCCTAGCTACCCTTGCATTCCTTTGCAGAAATACCTTAGTCTATAACATGACTCAACCACATATTTCTTCATCTTGTTCGAAAGGTGCACAGGGATTCTCGGCCAGGTGAAATTAGCGGATGCGTTCAACATGAGATCACCCACTTTCCCAAGCAACAAGGCTTCTATTTTCTTCCATTGATCATCTCTTAACATCTTGCGGTCGCTTTGCATTTCGGTATCCTGTTTTTCAAATATCGAATATAAACACATTTTCTTGAATGTTAACAGCCCCTAGATTTTACTGGCACCAAAGCCATGACCACCACTTCCAAAAACCTTCGTCGCAGATTTGCATAGATAA
This sequence comes from Undibacterium sp. Ji50W, assembly GCF_049340445.1. Classification (NCBI taxonomy): domain Bacteria; kingdom Pseudomonadati; phylum Pseudomonadota; class Betaproteobacteria; order Burkholderiales; family Oxalobacteraceae; genus Undibacterium; species Undibacterium sp. Ji50W. The sequence goes on along the minus strand of NZ_JBMPOX010000001.1, from coordinate 401,579 downwards.
CTGGCCCGATAGAAAAACTCCGCGATGCTTGCGTTGTCATCGCGGCGTAAATGGTAATAGGGATTTTGTGGTATCTCAACCAAGCCTGTAACAGCGTCTGGAGAGAGTCCCAGAGCACTCGCCCAGGCATCATTCAAGCGATTGAACATGTTCTCCCTTCCAGTTGAGAATCTCCCCAAGGAACAGAAAGCATCGTAATTCAAAAGTATCGCGACATGATAGTGAGGTCGGCCTAGCTGTCCAACCTCTCTTGTCCACACGTATCGAACAACACTGTCGTGCGCATACTTGTTTTCACGGAATGCCATTTGTCGGTTATGTCTGATCTTTGCCTTAAACGATTCAATAAAGCGGTCAATAACTTCGTTTTCATAATTGAACGCACTGTGATTCATATCGGATGGAAAACGCAAATCAAACCGGAATGCAAATACACGGCTATATTGATTCATAGCCCGAGAGATTGTCTGATGCAGTCGATCAAGATATTCAACAATGAATGGACCTTTTTCTGCTTGTATTGGCATACCCAGATAAGTGTCTTGGTGCTGAAGTGTGAGATTTGTATTCAGTCGATGGCGGATCATTTTTAATACTCCTTGAGGTGAGGTTTCATACATTCATCACATGGAGTATTTTTTAATTTGATCTCCTCAGGAGATCATGAGATAAAGCAGATCACACATCTGACGCTGTAGCCAGCACTCTCTCCATTCAATCAGCATGATCAATGACGTATTCGTTGGCATGCAGGGTGGTGCTGCATCAGCAAGCTCCACAAATACACTTACACTAAGTCCTCCGTCTATATCAGATATTCGCTATAGAATGAGCTTCCCTCGGTAATTAGTTCACCATCAGGTGAATGTCATGCAGCCAGATTCTCTTGATTTTGTTTCTTCATCCAGTCGTCCATATATTGAACCGGCGAGCGATAACCTAATGTGGAGTGCTGGCGGGTTCGATTATAAAACACTTCAATATATTCAAAGCTTGCTGCCTTCATTGCGTCATGGGTTGCGTAACGAATTCCATGATATCGCTCATTCTTGAAGCTATTAAACCAGCTCTCGGTAGGTGCGTTATCCCAACAATTTCCTTTGCGGCTCATGGAACAAACCATGCCATATTCCTTGAGCTTGTTCTGAAACGCATTGCTGGCATATTGACTACCGCGATCTGAATGATGCATCACTCCGGCTGGTGGTCGGCGGCGGAACCATGCCATCGTTAAAGCATCCGTCACAATGTCGCTGGTCATGCGCGGTTTGAGGGACCAGCCAATCACTTCCCGGTTGAATAGATCAAGCACAATAGCCAGATAGAGCCAGCCTTCGTCCGTCCATAAGTAGGTGATATCAGAAGTCCACGCTTGATTCGGAGCTGTCGGCATAAAATTTCTATCGAGCAGATTGTCTGCGACAGGTAATGCATGTTTCGAGTCTGTCGTTACCTTGTAGCGGCGCTTATGCCGTGCGCGTATGCCATGCTCTCGCATTATTCTTTCGACACGTTCTTTGCTGGCTGTAAAGCCGCGCAATCTCAGTTCTCTGATCATGCGTGGGCTGCCATACGCGCCCTTGAGTTCAGCATGAATGGCACGAATGATTGCCAGCATCTGTACGTCCGTTAAGCGCTTTCTGCCAGGAATTCCACCTCGTTGCCAGGCGCGATAACCACTCACACTGACTTCAAATACGGCGCACATCTCTGCCAAAGAATAGGTTTTTCTGTTGCCAGCTATCCATGCATACTTCACAGAACATCTTTCGCGAAGTATGCCGCCGCCTTTTTTATGATTTCATTCTCCCGCTTGAGCCTGGCAACTTCTGCTCTTAATCGGGATAGCTCCATGGCTTCCGGTGTGATGACCTTCGTGCCTGCGCCTTTGAGTTTCCCGTCCGATGCAGCCTTGATCCAGTTTCGCAGCGTTTGGTCGCTTAAACCCAGTTCCTTGACGACTACGGAGATGGCTTCGCCGCCTGATACACGTTTGACGGCCAGTTCTTTGAATTCGGTCGTATAAGCTTTTTTTGGTATCCTGTTCATCATTTGTCTTTCCAACGTTACGTTTATTTTACGTCACCTTTGGGGAACTAAATTTCAGGGGAAGCTCAGAAAGCATATTACCAATACCGAAAACCCTCTGATGAAAAGCTGTACCCCTGACAGGAAAATGACGAACAAATGCATGTAATCAAGCAGATTGATTGCTCTGGCAAATTACCATCAAATTCTATCGAAAATTAAATCAACGAATGAAATATCTCAATTCAGTTGTCTGCTAATCGCAAATGCAAATATCGCAAAAAAAGACATTATGATCTGGAAAGAAATGAGAATCTAAAACATGCAGAAGCAACCGTAAGATTCACACAACATTCGAGAAATGGACTACTAAACTTGACTTGAGTCAAGTTTAGTAACATTGTTTCTTTGGTGAATACACATCAGGACTTTTCTGACAAACGCTATTTAGCCTGCCATCGCAAGCATTGGTGCGTTGCGCTGCTTGTCCTGTTCTTTACCCCGGCGCTGTACTTGGTTCTTTTAACTGGTAGTGCTTACTGGTCGATCTGAAATCGCAGCTTGAGTAAGGCTGGCTTGCTGGCCTTACTTCATGTCTGATTGCAAGGATGCGCCAGATTCACCACTCACCACCTGTTACGCCCCCTCGTCCAAATCGCTTGCCCGCATCACCCGCACCAAATCTCAGGTACTGATCCTTCATGGTCAAATAGTAGAATGCCTACCTTAGCTTGTTGCGCGATCCCTGCCGGGGTCATGTGGAGTTCGTATGAGCGGCCATTGCCCAAGTCCGTACAAATCTCAGAAAAAGATCACGAGGACTCAAGCTTGGATGTCCGGCGCAAAAGCCGCCAGGCCCTGAGTGATCGAGCGGTGGTGAGGTACTCGTGGACCAACGGCGTTAAGTCCACAGTGTCGGTATTTGCCTGCACCTCGCTCTGCGACGCCGTTTCATTATTGACTTCACGCAGATCAGGGATTTCTTCTACAGTGTGGACTTGCGACATTGACGCGCTCCAAAAAATAAACAACTTCTGCCGTGCGTATTTCACGCTTAAAGAAGATGGCTGACACGCGGACGCCTTCGTAGTCTTTAGCGGAACTGGCATAGCGCACCCTGCAATTCACATACGAACTGCGCCGGTTGCTCCATTGCCGCGAAATGGCCACCTTCCAGAATCTCGCTCCAGCAATAGAGATTTTTATAGGTAGGTTCGGCCCAAACCTTGGGTGGCGTAAAGGTCTCGCCCTTGAAGCTAGTGACCCCGACTGGTAGCCAGAGCTCCAGACTGTCCATGCTTAACCGCATAGAACGCAAACTGGTGAGGAATTAGGACGTCGGGCTCTGGATGACACGATTGACCCTATGCAATGAGGAACGCCAGTTTATTCATGCTCCCGTGCTTTTTCCTCTTGCTCCATCTCACGCGTCAGAAAATAGTTCAACGCTGTTCGAAGGACGGCGATCGCGCCTAGCTTTCCCAGCATGTCCCAACTAGGTGCGACGGACGTTGCGAGAATATCAGCGCCCAACTGAAATTCCAACGCGAGCGCCATGTATCGCGCCAGTGTCTGCCTCACCGAGTTGTTGTCACGAAGCTGATGCGCGACATAGCTTCGTGCGAACTCAACGAAAGAGGCTACCATCCCGATTCCGATAACGAGCGCACCCACACTCTCGACAACAAGCTTGAGCCACAAGACGCAATTGACGATAGCGTCTTCAGCGCCCACATCGAAAGGGGAAGGAATCATGATGATGCTTTCGCGTTTTATGTAACCGGAAATTTACGCCAAGCGCCCACTACGGAAATCGCTGACGGCCTGATTAATCTCTTCCTGGGTATTCATGACGAATGGCCCGTGTTGCACGATCGGTTGATGCAGCGGTCGTCCAGCGATCAGCAGTGCGCGGCAGGGTTCGGATGCCTGCAAGACGATGCCATCGCAATCTGCATCATTCCCGAATACCGCCATATGGCGAGCCGGTACGGTTTTCTTGCCAATCGATAATTCGCCGCGGTAGGGGAAAACAAATGCGTTGAATTCCGACGAAAGCGTCTGGGCAAAGCGCCCGCCAGCGGGCAGATGCAGGTCAAGATACAGTGGCTGCGTGATGTCGCGCTGTATCGTGCCCGCGACACCGTGACTGGCACCGGCGATGACGCGCACTGTCACACCTTCTGCGGTGACAAATTCCGGAATCTCGGTACTCTTGAAATCGCGGTACCAAGGCACGAGCATTTTGTCTTTAGCGGCGAGATTCAGCCAGAGTTGAAAACTCTCCAAGCGCCCTTCATGTTGCTCCGGCATTTCGGAGTGAACCACCCCACGACCGGCGGTCATCCACTGCATACCTCCGCTCTCAAGCAGGCCTTCGTTCCCGGCGCTGTCGCGGTGGCGCATACGCCCAGCGATCAAATAGGTGGCAATTTCAAAGCCGCGATGCGGATGATCGGGAAAGCCACCAAAGTAGTCTCCAGGATCATTGGAAGTAATGGCGTCGAGCATCAGGAAAGGGTCCAATCGGTGCTGCCACTCATGGGTCAGCACGCGCGTCAACTGCACGCCCGCGCCATCAGAAGTCAACTCACCTGTCACCAGATGCTCGACAGGGCGCGGTTTATGAACTATTTCCAAGTTGGGGGTAGTTTGCATGGTTACATCTCTTTAAAAAAATATTAATCGCTTATAGCTAACCTGGTAACAGGTTCCGCGGATCAGCAGTGCGTTTCGGATCGCTCAGGCAAACAGCCACCGCTTCACGAGCTTCGTATAGCGCGGCATGATGACGTAGACCATGAGCACAACGATGGTTCCTGTCACAACAAAAGTAGTGAACAAACGATGGTCGGGGATGCCCAGGAGCCGCAGCGCCGGCGAGACGATCATGGGAACGCCGAGGACTAGGGGATAAATCACAGACCAGGTCACCAAACTCTGCCGCCAACGAGCGGGCACCTTGGTCTTGGCTTCCATCGGGGCAAACCAGAAATCCAGACCGCTACTAATAAAGAAATCGTCGTCACTGGCAAGAAATGGCTTGACTCTTTCGATGAGCTGACTGCGAACTGGTGACTCCGTCCAGGCCCGCAGGTTGGCTGTCGTGTCAAACCGGATAATGACCGTGTAGGTCGAGGAAAAACCTGGAACCGGCGAGATGATCTGCCAATCAAGATTGCCAGCCGATGACCGGCAAAGCGGCCCGATTTCGCTCATCCATTTTTCATACTCACTCTGCCTGCCATCACGCACCCGATGAGTGATAACCACCGTTGCCCCCATGGCGTCATCGGTGCTGGTCAATTTCACGTTTGGCCTCATGGTTTCGTTAGCGTGATGTGGCATTCGTTTCAATCAATGAAGTGGTTTGGATATTTCAAATGCACAAGTGGATTCCATCTGAATTCTTGGCAATAAGCACACTGCTTTTTTTACAACTCACTCCAAGTTGAAGACTAAGAGGCCGCCTGCTCCCAGGTGGCCCAAGTTCAGTTTTTGCGTGGACTTATTTCACGCTTTTTTGTGCTGTGTCATAGCTCTCCATCAACGCCCCATAGGCGGGAACGATGTGATCGATCATGACCTTCGCGAAATCCATTGCTTCTGGGCGATTCCAAGTGTTCATCAACTCAGACATGACCGCGAATGTGTCAATCGGCATTGCTCCTGCCTGCGTGACCCGGGCAATGGTGAGGTCGGTTGCCATCTGAGAGTGGTTACCTGAGGCATCCACAATGCAGAACACCTTGTATCCTGCGGCAAGTGCGCTGAGTGCAGGGAAAGCCATGCAAATACTGGTAAGCGTGCCTGCGATGAGCAGTGTTTTCCGCTTGGTGCTTTCGATGGCTTCAACAAAGGGACGGTGATCCCACGCGTTGATCGGGCCGCTGCGCGGAACATGCACCGCATCGGGGTTGCTCTGATGAATCTCTGGAATGATTGGACCATTCGGACCTTCCGGAACCGATGCCGTTGTAATGGTTGGAATCTTTGCGATGTGCGCCACCTTCGCAAGCGTAGTCACGTTATTGCGAAGGGTCGTGTACTCTATATCGCGAACCAGTTGGAACAGCCCGCTCTGATGATCTATCAGCAGCAATACCGCATCCTTGGTGTCAATCATCCACTTGTTTGTTGTCATTTCATTTTCCTTTTGGCTTTGACTACTAAATTTGCTGCCCAAGGCAGCGGAGAGAGTCAGAAGATGGGGCTTGGCCTGATTCAAAGCCAATTCCGTATCCGAGTACTGTATTTAATCAGTTGCACAATGGAAGATAAACCCACAAAATATCAACTCATTATTTGATTTTCTAAAACAATATGACTATCGACATCGTAGTGAGCATGCGGGTCTTTACCGCAGTAGTGGATGCAGGGAGCTTTGCCGGTGCAGCGGACAAACTCGATCTATCGCGAGGCATGGCCACGCGTTATGTGGCGCAACTCGAAGAGCATTTGGGCGTTCTGCTGCTCCAGCGGACCACGCGCAAGCTCTCGCTCACGGAGGCCGGCAATGACTATTACGAGCGTGCGGTCCAGGTACTGACCATGATCGCGGAGGCCGAGAGTTCGGTGGCACAGGAAGTCTCTGTTCCGCGTGGAATTTTGAGAGTCAGTTCCTCGAATGCGTTTGGTGCCCGCCATTTGGGCTTGGCGATCACAGAATACCTGCAGCAATATCCGGGGGTTCAAGTCGATGTCACACTCAACGACCGGGTGGTCGACTTGGTTGAAGAAGGTTTTGATGTCGCGATACGCGTCGCAACAAAAATTGATCCAGGACTGGTTGCTCGCAAGCTGGCGAGCTCGCGCCTCGTGGTTTGTGCCTCGCCTGGCTATTTGAAAAAGCATGGAGTCCCCAAAGTGCCTGAAGATCTCGCCAACCACAAATGTCTTACCTACGCCTATGTGAGTTCACCAAACGAGTGGCACTTCAGACGCGAAGGTGTGGAAAAAAAGATTCTGGTTTCAGGTAGTCTATCTGGTAATAGTGGCGACATCCTGCGCAGTGCCGCCATCGAAGGCCTTGGCGTTACTCTGCAACCGGACTTCCTGATCCATGAGACGCTACGTGAACGGAAGCTGGTGCGCGTTCTCTCGGACTGGGAAACTGACGATCTCGCTGTATTTGCCGTTTATCCTAATCGCAAGTTTCTGCCGCCCAAGGTGCGCAGCTTCATCGATTTTCTCGTTGAGCGTTTCGGTCCCGAGCCCTATTGGAATATTTAAGTGGGTGCCCGCTAAAAGTTGATAGTGTGGACCTGCGAATAACTGAAGAAAGCTGGATTGAGTGTGCCCGCGAGTCTTTCGCGAAGGTCGGACACATTCTTATCGTCGCTTTGCCAATGGAGGCTGGAGGACTGTTTTTGCTACTCTAAGCTATTGCTTAAGCGCACGCTGAATGGATCATCTGCAATTGCCGTATCCTTACAAACCAAAACTCCATTGTTTTTTTGCATTTCCCTCTCAATCTTAAAGCCCGGCACTTTACTGCCAATCATTCTTTCTACCGTTTGTAGCACATTGCATCGTCGCCCGATCAGTCGCGATCAGCCGAGTAGGCGACGTCTGCCGAGCCTGACTTCTGGCACGTCAGGGTATTGGCCGCGACGGATCAGCTTGGCTTTGGGGAGTAATAAAGACCGGAAACACTGATCTTGTTTACAGATATAACCGACAACGTGCTCTAAAAGGTTATTGCGCAAATCCATTTCATTCCAGCGAATCAAACCCACACCCAGACGCCCCATCTTGTGGTAATTTTTAGCCTCCTTGTTGCAGTTCCAATAGCCACCACGTCCTCTCGTAACGACCTCGCTCCAGTATTGCCCAATCTGCATGGCATGAAAAATATGGCTGCTGCCATTCCGCGCTGACCCATTAAAAAACAGCACCAGATGAAAATGAATTCCCCTCTCTATGCCGTACTCAGTTTTGACAATATAGCCTTCCAGAGACTCAAATAGGTAGTTGTTGCGCATATTAGCAAATAGCCTATCCAAGTCAGCCAGCGCCATTTCCAGAGACATTTTGCAAGTCAGTTCTTTGCAATAAGCCAGGTCCACCCGTAATACGACTAACCGGTCACAGCAATCAAATAAAGCATTTACATAGTTGCAATAGTCCGTGTAACGCTCGTTCGCTTCCTTGGCTTGCAAACGCAATTTTGCCTTGAATTCAGCCGTCCTGCTTTTTGCATACATCACCTCCAATAACCGACAAAAACCATCCCAGTCAGGCACTACATAGCGCAGTTGAGTTGACGATGAATGAGGAACTTCCTTTACAACGCTCCCATTCTTTTTTGTCAATATCAGTAACTGAAGACAGCTTTCTATAAAGACGTTCAGATATTCGCTGTATTCAAACTCCATTGGCAAAAGGACGACCGTAGCCAAATAGACATCAATGCGTTCAAACATGGCCTGATACTTCAGGCACGAACTCAGTGAAATTGATGGGGCAACATGATTACCTGAAACATGGTCAATCTCCCTCATTCGACATAGTTGTTTAATCCAGTCCTGCAATTCTGCGAGACGTTCGCTGAAAAACAGTCGCGGCATTTGAGGTTCAGTGCCCAAGTCAGATTGCTGATAGAGCAATTGACCAGGCAAACCCTGGTTATTCAATTCAGGTAAAAAAGAAAGATGTCGGTACGGCATGATTATTACTCCTGAGAAAAATACTTAACCGGTCAAGCGAGATGAAAAAGTCATGACGACTCATCTGGTTAAAGCCAGATGAGCTAAGGTGAGTGAGGGATGGATACAGCTGATCTGAAAATTGAACAGATCAAACTTTGCAATTTTGTCTGTTTGATCAAAAAGTCAATATCGTCAGTGATTTGTCACTTACGCTACTTCATGGACTTGAATTGTCATTCAACTATGATGGACTGATATTAGAAAAACATTCTTTACCAATTAGTGAATTGGGATTTGATACGCTTTTAAGCTAGTGAAGACAGATTGATATTTGATCATCTTCCCCAGAGTAAATGTTTGGCAAGCTCACTGACGTTTGATGTGTCAGTTGCCTATTGGTTATTTAATTTCTTATTTAATAACATAAATAACCGAAATCTTGGATCAATGAAATCAGCGCGCTGGACACTCCTCTTGGCAAAAATACAGCATTTAAGCCATGTTTAAAGGACAGGGACAATATGCAGAGTTAGCTCCCAAAGTTAGCAGAATAAAAAATGATTATCTTACTTTGAACCTACCGCACCGCCACGACTCGCTGCTATACGTACCTCGATCCATGCCGTTACTTCCGACGCGACCCAGGCGACGCCGCCTTTGGCGCCGATCGATAAAGATATTGGCTTGGGGAAAGCCGGGTCGTATTGTTTGCAGTCAGGGTTAATCCTGCCATAGATACTACTGCGCTTAAGACCTGTCAAAATTTCTACTTGTTGACGACGCAGCAATAGGGGTTGAATTGGGGTTTGCATTGTTATGGCTCCAGGATTGAGTTATGCAGGTCGCCGGTGCGCTCTGCACATCATGGACTGAAGGCATATTTTTTAACTAATTCTGGGTTGATTTGGAAGCCTCCAATGAGCGTCATTTACCCTTACTAAGAAAGCAACTCTGTAGTTCAAAGATCAATGCTGAAGATATACAAACGTCCAGTTTTTGAAAGCTCATTACAATCAATGTACCGCTATTTTTCTGGAAGATAAGCGTCGAATCGTATGTTTCAAAAAGGAACGCATTGAAATCCCACCATTTCATATGTAAACCCACTCTCATTAATCATCTAAAGTTTCTCTAGAGACTCTCTAGAATAACTCTATATTTACTGCAAAATACCGCTAAAATAACACTAAAAAACATCTCAAACTTTAAGATAAAAATTACTAGGAAGTAACTTTTTGGTTCGATTTTATTTACTTGATTGGAAAGCAATATGGGGATAACGGACACAACTTCATCAGCCACCTTGGTGTACAAAAATCCAGTTGAGAAGCGCACCGATACTTGGCTATGGTTCTGGTTATTTAGCAAGGGATGTAGCCTCACGCAGGATAGCTATTTAGCACCGGACATGAGGGAGCAGATCACCAGCGCCCTAAACTCAAATCCCAACTTCGCGCAATCGAGTCGAACTGATCAAGGGCGCTTTTTACTACTAAATGAACGTTTAGCCTGGATCACCGGCGAAGTTAGACAGATCCAATGGTTGCTTTCACGCTTCTTTCGAATTACTAACTATCAGATACATATGCCCCCACCACGACTAGAGGGGCGTGATTTGGTAATTGCAACCATTGATACTTGGAATGTAGATCTCACCCACAAAAACAATGCGGTTGGTCAACTAGAGCGCGATTGGAATCAGCACACACAAAATGACCGACAGTTTGAATGGTTCAAGGGAGATGATGAAAATTCTCGTTGTGCGCTAGCCTGGGATTGGCTGAAAGAGAAGAACAATTATGCACTCTTTGGCTCAACTGCCCCCTCCAACCATGAAAGCTTGCTTATGCTCTTTGATCGCCTGCAAAAGAGTGATGCCGAGATGAAACTTATTATTGATGCAATTAAGAAGCGCTGGAGCCAGCAACAATATCGCAAGAAAAATAATGGCAAAAAGCAGTGTAACTTATTGCTATCACCTGAAGCTTTTGACAGCCTTGATAAATTGGCGATGAAATATAACTTAAGCAGAGCTCAAATCGTTGAAGTTCTAATTCGACTTGAAACAGAGCGAGGCGCTTATCTTCCAGAAAAAATGAAGGCGATGAAATTTGAATGGCGCCAAATGACTTCTTCTGACACCCAAAAATCTGCAGACGCAACAACGAACCAATAGCATCCAATTTATTCCAACACAAAATGGCATACTGGATGGCATACTGAGAAATATAGAAAAAGAAAAATCCCTTTAAAATCAAGGGCTTTTTCGTATTCCGTGGCGGAAGCTGTGAGATTCGAACTCACGAAGGCTATAACACCTCGCCAGTTTTCAAGACTGGTGCATTCAACCGCTCTGCCAAGCTTCCGAGCCGATGATTATACCCGGATTATGCTTCTTCAACAAGGCTCAAATTTCCGTATGAAAATTCTTGTCCAGCAGGTTGATAATCTGTTCCGGGCTGACGGGTTTGGAATACAGGTAGCCTTGCACCTCGTCACAGCCAGCCTTGATCAAAAAATCAAGTTGTTCGCGGGTTTCCACGCCTTCGGCGATGACTTTGTGGTGTAGCTGTTTGGCCATAAGGATGATGGCGCTGGCGATGGCGCAATCGTTGGGGTCGGTGGGGATGCTTTGTATGAAGGACCGGTCGATTTTAAGCGTATCAATAGGGAAACGTTTCAGGTACGACAAGCTGGAATAGCCGGTGCCAAAGTCGTCCAGTGCCAGCACCACGTCTTGTGCGGTGATTTGTTCCATGATGGCGATCACGCTTTCCGAGCTATGCATGAGCATGCCTTCGGTAATTTCCAGTTCCAGCCACTGGGGTGATATCTGGTAACGCTGCAAGGCTTCTTTGACGCGCACTGGCAGGTTATTGGTAAATTCCCTGGCTGACACGTTGACGGCAATGCGGAAAGGCGCAATGCCGCTGTCTTGCCAGGCTTTGGCCTGGGCGCAGGCGGTTTCCAGTACCCATTCATCAATTTGCAGGATCAAGCCAGTTTCTTCGGCAACGGGGATGAACTCTACTGGTGAGATGAAGCCTTTGTCTGGATGTTGCCAGCGCAATAGCGCTTCGGCACCGATGATTTTGCCGCTGGCCAGGTCTACCTTGGGTTGATACACCAGATAAAATTCCTGGTTTTCCAGCGCCTTGCGCATGGCGGATTCCAGGTACAGCCTGCCGGCGATGCTCTGGTTCATGCTGTCGCTGTAAAACAAGAAGCTGCCGGATACGTTGCCGGCACTGCGCTTGGCTTTCACCATGGCGATATCGGCTTTTTGCAGCAGGGTGTCAGCACCGCTACCATCTTGCGGGTAGACGCTGATGCCTATGCTGGCCCCTACCCGCAGTTCATGCCCATCCACTACGAATGCATTCTCTAGCGCGTGCAACAGCTTTTGCACCACCAGGCTGGCATGAAAATGCTGGCTGATATCCAGCAAGGCAATCGCAAACTCATCACCCCCCAGACGGGCGACGATGTCGTTTTCGCGCAAGGTGGTCAAAAACCGGGACGAGACCTGGCGCAGCAGTTCATTGCCTATATCATGGCCCAGGGTGTCATTGATGAGCTTGAAACGGTTCAGGTCAATAAAGATGATGGCGGCGCTGGTGTTATTGCGTTGTGACTGCAACAGGGCCTTGTCCACCAATTGCTTGAACAGGCTGCGGTTGGGCAGGCTGGTCAGCGCATCGTAATAGGCCAGGTAATTGATTTTGTCTTCGGCTTCTTTACGCGCAGTAATGTCGCTTAAATAGCCGATGATGCCGATGGGCATGCCATGGGTATCACACAAAGGTGACAGGCTGAGGCTGGCCCAGAACACTGCACCGGATTTCTTTTTGCGGCGCACTTCCATCTCGCGCCCGCCCTGCTCCAGAAAACTGTCATATAGCTTGAGGCCATCGATGTCTTCGTCGTCATACAGAAAAAGAATATTCTTGCCGATGACTTCCTGGGCGTCATAACCAAACAGTTTTTCTGCACCACGGTTCCAACTGATGATGAAGCCTGCCAGATCCATGGTAATGACGGATTCATGAATCTGATCAAGTATCTGCGTCTGTTGCAGTTGCGCCTGGGCGGATGCCTGGTATTGCTTGTCCAGCAAAGCACGGCGTGAAAACAGGCTGGCTGTCAGCGCAGCCAATATGTTCAGTTTTTGTATGTCTGCCTGGTTGATGCGTCCCATTTTGCCGGACAGCACATAGTAACTTTCGGCATTAGCGGCACAATGTATTGCGCCCTGCATCTGTCCTGGGTCGGGCAAACCGCGTTTGAAAGCGACATTGGCATCGTTAAAAATGGCACTGACGATACGGTTCAATTCTGCATCCAGCGCTTCGCCTTGCAGGCACAATACGGCCTCGCTCAGGCTGACGCCGATTTCCAGTTCGTTGATCGCGGGCGGCATGCTCATGGTCACATATCCTGGCAAACCTGGTTGACCCATGCATAGGCAGAGATCACACAGTCATAATACTCATCCGGCTTAAGGCCGATTTCGCCCATCAACGCCATGTCAAAGTGCGCATGCGCACGGTCGGCCCGCTCTACCAGGTCCAGGCATTTGCCCAGTTGCCCGGATTTGTGCAGCAAGGCATCCAGCACGTCGGTATGCAAGTTCAGCGACTGCAATACTTCCGCCAATGGGTTGCCAAACAGTTTGTCCAGCAATGAAAACATGCCGACCATGAAGGCGCAATCCAGTTGGTCTTTATTGCCACCCTGCTTGTGGCAGATAGCCTCCATCAGGCTGGCACGAAAAGCGGCGCGGGGCATCAAGGGGTTCAAACCACCACCGTTGTCATGCTGGCGCGCGTATAGCAATAATTGCAGCCATCTTTGCAACTGTCGTCGGCCCAGCAGGTTGATGGCCTGGCCAAAACTGGATACCCCAACGGTCTGCGCAAAGGCAGCCGAGCTGACCAGTTTAAACAACATGAAAGACAGGGTGGTGTCTTGCTTGAAAAGTTCTTCCAGTTCACGCGATTCGGCATCCCGGGCGACAAGACCCAGCAGCTTCAGCAAACGCGTCCTGACGCTAGCGTCGGCGGTTTTATTATTGGCAGGTGGATTAAATGCGTAATCGCCAGAAAACCATTTGAAACCGGCCTCACCAGCATGCTCTTGTAGTACGGCACTGGACAGGTTTTTTGCCAGATGCATGCCACCGTGCAAGCGCCCCAGCCAGGGTTTGACCTGGGCAGGTATGGCGGTGTGGCAATCAACCGCAAGAATTTTGGTGCCTTCCCAGGCGGGTTCACAACTGGCGGTAAAATCATCCAATAATACCGCCACACCCAGCGAAGAAAAATGCTTTAACCTGAGTTGTATCTCTTTATCGCTGGCATGCACTTCGGGTACGCACAGCTTCAACCTTGCGACAGGCAGGCGGGTATCCAGATCAACGGGGACCTGGGCGACGTCACTGATTTTTACCAGCAGCGAAATGGGGCTTAGCCTGGCAAAGAATTCGCTCTCATTCAAAAACTGAAGAATCGAAAACACTTCTCCCACAGGCATGTCACCAAAATCAGCCTGCAATGCCTGCAGTTGCTGTTTGCCGTTCATGACTGGCAAAAATGTGCCAATTCCTCGGTGTTGTGTCATAGCTGGAAGAGCAATTCAGATCAGAAATTGTTAAAGATATTAATTTGAGAATTTAGCAATTGCAACATAATTTAAAGCAATACATGAGGTATTTTGAATATTATCGGCAGGACTGTCTGTTTCCTTTAAAAACCAGGCCAGAACTTGCTATGTCGTTGCTATGTCGTCGCTATATCGTTGAGCAGGTGTCGCGAAAATGCTTCACTGCAAGACAGCGCGCGAATGGCTGTCTGATGAAAAGATGCACCAGTGGACTGTTACAGTTCACTGATATCTTACAAAGTGATGGGTGACGCACCTGCCAGGATCAGGTGGTTTTCAAGAAAATCTGCTGCAAATCGTTCAGGAAAAGTTTGCCCAAAGCCGTGGGCGAGATCGTCTGGTGATCGCGGTATAGCAAGCCCTTCTTTTCTGCCTCAAGCAACTCGCTCTCAATCGTATTGAGCAGCATGCCGGTACGTTCCTGGAACAGGTTGACGTTGAACCCACCTTGCAGGCGCAAGGCATTCAGCATAAATTCAAAGCCCATTTCATCCGGCTGGATTTCGGCAGCTTCCTGCACGGCATTGCCGCTTGCCACGGCATCCATATACGCTTTGGGTTGTTTGTAGCGCGCCTGCCTGACCACACGGTGGGGGAAAGACAGTTTGGAATGCGCACCGGCACCTATGCCCAGGTAATCACCAAAGTTCCAGTAATTCAGGTTATGTCGCGATTCGCGTTTTGTTTTGGCATAGGCAGACACTTCATAATTACCGTAGCCAGCAGCCGCCATGTTGGCATGGATAAGATCCTGCATTTCGGCACTGAGGTCATCATCCGGTATCGCGGGTGGGTATTTGGCGAAATAGGTATTCGGTTCCAGTGTCAGGTGATACAGGGACAAATGCGGTGGCGCAAAAGCGATGGCGGTTTCCACATCCTGCCTGACTTCTTCCAGAGTCTGGCCGGGCAAGGCAAACATGAGGTCTAGATTGAAGTTGTCAAAATTGGCCCTGGCTATATCGATGGCGCGACGTGCCTCATCGCCGTCATGGATGCGGCCCAGCGCTGCCAGGTGACGTGAGTTAAAGCTTTGTATACCAACCGACAGGCGGTTGATACCGCTTTGGCGGTAGGAGCGGAATTTTTCTGCTTCAAACGTGCCTGGATTGGCTTCCATGGTGATTTCAGCCGCACCGTCCAGTGGCAGCAAGGTGCGTACGTCAGACAACAGCCTGTCCAGCCCGGCTGCTGACATCAGGCTGGGTGTGCCGCCACCGATAAAGACGGTGTATATCTTGCGTCCCCAAATCAGCGGCAAGGCCATTTCAAGATCAGCCCGCAGTGCATCCAGATAGGCTTGTTCATCAAAGCTGCTACGCACTTCATGCGAATTGAAATCGCAGTAAGGGCACTTTTTTACGCACCACGGAAAATGAATATACAGTGACAGCGGTGGCAATTGCGTCAGGTTAAGGCTGCCGGGCGACAGGTATTGGCTGGCCACGTTTTGTGGTACCGCCGATAAATCGCGCTTGTTTGTTTGAACTGCGGGTGTCGCCGGAATAGGCTTGATCGGTATCATCTGAGTTTTTCAACCAGGGCACGTAAGGCCTGCCCACGATGGGATAACTGATTTTTTTGTTCTGCTGACAGCTCAGCCACGGTCTTGTTAAGACTGGGCAAGAAAAAATGCGGGTCATAGCCAAAACCGTTTTCACCGCGGGCATCGGCAATCAACTCACCAGCCCAGACACCGTCAGCAATCACTGGTTGTGGGTCAAATTCAGAACGCACAAAGACCAGCACACAATAATAATAGGCTGACTTGTCGCCAATACCAGCCAAATCGGCAATCAGCTTTTGATTATTCCTGAGGTCGGACTTGGGTTCGCCTGCATAACGGGCAGAAATCACGCCCGGTGCGCCGTTGAGGGCATTCACGCAGATACCGGAATCATCAGCCAGCGCCGGCAGGCCGGTCAGGCGCGACGCATGCCTGGCCTTGGTCAAAGCATTTTCTACAAAGCTGAGGTAAGGCTCCTCTGCTTCAGGCACCTGAAATTCAGATTGCGAGCATAGCGTAATACCCAGCGGGGCAAGTATCTGGTAAAACTCTTTCAGCTTGCCCTGATTATTCGATGCCAGGACGATTTTCTTGTTCATAGCCCCACCCTCTTCAGCTTGCCTGCAAGCCTAGCACCTGTTTTTGCAAGGCGATCAGGTCGTTGATACCTTCTTGTGCCAGGTCCAGCAAGCGGTTCATGGTGGCACGATCAAAAGTTTCACCTTCGGCGGTCCCCTGCACTTCGACAAAATGACCGTTTTCTGTCATGACCACATTCATGTCGGTATCGCATTGTGAATCTTCCAGATAATCCAGATCCAGTACCGGGTGTGACTGGTATACGCCAACAGAAATCGCAGCCACAAAATGCTTGACCGGCACCCGTGAAATCAGCCCGCGCTCCACCAGTTTGGAAAACGCATCATAAGCTGCCACCATGGCACCGGTGATCGAGGCGGTACGTGTACCACCGTCGGCCTGAATGACGTCGCAATCAATATGCAGCGTGCGTTCACCAAATGCATCCAGATCAAAAGCAGCGCGCAAGGACCGGCCTATCAGTCGCTGGATTTCCTGGGTACGGCCTGACTGCTTGCCCTTGGCTGCTTCGCGGTCCATGCGGCTGTGGGTGGAACGTGGCAGCATGCCATATTCGGCGGTCAGCCAACCCTGGCCTTTACCCTTTAAAAAGCCGGGCACCTTGTCTTCTATGCTGGCGGTACAGATAACGCGGGTGTCGCCAAACTCGATCAGGACTGAACCTTCTGCATGCTTGGTGAAATGGCGACTGATAACAACCGGACGCAAGGCGTCCGCTGTACGCCCACTAGGGCGAAATGGATTTGACATGTGGTTTAATTCTTAGTAGTAATGCGTGACGATTTATGTATCGCGTTGCGGATTTCGGCAATGGCCTTTTCTATTTCGGCGTCATTGAAGACATCGCCATCGGTGGCTTCCACTTCAGCATCCATGGGTGCCTGTATGGTCGTCGTGACAGACCCGATAGGCAGGGTATTGGTGGAAATGATGGTGGAATTATCCATCCTGTCATCGCCTTCCCACATCATGGCCAGGGCGGTGACATTGTCACTCTGCTTGCCGGCAATATCGACGGCTGAGCGTATCAGTTCAGGCACGGCCCGCACTATGGTATGGTCGTGCAGGCGCTGCGCCAGCATATGGTCAGGCAATACCGACCACAGGCCATCAGAACACAACAGCAGCAAATCACCCGGCTGCAACACCGCACGGCGCGACAATTCGACGATAGGTGCATTCGGCGCGCCCAGGCAATTGAAAAGTTTGTTGCGGTCCGGATGGGTATGGCGTTCTGCCGGATCAACCTTACCTTGCGCAATCAGGGTTTCCAGACGCGAATGATCTTTGGTACGCAGCAAAATCTGCCCCTGGCGTATCCAGTACAAACGTGAATCACCGCAATGCGCCCAGTAGGCATAACCATTCTGGATCAGGCAGGCGACGATGGTGGTACGCGGGGTTTCGGGCAAGTTGTTGATGGCGCGATAGCGATGTATCTCTTGATGCGCCGCCAGGAAACTGTCTTCCATAAACCGTTCCGGGCGCCCTATCATGGGATGCGCCTGCTGCTGGAAGAGATTGCCTATGGTCTGCATGGCAATTGCTGCTGCCATTTCGCCCATGATGTGGCCACCCATGCCATCCGCCAGCAAGAGCAAAATCGAATCCCGAGTGAAGCTATACCCCATTCGATCCTGGTTGACCTTGCGGCCACCAATGTGACTTTCTTGATAAACGGAAAAACGCATGTGATATAAAAGTTAATTCTGATTAAATTCTGTTAATGGGAACTTCTGTTCATTTGAACAACAGGTGGCGTCAAAGACACTGTTATTTGCAAAAATGCAAATCTAATGCAAGGTGCTCTCTTGTATTGTTGTATGGTCGCTTTCGACCTTTTTTCTTTTGCCATTGATGAAGGTGGTGATCTTCAAGCGCATTTTTTCAATGAAACTCAGTTCTCTCTGCGGCTGCGCCTGTATTGCCAGTGCTTTTTGCAGGGCAAACACACTTTGCGGACGCTCCAGCGCATCCAGTTGCAGGCACCAGCGCACCACTTCTATTAATTCACTAGAGTATAAACCTTCCAGCTTACGATAATGCCCGTCCATCTTGTCATTGGTCTTGCGCTGGTCAGACGGCTGTGGCGGCGCGCCTACCATACAGGCAAAAATCGAAGCACCTATGCTGTAAATATCAGTCCAGGGGCCAAGATTACCATTTTTTTGATATAACTCTGGTGCTGCAAAACCTGGCGTGTACATAGGATAGAGCTTGGGTATATCTGTTTTCAGGGTTTGTCTGGCGGCACCAAAGTCCAGCAAAATCGGCGTCCCATCCAGGCGCAGGTAAATATTCGCCGGTTTCAAATCCAGATGCAGCAGCTTATTGGTGTGCACTTCACGCAAGCCATTCATGACCTGGTTGAACATGCGCCGGATAAAGCGTTCTGACACCAGCGGTTTTTCACCCTTGTCGCGGCGACGCAAGATATGCTCCTGCAACGAACGCCCCGACTCATAGGCCATTACCATATAAACCGTTTCGTTAGCCCGGAAAAAATTGATAACGCTCACCACATTGGGGTGAGAAATGCGGGCCAGCGCACGGCCTTCTTCAAAAAAACACTTCAAACCGATACGATAAATCGGTAAATTCTCGTTCGAGATAGCAGGTACCAGCTCCCCCTGCTGGCGCAAGGCGAGTGAACTTGGCAAATACTCTTTGATGGCAACGGCATTGCCATCTTCATCAGAAGCCAGGTATACAATACTAAAGCCACCGGACGCAATTTTCTTTACAATGCGGTATCCGGCAATTTCCAGTCCATCTGGTAGAGGTGCGTTATTTTGTGCGGCCATCAATCTTCCAATTCACTATACAAAACGGATTGTGTTGATTATTGCGGTATTTGTAAAGAATATCCTAGTGTCTAACGCGCAATTTTGGCAATCTGATACACAGTTCATCCCTTTTAGAGGAAATACTTTGAGCATTTTTAGCATGACTGGCTACGCCACCAGCACCAACGAAACCGATGCTGGCACCATTACCATTGAAATTAAAAGTGTCAATTCCCGCTTTTTGGACCTGCAATTCAGGATTAATGATGAATTTCGCGCGGTCGAATCGCAATTCAGGGAAGCGCTGACACGCAAGCTGGCCCGTGGCAAAGTCGAATGCCGTTTCAGCTTTGGTAAAAAAGTCGCAGAAACCAGTCATAAATCGCTCAATGCCAGCCTGCTGACACAATTGGTCGGCTTTCAGGCTACGCTGAAATCTCAGTTTCCTGACGCTGCCCCCTTCACCACGAATGAAATCCTGCGTTGGCCAGGTGTGATTGAAGAAGCTGAAATCAATGCCGAGTTTTTTCAGACCGCCATCAACGACACCATCAACAAAACGCTGGAAGCCTTTGTCACCAGCCGTGAACGTGAAGGTGCCGCGCTGGAACAGGTATTGATCAGCCGGATCACGGCCATGGAAGAAATTGTCACCCGTATCACACCGCTGATGCCACAAATCGTGCAACAGTTCCAGCAAAAAGCCACTACCAGGCTGGAAGAAGCACTGGGGCTGGCCTTGCAGTCTGGCGGCTCGAATGCCGGCCAGACCATCACCCGCGAAGAAGCGCTCGACCGTATACGCCAGGAAGTCACCGTGTATGGTATCCGCGTCGATGTTGCAGAAGAACTGGCACGTTTATCTGCCCATCTGACCGAAACCCGGCATATCCTGAAAAAAGGTGGGCAGGTCGGCAAACGACTCGATTTCATGATGCAGGAACTGAATCGCGAGGCGAACACCCTGGGCTCCAAGGCTGCCTCGAAAGAACTGTCGGATGCATCCATGGAATTAAAATTATTCATAGAACAGATGCGCGAGCAAGTGCAAAACCTTGAATAAGCAGGCACATTTGCTTATACTCCCGCCACTATTTTCTCTGGGAAATGAATGAAAGCGAGACAGGCAGCCCTTTTCCGCCTGCTTCTTGAGCCCCAAGCGCTTTGTTATTGACCAGAATAACCACACCGGAGGACCGACCCATGCAAGCCAATACTTCGACTGCCGGCAGTCTTTTCGTGGTCGCCGCGCCTTCAGGTGCGGGTAAATCGACCCTGGTGAATGCCCTGCTTTCTCAGGAACCGGCGATCAAGCTGTCGATTTCCTACACGACACGACCGCCACGCCCGGGTGAGCAAGATGGCCGCGAATACCATTTCACGACACCAGATGACTTTTTGGCGCGTAAGGCGCAAGGTGAATTTCTGGAATCTGCCGAAGTGCATGGCAATTACTATGGCACTTCACGCATCATTATTGAAGACCAAATGCGTTCAGGCACCGATGTGTTGCTGGAAATAGACTGGCAAGGTGCACAACAGGTCCGCAAGCAATTTCCTAGCGCTGTTGGTATTTTTATCTTGCCGCCGTCAATTCCAGCGCTGGAAGAACGCCTGAAAAAACGCGGCCAGGATGAGCCGCATGTCATTACCAAGCGTATTTTGGCCGCCGGCGGTGAAATGGCGCACTCTCCTGAGTTTGAATATGTTATTATTAATCAAGACTTTGCGACAGCCTTGTCAGAATTAAATGCAATCGTGAAAGCAACACGCTGCCGATTTGCACAACAGGCAACTCGCCACTACGAGCTATTTGCCCAGCTTGGCATTCACGCCAATCCGAATTAATTCTCGAAACCCCAATTTGGCAGCATTGGCAATTTTTAGTATTTTGTAAATAATTTAGTATTTAGGAAAAAACATGGCACGTATCACCATTGAAGACGCTTTGAAACAAATCCCTAACCGCTTCCAGTTGACCCTGTGTGCTACTTATCGCGCCCGCCAATTGCTGCAAGGCCATACACCGAAAGTAGATTCCAAGGACAAGCCTACCGTGATCGCCCTGCGCGAAATCGCTGAAGGCAAAATCGGCATTGAAATGTTGAAGAAGGTACCTGTTTAAGCGTCGTTCTGCGATAGGTTTTTTTATATCGTTGTCCAACACGCTCACAACAAGCCCGTATTCATCGGCCGGGACCACTCAGAATGAACCTAAATGACAGTTATTCATCTCTGGAAATCAAACCGGCCGAATCAGCATCAGTCGCGCTTCCTCCTGCGCGCACCATTCCCGCAAGGCACACTTCACCGCTGGACGATCTGAACGGTATGCGTACGCCTGCCAATAGCACAGGTGTCGCATCCATCACAGCACTGACCAGTCGCATCGGCGAATACATGTCGGCCAGCGAATTGAAGCTGGTCAAGGAAGCCTATCGCTTTTCAGATGAAATGCACCTGGGACAGGTACGCAAGTCTGGCGAACCCTATATTTCCCACCCCATCGCTGTGGCAGAAATCTGCGCTGAATGGAAGCTCGACGTGCAAGCCATCATGGCGGCACTGCTGCATGATGTCATGGAAGACCAGGATGTCAAGAAAGATGAATTGATAGAGCGCTTTGGCGCGCCGGTGGCAACCCTGGTGGACGGTTTGTCCAAGCTGGAAAAAATTGAATTCCAAAGCCAGATCGAAGCCCAGGCAGAGAATTTCCGCAAGATGCTGCTGGCAATGGCACGCGATGTCCGCGTCATTCTGGTCAAGCTGGCTGATCGCCTGCACAATATGCGCACCCTGGGCGTCATGTCGTCTGAGAAAAAACGCCGCATCTCGCGTGAAACCATGGATGTGTATGTGCCCATCGCGCACCGTCTTGGTTTAAATAATATTTACCGTGAACTGCAGGACCTGGCGTTTTCGCATCTGTACCCCATGCGTTACCGCACACTGTCAAAGGCTGTCAAGGCAGCACGCGGCAATCGGCGTGAAGTGGTCAACAAGATCATGGAAGCGGTGAAGTCTTCCCTGGCCGATTCTGGCATCAAGGCAGAGGTCTATGGCCGCGAAAAAACCCTATACGGCATCTACCGCAAGATGCATGACAAACACCTGAGCTTTTCCCAGGTGCTGGATGTGTATGGCTTCCGCATCGTTGTCACTGACCTGCGTGACAGTTATTACGCCCTGGGCAGCCTGCACGCCCTGTACAAGCCCATGCCCGGCAAGTTCAAGGACTATATCGCCATTCCCAAGACGAATGGCTACCAGTCCCTGCACACCACCCTGATCGGCCCCTATGGCACGCCGGTCGAATTCCAGATCCGTACCCGCGACATGCATCATGTGGCGGAATCCGGTGTTGCCGCACACTGGCTGTACAAGAACGAAGAAGGTAGCCTGACCGACCTGCAGCAACGCACACATGCCTGGCTGCAATCACTGCTGGACATCCAAAAACAGACTGGCGATTCAGCCGAGTTTCTGGAACATGTCAAAATCGACCTGTTCCCTGACTCTGTGTATGTCTTTACGCCAAAATCCAAAATTATTGCGCTGCCACGCGGCGCAACAGCTTTGGACTTTGCCTACAACATCCATACCGATATCGGTGACCAGGCGATTGCCACCCGCATCAATCATGAACCGGTACCTCTGCGTTCAGAATTGAAGAATGGCGACATCGTTGAAATTATCACCTCACCCAATTCGCGTCCTACACCGAACTGGCTGACATATGTGCGCACAGGCAAGGCCAGGTCCGCGATCCGCCATTACCTGCGCACCATCAACCTGAATGAATCGACCGAACTGGGCAAGCAATTGCTGGCGCAGGCATTGCTGTCAGTGAACCTGAACCCGGATCTGCCCACACCCCTGATCGACAAGCTGCTGAATGAATCCAGTGCCAAGTCGCTGGATGAAATCCATACCGACATCGGTATAGGCAAGCGCATGGCTGCGCTGGTCGCCCGACATATCCTGGATCTGGTCGAGGATGATTCGCCCTCCATCCCTTTCCAGCAGTACGGCGACAAGATGGCCAACAAGCGTGACCCTGTCATTATCTATGGCAGTGAAGGTCTGTCGGTGCAACTGGCTGCCTGTTGTCTGCCGATTCCCGGCGATGGCATCGTTGGCCAGTTGAAACGCGATCAGGGTCTGGTGGTGCATACCGACGATTGCGAACACGCCAAGCGCCTGCACATCAAGGAACCGGATCGCTGGATAGACGTCAATTGGGGGGAAGACCTGAACCGTCGTTTTGATTGCCGCATTGCCGTCACCGTTACCAATGAGCGTGGCGCGCTGGCACGTATCGCTGCCGAAATTGGCGAATCCGATGCCAATATCAGCCATGTGAACATGGAAGATGGCGACG
Organism: Undibacterium sp. Ji50W; assembly: GCF_049340445.1. Taxonomy (NCBI): domain Bacteria; kingdom Pseudomonadati; phylum Pseudomonadota; class Betaproteobacteria; order Burkholderiales; family Oxalobacteraceae; genus Undibacterium; species Undibacterium sp. Ji50W. The sequence goes on along the minus strand of NZ_JBMPOX010000001.1, from coordinate 377,966 downwards.
CCAACGACATGACCAATATCCATTTCACGATACAGATAGAAGGCCGCACCCACCTGGCCAGAATCATGCGCAACATCAAGCACCTGACCGGTGTCACACGCATTATCAGGGAACACGGTTAAACCGCAGTTCGGCTAGTGTAGTGTTGCACGCAGATTGCCGCTTATAAAATCGCGAATTTTTCGTTGAGACAAGGAAAAAACCGCAGCAATACAAAGGTATTGCGAGGATTTTTGACGCAGTATCGGCGGAAAAGGCGCATTTTATAAGTGGCAAGAAGAGTGCAGCACTACACTTGCCTATCATCAAGACCACATCAGTGCATGCCTTGATGCAGCTTACGCAAACCCCACCAGACCAGCCCGGCGATGACCGGCAACAGCAAACCAGTCATCAGATCCGGGTTCAGCGGCACCCCCATGGCTTTCAAGCCCTTGCCGGCATATTGAACCAGGCCTGCCATGTAATAACTGATCGCGACCACTGACAAGCCCTCTACTGCCTGTTGCAGGCGCAATTGCTGGGCCGCGCGGGCATTCATGCTCTGCAGTATCTTGCGATTTTGCTGTTCCTGCACGATACCCACCCGGGTACGCAACAAGTCATTGGTGTGGGCGATCCGTTCTGCCAGGCTTGCTTGCCGCCGCACGATGGCTTCGCAGGTATTCATCGCTGGTGCCAGCCGGCGATCCATGAATTCCTGTATGGTGGGCACTCCTTCAATGCGTGCTTCGCGCATTTCGTCGGTACGTGACTGCACCAGCTTGAAATACGCCTTGGATGCAGCGAAACGATAACTGTTTTCCAGCGCCAGTTTTTCTATGCGGGCAGCCAGATCAATAATCTGACGCAACAGACTTTGCTCTGCATCGGCATTCGCCATACTGCCATGGCCGTTACCACTGCTGGCCATGGTCATGGCTTCGGTCAGCGTCACCAGCTCACTTTCTATGGAATTCAAGATGGGGGAAGCACGCTGCGCATGGGGCAAACCCAGCAAGGCCATCATCCTGTAGGTTTCAATTTCCAACAAACGCTGGATGATGCGGCCTGCCTGCTGCTCAAGAAAGCCCTTGTCCCTGACCACAAAGCGGCTGAAACCATCGGCCTGTATCAGGAAATCGGTCCATATCTCGCCACGCTGCAGCACTTCGCTGCCGACCAGGACATCTCCTTCAAAAATCTGCCTGGATGGCAAGGCAGGCAGGCTGTTGTCCTGGGATGGCAGCAAGGCCACATGGGCAGCCACCATCACCTTGCCCTGCAATTCAAATAACCATTGCTGCGGCAAATGCTTTAGTGGCACATCAGCAAACATCTGCCCGGGCACGGATTCTGGGGCATGCTGTTCTGCTGGTGCGACCGGGTTGGCAACGAAGGTATAGGTGGCAAATTCGGTATGACATTCCCACTGCAGACGAAAGCGGCCAAAATCATGGAAAAAGTACTTGCCCTGTCCCGCCGGACTGGCAACGCCGAAATGACGGCAAAAATCTTCCAGTATCACCTGCTGGGTCAGCAGGTTGTCACCACCGAGGTGGGCATCACTGCGGGCATAAATGGCCAGATGGGTCAGTGTTTCGGGTGCCCGCAAACGTAATGATGGCCGTGAATGCATCTCGGCTGCCAGCGGCACCCTGAGCGGGTGATACAGTTTCGTGTAGGCGATGGACATGGTGGTCAGCAAAGGATGGAAAAGCTTCAGGCAGGATAGTCAACCTCAAGAATCGTCAGCTCATCGACGCCACCAGGGGTGCGCAAGGTCACCGTATCGCCGACCCTGGCCTTGATCAGGGCGCGTGCCACCGGTGAAATCCAGCTGATCTTGCCTTGCAGAGGATCAAATTCATCCACCCCGACGATGCGGACAGTCACTTCATCGCCATGCTGGTTCTCATAGGTGACGGTCGCGCCAAAAAATACCTGATCCGAACCATGGTGCATGCTGGAATCAAATACTTCTGCAATGTCGAGACGCTTGGTCAGAAAACGTATACGCCGGTCAATTTCGCGCAGACGCCGTTTGCCATAGATATAGTCACCATTTTCTGAACGGTCTCCATTTGACGCCGCCCAGTGCACGATATTGACGACTTCGGGCCGGTCAACATCCATCAGATGCAAAAACTCTTCCTTCATGCGCTGATGCCCTTCCGGCGTCATATAGTTTTTTACGCCCGCAGGAATAGCCGGTGCGCCGAATTCTTCGTCGTCATCGGAGTCTGACTCTTTGATAAATGCTTTGCTCATTGCATTATTGTAACGGACTTGATGGATTTAATTTTCTTTATAGCACCAAAATCTGTGCATCCCTTATAAAATAGCTGAGACGCTACATGCCGGACGAAATTAAATTTAAAGCAACTATGCCGCCTGCACCACCACGATCTGGTTCAAACTGAGCCATCTACCGGTGCAGCAACCAATGGTAAGTCATGGGAAGCTTTCGGTCCGTCGGTAATGACCAGATGCCTGAACAAGAAATGGATTTTGCATGACAGAAAAAGCAGCAATTAATGTACTCATCGTAGACGATCATGCGGTTGTCCGCGAGGGCATTAAAAGCATCATAGCGACCAGTACGGATATTGCCGTCATTGCCGAAGCGGAAACCGGCCTGGAGGCTATACGCCTATGCCGTCAGCATGAGTTGCAAGTGATTCTGCTGGATATTTCCCTGCCTGACAAAAATGGCATCGAAGTACTGAAACAGATTAAATCAGAAAAACCTGGAGTCGCCGTCCTGATGTTTTCCATCCATAGAGAAGACCAATATGCAGTGCGTGCCCTGAAAGCCGGGGCAGCGGGTTTCTTGAACAAACAATGCGGCGGCAGCCAGATTCTTGAAGCCATACGCCAGATTTCACGCGGCCTGAAATACATCAGCCCGCAACTGGCGCAGGAACTGGCCAACAATCTCAATCAGGAACATGAAGATGCCCTGCACAAGACCCTGTCGGACCGCGAGTTTCAAACCATGACACTGATCGCCTCTGGCAAATCGGTTAGCGACATAGCAAAAGATTTGTCACTTTCTGTAAAAACCATTAGTGAATACCGTTCGAGAATTCTTTTGAAGATGAAATTGCGGCACAATGCAGAGTTAACGCACTATGCCATCAAGAATCAACTTGTAGACTAGATGGCAATATTGATGTGTGATCCGACCAGAACTTCAATCAGTCTTTTCATTGCAGCACCTTTGTTGGTAACGCCATTGGCAGAGCACCATGTCAAAAACTCCAAATAATTCGCAATTCAAAACCCCGACTGACATCGCGCGCGAAACCTTCCGGCAATTGGCAATACAAAGAATTGCGCCTACCCCTGATGCATATCGCAAGTTATATAACGATATTTCAGGCGTCATTGAACCGACACCAGAAGTAGTTGCCGAAGTTACCGCACCGGTATCGGAAGCTGAAAACCTGTTGAGCAGTTTTGCCACCAGCCTGCAAGCCTCACAAACCGATTTATCGACTTTTGGCCTGCGCTTCAATCGCGCCATTAAATCCGGCAACTGGCCTGACCTGAGCCGGGCACTGACACAACTGACAGAACGCATTACCGCTCCCCCGCCCCCTGCGTCCAGCAGTAGTAACATCAGCCTGGTCGACCCAGCCCCGGTGCCGCAGACGAAAAATATTTCGCTGGTGGATGATGGACCAGTTGAAGACCCGCGTGTGCGCCTGCTTAAGGATTTGCTGCACCGCACACTGGCACTGGCACTGACATCTCTGCTCAAACCCAGCCCGCCCCTGTCTGGCGAATCTGAAAGCCTGGCACAGGCGGTTAAAGTCGCAGGCAACGAAAGTGAACTGAACCACATTGCGGCACGCCTCAAGCAATTATGCTTTCAAATAGAATTGCAAAGTGGCGACAGCGCCGAACAGCAAGAATTACTGCTGCGTCTGTTTGATTTGTTGTTGACGAATATTCATGATCTGCTCGACAACGACAACTGGCTGCGCGGCCAGATTGAAGTGGTACAGAACCTGATAGCCGGCCCTATAGATCATCGCGCCCTGCAGGAAGCCACCCGCAGCCTGAAAGATGTGATCTATAAACAAGGCGTACTGAAAACCAGCATCGCAGAGTCGAAAACTTCCGTCAAGAACATGATGGCGGCGTTTATCGACAGACTGAATGCCATGGCTGACAGTACCGGTGCCTACCAGCATAAAATGGGAGCGTATTCCCAGCAATTGAGTAGCGCCAAAGATGTCGCCGAAGTCACCGGTCTGATCGCCAGCATTCTCAGCGAAACCAAGGAAGTGCAGTTCGAAACCCTGCGTTCCCGGGATATGATCGTGGCGGCACAAAAAGAAGTCGCCGAAGCAGAAGCACGCATCAAGGAACTGGAAAACAAACTGGCACAGATGAGTGAACTGGTAAGGGAAGATCAGCTTACCGGCAGTCTTAACCGACGCGGCATGGATGACGTGTTCGAGCGTGAAGCAGATCGTGCAGACCGCCGTAGTACGCCGCTGTGTGTCGCCTTGCTCGACCTGGACAATTTCAAGAAGCTGAATGACACCCATGGCCATGCCGCAGGTGACGAAGCACTGGTACATCTGGTGCGTATCGTCAAGCAAACCCTGCGTTCCATCGATATGGTCGCCCGCTATGGAGGTGAAGAATTTGTCATCATCATGCCAGAAACCGAACTGGAAGAAGCAGCTCAGGCGATGATACGTGTACAGCGTGAGCTAACCAAGCACTTCTTCACGGCAAACGAACAAAGACTGTTTATCACCTTCAGTGCCGGTGTCGCCTTGCGTAACCCGAAAGAGCCGCAAGATGCCACCATCAAACGGGCGGACAAAGCCATGTACGAGGCCAAGCAATCAGGCAAAAACCGGGTGATCAAGGCACCCTGATCTGTCAAATGTATTCCATCAATAACAAAACGCAGGCCCGATGCCTGCGTTTTGTTTGGTAGCGAGTAGTACAAATTATTGTATGCGCTTCAGGAAACCATCCGGTGCGACGGTGATCTGCAATTTGTTATGCATACTCTTGTCGATGACAAATTCCGGGTGTGTCTTCAGGTATTCATGGACTGCCGTCTTGGGGCTGTTGCCTGGCTGCCAGGGGCGGTTATCAAAGACATCTGCCGGCACATCTTCTACAAAGGTATCAAACACCACGCAATAACTGTCTTTGCTGACCAGGGGTGCATAGGCCTGCAATTCTGCCAATACATGCTCATGCGTGTGGTTAGAATCAAGAAACACCACGATACGCTGCTTGCCGCGCGCGATTGCCTGCACCTGCTGCACGATGTCGGGCGAAACGCTGGAACCTTCCAGCATTTGTATGCGTCTGGCCATGGGGTGCTGCAAGATCGCATCCTTGTTGTGCTGGCGGATATCGATATCTATACCCACCACCAGAGCATCCGCACTACCGCCACAGGCGGCATTCAATTCCAGCAATGAAGCAGAATAAATAATCGACCCACCATGGGCAATGCCAGTCTCGATGATCAGGTCGGGCTGCACATTCCAGATGATTTCCTGCATGGCGACCATGTCGATGGGGTTTTGTATGATGGGCCGCCCCAGCCAGGAAAAGTTGTACACATACTGGCGTCGCATGCTTTGTTCCAGCCAGCTGCGCGACTGCTCCTGGAATTCGCTATCCTGGCCCAGTTGTTCTATGCGTTGGTCGCGTTCAGCTTCGAATTGTTTGATCGGGTTCATGGCATCCTGGCGTAGTAGTTAAAAAGAACCGGCAGTTCAGTATTCAAATCACCCTGCATGGAACCACACAAGGCATTCAGTTTGGTCGTGGATATCTGGGGAAAGCGTAGTTCGGGTGCCTGGTCTTCAAATGCACACGCCACTCCTAGCGCTTGCAGTTGCGCAGCCAGGCTGGCATGAGAAGTATTATGGCCACGGGCCAGATTGTAAATACCTGTTTCACCCGCCGTTGCAATCAGCGGCAGGCAACGGGCCACATCAGCCACGGCAATATAATCTTTTTCGGAACTGGCGGCAGAGCGAAACAGCAGTTTTTTACTACCCGCTGCATCGCGCAATATGTCAGATAAAAAATTCTGCTCAGGCATGCCCTGCCCATATACATTCGACAATCGCACTACCCTGACGTTGCGCTGGCTGCTCAGGCATAAACTTTCTCCCATCAGTTTGGAGATATTATATAAATCGCCCGCAAGTTGCGGGTTCACCGTCAATGCTGCCTGCTCATCAGTCGATGTGGCCCCGGCATACACACGGGTGCTGGACAAATAAGTCAGACTGGCAAACCGGCTGTGCTGCAATATGCCGGAAAGCAGATGGACATGCGCATCCACGGTTGCATACGGTCGCTGGCGAAAATCAGCCGTCAGACCAGCGCAGTAAAAGACGTGTCCCAGGTCTTCATCCATCAAGCGCGGATCTGCTTTTTCAGCAACATAACTGTTCCAGCCCGTGGCTTGCAGGGCCTGATACAAATGCCGCCCAATGAAACCCCGGCCCCCGATCAGGGTCGCACGTGGAGCCAAATTCAGATCCCCTGTCACTGCCGTCCCCCTATCTGTCGCAAGGGATTGCCGACCTGTATCGAGTAAGCAGCGATTTCGCCACGGACGATGGAACCGGCGCCGATAACACAGCCCTGGCGCAGGATAGCGCCGTCGAGAATGATGCAATTGGCACCAATCCAGACATCATCCTCAATCACTATGCCACCCTTGCTGGGCAAAAAGCCCTGCTGGTTGATGCGTCTGTTTTTATCCTGATAGGCATGATTGACAGGGGCAAACGTGCAATTGGCAGCGATAGCCACGTCATTGCCGATGTGAATACCATTCCCGGTGTACAGCACACAGCCGGAATTCACCACGCTGCGCTCACCAATGACGACATCGCCAGAACCGCCTGCGGGTTTGATTTTAACGAAGCTGTCTATACTGGCAAATGCGGCAATGACGATACGCGTCCCCCTGACTGAATCTTCGATATCAGCCAGCCTGGATACACGTGCATCGGGATGTATGTCTATCACGCCTTCACCACTTTCTGTGTGATCAAATGATGATTAAATCTTCATCAATTCGGGAACTGCCACGACAAAATGCCCGCCCCATTCTTTGACTGCGGCCAGGTCACGCATGATTTCCGCTTTCAAATTCCAGGGCAGGATCAGGATGTAATCTGGCTTGTCTGCCAACAGATAGGCGGCATTGACAATCGGTATGCGGCTGCCGGGCATGTATTTGCCTTGTTTGTGCGTGTTTATATCGACCACATAGGGCAGCAGGTCCGGACGTACACCAGAAAAATTGAGCAGGGTATTACCCTTGGCTGCCGCACCATAGGCGGCGACGCGCTGGCCCTTGCGTTTGGCATCCAGCAAAAATTCCAGCAGCCCAAACTTGGCTTCTTCTGCCCTTTCCTGGGCGCGCCGGTAAAAATCCAGGCTTGTCATGCCGGCTTCGTGTTCCACCTGCAGCAATTGGCTGACACTGTCTTTTTCGGGATAATGGCGGATATCGGCTCTTTGGGCCAGCACCCGCAAGCTGCCGCCATGGGTTGGCCATTCCTGCACATCAAATATGTGCAGGCCATTGCGTTCAAACACGGCCTTGACCGCGTGCAGGGACAGGTAAGAATAATGCTCATGGTAGGCAGTATCAAACTGGTTTTGCTGCACCATGTTCAACAAGTGCGGAAATTCAAAGCTGGCCACACCCTGATCGCTGAGGATGTCGGTAAAGCCACGGACAAAATCATTGATATCCGGTACATGCGCCAGTACATTGTTTGCCACCGCCAGATCGACCCGTCCCTCGGCGGCCAGCAACTCATGCGCCAGTTCAGTTCCAAAGAAGCGTTCTATGATGCGTATGCCTTTTTCGCGCGCTGCTGTCGCGGTGCTGGAAGTAGGTTCCACACCAAAACAGGGGATGCCAGCTTCCATCACATATTGCAGCAGGTACCCGTCATTGGCGGCCACTTCCATGACCAGGCTTTGTTCGCCCAGCTTAAATTCCTTGCGCATGTCTTCCACAAATCGTTTGGCATGCTGCAACCAGCTTGACGAGCATGAACTGAAATAGGCGTATTCGGCATCAAACAGGCTTTCACGACCGGTAAAGTCTATGGTTTGTACCAGCCAGCAGGCATCACACACCATGAGCTTCATGGGTAGCCAGATTTCTGAGGTGTTCAAGGTATCCGGGCGCAAGTAAGCGTTGGATGGAGGAGCAGAACCCAGATCAAGAAAGCTCTGGGTCAATTCATGGCCACAATGCCTGCACTTCATACATTTACTCCTTGAAAATCTGTATCCAGCAATATTCCACGATTGTCCCGGTCTGACATGTCGCTCACCGCCAGGGGCCAGGTGATGGCCAAACGGCTATCCATGGGGTGCACGCCCATTTCACTGGCTGGCATGTAAGGCTGGCTATGACAATACAACATTTCCACCTCATCCGTCATGGTCTGGAAGCCGTGGGCAAAGCCAGCCGGTATCAGGTAAGAGCGCTGATTTTCGGCAGACAGCAAGACGGCGTGCCAGTGCAGGAAATGCGGTGAGCCTGCGCGCAAGTCCACTGCGACATCCCACACCTCCCCTTTCATGCAACTGACCAGCTTCATCTCGGTAAATGGTGGCAATTGCAGATGCAGGCCCCGTAATGTTCCCTTGCGGGCGGTATAGGTGTGGTTGATTTGTGCTATTGGTGTTGTCCAGCCAAGCTCTTGCATATCGTCGGCACAAAATAGCCTTTGCAGATAACCGCGCTGATCGCCACGCGGCTTCCTTTGCACTATTTGCAAACCCGCTATCGGTGTCGGCAAGAAATCAAATCGCCCGGACATGCTCATCGACCTTTTGTGATTAACAACTTCATACCGGCTGGCCTGGCTGGAATTGTGCAGTAGATTGCGCTGCTTGCAAATAAGCATCCATATCGCGTGCGCACAGCACCTCCGCCGACATGCCATTTTCAAAATCACGGTACCAGCGCATGCTGTGCTCTACGGCAGCATCCAGTTTCCAGCGTGGGACTATCCCCAGTGCCTGCCTGAGCTTGCTGGCATCCAGCGCCAATAATCCGGCTTCATGCGGGCCACTGATTTCGGTAGCGAATGCTATCTGCCCCTTGCCATACGCGGTATGCGCCAGTTGCACCACTTCCCTGACGCTGGCAGCACCATCCGGGCCTATATTCCATGCCAGGCTGGTCGCCGGATTGCTCCAGGCATATTGCGCCAGACATAAATAGGCCGCCAGTGGCTCCAACACATGTTGCCAGGGGCGCACTGAATCCGGCCGCCTGATTTGCAGGGTGTCACCATTACGCCAGGCCCGGACTGCGTCCGGCAACAGGCGGTCTTCTGACCAGTCGCCACCGCCGATGACATTGCCAGCCCGTGCCGCCAGTATGCTGGTGCCCTGCGCTTGCAGGAAAGAAGCGCGATAGCTGGCCAATACCAGTTCTGACGCCGCCTTGCTGGCGCTATACGGGTCATGCCCGCCCAATTCTGCGGTTTCGGGATACGGTGCCAATTGCTCGCGGTTGCGGTATACCTTGTCGGTGGTCACGATCAGCGCAACTTTCACGTCCGTGCGGCTACGCAATGCTTCAAGCAGGTTGGCGGTGCCAATCACATTGGTTTCAAAAGTCGCCAGTGGTTGTTTATAACTGGCTCTGACCAGTGCCTGGGCCGCCAGATGAAACACAATGTCAGGCTGGGCCGCATCCACCGCCTGTTTGACGATGTCAAACTGGCGTATGTCACCAAAGTGGCTATGTATCTTTTTATCAATCTCCAGCGCATCAAACAGATTCGGGCGCGACTCTGGTGGCAGTGCCAATCCATGCACTATCGCCCCCATGCGTGCCAACCAGTTGGCAAACCAGGCACCCTTGAAACCGGTATGCCCGGTCAACAGCACTCGTTTACCGCGCCAAAACCCGGCATCGGGCACGGCATGCTTACTTTGCACACTACTTTGAACACTGTTTTGAACGCTATTTTGCATGCTTACCATCATGTTTACTCATGTTTACCACACGCGCCAAGGCGCATTCCCTGACTGCCACAAATCTTCCAGCAGATTTTTCTCACGCAGGGTATCCATGGGTTGCCAGAACCCGGAATGCTCAAAGGCCATCAATTCCTGCCGCGCCGCCAGGCCGTTTAAAGGCTCGGATTCCCAACTGATGGGGTCGCCATCGATCAAATCCAGTACTTTAGGAGACAGGACAAAATAGCCACCATTGATCCAACCACCGTCACCGCGCGGTTTTTCGGTAAAACCAGCAACCAGGTCACCTTCACGCTCCAGCGCACCATAGCGCCCCGGGGGCAAGACCGCAGTTACGGTAGCCAGTTTGCCATGCGCCTTGTGAAAGGCGATGGAAGCAGCAATATCCAGATCCGCCACCCCGTCGCCATAGGTAAAGCAAAAAGCCTCTTCATTTTGCAGATAACGGGCAACCCGTTTGAGCCTGCCACCGGTCATGGTATCTTCACCGGTATCCACCAGCGTCACCTTCCAGGGTTCGGCATGATGCTCATGCACTTCCATACTATTGTTTTGCATGTTGAAGGTGACATCCGACATATGCAAAAAATAATTGGCAAAATATTCCTTGATCAGGTAACCCTTGTAGCCGCAGCAAATGACGAACTCATTCACGCCGTGGGCCGAATAGGATTTCATGATGTGCCAGAGTATGGGGTGGCCACCAATTTCTATCATGGGTTTAGGCTTGAGATGGGTCTCTTCGGAAATCCGTGTCCCCAAACCGCCCGCCAGGATAACTGCTTTCATTGCTCGGGTCCTTCACAATAGATATTCCACATCTGACGATAGGCTTTTTCTACTGAACGGGCAAATGCCGGTTCATCCATCAGCAGCGACTGTTCCATTTCTGTACGCAAACTGCCACGCAGATGGCGCAAGGCGTCAAGATCATGCGCCAGGATGATTGCTTTCTGGGCGTATTCGTCTTCCGTACTGGCAATCCACTCTTCATGCCCTGCCGCTGTCAGGATACTGGCACCGATACGCCCTACCGATGGCCGGTCCGTCAGAGAGATGAAAGGAATCCCCATATACAGAGATTCCAGCAAAGTCGTCCCGGAATTATGCGGGAAGCAATCCAGGCCGATATCAATATGCTTGAGCACTTCCCACGAAGGTGTACTGAAGCCAATCAGCAGCCTCGATCGGTCGATGCCATAGCGCATGAAGCGCGATGCCATTTCATCCTGCACCTGGGGATCCTTGAAATCGCCGCTATTGATGATCAGTTGTGAATTTGGCATGGCATCAAGTATGGTTGCCCACACCCGCACCACCCTGTGGTTGATACGTGTCGAACGTGACAGACTGCCAAAGGTAATCACCCCGGTTGATTCAAATGGTGGCGGGCCCAGTTCTGCCCTTCTGGTATCCGGCCTGTATACATAAGCAGGCCCATCCAGGCACCAGACTTTTTCGGCAAACAGATGCGCGCAATTGTCGGTGATGGTCGGTTTGTCGGTCAGGTAATAATCGATGGCACTCAGACCGGTGGTATAGCCATATTCCAGCCAATGCAGGGACACCGGTGCGGGCTTGCGGGCAAATACCGGCAGGCGGTTACCATTGGTATGGCCGGCAACGTCGACCAGGATATCGATGCCGTCCGCCCGTATTCTGTCAGCCAGCACATCATCGGTCATGTCACGCGTTGACACCCAATGGTCGATCTGTTTTTTATAATAGGCAGTGACATCGTCTTCAAATGGGGGATTGGCATAGGCGTAGACCTCCACCTGTTCCTTGTCATGCCCTTCCAGCAGCGGCAACAAGAAATATTTACACACATGATTATAGAAAGCCTGGGTCACATAACCCACCTTCAGGCGCTTGCCAGGGATGCGCGCATTCTCAAACTTCTTCCACTGGGCTTTCAGCGGTGCGGCAAAGCGCAAGTCAAATTCATGGTAGGCGTTATAAATCACCTCTGGCGTCAGGTCCGGGTGGTAATTCAGGCAAAACAATAAATTGGTGTAGATCTTGCGATTGAAAGAAGACTGTCCGTCTTCCCTGAACGACAAGGCCTTGATATAAGCTTCGATGGCTGCATCCAGGTGGTTGGCTTCCCGCAGGGTGTCACCATAGGCCGCCCAGATTTCAGGAATATCCTGGGTCAGTGTCAATGCATGCTGACCGCATTCTATCGATTCCTGTACCTGGCCATTCTGGCGCAAGGCATCAATCAGGTTAGGATAAACCTGCAACAGATCCGGTTGCAGCTCCAGGGCATGCCGGTATTGCACAATGGCGAAGCTGTACATGCCGTGTTCACGGTAGGCCAGTCCCAGATTATTAAACAGGTAAGGCAGACTTGGGTCGATCTGTATGGCCCTGGATATATTTTCTATGGCTTCTTCAGTCCTGCCAATAAAGCGCATGGCATTACCCAGGTTATTCAGGCCGACCACCATGGTCGGCTGTATCGCCAGGGCTTTTTCCAGATAGACGATGGCATCGGCACAGCGTTCCAGGGAAATCAGGACATTACCCATATTCACCAGGATGTGCGGATTGGTCGGCAACAGCTCCAGCGCCTTGGTCAATACTATGAGTGCTTCGGGAAATTTAGCCTGCTCGATACGGGCTACACCCAGGTAATCCCAGACTATGCCGTCACGCGGCAGGTATTTGGACAGCCACAAACTGATCTCTTCCAGTTGCACATATTGTTTACTGAGCAGGTATTTATTAAAGATACCGAAAGCGATTTTCCGGTTATCCGGAAAATGTGGCATCACGTCGAATGCCAGTTTCAGGTACTGGACGCCTTCGTCGCACTGGTTCAGGTCACCGCATATCCTGGCCAGGGCATACAGCGCATCCGGATGACGGGGGAAATGCCTGATGATATTCAGGCAAACCTGTTTGGCCTCGGGCAAAGCACCTGCATCAAAGTGCTTGTTAACTTCGCGCATTGCCTTTCGTGCATCAAAACTGGATTTGCTCATGCCTGCGCCCTGATAAGGTGTAATTATTATTCAATAAATAGCCGATATGTTGATCAGCTAAGCTGATTTTGCATTTCTGCTCATTTCCCGGCATTTTTGCGCTGCAATAAAGGCTGCCTTGCCTGCGCGCTGCCTTTTTAAACAGGAAAATACCAGAAACTACTAGCTCAGGCTTATTGTATAGCTAATGAATTCGTTTCCATATGTTAAATAAGGCCCTAAAACTAAATCAAATTTAGCCCTAAAGTATTTAAAAAAAGCGCCGACAAGCGGAAACATCTTTAAAACTTGAGCGAAAAAAATAACATTTATTTTCAGAAACACGCTAAAACTTTTTTAGTCTCTACCGATACCCTTTACAACGGCGGTCCAATAGTCAGCACGAAAGACCAAAGTTTCAGGCTACTACGCCAATTTGAATAACTTAGGGAGAATTACCATGGCTGTCATTAATACCAATATTGCATCGCTGAATGCACAACGCAACTTGACTACATCGCAATCTGCGCTGAACACTTCCCTGCAACGTCTGTCTTCCGGTCTGCGTATTAATAGCGCGAAAGATGACGCTGCTGGTCTGGCAATTTCCGAACGTCTGTCTTCTCAAATCGGCGGCTTGAACCAAGCTGCACGTAATGCGAACGACGGTATCTCTCTGGCGCAAACCGCTGAGGGCGCTTTACAACAGATCGGTGCCAACTTGCAACGTATCCGTGACCTGGCCGTGCAATCTGCCAACGGCTCCAACAGCGTTTCTGATCGTGCCGCTCTGAACAACGAAGCAGGTCAGTTGATTTCTGAAATTAACCGCGTTGCCAGCAGCACCAACTTCAACGGCGTGAACCTGCTCGACGGTAGCTTCTCTGCACAAACTTTCCAAGTTGGTGCCAACGGTACATCAAACGATCAAATCAGTATCGCCTCCATCACCAGCGCAAAATCTAGCGCCCTGGGTGTGGGTGCATCTTCCAGCTACGCTACCACAGTAGCCGGTGCCGGTTCAGTTACCACGACAGCCCTGGCTGCCGGTGACCTGTCCATCAACGGCTTCCAGGTTGGCGCATCTGCAGCTGACGGTGTATCTTTCTCCAACTCCACAGGCAGCGGCATTGCAAAAGCAGCAGCAATCAATGCGATCAGCGGCAGCACAGGCGTAACTGCAACTGTAGGTTCGACAACCATTGCCGGTACAGCCAGCACATCCGCAACAGCGATTGCCTCCGGCGACGTCACTATTAACGGCGTGAATCTGGGTGCCTTGAATGCTTCGACTTCCGGCGCACAACGTGGTGCACAGGTAGCAGCTGCTGTAAATGCGATCAGCACACAAACTGGCGTTACTGCTACCTTCAATACAGCAACTGGTGCAGTTGCACTGGCTGCCGCTGATGGCCGTAACATCACTATTACAGCCAGCACCAACGCTGCTGCCGCTGCTGCCAACACAGGTATTACTGTATCGGCAACTGGCGCAACTGACGTCAGCACCTCGACACTGTCCCTGACTTCCACCAGCTCTGCCGGTATCACCCTGGCAAACGGTACTGGTACTGGTCTGACAGCTGCCAACCTGACTGGTGGTTTCACTTCTGCTTCGGTCACGGTCGGTGCGGGTGTCTCTTCACTGAATCTGGGTACCGCTGCCGGGGCCACCGCCGCGTTGTCGACCATTGATGCGGCGTTACAATCGATCAATAGCTCCCGCGCTTCTCTGGGTGCGTATCAAAACCGCTTCTCTTCCGCGATTGAAAGTTTGCAGACTAACTCTGAAAACTTGACAGCATCCCGCAGCCGTATCCGTGATGCAGACTTCGCCCAGGAAACAGCGGCTCTGACACGCGGTCAGGTCTTGCAACAAGCTGGTACAGCGATTTTGGCTCAGGCTAACGGTTTGCCAAACGGCGTTCTGGCCCTGTTGCGTGGCTAATAGCAGTAGGCTTATGTAAATTAGGTCTATACTTAAAGCATAAAGCATGTCCCCCTGGTCAACATTTTGACCAGGGGTATTTTTCTTGAAGGAAAAGATCATGGACATCCGATCGATAGGGAGCACTTCTCAATCTGGACAACTGATCACGGACAGACCAGCAGGAACTGACGCCAGTGCATCGGTACACAAGTCAGCGGCTGCTTCAACGCAAACCATCGATGCCGTCAAAGCTGCATCATCTGCATCGTCACCGCCAAGCATCGATAAAGTGACCAAGGCAGTCGACGATATCAATAAAACTATCCAATCTCTGTCACAGTCTCTAGAATTCAGTGTTGAGGAACATAGTAATAAAGTAGTCGTAAAGGTAATTGACCAGCAGACTAAAGAGGTATTGCGTCAGATTCCTTCCGAAGAAGCCCTTGAAATATCGCGTTCGCTAGATAAACTGCAAGGTCTCTTAATCAAACAGCAAGCTTAATCATTTATTTATTCAGTCTTACACCTAAATTTTAAATTGGCACGTAAATTCCCCTCTAAAGTCTAGTTTGCCTTAGCCGATAATTTAGTACAGTACGGTCTGACAAGGGGGAATAACGTGGGCATACAATCAACAGGCTTAGGCGCCAATCTGGACGTCAACGGTCTGATTTCAAAGTTAATGACGGTCGAGAGTCAGCCCCTGACCACATTGGCAACAAAAGAAGCCAGTTTTCAGGCCAAGCTGTCTGCGTATGGCACGCTGAACAGCGCACTCAGTGTTTTTCAGTCAAATGTTACCGGCCTCAGCAATCTGGGCACCTTTCAGTCACTGACTGCATCTGCTGGCGACAGCACTATCCTGTCAGCCACCACCACCAGTGTTTCCACCCAAGGCAGCTATAACGTCAATGTGACCAAGCTGGCACAGGCACAAACCATTTCCAGCGCAGGCCAGGTCAGCTCTACGGCCAGCATAGGCAGTGGCACCAGCACCACCATCAACTTCGAGTTTGGCACCATTACCGGTGGCACTTCGGCAAATGGTGTATATACAGGCTCCACCTTCACCCAGGATGCGACACAGTCGATAGGCACAGTCACGATAGATGGTGCCAATAATTCACTACAGGGCATACGCGATGCCATCAATGCCGCGAATGTAGGCGCAACTGCAGCCATTGTTGGCGACGGTAGTGCCACCCCTTACCATCTGGTTCTCACATCAGCCAAGACTGGTGCGACATCCAGTTTGAAAATCACGGCCACTGGCGATGCCGCCATACAAAGCCTGGTCAATTATGATCCGGCCGGCACCCAGAACCTGACAGAAACAACAACAGCACAAAACGCCGCGCTGACGGTCAACGGCATTGCCATTTCCAGCACGTCGAATGCAGTAACCGGTGCGATACAGGGCACCACACTGAATCTGAGCAAAGTCGGCACCACCAGTTTGTCACTGAGCGCCAATACCAGCGGTATCCAGTCGGCCATCAATGGTTTTGTAAAAGGTTTCAATGATTTCCAGTCAACATTAAAATCTCTGACTGGTTATGATGCCAGTACCCAGAAAGGTGGCATCCTGATCGGCGACTCTACCGCCAGGAACGTGCAAAGCCAGATCAGGTCGACATTAAGTGCAGCCGTCAATGGCCTGGGCGGGAACATTACCACCCTGTCCAGCATAGGTATCAGCTTTCAAAAAGATGGCACGCTTTCAATTGACTCATCCAAATTGCAGACGGCCCTAAGCAACAATTATTCAGAAATAAGCGGCTTGTTTGCTTCCGTCGGCAAAGCTACGGACAGTCTGGTCGGGTATAGCAGCTCGACTACGGCAACCAAGCAAGGTGCATATGGTCTGGAAGTAACCGCAATTGCTACTCAGGGCGGCTTAACGGGTAATCTGGATCTGACTACGGGCAACACGACCATTGCAGCCAATACCACCATCAATGTCACGCTGAATGGAAAAACCGCTGCCGTCGCACTGGCAGCAGGCTCGTACACTGCATCGTCGCTGGCGACGCTGTTGCAAACATCGATCAATGGCAATTCCACCTTCAAAGACAATGGTTCCACCGTCACTGCAACTATTGATGGCAGTGGTTTCCTGAAATTGCAATCGACCAACTATGGCAGTGCATCCAATGTCACCCTGGCGGATGGCACTGGCACTGGTGCTGCCAGCCTGACAGGTACTGTTCTTAACGGCACTGCCGGGGTGGATGTTGCGGGCAAACTGAATGGCATTACTGCCGCCGGCTCAGGGCAATACCTGACGGGTGCCACCGGCTCCGATGCAGAAGGCTTGAAAATACTGATCAGCGGTGGCGCACTCGGCGCACGCGGTACGGTCAATTTCTCCAGGGGTTATGCGTCGCAGGTAACTTCCCTGCTTTCCACGGTGGTCGGCACCTCTGGTTCAATTTCCAGCGCAACCGATGGTATCAACCGCAGCATCAAGGATATCGGCAAGCAGCGCGATATCCTGAACAGCCGCCTGTTTGACACAGAAGCACGTTATCGCGCGCAATTTACAGCCCTGGATACGATTGTGAGCAGCCTGAACAATACAAGTTCATTCCTGACACAGCAACTGGCGGCATTGACGTCCAGTACGAAGTAAAAGTAGTTAGCAGAATAGAAAATATCAGAGAGGATTAACCGCTATGTTTGGCTCATCTCAAGTACGTGGTGCAAATGCCTATGCCAAGGTCGGTATAGAGACTGGCGTGGTTGCTGCCAGCCCCCATAAATTGATCGTGATGCTTTTTGAAGGCGCAATCGTGGCGATCTCCAATGCTTCACAGCACTTAAGCAATGGAGAAATAGCCTCGAAAGGCCAGTCGATTTCCAAAGCAATTGCCATTATCGAAAATGGTCTGCGCGCCAGTCTCGATAAAAAAGTGGGGGGTGAAATAGCCGACAACCTTGACTCCCTGTATGAATACATGACCGCCCGCCTGATTAAGGCGAATCTGGAAAACAATGACGGCATGCTCAACGAAGTCAGAAATCTGTTAAAAGATCTGAAAGCCTCGTGGGAAGCAATCGCACCTGCCAGTGAAGCCGTCATGGAAGCGCCAAAAATGAACGTTGACCCACTGTCTCCTCGTCCTGCCAACTTTGTTGAGGCTTGAATCAAGATGAATAGTCTGGAACTGATTACATTGTACGAAAATGTTGCAACGATTACGGGCAATATGCTGGAAGCCGCCCGTTCGCGCGACTGGGAACTCTTGGGGCGACTGGAAAGCGATTGCTCAAGCCGTGTCCAGTTATTGCGTGAAAATGAAATCCCTTCCGATCTACCAGCCGATATGCGTGACAAAAAAATCCGCATCATCAAGCAGATACTGGCAGACGATAAGGAAATTCGCGATATTACCGAACCCTGGATGGCGCAATTATCGGACATGATGAAGAGCTCCAGCACCAGCCAGAAACTCTCCCGGGCTTACGGCGCTGGCAATAGCGCCTGACGCATATGCCTGCGCGGCTCGATATACTCACCAAACCCGTAGCCAATATCGAGGCACCGGCCGCCACGGCCGCGATTACCGAAACCAAGCAGGACATCACCCCAAGGCTGGCACAACTGGTCACGGGCCAGCTACTCAAGGGTGAGGTCCTGTCAAAACTGATGGATGGCAGTTTTACCGTCAGGGTAGCGGGTATAACAGCAAAAATGTTGTTACCCGAAGGTAGCAAGACCGGGGACCAAATCCCCTTGCGCCTGATTGGCACTGAACCACGCCCTACCTTTTTACTGGAAAGCGATACCGACGCCCACCTGTCCGGCAACCTGCCGCAATTATTGACACCCACCCCGGGCAAGCCCGGACTGCCTCCTACTTTACAGAATTATGTTGCGCCACAGCCAGCAGAAGCAGGCAAGGCAACACCTTTGCCTGCTACCGGCAACAACACCCCGGCCACAATTACTGAAGCCCCGTCCGAAACAGATGCCTCGGCAGTGGTCACCCTGTCCGGCAACAAAAGTACGTCACAAACCGGCAATGCCTTGCTGGACAAGGCGCTGACACCAGCGCTACCGCAGTTGGCAACATCAAAAATAACCGGAGCCATCGGCAACACCAATGCTGTCGACACCACTCCCGATCATTTGAGCAGTGCGCCCACCTCATTAAGCAATACCGGCAAATTAATAGACCAGATTTTGCAAACCGGACGCCAGACCGGCACCAAAACCAGTATCAGCAGCGATGTACCCATTCTTGCCAGTCCTGCAGAATTAAAAGACGGCATCAGGACTGCCGCCAAACTGCAAAAT
Source organism: Undibacterium sp. Ji50W (assembly GCF_049340445.1). NCBI lineage: Bacteria > Pseudomonadati > Pseudomonadota > Betaproteobacteria > Burkholderiales > Oxalobacteraceae > Undibacterium > Undibacterium sp. Ji50W. The sequence goes on along the minus strand of NZ_JBMPOX010000001.1, from coordinate 358,759 downwards.
CAAATCAGTGCCAGCGGCCTGTTTTATGAATCGCATGTCGCGGAATGGGCGCAAGGCAAACGTGATATTACCGACATCCGCAATGAGCCACAGTCACAACTCGGTACATCCAGAGCAGCCGACAGTCTGCAGGCCGGCAATGCGACGCCCGTCAACAAGGAAATGGGGCAAATTATTCATCAGCAGCTCAATGTTTTGGAGCAAAATGTTGTACGATGGCAAGGAGAGCTTTTTCCCGGTCGGAAAATCGATTGGGAAATCCGGAAAGAAAGCGAACAAGCGCGACACAATCAGGTAGACAGTGAAGATAGCAGTTGGCAATCGGTCGTCAGCTTCGATCTCCCCAACCTGGGGAAAGTAACTGCAACCATCAACTTGCAGTCGAACAGCGTCGGTTTATCCTTGCGCGCCGCACAAAGTGACACGGTAACAGCATTAAAAAGCCATGCGAACGAGCTTGCCTCTGCATTGCAGATGGCCGGTTCGCCACTGATGTCTTTCGTTGTCAATCAAAATGAATGACCCCAAACCGCAGATTCAAAACGCTGTCGCCCTCGCCTATCAGAATGGCGATGCGGCACCACGTGTGGTTGCCAAGGGAAAAGGGCTGATCGCGGAAGAAATCATTGCCCGCGCCAAGGAGCATGGTGTGCACGTGCACCAATCCAAGGAACTGGTCTCATTATTGATGAAAGTCGATCTGGACCGAGATATTCCACCGGCTTTGTATCGCGCAGTTGCAGAACTTCTCGCTTGGCTTTACCATATTGATAAAGGAAATTCAGAAGCAATTTCGGAGACATCAGGGCAAAAACCGGTTTGATTGCCCATTTACTGAATGTGATTATAAAAATATGCCATCCTCACCTCCGAGCCTAGGTACAGAAAATCAGAGCCCCTTCCAGGTTGACTCCCGGCGGGAGATCGTCGGTTTGTTGCGTGGTTTAAGGGAAAGCAAACAATTGATCAGCATGCTGATCAATAGCGGTTCCGAAGTTTTTATCACATCCATCCTGGACGTTGACGACGCCAACAACTTAATCATTATTGACAGTGCACCAGGCCACCTGGCAAATCAGCGCATTATCGAGGCACCACGGGTGTCTTTTGAAGGCTTGCTGGACAAGATCAGCATACAGTTTTCTTCCGACAATGTGGAGTTGATCACATTTGAAGACCGCCCAGCCTTGCAGTTTACCATTCCGGCTACGATGGTACGTCTGCAAAGGCGGGAGTATTATCGTATCAACACCCCACTGTCGACGCCGATACGCGCCATGGTGCCGGTAAAGGTCGATACCCGGCAAGAAACCCTGAAACTGTCACTGGTCGACATCAGTTGCGGCGGCATCGCCATACTGGATGAAAAGAAAGCCATGGATAGCACCATAGGCGTTATCTATGAACATTGCAAACTTGATCTGCCCACCATAGGCTTAGTGGACGTGGTACTGCAAGTCAGAAATTCCCAGGACCTTATATTATTGAATGGCAAAACCAATCGCCGTCTGGGCTGCCAGTTCATCAACATGTCGAACAATGTACTGGCCAGTGTTCAGCGTTACATCATGAAACTGGAACGTGAGCGCAATGCCAAAATGACTGGCATACGGTAGTAGTAAAATACGTAGGCAGCAAAATACTATCCGCAGAAATACCAGGGGCAATTTGCCCCTTTCTTTTTTTGCACGGTCCCATCAATAAACAAACACTATCAGACTTAAATCGGACTTAAATCGGACTTAAATCTGCATATTCATGATGTCGTGATAGGCAGACACCAGCTTGTTTCTGACCTGGACCGTAGTCTGGAAAGAAATATTCGCTTTTTGCATGGAAATCATGACATCCGACAAGCTGACCTTGTCGTCGCCCATGGCAAATTTTTCACCCAGTTGTTGCGAACTCATCTGCGCCTGATTCACGCTATCCAGCGAGGCTTTCAGCGCATCTGCAAAATCGAGCTTGCCAGGACTGAGATTTTCCGCCTGATTGACTCCTAAACCTGCGCCGGCTTCCATTTTTGCCGCAGTTGCCTTCAACTGTGCCACCATGGCTTCTATGCGACTTGCGTCAATTCCGCCCATTTTCATCACATCACCTTTTTTTCGGACTTCTATGACTGCTACATTAGCACTTTGAAAATAAAGGCGAAGCTGGAAAAGAGCTGGAAAACCAGTGTTTTTCCTGCCTTTGATTTTGCTAATTCAGTGGAAAATTGGTATCAAGGAAAAAACTCAGCTCCGGACGTGCAAGCATGCAACTCATCGACACATTTATTGGTACAAGGTAATTTATGGCAACCGCAGAAAATACCGTACTTGCCCCACCAGGCCCTGCTCTGCCGAATATCTTCGGATTGCAGCAAACACCAGCCATTCGCAATGTATTCCTGGCGGTAGGTGCCGCTATTACACTGGCCATCATGGTAGGCGTATGGCTATGGAGCCAGCAACCCGATTACAAAGTCCTGTTTTCCAACTTCAATGACAGAGATGGCGGTGCCATCGTCGCCTCGCTGCAGCAATTGAATGTGCCCTACAAATATTCAGATGGCGGCAATGCCATCCTGGTGCCGGCCAACCAGGTCCATGATGCACGACTGAAACTGGCGGCACAGGGCTTGCCCAAGGGGGGCAATGTCGGTTTCGAGTTGATGGAAAACCAAAAACTGGGCATTTCGCAATTCCTGGAACAAGTCAATTTTCAACGTGCATTGGAAGGCGAACTGGCACGTTCCATACAGGCTGTTTCTGCAGTGCAGACGGCGCGCGTGCATCTGGCCATTCCCAAATCATCCGTATTCATCCGTGATCAGCAAAAACCCACGGCTTCGGTATTGCTGAACCTCTACCCCAGCCGCGTGATGGATCAGCAACAGGTTAGCGCCATCATCCACCTGGTCGCCAGCAGCGTACCAGAACTGTCTGCCAAGAGCGTCACCATCGTTGACCAGAATGGCAACTTGCTGTCCGACCCCAGCAAACAGATGGCGAATAATAATCTTGACCCTTCGCAATTGAAGTATGTACAGGAATATCAGGAAAACATCGTCAAACGCATAGAATCCATCATTTCACCCATCGTAGGCCCCAGCAATGTCAGGGCCGAAGCGACCGCGGATATCGACTTTTCCAGGACTGAACAAGCGGCCGAAAGCTATCGCCCCAACTCACCACCGGAAGCCTCGACCATACGCAGCCAGCAAACCAGCGAGTCTTACAATAAATCCGCCAATGCTTCCGGCATCCCTGGTGCATTGAGCAATCAACCACCGGTGCCTGCAACTGCACCCATCGTTGCCAGCGCAGCGGCTGCCGGTCAGGCTGGGGCTGCCGCAAACAGCGGCTTGATGCAGAAAGACTCGACCACCAACTTTGAGGTGGACAAGACCATCAAATATACTCAGCAGCCTATGGGTGGCGTCAAGCGGCTCTCGGTTGCCATCGTCGTTAATTACAGGACAGAAACCGATAAGGCAGGGAAAACCTCAACCCGGCCTTTGACTGACATAGAAAAAACACAAATCACTGATCTGGCCAGAGAAGCCATGGGCTTCAACAAAGATCGTGGTGATACACTGAATGTGGTCAATAGTCCATTTGCCAGCCCCGAAAAAGAACCTATAGTGGAATTACCGCTGTGGAAACAGCCAGATGTCATCCAGATGGCAAAAGAAATCGGGAAATATATCCTGGCGTTTATTGCCTTGGCTTACCTGTTTTTCGGTTACCTCAAACCCATGTTGTATAAAATGATGGGCAAGGATAAGGAAACACTGGAAGCGCTGGAAGCGGAAAAACAAAAAGCCCTGGAAGAAGAGCGCGAGGAAGAAGAAGCCGCCATCGTCAATCTTTCCAAAGAAGCAGAGCAGCAGAATACGCGCCATGGTTCTAGCTATGAGATGAACCTGGAAATGGCAAAAGCCTTGGCAAAAGAAGATCCAAGGATAGTCGCAAACGTTGTAAAGGCATGGGTCAGCAATGAGTGAAGACGGAATTCAAAAAGCAGCCACCCTGATGCTGGCGCTGGGTGAGGACGGTGCGGCCGAGGTCATGAAATATCTTGGCCCGCGTGAGGTGCAAAAGATCGGTGCCGCCATGGCTGCGATCGGCCCTATCCCGCATGAAGCCATCGCCAAAGTCCTGGATGACTTCAAGTCGGCGGCCGACCTCAGTTCTTCGGTCGGACTGGATTCGGATGAATATATCCGCAATGTGCTGACCAAGGCACTGGGTGATGACAAGGCAGCCTCTCTCCTGAACCGCATCCTGGGCGGCAAGGACGCCAGCGGCATAGAAAGCCTGAAGTGGATGGATTCACCTTCCGTTGCCGAACTGATCAAAAACGAGCATCCACAGATTATTGCCACCATCCTGGTTCATCTGGAAAGTGACCAGGCCTGTGAAATCCTGAACCAGTTCACCGAACGTTTGCGCAATGATATCGTGTTGCGTATCGCCACTCTGGATGGTATCCAGCCTACTGCCCTGCGTGAACTGAATGACGTACTGACCAAACTGTTGACCGGCAATGAAAGCCTGAAGAAAAAATCCATAGGCGGTGTGCGTGCAGCGGCTGAAATCCTGAACTTCATGAGCGGCGAAAACGAAGCCTCCGTCATGGACAATCTCAGGAAATATGACGGCGACATGGCCGAGAAGATCATGGATGAAATGTTTGTCTTTGATAATATTCTCGAGATTGACGACAAGGGCATACAACTGTTGCTGCGGGAAGTCCAGTCCGATTCACTGATCGTGGCCTTGAAGGGTGCGAATCAGGACATGCGTGAAAAAATATTCAAGAACATGTCACAGCGTGCAGCTGAAATGATGCGCGAAGATCTGGAATCCAAGGGACCGGTACGTCTGTCAGAAGTGGAAACACAGCAGAAACAGATCTTGCTGATCGTCCGTCGCCTGGCCGACGAAGGCCAGATCATGTTAGGCGCGAAAGGCGAAGACGCTTATGTCTAACCCGGTGCGTAGCGGTGATCTGACCGCCTTTCAACGCTGGGAAATGACCTCGTTTGGCGATAACCGCCCGGCCCAGGTCGAAGAGATCAAAGTGGCGACCGCCCAGGCCGCCGCCGTCGGCCGTATAGAAGCCGACAAACTGCGTGAGACTGCCCGGCAAGAAGGTTTCGCCGCTGGCTACAAGGAAGCCTATGAACGTGGCCTGAAAGATGGCCAGGAAACCGCCTATGCCGAAACCATGGAACAGGTGCAGGGTGAAATTCAATCCCTGCAGCAGATGGCGCAGGGGTTTTCGCAACAATTGCAGGCAGCCTCCGGACAAATGAGCAATGAAGTGCTGGAGCTGGCAATTGATCTGGCTAAAGCCATGCTAAAAACCAAATACGATACTGAACCGGAACTCATCCTGCCTATCGTTGAAGATGCGATTAACCAGATAAGCACGGTACAACAACCGGCACAGGTCTTGTTGCATCCGGATGATGCCGTCATCGTCAAAAACCATCTGGGTGAGTCACTGGCTGAAAACGGCTGGCGTATCGTCGCCGACCCGCATATGGAACGTGGCGGCTGCAAGCTGGAAACCCAGCACAACCTGCTGGATGCCAGTTATGCGACACGCTGGCAAAAACTCATGGATAGCATGCAACACAACTTTGTGAACGCAGTGTAGGTAAGCAGGCATCATGCAAGAAGCATATATCAGCGATTGGAAAGCCAGGCTACACAACAGCCGCGAGCAGCTATCGCATGTCAACACGACCTCGCTGTCAGGACGCGTCACCCGCGTCACCGGCCTGGTGATGGAAGCAGTTGGCCTCAGGCTGCCGGTAGGCAGTGCCTGTGCCATCCATTTACAGAGCGGTGCCAAAATCGATGCTGAAGTGGTCGGCTTCGAAGGTGAACGCCTTTTTCTGATGCCGCACAGCGATCTTGACGGCGTCACCCCTGGTGCCCCGGTGTTTCCGGCGGAACCGGAAGCCCATGAAGTAGTCAATCATCCACGCCGCCGCCCCAGCGACAGGAGCAGGCATTTACCGGTAGGTTATGAATTACTGGGTCGTGTTCTGGATGGCAATGGTCGCCCACTGGATACACTGGGGCCGCTGGGCACGCATGAATCCGCACCGCTGGGTGCGCGCATTTACAATCCGCTGGAACGCGCTCCCATCGTCGATACCCTGGATGTGGGCGTTAGGGCCATCAACAGCATGCTCAGCGTCGGCCGCGGGCAGCGTCTGGGTCTGTTCGCCGGTTCTGGCGTCGGTAAAAGCGTGTTGCTGGGCATGATGGCGCGCTACACGTCTGCCGACATCATCGTGGTTGGCCTGATTGGTGAGCGGGGTCGTGAGGTCAAGGAATTCATAGAACAAATTCTGGGGCCGGAAGGTCTGGCCCGTTCTGTGGTCGTGGCCGCCCCGGCGGATGCCCCGCCCCTGATGCGCCTGCAAGGTGCGGCCTATGCCACCACCATCGCCGAATATTTCAGGGACCAGGGACGCAGCGTACTACTGATCATGGATTCCCTGACCAGGTATGCCATGGCCCAAAGGGAAATCGCGCTCGCCATCGGCGAACCGCCAGCGACCAAGGGTTACCCACCATCCGTCTTTGCCAAACTGCCTATCCTGGTGGAACGTGCTGGCAATGGTAAAAGCGGCGGCGGTTCCATTACCGCTTTCTACACGGTCCTGACCGAGGGTGACGATCAGCAAGATCCGATTGCTGATGCCGCCCGGGCGATCCTGGATGGCCATATCGTATTGAACCGTACCCTGGCAGAAAGTGGCCATTACCCCGCTATTGACATAGAGCAATCGATCAGCCGGGCCATGCACAGCATTACCTCGCCAGAACATCAGCAGCTATCGAGAAAACTCAAGCAATTGTATTCGCGCTATGAACGCGCCAGGGACCTGATCAGCGTCGGTGCCTATTCGCCAGGCTCTGACCCCTTGCTGGATGAAGCAATCAGGTTGCATCCCAAAATAATTTCATTTTTACAACAAGATATCACGGAAAAAAGCAGCATACCGGAGAGCTTGGGGGCACTTCAGGCCCTATTCAACGGATAGAAACCTCCGATACCTACTATACTTGAATCACCATGGCACTAAAATCTCCCATCACCACACTGATCGAAATTGCAGAGAAAGAAGTTGACGACGCCGCCAAACTTCTGGGAAAGGCAATACGCGCTCATGAAGAGACGGAGAAAAAGCTCAGTTTGTTGCAGCAATACCGGGATGACTATGCCCAACGACTGCAGGATGGGGCAACAAAAGGTTTAAGTGCCGCGCAATACACGAATTTCCTGTCCTTCCTGGGTAAGCTGGATACTGCCATTGAAGGACAAAAGCAGGTGGTCATGGATGCGCAACACCGTATCATCATGGCAAAAAAAGAATGGCAATCGACAGAAAAAAAGCGTCTTTCCTATAACACTTTGCAAAATCGGGCCCATAACCTGATGCAAAAAAAAGAAGCCAAGCGCGACCAGAAGCAAACCGATGAAATGGCTGCCCGCGCCCTTTTTTATAAGCGTTAGTCAAAAATTTAACAGGTACTCCACATGCAAGCGACAACCTTACTGACTTCCCTGGACACACAGGCTGGAAGCGCTAGATCTGCCAAGACCACCACATCCAGCGACGCTGGAAACAACTTCAATCAACTGTTGAACCAAGAAATTTCCAACGTCAGAAAACCGGACAGCGACGCCAATCGCAATGTGAGCAAGCCTGCCGCTGCACCCAAGCCCAATAATCCCAATGCCAATACCAACGCCGCTGCCAGCAATTCCGGCAACAACGTTAACAACAATAACAATGCCAACAAACAAAATACTGCCGACAATGCCACCGGCACACCGGTAAAAAACAGCTCGCCAGCTGATGGTACCGATGACAGCAGCAAGCTCAGCAAAGAAGATGAAAACAACACAGCGCCTGCGGAAGATCTCAGCACCCAGATTCTGGCACTGGTAGGTAATCTTGCCCCTGCACCAGCAGTCACCGATGCCGGCAAGGCCAGCGCTGCGTCCGCCGATACCAAGGCCACTGACGCCTTGGCTGGTGTGGATGCCGGCGCACTCACTGCCGGCAATAACCTGGCTGCCCTGGCTGGCGACAGCAAGTCTGCCGAAACAGCCGACAAGCTGTTGGCCGCTAACGGTGCCAAGGCTGGTGGCACGGATCAGGCAGCCAGCGAAGCCGCAGCGACGGCAGCTGATTTCAATGCCATCGCTGCGCAGTTAATTGCTGGCAAGGCAACAGAAAAAGCCGGAAGCAAGGCCACAGACAAGACAGGGACCAATACCGGCCTGGACAACAAACTGGCAAGCAGTGATGCCGTACTGACCGCCGCTCCAGTGCTGGCTCCGGCACCGAAAGATGCCGCCGTCAAACCTGATAGCCCAGCACTGGCAGATGCAGGTAAAACGGAAGTGACTACCAGCGACCTGGCACTGGGTAGCAAAGCCTCAGACAAGGCTGCCAATGCCACTGCGACTACCGCTGCCGACACGATCAAAACTTTCGCCAGCGATGTCGCACAAGCCCGCGATACGCTGACAGACAAGCTAGCCGACATCAAGCCTGCTGAAAGCAGCAAGGAAACACCGCAGGTCATCGCCCCGATACCCATTGCCACTCAGGCCGTCAGCAATGCGCAAGCCAATGCGGCGAATGCCATGGCAATCGACCATATCAGCCCACGCGTCGGCAATCCCGGCTGGGATAAGGCGGTTGGCCAAAAAGTGGTCTGGATGGTCGGTGAAGCCATGCAGTCTGCCGAATTGACGCTGAACCCGCCCGATCTTGGTCCTCTGCAAGTCGTACTGAAACTCAGCAATGACCAGGCCAATGCCAGCTTTACTGCTGCCCAGCCAGAAGTCAGGGAAGCACTGGAAGCAGCCATACCCAGACTGCGCCAGATGCTGAGCGATGCCGGTGTACAACTGACAGGTTTTTCAGTCAATTCACAGGCTGCCGGTCAGGGGCAAAACTTTGCTGAGCAACAAACCCGGAGTACAGGCACCTCACGTCAGAGCAGCGATCTTGGCGACAATACAACGGTAGCCGCAACCGGCAGCACCCAGGCTAAAGTCCGGGTTAGCAATGGCGTGGTCGATACCTTTGCCTGATCACGGTAAAAACCGGGACACCATCTCACTTCCGGCCAGGCAAGGCTTGAGACCTTTCCTGGTTTGCATGTCGGCTTACATATCGGCTTGCCCTGCATATCCAGAACGCTGAAGAAGCTGACACCTGGTTCCAGCAAGCATCTGTTGAATATCAGCTAAATTCACGATCTCCCCGTGTTTCGCTGGCGCGTGTCTGGAAAAAAACACCTACATGCATGTAGAATGATTGCCAAAGGCTAAATCCATGAAGCTAAAGGTAGTTGGCAATAGCTGACTGTAGCTGACGGTGAATAGATGCATGCCCTTGTTTTCATCACGCAAATGACAGAGCTAAGCTGAAATACACCTTCTTTTTCTTGGATATTAAAAGCCTCTTATCAACGATAATACCTATAAATCATGGCAATAAGTGCCCATCGAGAGGAAAACCATGGCGAAAGCACCAGCAAAAGCAGCGACTGAAACAGGTGATGCCCCACCAGCGGGCAAATCTAAAAAGAAACTCCTTATCATGATCGCCGCCGCCGTTTTTCTATTGGTGGTAATTGGTGGTGGAACGGCTATTTTTCTTTCTAAAAAAGGTTCCGCCAACAAAGAAAAAGAACACAAGGCAGAACCTGCAAAAGCACCTGTATTCCTGGCGCTGGAAGCATTCACCGTCAACCTGCAATCGGATGGTGGCGATAAATACCTGCAAATCAGCATGACACTGCAGGTACAGGATGAAGAACAGGTCAACCTGATCAAGGCCAACATGCCACAAGTACGCAGCCGCCTGCTATTGCTGCTGTCGAGCAAGGATGCAACAGAGATTTTGTCCGCTGAAGGCAAGGAAAAACTGGTCAATGAAGTCATTGAAAAAGTCAGCCTGCCGTTTGTAGCCAAAGGGGAGCCGCAAAAAGTGAGTGGCGTATTCTTTACTTCTTTCGTCGTTCAATAAACCATGTCAGATAATTTTCTCTCCCAGGAAGAAGTTGATGCCCTTTTAAAGGGTGTCACGGGAGATCAGGACGATTCGCAGTCACTGGAGGATACCTCCGGTGTCCGGCCCTACAATCTTGCCACGCAAGAGCGTATCGTCCGCGGCCGCATGCCGACACTGGAAATTATCAACGAACGTTTTGCCCGCCTGCTACGCATCGGTTTATTTAATTTCCTGCGTCGCAGTGCAGAAGTATCGGTAGGTACCGTCAGGGTTTCCAAATACAGTGAATTCATCCGTAACCTGGTGGTGCCGACCAATCTGAACCTGGTTCACATGAAGCCTTTGCGCGGCACCTCGCTGATCGTGCTTGATCCTGGCCTGGTGTTTTTGCTGGTGGATAATCTGTTTGGTGGCGATGGCCGCTTCCACACACGCGTGGAAGGTCGTGACTTCACCCAGACCGAGCAGCGTATTATTCACCGCATACTGGAAATCATTTTTGAAACCTATTCCAAATCATGGGAGCCGGTCTATCCCATCGAGTTTGAATACATACGTTCAGAAATGAACACCCAGTTCGCCAATATTGCCACCCCGAATGAAGTGGTGGTGTCCACCACCTTCACGATAGAACTGGGGCCGGTCAGTGGTGAGATGCATCTGTGCATGCCCTATTCCACCATAGAACCTATCCGCGACATCCTGACCAGTAGCCTGCAGGGTGAAACGCTGGAAGTGGATAAGCGCTGGGTGCGCCTGATGACGCAGCAGATACAGATTGCCGAAGTAGAAATCGTCGCCGACCTGGGGACCACCCGCGTCACCCTGGGTGACATTTTGAACATGAAAGAAGGTGATGTGATTCCTTTAACCATCCCCGACATCATTTCAGCCAAGGTGGATGGCACCCCGGTGATGGAGTGCAAGTATGGAGTATTTAACGGACAATATGCTTTACGCGTTGAGAAACTGATCAGTTCCAGCGTACAGGAAGTAGCACAAGGAGAGAACCATGGATGATAACGGCGACGCACCAATCAGTGAAGATGATTGGGGTGCTGCAATTGCAGAGCAGGAAAAGGCAGAAGCCGCGGCCGCAGAAAAGAGCGAACCACAGCCCAGTGCTGCCATTTTCAAGGAATTCAGCGGTAAAAGCCAGGCACCGGAAACCCATAATGACATCGACTTCATTCTGGATATCCCGGTACAACTGACCGTGGAATTGGGTAGGACCAAAATCGCCATCAAGAACCTGCTGCAATTGGCACAGGGTTCGGTGGTGGAACTCGATGGTCTGGCTGGCGAACCGATGGACGTGCTGGTCAATGGCTGCCTGATTGCCCAGGGCGAGGTGGTAGTTGTGAATGACAAGTTTGGTATCCGCCTGACCGATATCGTCACGCCTGCCGAGCGCATACGCAAATTGAACAAATGACGTATTTACCACGTATTTATGCTGTGCTGGCAACAGCAGCCTGGTCGGGCACTGTGCTGGCCGCAGACACGCCTGCTGTTTCACCCAGTGGTGGACTGCTGCAGATCATCATGGCCTTGCTGCTGGTACTGGCACTGGTGGTCGCTGCTGCATGGGTCATGAAGCGCCTGGGCCCGATACAGGGTGGTAACAAAATCCAGGTCAAGATCATCGGTGGCATCAACGTTGGTAACCGTGAACGCGTGATGGTGGTGGAAGTTGCCGATCAATGGTTGATCCTCGGTGTCACAGCCAACAATATCAATAATCTGGGCAGCATGCCGAAACAGGAAGAGTTGTTACTGCAGGCTGCACAGGCACAGACCAATGATCCCTTTTCTGCATGGTTGAAACGAACGCTGGATAAACGTTCCACCGAACGATCTGAAAACAAGTAATTACATCTGCATGAAAACTTTGCGCTCTTCCCTGCCACTGGTATGGCTTGCCATTTTCCTGAGTGGCCTGCTATTGCCTGAACTGGCTTTTTCACAAACGACGGGTGGCTTGCCAGCCATTACGACAAGCCCTGCTGCCGGCGGCGGGCAGAATTATTCGCTGAGTATTCAAACCCTGCTGTTCCTGACGGCGCTCAGCTTTATCCCGGCAGCATTGCTGATGATGACGAGTTTCACCCGCATCATCATCGTATTGTCCTTGTTGAGACAGGCCCTGGGTACGCAGTCAGCGCCACCGAATCAGGTAATGGTCGGGCTGTCACTGTTTTTGACCCTGTTTGTCATGGGGCCGGTGTTTGACAAAATCTATGCTGAAGCCTATTTGCCATTCACTGAAAACAAAATCACCATGCAAGTGGCGATGGACAAAGGTGTCACACCGCTCAAGCAATTCATGATGAAACAGACCAGGCAATCGGATCTGGCGCTGTACGTCAAATTATCGAATACCCCACAATTGCAGGGGCCCGAAGATGTGCCGCTGCGCATCCTGATACCCGCCTTCATCACCAGTGAATTGAAAACCGCCTTTCAAATCAGCTTTGCCATTTTCATCCCCTTTCTGATCATCGATATGGTGGTTGCCAGTGTGCTCATGTCCATGGGTATGATGATGGTATCGCCTGCGATTGTCTCCCTGCCCTTCAAGTTGATGCTGTTTGTCCTGGTGGATGGCTGGCAATTATTGATAGGCTCACTCGCACAAAGTTTTTATTAAGGCTTTATTAAGGCTAATTATGACCCCGGATAGCGTAATGACACTCGGCCGCCAAGCCATGGAAGTGACCCTGATGGTTTCGGCCCCTTTACTGCTGGTAGCACTGGGCATAGGTTTGATCGTCAGTATTTTTCAGGCCGCCACCCAGATCAATGAAACCACCTTGTCTTTCATTCCCAAGCTGATAGGTATCTTTGTCACCCTGATTATCGCCGGCCCCTGGATGCTGACCATCCTGACGGATTACATGCGCCAGATGTTTACCAGCATCGCAACCATGGCGGGATAGGTACCGACATCCATCGCGCTGACATGTCACACCCATGATTTCCTTTTCCAGCAATGAGCTGATCGCACTGATCAATTCTTTTATCTGGCCGCTGACCCGCATACTGGGCATGATTGCTGTTGCCCCGCCTTTCGGCAACAATACCATCCCGGTGCAGATCAAGCTGGCGCTGGGCATCGTGCTGTCACTGATCGTTGCCCCCACCCTGCCCGCCGTTCCCGCACTGGATCCGGTATCGCTGAATGGCATACTGGTGCTGTCACAGCAATTGATCATCGGCATGGGCATGGGTTTTGTCATGCGCGTCGTGTTTTCTGCCATAGAAATGGCAGGCGAGGTAGCGGGCCTGACCATGGGCCTGGGTTTTGCCACATTCTTTGATCCGCAGACACAGGGGCGCTCCTCGGCAATCGCCCAGTTTCTGGTGCTGACAGCCACCCTGCTCATGCTGACTGCGAATGTACACCTGTCCATGCTGGCCACACTGGTTGAAAGCTTCCAGACCATACCGATTTCTACCACTTTTCAGACCGGGCTGAATTATCAGAAAATGGCGCTATGGGGTGAGCAGATTTTCAGTGTGGGCATGCACTTGTCCCTGCCTATCGTGGCCGCCTTGCTGGTCACCAACGTGGCATTGGGCATACTGACACGTGCCGCCCCGCAGTTGAATTTATTCGGTATCGGCTTCCCGATTACCATAGGTGTCGGGTTTTTGATGCTGGCGCTGATCCTGCCTTATCTGCTGGTGCCGCTGGAAAACCTGTTTCAGCAAGGCATAGAAGCCATGCAGGCCGTGGGCCAGCCGAATGTTCAGCCGCCTGCTAAACCTTCGACCTTGCCACCAGCCCTCCAACCCAAATAGATAATTATGCAAACCATGGGCAATCAGGATGACAGGCTGAATTGCCTGTACAGCGTGGCAGAAATTCGCGCGATAGAAACGCATGCCCTGGCCACGCAACTTGATCAAGGCAAGCAAGATACTTTATCGCTGATGCAGAAAGCCGGGCTGGCCGCCGCCAATCTGGCCACGGAACTGCTCGTTCAGCCACAGGCGTCGCCACATGCGCAACCACCTGCCCAGGCACCAGCAAAAATCCTGAAAGTACTGATATTGGCTGGCCCTGGCAATAATGGCGGCGACGCCTTCGAAGTCGCTGCGATTTTGTCAGCACGTGGCCATGCTGTGTATGTCGTGCAATGTGGTGATACGGCAAATTATTCCAGCGATGCCCTGTCCAGCCTGCACAAAGCGCAGGGGCACAAGGTGCAATGGATCGATGCAGCCAGCCTGGCGACCTTGCCTGCCGATTGGGCACTGATCATCGATGGCCTGTTTGGCATAGGCCTGAAACGCGCGCCCGCAGGCAACATCGCCAGTCTGATACGGGACATCAACAAGCTCGCTGCAGAGACTGCAATCCCATTGCTGGCACTGGATGTGCCCAGCGGTTTGAATGCCGATACAGGACAAGTTACCGGTGTTGATGGCAGCGCTATTTGTGCAACGCATACCATCAGCTTCATCGGCAATAAGCCGGGCCTGCATACCGGCGCAGGGCGAGATTATGCTGGTCAGGTCAGCGTGGCGACACTGGATATTCCGGCGAATTTTTTTCCGCCCGCCAGGGCCTGCCTGAATACTGCAAAATCACTGCAGGCCATACTGCAGCCGCGCCGACAAAACAGCCACAAAGGCAGTTACGGTGATGTCGTCATCATAGGGGGTGCCAGCGGCATGGTGGGTGCCGCCATCCTCGCTGCGAGGGCGGCACAATTTTCTGGTGCCGGACGCATTTATTGCGGCATTCCTGATGCAGCACCATTAGCACCGCCAGCACCACCAGCGCCACCGTATGACAGCCTGCACCCGGAAATCATGTTTCGCGTTCCCGAAGAACTGGATTTTAATCACCGTCATGTCGTCATCGGCCCCGGACTGGGCATGTCGGCATCCGTACAGGCTTTGCTGACCAGGGCCATCAATACCGCCCAGACACTGGTGATCGATGCCGATGCACTGAACCTGATCGCTGCGGATCAGGCGCTTGCCCGACTCCTGGCAGCCAGGACTGCAGCCAGCGTGCTTACCCCGCACCCGCTGGAAGCCGCCCGGTTGTTACAGCAAGATGTGACCGAGGTACAGGCAGACCGTCTGCTTGCGGCGCGCAAACTGGCACAGCAATTGAATGCCGTTGTCGTATTGAAAGGAT
The DNA here is from genome assembly GCF_049340445.1 of Undibacterium sp. Ji50W. Classification (NCBI taxonomy): domain Bacteria; kingdom Pseudomonadati; phylum Pseudomonadota; class Betaproteobacteria; order Burkholderiales; family Oxalobacteraceae; genus Undibacterium; species Undibacterium sp. Ji50W. Next base: position 343,556 of record NZ_JBMPOX010000001.1, on the reverse strand, counting down.
CGGGCAGCATCATTTGTGAAGCAAATGGAGATTTGTCCATCAACACCAGCGGCAACCCGGCACTGGCCAGCGGCGGCACTGGTGACGTATTGGCTGGTGTCACCGGCGCTTTACTGGCACAGGGCTGCACTGCCACAGAAGCAGCAAGAATTGCTGTCTGGGCACACGGTTACGCGGCAGATGAACTGGTGGCGCAAGGGATTGGCCCCATAGGTCTGACTGCCAGTGAATTGCTGCCTGTCATCAGGAAAAACCTGAACCGACTGGTAATGGCTTGACCAAAAAACTGACCAAGAAGTCTGATCAATCAACCAGGCTATTGATCTGTTCGGGATTGAGTTTCTCAGCTTTTTGTGCCGCATCACAAACGATACCTGCACCAGACAGTGCTGCCGACAGTTTTTCTATCTGCTCCTGCTGGGATGCAGCATGATCTATCAGCTTGTGCAATACTTTGGAAATAGGGTCATCACTATTCTGCGTCACGCCATAGGCAGTAAATAATTGCGCCGCTTCGGAATCTGCCGATGCCACTTCTTTCTTGATGATATGGGCCGGATTACCAACCGCCGTGGCACCCGCAGGTACCGGTTTCAGTACCACGGAATTGGAACCGATTTTAGCGCCTGCACCTATAGTAAAACCACCCAGCACCTTGGCACCGGCACCAACGATGACACCCGTCTCCAGCGTAGGATGGCGCTTGGAACCTCTGGATAAAGAAGTACCACCCAGTGTCACGCCCTGATAAATCGTGCAATCGTCGCCGATTTCTGCCGTTTCCCCTATCACCACGCCAAAGCCATGGTCGATAAATACCCTGCGGCCCAGCTTGGCCCCCGGATGTATCTCTATGCCAGTCAATACCCTGGCGATATGGGAAATAAAACGTCCCAGCCACTTCATGCCGCGCGTCCAGCACCACTGTGCCCATCCATGCATGAGAATCGCCTGAAAACCAGGATAACAAGTGATCACCTCCCAGGCATTGCGGGCTGCGGGATCTTTTTTGATGATACTTGCGATATCTTCTCTTAAGCGGCTAAACATGGATTTTAAAAATGTTCTGGCGGGAGCTAGATAGTAGCGTATTTCACAAAGGCCCGTGGAGAGCCCCTAATGCCCGCCAGGGAATGGCGGGCAGCAAACCTGGAGTTACGAGGCTTCAGCTTCTTACCAGACGCTGGCGACGCGCTTCATACAGGCACACGCCGGAAGCCACAGAAACGTTCAGGCTTTCAACAGAACCAAACATGGGAACACTGACCAACACATCGCAGGTTTCACGGGTCAGGCGACGCATGCCTTCACCTTCAGAACCCATGACGATGGCAGCACCCGTTTTAAAGTCTACATCATAGATATTCTTTTCCACTTCGTCGGTCGTGCCAACCAGCAAGATGTCCCGTTCTTTCAGTTCACGCAGGGTGCGGGCCAGATTGGTCACGGTAATATAGGGCACGGTTTCCGCTGCACCGCTGGCGACTTTGGCTGCAGTTGCATTCAAACCTACGGCCCTGTCCTTGGGGGCGATCACGGCATGCGCACCGGCACCATCAGCAACCCGCAGGCAGGCACCCAGGTTATGGGGATCGGTAATGCCATCGAGTACCAGCAACAAAGGCGGGCCATCGATGGCATCCAGCAATTCATCCAGATTACGGGCCAGTGACAGTTCACTGGCTTTCGCCACCACACCCTGATGACGGCGCGTACCGACGATATTGCTGAGACGCTGGTCATCTGTCAGGATAATGCGCACACCGGCAGTTTTTGCGGTACTCAGCAAATCCTGCATGCGTCTGTCCACACGGGCGGAATCGACATAAATCTCGTCGACAGAAGAGGCTTCATGGCGGATACGTGAAGTCACCGCATGGAAGCCAAATATCATTTTACTTTTCATCTTGTTCTTTTCAATTATCTACTAACGTCTTTTCTTTGCAGCCTTGCCTGCAGTGCTGGTGGTTTTTTTCTTGGCACTGGCAGGTACAGCAGCAGATTTCTGGCGACGCCCCCCAGAAAAACTGTCCTCACTTGCTTTTACACTTCCCTTTTTCACCGCCGTGGTTTTAGTCGCCTTGGAAAAAACAGGCGCTAATTTTTCTTCCGGCTCCAAAGCAGGTTTTCTTGTATTGGTGGAATTTTTGCGGCCTTTATCTGTAGCTCCGACACTTCTTTGCTCGCCTGGGCCACCAGGCAATTTGCTGGATGCTGGCTGCACGATGCTCAGGTCAATTTTCCTGGCATCCAGATCAACCCGGCTCACCTGTACCCGAACTTTATCCGTCAGTTGATAACGCTTGCCTGTGCGTTCGCCACGCAATTCATGACGTGCATCATCGAACTGGAAGTAATCTGCACCGAGTTCAGTCACATGCACCAGGCCTTCGATATAAATCTCGTCGAGTTGCACAAAAATACCGAACTGGGTGACGCCGGTGATCATGCCGGTAAACTCTTCCCCCAGTTTGCCGCGGATGAAATAGCATTTCAGCCAGGCTTCCACATCACGCGATGCTTCATCTGCCCGTCTTTCATTGGCAGAGCAATGTACGCCGAGTGCATCCCAGATTGTCAGGTCTTTTTCGACTTTCTTCTTACCGGCAGCCTTGTCAGCAACCATCTGCTTGCGTGCGGCATTGGATACGGTGGTATTCAACAGGCTCAGGTCTATGCCTTTGGGTTCGTATTTACGCCCCTGCAAGATGGCCTTGATGGCCCGGTGCGTCAGCAGATCGGGGTAACGGCGTATCGGGCTGGTGAAATGCGCATAAGCATCATACGACAAGCCAAAGTGGCCGATATTATCCGGACTGTATACGGCCTGCTGCATGGACCGCAGCAACATGGTCTGCAACAGCGGTGCGTCTGGCCTGCCTTTGATTTTTTTCATCAACTCGGCATAGTCAGATGCCGACGGTGAATCACCACCGTTGAGGAACAAACCTACCTGCTTCAGGAAATTCCTGACCTGGGTCAGTTTTTCTTTGGTAGGGCCGGCATGGATGCGATACGTGCCAGGATGCTTATAGGTTTCCAACAAATTGGCAGCACAGACATTGGCTGCCAACATGCACTCTTCTATCAGCTTGTGTGCATCATTGCGTGTGCGTGGCAAGATTTTTTCTATCTTGCCGGATGGGTTGCAAACGATATAGGTTTCTGTCGTTTCAAAATCGATCGCACCACGCACCTGACGTGCCTTCAGCAATGACTGGAAGACTTCATACAGATGCAACAGATGCGGCACCAGCGTCAGGCGCTTGCCTGCTTCCGGGCCCTTGGTGTTACCCAGGATGGCCGCCACTTCGGTATACGTGAAACGCGCTGCCGAATGCATGACTGCCGGATAAAACTGATAGGCAGTGACTTCACCATCCTGGGTTATGACCATGTCGCAAACCAGCGTCAAACGATCAACGTCAGGATTGAGCGAACACAGGCCATTCGACAGGCGTTCCGGCAACATGGGGATGACGCGACGCGGGAAATACACGGATGTACTGCGCAATAGCGCTTCTTCATCCAGTACATCATTAGGGTGAACATAGTGACTGACATCGGCAATCGCCACGATCAGGCGGTGCCCTCTGCTGCGGCCGATCTTGATGGGCTCGCAATACACGGCATCATCAAAGTCACGCGCATCTTCACCGTCAATGGTCACCAGCGGGATATCGCGCAGGTCTACCCTGTCATTCAGATCAACGTCACGCACTTCGGACGGCAGTTTCGCTGAAGCCTTTTTGACTGCTTCAGAAAACTCATGCGGCACACCAAATTTCCTGACCGCGATTTCGATTTCCATTCCTGGATCATCGACATCACCCAGCACTTCAACAATCCTGCCTACCGGCTGCGCATAACGGGTGGGTTGTTCGGTCAACTCGACGCTGACAACCTGGCCAGCTTTTGCCTTGCCGGGTGCACCGGTCAGCAGAATGTCCTGGCTGAAGCGTTTGTCTTCAGGCGCAACGATCCAGACCCCGTTTTCATTCAACAGACGCCCGATGACATGGGTATTGGCTCTTTCCAGGATTTCCAGGATGCCGCCTTCCAGGCGACCACGCCGGTCCGTGCCAACCACGCGTGCCATGACACGGTCACCATGCAGTACTTTCTGCATTTCACGTTCTGGCAAAAACAAGTCTTCGCTACCGTCATCCGGTATCAGGAAACCATACCCTTCACGATGGCTGCTGACTTTTCCGCTGATGAAATTGTCTTGATTGGCGATGGTGTAACTTCCACCTTTGTCCACTTTAATCTGCCCATCCCTTTCCATCGCGTTTAATCGTCGTGTCATGCCATCTAACTCCTCAGGTTTAACCGACAACCCGTCCGCAATGGCGGAGGCCGTCATTTTTGCCTTGTTAGTACGTAGAACGCCCAGTATCTCTTCGCGGCTGGGAATGGGGTATAAATGCTTATTCAAATCTTATATTTCTTCTTTAAATGTTAATCTGGCCCGTGCCAGAACCATAGTCAGGCATTAGTTTACCGGAGCAAACCTCTTTCGCCTAACAATTCTTGTATTCATCAAGTCACGCATCTTGACAAATCCCCGTATTAATTTATAATATTGTTCTCCGTTGCCCACGTGGCGGAATTGGTAGACGCGCATGGTTCAGGTCCATGTGCCTTCGGGTGTGGGGGTTCGAGTCCCTCCGTGGGCACCACCAAATTGAGGGCCCGCTGATTCGTCAGCGGGCTTTTTCATTTCCGCTATCACCTGCACTTCCTGTTTTCCCGCTGCCGCTTTTACTGCTGTGTTGGCCATTGCACTTCATCATCCCTGATTTTGCCATTGTTCATGGCATTTTTTCCATCTCCACAGAAATCAATCCCAGTCGATTTGCGTGGTTTCAATTTCGTTTTGAAATACTCACCCAAAATACCGCAAATGCTCTATAATTACGCCTTCCGTTGCCCACGTGGCGGAATTGGTAGACGCGCATGGTTCAGGTCCATGTGCCTTCGGGTGTGGGGGTTCGAGTCCCTCCGTGGGCACCACCGATTTGAGAGCCCGCTGATTCGTCAGCGGGCTTTTTCATTTCCTGCTTCTTTATCCGCATTGCCCTGCATTCCCGCACCACTATCAAGCATCACCATCTGCACTTCCATCAAAGCGCGCATAAAAAAACGGAAGCCTATGCTTCCGTCTTTGGATACGCTTACTTCGCGCCTTTTTTCAGCCAGGCATTCAACTGATGCGGTCTGATACTGTCATATTCTTCAAAAGGTTGATGTATCCATGGATTGCTCGCCAGGTGTTCGAGATAATAGTCCGGTGCCACGGATGAACATGCCTTGTACCAGATCACAGCCGACTTGACTTCAGTCACTGCCGGGAAATTCTCGCGCAAATGCACCAGCACCTTCTCCAGTGTCACGCCAGAATCTACCAGATCATCCACTACCAGCACACGACCTTCCAAAGCGCCTTTGGTCATGGAGATATACTTGCCGATGTCCAGCGCGCCCTGCACGGTGCCGGATTCTTCACGATAGGAACTGGTCGACAATATCGCCAGCGGCACATCAAAAATACGCGAGAAAATATCACCTGGACGCAAACCACCACGCGCCAGGCACAGTACCTGGTCAAATTTCCAACCGGTTTCATGCACTTTCAAGGCCAGTTGTTCGATGGAGCGGTGATAGGCTTCCCAGGAAACCCATAAATCCTTGTCTGTTGATGCGGGCATATTCATATTCTTATTTTCCTTCTTAAATAAATGGATGCCTTAAAACGATCGTTTCTTCACGATCCGGGCCGGTAGATACCATATCGACCGGAACACCGACCAGCTCCTGAATCCGCTGGATATAGTTGCGGGCGTTGACGGGCAAGGCATCCATGCTCTTGGCACCGACCGTGGTCTCGGTCCAGCCTGGCATTTCTTCATAAATGGCTTCGCAGCGCGCCGCTTCTTCAGCGCCGACCGGGAAAATGTCAACGACTTTGCCATCCACTTTATAACCAGTACACAGGCGCAGCGTTTCCACACCATCGAGTACGTCCAGCTTGGTCAGGCACATGCCGGAAACACCATTGATCTGCACCGAGCGTTTCAACAAGGCTGCATCAAACCAGCCGCAACGACGCGCACGTCCGGTAACGGTACCAAACTCATGGCCAACACTGGCCAGATGCTTGCCGACACCGGCGTCCGTTGGCAGTTCAGACGGGAAAGGACCGGAACCGACACGGGTGGTGTAAGCCTTGGTAATACCCAGGATGTAATGCAGCATATTGGGGCCGACACCAGAACCGGCAGCGGCATTACCGGCTACGCAGTTACTGGAAGTCACAAAAGGATAGGTGCCGTGATCAACGTCCAGCAAGCTACCTTGCGCACCTTCAAACAACAGGCTGGCACCTGCCTTGTGGGCGGCATACAGGGCGCTCGACACGTCGGCCACCATAGGGCGGATACGCGGCACATTGGCCAGCGTGTCGTCCAGGGTTTTCTGGAAGTCAACAGCCGGTGCCTTGAGATAATTGGTCAGCACAAAATTGTGATAATCGAGATTATCACGCAGCTTTTCTGCAAAGCGCTCTTCATTGAGCAAATCCGCGACACGGATCGCACGACGTGCCACTTTATCTTCATACGCCGGGCCTATGCCCTTGCCAGTGGTACCGATCTTGGCAGCGCCACGGGCAATTTCACGCGCTGCATCGAGTGCAGTGTGGTAAGGCAGGATGACTGGGCAGGCTTCCGAAATTTTCAGACGCGATACTACTTCCACGCCATTTGCCTGCAGCTTGTCAATTTCCCTCAACAGGTCGGGCACGGACAACACCACGCCATTGCCGATATAACAGGCAACGCCGGCGCGCATGATACCGGAAGGTATCAGTTGCAAGGCGGTCTTTTGGCCGCCTATCACCAGTGTATGACCGGCATTGTGTCCGCCCTGAAAGCGCACCACACCCTGTGCGTGATCGGTCAGCCAGTCAACAATTTTCCCTTTGCCTTCATCGCCCCACTGGGTGCCGATTACAACAACGTTTTTTGCAATTTTAGTTTGTGTCATCACTCAACCTACATTTTGAAGAATCCATTTACCACCATCGAAAGTGAGTGCGCGATTGCAATCAAATTCGTCTTGTTCACTCTCGTGTCCGGGCATGCTTTGAATCACGATCTCGCCTTCGCTACGCAATTGGGCAATTTTCTCGCGCAAGAGCTGTTCGCTACCCCAGGGTGCGCGTATCGCCCCTTTTCTTTCGGCAGTAGGCAGCAGACGTGCCAGCTCACGCAAATCCAGAGAAAAGCCGGTGGCAGGTCGCAGGCGGCCAAAAGCCTCGCCAACGTGATCATAACGCCCGCCACGCGCGACAGCATTCGGCAAACCAGGCACAAATACATTGAACATAACGCCGCTGTGATAGTGGTAGCCGCGCAAATCTGCCAGGTCGATGGTGACATGGGCACCACCAGTCAGATTGACCAGATAGTCCAGCTCATCCAGCGCAACATCAATGCCCTTCATGGCTGGCAAGACAGAACGTGCTTTGGCAATCACGGACGCATCGCCGTACAGGCCAGGCAAAGCCAGCAAGGCTCCCCGGACTTCGGCAGAAAAATTCTGGCTCAGCTTGTCTATGCTCGGCAGGTCTTTTGCTTCCAGCAGGGCGAACAGGGTGTTTTCCTGGGCCTTGGCCAGCGGATCTGCCGCCAGCAAGGTACGCAAGACGCCCACATGGCACAGATCCAGGCGCACATCACGGATATTTGCCAGCGCCAGGCAACCCAGTACCAGCTCCTGGATTTCAGCATCAGCCTCGAGGCCGGCATGGCCATAAATCTCGGCACCGATCTGCAAAGGCTCGCGCGTGGCATGCAGGCCAGACGGCCTGGTCTGCAACACGCTGCCGGCATAGCACAGGCGCGTGACAGAACGGCGGTTCAGCAAATGGGCGTCAATACGGGCAACCTGGGTCGTCATATCCGAGCGCAGGCCCATGGTACGGCCTGACATCTGGTCCACCAGCTTGAAGGTACGCAGGTCGGTGTCCTGCCCTGCCCCGGTCAGCAAGGATTCTATGTATTCCAGCAAAGGCGGCATCACCATTTCGTAACCGAACAAACGGAAGTGATCCAGCAAGGCGCGGCGCAGCTCTTCTATCTTGCGCGCTTCAGAGGGCAAGATATCCGCAATATTTTCAGGTAAAAGCCAATTTGGCATGGGGAATTATGTAAAAAACAAAAAAATTTGGCTTGGCCAATCCGACAAACAGCGACCTGCACCTTGAGGTGCAGATCGCTGTCGAGAAAACGAATAAATTACTTGCCTTTTACTGCAGGCGCACTACTGCCAGAAGCACCAGAGCCTTTAAAGTATTTGAAAAAGTCTGAGTTAGGATCAACCACTAACACATCGCTCTTATTCTTGAAGCTGTTGCGATAGGCTTCCAGGCTACGATAAAACTTGTAGAACTCAGGATTTTGCCCAAACGCCTGCGCATAGATCTGTGAGGCTTCAGCATCACCGGCACCGCGCATCTTTTCTGCTTCGCGGAAGGCTTCTGCCAGTATCACTGTTCTTTGTTTGTCAGCATCCGCACGAATCTGCTCGGAATCGGCAGCACCGGTAGAGCGCAATTCATTGGCAACACGAGCCCGTTCTGCCTTCATGCGGTCATACACGGAATTATTGATCTGTTCGACATAATCAACCCGCTTCAAACGCACATCCAGAATTTCCACGCCTATCGGCTTTGATTCTTCTGCGACTTTTTTCTTGATCGCATCCATGACATTGCCACGTTCCCCGGAAATCACTTCACGCACGGTACGCTTGGTGATTTCATCATTCAAGGCCGCCTTGACGATCTGCGACATGCGGTCCGTGGCGCGGCGTTCTTCACCATTAAAGCTGACGTAATACAGTTTCGGTTCCTTGATGCGCCATTTGACATAGGAATCGACCAGGATATTTTTCTTTTCAGCGGTAATGAAACGATCAGCTTCAGGAGAATCAATAGTCAATACCCGTTTGTCCAGGAACAGCACGTTCTGGAATGGTGGCGGCAATTTGAAATGCAAGCCGGGTTCGCTGATGACAGAACGTACTTCACCCAAAGCAAAAACAATCGCGTGTGAGCGCTGGTCAACCACGAAGATGGTGGAATACGCTACCAGAATAGCTGCAAGCAGGGCAACAATGACAGAAATGAGCTTATTCATTTATCGTACCTCCCTGTCACGAGAGTCGCGGGTATCTCTTGATCTTCCATCTTTGCTGTAACGCATCTCCACAGTAGGAATCTGTTCGGCAGACGGTGCCGTTGGCTGCACGGTCGCTGTTGCTGCTTTGCCAGCGGACGAATCAGAGGGCGCCATCATTTTGTCTATCGGCAAATACAGCATGTTATTGCCGGATTTGGTATCCACCATCACCTTGCTGGTGCTGGCAAAAATCTGTTGCATGGTTTCCAGGTACATGCGGTCACGGGTGACACCCGGCGCTTTCTGGTATTCGGTCAACACCTGCTTGAAGCGTGAGGCATTACCTTCAGCATTGGCCACGATACGCGACTTGTAGGCTTCTGCATCCAGCAGCAAACGGGATGCTTCACCGCGCGCCTTGGGAATCACGTCATTGGCATACGCCTGGCCTTCATTCTTTTGACGTTCCTTGTCCTGCCCCGCCTTGACGGCATCATCAAATGCTGTCTGGACTTGCTCTGGCGGCTGCACGCCCTGCATGGTCACATTGGTGATCTGCACACCAGCGGTATACACATCCAGGATTTTCTGCATGCTGGTGCTGACATCCAGCGCGACTTTTTCGCGGCCTTCATACAAGACGAAATCCATCTTGTTTTTACCGACGATTTCGCGCACGGCAGTCTCGGCGACCTGACGTATCATGTCTTCCTGATCACGGTTGTTGTACAGCCAGTCAGCCGCGTTATTTAATTTATATTGAACTGCAAATTGAATATCAACGATATTTTCGTCATCAGTCAGCATCAGGGATTCACGGGCCTGCTTGTTCTTCACATTTGAACGATAGCCGACTTCAATGGTGCGTACCTGGGACACATTGACGATTTCATGGCCCTGGATAGGGTAAGGCCAGCGCCAGTTGAAACCGGCGGAGGTTTGATGGCTTAATTTGCCGAAGGTCGTGATGACAGCCGTCTGGCCTTCCTGCACGATGAAAAAGCCACTCGCCAGCCAGATCATGACAAAAATACCAACAATCAGTGAAGCGCCTATTTTGGCACCGGAAGAGTCAGGCGAAAACCCGCCGTTATTATCACCGCCATTGCCTTTTTGGCCCAGCAGACGACTCAGCTTCTGGCTAAAGTCCTTCCATAGCTGATCGAGATCAGGCGGCCCTTCGGGCGGCTTTTTATTGTTATTATTATTCTGATTATTGTTTTGTGAACCACGTCCCCATTGAGGGTCGTTCAACGACATGGTCAAACCAATTCTTTTGAGAAGTGAAACAAGCATTCTGTCGCTATCCAATGAATAGTGGGTTGGACTACTGAAGATTAAAGCGTGCGTCATTATCTTCCGGCAATACGGCCTGCCCAGAAGCTGACGCTTTTTCCAGCGCGAATTGAGCTATCGATTCACGCAACAAACTGATCCCTGCCCCAGTCCGGGCGCTCAAAAAAACCCGTTGGATTTTATCACACTCATCAAGGTCAACCGATGGTTCTATACCCGCCAGGTCTATCTTGTTCCAGACCAGCATCTGCGGAATATGATCAGCACCGATTTCTTTCAATACTTCATTCACTTGCTGTATCTGGTCGAATCTTACCGGACTACCGGCATCCACGACATGTAAAAGCAGGTCGGCATGTATGGTTTCTTCCAGTGTGGCACGAAATGCGGCAACCAGTTGATGTGGCAACTCACGAATAAAGCCTACCGTATCCGAAATTACCACACTACCGGCATCTCCCAGGTAAAGGCGACGGGATGTGGTATCCAAAGTAGCAAATAACTGGTCGGCTGCATAGGCACCAGCCTTGGTCAGGGTATTAAATAAAGTTGATTTCCCGGCATTGGTATAGCCAACCAGGGAAACCGACAAGGTATTGCTGCGACCTCTTGAGCGACGCTGGGTTTCACGTTGCTTGTGCAGTTTTTCCAGCTTCTGCTTCAGCATTTTCACCCGCTCACCCAAAAGGCGGCGATCTGTTTCCAACTGCGTCTCACCCGGACCACGCAAGCCGATACCACCCTTTTGTCGTTCCAGATGGGTCCAGCCGCGTATCAGGCGCGTTGCCAGATGTTGCAACTGAGCCAACTCCACCTGCACCTTGCCTTCGTGACTGTGGGCACGCTGAGCGAAAATATCGAGAATCAGGCTGGTACGGTCTACCACCCTGACTTTCATATGACGTTCAAGATTTCTTTGCTGGGCTGGTGACAATGCGTGATTAAAAATCACAATCTCCAGCGCGGCATCAGCGACAGCATGTGCTATCTCATCCGCCTTGCCGGAGCCGACAAAAAACGCAGCATCAGGGCTTGCCCGCTTGCAAGTGATGGTTGTAACCGGCTCCGCCCCCGCAGATTGCGAGAGCAAAGACAATTCTTCTAAACTAGCGGCAAAGTCGTCTTTGCCAAAATCCACACCGACTAGAGCGGCGCGCATAGACGACTTCTTTCCAATGATTCAGCGTTCAAATATTACTCTGCTTCAGACTCGGTGTTGATGCTGACTGCACGTGCTGGTACAACAGTCGAAATAGCATGTTTGTAGACCATTTGTGTCACTGTATTACGCAGCAGCACGACATACTGGTCAAATGATTCAATATGGCCTTGCAGCTTGATGCCATTGACCAGATAAATTGATACAGGGATGTGTTCTTTACGCAATGCGTTCAGAAACGGGTCTTGTAGTAGTTGCCCTTTATTACTCATAACAGCTCCATTGTGTTGTTGTGATCAGGAGTTGGGGACTACTTGGCAAAATACAAGTAATCCAAGAAGTTGATTACAAAGTAATGTAATCTATTTTTATCTTTATTGCCTATCCAGCACCAAAATTTTATCGGAACTGGCGTTATTTCCATTATTTTGATTTGTCGAACGGATTTTTGCCCGATCGCATTTCTATCCTTAATGGAGTCCCCGTGAGAGAAAAAGTTTCACGGAAATGTTTTTCAAGGTAACGCTTGTACACATCGCCCACTGCTTCCAGTGCGTTGCCATGAATAACAATAATAGGTGGATTTTGCCCGCCCTGATGCGCATAACGCAATTTTGGCCGGATCGAACCCTTGCGCTTCGGTTGCTGGTGCTCTACCGCTTCGATCAGGGCACGGGTCAGTTTTGGTGTCGACAAATTACACATCGCCGCTTCATAGGCAGCATCTATCGATTTCATCAAAGGGCCGATACCGGTCGATTTCAGTGCAGAGATAAAGTGAAACTTGGCGAACGTCAGGAAATTCAGCTTGCGCTCAATATCCAACTTGATTTCATCCCGTCTGTCACTCTGCAGCCCATCCCATTTGTTCACGCCAACCACCAGCGCGCGACCGGATTCCAGAATAAAGCCGGCGATATGGGCATCCTGCTCTGAAATATCCTGCTGCGCATCCAGCAGCAGCAAGACGACATTGGCTTCTGACACCGATTGCAGGGTTTTCACCACCGAAAATTTTTCTATCGCTTCAAACACCTTGCCGCGTCGGCGTATGCCGGCGGTATCAATCAGGGAATAATGCTTGCCCTCACGCTCGAAAGGAATCTCGATGGAATCACGGGTAGTGCCCGGCATATCGAAGGCGATCACGCGCTCTTCGCCCAGCAAGGTATTCACCAGCGTCGATTTACCGACATTGGGGCGGCCGACGATGGCAATCCTGATGCCTCTGACATTCGGTTCAGGCTCTTCCAGTTCTGGCGGACGTTGCGCAAACGCGATGTCCACCATCTCTTCGACCAGATCAGTCACACCATCACCGTGGGCAGCGGAAATCACATATGGATCACCCAGGCCCAGCTCGTAAAAGTCAGCGGTCACCGAGGTGTATTTCATACCCTCGGCCTTGTTGACCACCAACATGACAGAACGGCCAGACTTCCTCAGAAAATCGGTGATGGTCTTGTCATGCGGCGTCAGGCCCTGACGGCCATCGACAATAAACACGACAACATCGGCCTCAGCCACGGCCTGCTTGGTCTGTTTGGCCATTTCATGCATGATGCCTTCCTTGGCAACAGGCTCGAAACCGCCTGTATCAATCACCAGGAAAGGACGCTCACCAACACGGCCTTCACCGTAATGGCGGTCTCTCGTCAAACCTGGCAAGTCTGCTACCAAAGCATCACGAGAACGGGTAAGCCGATTGAACAGCGTGGATTTGCCGACATTAGGTCGGCCTATAAGTGCGATAACCGGCTTCATTATTTATTACTCGGGTGCTAGCGCAACCACTGATCCTGATTTTGTTTGGACGATCAGTTTAGCATCCACCACCAGCGGTGCTGCTAAAATCTGACTACCATCGGTAGTTACCCGTCCTATGAACGAACCATCTTCCCTTGACAGGAAGTGGACATAACCTGCCATATCACCCACCGCTACTGCGCGGTCGTATGAAATGGGGGCAGATAAACGACGGTTACTCAATTTATCATTACGCCACGCACTGGTACCACCGGTGCGGGCATAGGCATTAACTGCGCCATTGACATCAGCCGCGAAGACGAAACGTTCGTCAACACTGACACCAACCTCACTGGACAAGTTCTTGTTCCAGCGCAAAGCGCCTGTAGACACGTCAAAACAGGCTACACGCCCCTGGAAGGAACTGGCACATACGTCACGACCCATGATCACTGGGATCCCGGATACGTCTGCTACGCGCTCCAGTTCGGTCGCGCCTTTCGGTTCACCAACCACGGCTTCCCAACGCAGGCCACCGTTATTCAATGCCAGTGAAGACATGCGTCCACCTGGCAATGCCACAAGTACCTGTTGTTCTGTGATCACGATCCCAGGTGCCAGACGCAAGGTCAAAGGCGGCAAAGGTCTTTCTACTGACCATTTGCGTTCACCGGTATTGGCGTCATACGCGGATATCTTGTTGTCAATACTGCGTACCACGACCAGACCCTGGCCGACCGCAGGCGCAGACAATATTTCATTCGTGCCCGGTGCCTTCCAGCGCAGCTTGCCATCCTGATCAAATGCCAGCACCTGACCTTTTTCACCAACCACTGCAATCGTGTTTGCATCAGCCCCGACACCAGCAGTCAGGTGCATGCCTGCATTGATTTTCCAGACTATACGGCCACTCGCCACCTCAAGCCGGACCAGCGTGCCATCAGCAGCCGCAGCATACACGTTCTGCGCCACCGAAGCTGGCGTAAACAGGTAATTGCCAGCAGCGCCGACAGGTACCGTCCAGCTGGTCTTGATGGACATCGTGGTTTTAATTTCCGTCAAAACCGCAGGGGTGTTTTTTTCTGATTTGGAAGAAAAGGGATTCAGGGATGACAGTGTAGAACAGCCACTCAAGGCAAAAAGTGCAGATGCCGTAACCAGCAGCTTGGCAGAAAATTGCATGTATGGCTCCTGTTATTTACTAACAACTTTTGTTTCAGCGGCACCGCCAACGGCATCCAGCTTGGTTTGCAAAGACTGACGCCCCGGATTTTTTTCCGACATCTTGTCCAATGCAGCTTTATAGGCAGTACGTGCTTCTGCGATATTGTTCTGGGCAACATAAATATCACCCTTGGCATCGAGTACATCCGCTTCCAGCTCTGCCGGGAAACTGCCAGACAATTGCTTCAGACCTTCGTCATAGGCTTTTTCATCCAGTGCAATACCGGCCAGACGGATTTTGGCAAGCGCCTTGTATTCGTCTACCTTTGCCGTATCCACCACCCATTGCAACTGGGTTTTGGCGACTTTCAGGTCACCGGCATCAAATGCGCTCTTGGCAGCGACCAGTGCCGCCATGGGGGCATATGCTGCGCGTGGAAACTTCTCTTTCAAATCTTCGGCAGCCCGCTGCACTTTGGCATTGTCCTTGGCAGTCACCGATTTTTGCATTTCTTCATACAACTGCGAAGCCTGCAGCGACTGGTTACCCTGATAGGTGTTCCAGTATGTCCAGGCAGCATAGCCGCCCAGACAAACGATCACCAGCCATGTCACCATATTGCCGTATTTTTTCCAGCTATCTTTCAGGCTGTCTAACTGCTCTTGTTCTTCTAAATCGTATGCCATAGTGTCTATTGTTATCTATATGATTAACGTTATTAATATGATGAATGCGTAGTAACGAGTATTAATGATGAATATGGATGTGGTTGGGGTCGTCGCAGCAATGATCATCATCTTCCACACCGGCAATCTGGTCGACCAGATAATCCACCGCTGTATCGAATGGCACGTTGACCTGATTGTTTTCAGCATCGTCGGCACGCATGGCCTTGATACTGACGGTATTATTACTGGCCTCATCCTCACCAATAATAACGGCATAGGCAGCGCCGCTGCCATCTGCCTTTTTCATTTGCGACTTGA
Organism: Undibacterium sp. Ji50W; assembly: GCF_049340445.1. Lineage (NCBI taxonomy): Bacteria > Pseudomonadati > Pseudomonadota > Betaproteobacteria > Burkholderiales > Oxalobacteraceae > Undibacterium > Undibacterium sp. Ji50W. The sequence goes on along the minus strand of NZ_JBMPOX010000001.1, from coordinate 328,019 downwards.
AACTGCCCGTGCCTGCCGCCGTTGCGCAATGTAACACAACATCCAGCCCGGCATCACGCAATCGTTCACCAAGTACCATGGATTGCATCTGTCCAGCATCCCCCTGGTGTACCAGATACACATCGCACATTGCCGGCTGATGCAGATCACCATTGAGCTTCATCAATTCCAGCAAGCGCTCTATTCCCATTGCAAATCCGCAAGATGGTGTAGGTTTGCCACCAAAAATACCGAACAGCGTATCATAACGACCACCGGCACAGACTGTACCCTGGGCACCCAGCTCATCCGTCACCCATTCAAACACGGTGCGGTTATAGTAATCCAGGCCACGTACCAGACGGCTATTGATGGTAAATGGAATACTGTTATCGCGCAGGATTTTTTGCACCCCTTCAAAGTGGGCGAGCGATTCTTCACCAAGATAGTCCAGCAACTTGGGTGCAGCATTGACCATTTCCTGCATCGCAGGATTTTTGGTATCCAGTATGCGCAAAGGATTCGTATGCAAGCGACGTTGCGCTTCTGCATCCAGGATATCCATATGCTGTTCAAAATAGGCAACCAGGGCCGCACGGTGCTGCATTCTTTCGGCAGCGTCGCCAATCGAGTTCAGTTCCAAGCGTACATTCTGCAAGCCCAGATCATCCCACAAACGCTGGCACATCATGATCAGTTCAGCATCGATATCCGGACCGCTGAAACCCAAAGCTTCGGCACCTACCTGATGGAACTGGCGATAACGCCCACGTTGCGGCCTTTCATGACGGAACATGGGGCCGGTATACCACAGGCGTCTTGGGCCGTCGTACACCAGATTATGCTCAACGGCAGACCTGACCACACCAGCAGTTCCCTCTGGGCGCAAGGTCAGCTTGTCACCGTTCATGGAATCTTCGAAAGAGTACATTTCTTTTTCAACGACATCCGTTACTGCGCCCAGTCCACGCGCAAACAACGAGGTCGATTCGACGATAGGGGTACGAATTTGCTGAAAGCCATAGCTCTTCAACACCGATTGCACGGTATTTTCAAACAACTCCCACAAGGGAGCGTCGTCCGGCAACAGGTCATTCATACCTTTGATGCCTGCAATTTTTTCTGCTTTTTTATTTTCCGACATGCTTGCTACCTGATTCAATGATTTGACACGCCATTCGCCGGCGCATAGTGACTTTTTACATAATCCAGAACGATAACCTGGAATTCTTCAGCGATCTTGTCGCCCCGCAAGGTAAGTGCCTTGGCCCCATCGATAAACACCGGTGCCGCCGGGGATTCCCCCGTACCAGGCAGGCTGATACCTATATTGGCATGCTTGGATTCGCCCGGACCATTCACGATACAGCCCATGACCGCCACATTCATGTTTTCCACACCCGGATATTCCAGCTTCCAGCTCGGCATCTGATTACGCAGGAAAGTCTGGATATCATCCGCCAGCTCCTGAAAGACGGTGGATGTGGTCCTGCCACAACCCGGGCAGGCGATCACCATGGGGGTAAACTTGCGCAAGCCCATGGTTTGCAAAATTTCCTGGCCAACGATGACTTCGCGGCAACGATCGCCACCTGGTTCCGGGGTCAGCGAAATACGGATGGTGTCGCCTATGCCTTCCTGCATCAGCACAGCCAGTGCAGCAGTCGAAGCGACAATGCCCTTGCTGCCCATACCGGCTTCAGTCAGACCCAGATGCAAGGGGTAATCGCAACGGCGCGCCAGTTCACGATAAACGGCGATCAAATCCTGTACGCCAGACACTTTACAAGACAGGATGATCTTGTCACCGCCCAGTCCCAGCTCTTCCGCTTTCTGGGCACTTTCTATGGCAGACGTGATCAATGCCTCATACATGACTGCCTGCACACTCCAGGGTTCAGGACGTAGCGCATTGGCATCCATGATGCGGGCCAGCAAGGCCTGGTCGAGACTGCCCCAGTTCACGCCTATGCGCACCGGTTTATCATAGCGACAGGCCATTTCTATCATTTGCGCGAACTGCGTATCGCGCTTGGCACCCTTGCCTACATTGCCAGGATTAATCCGGTATTTGGACAAGGCTTTGGCGCAATCGGGAAAATCATGCAGCAGCGTGTGACCGTTGTAGTGAAAATCGCCCACCAGGGGAACGTCAATGCCCATCCGGTCGAGTTGTTCACGGATCGCCGGCACCGCGGCGGCGGCTTCAGGATTATTCACGGTAATGCGGACCAGTTCGGAACCGGCACGCGCCAGTTCCTTGATCTGGATAGCGGTACCTATCGCATCTGCCGTGTCGGTATTGGTCATGGACTGCACCACCACTGGCGCACCACCACCGACGATCACTTCACGGCTGCCATAACTGACACTGGCTGAACGGGATTTGCGCCTGAACATGGGGCCAGAAGCAATTTCCGATAAAAAATCCGTCATCTTTACTTCACATTCAAATTAACTACGTTGCTGTCCTTGCCCGGCACTATGGCCATTGCATTGCCACGCACCCAGCCTTCCACGCCGACGGCATTGCCTATCCTGACTTGCAAGGCATCTTTCAGGTCAAAGAATTCTTCCGTACCAGCCTTGGCCAGATGCGAAGTAATGATCGTGCCATTCTCGCGCTTTACCTGTATCCAGGAATCCTGCTTGAACTTCAGCTTGAACTGGTTATTCCCAGTCTGTACGGTGGCTGGACTGGCGACTACCAGCGGGGTGCTCAGAGAAGCTACACTGACGGGTGCCGCAGCAACTGCGGCTACTGAAGCAGCAACTGAGGTAGCGACAGGCGCCGGCACTTTGACAGAGGTAGTGATTGGCGCTGGCGACACATCCTGAGGCAATTTGGCGGCGGATGCAGCCTGCTCCTGATTTTCCAGTCGGGTACTGCTACCCGCCAGGCTGACGCTTGATGCCGGAGCATCCATTTTGTTTTCAGCCGCCGACTCATTGCCAACACTGGCAACACTGGCAGGTGCCGCTTCCACACTGGCGTTAAGCTCTTCCGGCGTTTTGGCAACGGATGCTGGCGTCAGCAAGCCCTTGAAGTAGCCAGACTGTTCCAGTTTTTGGCCACCCACAAACAACATGGCAAACACGGCCAGCAAGGCTGCGCCTATCAGGTACTTGCGATTGTTATTTTCCTGGCGCCCCAAAAACGGTGTGCGCGACTCCATGAAAGGGGTCGCCAGTGTAGGACGCAAATCCGCATCCAGACCAGGAGCCACCGCTTCCGTCGGCAGGCAGGCGACCATCGGAGCCGGGTCGAGTCGCAGCAATTTTGCATACGAACGCACAAAACCACGCACGATTACCATCTTCGGCAATAGCTCAAACTGGTTATTCTCAAGCGCCAGGATCTGACGCTGCGACAGCTTTAACTGCTCAGCCACCTGCTGCAGGCTCATGCCCTGCTGGATACGTGCAGCCGACAATTGTGCGCCGGCAGTCTGCACGACCGACAGCGCGACCTTATTCTCGGATTGTTCAGGCGCCATCGGTTCGACAGGCGAATTCATTCCCGCTTCACTCATTGAACACCCCGCGCTGATACAAGGAATACTCTTTGGAATTAGCATGGCGACGACGCAATTGCGTTGCCAGACCACTGACCGCAGCTTCATCCCCCATTTTCTTTTCTATCTTGATGGCGAGCCACAGCACATCCGCCGTCAGCACGTCAAATTTCAATACGCGATTGATATAAAAACGTGCCTGCGAATATTCGCCACGGTCAAACAATATCTTGGCCAGGTTGGCATTGATTGCCGGACTGCCCGGATCTTCGCGCAAGCCTTGCAGGAAATAGCGTTCGGCACCCAGCGGATCTTTCAAACGCAGACTGCACAGGCCAGCGTTGTTCAAGGCCTTGCCCGGTGCCCCGTAGGCCGGGTCCTTGATGACCTTATCCAGATAAGCCAGGCCCTGCTTTTCACGGCCATTCAGGCACAGGAACCAGCCATAGTTATTTTCGATATCCGAATTCCCCGGTGCCAGCTTCAGGGCATACAGGAAATTTTCTTCAGCCAGTTGCTTCTCGCCGAGATCCATGAAAATCAGGGCGCGCACGCTGTAACCATCAACCAGGTCAGGCGAAATCAGCAATGCCTGACGTATTTCTTCCAATGCGACTTTTTGCTGGCCCTGCTTGTAGTAGTCAATTGCCAGTTGCATCCTTATGGAAGCACGCTTGCGCATTTCCATTTTCTCACTTGAGACGTTCTCTTCAGGCTGCTCACCTTCAAGACGCGGTTTCGACCCACACGCTGACAGGCTCAATGCCAATACCATCAGCATGCCGGTCAACAGGTGGTGACGCATTTGAAAAATTTTCACTGATTGATCTCCACGATCTTGCCAAAATTTTCGCCAAACTTCTTCTGATACTCCGCCATCTTTTGCATGCGTTCCTGCACGCGTGTTCTGTCCTGCACTTCGCCGGCCAACTGCCCACAAGCCGCATCGATATCATCGCCACGGGTTTTACGCGTGGTGGTAACGATGCCTGCATCAAGCAATATCTGTGCAAACGCTTTGATACGCGGATTGGCAGAACGCTTCAAGCCTGATTCCGGGAAGGGATTAAACGGGATCAGGTTGAACTTGCAAGGCACGTCACGCACCAGTTGCACCAGTTCCCGCGCATGTTCATCGGTATCATTGACACCGTCCAGCATGCAATATTCAAAGGTAATAAAATCGCGCGGCGCAAATTCAAGGTAACGCTTGCAGGCAGCCTTCAACTCTTCCAGCGGATGTTTTTTATTCAGGGGAATGAGGCTGTCACGCAAGCTATTGTTCGATGCATGCAGCGACACCGCCAGGGCTACCGGGCATTCCTGCGCCAGCTTGTCTATCATCGGCACCACGCCACTGGTGGACACCGTCACGCGACGGCGCGACAGACCATACGCATTATCATCCAGCATCAGGCGTAATGCAGTCACCGTAGGCTCAAAATTCAGCAGGGGCTCACCCATGCCCATCATGACCACATTGGTGATTTGACGCTCACCTTTAGGGCCGGGAGCGATACCTTTGGTCTTGCGCAATTCAAATTCAGCCATCCACAACTGGCCAATAATTTCGGCCACACTCAAATTCCGGTTAAAACCCTGTTTGCCGGTAGAACAAAAACGGCAGTTCACTGCACAGCCTGCCTGGGTGGAAATACACAGGGTGCCGCGATTTTCTTCGGGAATAAAAACAGTCTCTACCGCATTGCCCTGCCCGACATCAACCAACCATTTGCGCGTACCATCGGTAGATGTATGGTCGCTGATAACGGCGGGAGCGGTAATAGTGGCACGCGTTGTGAGCTTCTCGCGCAAGGATTTCGCGAGGTCAGTCATTTCTTCAAACGAACTGGCACCAAACTGGTGTATCCAGCGTTGCAATTGCTTGGCACGAAACGGCTTCTCACCCAACGCGCCGCAATAAGCGACGAGTTGCGCTGGATCCAGATCCAATAAATTTGTGAGCACCGTCATGATCTTTCTTTCACACCCCATACAGCACAGCGCTGCATGGGGTGAAGTCTTAAAACGTCAAATTCAGATAAAGTCCGAATTAACGTGAATACACGTTCAACGCTGGGAAGTAGTAAGCGATTTCCACAGCAGCTGTTTCAGCAGCGTCGGAACCATGAACAGCGTTTGCATCGATAGAATCAGCGAAATCTGCACGGATTGTGCCTTTTTCTGCCTTCTTAGGATCCGTCGCGCCCATCAGGTCACGGTTTTTCAAAATTGCGCCTTCGCCTTCCAGAACCTGGATCATGACAGGGCCGGAGATCATGAAGTCAACCAGATCCTTGAAGAAAGGACGCTCACGGTGAACAGCATAGAAACCTTCTGCTTCAGCGCGGGACAATTGTGTCATGCGAGCAGCGATTACTTTCAGGCCAGCGCCTTCAAAGCGACTGTAAATTTGACCGATCACGTTTTTTGCAACGGCATCAGGTTTAATAATAGACAATGTACGTTCAATAGCCATCTAAAAACTCCAATAAAAAGAAAGGGTTAAGAAAAAATTCGGGAATTCATCTAACCTTAGATTTTAACATGAAACCATAGTATCAGATATGTCTTTCAAGAAATACAATTGACGAAATGACTTCCGGGTGTTGCTTCGAAAGTCATTCGCGGTGTTGACAAACTTGCCAAAAGCCGCAAGCCTGCACCGACATTGCTTCAAGATATACTTAGCTGACCTGGTTAGTGCTAAATAAGGTCAAATACCGCCATGGATTCCACATGGGAAGTATGTGGAAACATATTGATAACGCCGGCGCTGCTGAGGCGATAACCAGCCTGATTGACCAGCATGCCGGCATCCCTGGCGAGGGTTGCGGGACTACAGGATACATACACCAGGCGCTTGGGCAGCAGTTGCGGTGCACTCTGGCGCAGGTCCATCAATGCCTGGCAAACAGCCATGGCACCATCACGTGGCGGATCAATCAAGAAACGGTCAAACTTACCCAACTTTACAAAATCATCCGCAGTGACTTCAAACAAATTCCTGGTACTGAAGGAAGTTTTTTCCGCCAGTCCGTTATGGCGTGCATTTTCCAGTGCGCGCTCAGTCAGGGTATCACTCCCCTCTATACCGACCACTTCTTTTGCCAATGTAGCAATAGGTAAAGTGAAATTACCCAAACCACAGAACAGGTCAGCGATGCGCTCGTCTTTTTGCACATCCAGCAAACGCAGGGCGCGCGCCACCAATACGCGATTGATATGATGATTCACCTGGGTAAAGTCAGTTGGCTTGAATGGCATTTTGACACCAAATTCTGGCAACAAATAATGCAAGTCGCTGCTAGCTGGGTAATACGGCGTTGCCGTTTCCGGCCCCTTGGTCTGCAACCACCATTGCACCTGGTATTGATCGGCAAAGGCCTTGAGCTTGACTTCATCCTCTTTGGACAGCGGGGCCATGATACGCAACACCATGGCAGTCACACCCTCGCCTATCGCCAGTTCGATTTGCGGCAATTCTTCGACGATGGAAAGCGACGCCACCAGGCCACGCAAAGGCATCAGCATGGCCGAGACATGGGCGGGCAAGATTTCACAGGTTTCCATATTCGCAACATAGCGCGATTTTTTCTCATGGAAACCGACCAGTACCGTGCCTTTTTTAATCACATGACGTACTGACAAACGGGCGCGATAGCGATAACCCCAGGTCGGGCCAATGATGGGACGCATCATGATATCTGCCTTGACCTTGCCGATATGCCATAGATTGTCTTCCAGCGCGCGCTGCTTCATCGCTACCTGGGCATTGGCATCCAGATGCTGCATGGAGCAGCCGCCACAAGTACCAAAAAATTCACATTTCGGTTCCACCCTTTGCGAAGATTCGCGCACCAGAGTAGTCAGGGTTGCAGCTTCCCAACTGGCCTTCTTTTTATAGGTGCTGAATTCAACCAGTTCGCCCGGCAGCGCGCCATCCACGAAGACCACCTTGCCGGTCGAGCCATCTTCATTTTGCAAATTACCGACGCCGCGTGCGTCCATATCTAAAGAGCGAATTTCTATTGTATTCATGGAAATTGACAGTGCGACATACCCGCACCGCTAAGAAGTGGAATTTTAAAAGACGGAATTATAAGAGATGCACAGACATGCACCCAGAAATAGTTGAAATGAACTATTTAAGCCTATCTACAGCACGGAATCACGTCCGACACCACGCGAGGCAAATGAACGCTTCAGCTTGATCAGGGCCTCTTGCTGGATCTGGCGCACGCGTTCACGGGTGATACCCATTTCATCGGCCAGGGTTTCCAGGGTTGCCGGATCATCATTATCCAGGCCAAAGCGCCGCACGATGACAATACGTTGTTTGTCAGGCAATTTGGACAACCAGTCGCGCACCAGGATAGTCATTTCATGCTGTTCTGCACGTATATCCGGCGCATCATCACTGTCGCCAGGCAACATGTCCATGAGACTGGATTGCGGATCATTATCCAGCGGCGTATCCAGCGACGTTGCATGTTCGGACAGGGTGAGGATGTCTTGCACCTCATCCACCGGCCTGTCGACCAGCAGGGCAATATCTTCCAGCGCCGCGTCACGGCCATCCCGCCTTTGCGATTCCAGGTGGTATTTGGCACGCAGTATCTGGTTCAGTTCCCTGACCATGTGTACCGGCAGACGTATGGTCCTGGCCTGGTTCATGATGGCGCGCTCTATGCTCTGCCGTATCCACCAGGTTGCATAGGTGGAAAAACGAAAGCCGCGCTCGGGTTCAAATTTGTCTATCGCATGCATGAGTCCAAGATTGCCCTCTTCTATCATGTCGAGCAAGGCAACACCGCGATTGATGTAATGCTTGGCAATCGATACCACCAGACGAAGATTGTGTTCTATCATCTTTTGCCGGGCTTCAAAATCCCCCTGCTTCGCCAGCGTTGCATAATGCAATTCTTCGGAAGAAGCAAACAGGGGACGGGTACCAATCTGGTTCAGGTAATACTGTGTGGTGTCGGTAGACAGCTCTGCCGCCAGCACCGTTTTCAATTCATCAATAGGCGCAACAATCAGGGCCGCCGGATCATCGCCCTGTTCTTCCTGGCCTTCGCGGGCAACTTCGCCTGCGTCATCCGCCATGTCGTCGGTCGCATCACCCTGCAAACGCACGTCCGCCTCTGCCTCTGCGGCTTCACCGGCAACATCCGGGTCGTCACTCGCGGCAGGATTTCCCAGCTTGTAGGTACTTAAGTTGTTGTGCATGATGACCTGTATTAATTCACGTATCCGGTAAATTCATTCCGTCTGGGCATTTATTTTCTGGGGAATCTTCCTCCCCCTCAAAGACAGGGACTCCCGGAGATATCTTACAGCGCTTATCAACTTTCTTAGAACCTGTTTACGATCTTACTGCGCGGGCGTGATCGGGGCTCATGCGCTGCTCAAAATGCTCATGTACTTAAGTACATTCCGCTTTTTGCGCTGCTCTTCACCCCGCTGACGCTCGCTCGCTACAGATCGTAAACAGGTTCTTACATATATCAGCTTAACGTCCTGGCAAGTATTTCATCGGGTCCAGCGGTTTGCCCTGCAAACGGATTTCAAAGTGCAGTTTCACCGCTTCGCTGTCAGAATTACCCATCTCGGCTATTTTCTGCCCCTTGGTGATGGCTTGCCCTTCTTTTACCAGAATCGCCTTGTTATGCGCATACGCAGACAAAAGACTGCTGTTGTGTTTAATAATGACGAGATTACCATATCCGCGTATACCACTACCGGCATACATGACTTTACCTGCTCCCGCTGCCAGAATATCCTGCCCCATCTTGCCGGCAATATCCAGGCCTTTATTTTTTGCATCATCATAGCTTGCCACGACCTTGCCTTCGGCTGGCCACATCCATTCCACGGCATCGGATTCTGGCGCTACTGGCTCTGCCGCCTTGACTGGTACGGGCACATCTGGCTTGATGCCCGGAGCAGGCGTCACAGCGGCAACGACTGTTGCATCTGTTTTCTGCAACTCAACCAGATTGCTTTCGGAATACAGGCGTTTATCGCCGCGCGGGTTATTCTTGTTGGTCGCAGGATTCGTCAGCGGCTTCACCTCGACTGAAGAATTGGCAACACCGGAAGTTTGTACAGTTGGCGAACCATCTGGCGGTGCCACGCGCAACACTTGCCCTACCTTGATGTCATTTGGATTTTTAAGATCATTCCATGCAACCAGGTCGGCATAACTTTGCCCATGATCCAGCGCGATACGGTACAAGCCATCGCCACGTTTGACGACATAAGTGCCGCGTGTATTATCCGGTGCCTTGACCGGCGGTTTGACAGCTGCTTCGACCACAGGAGTTTCACTTGGCTTCTGCTCGACACCACGCTCTACCACCGGTGCGCGATTGGGTAAATTGGTTGTTGTACAGGCACTTAATGCCGCCAGTACGGTAAGCACGACACCTGCTTGTAATATCTGCTGTATTGTCTTCATTTCTCTTTTTAATCAGTTAAATTCGCTGCCACCTGACAACACGCCCTAAATGACGCCAGAATGCAAAGGTACAAAATGGCATTCTTCCATGACTGCACGAGTCCATTCATAATTGGAAACCCGTTCTATCAGTTGCAGCACCTGGTTTCTGCCACCTACCGGTGCCACCAGTCTTCCGCCAACGCGCAATTGCTGCAACAGGGCCTGCGGCACTTCCATGCCTGCAGCAGCCAGTATAATACCGTCAAACGGTGCCTCTTGAGGCAAACCCAGCATGCCATCACCATAATGCAGGCGTATATTGGCAATCCGCATGGGGCGCAAATTGGTTTTTGCCAGTTCATGCAGCGCCTTGATGCGCTCTATCGAATACACTTCCTTCGCTACCACCGACAGCACCGCCGCCTGGTAGCCACAGCCGGTGCCAATTTCCAGTACACGTCCCAGATTTGTGCCATTGCGCATGATCTCCAGCATGCGCGCCACGATATAGGGCTGGGAAATAGTCTGGTGATGACCAATCGGCAAGGATGCATCCACATACGCCTGGCTTGCCATTCCAGATTCCAGAAACAAATGGCGCGGCACCGCCTGCAAGGCAGCCAGTACTGTGGCATCCCTCACGCCCTGTTGTGCAACTCTGGTCACCATGGCCCGCCGCACACCTTCTGACACCAGTGGGCCAGATAACAAGGAAGGCGACAAACCTGCCGCGCCTTCATTACCCCCATGTAAAAACTTGGGATCGACCCTGGGCGCCACCTTGTGTGCCGCCTTGCCGCTCAAGTGATGGGCAGCATTGCGCATGGCCGTCTGCGGCATTGCCGTGCGGTTCAGTGAGCGGTCGCCGGGTTTGTCTTTCTGGTTGACGACCGATGACAAGGGTAAGGGAAAGCGCTTGTCTTTCGTTGTCATGCGAAATCCAGATTCAGATGTGTCAACTGCCGGGTATTTGTCAGATCAATCTGCAAGGGAGTGACTGAAACAAAATTTCTTGTCGTCGTATCAAAATCAGTTCCGGCACTGGCATCGCTGGCAGCCCCCGGTGGGCCTATCCAGTAAATATCCCTGCCGTGCGGGTCTATCATGTGAATCACCGGTTCTGAGGTATGGCGCTTGCCCAAGCGTGATTTGCGTATTCCCTGAATATCCTGGTATGGCAGGTTGGGAATATTTACATTCAGCAAAAATGCTGCAGGCAGTTCAGGGAAACCACGTTGGACGATCTCTTGCGCTACTCTTGCAGCGGCATCCAGATGTTGCCAGCCTTTCTCGGTTTGCGAAAAAGCAATCGATGGAATGCCAAATAAAAACCCTTCAGTCGCAGCAGCCACTGTGCCTGAATACAGGGTGTCATCGCCCATATTCTGTCCCTGGTTAATGCCAGATACGACCAGATCAGGTTTGTCTTTCATAATGGCAGTCAGGGCGATATGCACGCAATCAGACGGTGTACCATTAACAAAATAAAATCCATTTGCAGCCCGCTGCACGCTCAGGGGCCGGTCCAGGGTCAGGGCATTCGATGCACCTGAGCGATTGCTGTCGGGTGCCACTACCGTCACCTCGGCAAATGCAGACATTGCAGCCGCCAGTGCAACGATACCAGGGGCCAAATAACCATCATCATTACTGATCAGAATTTTCATGTTTTGTATTCTACCTGATGCTGAAATATAAATTTCTACAGAGAATAGATTTTTGCGGCATAATCACAAAATCAAACGGTCGTACTATTTTATGGAGACATCAAAATGAAAGCTGTTGTTTGCAAAGACTGGGGTTTACCCGACACGCTGGTGATCGAAGATCTGGCGGATGTAGTCCCCGGACAGGGTCAGGTTGCGATTGACGTCAAGGCGGCGGGGGTAAATTTTCCTGACGTGTTGATCATACAAAACAAGTACCAGTTCAAGCCTGAACTTCCTTTCACGCCTGGCAGTGAATTATCCGGGGTCGTCCGTGCGGTCGGCGAAGGTGTCAGCAATGTCAAAGTGGGTGACAAGGTCATTGCCTTTATCGGCAATGGTGCGTTTGCACAACAGGTGGTGGCACCAGCCCATGCCATCATGCCCATGCCACCCGGCATGGACTTTGACACGGCAGCAGCAATCACGCTGACTTATGGCACTTCCCACCACGCCGTTGTAGACCGCGCACAACTGAAGGCTGGCGAAACCATGCTGGTATTGGGCGCAGCCGGTGGCGTTGGCCTGGCCGCGATAGAAATCGGCAAGGCCCTGGGTGCCCGCGTGATTGCCGCCGCATCAACCGATGAAAAGCTCGCCATTTGCAAACAGCATGGTGCAGATCTCACCATCAATTACAGCAAAGAAGATTTACGGGAAGCTATCAAGGCGGCAACCGAAGGCAAAGGCCCTGATGTGATTTATGATCCGGTTGGCGGTATTTATGCCGAACCGGCATTCCGTTCCATAGGCTGGCGCGGGCGTTATCTGGTGGTTGGATTTGCCAATGGCGAAATCCCTAAATTGCCTTTGAATCTGAGCTTGCTAAAAGGCGCATCACTGGTGGGTGTATTCTGGGGTGAATTTGCCCGACGCGAACCCAAAGCCAACCTGGCAGCCATGCGCGAATTGATGACCTGGCTGCATGAAGGAAAAATCAAACCGCACATTTCCGGTCGCTATGCACTGAAAGATACCGCCATGGCCCTGAATGACCTGGCGGCACGCAAAGTCACCGGCAAAGTCGTGATACAGCCTGAAAAATAATTGGACCGACGCTAAGGGCAAGCGTAAGGGATTCGGATAAGGACGCCCTTATGGTTGCCCTTATGCTTATCCTTTAGTTTGGCGTTGCTGGGGCCGTGCAAGCATCCCTCAAGCATCACTTAGCGAGTGACCGCAGCATCACCCAGCCAGTAACGATCAATATCCTTGAGCCCCCATTTGGCCGCATCTTCACGACTGACAATCTTGTCATTCATGCCTGGCCTGGATAAATCAATCAACTCGGTCGCGATATAGGCCATGGAACGCAAGGAAAAAAATATCCTCACCTTGGGTAACAGCAAGGATTTGCCTACCTGCTGTTCAACCACCACACCTAACCTGCCCGACTCCAGACGAACCAGGGTGCCAACCGGGAAAATACCTATGCTCTTCACAAAAGCCTGAAAGATTTTTTCGTCGAAATGGCCGCTACTCCATTCAGCCATCTTGCGCAGCGATTCAGCCGGGCACCAGCCTTGCTTGTAAGGGCGGTTCGAGGTAATCGCATCATACACATCACATACCGCCCCCATGCGGGCATACAGACTGATCTCTTCACCCTTGAGGCGATTCGGATAACCAGAACCATCCATCTTTTCGTGGTGATGCAAACACACGTCCAGCGCAACTGCACTGACTGCTTCAGATTCTTTCAACATCTTGTAGCCAGCGGCAGGATGTTCCTTGACCGAGACAAATTCAGCATCGGTCAGCTTGCCCGGCTTGTTCAGGATATCTGCCGATACCATCATCTTGCCGATATCATGTAACAAGCCCGCCAAACCTGCCTCGCGGGTTTCTTCCTCATTCAAACCAAGTTGTTTGGATAAGGCCACCATCAATGCGCACACTGCGACCGAGTGCATATAGGTATAGTCATCCTTGGTCTTCAATCTTGCCAGTCCGATCAGTGCCCCTGGATTACGCATGACAGAGTCAGCTATTTCTTCCACCATGTTTTGCGCATTGCCAACGTCAACAGCCTTGCCCATGCGCGCTTCATGGAACATGGTGTACACCGCCTGCTTGGTCTTGTTCACGATCTGTGAAGCACGTCCCAGTTCTTCATCCATGGACACAACTGCCACCTGATGTCGCGCGGTTGGCGCAACCGGTGCAGTTGGTACGGAAGGTGGCAAGGGTACGGCGGCAGGAGGGGATTCTGCTTCAGGCTTGCTACCCGCTTCCAGCAATACGTCCAGCCCCTTGCTGGTATCTATCCAGGCCTGACGAATGCGCGTAGCCTGAATTTTTTTTAATTCTTCAGGATCAATCAGCATGAAGGATTTTTGCCAAAACGGTGTATCTATCCAGGAGCTACACAGCTCCTGTACGTACATGCCGACCCTCAGCCGATCAATTTCAATTTTTTTCAACATGGGCGGGAAATAAGAAAATTTACGAGACTAGGCTTGGGCGTGTTGACCTGTCTTTTGGGCAACGTCCATATCATCCGTCAATTATTCTACAAAGACGGATTGCAAGCCAGCGCTTCTAGCAGAATCTCACAAAAATTTCTTTTGGGCAACTCATTTAGCAAGCAAATTCATGGGCCGGAAGAAATCCTGCATGATTTGATTGGCAATAAAACTCAAATTATACGGATGCTCTGCACTGATTTGCGGATAACTGTTGACGACAGGCATCTGTCGCAGTTGCTCTGCGATCTTGCCCCATAAGACCAGTGATGGCATGGACGTATGTTCATGCTGACGCTGTTGCAACAGCTTGGATAGCAGCTGTTCCAGGAAGGGTTGCCAGGCTCTAGCATCTTTTACCGGCGCAGTATCGGCACGAAATACCAGGCTGGCATTGAGCAACAGAAAACCCTGGGCCATCATGTTGCTTTGCAAAGCTGCCAAGGTCTGTATGAAATCGGAATCAGGATGGCGGGCCTTTTCTGCAATGGCTGCCATGGCATTGCCAGTCGTCGCATCTACCTGCAACTCCCCGGCTGCGACCAGCAGCATTTTCATGAAATTGCGTAGCGAGGTGGCGCGGTTCACTTTTTTCGACAGGCCACCGCCCTCTTCATCCGACCATAAATTCTTGACAGCGCCATCCATGAAGCAATAACCAGTGGCACTGTCGGCGCGAGGATAAGGACCCTCACCCACGAGAATATAACGAACGCTATCCATCGGCATGGAAAAAGCAGCAAACAGCCTGCCCTGCTCCGGCAAATAGGCGCTGGACTTCAGACCCGGTAAATAATCCGGGTTGGTCCCATGCACGGCAGCCAGACCGGCATCTATGACTTCAGCCCAGGATGGATGCACCTGCGCCAGCGACAGACGTACATCGTCTGGACATACATCTGACCAGTGACTCATTGCGGATTGCCAGGCATCGCTGTGGGTAAAGAAGCCGTAGGCAAACCTGGGGTCACCATGGGCGCAACAGGTGCAATTGGTCCGCCTGGTGCTGGCATGCTTCTGCGCGCGGCAAAAGAATTTGGTGGTGCTACCTGGGGAGAGACAGTATTTCCCTGATTCATATTGGCTTGGTTGGCTTGATTCGGCTGATTGACTTGATTAATGAGCACAGGTGCTGTCTGTATCCGGCTGACTTCCTGAACCTGAGGTAAATCAATACGACGCTCGGCACCTGCATCGACAATCACGACATACAGATCATGCACTTCCTTCAGGGTCACGCCAGGCATGACTTCCTTGTTCAAGGCCACTGACAGGCCAGGCTTGCCGTTGGTACTGATGATGGCGAGGCTTTCTTCCGTGCGTTTGGCCAGGACCACACCCTTCAGTTGAAAATTGCTGTCATTCGCCTGCATGACCTGACTGATTCCGAAGATGCCGCCCCATTGACCTGCACCTGGCTCATAACTGCCCTGCTGAAATGCGGCAGAGACACTTCTGGCCTGAGGCTTGAACAAACGCAAACCCCAAAAACTCAAGGACATGCACAAGGCCACAAAGGCCAGAAAAGTAACCACTATAGGCAGGCGTTTCATTTTTATCCTTATCAGCGTACCAACTGATTTATTTCTATGATAGGCATGAGTACGGCCAGCACAATCAACAAGACCACTACCCCCATCGTCAAGATCAATACCGGCTCCAGCAAGCCGGCCATGGTCATGGCACGACGTTCCAGATCCTGCTCCTGCGTATTCGAGGCACGTTCCAGCATGGCAGGCAATTCACCCGTCACCTCACCAGCCCGTATCATGTGAATCAACATGGGAGGGAAATGCTTGTGGGCAGACAAGGCACGCGCCAGGCCCACACCTTCGCGTACGCTGGCAGTCGCATCTTCGACCTGGGCACGCATGGCCACATTCGACAGGGTTTCTCGGCTGGTCTGCAAGGCGCGCAAGATAGGCACGCCAGAACCCGTGGTAATCGCCAGCGTACTGGCGAACCTGGCTGTGTTCAGGCTGCGTTCAAATTTGCCATACAGGGGTGCGGTCAATAACCAGCGATGCCAGCGCATCTTGAATTCCGGATTGCGCAAGGCCATGCGCCACAGGAAAAAAGCAGCTACCAGTAATAGCGCCACCAGCCAGCCATAGGCCCGCACAAAATCCGAAATGGCCAACATCATGAGTGTCAGGAAAGGCAGTTTCTGCTTGGTATTGGCAAACACCGAGACAATTTGCGGCACCACATAGGTCAACAGGAAAATCACAATGGCAAACGCCACCACGGTGACGATGGCCGGATAGGTAAATGCCAGCCGGACTTTTTGCAGCAAGGCGTTACGGCGCTCGATATAGTCAGCCAGCCGTGACAAGACCCGGGACAAATGACCTATCTGCTCGCCAGAAGCAACCAGCGCGCAATAAATATCAGCAAAATCATCGGGATGCTGTTTCAGCGCATCTGACAGGGCTGAACCGGCCATGACTTCAGAACGGATAGACCCGATGAGGTCACGCGCATAGGAGCGCTCAGACTGTTCAAGCAGGGCAGACAAGGATTGCTCCAGCGGCAAGCCAGCCTCCAGCAAACTGGCCAACTGGCGAGTGAACAAGGCATTTTCCACGGTCGACAGGCGGTCACCAAACAGGGCGCGCTTGCGCTTGCCCGATGCATCTCGTTGATGGTCTATGGATTCGACGATGACCGGCACCAGCCCCTGCGCACGCAAGTCACTGCGGGCGGATCGGGCGCTGTCGGCATTCACCACGCCTTTGCTGGTCAGGCCGGTCTTGTCTACCGCTTCATATCGGAATGCAGGCATACGACTTCTTCCTTATTCCTTGGTTACGCGCAGCAATTCTTCTGGCGTAGTCACACCCGCCTTCAGCCAGCGTTCGCCATCTTCACGCATGGTTTTCATGCCATCAGCCTGGGCTGCCGTGCGAATTTCTGCCTCTGCTGCCTGGTGATGAATCTGTGCCCGTATGGCATCGGTGGTCTGCAATAACTCATACACACCAACCCGGCCCTGATAGCCGGTATGGCCGCAATGCTCACAACCCACTGCACGCCAATTGCCATGATCTTCAACCCGGCAATGAATACACAGCTTGCGCACCAGCCTTTGCGCCACGACACCCAGCAAGGATGAGGACAGCAGGAAGGGCTCGATACCCATATCCAGCAGACGCGTGACCGCCGCCGCAGAATCATTGGTATGCAAGGTTGCCAGTACTAGATGGCCAGTCAGCGATGCCTGCACGGCAATCTGGGCTGTTTCCAGGTCACGGATTTCACCGATCATGATGACATCCGGATCCTGGCGCAAAATCGCGCGCAGGGCCTTGGCAAATGTCATGTCGATTTTAGGATTGACCTGGGTCTGGCCGACACCACCCAGTTCATATTCGATAGGGTCTTCTACCGTCAGGATATTGGTGGTACCGGCATTGACACGCGACAAAGCCGCATACAGAGTGGTAGTCTTGCCGGACCCTGTCGGGCCAGTCACCAGTACGATGCCATGCGGTTGCGCAATCAGTTTATCAAATTGGGTCAGCACGTCTGCACTCATGCCCAGATGACTCAAGTCCAGCCGTCCGGCTTCCTTGTCCAGCAAGCGCAGTACCGCTCTTTCACCATGTCCGGTGGGCAGGGTCGATACCCGCACATCTACCGGCTTGCCACCGATGCGCAGGGTAATGCGGCCGTCTTGCGGCAAACGCTTTTCAGCGATATCCAGTTGCGCCATGATCTTGATACGCGAAATCAAGGAAGCGTGTATCGCCTTTTTCGGACGCACTACATCCCGCAGCGAACCGTCAACGCGGAAGCGGACTACGGATATCTGTTCAAACGGTTCCACATGGATATCCGATGCGCCATCGCGCAAGGCCTGGGTCAGCAAGGCATTGATCATGCGGATAACCGGTGCATCGTCGGCCGATTCCAGCAAATCCTCAATGGCGGGCATATCCATCATCAACTTGGCGAGGTCCAGATCGGATTCAACTTCACCCACCACGTCGGCAGCATCGCCACCAGACCCGGCATAGGCTTTCGCAATTGCCTCGGACAATTCAGGATGCGGCAACACCACCAGTTTTACCTTGCCAAACCTGCGCCCCACTTCGGCAATCGCCGCAGAGGGTGTCAGCTTGGACACCAGTATTTCAACCGCGCCATTGACGACCGCATTGTCCCTGACTGCCAGGACAGAAAAATCGCGGGCAAAACCGTAAGGTAATAAACGATTCTCAAGCATGGTTCAATTATTTCCCTTGCTTGTTGTTGCCGGCTTCTGCCGGTATGGTCAAAGGCGTGGACAGCAATTTGCCTTTTTCTATATTCGGCAACAAGGTGTCAGTCAAACCTTCTTTACCCGGTGCCAATTGGGTGCGCATGTAGTCATAGCGGTCAACAGAGACATTATTGCTTTGCTCTGCGCTGCGTATCACGGTCGGACGCAAGAACACCATCAGATTGGTTTTGCCACGTTTGGTGGACTGGTATTTGAACAGGTTGCCCAGAATCGGTATATCACCCAGACCAGTCACTTTTTCCACGCCATCGGTGGTGCTGTCTTCTATCAAACCACCAAGCGCGATAATCTGGCCGTCATCCACCAGCACATTGGTGGAAATGGAACGTTCTTTGGTGATGATGCCAGACACATTGGTGGTGTCATCAATGCTGGAAACTTCCTGATAAATCGCCAGTTTGACGGTACCGCCTTCAGAAATCTGTGGTTTGACCCGCAACTTCAGACCTACGTTTTTGCGCTCTATGGTCTGGAAAGGATTGGCACCAGCAGTACCCGACGTGGCCGTGGTGAACTGCCCCGTGATCAGCGGCACATTCTTGCCGACGATGATGTTGGCCTCTTCATTATCCAGCGTCACGATGTTAGGAATCGACAAGACATTGGCATTGCCATCGGTCTGCAATATATGCGCCAGCGCACCCAGACCCAGTTGGCCATTGATCTGCTTGAAGATACCCAGCGACAGGCCTTTTCCTGGCAAGACCGAACCGGCGCTGGTCGCATTACCAGCGGCCAGTGACAGCAGATTATTCCCAGCTGTTGAAAAGGAAGTACCCCCGCCTACCCGATAATTGCTGGTGCTGTCCCCTGACAAGCCCATCCACTGCACACCCAGCTCATTGGCTTTGTCTGCAGTAATCTCAACGATAAGTGCCTCTACATAAACCTGGGCGCGACGCGCATCAAGCTGGTCTATGACGGTGCGCAAATTGCGATACACGGGCTCGCTGGCAGTGATGATCAGGGTATTGGTTGCCGTATCTGCCTGGATATAACCGGCAGCACCGCCGCCCGTAGACGAGGTGGATGTGCTGGACGTTGGCAAAGACGGTGTGGGGGATGCACCACCGATAGCACCTGCATTGGATGAGGCCAGCGGGCTATTCGTACCATTTGCCGAGCTACCAAAATTCGATACGCTGGAACTTGAGCGTGCGCTGGATGTGTCGCCAGTGACGATGGAACGCAGGGTCTGCGCCAGTTTCTCGGCCTCGGCATTTTTCAGATATACCACATGGACATTGCCTGGCATGGTGGTTGGCTGATCCAGTTTTTCAACGAGGGATTTAATCTGGTTAGCCCTGGCAACAGACGGTGCACGCACCAACAGGGAATTGGAACGGGGATCAGACATCAGTATGGCACGGGCAGGATCCGCACCGGTACCAGAATCCATGATCTTGTTGATCAGTGCCGCCACGTCAGAAGCAATGGCGTGCTTGATAGGAATGACATCCATATCTACCGAAGCCGGTACATCCAGCGCCGCTATGATCTTGTTCAGACGCTTGAGATTATCGGCATAATCGGTAATCACTACCGTGTTATTGCCCGGATTGCCGTTGATGGTGTTATTCGGTGAAATCAGCGGACGCAGGATGGTCACCACATTCGCCGCAGATTCATAATTGAGCTTGTAAATCTGGGTAGCCACCTGGTCACCCTTGGCAGCGTCATTCTTTTCTGCGTGCATGGTCTGGGTCGGACCTGGCTGCAATTTGGCGTCAGACTCCGGCACCACTTTGGAATAGCCATCCGCTGTCACCACAGCATACCCCTGCAGGCGCAAGGTGGATGTCAGCAGTTTGAAAGCCTGATCCTTTGTCAAGGGCGTCTCTGACACCAGGTTAATCTGGCCCTTGACGCGTGGATCAATGATGAAGGTGGTACCGGTATAGTGACCGATCGCCTTGATGACGGATTCAATATCGGCACCGACAAAATTCAGGTCCGCCGTATTTTTTGCTGGTGCTTGCGCCATCGCCGCTGGCGTCAGCAGGAAGCCAGCCGTCAATACCGCAACACCTGTGATGGCAGACAATTGCTGTATAGGTTTGCGTATCGAATTTCTTGTCATGGCGACCCTGTGCTTTAATGGAAATGTTTTCATTTGAACTCTAACGCAATTACATCTTTATCGCCGTCACTGCGGCGCTGTCCCAGCAAATTCAATAAATTTGCCAATTTAGCCTCTTGCCCTGCCTGTGCCCAGGCTTTCCCTGAAAACTGGAAACGTCCTGACAACATCTTACCTGCCCCCTCCAGCATCATCGGCCCTTTCATGGTCGATAACTGCATGTCGGCTTCTGTCCCGCGCAAATCAAACGCCATCTGATAACTGCCCAAAGGCTTGACGGGTGACAGGCGCGAGGCCATTTCTGCCATTTCCAGCTGTACATGACCAGTCACACTGAGCGGCCCACTGGTACGCGAAAACAGCAAATCATTCCATGATAAATGCAATATCCCGGTTGGCCCTATGGTATTTAAGGGCGCACCCAATCCCTCCAGGCGTTCTGGTGGCAATAACAACACTGCCGGGCTCAGTTGCCACTGGCTGAAATTGCCTGCCAGTTTGACCGGTACACTCAGGGAAGCCGGGTTTTCCAGCTCCAGCCTGATCTGCCCCAGCAACAGCATAGGTGAAATATGCCATTGAAAGCGTCCCGGAAACAAGGGTGTGACCGGGCCACGGCCATCTGCGGCAACACCGATAAAAGCCGACCCCTGCCAGAATGTCCCCTGGATATCACCCAGACTAAGGCGACCCCGGCTTTGCTTTTCCACTACCAGACCCAGCCAGCTGGCCGGCAAAAACAGCATCACCGTAACCAGCACACTGATGATCGCGGCAACAATCCAGCCTAAACGTTTAACAATGGGCATCTGTTCAACCTGCCATCACTGGCCGTTTCTTTGCTGCTTTAACGTCAGTGTGGCACTGACCTGGCCACTTTCCAGCAAGGCAACCAGTTTTGCTTCTTCCACTGTCAATCTCGACGCTTTTTGCATTTCCACCATCCATTCCATCAAATTGGCATAACCGGCGGCAGGGATTTGCACCCTGACGATGTCATCATTCACGCCTATGGTCTGGGGCTTGATGCCACGTCTAGTCAGCGACTGTTCCAGTTGTTCCTTGCTGACCGGTGAAATCGTTTCGGACAGGCTGGCGGTAAGTTGTGACTGCTGATTGCTCAATTCGGCCATTTCCGCCAGTTGCTGATTCAACACCGGGATACTGGTTTGTAACTGTTTCAGCCCGCCCAAAGCCGGTGCCAGAAAAATTGCATAGATCAGCGCCAGGGTAATCACCAGTACGCATATCAACAGCATACGGCGTTCACGCTCGGCGCGGGCCAGCCAAAAGAAATTGAATTGTTCCTTCAGTGCATAGATCATCAGTGCTTACCTCCTGCTGTCACGCGCAAGGTACCGTCGGTGGCGGAACTGATTTCCAGTGATTGCTCTGCCAATCCTGTGCGCAGTTTATCCAGCGGCACCTGGATGCCGGGTTTGGTCCTGATGAACAAGGCACGCTCCTTATACTCTATGCCGGCAATCCCGCCCGGTGGACCGAATCTGTCCCAGATCTGGGCAAACTGGGCGGCCATGACGGCAAAATCATTAGCAGCAAATTGTCCCGCTGCGCGTTTGGACACATTCACTTTTTGCTGCATCTGCAGCAGCGGATCAAGTATCGCGGTCTCTTTCGGGAAGCTGTTCCTGTAAGTCTGCGTCAGGGATTTGCTGATGTCCTGGGCTTCTTTGCGTTTGCTCAACCATTCAAAATTCAATGCTGCCAGATTCACTATCAACAGCGCCAGCGCCAGACGCAAGGGCCAGCGCCACTTGCTCCAGTCAAAACTGGCCATGTGTTCGGCTGCGATAGCCGTCATCAAATCCGGTGTCGTCTGGCTGATGCCGGCGACTCGCGTCACCCAGCTGATAGCGGACAGATTGATGCCCTCTTCCAGACCAAGCTGGCCAACCAGTAGCTGATAGGCATCCAGCTCAGCGGCAGGCACATGGACATCTACCTTGGGTAGTTCGCTCAGGTGTCCCAGCATGGCCAGCGCATCCGCCTGCCCGGTCAGGTCCAGGCTCAGGCCTATGCCTTGTTTTTCACCATTGCGCAGACAGAGTTCAAGTGCATTATCTTTTTCTTCTATCAGGGCGCAGGCTGCTGCACTCTGCCCATCCACAGCGGGATGAAAGGCCAATGCCAGTTGTGCCGGATACGCAGACAATTTGCGTGCTGGCCAGTCCTTGACGCGCTTGGCGACGTCTTCCAGCCACAGGCGGTCGGCCACGGCCACGCTGATTTCGCCATCGATCACGGATGAGGCAACCAGTAGCAAGTCCGCCGGATCGCTGACAAGTTGCTCTTCCAGCAAATTCGGCAAGGCGGTTTTGAGTTTGGCCGCCGACATCGGTGGTACTTTGACTGTCAGCAAACTGGCATCGGTCGCCGCCAGCAAAAATGCGACTTGCTTTGCGCCTGCGGCCAGTGGCTTCAGATCGGCCAGCGGCATCTGCCCCTGTTGCTGCAGCCGCCCTTCTGCCGTTATCAGCGCAAAGGACAAGGCTTGTCCGGCCCATTCAGGCCGGTTCTGTGCTGCCGCCCTGGAGGGCAAAGAAATATACAGTGTGCTTGCCATATTTTTATTCAGTTTTCCCGTACCCAAAGCACCGATGTTGTCACGGGCGTCGTCGTTGTTGCACTTTCTGCCCGCTCTATCAAGGCACTGACATCCAGTGCCGAGCGATTCATTTTCACTTTACCATTCACAATAAAAAAATTGGTATAGACCTCCACGTCCTTGTCGTTCATGGTTTTAGTCTTATCCTCAAAACGCCGCTTGAAATCAGCCACCGTCAGGAAATATGCCCTGTCACGGCTGGCGATCATCATCGCGGCATCACTTACGCTAAGGCCCTCTATCCTGGCGGCAAGGACTTCTGCCGTCGTGGTATTGATGTTAATCGTGGTCTTGCGTGGCAATACCGTGACGGCAGTTTTCAGGCGATTCAGCATTTCCGGATTGAATCCGCTGACTGCCAGCAAATCATCAATCTGGGTGAAGCGCAAGAATTGTACTTCAGGAAACGACTCTTCTGACGAGGTTTTTCCAGTTCCGGACTCGGCCGCGCTTGAACCAGGGGCCGCCGCGACCCTGGCCTGGGTTTTTGCCACCATGGCTGCAACCGGCTCGGCCAGTTGCGGATCCAGACGCAAATTGGTCAAAAGACGGGCAAACACGGCCAGTTCGCGCGGATCAACAATACCATCGGTTGCCAGGTTATTCAGGTTAAACATGGCCTGGGCATCACTGACCTGACCTGACAGGGTGGCATCACTATCCTCCCCTTCGGCGCGGGCATTTTCCACATATTGATCAAGCCGGGTGTCGGCCAGTGCCACTGCCCAGGGTTCGCCCAGGTGATCCACATTCGCCGATTGCTTGCCGTCTTCCCGTAAGATCAGCCTGGCCCAGTCGATGGCACCGCGCAAAATCCATTTTTTCTGCAACTGCATGCGCTGATTTTCTATGGACCTGACCTGCACCTGTTGCTGCCAGAACAAACTGGCAACGATGGTAATGGCCAATGTCGTCAGCAGCAATGCCGTGATGACAGCTACCCCTGTTTGCTTGCCAGAATAGACTGGTAGAGACTTCATACTGCCCCCAGCAAGAAGACTTTGGTGACAGGCAGTTCACGCCCGGTCAGTTGCACGGACAACTCCAGTCCAGTCAGTTTATTGCCTTTGGCGACGGGCGCCGACCCTGTTCCTGATTGCGCTGTCGCCGCACCATCCGCTTCAGTGCCCCCCATGCGCCAGCCATTTTCACCATTTCTCCAGGTCCGCATATCCAGGCTCAGTATCTGGCTTTGCAAGGCAATGGCAGGACTGCCATCAACATCAGACATGGCATTTTGCCAATCCTGCTCCAGTGTCGCCAGCTCACGCGTTGGCGACATTTCACTGCGGCTTAGCACTCCTTCCTTGAGGCGATAGGCAACCACCTGCAAGCGGCTGGGCTGATTTTCTTCAAATACCGTGCGTACCAGTACCAGCCTTGAACCAAGTGCGCTCAAGATTTCTCTTCCGGGTAAATTATTCGGGTCGACCAGATGCGCGCAGTCGTTTTCTATCTGGGCAAATGCCAGTTGTATGCCACGCGTCTGTTCCATTTCAGCGGTCAGGCCAGCCCTGGCCCGCACTATGCTGTCCAGCCCGCGCCAGCCCAGCACGGCAATAATCGCCAGTATGGTGATTGCCACCAGCAGTTCTATCAGCGTGAACCCGGTTTGATGGCGCAGTTTGCTGCTACTTCTACAGCGCATTCGGCACCACCTGCGTCAGCTTGATGATGCGGCGCTCAGGCTTGTCAGCTTCAAAGACAAACACTTCGACCCGCCGGAATGAGGGATTGGGTGTGGCAATCACATGTTCTTCACACATCAGGTGCAAGTCACCCTGCGGGCAGGCAAAAGTGCGTTCGCCAAATTCTGGCCATTCATGCGCCAGGCGGATTTGTGCCAGCCGGTTTTCGGCTGACCAGGTCGCCATCATCGAACCGCGCAAATTATTGCTGTTTTGCGTCAGACTGCCTACAGCACGCAGGCTGGCACCGAGTGCCGTACCAACGATGACCAGCGCCACCAGCACTTCAAGCAGGGTAAAGCCGGATTGATTGGATGAGTGTCGCATCTTATTCCACAGAAAAATGGCCGACACCATCGGCCCGCACACTGACTTGCTTGTCGGCAGATTTGATGCTCAGGATAAAGGGTTTGTCCACCGGCTCGCGCCCGAAAATGATGCGTATGGTGGCGGCATCGGACGACTGCGGCTGCAGCGACAATTGCACCGGGGCCAATTGAAAAAAACGCTCGCGCAACATCTCATCCTTGATCGGCGACCAGATCCGGTCTTCGCGAACATAGAAACGGTAGCCGTTTTGATCAACCTCAAAAGCCACCGGCAGGTTGCGCACGATGGCTTCATCACGGGCCAGTTGCAATAGCAGGGAAATGCGCTTGGCATCGTTTTCCAGTCGCTGCTGCGCACCCGGCATGGCGTTAATACTCACGGCCCCCAGAATGAGGCCGAAAATAACCAGCACTACCAGCAACTCCAGCAGCGTGAAACCACGCTGCCTGCCCTTGTTTGTCATGTAAGCGTCTTACAAATCCCAGGAACCGATATCGGCATCGTCACCGGCACCGCCGGGCTGGCCATCAGCTCCCAGAGAAAACACATCCACTTCGCCACGTATACCGGGCGACAGGTATTGATAAGGCTTGCCCCAGGGGTCATTACGCAATTTTTCTATATAACCGCCTGACTGCCAGGAATTCGCCGCCGGACCGGAAGTCGGCTTCTCTATCAAAGCCTGCAAACCCTGCTCCGTGGTCGGATAGCGCTGGTTATGCAGGCGATACATTTTCAAGGCTCCCATGATGGTGGAAATATCCTGTTTGGCCGCCGTCACCCTGGCTTCATGGGTAAAACCTGTCAGTTTGGGCACCATGAATGCCCCAAGAATGGCAATAATCGTCACCACCACCATGATTTCAATCAGCGTAAAGCCGCGTGACGAAGCAGAGGCAGGGCGAACACGTGGAACTGCAAATGTATTGGACATAGCTAAAATCAATAATTAAAAACGTTCAAAACCACCCGGGCATGACAGGTATCATGCGCATGCAGTATAAATCCTGGAATCTGAATTAAGGCTGCTTTCTGTATCCAATCGTAACAGAAAGATCAGAGAAATAATGCTGCACCTCAAAACCAATCTCAAGCACCCATTTTGCCATGTTCTAAATGGACCTGGCGGCGGGCCACGCCGACGCAAAAAAACGCCAGCTACTACCACCAGTATATTTCAACTCAATTTCAAGGGCAAACTGCGCAGACGCTTGCCGGTCAGCTTGAATACGGCATTGGCTACCGCAGGCGCAACTGGCGGCACCCCGGGTTCGCCTATGCCCTGCGGTGGCTCCGCACTCTTGATGATCACGGTTTCCACCTCTGGAGCCTCATTGATGCGCAAAACCGGATAATCACCAAAATTGGTCTGCACCACCTTTCCATCTTTGATCAGGATTTCGCCATACAATGCAGCACTCAGGCCGAATACGATGGCGGATTCCATTTGCTGGGCAATGATATTCGGGTTGACGGCAATACCGCAATCCAGCGCACACACGACCCGGTGTACCCGGATCTGGCCATCCTGTACTGACACTTCAGCAATCTGGGCCACGATAGTACCAAAGGATTCATGCAGGGCCAAGCCATGTGCCCTGCCAGCCGGCACTTGCCCAGCCTTGCTGACGGCGGCGTCAAGCACAGCAAGATGACGCGGATGGCGCACCAGCAAGGCACGCCGGAATGCCGCGCCATCCTGGTTGGCGGCATGGGCCAGCTCGTCGATAAAACTTTCCTTGAAAAATGCATTGTGCGAATGACCGACCGAGCGCCAGAAACCTATGGGTACCGCACTGGGCACGATGACATGGGCAATGCGCTGATTCGGTATTTCATACGGCATGTCAAACTCGCCTTCTGCCGTAGTCTTGTCCGGCCCGGCACCGGCAAAGCCGAAAGCGCGTTTCAAAAACTGATGGGCAATTGCCCCAGATGCTGATTTATTGTCATAGGCAAGCAACTTGCCTGCACTATCCAGGCCAGCCCTGAAGCGTGCCAGTGCCGCCGGGCGGTACATGTCATGGCTGATATCTTCTTCGCGGCTCCAGATCAGTTGCACTGGCAAACCCTTGGTTTCCATGGCGATACGCACCGCCTGGGCCACCATGTCGGCCTCCAGCCTGCGACCAAAACCGCCCCCCAGGTAAGCCATATGCAAGTTGACATTTTCCGACTTGGTATTCGCCACCTTGGCCGCAAGATCAACGGAAATGCCGGGCACCTGGGTAGATACCCATACGTCGACCTTGCTATCCCCAACCTGCGCCGTACAATTGATCGGCTCCATCGCTGCATGTGCAAGAAAAGGGGCGCGGTATTCGGCTTCCACTGTTTTCGCCAGGTTTTTCCCGGCCAGTGCTTCGGCTGCATCACCGGCCTGGTAATAGGCGTGACCACTTTCCTTATCCAACTGGCTGGCAAATTCCTTGAATATGCCTTCACTGGACAAGCTGGCATTCTCACCCGGCTCCCAGACTATCGTCAGTGCAGCCATGGCCTGCCTGGCCTGCCAATAAGATTTGGCAACCACCGCCACACCTGCCACCATGTCCGGCATGGAAAAATCCACGACCTGCGTTACACCAGGCATGTTCATGACACTGGCTGCATCAAACTGTTTTACTTTCCCACCGATGGTGGGACTTTGTTTCAGTGCGGCATACAGCATGCCCTCGGGTCGCGCATCAATCCCGAAACCTGCACTGCCATCCACCTTGGCAAGTGCATCGGTACGTGGCTGGGGAGTGCCTATCAATTTGAAATCGCGCGGATTTTTCAGTTGTACTTCGCCCGGCTGGCTGTGGACGGCATCCACGGCCAGTTCAGCATAGCTGGCGCGCTTGCCGGACGGGTGCAGGACAGCACCATCCTGGGTTTTGCATTCGGCAACGGCCACCTGCCATTTTTTGGCTGCAGCAGCGACCAGCATGGCACGCGCCGTGGCACCGGCTTCCCGCATGGGCAGCCATGCATCCTTGACGCTGGACGAACCGCCCGTCATCTGCACACCCAGTTCTCGCGCGAATTTCAGCGTGATCCAGTGGGCAACGCGCTTCAGGCTACCCTGATCATCCGGATGAAAAGGCAGGCCATCCGCAATCGCAGCCAGATTGCCGTAGATCTTGTCAGCCGGCACATACATGGGCTTTACCTGGCTCAGAGGCACATCCAGCTCTTCCGCCACCAGCATTTGCAAAGCAGTATGAATACCCTGCCCCATCTCGCTTCTGTGCATGACGACATTGACGCTGCCATCCGCGGCGATGCTGATCCAGCCATTCAGCGCTACTTCGCCATCAAGCACCGGCAAATCATGCGCGGCATTCAGGCGCTGGCGTGGCGGCAAGAAGCCCCAGCCAACCAGCAAGGCACCGGTTAGCCCCAGGCCACCAAGAATAAAGCGGCGCCGCGATTTCTTTTTGGGTTGCGACATGCAAGTCTCCGTTATTTTTTGCTGGTACAGGCAATGGCAGATCAGGCTCAGTTCAAGTATTCCTGCGCGGATAACCTTCTGCCAGGATGCGGGTCCAGACAATTTCTTTTTGTTCAGGCGTCATAAACACCCACTCCGCCACTTCTGCCACCGTGCGGCCACAGCCGCGACACACGTCATCAAACGTTGTTGAACAAACAGCAACACAGGGTGTATCCGGGCGTTCTTTGCCTTCCATCTTTATCACTGTCATTATTCAAACGTTCCTGCATCATTAAAGGATATTGCGGACAGAATATACACTGCATACCAATAATAAGACGGGTGCTCGCCTTTTGCTGCCCAATACCGTGCAATAGTAAATGGTTTTTATATAAGTCCAGCTAAAACCAATTGGTACAGACACTCTATTTTTTGTGCGCGGAAGGGTTCTGTTGACATGCGGCAGGCTTCGGCAGGAAAATTATGCTCCCAGCCTTTATTCACTTCAGGAAAGCACATCATGAAAGTTGCCGTCATATTGTCAGGTTGTGGAGTTTTCGATGGTGCAGAAATTCACGAGAGCGTCCTGACCATGCTGGCCCTGGTCCGGGCAGGCGTGGAGCCCGAGTTTCTGGCACCGGATATGCCACAGCTGCATGTCGTCAATCACCTTACCGGCGAAGTGGCAGTTGGCGAAACCCGCAATGTGCTGGTTGAATCCGCACGCATAGCACGCGGCAAGATCAAGGACATAGCACAAGCCAATGTGGCGGATTATGCTGCGGTTTTCTTTCCGGGTGGTTTTGGCGCAGCCAAAAACCTGTCTGACTTTGCTATCAAAGGAGCAGATTGCCAGATACAGGCTGACGTATTGCGTTTTGCCAAAGGCGTTGCAGCAGCAGGCAAACCTGCCTGTTATATCTGCATTGCGCCCGCCATGATCCCACAGGTATACGGCAGCGGCACCGCCGTCACCATAGGCACAGATGAAGCGACTGCCGCCGCCATCACGGCCATGGGTGGACATCACATCAGTTGTCCGGTCAAGGAATTTGTCATCGACAAAGAAAAAAAACTGGTCAGCACACCCGCCTACATGCTGGCGGAAAATATTGCAGAAGCCGCCACTGGCATTGAAGCGGCAGTCAAAGCCACGCTGGCACTGATCTAGTGTAGTGCTGCACTAGACGCTGGCCACTGGCTGCACCGTTAGTTGTTCAGCCAAATTACTGATTCATTTTTTGCCTCACCATAAGGCCCGCATGACACAAGATTTTTTCCAATCACTGATTTTACTGGTACTGGTGACTGACCCGTTTGGCAATGTCCCGATTTTTGTCAGTGCCTTGTCGCATGTCGCCCCGGAAAGACGCTGGCGCGTCGTGGTACGTGAATGTGCAATTGCTTTCGCCCTGTTGTTGCTGTTCATGTTTTTTGGCAAGCATTTCCTGACGGCGCTGCAATTGACAGAGGTATCATTGCGCATAGGTGGCGGCGTCATTTTATTCCTGATCGCCTTGCGCATGGTATTCCCGCAGGAAGGCGGGATTTTCGGTGACGTGGAAGATGGCCATGAGCCATTCATCGTCCCGCTGGCCATCCCTGCCCTCGCTGGGCCGTCCGCATTGGCAACCGTGCTGCTGTTTTCATCCGACAGCAAGCAAGACATGATGGTTCATCTGGCCGCGCTGACTGCGGTTGCGGTTGTCTGGCTGATCGTATTACTGAGTGCCGAACGCATGCAAAGAGTATTGGGCGTGCGCGCCATGACGGCATTTGAACGCCTGATGGGTTTGATACTGACGGCGATGTCAGTAGAAATGCTGCTGGCAGGGATCAGGGATTATCTGAAAACCCTGTAGTAGTTTATGCGCCAGCAGTGTTTTTGAATCAATGCTCAGCGCTCAATCCTCAATGATTGAAGGTAAAGTAACCAAGCAAAAACAGGGCGAGCGCTATCAGGAATTGTTTCAGGTTCTGGCGGTTCATTGTCTTCCTCATCCTATGATTTTATTCGCGCTCATGCTGGCGATGTCAGCATCACTGTAACCCAAACTGCGCAAGACTTCATGATTATGCTGGCCCAGGCGTGGGCCCAGCCATTGCGTCTGGCCTGGCGTTGCTGACATTTTGGGTGTAATGGCGGGTAATTTGACGGGCGTACCATCTTCGAACGCATGTTGCTCGAACATCTGCCGCGCCAGGAATTGCGGATCACTCATCATGTCACGCACAGAATAGATCTTCCCTACCGGCACATCTGCTGCCTTGAGTATCTGCAAGGCAGCATCTATATCACGACCCGAACACCAGTCCTGGATTGCTGCATCGATTTCTGCCGTGCGCGGGACACGGCCATCATTGCGCACCAGCCCGGGGTCTTGTGCCAAATCATCCCTGTCTATGGCTTTCATGAGTCTATGGAAAATAGCATCACCATTACCCGCAATGACGATATTCTCGCCCTCTGCCGTGGTATAGGTATTCGATGGCACAATGCCGGGCAAAGCACCGCCAGTGCGTTCGCGCACCACACCGGCATGATCAAATTCCGGCACCAGCGATTCCATCAGGTTGAACACGGATTCATACAGGGCAACGTCGACCATCTGCCCCTGCCCCGCCACACAGGCATCACCTTGCTTACCATTCCAGCGACCACCGCTGACATCGCGATGACGCAATGCCATCATGGCACCAATCACGCCATGCAGGGCGGCCACTGAATCGCCAATGGAAATACCCACCCGCACCGGTGGCCGGTCTGCATGGCCAGACACATAACGCAAGCCGCCCATCGATTCGCCAATAGCACCAAAGCCTGGCAAATCCTTCATGGGGCCGGTCTGGCCATAACCGGACAGGCGCACCATGATGGTGGCCGGGTTGATGGCCTTCAAATCTTCATAACCCAGCTCCCATTTTTCCAGCACGCCGGGGCGGTAATTTTCGATGATGATGTCAGCTTCCAGCGCCAGCTTTCTGGCAATTTCACGCGCCTGCGGCTGCTTCATGTTCAGGGTAATGCTTTTTTTATTGCGTGCCTGCACGCTCCACCACAGCGAGGTTCCATCTTTCAGGACACGCCACTGACGCAAGGGGTCGCCGCCATCCGGCGCTTCCACCTTGATCACTTCAGCCCCGAATTCGGCCAGCATGCGTGAACAAAAGGGCCCGGCAATCAGCGTGCCCAGCTCCAGAACCTTGATACCCGCCAGAGGGCCATGTGTATTTGCTTGTGGCTTCATGCTTGTAAGTTCATCCCTTGGCATCCCTTAGAAAAAGGTCAGTTTCTTGATTTCCCAGAGCAAATTGGCACGTGCCTGTGCGTCGAAACGACTTGCCATGTTGGCAGTGAAGAACAATTGCTCACGCTCGGCAAAACGTTTCAGCACCTTGACTCTGCCGATCCGGTACGAAGGTGCCGTCACCCAGCGATATTCATGACGTATGGCCTGGCTGTACTGCTGATAGATATCCGACGCAGCACCAAGTATGGCCAGGTCAATATCGAGAAAAAGCGGTAAATCATGTGCCTGGTTTTTAAACTGTGGCACTTCATGTCTGGCCGTTGCCAGAATGCATTGCTGTACCTTAGGTATCACAAGCACGTCAATTTCAAGACGACTCAAGATCTCGCCAGCCAGTTCAGCACTCTTGAGTTCATTATTGCTGGCATGGGTGTCATAGATAATGTCATGAAACCAGATCGCCAGCGCGACAACCGCAAAGTCACGGATGTCAGCCTTCATCTGGTCTGCATGCAGCAGCAAGGCCCAGACATGAGATAAATTATGGTAGCTGCGATGTGGTTCCGAGTAATGTTTGTCCAGCACCGTCCAGGCTTTCGCTGCCTGATGGGGGCTGCCGGCCAAGCCCTGGATCAAATCCAGCCATTGTTGCCGCAACTGTTTCTTTTGCTCATTGGAAATCAGGAACATGGCCGTTACCGTCAGGTTGTTCGACGATCCAGCATGGCACGCGCAATGGTGCCTGCATCAACATATTCAAGCTCACCGCCCACTGGCACACCGCGCGCCAGGCGGCTGACCTGCAAGCCACGGGCCTTGAGGTTTTCACTGATGTAGTGGGCTGTTGCCTCGCCTTCATTGGTGAAATTGGTGGCCAGCACGACTTCTTTGACGACGCCGTCAGTCGCCCGTGCGATCAGTTTTTCCAGGTGTATGTCTTTCGGTCCTATGCCATCCAGCGGAGACAAACGGCCCATCAGGACGAAATACAAGCCCTTGTAAGTCAGGGTCTGTTCTATCATCATCTGGTCAGAAGGTGTTTCGACCACGCATAGCATGCTGGCATCGCGTACCGTATCAAGGCAGGTTTCGCAGACTTCGCTTTCCGTGAAGGTATTGCAGGATGCGCAATGCTGTATGCGCTCTACCGCATGGGTCAGCGCCTGCCCAAGCAGGGCCGCACCTTCGCGGTCATGCTGCAGCAAGTGATAAGCCATGCGCTGGGCAGACTTTGGCCCTACGCCAGGCAAACGACGCAGCGCCTCAGACAAGGCATCCAGACTACCGATTTTCTTCACCCTCAGAACGGCATTTTAAAGCCAGGTGGCATAGGCATGCCGGCGGTCAGCGCTGACATTTTTTCTTGCGATGTTGCTTCTGCCTTGCGTACCGCATCATTGAAAGCAGCGGCGACCAGATCTTCCAGCATGTCCTTGTCATCACCCAGCAATGACGGGTCTATCGTGACGCGCTTGACATCGTTTTTGCAGGTCATGACGACCTTCACCAGACCGGCGCCAGCCTGACCTTCCACTTCAACCAGACCCAGTTGATCCTGTGCTTTTTTCATGTTGTCTTGCATGGCCTGGGCTTGTTTCATCAAACCGGCAAGTTGATTTTTCATCATAAAAATTTCTCCGAAAATATAAATTAAATAAGTGTCCAGATAAGTTGTTCGCTGCATACCACCGAGTTAAATCGGCCGAACGCTACCTGTGACGATAGTGGCACCAAATTCGCGCATTAAACTCTGCACGAAAGAGTCAGCTTGTATGGAAGTTTCGGCCTGCTGCTGACGCACTCCGCGTTCAGCCACAGCCTGGGCATTGGCAGTTTGTTCAACTGCACCGATTTCGGTTTCAACCCGGATATTTTTTTCAAAGCGCTCAGTCAGGGCAGCAGTAAGCTTGTCCAGGCTACCAGCCGACAACAAGGTCGGCAAAGGAACGCGCAAACGGAACACATGGGCATTGCCATCCTGCCTGCAACTGACCAGTTCGCTTTGCTGCGCCAATTGCTGTGCCACTCCGCGCACAGGCAGGCTGGCAGCCAGATTGGGCCAGAAACCGTCCCAGTTCAATTCTGGTACGGGGGTGTTGGATATCTGCCGGTCTGCCACGACGGCACCAGGCGCTTCCGGTTTGACCACCATTTCCGGTTTGGCTTTGTCTGCCGGCCTGACATCGTCGTCCTGGCGGACGGTCTTGCCAACGGCAAGCATGAGTTCATCTTCCTGCCTGGCGTCTGCCCCTGCAGGCATGGCAGAGATGTTGGAGATGTTGGAGATGTTGGAGATGTTGGAAATGTTGGACGTGGTTGGCCTGGAAGCCGGGCTGTCTGCTCTGGCCGGTGCCGACTCGAAGAACATTTCTTCATCCCATGGTGGCGGCATGTCATCCATACCGGCAGATTGTGCATCCTGCTCGGCAATCATGGGGGCTGGTGCAGATACTGCTGCTCTGGCTGTAGATGTAGGTGCAGGTATTACAGCTACTGCCGGCACCGGCATTGCTGCTGGCACGGGTCTGTCTTGTGCTGCGGCCGGTACCGGCTGGGCAGCGACCAGCGGCCTGACTGGTGCCGGTGCAGATGCTGCAGTCGCAAGCGTTGGTACAAGATCTGCAGAAGCTGCTGGTTTTGTAGTCGACCCAGTTTGCGCCGTTTGTTTGCCGCTAGCTGCACGGGCAGCTGCCAGCGCCGCCATCGCGGGGTTTGGGCGCGTGCCAGCAGCAGGTGCTGCCGGAATCGCCGCTGCGGGTGGGCTTGCCGGTGCTGGAGTTGCAGCAATAGCTGTCCTGCTCACTACGGGCGGTGCTGATGCCAAGGGGGCGATACTCATGCTGGCTTGCGATGATCCGCCAGCGAGGGGGGCGCCCTGGCCACCGGCATGCGTAGTACGCACTGCCATGCCATTTGATGGCAATGCCTGTGGTGCAGACGGCCTGCCACCGGCTGGTGGAATCGCATCCTGCTCGCCAGTTGCCGGCTTGAATGCCAGCATACGCAACAAGGTCATGCTGAAACCGGCATATTCGTCCGGTGCTAGTGCCAGTTCATTGCGGCCATAGACGGCAATCTGGTAAAACAATTGAATTTCTTCTTTGGCAAAACATTGCGCCAGACGCAAGACTTGCTCACGTTCAGGAATATCATCTGCCACTGCTGCGGGTACCAGCTGCGCAATAGCAATCTGGTGCAACAAACTGCCCAGGTCTTGCAAGGCAGCCTTGTAAGACAGGCTGCGGGCAGCCATTTCATCTGCCACATCCAGCAAGGCCTTGCCATCTTGCGCGGCCAGACCGTCAAGCAAGCGAATCAGATACGATTGATCAAGTGCACCCAACATACCCTGCACTGCATCCAGCGTTACTTTGCCGGCAGCATAGGCAATTGCCTGGTCGGTCAGCGACAGGGCATCACGCATGGAACCATGCGCCCCTTGCGCCAGCAGACGCAAGGCAGGTAATTCAAATTCGATCTGTTCCTGCCCCAGAATATTGTCCAGATGACCAACGATATGGCCAGGCGGCATTTGCTTGAGATTGAATTGCAGGCAACGCGACAAGACCGTCACCGGGATTTTTTGCGGGTCGGTGGTTGCCAGAATGAATT
This sequence comes from Undibacterium sp. Ji50W, assembly GCF_049340445.1. NCBI lineage: Bacteria > Pseudomonadati > Pseudomonadota > Betaproteobacteria > Burkholderiales > Oxalobacteraceae > Undibacterium > Undibacterium sp. Ji50W. The sequence goes on along the minus strand of NZ_JBMPOX010000001.1, from coordinate 292,619 downwards.
TGACGTGCTCAGGTGGCTCTTCCAGCGTTTTCAACATGGCATTGAAAGCGTGGTTGGTCAGCATGTGCACCTCGTCGATCATATACACTTTAAAACGTGCATTCGACGGGGCATAGATAGCCTGCTCCAACAACGAGGCCATTTCGTCAACGCCGCGATTGGACGCGGCATCCATTTCTATATAGTCAACAAAACGACCCGCATCAATGGCGGTACAAGCTTCGCAGACACCACAGGGATGGGCAGTGATACCCGTCTCGCAGTTAAAGGATTTGGCCAGTATGCGCGATAAAGTGGTTTTACCGACACCACGTGTACCAGTGAATAAATAGGCGTGATGCAGCCGCTGCTGCTCAAGCGCATGAGATAAGGCACGAACCACGTGCTCCTGCCCAACCAGCGTTTCAAAGCTCTTTGGGCGATATTTTCGGGCGAGGACTTGATAGGACATCTTGCGATTTTACCTTATTCAGGCTGACTGACCACTGATTTGCAGATATCCAAGCACCAAGTTTTTCATATGCACGCGAAAATCAGCGTCCTGCAGGCTTTGCGGGGACAACATCAGGGTTTGATACAACACACCGTAAATGGCAGCATGCACCACTTCCGGGCTGGCCTTCAGGTAGTTGGCGCGGTCACTACTGGCAGCAAAAGCCTGTTCCCAGATAGCCACGATCTGGCCGTACAGGATGCTATAGGCCTGGATGTCGGATATTTGCCGCTCCAGAAAAATCAGGGCAGACCATTCATCGGTTTTCTCCGCATGCAGTTGTATGATTTTTTCTATCATGAACTGCACCAGGTCTGGCAGGCGCTGGCCACGTTGCAAGTCTATCCACAGACGCATTTGCGTGCCTATATTTTTGAAACGTTCATGTATGCAATGTGCAGCAATGGATTTTTTTCCGGGGAAATATTCATATAAGGTACCCAGCCCTACCCCTGCCACCAAAGCAATATCGCGCATGGTCAGGTCGGCATAGTTTTTTTCAACCAAAAGCCGAACAAAGGCATCCAGAATCGCCACTTGCGTCATTCTGGACCGTTGCTGAACCGGCTTGCGCCTTAATTTCAATGGGCTGGCAATCTCTGTCATCTGTTTTTAATTACCGTTTGACGGCGTGGTTGGAAAGGCGAACATCTGAACGCAAACATCACGCTACACTAATAGAACTCATTTCATAAATAGGGGTGAGATGCGTTTGCCTCATAACGTGGGCTGGCAAGGCGGACGAGGCAGTCAATAGCGGGTCTATTGACAACGAGTCCAACGCAGTCCAGCACGCGTTATGAGGCAAACCCTTCGGGAGCTGACGATTCGGGCGCATTGCAGCGTTGCGCCGCTTGCTAAGGCACTAGCCTTAGCTGCGCGACGACGCCTTGCACTGCATCCCGAATCGCCTTGCTCGCACTCATCCCTATTTATGAAATGAGTTCTAATGAAATCAATAAGATAACGAGGCGCATATGCAATGGCAAACTCACGAAATCAGCAATCAGGTTCCAGACCTGCAAGACTACAATATTTTCTCTAGTGATGCTGTTCTAATGACAAGCAGCAGTCATTACCATGCGGACTGGCATCAATCTGCCCTGCGGGAAGCCGGGCAAGAACTGGGTAGCCGTGAAGTGCTGGAACTGGGTGCGCTGGCAAATACCCATCTGCCTGAATTACATACCCATGACCGTCATGGCAAACGCATAGACCGCGTCGATTTCCACCCCAGTTGGCACCAGTTGCTGGGTTTGTTGCGCAAACAGGGCCTGCATGCCAGCCCCTGGCGTACACCTCGCCCGGGCGCCCATGTTGCAAGAGCCGCTGGTTATTTCATGCAAGCACAGGTGGAGTCAGGTTCCCTATGCCCGACCACCATGACCTTTGCATCGATACCTGTGCTGCAAAATGAAGCGCGCCTGTTCGCCAGCTTAAAGGACAAACTGTACTCAAATGAACATGATGCCCGTGACCTGCCCATTGCCGACAAGACATCGATGCTGATAGGCATGGGCATGACGGAAAAACAAGGTGGCTCGGACGTCCGCACCAATACCACCACAGCAATCGCCACCGGTGCTGGCGGGCGTGGCGCTGACTATGTCATCACCGGCCACAAGTGGTTTTTTTCTGCCCCCATGTGCGACGCCCATCTGGTATTGGCGACCACCGAGGCAGGCTTGTCCTGTTTCTTTGTGCCGCGTTGGCGACCAGATGGCAGCAAGAATGCTGTCATCGTACAAAGACTGAAGGATAAGCTGGGTAACAAATCCAATTCCAGCAGTGAAGTGGAATTTCAGGATGCCTACGGCATCCTGGTCGGCAATGAAGGCCGGGGCATCCCCACCATCATAGAAATGGCTAACCTGACGCGTCTTGATTGCGTGATAGGCAGTGCTGCGCTGATGCGCCAGGCGCTGGTGCAAGCGATACATCATGCACGCCATCGCCATGCCTTTGGCAAGAAACTGCTCGAGCAGGCACTGATGCGCAATGTCCTGGCCGATATGGTAATGGAAAGCGAAGCTGCCACCCGCCTGATGCTGCATCTGGCAGCAACGCTGGACAATGCCGATGACCCGCTGCAACGCGCCTGGAGACGCATAGTGACGCCTGCCGCCAAATTCTGGGTCTGCAAGCGTACCCTGGAATTCACTGGTGAATGCATGGAAGTCTGGGGTGGCAATGGCTATGTGGAAAGCGGCCCCATGGCCCGTCTGTATCGCGAAGCGCCGGTCAATTCCATCTGGGAAGGTTCGGGCAATGTGATGTGCCTTGACGTACTGCGGGCCATGGAACGCGATCCTGTGGGTATGCAATTGCTGCTGCAACAATGGGCTGGATCACAGTCGCAAGAAGTACGACAGATGGTGCAACAATTGCAAACCGATTTACAGTTGCCGGCAGAACAGAAAGAAATGAGCGCCCGTCGCATTGCGCAACAACTGGTGCTGACCGCCCAGGCTTTTCTCATGTGTGAACATGCCCAGTCCGATAGTGCCTGCGCATTTGTGCGTAGCCGGCTGGATGGAGCAAATGGCAGGATTTATGGTAGCCTGGATAGCGGCATACCAGCTGCATTACAGGAAAGCATCATCGCCAATGCCTTCACAAACTGATCTGCTGCTCGTGTCCTTCTTTGTTTGCTCTTTCATATTGCATGAATGAGTGAACCGGGTCCAGAAACGCTTAGTAACGGGAAATTTCATCGGTCTTCACCCAAAACATCTACTTCGCATGCAAAGTCTGACCGAAGTTGCTACTTAAAAGCTAAGCACATTCAGCGCAACCAATACGACTCTTAACACCAGCCCCAAGATAAACCAGAAGAAAAACGATTTTTTAAGAAACTTCCCTATCAAACCAATCACCAGGGCAAATCCGAGCAATTTGCCGATATGTTTCCAGAAGTCTTTCTTTGATACGCCCTGGGTGTCAATAGCAGGGGCAGAAGCGGGAGTATTTTGGGCAGCCGCAACTTCTGCCGGAACTACAGCAACTGGGGCTTGCCCTGAATTTGGTTTCTCATATTCGATGGTATTGACGCTGGTTCCCTCAGTGCCAGGCGCACAGGGTTCTCTTTGGGGGTTCGATTTTCCGTCAGCGCCCTTGCACCAATTTAATGGTTTCAGCGGTGGTGTTTCTTTCAATTCAAGCGTAGGTACGCCTTGCGCTGATGCATTCAAGCAGATGAAAAACAAAATAGCGGCGATTACTTTCATTTTCGTACAACGTCCTTATTAATAAACCAAATTTTGCCAAGCTCGAGCTAGCGCTATCTTTTGATTGCGTAAATTTTATGCAAATAAGAAAATGCAGCGGGATCGGGCGACAATGTCGTTAACGCCGCCGTCCGGCCCTATGACCAAAGCAACGGCATTATGTTGTTGATACCTTAGAAAGCAGCAATACCGGTCTGCGCACGTCCCAAAATCAGGGCATGGATATCATGTGTACCTTCATAGGTATTCACGACTTCCAGATTCACCAGGTGACGGGCAATGCCAAATTCATCGGAAATACCATTGCCACCCAGCATATCGCGCGCGGTACGGGCGATGTCCAGTGATTTTCCGCAGGAATTACGTTTCATGATGGAAGTGATTTCCACCGCAGCCGTACCTTCATCCTTCATGCGTCCCAGACGCAGGCAGCCTTGCAGGGCCAACGTGATTTCGGTCTGCATATCAGCCAGTTTTTTCTGTACCAGTTGATTGGCGGCCAGCGGGCGGCCAAATTGCAGGCGGTCCATGGTGTACTGGCGTGCAGTATGCCAGCAGAATTCTGCCGCACCCAACGCACCCCAGGCAATACCGTAACGGGCAGAATTCAGGCAGGTGAACGGGCCTTTCAAGCCTTCCACATGTGGCATCAGGTTTTCTTCGGGTACGAATACTTCATCCATGACGATTTCGCCAGTGATGGAAGCACGCAAGCCAACCTTGCCATGAATGGCCGGTGCTGTCAGGCCTTTCCAGCCTTTTTCCAGGATAAAGCCACGGATACGGCCATCATCGGTTTTTGCCCAGACCACGAAAACATCAGCGATAGGGCTATTGGTGATCCACATCTTGGCACCACTGAGGGAATAGCCGCCCGGTACGGTCTTGGCACGGGTGACCATACTGCCAGGGTCAGAACCATGATTCGGCTCGGTCAGGCCAAAGCAGCCTATCCATTCGCCCGTAGCCAGCTTGGGCAGGTATTTTTGTTTTTGTGCTTCGCTGCCGAATTCATTGATGGGCACCATGACCAGAGAGCTTTGCACACTCATCATGGAACGGTAGCCCGAATCAACACGTTCCACTTCACGTGCCACCAGGCCATAGCATACATAGTTCAAACCGGCACCACCATATTGCGTGGGGATCATGGAACCCAAGAGGCCAAGCTCACCCATTTCGCGGAAAATGGCGGGATCAGTTTTTTCATGACGGAAAGCTTCCAGTACGCGTGGCGTCAGCTTTTCTTCACAATAGACGCGCGCGGCATCCTGCACCATGCGCTCTTCGTCGCTCAACTGTGAAGACAATAACAAGGGATCTTCCCAACTAAATACAGCCTTGGCCATCTGTTTCTCCTGATTGTATGAATTGCTTTTTGTATGAACTACTTTTTGTATTATTTACTTTTATAAGTTACTTTTATGTATTACTTTTATTTACTGGCGATCGCACCAGCCAGTCATAGGGTGCCATGCAGGTTTAATTTAATTTGCCGTGTGTTTTTCAGTATGCAACAGCGACAAACCTAGTTGCGCCCGGCGTACCAGCCATGGGCTGGGACGATAGCGTGGATCACCTGTGCTGCTCAACAAATTTCGCAAAATACCTAGTATACGCGAAGCACCCAGTTTATCACCCCAGGCCAGTGGTCCCACCGGATACGCCAGGCCCAAAGTGACGGCTCTGTCCAGATCTTGCGGGCTGCAAATACCCTGCTGCACGATGTCGCTGGCAATATTGATGATGCATGCCAGCATGCGCTGCACCACGAAGCCACTGCTGTCCTGTATCAGGCTGACACCTTGTCCACTGCCTAACAACAATGACTGGCAGCGCGCAGCAATAAGTGCATCCGTAGCCGGATTGGTCATCAGGGTCAAATGTCCTTCGCAAGCCAGCAAGGCATCAATGCCCAGTGTACGGCGGGCATCCAGGCCCGCACTGGCAACACTGCTGCTGACATCTGCACCATACGGGCTGACGATGCACAAGGCAGTGTCCGACGGTTGCGCACCTGTTTCCACGTTTGCACCACAACGCTCAAACAAGGCAGTCAATGCAGGGACGGCATCCGGGTTGGCCTGGCTAATCCAGACGGTGTCAGTCCATGCCGGATAATTTTCTGCTGGCGCTGGCAGCGTATTCTCAGCACTGTAAGAATAAAATCCACGTCCGGTTTTACGTCCGAGCACACCGGCGTGTACACGCTGTGCAGTGATGACGCTGGGTCGATAGCGTGGCTCTTCATAATACTGGTGATAAATTGCTTCCATCACCGGATGCGATACATCCAGCCCGGTCAGGTCCATCAATTCAAATGGTCCCAGCTTGAAGCCAGCGGCTTCGCGCATGATCTGGTCGATCTGGCGGAAAGTGGCGACATTTTCTTGCAGGATACGCAGGGCCTCGGTGCCGTAAGCGCGACCGGCATGATTGACGATAAAGCCAGGTGTGTCCCTGGCACGTACCGGCAAATGCCCGGTGCGGCTGGCAAACGCCATGAGTTGCCCGGCCACATCGGCACTCGTCAATAAGCCATCAATGACTTCCACCACTTTCATCAGTGGCACAGGATTAAAAAAATGCAGGCCCGCCACGCGCTCGGGTATTTTGCTGCCCGCCGCAATGGCAGTGACGGATAAAGACGACGTATTTGTCGCCAGTATGCAGGCATCACTGACAATGCCATCCAATTGCTGGAACAAGCCGCGCTTGGCATCCAGCTTTTCGATAATCGCTTCCACGATCAGATCGCAATCAGCCAGTTCCTGCATGTCATCAACGACTTGCAGGTTTTCCAGTGCATCCTGGTATTCTTCTTCGGTGAGTTTTTCCTTGTTCAGCATTTTTTGCCATTGCTCAGCAATCAGTTGACTGGCTTTACGTGCAGCATCAGGCTGTACGTCGAACAAAAGAACAGCAAAGCCGGCCTGGGCTGCAATCTGGCCGATACCACGACCCATTGCGCCTGCACCAACGATACCAACTACACCTATGTTTGCTTTCATATTCGCTCCGGCACGATGGCAGTGACTTCTATTTCGACCTTCGCCCTATCTTCGATCAGGGCAGCTACCTGCACTGCAGTCATGGCCGGGAAATGGCGACCTATAATAGCGCGGTATGCTTCACCCACTTCCTTGTAGGCGCCAACATATTCTTTTTTATCCACGACATACCAGGTCATGCGTACTATATGTTCGGGACCGGCATTAGCCTCGGCCAGAACCTCAACAATATTCTGCAAAGCCTGTCTGACCTGGGTGGCAAAATCATCGGAATGAAATACGCATTGCGCATCCCAGCCTATCATGCCGCTGACACACACAGTGCGGCCACTGGCAACAACACCATTGGAATAGCCGCGAGGCTTGGCCCAACCCTGGGGTTGCAAAATATCCATCGTCTATCCTTTCAACCATGACTTTTCATGCTTTTCAACACAAAAAGTCTGTTATTTATATCTCAAACCGGGCTTATCTGCTTAAGCTGAAGCAAGCTTTTCATCTTTAGCAGCACAATAATGCAACATGGCAGCACGCAATTCATCCGGTATCGCTATGGCCTGGCGCAATGTCAGGTCCATCATGACCAGAACCAGACGGGCTTTCAGGCGTACATCCTGCTGCTGGCCACTGAAGCTTACTTGTATCTCTACTGAGGTATTGCCAAGCTTCAGCACAGTCAATTCCGCCATTAAAGTTTCGCCAAGCTGCGCAGGCCTGATGAAATCTGTTTCCAGGTGTACCGTCGGCAAACCTATGCCACGTTCAATATGCATTTCACGGAAACTACAGCCCAGTCCTTGCGCACACCAGTCTTCCACCACGCCATTCATCATTTCAAAATAGCGCGGATAAAATACGATGCCTGCCGGGTCACAATGGGCAAAGCGTATCGGCAATTCAGCCGTGAAGTTCATTATTAATGCTCATACTGCGGCAAATTCCTTCAATAATTCACGGCCAATAATCAATTGCTGTACTTCTGTCGCTCCCTCATAGATACGCAGGGAACGGATTTCACGATACAGGCGTTCTACCGGGACTTCTGAAACCACACCCAGACCACCAAACATTTGCAACGCCGCATCGATCACTTGCTGCGCGCCTTCGGTCGCAGTCAGTTTTGCCATGGCAGCTTCTTTGGTGACTTTCTTGCCCTGGTCTCTTTGCCATGCAGCGCGGTATATCAGCAGGGCTGAACTGTCTATCGTGGTAGCCATCTGTGCCAGTTTGGCCTGGGTCAATTGAAAGTCGGCCAGGGTCTGCCCAAACATTTTGCGTGTCGTCACTCTATGCATGGCTTCATCCATGGCGCGCCGGGCAAAACCCAGAGCCGCTCCCGCGACAGAAGTGCGGAAGATATCCAAAGTCGCCATCGCCACTTTGAAGCCCTGCCCTGCTTCACCCAGTCGCTGCGCAGCCGGTACACGACAATTGCTGAACTTCAAGCGAGCCAATGGGTGCGGGGCAATCACATCGATACGTTCGGCAATCTCAAAGCCCGGCAAACCGGCATCGACGATCAAGGCAGTGATACCACGCGCACCCGGCGCTTCGCCAGTGCGGGCAAACAGCACATAAAAATCGGCAATGCCACCATTGGAAATCCAGGTTTTTTCACCGTTCAGGACATAATGGCCGCCATCTGCATCAGCAACAAACTCTGCTGCACATTGCATGGCCGCCACATCGGAACCCGCTTCAGGTTCAGACAATGCGAAAGCAGCAATCGCCTCGCCTTTGGCTACCTTGGTAAGATAATGTTGTTTTTGTACTTGCGTGCCATGCAGGCTGATGGCACCTGAACCCAGGCCCTGCATGGCAAAGGCGAAATCCGCCAGGCCAGAATGGCGCGCCAGTGTTTCGCGTATCAGGCAAATGGCCCGGGTATCGATGACATCGGCATTGCCGCCGTAGGCGCTACCGCCGATGGCGTTTTTGAGCCAGCCAGCCGCACCCAGCAGTTTTACCAGATCGCGGCAAGCCTGATCAACATCCGCTATGTGATGATCAGGCAGGTTTTGTGCAGCCCAGGCATCCAGTGTGCGTTGTAACTCGCGGTGTTTGTCATCAAAGAAGGGCCAATCGAGGTAGCTGGTATCAGACATGCTATGTGTCACGGTCAATCCCCTTCAAATACTGGTTTTTGTTTGGCCACGAAGGCATGGTAGGCACGATGAAAATCATTGGTCATCATGCATATCGCCTGTGCCTGGGCTTCAGCCTCTATGGCTTCATCGACACCCATATTCCATTCCTGCTGCAGCATTTTCTTGGTCATGCCATGGGCAAAATTAGGGCCTTCCGCCAGGTTTTTTGCATACGCCTGCGCTTCTGTCAGCACATCTTCTGGTGCCGCGAGACGATTGAAAAAGCCCCAGCGTTCTGCCTCATCACCCGACATGGAACGACCGCTGTATAGTAAATCCGCAGCCCGTCCCTGCCCGATGATGCGCGGCAGGATGGAGCAGGCCCCCATGTCGCAACCCGCCAGACCGACGCGGGTGAACAGGAAGGCAGTTTTGCTGCGCGTCGTACCTATACGTATATCCGAAGCCAGCGCCAGAATGGCACCTGCCCCGGCACATACGCCATCAATTGCGGCAATGATCGGTTGTGGACAGGCACGCATGGCCTTGACGAGATCACCCGTCATACGGGTAAAACTTAGCAGCCCCGGCATATCCAGTTTGGTCAGCGGGCCTATGATTTCATGCACATCACCACCTGAACAAAAGTTTTCACCTGCACCGGTAATGACGATGGCCTTGACATCATCTGCATAAGACAAAGTACGAAACAGGTCGCGCAGCTCTGCATAAGAATCAAAAGTCAGCGGGTTTTTACGTTCAGGCCGGTTCAGGGTGATGGTGGCAACACCAGCCTCTACGGCATAGGTAAAATGCTGCGCTGTATAGTCTGTCAGTTGCTGGCGATTACCAGGCAAATCCTGGGGCTGACCGGATAGGTATTTCATGTTGATTGTTCCTGCGAAAGTTTGTCGTCTGCGATTGTGTCTGTGTTGTTGTCTGTGCTGTTGCCAGCGCTGTTACCTGCACTATTGTCAACGCCAGGGGCATGCAAGTGGGTTTTCACTTGCGACAATAATTCAAATAACTTACTTTTCTGTTCCGTCTGCAAGCCGGAAAACATATCGGCGATCCATGCCTCATGCACGGCAGCCATGCGCTTGAAGGCGCGGCGACCGGCGGGTGTCAGCTTGACGCTGTAAGCACGGCGGTCTTTCAGGTCGGCGACGCGTGTCACCAGTTTTTCTTGCTCAAGCTGATCGGTAATGCCGGTGATATTGCCGCCGGTGACCATCATACGCTTGGATAACTCGCCCATGCGCAAACCTTCGGGATGTCGTTCCAGTTGCGCCATCAGGTCAAAGCGCGGCAAGGTAATACCAAACTCGCTGCGCAAGCGGCTACGGATTTCACCTTCTATCATCACGGTGCAAGACAACATGCGCAACCACAGGCGCAAGGACTGATGGTCATCTTGCGTCAGGCGGGTTTCCATGTCGTACACGGGGTTACTGTCTTCTTTCATATTTGATTTTGTCTGTTCTTCAGATTTCATCACATCACTTCGCCACCAGCGACAGCAATGGATTGCCCATTCATTGCCGATGCACCGTCCATGCACAACCACAGCACCGCATCTGCCACCTCTTGTGGCTGCACCAGGCGTTTTTGCGGATTGCCAGCCGCCAGTTCAGCTTTCGCCTGTTCTTCAGTACGACCGGTTTTGGCAACGATATTGGCGATTGCATCCTTGACGATATCGGTCTCGGTGTAACCAGGGCAAACCGCATTCACGGTTACACCTTTGGCCGCGACTTCCAGCGCTACTGCCCGTGTCAGGCCAATCACTGCATGCTTGGCAGCGCAGTAGGCAGAGACATAGGCATAAGCCTTCAGCCCTGCGGTACTCGCCACATTCACGATACGCCCCCAGCCTGCTTCCAGCATGGCGGGCAAGGCTTGTTGCATGCAAATGAAACTGCCATTCAGATTCACGTCCAGCATGTTTTTCCATAGCCTGGCATCAGTTTTCAGGAAAGAAGCCGAACTGGCTTGCCCGGCATTGTTGATCAGGATATCGATACGCCCATCCCTAGCCTGCGATAACTGAAAAGCTGCATGCACTGACTCCACATCACTGACATCCATGACTACATACTGCACTTTGGCATTGGCTCGCAATTCATTAAGCAACATTACCTGTGCCTCTTGCAGCGTCACTTCGTTACGACCTGCCAGCGTCACGGTTGCCCCTTCACTCAATAAGGCTTGTGCTATCGCCAGGCCTATACCCTTGCCACCGCCAGTAACCAGCGCATGCCTGCCTTGCAATCGTCTTTGATAGCTTGTCATGCTCATCCTTCCAGCAACTTGGCAGCAACTTGCTGCGGCGTCAGGCCAGCGCTGGCTGCTGCGACCTGTCTTTCACGTTCCAGATTACGTTCCAGTTGCATTTTTCCAGCGACATATTGTTTGGGCCAGGGCATGTCAGCAAAGCCCAGCCTGGCTGCTTCATGCAAGGTCCAGGCAGGGTCTGCCAGATGTGGTCTGGCAATGGCACACAGATCAGCGCGGCCAGCGGCGATGATGCTATTCGCATGATCAGCTTCAAAAATGGCACCGACGGCAATCGTGGGGATGTGTGCTTCGTTGCGTATGCGATCAGCAAATGGGGTTTGGAACATGCGGCCATACACAGGTTTTTCCTGCTTGCTGACCTGTCCCGAAGAACAATCTATCATGTCAGCACCGGCAGCCTTGAACAGCCTGGCGATGGCGACTGCATCATCAGGCGTAATACCGCCCTCTACCCAGTCATGTGCAGAAATGCGTACAGAGATGGGTTTCTGCGCTGGCCAGGCGGCGCGTAGGGCAGCAAACACCTGCAAGGGGAAACGGCAACGGTTTTCCAGCGAACCGCCATATTCATCTTCACGCTGATTGGTCAGTGGCGAAATGAAACTTGATAACAGATAACCATGGGCGCAATGCAGTTCCAGCCAGTCAAAGCCTGCCTCTTCCGCTGCTTTGCTCGCCTGCACAAAATCATTCTGGATACGCTGCATGTCTGCCGTTGTGACTGCACGCGCACGTTGCGAAATGCCAGGCAGGTATTCTTGTTCAGATGCAGACACCAGCGGCCAGTTACCCTCTTTGAGGGGCTGGTCTGTTCCTTCCCAGGCCACGCAGGTAGAACCTTTGGCTCCGGCATGGCCAAGCTGGATGGCGATCCTGGCATCCGTATTGGCATGGACAAAATCGACGATACGTTTCCAAGCTTGCGTATGTTCAGGTGCATACAGGCCAGGGCAAGCGGGTGTAATGCGCGCATCGGCAGATACGCAGGTCATCTCGGCAAACACCAGGCCAGCACCGCCCATGGCACGGCTGCCCAGATGCACAAGATGATAATCGCCCGCTACACCATCAGTCGCAGAATATTGCGCCATCGGTGATACAACGATACGGTTTTTCAACACGACGTCACGCAACTTATACGGCGTCAGCATTGGGGGAATTTCTGTCTTGGTCCTGGGCACAGGCAAGCCAGCTTTGGCATAGGCTTGTTCGGCTATCCAGTGTTCAAAACTGCGTACATAAGCCGCATCCCTGACGCGCAGGTTTTCATGCGACAAACGCTGGCTGCGTGTCAGCATGGAATAGGCAAACTGCGGCGCTTCCATGGCGGTATAACGTTGGACGTTTTCAAACCATTCCATGGAATTGCGGGCGGCGCTTTGTATCTTCAAGACTTCAATAGAACGCAAGTCCTGATAAGCTTCCAGCACGGCGTCCATCCCTTTCGTGCCATGTTTCTCAAAACTGCGCGCCAGTTCTATCGCATCTTCGAGTGCCAGCTTGGTACCGGAACCTATGGAAAAATGCGCCGTGTGGGCAGCGTCGCCCATCAGGACTACCGGTACACGTATGCCATTCAACTGGTTCCAGTGCACCCAGTTCTTGCAGATAATGCGCGGAAACTTGATCCAGTTGGCCGAGCCACGCAAATGCGTGGCATTCGACATCAGGGCATTGCCATCCAGGTATTTGGCGAACAGCTTTTCACAAAAGGCAATCGCCTCTTCCTGGTTCATTTTATCTATGCCAGCTTTTTCCCAGGTTTCTTCCGGGGTTTCGACAATAAAGGTCGCGGTATCACCATCATATTGATAGGCATGCGCCTGAAACCAGCCATGTTCGGTTTCTTCAAAGGCAAAGGTAAAAGCTGAAAACAGCTTTTTGGTGCCCAGCCAGACGAAACGGCATTTGCGCGTATCGATATCGGGTTGATAGCTTTGCGCATAGCGTGTGCGCACGCGGCTGTTCAAGCCATCGCATGCGATAACCAGGTCAGCATCATATTCCAGTGCCAGTGCCTGGTCGTCGGTCACATCCGTTTCAAAGACCAGCTTCACATCCAGTTCTTCACAACGTTCTTGCAGGATGTTCAGCAGTCGCTTGCGACCTATGCCACAAAAACCATGACCGCCCGAGGTGACAACCTGGCCCTTGAAATGGGTATCAATATCATCCCAGTGATTGAATGATTGCAAGATGGACCGTGCAGTCTGTTCATCGGCATTCACCAGATTCCCCAGCGTCTGGTCAGAAAACACCACGCCCCAGCCAAAGGTATCGTAAGCGCGATTGCGTTCGACGATGGTAATTTGATGAGCCGGGTTTTGCTTTTTCATCAGCAGGCTGAAGTACAGGCCAGCCGGACCACCACCGATGCAGAGGATATTCATGGAAATGCCTTGAAAATTTTAATATTTGAGATAAAGCTGATTGCTGACTGTAATCAGCAACCAGCTTTTTACGCCTACTTGTCTATTACATTTTGCAGGACGCCACATAGGCATCCGGGTGATTGGTAAATACAGCACTCAGCGTTTTGTTGGTAACCCTGCCCTGCGCATCCTTGCTGATGATGCGTGCATAATAATTTTGTATCGGGTAATGATTGCTGTTGAACTTGAAGTCCCCCCGTACTGATTTGAAATTGGCAGCCTTGATGGCCTTGCCCAATGCGTCCTTGTCTTCTATCTTGCCTTTGACGCCTCGCACGGCACTGTCCATCAGCATCGCTGCGTCATAGCCTTGCGATGCATACAGGGATGGCAGACGGCCATATTCTTTCTGGAAGTCGGCAACGAAACGTTTGTTTTGCGGATTATCCATGTCGTGCCCCCACTGCGAAGCGTTGAACATGCCCAGCATGGGTGCGCCGACTGCCTTGATGATGTCTTCATCGGCAGAAAAACCCGGCCCGAAGAGTTGTGTACTCCTGGACAAACCGGCATCCACGAACTGTTTGATGAAATTGATGCCCATGCCACCCGGCAGGAAGATGTACACGGCATCCGGTTTCAAGCCACGTATCTGCGCCAGTTCAGTCGCATAATCGAGTTGACCAAGCTTGGTATAAATCTCATCAGCAACCTTGCCCTTGTAATAGCGCTTGAAACCCGTCAGCGCATCTTTGCCTGCCGGATAATTGGGCGCTACCAGGGCGACATTTTTAAACCCCTTGTCATTGACTTGCTTGCCGACTGCCTCATGCAGGCTGTCATTTTGCCAGGCCACATTAAAGAAATAAGGATTGCATTGCTCGCCCGCGTATTGAGAAGGCCCTGCATTGGCGCTGATGTAATGGATCTTGGCGTTGAAAATTGTCGGCCCGACAGCCAGCATCAAATTGGAAAACACAATGCCGGTCATTAAATCGACCTTGTCTTTCTTGATAAGTTTGTCCACCAGTTGTTTGGCCGCATCGGGATTTTGCTGATCATCACCTGTAATGACTTCGACTGGCAAATTGCCGAATTTATTGTCCAGATGTTTCATGGCCAGGGAAAAGCCATCGCGTATATCCACACCCAGACCAGCACCCGCCCCAGACAAGGTGGTGACCATGCCCACTTTGACTTTGTCTGCGGCAAAAGCGTTGGTTGCATTGGTCGCAGCAATACTGGACAACAATAAACACAGCAAGGTCTTTTTCACGGGCGTCTCCTTCGGGTTAATGGGCATGGGCGAAACTTTTACAAGTAATATCTAGCTGGCAGCAGACATACGCAACTTATAGCGTTGCAATTTTCCGGTTTCAGTTCTGGGTAAACTCGTCATGAATTCTATGGCGCGCGGGTACTTATAGGGGGCAATGCTGTTTTTGACAAAATCCTGGATTTCCTTGCTCAATGCTGCTGATGCCGGTGCATCTGCTTTCAAGACCACAAAAGCTTTGACGATCTGGCCGCGCTCTTCGTCAGCCAGGCCTATGACTGCGCATTCTGCAACCGATGGATGTTTTAGCAAAGCCTCTTCCACTTCCGGCCCGGCGATGTTGTAGCCGGCAGAAATGATCATGTCATCGGTGCGGGCGCGATACCAGAAATAACCGTCTGCATCCATTTCATAGGCATCACCTGTCAGGTTCCAGCCTTGATGCACATACTTCTTTTGCCTGTCGTCGGCCAGGTAGCGGCAACCTGTCGGCCCCTTGACTGCCAGGCGGCCAACCACGCCAGGGCCTGCGATGTCACCCTGTTCGTCAAATATGCATGCCTGGTAGCCAGGTATAGGCTTGCCGGTTGCCCCTGCCCTGGTGGCATCGCCGGCGGCAGAGATAAAGATATGCAGCATTTCGGTTGCACCTATGCCATCTATCATGACCAGGCCCGTCGCTTGCCGCCAGGCTTCACGTGTTGATGCTGGCAAGGCTTCGCCAGCAGAGACAGTTTTCTTCAGGCTGGACAGATCGAAATTCCTGGCCAACGGTGCCATCTGGCGATAAAAAGTCGGTGCTGTGAAACACACCGTGGCCTTGAAATCGGCAATGGCTGTCAGCAAGGATTCTGGCGTCAGTTTTTCCAGCAAGACCGCTGTCGCACCGACGCGCAAGGGAAATAACAGCAAGCCGCCCAGGCCAAACGTAAATGCCAGCGGCGGCGTACCGATGAAGACATCATCTTGCGCAGACTTCAAGGTAGAACGCGGAAAACAATCACAGATTGCCAATACATCCCTGTGAAAATGCATGGTGCCCTTGGGCATGCCGGTAGTGCCAGAGGTAAAACTGATCAGGCAGACATCTTCCGCCAGGGTATCGACAGCAGCAAATTCAGGTGATTTGTCAGCCATCAGCGCTTCCAGACCGTCGTCACTCTGATGATTGAAGTAGATGACCTGCGTCAATATGGGATTGGCTTGCACCGCCAACTCCATCTCTTCGCGCAGATTGTCCGAGCACAGGGCAGCAGCGATTTCAGCCTTATTGGCGATCACACCCAATTCTTTGGCACGCAATAGCGGCATGGTGGGAACAGCAATGCAACCAGCCTTGATGACGGCCAATACACTGGCCGCCATCATGGGATTATTGGCACCGCGCAACAAGACCCTGTTACCAGCCTGCAAATGCATATCTTCCAGCAAGACATGGGCAATGCGATTGACGGTTGCCAGCAAATGGGAATAAGTCCAGCTTTCAGTCTGGTTACGAATGGCGATACTGCCTGCATGGCCAGATGCACACATTTTGTCGAGCAAGTCGGCGACACAATTCAGACGTTCAGGATATTGTAATTCAGGCAAAGAAAAAACCAGTTCAGGCCATTGCTCGCGTGGAGGCAGATGATCAAAAGCAAAGGTATCCAGGTGGGCAGATACTGGTCGGGCAGTTGAATTCATTTCTTCTCCGGCTTAGGGCGTGTTGCAGTAATCAATATTGATACAGTAAACCCTGAAAATACCAAACTACTTTAAACCTAAACTATTTTTTGGTAAAGTGTTTTTTCGTATCAAAATTCAGATTTCCATAAAGAAAATATCTGCACTTGCGACATGTATAGTATATTTTAGACCTAAAGTAATTTCATATCTGTATCATCATCAAGAATTAGGGATCAGGGAATGAACATCACGCTTTTACTGGAACATGGCTTAAACGGCCTGCAATTTGGTCTCATGCTTTTCCTGCTGGCGGCGGGCCTGACGCTGATCTTTGGCATCATGGATTTCATCAATCTCGCGCATGGCTCCTTGTATATGGCGGGTGCTTATTTTGCTGCCAGCTTTACCAGCCTGACAGGTTCTTTCTGGCTGGGCCTGCTGGCAGCGGTGGTGGCGACCGCACTGCTGGGGGTGATACTGGAGCTTGTGATTTTCCGGCACTTATACCAGCGCGATCATTTGTCCCATGTGCTGGCGACCTTTGCATTGATACTGATATTCAATGAAGGCGCGCGCATGATCTGGGGTGCGCAGCCGCTGATGCTGAATATACCGCCGCAACTGGCGCAACCGGTGGAGTTGCTGCCTGACTTTTTTTATTCTTCTTTCCGTCTGTTCATTATCGCCACCGGGCTGGCTGTCGCTGGCCTTCTGTATTTTGTCGTCAGCAAAACCCGCATCGGCATGCTGGTGCGGGCCGGTGCTTCGAACCGTGAAATGGCGATCACCATGGGCGTCAATATCAAGCTGGTGTTCACCTTGCTGTTTGCCTTTGGCGCAGCCCTGTGCGCCATCGCGGGTGCCCTGCTCGGTTCCATACTGGCAGTACAGGTGGGCATGGGCGAAAGCATCCTGATACTGGCATTTGTGGTTATTGTCATCGGTGGCATAGGCTCAATACGCGGGGCACTGGTTGGCGCACTGCTGGTGGGGTTGGTAGATACCCTGAGCAAAACTTTACTACCTGGCGCATTGAAACTGCTGATGCCGCTGGAAATGGCAGCCAATCTGGGCCCTGCCCTGGCATCGATACTGATTTATATATTGATGGCAGCGGTTTTGTTTTACAAACCCCAGGGCCTGTTCCCTGCACGCGGCTAAATAACAAAAAAGGGCAATCATGCAGAGCAGCCTACATCACACTATATCGCGCAAGTCCAGCATGACCATCTTGTGCCTGCTGATTGCATTCCCCATGCTGGCGACCTACTTCGCCCAGGAATTTTATATAGGCTTGCTAAGCCGCCTGATGATTTTTGCCCTGGTGGCCAGCAGCCTGAACCTGATACTCGGCTTTGGCGGCATGGTCAGCCTGGGGCATGCTGCCTTCTTTGGCAGTGGCGCTTACGTGGTGGGTATATTGATGCAGCATGGCATCATGTCTGCCTGGATCAGTTGGCCGGTGGCGATGCTGACCGGCTTTTTTCTGGCGCTGGTCATTGGCAGTATCTCGCTTCGAACCCGGGGCGTGTATTTCATCATGATCACGCTGGCGTTTGCACAGATGCTGTACTTCCTGTTTGTGTCACTGAAAAACTATGGTGGTGACGATGGCCTGAGCCTGGCGCAACGTTCGGTGACGGGGCTGGACATGGG
Organism: Undibacterium sp. Ji50W; assembly: GCF_049340445.1. NCBI lineage: Bacteria > Pseudomonadati > Pseudomonadota > Betaproteobacteria > Burkholderiales > Oxalobacteraceae > Undibacterium > Undibacterium sp. Ji50W. Next base: position 274,531 of record NZ_JBMPOX010000001.1, on the reverse strand, counting down.
GAATGACAGTCATTTTTACTATCTGGTGTTGGCTATTTGCGCCGCATTTCTGTTCATCCTGTACCGACTCATCAATTCCCGTTTTGGACGGGTGATTCAAGCCATTAAGGAAAATGAAACGCGTATGGAAGCCATAGGCTACCCGGTGTTTCGCTACAAGTTGCTGTGCTTTGCGATTGCCGGTAGCATCGCCAGCCTGGCCGGTGCCCTGCTGGCAAACCAGAACATGCTGGTCAGCCCGAATCTTTTACACTGGACCCAATCCGGCAGCCTGATGGTGATGGTGATACTGGGTGGTGTTGGCTATCTGTCGGGCGGCATCCTGGGTGCCGTGGTCATGTTGATGCTGGAAGAAATTCTGTCTGGCTACACCATACACTGGCAACTGTATCTGGGCATTATCTTGCTGCTGGTCGTCATGCTCTTGCCGAATGGTCTGGCCAGCCTGCCACAAAAATTCATGTCTGCAAAAAAACCGCAAAGGGATCAGACATGAGCGTTTTACAGTTAAAAGACCTGGTCAAACGCTATGGCGGCCTGGTGGCGACCAATAAGCTGAGCCTGGATATATTACCCGGCGAAATCCATGCCATCATAGGCCCGAATGGTGCAGGCAAAACCACGCTGATACACCAGATATCCGGGGCCATTGCACCCGATCAGGGGCAGATCATTTTCAATGGTGTGGACGTTACCGCCCTCAGCATGCATGAACGGGTCAGGCTTGGGCTGGCACGCTCTTACCAGATTACGAATATCTTCCAGTCATACACTGTCATCGACAACCTGAGCCTGGCGCTACAGGCGCACTCTGGCAGCAGCATGCGTTTCTGGCGCAAGGCGATAGATGACAAAGCACTTTTTGAACAAGCCCGGCAACTAGCCAGCGATATAGGGCTGGCACAAGTATGTAATAACAAGGCCTGTGAATTGGCGCATGGTGAGCAGCGTCAGCTGGAACTGGGACTGACGCTGGCAACACAACCCAAACTGCTGTTGCTGGATGAACCCATGGCAGGCACAGGACATGAAGAATCAGGCAAGATGCTGGAGTTGATTGCCGCCCTGCGCGGCAAGGCAGCCGTGATCTTGATCGAACATGATATGGATGCAGTATTCAAACTGGCTGACCGTATCTCTGTTTTGGTGGCAGGGTCCATCATCGCCACTGGCACGGCAGAACAGATACGCAAGAACCCGGAAGTCAAGAAAGCCTATCTGGGTGATGAAATGGACAGCGCATTCAAGGAAGTCGCATGAAGACCATACTGGAAGTCGAGCACATCGCCACCGCCTATGGTCATAGCCAGGTCTTGTTTGGGATAGACCTGCACATCCGTCAGGGTGAAGTTGCCAGCCTGCTGGGTCGCAATGGCGCCGGCAAGACCACGACCTTGCGTTCGATACTGGGCTTGACGCCAGCGCATAGCGGCAATATCAGTTTCATGGGGCAACGCATAGAAAAAATGTCGACGGATAAAATTGCCAGGATGGGCATTGCCCTGGTGCCGGAAGGCAGGCAGATATTCCCCAACCTGACCGTCAAGGAAAACCTGGTCGCCTTTGCCGCCAATCGCAACAACAGCAAGACACCGTGGAGCCTGAAAGAAATTTACCAGCTCTTTCCACGGCTGGCAGAACGTGCCGGCAATATGGGTAATCAGTTATCTGGTGGTGAACAGCAAATGCTGGCCATCTCGCGCGCATTGATGACCAACCCGCACCTGCTGATACTGGATGAAGCAACGGAAGGTTTATCGCCACTGGTGCGCGAAGAAATCTGGGCCTGCCTGAGAAAACTACGTGATCAGGGGCAAACCACCCTGGTCATCGACAAATATGTAGAAAAACTCATCCCCCTGGCCGATCAGCACAACATCATGGAACGCGGCAAGATAGTCTGGCATGGCAATAGCGAAGGCTTGACGCAGTCACCGGAGACCTGGCAAAAATATGTCGGTGTATAGGCTACAGGTACTGCAGCAGATTTTTAAAACATGTAATGGATTTGCGCTACGGCAAATAAACAACTAAGGATGTAAGCGCAGCGCACTGGCTACCAAGTTACATCACAAACGACCATCTAAGGCTTCGGTGTTTCCTGAACAGGGTGATCAGGTTTGTTTGGCATGACGGCATTCGCGTCCAGAATCTGCACGAAAATTTCGTTCTTCTTGATCATGCCCAATTCAAAGCGGGCACGTTCTTCGACCGCATCGGTGCCGTTTTTCAAATCCTGCACTTCAGATTCCAGCTTGCCGTTGCGTTCTTTCAGTTTATCGTTATTGGCCTTGACTTGCGATACCTGCCGGTCCAGTTCCCAAACGCGCAGCCACCCTCCCTTACCCAGCCACAAGGGGTACTGGATCAGCAGCAACAGCGCAGCAAAGGAAAGAGCTATTAAACGCACAGGCGTAAGGCTATCGGTTCAAAACTTGTCACTCAGAAGAAAAAAGGGGAACGGCGTTTCCCCTTTTTCACAAAACTAAATTACTTCAGGTTGTAGAAGGCGTCACGACCAGGGTAGCTGGCAATTTCACCCAAATCTTCTTCAATACGCAGCAATTGATTGTACTTTGCCATACGGTCAGAGCGGGACAGCGAACCGGTCTTGATCTGCAGAGCATTGGTGCCAACGGCAATATCTGCAATCGTGCTGTCTTCCGTTTCACCGGAGCGATGCGAAATCACTGCTGTGTAACCGGCACGCTTGGCCATTTCAATGGCAGCAAAAGTCTCGGTCAGGGTACCGATCTGATTGATCTTGATCAGGATAGAGTTGGCGATACCTTTTTGTATGCCTTCTTTCAGGATCTTGGTATTGGTAACGAACAGGTCATCACCAACGATCTGGACTTTCTTGCCCAGTTTTTCAGTCAGGATAGCCCAACCGTCCCAGTCGCCTTCTGCCATGCCATCTTCGATGGAGATGATAGGATATTTGTCTACCCAGGTAGCCAGCAGGTTGGTGAAATCGGTGGAAGACAGGGTCAGGCCCTCTCCTTCCAGATGATATTTACCGTCTTTGTAGAATTCGCTGGCGGCGCAATCGAGGCCAAGTGCGATTTGTGTACCTGGTTCATAACCAGCTGCTTCAATCGCCTGAATAATCAGTTTGATCGCTGATTCGTGGTTATCAACCGAAGGGGCAAAACCACCTTCATCACCGACCGCTGTCGTCAAACCCTTGTCATGCAGGATTTTTTTCAGGGCATGGAAAACTTCTGCACCGTAACGAACTGCTTCACGGAAAGTCGGCGCGCCCACCGGGATAATCATGAATTCCTGAATATCCAGATTATTATCAGCATGTGCACCACCATTGATGACATTCATCATTGGCACTGGCAATTGCATGGCACCGGAACCGCCGAAATAACGGTACAGGGGCAGACCTGCTTCTTCTGCAGCGGCTTTTGCTACTGCCATGGAAACGGCCAGCATGGCATTTGCACCGAGACGACTCTTGTTTTCAGTACCGTCCAGATCAATCAGGGTACGATCGAGGAAAGCCTGTTCATTGGCATCCAGACCCATGATGGCTTCGGCGATTTCTGTATTGATATGTTCACAGGCTTTCAACACGCCTTTGCCCAGATAGCGGGATTTGTCGCCATCACGCAACTCTATCGCTTCGCGGGAACCGGTTGATGCACCAGAAGGCACAGCAGCACGACCCATGACACCGGATTCCAGCAGGACATCACATTCAACAGTTGGGTTACCGCGTGAATCCAGGATTTCACGACCGATAATGTCAACGATGGCACTCATTCAATTCTCCTAAAACAATCAATATTGCGAACAAAGTAAAAACGAATCTGACTTGTGTCTGCGTCTGCTGACCGGATACGGCCTGCAGGCAAATAAAGCTGCATATGATTTTTGATACTGGCAAGATGATGGCGCAGGTAATACGCCAACATCTTAAAACCTGTTTACGATCTTAGTGGGCTGTTAAATTCCACTAGTTCGATAAATTCGACAGAACCTTACTTTTTACCTCCCTGCTCTGGTAAGCAGGGACGTGACTTCCATCACACGACAAATCCGGAACCGGATTCCAGGAACCCATCTTTCTGACCACGCAATCACATTGCACACACTGCGTCACTCAGCAACAACGTGGCCAACAACCACTTCAATCCTTGCTAGCCAGCGCATTTTTATGCGCAATAGCTGCCTTGGCAAACGAGATAAACAAAGGGTGGCCATCCCGTGGTGTGGATTTGAATTCCGGGTGGTATTGCACACCCAGGTACCATGGATGCACGTCACGCGGCAATTCCATGATTTCACACAAATCTTCTGTCGGTGTACGGGCAGAAACGATCAGGCCGGCAGCTTCTACACGACCAAGGTAATGGTTATTTGCTTCATAACGATGACGATGACGCTCGGTCACGACATTGCCATAGATTTCTGCAGCCAGTGTGCCGGGGCGAATGGCGCAGGTTTGTGCGCCCAGGCGCATAGTGCCACCCAGATCAGAATTTTCGTCGCGTGTTTCCACTTTACCGTCATGGTTTTGCCACTCATTGATCAGGGCCACCACAGGCTGTTCGGTTTCCGCATCAAATTCGGTGGAATTTGCCACGCTCAGACCGGCCTTGTTACGCGCATATTCAATCAATGCGACCTGCATACCCAGGCAGATGCCCAGGTAAGGGATCTTGCTTTCACGGGCATAACGGGCTGCCATGATCTTGCCTTCGACACCGCGCTTGCCGAAACCACCCGGCACCAGGATGGCATCGTATTTTTCCAGCGACTTGGTACCATGGGCTTCAATTTCTTCAGAATCCACGTACTCGATATTCACCCGGCTTTCGGTATGGATACCGGCATGGCGCAAAGCTTCTGTCAGGGATTTATAGGATTCTGTCAGGTCTACATATTTGCCGACCATACCGATAGTGACTTCTTCTTTCGGGTTTTCCAGCGCATAGATCAACTTGTCCCACATGGTCAGATCGGCTGGTTTTGGTGACAGGCCCAATTTATCGCAGACAATTTTATCCAGGCCCTGATCATGCAACATCTGTGGAATCTTATAGATGGTGTCAGCATCCCATACAGAAATCACGGCTTCTTCAGGCACATTGGCGAACAGCGAGATTTTGGCACGCTCATCGTCCGGGATAGGACGGTCAGCACGGCACAGCAAGGCGTCCGGGAAGATACCGATTTCGCGCAGTTTTTGTACGCTGTGCTGGGTAGGTTTGGTTTTCAGTTCACCGGCAGCGGCAACATAGGGCACCAGTGTCAGATGAACGAAGGCCGCTGCATTGCGACCGGCACGCAGACTCAATTGACGTGCTGCTTCCAGGAAAGGCAGGGATTCGATATCGCCAACAGTACCACCGATTTCAACCAGAGCAACATCTGCACCGGCAGCGCCACGATGGATGAATTCCTGGATTTCATTGGTGATGTGCGGGATGACCTGCACAGTCTTGCCCAGGTATTCGCCACGACGTTCTTTGCGGATAACGGATTCATAAATCTGGCCAGTAGTGAAATTATTCACCTTTTTCATTTTGGCCGTAATGAAGCGCTCATAGTGACCCAGATCCAGATCAGTTTCGGCACCGTCGTCGGTAACGAATACTTCGCCGTGCTGGAAAGGGCTCATGGTACCTGGATCAACGTTGATATACGGATCCAGTTTAAGCATAGTGACTTTGAGGCCGCGCGATTCGAGAATCGCAGCGAGAGAGGCAGCGGCAATACCTTTGCCCAATGAGGAGACTACGCCCCCCGTAACGAATACAAACTTAGTCATTGCAGAAGGTGCCGAACGGCACAAGCGGGAAATTCGAATTATACATCACTAAGCCGTGAATGCGCGAATTCCCGCCAGCAAATCAAGGGAAAACAGGATGCCTGCTTTTACATGGCATAAAAGAATTGCAGCCTGGCAAAATTTTGTGCGCCCTGTCCATTACTTAATTCCCGGATTTCATTACTGCGACGGATGATGGAGGCAGAAAGCCCGTATTGATCATTGCGCCACAGATAACCCATTTCCATTTCCCCCACCATGGTTTTGGGGCTGACTGCATTCGCCTGTTTGTTGAAATAGCCACCCTGTATGCTGGCGTTATAGGCAACTGCCTTCACCTCTGTACGCAGGAAGCCGTAATTCGCCGCCTGCTCGGGCAAGGCATTCAGGCTGCCGGCACGGAATAACAATTCGGCACTGGCATCGGTAAATATATTGCCGAAATGGCCTTTGAAACGAGGTGCCACATCAACGCCACTAAAAGGCAGCAAGCGCCCTGGTGAAAATTCACCGGTCAATACCATCCCCCATTCATTCCTGAGCTGGGTACTCCAGCCTTGTGGCAAGGGTTGATTAATAAGACGGTGCAAATGCGTCTGTGACCATTCGCCGCCAGCGCAAGGGCCCAGGCAACCCAGGTCCAGGCCCAGTTTCAGACTTTTGCCGGTCGCTTCGCTTTTTTCACGGAACATGCCTGCATATAGCCAGCCAGCATAGGGGTGGTCTATTTTTGCAAGCTGGCGTGGCAAGAGCTTGATGTCCGAAGCAGTATACAAATCCTGCCCAAAGCGCCAGCCATACGTCAGCGACTGCAAGGCATCCGCCTGTGTAGTCGTCTGTCCTATGCGATTGCCGCTGGTATAGAAACCGTCATCTTTTTTTAGCAACAGGCTGTCATTGTCGATATCAAGCTGCAAGACGGTCTTGCCAGTTTGCCTGACCTGCTTGAATTCATCCCAGGATGGCATGCCAGCATCGGCCAGTACCGGACGGGCCAACAATGCGGCCAACAGCAACGAGAACTTGGCAATGCCAGCGATATGCGGTGAATAGCTCATGAATAAGAAAACCTTAGAAAAACTGCACCGTGGTGCAAAAACAAGTCAAATCAGGGCTGCTCACAAACCCGGCTTACTTTAAATGAAAGCCGGTAATCATGGCATGCACGGCCGCAGCCGTAGCTGCCGGCACTTCCAGCGGGATCAAATGCCCGCCTTCTATTAGTACGTAATTATCACCCATTAATTTTTTGGTCGCTACCGGCCCTGCCTGACGGCATTCTATGGATTCGGTGCCACCGACAAAACCTATGGGCATGGTGGGTGGACGACGCAACAGGCGCCCCAAACCATGTGGCAAGCTGCGATAGATGGCAGTTTCAACTTCCCGCGTAAAACGCAGGGTGACGCCTTCAGGATGGGGTTTCAAGCCTGCCCGCATATAGTCACGCAAGACCTGGGGTGGCCAGATGGCAAACATTTCCTTGGAAGCGAAATGCTGATAGGCCTCTTCTTCATTCTTCCAGATATGACGGCGTTTTTCTGAAAAACGGGCGGGCGAAAACTTCCTGTCCAGCCCCAGTATTTTAAACGACCGCAAGAGCATGGCACGCCAGCCCGCCACCACTGGCGAATCCAACACCACTACGCAACGCACCAGATCGGGCCTGGCGCGTGCTGCCATCAGTGACAAAATCCCGCCCAGCGAATGACCGACCAAAATAACAGGCTGCGAATACGACTGCTGCAAGGCGTCGATCAGTTCCTGCACCAGATGCTTCCAGCCATCCCTGACGGGATAGGCAGGGTTATGTCCTACCATATCGGTCGCATGCACATCATAATGACTGCGCAAATGATCCAGGAACATGTTGTAGGTACCTGAAGGGAAGCTATTGCCGTGGACAAAATGAAGCAAGGGTTTTAGGGTAAGTTCGCTCATAACTGCAAGTCATTACCGGTCAAACCAGTAACGCGCATTTTCCTGTCTGAATTGTGAAGTCGTCAATGATGCGCCAAATTGTAATGTGATTGCACCTGATTCGTCGCTTCTTAGACGTTTTATTCCAAAATCCGCATAGCGCGCATACACCTCTGTCTTGGGATGATGGTAGCGATTCAGGTAGCCGACCTGGAAAACCGCAAGTGCCGGATGCACGGCGCGTAAAAATGCCGGTGTTGATGAAGTACCGCTGCCATGATGCGGTGCCAGCAAGACATCGGCGGGCAGTTTTTGTGGAATCATGTTGACCATTTCATCTTCCTGAATTGCCTCAATATCGCCTGGCAACAGCATGGAATACCGGGCAGTCGATACCCGCAACACACAACTGCGCGCGTTGGGCTTCCATTTGTTGCTGTCATAACTGGCAGACACAGGTTGCAGTATTTCAAAGTGCACACCATCCCAATCCCACTGTTGCCCGGCTTTACAACGCTGATGTTTGCTGGCTGCCTGAACGATGGGGCTATCCGGATGCAATGAACTTCTTACCACATCCACCGGCAATTGCTTAAGTATAGTGAGTGCGCCGCCGGAATGATCGCTGTCATTGTGCGACACCATCATGCCATCCAGCTTATTGATGCCACGTGCATGCAGATACGGCAAAATCACCCTGCTACCACTGTCCGATTCGGGCGAATACGTGGGGCCGGTATCGTACAGCAGGCGATGCTGCGAGGTTTCCAGCAACAGCGCCATGCCCTGCCCAATATCCAGCGCAGTCACCTGCAATTCCCCTTCAGCCGGTGTTGCCGGTGTCTGAAAAAACAATGGCAGACAACACAGCACACCCAGCCAGCGCATGGGCCAACCCCTGGGTGCCAGCAACCAGACCGCGCCCAGCATGGCCAGACAAAACAGCCAGAACGACGGTAAAGGTGCATTCCAGACTGCCAGCGGATAAGCACTCAGATAAGTCAGCAAGCGGGCCAACAGATCAACAAAAACGTGGGCAAGCCGTAATAGCCAGGCTGACAGAGGAGCAGGCATGACACTGCCCAACAGCGCCAGTGGCGTCACAATAAAACTGACCAGCGGTATCGCAATCGCATTCGCCAGCGGACTGATCAATGAAATTTGCCCAAACAAGAGCATGGTCAAAGGAACCAGGCCAACCGTCACGGCGTATTGGGTCAGGCCCTCTGTCCGTAATATATCTGGCAGTGTTTCAAACAAGGTCTTACGCAGGGCAGTGGTCTCTTGCTCAGCCTGCTTTTGATGCAGATAACCATCACTGGCAAACACGATCATGGCTACAGCAGAAAAAGATAACCAGAAGCCCGGTGACAATACCGCCCAGGGATCAAGCACAACCACACTCCCCAGCGCCAGACAAAGTATCGAAGAAAACTGGCTTATCCGGCCATGCCAGACCGCCAGCGCCACCACGATCAGCATGAACATGGTTCTTTGCGCTGGCACCCCAAACCCGGCCAGGGCAACATAGACCAAGGCCATGACGGCACCCGCCAGCGCCGCTGCTTTTTGCGCTGGCAGGCGCAAGGGTAAAGGCGTGGCCATGCTGAGGAAAAAAGAATGTCGCCACAAGTAATAAATCAATGTGGCAAACAGACCGGCGATCATGGTGATATGCAGGCCGGAGATACTGATCAGATGACCGATACCAGCACGATTAAATACGGTCCAGTCGGATTGGGGAATTTCCCGCTGATCTCCCACCACCAATGCCACCAGTACCCCCGCATACGGATGATTTGGCAGTGCGGCATGAATACGGTCACGCAAACGTGCACGCCCCAACTCGATCAGATTTCCCAGACTCCAGACAAAGGCATCGAGCCGTCGGTTTTTCACCGCCTGCGTTTCTGGCCGGACCATGCCGGTGGCGCGCAGTCTTTGCTCTAATAACCAGGCTTCGTAATCAAAACCGTAGGGATTGGCATTGCCATGCGGACGCTTCAGCCGCACCCGCAACTGCCAGCGTTCGCCCGGCTGGATGTCCGCCATCTTGCCTGCGGCATTGCTATCGGCATCCTGGCCATCGCTATCAGTAATGTGATCAACACCGTGACCTGTACTGCGGTCCATGCCGCGTTCACTGGCATACCAGGACAAAGTCAGTTTGGAAGGCCAGTCTTTGTGATCCGTCATACCGTCGGTAATAACCTGCTCAACCGCAAAATTAAAACGTACGCCCTGCTCAAAACGAAATGGCAAACTATCTACCGTACCAATCAGCACGATGTCTTTGTTTTCCCATTCTACGGGTAAAGATTCACTCAGATAAACATGGGCAAAGCCGCTGGCCCAGACAAAGCCAAGCACGACAGCCAGACTGGTGCGTGCTGGTAAACGCAGGCGCTCGGAAGACGTAAAACGATATAGCAGGATACAGGCACAAGTCGAAACGCCAGCGACTATCAGCAGTGAGGTCCAACTCAATAAACGTGCCTGTTGCTGCAATAAGGCGACGCCAACTACCAGGCCCAACATCACCGCCCGCACGATTTATGCCCTTTGCATGCGCGGCAAGATATCCAGCGCATTGGCACTGGTGGCAGCCGCCAGTTGCGCCTTGTCCATCTGACGCAATTCTGCCAGCACGCTGCCTATCTGCGGCAATTGGGATGGACTGTTGGCACCGGCATTCAGCCAATGGGGCGGGATATCTGGCGCGTCGGTTTCCAGGACGATGCTCTCCAGCGGTAATTCGCTTGCCAGACGCCGTATTTGCAAGGCACGGGTAAAGGTCATGGCACCACCGAAGCCCAGCTTGATTCCCAGCGCAATAAATGCCTCTGCCTGTTGCTGGCTGCCGTTGAAGGCGTGGGCTATCCCACCGCGGACTTTGATACGACGCAAATGCTTGAGTATGATGTCTTGCGAACGACGCACATGCAGCAAGACCGGCAAATCAAAATCGCGGGCGATTTTCAATTGCTCCACATAGAAATATTCCTGTTTTTCCCGCAGCGGACTTTCAGTCAGGGCAGGCACAAAATAATCCAGGCCGATTTCACCTATGGCGACCAGTTTTTGGTCGGCATCTTCGCCAGCCATCAGACTATCGACTTTTTGACGCAAGAGCAGCAAGTCTTCTTCTTTGGACGTGGGAACATACATGGGATGTATGCCCAGCGCATAAAAACAGTCACTGCGCTGCTGGCCAAGCTGTATGACCGTCTCGAAATTGTTTTTATGCACGGCTGGCACCACGATGCCTGTCACCCCAGCCCGGGCAGCCTGTTCGGCCACCTGTAGCGAAGTGCCGCCAAATTCAGCGGCGTCGAGGTGACAGTGTGTATCTATCCACATAAAATCAGTCAGGGTTGGTTTAAAAATGAAACTGCCAATCTTCCCCTGCAATTATGAAGCAGATTGCCAGAATCCTTCAGCTTTTTGTATTTTCCACCTCCAGAACATCGCGCCTGCTCTGTTTTGAGTGCAAATCAAGCACGATCAAACCGGCTGCTGCCGCTGCCAGCAAATGCTTGAGGCTGTGGCCGCTGATAATGTGCAAGGCATGTAGTATTTCAGCGTCCAGCAGCTCAGTCACTTTTGCAACTACGTACAGCAGCATGGCACAGCCAAACAGTAACCTGGTCTGGCGTGCGCTGCCCCATATGGCCTGCCATATAGGTATCAGTATCAGACTCAAGAGCTGTATCAGCAAATACGGGCGCAAATCACCCGAGTGCTGCCACCACAATACAGAGGCAAAACCGGCGAACAAGAGCACTGTCAGTTCGGTCAAAGCACGCCTGGCATCCATGCCGGGCAGATTGTCGGCCCGCACTGCCGCCAGCAGGCTGCAACAAGCCAGTGCTATTGGCAGACGGTCCCAAAACAGGCGGGCATCGTCCGGAGCCAGATGATAATGGCTTGACCCTATGGTCGTTGCCAGCAAAGCCAGCACAAACACGCAAAGAGCAGGAAAAGCCCTGTCCGCACCGCCTTGCCTGAATTGTTCCAACAGCACCACCACACCGGCTAGCGCTGCCAGGGCAAAACCGATATTCGACAAGACATCCATGGTATGCGAGATGCCCCTCCATGCCGATTGATCAGCAAAATCATGATAATGCGCGAATTGCAAAATGGGCCCGTGTACCAGCATGGCGACTACCGCGAGCGCGATAATTGCCCAGGGCAAGGCAGTTGCCAATTGAGATGGACGTAAGGTATGCGATGCATGCACGGTATGAACTGCAGGGGTTTCCATTTATTTCACCTGTTCTTCAGTAACAAAGCAGCAAGCTTGCCCAGAAGGATAGAAAAATGAAACTCCTTATCGAAAAGTAGCGGACCATACTGACAAAAGTATTATTTTCTGCCACCATCTATTCTCTTATCGAGATAACGACGACCATGACTGAAATCCGGCAAATTCTGAACAGCATCAAATTTCAGCTTAAACAGCAAGGCAAGACCTACCGGGATGTCGCACTGGCGCTGGATTTATCCGAAGCCAGTATCAAACGGCTGCTCAGTGTCGAGAATGGCGCCTCTATGAGCGTAGAGCGGCTGGCACAGTTGTGTCATTTCCTGGGTTTTAGTCTGATGGAAATCACGCAGGAAGCCAATGCCAGCAATGCGCGCATCCATACACTGAGCGTGGCGCAGGAAAAAGAACTGGTGTCAGACAGCAAACTCTTGCTGGTCGCGGTATGTGCCATCAACCACTGGCAATTTGAAGATATCTTGCGGGTGTATCAGATCAGTGAAACCGAATGTCTGAGCAAGCTGCTGAGGCTGGACAAGCTACAACTGATCAGCGTATTACCGGGCAATCGCATACGATTGAATGTCGCCCGTGACTTTGACTGGCTGGTGCACGGCCCCATACGTGAGTATTTTCGCGAAAGTGGTATGCCGGATTTTCTGAAAGCCGCATTCCATCAGGAAAATGAATCCCTGTATTTCCTGCATGGCATGCTGACTGAACCGGCAATGCAGAAATTTCATGCCGAATTGCGGCAGTTGAAACAGAGTTTTGCAGAACTGCATACAGAAAGCCTGGCCAGCCCCTTGAAGAAAAGACGTGGCACAGGTTTATTAATGGCGATGCGGGAGTGGGAACCTGCAAGCTTCACGGCCTTGCGCAGGAAGCACTGAAGGGGAGCGATGCCCCTATCACTCAGCTATCACCCACCTATGGTCGCGGGTTTGGGCAGGCTTACCGACGACGGGATGACGATATCATCGCGCAGGCGCAAGAATTTAAAGCCCAGCAGTTTTCTTGGATTAGGCAGCTTGCTGGTCCTGGTGCGTTCATGGGTACGATTGATGAAGGCATCAAAACTTTCTTCCCTGACTTGCGGCTCGGCAGAGTTCAGGAAATTTCTTTTGCCATCGGCATCAATCACCACCAGACCGACATGGGTCACTGACTGATAACCATCCTTGTCGGACACAACATTGACGAAATCACCGTTCTGTAACTGCGATAATACCGCATTCACCTGCGCCGTTTTCACATAAGACTCGCGGCTATTCTGGACCGGGATGTTGGTGACCGTATGGTGCTGCTCCTTGAGGAACTTTGCCCTGTCCACGCTGACGTCAAAAGTGCTGGCCGTGCCGGGCAACAAGTTGCCAGAGACATCCCTGAGCAGCCAGGCGTTATTGATATTCCAGTCCACTTCGGTGTAATGATTGCGGGTCGCTACACCGATCTGACCATCCTTGTATCGTATGCGCTGCAATATCCAGAAAAACTCTTCCCATGAACGGCTTAATGCCATGGCATAGGTATGTTCAACAAATACCAGGCAATCGCTATGCGTCAGGCTATACATGGGTAAAGTGTCATGCAGCTCGAAAGGAAATTCACCCAGCAAATTCAGGCGATAAGGCTGGCCAATATTCTTCCTGGCGATGATGGCTATTCTCTGGCGCAGGTCTGGCACGCTGGCATGCAGAAAAGCCAGGTACTTATCAAGCTCTTGCGGCGTCATCTGGTGGATTTTTTTTGCCGGAAAAGGATCAACTTCCAGCTTGCCAGCAGTTGATGGGACAGCGACTCTATCCTGCGCCTGAAGTGGTGCGGCGAAGAATAGCGCGGCTACCGCCAATGACAGTGGCGCAGATAGTGAAAAAAGTAAACGAGAAAACATAGACAGGTAAAAGAAAACGGTATTAGTCAAACTTATACCATGGGAAAAGGTTCCAATAAAAATAAACGCATCGCCACCTATGTGACCATGCATTTCCTGTCTTCGCCCATGATCGACTAATGATACTGAAATAGGACTTACGCAAAATCGTCCCAGCAAGGCGCAGCGACGAAGACAGTACTTTAGTACGGCAAGGAGTTGCAACGCAGCTGGGGCGGTTTTGCGTAAGTCCTATGAAATTCAGATCAATGCATGCCTGGCGACTAGCACACCATCTATATCCGCATAAATCCAGTCACCCTGATGAATCGCGACACCGGCGATATTGATCAGCAAATTTTTCATCCCACCACCGTGTTTGGCGCTGCGCAAAGGCATGGATGCCATGGCCCGCACACCGATGTTGCATTGGTTGATTTCATCCACATCGCGGATACAGCCATGCACAATGATGCCCGACCAGCCATTTTTTTCACCCAGTGCCGCCAGGTTGCCACCCACCAAAGCACAACGGAAGCTGCCACCACCATCAATCACCAGGACCTGGCCGTTTCCCGGTGTCTCCAGTGTAGATCTGACCAGTACATTGTCTTCAAAGACTTTCAGTGTCACGGCCTGTCCACTGAATTTGCTGGTTTTACCAAAACGCATGAAGATGGGTGGCACCACAGACAACTCATTGGTGGCAATCTTGCCCTCATTGGCATCACAGATATCACAGGTCGCAAAGCTCATGATTTTTCCTCAGTTGAACTTGGTTAGGATGAGGTCTTATTCTAACCAGCAAAGCTCAAACTGCCAATGCACGCGTCTTGGTTCCGACATTGACGGCCGTCAATATTGCTAACACCTGGAACACGCCTATGCAGACAAAAATCCAGGAAGGATGATGCGCATCCATGATGGCACCAAAAATCAGCGGCGCCACAGCCAGACCGGAATCCAGGCCCGAATAAACAACGCCATACACACGGCCAGTCGCATTCTTGGGTGCGGCTGCCCGTATCAGCAAATCACGTGAGGGACCAGCAACGCCCGATCCAAAACCTATCGCCGCCATCAACACGATGGCTATCGGCACATTCACCACGCCACTGGCCAATATCAGGGAAAATATTCCGGCGAAGCTGAAGGCCAGCGTGATCGTCCTGTCATGTTGCGATGTTTTTGCTGCCAGAAAGCCGCCCCACAGCATGCCGGCAGCAGACGCCAGCATATACCCGGTGTAGGCAGTGGTCGCTTCACTCAATTTCATGCCATACATATCGCGCAGACCGGCAGAAGAGAAGCTTTGTATGCCGCCCAATGCCATTGCGGTCACGAAGAAAAATCCAAAACACATCCAGACAGCCGGTATGCGCAAGAAATCCGTGGTGCCACCTGCCGTTTTCACGCCCGAAGTGTGTGCATTGTGGTGATGTACTGGCTCGGTATGCAATAAATCACGATAGAAAAACAGAATCGCCAACACGGCAAACGGCAGAAAAGCGGCAGAAAACAGTGCAGTGCGCCAGCTCGTCAAGCCAGCGATGGTTACCAGAAACACCGGTGCAGTCGCCCAGCCCAGATTACCCGATATGCCATGCACAGAAAACGCATATCCCAGACGCGCAGTGGAAACCTTCTTGTTCAACAAGGTGTAATCCGACGGATGAAAAACGGCATTACCAACACCAGCCAGCATGGAGCCGGCCAGCAGCATCGCGTAATTTTGTGCAGATGACAATACCAGCGCGGCAAACCCCAGGCAGCTAATACCAAAGAACAAGATCGCCCTTGCCCCCAGTTTGTCGACAATAAAACCCGACAAGGCCTGACCGATGCCGGAAATGACAAAAAACACCGTCATCAACAGACCCAGCTCGGCATAACTCAGGCTGAACGCATCCTTAATCCAAGGGAACAAGGGGGCCAGTATCATATGGAAAAAGTGGGAAATACCATGCGCCAAGCCAACCAGGCTGATCACCATGGCATCCTGTCTGAGATTCACCGGTGGGCTTACTGCTGTAGTCATACTAAGTCCTTTCGCTATTGATTTGGCGCATATTGGCGCATGACAGCGCCCGACCTGATGAGTGTATGCAAAATCGCTCAGTCTGATTTAAGATAGATAGACAAACTTTGTCGAAATTACGACAACTCAACAACAATAATTAATTGATAATATTCGTGACAATATCCGTGACAATCTCAGTATGGCAATAGAAATCCTGACCGACACCCGCCCGCAATCAGCGGACAAAAGCCCCACCCCGCAACGGCCAGTGCGCCTGGCGGCGCGCGACCTGCCGACTGAAGAAGTGATACGCACACATCATCACCAATGGGGGCAACTGACCTACACGCCGCAAGGCATGATGCAAATCCTGGCCAACGACAATACCTGGTTCGTGCCGCCATTACGGGCTATCTGGATACCGGCGGGGGTAGCGCATGAAGTCAGGATTATCGAACCATCGCAATTGCGCCTGCTGAATTTTCATGCTGACCATCTACCTTTCAAAGGCGACAATTGCCTGGTACTGGAGGTATCACCATTACTGCGCGAACTGATCGCCGGCATGGAGCAGATCGATCACGCCGGCCCACGTGAAAATCATCTTGCTGCCGTCATCACGGATGAATTGCAGGCAGCCAAGCACCTGCCCATACGCCTGCCCATGCCACGTGACAAACGCCTGAAAAGCCTGTGTGAAATATTGCTGGCCGACCCGGCATCCGGCCTGACACTGGAAGATTATGCCAGCCAGGTAGGTGCATCGTCACGCACGCTGTCACGCCTGTTTGAGCAGCAACTGGATATGTCCTTCACCGCCTGGCGCCAGCAAATGCGCTTATCAAAAGCATCACCACTGATCACCAGCGGCCTGCCCTTGTCGCAAGTGGCGGCTGAACTGGGCTATGCCAGCCAGTCAGCTTTCTCTGCCATGTTCAAGAAAACATTTGGCGAATCACCGAGCAGTTTTTTTCGTCAGAAATAAAAAAAGGGCAACGTTTGCACGCTGCCCCAACTTGCTTCCTACATCCCTATAGACCAGCAACTGGTCTCAAAGTTCAATTTTTCTATTCAATCAAACACTGGCTTTGGTGAACACCAGTCCATGTTCTTTGGCGTCAATGGCAATCACATCCTTGGGTCCGAACTGGCCTTGCAATATCATTTTCGACAAGGGGTTTTCGATTTCCTGCTGAATGGCGCGTTTCAATGGCCTTGCGCCGTACACAGGATCAAAACCAGCCTCGGCGATCTTGTGCAAAGCGGCGTCGCTGACCTGCAAGCCCATGTCCATCTGATGCAGACGCTGCTCCAGCGTTTTCAACTGTATCTTGGCGATTGCACCGATGTTTTTGGCATCCAGCGCATGGAACACCACGATCTCGTCAATACGGTTGATGAACTCGGGGCGGAAATGGGTTTTCACTTCGCCCATGACAGCCATCTTGATCACTTCAGGGTCACTGCCCTCCATCGCCTGTATCTGGTGCGAGCCAAGATTCGACGTCATGACGATCACCGTGTTTTTAAAATCCACGGTGCGCCCCTGCCCGTCGGTCATGCGGCCATCATCCAGCACCTGCAGCAAGACATTGAAGACATCGTGATGGGCTTTTTCCACCTCGTCCAGCAAGATCACGCTATAAGGTTTGCGACGTACCGCCTCGGTCAGGTAACCACCCTCTTCATAGCCGACATAACCCGGTGGCGCACCGATCAGGCGGGCGACTGAATGTTTTTCCATGAATTCACTCATGTCAATACGGATCAGTGATTCTTCGGTATCAAACATAAAGCCAGCCAAGGCCTTGCACAACTCGGTTTTACCGACGCCAGTTGGCCCCAGGAACAGGAAGGAACCATACGGACGACCCGGGTCGCCCAGACCTGCACGCGAACGGCGTATCGCATCGGATACAGCAACAATGGCTTCATGCTGACCGACCACACGCTGATGCAATGCGTCTTCCATTTGCAAGAGTTTTTCACGCTCGCCCTGCATCATGCGCGATACCGGGATACCGGTGGCGCGCGAGACGATTTCGGCAATTTCTTCGGCACCGACCTGGGTGCGCAACAATTTCATCTTGCCATGGTCTTGCTGGTTTTTATCTGCCTGGGTGTCGGCCTGTTTCAGTTGTGCTTCCAGTTCAGGCAAGCGGCCATACTGCAACTCGGACATGGTTTGCCAGTCACCCTTGCGCCTTGCATCATCCATTTGCAGGCGAATTTTTTCTATCTCTTCCTTGATATGGGTGCTGCCCTGCACGCTGGCTTTTTCTGCCTTCCAGACTTCTTCCAGGTCAGCATATTCACGCGCCAGTTTGTCGATTTCTTCTTCGATCAGCACCAGACGTTTTTTCGAGCCTGCATCCTTCTCGCGTTTGACGGCTTCCTTCTCTATCTTTAACTGTATCAGGCGACGGTCCAGCTTATCCATGACTTCCGGTTTGGAGTCGATTTCTATCTTGATCTTGGCAGCGGCCTCATCAATCAGGTCAATCGCCTTGTCTGGCAAGAAGCGGTCGGTGATATAACGGTGCGACAACTCTGCCGCCGCGACGATGGCCGGGTCAGTGATGTCGACACCATGATGCACTTCATACTTTTCCTGCAGGCCACGCAAAATCGCTATCGTCGCTTCGACACTGGGTTCATCCACGATGATTTTCTGGAAGCGACGTTCCAGTGCGGCATCTTTTTCTATGTACTTGCGGTATTCATCCAGGGTGGTTGCACCCACGCAATGCAATTCACCGCGTGCCAGTGCAGGTTTCAGCATATTGCCGGCATCCATCGCGCCCTCGGCCTTGCCAGCACCAACCATGGTGTGCAATTCATCGATAAAGACGATGGTCTGGCCTTCATCCATGGCGATTTCTTTCAGCACGGCTTTCAGGCGCTCTTCAAATTCACCACGGTATTTGGCACCCGCCAGCAAAGCAGCCATATCCAGCGACAAGACGCGTTTGGATTTCAGGCTGTCTGGTACTTCACCATTGACGATACGCTGCGCCAGGCCTTCGACGATGGCGGTTTTACCGACGCCAGGCTCACCAATCAGCACCGGATTGTTCTTGCTGCGACGCTGCAAGACCTGGATGGCACGACGGATTTCATCATCACGCCCGATCACAGGGTCAAGCTTGCCCAGACGGGCGCGTTCGGTCAGGTCGAGGGTATATTTTTTCAGGGCTTCACGCTGGCCTTCAGCATCCTGGCTATCGACATTGCCACCACCGCGCACGCCAGCGATCGCCTGTTCCAGCGCTTTACGCGTCAGGCCATTTTCCCGCGCCAGCTTGCCGGCTTCCGATTTATCGTCTGTCAGGGCCAGCAAGATCATTTCGCTGGCCAGGAACTGGTCGCCGCGCTTCTGGGATTCTTTATCTGCTAGGTTCAGCAAGCCCACCAGTTCACGCCCGGCCTGTACCTGGCCGTCAGTGCCAGACACCTTGGGCAACCTGTCCAGGGCCGATTTCAAGGCATTGCCAAGCGCAGTCACATTCACACCTGCCCTTTGCAACAGCGAACGGCTACTGCCATCATCCTGGTTAATTAATGCCAACAATACGTGCACAGGCTCTATGTATTGGTTATCATTGCCAACTGCCTGGCTTTGCGCGTCGGCGAGGGCTTCCTGCAATTTAGTGGTTAATTTGTCGAGCCGCATGACTCTCTCCTGAAGAATTATTTAGTTTCTCAATTTGGGGCAGCAAAGCCAATTTCAAGAATATTAAAAAAACAGATGCACGCTTGTTTGCTTTACATCAAAAGAAAGACATGGATTTACAACAATTACAAATAAGTTACCTGCCAGTTCAGGACAGGCTGCTGGTCAAGTTTTCCTTTTCCGAAAAATCAGCCAGCGCCAGGCAAGAGATTCACCTGCTGTTTACCCGTCGGCTGACCATGCAATTCTGGCCTACGCTGCTGGAAGCCATGGCCAAGCAGGTAAAACTGGGCAAGCCAGCGGCTGCCCATGCCAGTGCAGAAATGGTACAGATGGAACATGAAGCTTCCGTCGCCCAGATGAAGGATGGCGGCAATTTTGACGCCCCTTTCCCCAGCAAGGTCGAAAGCTGGCCCTTGGGCGAACAGGCTTTACTGCCAAACGACATCCAGTTTCACGTGCATGCCACCGCCGCCTTCCGTATGGAATTCATTATCGCTGATGGCAAAAACTTTGAAGTGGCGATGGGACGCCGCCTGCTGCACGGCTTTTGCAAGCTGTTTCAGGATGCGGTAGAAAAAGCCGATTGGGGATTTACGCTGGAAATGCTGGGCGGCAGCAGTAGTACATCCGAAGATGCACCGCCGCGCCTGCTTAATTGATACCCTCGTGATACTTATTGATGCTTATTGATGAACTGAGGCTTACTCAAACCTGCCGCTTTGCCGGAATTGCTCGGTAGCGCGCACCAGCGCTTCCGCGATCCCTGGTTCTGACCCTGAATGCCCGGCATCTGCAATCATTTGCAGGCTGGCTTCGGGCCAGGCCTGATGCAGGCGATACGCACTGACCGGTGGACAGACAACGTCATAACGGCCCTGCACGATCACTGTCGGCAGGTGGCGTATGCGCTCAATGTCATGTATCAGTTGATCTTCACGCATGAAAGCCGCATGGAGCATGTAATGCGCTTCCAGCCGGCCCAAGCCTATACAGATGGCATCTGATTCAAAGTCGGCAATGGTGTCGGGCTGCGGTTTAAGAAAAATACAAGAGCCTTCATAACGACTCCAGTTACGGGCAGCCTCGATATAGACCGCCGGATCATCCGAAAACAGGCGCTTCGTATACGCTGTCAGCAAATCGTGGCGCTCTTCTGCCGGTACGGCTTCAGCAAAACGCTGATGCACTTCGGGGAAGAAGAATTTCATGCCATTCACAAACCATTCCACTTCAGCCTTGGTGCACAGGAATATACCCCGCAGCACAAAGCCCAGGCAACGCTCAGGATGTGCCTCGCCATAGGCCAATGCCAGTGTCGAACCCCAGGAACCGCCAAAGACCAGCCATTGTTCTATACCCAGCATGACGCGGATTTTTTCTATGTCATTGACCAGCAAGGGCGTTGTATTGTCACGGTATTCGCCCAGAGGCAGGGATTTGCCAGCGCCACGCTGATCAAACAACACGATGCGGTAGTGGACAGGGTCAAAAAACCGCCGGTGAGTGGGCGAAGTGCCTGCACCGGGGCCGCCATGCAAGAACAGCACTGGCTGCCCTTGCGGATTACCACTTTCTTCCCAATACAGGGTATGGGTGTCATCCACCTTCAGCATGCCACTGCGGTTTGCCTCGATGGCTGGGAATAAGGGAAAAGTGTCAGCAGTCATAGATGAATGATATAAATTTGTCCAAAAGTAAGATGATTAGGCCTTACGCAAATCCGCCCCAGCTGCGTTACAGCTCCCGCATTTAGCAAGATTCGGTACTATTCGTACTGTCTTCGTCGCTGCACCTTGCTGGGACACTTTTGCGTAAGGCCTAATGATTATACTCAGAATGTCAAGAATGAGCATGTTGACATCAATTTGCTATTTTTTACACAGTTTGCGATGATATTTCTTTTTTACGCCTATTCGTCATGCCCCTGACCGACGCCCATACAGACCTGAATGACCTGAATGCCCCAGTGCGCATCAAGCTGCCGCATCTGAAAAACTATTGGTCACGCATGATGGCCGCGCGTCGCGGAGAAAAAATCGACCACCACACTGATTTTCACACCGACCGGCTGATGCTGCATACCCTGGGCGTCGGCCTGGAACAGGTTACGCAATTCATCCTGAACGAAGCACCTGATTTCGCCCAATTTGAAGCCTGGCTCATCCACACTGCAGGCATGCCTTCGGCAGACAAGGTGGCGCGCATCAATGCCCTCACCCAGCAAACGGCGCAAGCTGCCAGCGTATTGGCATGGCAAGCAAAACTGGCCAGCATGCCGGACGTGCTGTCCGAAGATGATTTGCATCATTGGGATGAACAGGGTTTTGTCATACTGCGGGAAGCCGTGCCTGCGCACGATAGTGCAGCGGCAGCACAAGTGATCTGGGATACACTGAACGCGAGGGAAGATGATGTTGAATCCTGGTATCACGGTAAACATGCAAACATCATGGTGCAATTATTCCAGTCCCCGGCATTCGATGCCAACCGCCACTCGCCACGTATTCATAAAGCCTTTGCACAATTGTGGCAAACCACAGATTTATGGGTCAGCACCGACCGTTGCGGCTTCAATGTCCCGGAAAGACCGGGGCACAGATTTCGGGGGCCAGATCTGCACTGGGATATGAGCCTGCACCCCCCCCTTCCATTTGCCACGCAAGGAATTTTATATTTGACGGATACACCACCCGAACAAGGTGCACTGACGCTGGTACCCGGCTTTCATCGCAGGCTGGATGCCTGGCTGGCCAGTCTGCCGGCTGACGCCGATCCGCGTGAACAGGACTTGCATGCGCTGGGTTCCACGTCGGTAGGTGGCAAGGCCGGCGATATGGTGATCTGGAATCAGTTACTGCCGCATGGTAGTCGCCCCAATCGCGGGCCCAAGCCTCGCCTGGTGCAGTACATCAATATGCTACCCAGCAGATTGACGATTCAACAGACCTGGCGCTGAATACCGGGTCCGGCAAGAAATACTATACAAACAACGCACGGTAAGTGGCAAAACCGGCAAAGCAGCAAACAATGGAACCGATCAGGTGTGCACCGCTATGCATGAGGGCCCAGCCATAGTCACCGCGATGCAGCAAGCTCATGGCTTCGGCTGAAAACGTGGAGAAAGTGGTCAATCCCCCCAGGAAACCCGTCACCAGAAACAAACGCCATTCAGGTGACAACTGTGGGTAGGCAGAAAAAAAAGCCACGCAAAAGCCGATGACGTAACCACCACCGAGATTGGCGATCAGCGTGCCCAATGGCAATAAGGGATAGGTGGTATTCAGCCACAAACCCAACACCCAGCGCAGCCAGGCCCCGAAAGCGGCACCCAGGCCTACTGCCAATGTACCCAGCCAGGTCATGCCTTACCTCCGGCATCCGTATCCATGTCCGTTCCTTGTGTCCATTTTTGTAAAGCCTGATCATCGGTTTCTCTGGCATCTACCCAGCGAGCACCTTCCGGCGTCTGCTCTTTTTTCCAGAACGGTGCCTGGGTTTTAAGGTAATCCATGATGAATTCGCAAGCAGCAAACGCCTCGCCACGGTGGCGCGACGCCACGATCACCAGGACTATCTGGTCCAGCGGCATGAGCGCGCCGACCCGGTGAATGACCAGTACATCCATCAATTGCCAGCGTTGCTGCGCCTGCTGCACGATCTGTTCCAGCGATTTTTCCGTCATGCCGGGATAGTGTTCAAGTTCCATGGCCTGAACCGACTGTCCCTCATTCATATCGCGCACGACGCCGACAAAGCTGACCAGGGCACCGATGGCCGGTTTGCCCTGACGCATGTGCGCCATCTCTGCATTCAGATCAAAGTCTGCAGTCTGTACCCTTACGGTCATCGGTCAGCCCCCGGTCACAGGTGGAAAGAAAGCGACCTCTGCCCCTTCACTGATGCGCCTGTCAGGCTCGCACATTTGCTGGTTAAAGGCCATGCGCAAGGCACGGTCAGGTGCCAGCACGTCTGCCCAGACATCACCACGCTGTATCAGCCATTGCCTGACATCGCCCACGGTCTGCACCTCTCGCGGCACCTCGACCTCTTGTGAAGACAAACCCAGTTTTTCGCGCACGCTGGCAAAAAATCGTAATTGAATATGCATAATCAATCTGAAAAAAGCTTAGCCCATCAGGCTACTGAAAGGAATGAATTTGACCACATCACCGGCATGAATACTTTGACCTGGTGCAAGGTCAATCAAACCGTCACCCCAGACTGTCGAAGTCAACACAGCGGAACCCTGGTTGGCAAACAGCCCCAGGCCGCCTTCGGCATTCATGCGGGCACGCAGGAATTCATTGCGGCGGTCTGGTTTCAACCAGTCGAAATCGGCACGCACAGAATACGACTGCGGGCTGACTTTTTGCACGCCCTGCATACGCAGCAGGAAGGGACGCACGAATAACAAAAAGGTCACGAAACTGGATACCGGATTGCCAGGCAAGCCAATAAAGAATGCCTTGCCCACTGCGCCAAAAGCCAGCGGTTTGCCAGGTTTGAGGGCGATCTGCCACATATCCAGGCGGCCTTCTGCTTCAACAGCTGACCTGACATGATCTTCTTCTCCGACCGATACACCGCCAGAAGTGATGATGACATCATGTTCCTGGCTGGCCAAACGCAGTGTGGAGCGAGTGGCATCCAGTTTGTCCGGTACGATGCCATAGTCGGTGACGTCGCAACCCAGGTCTTGCAATAAGGCTGTCAGGGTAAAACGGTTGGAGTTATAAATCGCCCCCGGTTTCAAGACATCACCCGGCATGGCCAGTTCATCACCGGTAAAAAATACCGCAACCCTGGGTCGGCGCAACACAGGCAACTGCGCCAGCCCGACGGAAGCTGCCAGGCCCAGTTCCTGCGCCCTTAGCCTGGTTCCGGCAGCCAGGATAGTCGCGCCAGTAGCAATATCTTCACCCTGCCTGCGTATCCATTCGCCAACCCTGGGCTGGTGCCTGATGGTCACAAAATCACCATCAGCAACACATTGCTCTTGCATGATGACGGCATCAGCACCTGCGGGGATGATGGCGCCGGTAAATATGCGTGCAGCAGTACCCGCCTCCAGCGCTTCGCCAATATAACCGGCGGGGATGCGCTGACTGACGCGCAGGCGTGTTTCGGCATCCACACAATCAGCGGCACGCACGGCATAGCCATCCATCTGGGTATTATCCAGCGGCGGCACATTCAACAGGGAAGTCTGGCTCTGCGCCAGCAGCCGGCCATTGGCGGCCAAGGTAGCGACTGTTTCCACATCCTGTATGGGACGGACAGCAGACAATAAAAATTCCAGCGCCTCAGCCACGGTGAGCATAGGTTTTGACATGAAGTATTCCCGGATTGAGCAAATTGTTAATTGTTAATTGCTATCAGGCGATATTGTAGCCTGTATGTTCCTATCCGGTGACTGCTGCCGGCATTCACAAAATGCCGCGTCAGGCAAATAGCTATTTCGCAAGAGAATGTCGCACCATGACAGACATATCTGCAAGGTGTTCACAAAACAAAACCCCCGGCACTAGCTAAAGTGCCGGGGGTGAATATAAGTAGGACTTACGCAAAACCGCCCCAACTGCGTTGCAGCTCCTTGCCGTACTATTCGTACTGTCTTCGTCGCTGCGCCTTGCTGGGACAATTTTTGCCTAAGTCCTAAAAAGAAACTGTTGTCAACTACAAATCCATGCCATGACCAGCCTTAGGGAGCCAGTGCCAATTGCCCGTTCTGGAAAGTGACCCTGATCCTGTCACCCATGCGGTAGTAATTATTCGGCTCCACCAGCACGGTGCGCTGCTCACCATTTTGCAGGCGTACTGTCAGTTCCATCTTGTTTTTGGGTGTGGATGAACGTTCCATTTCATTGCCAACCAGGCCACCGGCAATCGCACCGCCTATGGTTGCCAGATCACGCCCATTGCCCTTGCCAACCTGATGTCCAAGAACACCGCCTATCAGCGCACCAACTGCCGCGCCAGCACCGGACGAACCACCGCTACCGACATTGACTTCACGGATGCCGACGATAAGCGCCGTATCCACATACGCATTCTGATTCTGATATTGATTTGGATAAGGTGTCTGATTCTGCCCGTATGCTGGATACTGGGTTGGATATTGCTGGTACTGGGTCGGATACTGCGTTGGATATTGACCCTGTGTATTGGCAGGATAACGCTGCACCGCACATCCTGCCATCGAGCAAATGAGTGCAATGGAGGTCAGGATAGTAAGCTTGCGCATGATGTACTCCGAAAAAGGTAATGTACTCAATCAACGCGACAGGCAATAGTTTGTTGACGCGACAGGCGTAAAAACAAAGCCTCGTAACAATCCCTTGCATTTCGGAGACTTAGCTTAAATACCTTGCATCGCTTACAACCATTTAAACTTTATCAATACAAGCAAGCCCGGCTTGTTCAATGCGCATGCATTTTCTTGTGCATGCGTCGCAGGCTCAGCCATACTGCCCCCACTACCAGTGGCACCATGATCCCGGTGAACAGGTCAGTATTCAGATTAACACCAGTCTGCTTGATGGCTTTGCCGACATAGGAAAACAAGCCGGTCACATAATACGAAATGGCGGCTACCGACAGCCCTTCTACCGCCTGTTGCAGGCGTAATTGTTGTGCAGCGCGGGCATTCATGGATTGCAGTATCTGGCGGTTTTGTGCTTCTTGCACGATGCCCACGCGAGTACGCAACAGATCATTGGTATTTGCAATTCTTTGTGCCAGCGCTTCTTGCCGGTTAAGCATGGCAACGCAGGTATTCATGGCTGGCGTCAAACGTCTGTCCATGAATTCCTCTATGGTGGGAATACCTTCTATCCGAACTTCACGCAATTCTTCTATGCGCGCTTCGATGATCCTGAAATAAGCCTGGGAAGCAGAAAAACGATAGCTATTATCCAGCGCCAGTTTTTCTATGCGTGCAGCCAGTCGCATGATCTGGTCCAGCAGATCATGGACTGATACACCGTCCTGCTCTGGTGCTTTGCCCTTGGCTGGTTCACCTGCCTTGACCATGGCTGCCGACAAGGCAACCAGTTCATTTTCTATGCTGTTCAGTGAAGCTGCTGCCTGATGGGCATAGGGCAGGCCCAGCAAGGCCATCATGCGATAGGTTTCGATTTCCAGTATGCGCTGCACCAGGCGTCCTGCCTGCATCGCCCGCATGTCGATGTCACGTATCACGAAACGGCTGAAACCGTCCGCCTGAATGACGAAATCCGACCACAGTTCGCCCCCTAGCATGACATGGCTGCCAGCCAGCACATTGCCTTCAAACACCCGCGCCAGGCTACGCGAAAACTGCTCGGTACTTTCACCATTGCGGCACAAGGCAACGTGCGCTGCCACCAGCATTTTCCCCTGCAGGCGCAATAACCATTCACCTGGCAACTGGGTTACCGGCATGTGTTCAAACATCTCACCCAGGGCCGGTACTTCCGCCAGGCTTTCGGCAAAGGTATAGGTGGCAAATTCGGCATGACATTCCCACTTCAGGCGAAACCGCCCAAAGTCGTGATAAAAATATTTGGCCGTACCCGCCGGTGCCGCCACGGCAAAATGGGCGCACAGTGCCGCCAGCAAGGCATGTTGTTCATGTGCAGTGGATGTGGCTGCCTTGCTTTCAGCACCGGAATACACGGCAAGATGCGATATGCGTTCGGGTGCCTGTAATTTCAAAAAAGGACGGGAATGGATTTCCGAAGCAAGCGGAACCCGCAATTGATGATTAAGTGTGGAATAAATGATGGACATGAACGTCGGAAAAGTAAGCGTCAGCAATAATTAACGATAAGCATAGAGCGTGCCAGATCAATACAACTCTGCGGCCACGGCGCGTACGGCCTGTAACAACAGGTCGGCACCGGGTGACAGCAAATGGTCACGCTGGCGGATAATGCCGAAGGCGTCCATCTTGCATGGTAATTCTATTGGCAAGATACTCAATACATTCAGCGAAGCATAGTAACGTGCCACATCCACCGGCATCACGTGCAGGCTATCCGTCTGCTGCAATAAGGCAGTGATCAACAATAAGGCCGTGGTATCGACCACATTCACCGGTGGTTCCAGCCCTGCCCGCCTGAACATCATGTCGAAGCGGTGGCGCAAGACGCTGCCTTGCAACGGCAATATCCAGGGGCGGGTATTCATGTCCTGCAATTGCAGACTGGGGTGTTCCAGCAAGGGGTGGCCAATACGGGCCACGACACAGGCGGGTTCTTCGGTCAATTCTTCATAGCTCAGGCTGGCACTGTTTTCCTGATCAAGGATACGGCCTATCATGAAATCCAGGCTGCCGCGCTGCAAGCGCTCCAGCAAGATATTGCTTTGCTCCATATGCACGCCTATGCGCAGTAACGGAGCCTGTTGCTTGATGCGCGCAATGGCCTTGGGCAGCAAGGCCATGCCTGGGGTCATGATGACACCCACTTCCACCTGCCCCAGCAAACCAGACCTCAGGGCGACAATATCATCATGGGCAAGTGCCAGGCTGTTCAGTGCCATGCGTGCATGACGTATCATGGTTTCGCCAAAGATGGTGGGTTCCATTCCACGTGGCAGGCGATCAAACAACTGCACGTCGAGCATTTCTTCCAGGTCTTTGAGTTGCTTGGACGCTGCCGGCTGCGTCATGTGCAGGGCTTCGGATGCGCGATGGATATTGCGATGCTCATCGAGTGCAATCAACAGCAATAATTGCCTGGTCTTCAGACGTGCGCGCAAAAACCAGTTGGGATTGGGTGTATCCATAAATGAGCAATGCCGTAATCAATATTGAATTCGCCGGGGGCATGTTGCCACATATTTTTCTGGATGTTTGATATTCCCAAAATATATTATGACGTACTGACCTGGAACGCCTCCCTTCAAGAAGAGAGGAATGCGTTCTCGCAAGCCCCGCATGATTCTAGCGATATTTCATCCGGACGTATGCTTTGTTTCAACTTTTCGCGTTTCTGTAACAACACACTGCTTATGCTGAGTACCCAATCTTCAATATCAAGTCTTGCCAGCGATTGCAGTCGCCGCGGGTGCTTTTGCAGCACTGATCACCATGATCCTTTGCACCAAGCAGAATACAAACAACAAGCTGCCTATGACGATCTTGGTCCACCATGAGCTTAGTGTGCCGTCAAAGGCAATCAGGGTTTGTATGGTGCCCAATACCAGCACGCCGGTCAGCGCACCGGCCACATAACCGACACCACCGGTCAGCAGGGTGCCGCCGATGACCACGGCAGCGATGGCGTCCAGCTCTGTACCCTGTGCATGCAGACCATAGCCGGATAACATGTAAAACGAAAACAATAATCCAGCCAGCGCCGCACAAAAGCCACTGAATGCATAAATCATGATCTTGGTCCGGGCAACCGGCAAGCCCATCATCAAGGCGCTTTGTTCATTCCCACCTATGGCATATACCGCACGCCCAAATTCACTATAGTGCGCCAGATAAATCGCCAGGCCCAGCATCAGCAAGGCAATCACCACACCCGGCGAAACAAAGACATCAAGAAACGCCAACTGGCTTTGCGACATGCTGACAAACCACGGATCATCAATGGTGATGGAATTGATACTGATCAGATAGCACAAACCACGCGCCAGGAACATGCCAGCCAGGGTGACGATAAATGCCTGCAGTTTAAAGAAATGAATCATGGCCCCCATTACGGCACCAAACAGGCTGCCCAGCAGCAATACCAACGGCACCACTACAATGGGTGGCCAGTGCCACATCTGCAGCATCCAGGCCGTGATCATGGTGCTCAGGGCCAGTACCGACCCTACCGACAGATCGATACCGCCCGACAAAATGACAAAACTCATACCGATGGCGATCACCAGCAAGAAGGCATTATCGATGAGCAGGTTGCAGATCACCTGCAAGGACAAAAACCCGGGATAAGCCACTCCCCCCAGCACCAGCATCAGCAATAACAGGCCCACTGTCACCAGCGAGATGAAATACGCGCCCTGCGTGAGCCTGCGCAAAGTTTGGAAAAAAGGATTCATGTCGGGGAAGTCGTATTGTGCTTGGAAGGACGTTTGACGCGTGCCACGGCACGTTGCCAAATGACTTTGAATTCGGCGGATTGCGACAGGCACACCATGAATACGACGATGGATTTGACCACCATATTCACCTCTGGCGGCACGCCCATGGCATAAATCGTATACGTCAGCGTCTGTATGATGAGTGCACCGATCACGCTGCCTATCAGGCTGAACTTGCCGCCATTCAGCGACGTACCGCCCAGCGTCACCGCCAGAATGGCATCCAGTTCCAGCAAGAGTCCGGCATTATTTGCGTCAGCACTTTTGATATTGGCGCTGATCATCAAACCGGCAACACCGGCGCACAGGCTGCAAAACAGGTAGACGAAAAATATCAGCGCAGCAGTTCTGATGCCGGCCAGCCTGGCAGCCACCGGGTTGATACCGATAGCCTGTATAAACAGGCCCAGTGCTGTTTTGCGCATGATCAGCGCAGTCAGCAAAAACACCAATGCGACTATCGTCAATGAAAAAGGCAACCCAAACAAATAGCCGCTGCCTATGAAAAAATAAGGCTGGTAATACACAGTAACGATTTGCCCATCTGTCAGCAACTGCGCCAACCCACGCCCTGCCACCATCAGTATCAGCGTCGCCACGATAGGTTGCAGGCCCAGCAAAGCCACCAGCGCGCCATTCCATACGCCACACAGCACCGCAGCACCCAGGGCTGCACACAAGGCCCACACCATGGGCGTGTTACTGACATATTCGGGCGTGCCGTTTTTCATGCTCAGCGTACCGCCTATCAGCATGGCAGCAACCGTACCAGACAGCGCCACCACGGCACCGACAGAGATATCAATACCACGGGTAGCAATCACCAATGTCATGCCCACCGCCGTCAACATCAATGGTGCGGCACGGTTCAGGATATCAATCACGCTGCCATACAGATGGCCGTCTTGCAGCCTCAAATGAAAGAAACCGGGAATCAACAGCAAATCAATGATGCACAGCACCAGCAATGCCAGTATGGGGCGGGACAAGGGATGCTGCAGCAAGATGGATAATCTGTTTTTCATGGACAAGGTCGGTACAGGACTGGATAGCGTTGGTGCAACTTGTGCTGGTGGTACAGACGGCACATCGGGTACATCGGCTTTCGCTGACATCGTCATCACGCGCCCCCTGCTATGACTTCCAGAACGGATGTTTCATCCAGTTCACCTCTTGCATATTCGCCGCAAATCTTGCGGTCACGCAGGACCAGCATGCGGTCGCTGCAACGCAAGACTTCCGGTAACTCGGACGAAATAAACAAGACTGCCAGGCCCTTGCGGCACAGGGTGGAGACGAAATCCATGATTTCCTGCTTGGCTTTTACATCTATGCCACGGGTAGGCTCATCCAGTATCAGCAAACCTGGCGATGTCAACAGCCAGCGCGCCAGCAAGACCTTTTGCTGGTTACCACCAGACAGCGTGCCTATCGGGGTATCGATATCGGCGGTTTTAATGCCCAGGCTTTGCACATATTCCAGCGCCAGCGCCTGCTGCTCTTTCATAGGCATGGCACGTAAAATACCGGTCCTGGCCTGCAAGGCCAGCATCATGTTTTCACGCACGGACAAAGACAATATCGCGCCTTCATGTTTGCGGTCTTCAGAGCAGAAAGCAATACCGGCAGCAATCGCATCCCTGGGAGATGAAAAATGCTGGTCCTTACCGCCGATACGGATATGACCGCTATCAGCCTTATCGGCACCAAACAGCAGGCGCGCCGCCTCGGTACGGCCAGCACCCAGCAATCCACAAAAACCGAGTATCTGACCGGCATTAATTTTTAAATCCATGGGCAGGATGGCCCCCTTGCGTCCCAGGCCATGCGCTTCCAGAAAAGTGACTGCTTCATTGCTTGCGGATGTCGTTCTGCTTGCGTCATCCATGCTGGATTGCAACTGCTCGGCTTCGTCCGGTGCACCTATCATTTTATTCACCAGTGCCAGCCGCGACAGATCCTGGCACAGGTATTCACCTTCCAGCATGCCATTACGCAGCACGGTAATGCGATCAGAAATCGCATAGGTCTGCTCTAAAAAGTGGGTAACAAACAGGATGGCCAAACCCTGTTCACGCAAGCGCTTCAACACGCTGAACAGTAACTGCACTTCAGCTTCGTCCAGGCTGGAAGTTGGCTCATCCAGTATCAAGACCCTGGCCGACACACTGATAGCCCGCGATATCGCCACCATTTGCTGTATCGCCAGGGAATAATGTGCCAGCGGTGCTGTCACATCGATATCAATATGCAATTGCGCCAGTATGGCTGCCGCCTGCTGGCGCATGCCGCGCCAGTCTATGCGGCCAAAACGTTTGGGATAGCGACCAATGAAAATATTTTCAGCGACCGACAGATTGGTACACAGGTTCACTTCCTGATAGACGGTACTGATACCCAGGTCTTGCGCGTCTGAGGTCGATTGCGGCTGCACCGCCTTGCCATCCAGCAAAATGCTGCCGCCATCTGGTGTATAGACACCGGTCAGCACCTTGATCAGGCTGGATTTTCCGGCACCGTTCTGGCCCATCAGGGTATGTACTTCACCGGCAAACAGGCGCAAGCCAGCCTGGCTCAGCGCTTTCACGCCGGGGAAACTCTTGTCTATACCACGCAGTTCCAGCACAGGCGTGGCAGATGCTCCGTTATCGGATACGCTCATAATCATCAACAGGTTGGGGTACTGCAAAGGCCGTACTGTCTCCTGTCCTGCTAACCTAAGTCAGGTATACAGCGGGCAGGCAACGCTGGAAGGCGGAAAATATCCCCTCCCCGCGCATTTTCAGCAATGGCCTGCAGGCTTCAGTATTTGCGATTTGGGAATTCTTTGGCCGCAACTTCAGCCGGGAATACGCCTTCTTCTGTCGTAATCCGCTTGGGTACCGGCTTACCCGCCAGCACATCGCGCGCCACCTGCATCAGTTGCGGGCCCAGCAAAGGGCTGCATTCCACCGTGACATTGAGCTTACCAGCGATCATGGCTTCGAAAGCACCTTTCACACCATCAATCGAAATAATGATTATGTCGGTACCCGGCTTCAGGCCAGCTTCTTCTATCGCCTGTATGGCACCGATCGCCATATCATCATTGTGCGCATACACCACATTGATGTTCTTGCCCTGGGATTTAAGGAAGGCTTCCATCACTTCCTTACCCTTGGCACGGGTAAAGTCACCGGTCTGGGAACGGATAATTTTCAATTTAGCATTGCCAGCTATGGCCTGTTCAAAGCCATTCTTGCGGTCTATCGCCGGGGCAGAACCCACGGTACCCTGAAGTTCAACGATATTCAGGCTGCGGTCTGGGGTTTTCTTGGCCCGTTCCAGCAACCAGCGACCAGCACGACGGCCCTCTTCAACAAAATCGGAACCGATAAAGGTCACATACAGCGAAGTATCGGTGACGTTAACAGCCCTGTCAGTCAGAATAACCGGTATTTTTGCAGCCTTGGCTTCACGCAGGACAGTATCCCAGCCGGTTTCGACCACGGGTGAAAAAGCGATTACATCCACTTTTTGAGCGATAAAGGAACGGATGGCCTTGACCTGGTTTTCCTGTTTTTGCTGGGCATCAGCAAATTTCAGGTTGACCCCTTCTTTTTTGGCTGCATCCTTGATGGACAGGGTATTGGCGGTACGCCATTCACTCTCGGCACCCACTTGCGAAAAACCCATCACGATAGGTTTGGCTGCCAGGGCAGACACGCTACCCAATCCGGCTATGGTGATAATGGCAAGCTGAATTGCATTGCCCACGAACGATCTACGGCTGAATGTCATGCTGGTCTCCTGAGTATTAGTTGTACCCTGCTATGTGCCCTGCTGTGTTTGAATGCATGAATGCATGGCTACAGATTCAACGGGCCTATCTTATCTGCGTAGTATAAAAGAAACAGGTATAGCCATCCAATGACTTATTTCTGGGTTGCGATACCGTTTTTGATATCCCCAAAAAAAAATCCAGTACATGGCTGAAACTACCTCAAAAATAACACGAGGCAATCATAGACGCATTAAAGGGACGCAGGCTGACAAGCATTATTGACAGCCCCATTCATCATTCACTCTTACAGAACGCCCAACTCACCCAGTATTTTCTCTTTCAATTCCTGCAATACAGGGTTCGACAGCTTGCGCGGATGGGGAAATGGTACGTCGAAACTCGCCTGTATCACGGTCGGGCGTGGAGACAGCACCAGTATCCTGTCGGCCATGAACAGGGCTTCTTCTACATCATGCGTGATCAGTAACACCGTATGGCGCTCTTCCGTCAGGATACGTAATAGCTCAGTACGCATGCGCAGATTCATTAAAGCATCGAGTGCCGAAAATGGTTCATCCATGTACAAAATTTCTGGTTTGACCACCAAGGCGCGCGCCAACTCTACGCGCTTGATCATGCCACCGGAAAGTTCGTGCGGGTAACTCTTTTCAAATCCTTTCAGACCAACCATCGCGGTATAGTGATCAGCCAATGCGGCCTTATCGCCAAGGCCATTACCATTTAAGCCGAACATCAGATTTTGTTGCACCGTCATCCATGGAAACACCGAGCCATGCTGCGAAATAACAATACCTTTTGGGCTTGGACCATGGCGTTCTGCACCATCTATGCTGACGCTGCCGGAATCAGGTTTTTCAAAACCTGAAATAATTTTCATCAGCGTCGATTTACCGCAACCGGAAGGCCCGACGATGGCAACAAATTCACCATCGGCGACATTCAGACTGACACCGCCCACCACAGGCAAATTAAGTTTTCCCGACGTAAAACTTTTTTTGACATCCTTGACGACGATCTTACCGTCCATAACGCCACCTGACTGATTTAAGACTTTCCAGAAAGCGCATCAAGCCATCTAACACCAGGCCGATAACACCAATAATCAACATGCCCGCGATCACCAGGTCGTAGCGATTGCCTGCATTGCGTGAATCCATAATCAGGTAACCAAGACCCGAGCGCAAAGCGATCATTTCTGCCGCCACGACCACCAACCAGGCAACACCCAGCGCAATGCGCATACCAACGATAATTTCTGGCAGCACGGCGGGAATGATGATTTGACGGAATAGCGTAGATCGCGAGACGCCAAAATTTTCAGCAGCGCGCAGATAGCGTTTTTCTATGGTATGAACGCCTGAAGCGGTCTGCACTATCATGGGAAATACCGAGGCAAGAAAGATCAGGAAAATCGGTGACACATTACCCACGCCAAACCAAAGTATCGCCAGCGGTATCCAGGCTATCGGCGAGATGGGACGCATGATCTGAAACAAGGGATTGAGGGTGCGGTAAGCACCTTCCACGCGCCCCATCCACAAGCCCAAAGGCAGTGCAACCAGACTCGCCAGCAAAAAACCCGCGCCCACCCGCAACAGGGAAGCGACGATATGCTCCCACAGCGTGCCGTCTGCCGCCAGTTCCAATGTGCCTGTGATTACCTGCAAAGGCGTAGGGAAGATCACGCTTTCAGACTGCACTACCACTACCCACCAGAGCGCAATCAGGCTCGCGATCAGGGCTAATGGTGCCAATATTTTCTTGAGTTTTTCCATAGGGGTTTTTCAGTTTCTACGACAGATTTCTCGATAGTATGCTGGTGTTGAACTTGTTCCAATACCATTGCAGGCGCCAGCGCAAGCGTGTCCAACCTTGCTCTGGCATCGCTGTAACGATGATACTCATTTGCCCGCTGGCGTGCGCCGAACACTCAAACTGGTAATCCGACGCCAGCGCAAACGGCAGTCGAAAACTCTGTCCCGGCATGATCAGCACAGGGCCAAAAATTTGTGGCACATCATCCAGATTTTTCAGCAAGAGCACATCGTTCACACCTAAGGTCAGATACACTTTGGCGGGCAATATGTCCACCTTGTCGCCCGCCATACGGCGCGCCCAGGTTCCCTTGGGTATCGCAAAAAGTTCATCACGCGTGGAAGATTGAATAGTTGCAAATGCGCCCCAGCCCACCGCACTGCAAACCATCATGAGTAAAAACAGCACAAGCCAGAAGCGCCACTGGTGGAGTAATTTCATAGTCGGCACCGGGCTATTTCTTTTGCGCGCTCAACAAAACACGCACGTCGTGCGCGACGTCGTCGACACTACTGCCAAACGGCATCATACTGCGCAGGCTACCTTGCCTGTCTATCAGATATAAGTATGACGAGTGCGACATGGTGTAGGCAGTTTTACTTCCTGGCACCATGTTTTTACTGGCGCTGATGCCATAATCTTTACGTACCCGCGCTAACTGTTCAGGGCTGCCGGTAGCACCAACAAAGCTGGGATCAAATGCGGCCAGGTACGGCTTCAGGATAGCGACAGTATCGCGTTCAGGATCAACCGTCACATATACAATCTGTACATCGGCCGCCAATGTGCCAAGTTTTTTGCGCACCTGCGCCAGCATAGCCAATGAGGTAGGGCAAACGTCAAAACAAGAGGTATAACCAAACTCAAGCACGACCAGCTTGCCGCGATAGCGACTCAGCTTAAGTTCCGTGCCATCTGATCCGCGCAAAGAAAAATCGGGGGCGACGCGTGGCGGATCAAATGCCCCACCCTTTAGGGTGGCATCTTCTGCGGCATTCGCCATATCAATACTGCTGGAAAACAGAAGGAAAAACAGGGCGAAAAATGCTGCTTTCAATTGATCATCCTTAATGATGCAAAGCTTGCGATGGCAGAACTTAGTCAGCTCTGTATCAATTCTTGTTCAATTTTTTAGCCCATACTTAAAGCGTAATTACGACAGGCTTGATGTTCTTGACGAAACTTTCGTCAACATAAGATTCGTAGGCAATCGGGCGCTTGATGGTACTGGCTTCGAGCGAGAGCTTCATCAGATCATCGAACTCTGCCTTGATCATGCGCAGATCGCCGTAGGTCACGCGGTCGGCCGGGTTTTCCATCACGAAGCGGATGATATTCGGATCTTGATTGAAGAATTTTCGCCCGGCGGCAATCGCCACCGCCTTGTTGCGGCTGACTGGCCCGGTGTCTAGCCAGGTACCGGCGGCCTGTACGTAATTCACCAGTTCTTGCACCAGCGGACGGTTTTCTTTAATCAGCTCTTCACGTACTGTCAGTACACAACAAATATAGTTACGCCATTCGTCGCGCGTCATCGCCAGCGGCCGGGCATAACCTGCCCTTTGTGCAGCAGCACCGAAGGGCTCGCCGGTACAATACGCATCCACCGCTTTGGCATACAGGGCGGCTGGCATGTCGGGCGGTGCCATCTCCACAATCTCGATGTCTTTGGGCGTCATGCCATCACGCGCCAGCATCTTGCGCAGGAATAAAAAATCGACGGCGAAGCGACTAGGGATGGCAATACGCTTGCCTTTAAGATCAGAAAAACGTTTATGTGCAGAGTCGGTACGCACCATGATCACGGCACCGGAGCGATGGCCCAGCGAGACAATCTTCAGCGGTATTTTCTTGTCGACCAGATCCATCACCAGCGGTGCCAGCATATACGCTGCCTGTATCCGCCCTGTCATCAGGGATTCTTTAATTTCTGGCCAGCCACTATATTTGCTGTATTCGAACTCAAACAAGGGGCCGCCCGCTTTGCCGCCACTAGTGTTATTGGTCGCGTTGGCCACGCAAGCGATAGGCAAGGTCAAATTACAGGTGACAGGCAAGCCACCCACTACGATGGATTTGCTGGCAGCAGACGCAAGCTGCGGAGCGGCCAAAGGTAAGGCAGAAGCCAAGCCCGCACCAAGCAGTTGCCTGCGCCGGAGAGCGTGCGAAGTCAATCTATTTTCCTGAGGCATTTTTTCTACCTTCCTTGACATGCCGGTCTGACAGCGATGTGAATATGCTTCTATTTCGGAAGGAAACAGTCTACATAAGAAGCATGATTATATAGCAAGTGCCCCTTTCACCTGGCAGATTTTGCGTGGATTCCGCCGTATCAATAACGGCGTCAAACTTTCAGAATATTGGTAATTCAGATACTTATTTTGAAATAATTGATCCACAGCATAACAGGCGATTCCGCAGCCTGTTTTCGATACAGGCAAGAACCCGGTGGTGATTGGTTTGGTTTATTTTTGGCGCAACACCAGTGCGTGTTGACCTGGTGAGCGCCTGATGTGAAAACGTGGAAACACTACTGACCAGGAATACCGTGCAAGAAGTGTTCTCGACAATCCCGACATCAAGACTTCGCCTGCCATGGCTACCAGTGCATTTTTTCCTTGAGAAATGCGCTTAACTTGTCGGCATTGCGAATGTGCTGCGCTACGCGTGGATGGGCAGCGTAGCCAGTAAATTCGAAGAATATGGTATCTATCCTTTCTTCCGGATTGGCCTGTTTGAGACGGGCCACAGCACTGCTGACGTAGCCTGGCCATTTCGAGCCTGGCCTCATCGCATCCATGCTACCCAGTGCACACACGAAATAGGCAGATGGATAAATGGCCCGAATGGTCTTCACAAAATTCACATACGCCTGCACCCGTTGCTCATCATCAGGTTCCGGCTGCAAGCGATGTTCACGATCGATCAGCCAGGCGTCATTCTGGAACAGATTGATGACGACGACATCGGGCGTCCAGAGTGAAAAATCCCAGCGGCTATCATTTTTTCCTACCGCACTGAGCTGCTTGTAAAACTGCGGCATGGTGAATGGAAACCAGCTGATCATCAAGCCTATGCCACTTTGGGAAGTCACGTGCAATTCCGCATTTACATTACGTGCCGTAATAGCGTCATAGGTCATGAAGTTATTTTTGTCTTTGGGGAAATGGTCGGGGCCATTGTCGGGTGCTTCATTGCCAGCCCCACTAGTTATGGAGTCGCCAAAAAATTCTATGCGCCGTGTTGGCCGCGTTGGTGGCGTCAACAGTGTCTCAGAATCGGCTAATTCCAAACCCTTGAATGCCGTGGCACCTTCTTCCCCTTCAGTACGTTTAGTCAGCAGAAACTTATGCTGACCATTCTTTAAGTTGGTAGTGATGACATATTTTCGCTCCCCTTGTTGAGTCTGGATAATCAGGGGATGGACATAGTCATCGTCAATAAAGACATTGAAATAATTATGACCAAACTGGTCATCGAGCGTCACGGCGACCGATGGGCCGGTAAAGTTGGCGGCAATGCTGGTGCCTGGCCAGCTAAGTTGCGGTGCCTGGCGGTTGCTGAAATCGACTCGCCCTGTATATTGCAGCTTGGGATCTGAGGCGGGAATGAAGGTACCAGCCCACACAGCGGGTGCATTCAGTGCGCCAAGAAAAAACAGCGATGCGATTTTCAGTACAGGCAGTAATTTCATATAAGTCCGTTTTGCATTTTATTGGAGCGGTTTTAGGGCCTAGGCACAACCGAGAAATTTTATATCACAATTTTCAATAAATTTTATGAAAATATTATTTACGCAAAAGTCGCAAGCCGTACAAACCACCTGCAATCGACCCTGGCTGCGCGACAAAACGTACTGTCAGCTTGCCTGCTGACTTGGCCACGATATCAGCCGCAATTGGTATGTCCAGATCATAAACATCTTCGGCATGGTCGGCAGTGAGCACCAATGTCTTGAGCAAATGGTCGTTGATATAAATATCAAATTTGCGCCCGGCATCGGTCCTGGCGAAACTGAGGCGCAAGCTGCCTGCCTTGCCGTCCTTGTCATTCAATTCGTAACTGAACCAGCCGCTGGCATGACGCCAGTGCCGTCCCAGATGAATACCGGCATCAGCGCCCTCAGCTTTAAAGAAATGATCAGATTCAGGTTGTTGCTCACCCGGTGCGACCTGGTCTATGGTCTGCGCATCCAGTGCCAGGCGTCCGGCTTCGGCTGCTGCAGCTTCTGAGCGGCGGTTAGCAAAGTTCTCTACACTGGTTTGTGGCCAGTAAATCGTGTATCGCGCTTCGTGCAGGCGGAAGAAGGGAAGCAGTGTGACATCTTGCACACCCTGCACACCCCGCGCACCCTCCTCACCTTGCCCGGGCATCATCACCGGCGCCGTAAATTGCAAGGGCTTGCCTTTGATTGGCTTGATCTTGCGCATGAAATTATCCACGTCGTCCACCAGCACAGGTGCGGCTTCCAACGGACATACCGGTCCTTTCGCAATATGCCCCATGCGGCTATCGTCAGCGAAGAAATTCAGGTTTTCATTGGCAAACAGACTGGTTTTTGCAGCAAGTACAATGGGGCCATGCAGAATTGCATAATAATTGCTGGCATCAGGCATGCGTTCCAGCGTAGTGGTCATGGGCAGGCTGATATCGACCTGGTCACCTTTTTTCCATGTCCGCCTGATATCGATATAGCTGCCCGGTGCGGCAGTGACCCTGACCGGCAGATGATTGACGCGCAATTCCAGCTTGCCCGCGACCACCCATGCCGGGTAGCGGATTTTCAGCGTGAAGTCCTGCCCCTTCTGGATGACAATGCGCGTGCGCCCCTGATCCGGGAAGTCTGTGCTTTGCGTCAGTTCCACCTTCTTTTCACGCCAGTTCAATGTTGAAGGAATAAACAGATTGACATACAGGCTGTCGGCATCATGGGCATAAATAAATTCGCCATACTTGGCATGACTTTCTATGCCGGACCCCACGCAACACCACATCGCCTGGTCTACCTGTGAATACACGCGGTAATGATTGGGGCGCATGGGCGTGAAATACACCAGCCCACCCGTATCCGGATGCTGTGATGACAGGATATGGTTATACAGCGCACGCTCGTAATAATCGCTGTAACTGGCTTTCGGGTCACTCAAGAACAAGAGCTCAGTCAGTTTCAGCATATTGTAGGTGTTACAGGTTTCCGGCCCTTCCACTTCATTGATCATGGACGAGAAATTCTTATCGTCATGAAAATGTTCCTTGACGCTGTTGCCACCTATGGCCACCGTGCGATGGTCATGTACCACCTGCCAGAAAAATGCTGCTGCCTGTTGCCAGTCTTGTTGCCCGCTTAAGTCACCTATACGTTTGAAACCGATGACTTTGGGGATTTGGGTATTCGCATGCAGGCCATTGAGTTTATCTTCCTTGCGCAGCAAAGGCTGCAAAATCGCCTGATGTGAAAAACGTATTGCCAGGTCCAGGTATTTCTTGTCGCCGGTCATTTCTGCCACATCGGCAAACACTTCATTCATGCCGCCATGTTCGCTGCGCAACATGGTTTGCATTTGCTCCTGGTCAAGGTGCGTGGCAAGCTGGCCTGCCCAGTCGGCCAGTGCGATCAGCATCTGGCGCGCATCCTGATTACCGGCATAGCGATAGGCATCACGTAAACCGGCATAGGTTTTATGCAGGTTGTACCAGGGCACCCACTTACCATTGACCGAAAAATTATCCGCCTTCAGCTTGCCATTTGCGATGGCTTGCCACGCGTCTGCCCCACCGGGAATACCGCCCAGATACCCTGTCTGTTGCGCTTGCTGGCATTTTTTTAGTTCTGCGACAAAATAACTCAGCCGCTCAAGCACCTGTGTGTCGCCAGTGGACGCATACATCAGCGCCAGGGCAGATAAATAGTGCCCGCCCATATGCCCGTCCAGTCCGCTGGATTCCCAGTTGCCATAGCTGGTAACCGGCACCGGCAAACCGGCTTCGCGCCGGAAAGGTGCCAGCAGTTTATCCGGGTCCAGTGCCATCAGATAATGCAGATTATTGGTTTGCGCCTTTAGAAAGGGGCTCGCCGTCAGCCGCACATCGGCCAGGGGGAACAACTGTGCAGCCGATACCCAGCCAGACGCCAGCATCAACGACACGGTAAAACGTGCTGCTAACGTCGATACAGGCTTCCTGTGCATCCACCTAGCGAACAACTTGTCGAATCCGGGAATATTCATATTATTTGGCAGGCAGCAGCACGCTGCGATAAGTGTTGAGCTGGCCTGCATCCACCACCGGCCATAAGTCGGCATCCCATTGTATGTCGAGAATTTTCAGTTTTTGTAGGTAGTTGTCGGCTGTTTCATAGGCGTGCAATACCAGGTAATCCTTGCCATCCATGTGATAGGCGCTATTGTGTCCCAATGCCTTCCATTCCTGATTGCCGGCTAAAAACAGGGAACCACCGCCTTTCGCCATATCCTTGCCAGCCTTGTCCAGATAGGGTCCGGTCACGGTTTTGGAACGTCCAACGACCAGGTGGTAAGTGCTTTTTTCTTTTTGACAGCACAGCCCCCAAGAGACGAACAGGTAATAATAATCGCCTCTCTTGAAAATGAAGGGGGCTTCTATTTCTGCCGGCCCACCCGATCCATCCGGGGTCAACGCCGACCTGGCGCGCTGCGCAATCGCATGCCATTCTTGTGGTTCTGCCAAACCTGTCCATGCCTGGTTCAGTTTCACCAGCTTGATGCCTGACCAGAATGAACCAAAAGCCATCCAGGCCTGCCCCTTGTCATCGGTAACAATATTCGGGTCGATGGCATTCCATAAATCACGTCCGGGTATGGACTGCAGGATCATGCCCTGGTCTTCCCAGTGATAGTCTGGCGAGCGCGGATTCAGTGTCTGGTTAACCGTAACACCAATGCCAGACGTCATTTGGCCAAAACTGGATACAGAATAATACAGATAGTATTTCCCATCATGAAACTGGATATCTGGTGCCCAAATAAAACCTCTGAAGCCGGGTGCTGCCTTGCGTGCCCAGACAGGCTCGCCAGCAAAAATCCGCCCCTCGGGACGCCAGTCCTGCATGTTGGTGGAACTATAAAAACTGATTCCATGCCCGGTCCCAAACAGATAGTAAATCCCTGCCTCTTTGGCCATAACCGGGTCATGCACAGACACTTCGGCGGCCATCAGTTGCAAATGCACCGACAGAAAAAATACAGCCAGCACACCGGCGATGAGCCTTAGCTGATAATCGGACCAATAGCCGGACCAATAGCCAGACCAATAACCGGGGCGCTTCATGGTATTCCTGCCTGTGGACATTTTTAGCCCTTGCATCCAAGTCTGGCAACAATCATCTGGCAAATCATTGCCAGATGATTGACACTGCCATTATTCAAGCGTCACGACAACCACCGCTTTGGCAGGGATATTCAAGGTCAGCTTACCCGCCTTGGCACTGGCATTAAAGCTGGCAGGTTGTACCGCCTGTGGTTGCGCAAAGGTATTGTGCGCATCCATGGCCTTGGCCGTCAATATGCGCCCTTTGGCAGCGCTCAGCTTTTCACCAGCGACATTAATGTCAACACTGACATCCTTGTTGGGATTGGTATTGACCAGGGACAGATACAACTTGCCATCCTGCCCACGCGCAGCAGACGCACTGACTTCGGGGATGCTGGTGCTGCCAAAACTGTATTCAGGGTTATTAGCAATCGTCAAAGGCAAAGCTGTCGCATTTTGAAACGGCACATACATTTCAAATGCATGATAGGTCGGCGTCAGCAACATCTTGTCTTTTTCGGTCAGTATCATGGCTTGCAGGACATTCACCATCTGGGCAATATTGGTCATGCGCACACGATCCGCATGGGCATGGAAGATATTGAAATTCAATGCCGCCACCACCGCATCGCGCAGACTGCTTTGCTGGTACAGAAAGCCAGGATTGGTGCCAGGTTCCACGTCATACCAGGTACCCCATTCATCGACATCGAAGGAAATCCTGTTCTTCGGATCGTTCTTTTCCAGCTTGGCGACGTTGTTCTTGATCATCGTATCCATACGTAAGGTGTTTTTCAGCGTGGATATCCATTGATCTTCGCCAAAGCCGATGGCGAGTCCTTTCTTTTCCCATTTACCGGTAGGCAGGGTGTAATAATGGAAACTGATGCCATCGACCCGCGTACGAATGTTTTTAGACAGGTAATCAGTCCAGGTAGTGTCGTCATCATGGCCACCGCTGGCGATGATTTTTGGCATGTAAGTCTTGGGGGCTTTCAGGAAACTGACGCTTTGATTGTACAGATTGGTGTAATACTCCGCTGTCATGTTGCCACCACAACCCCATGCTTCGTTACCGATCGCGAAGAAGTCAACCTTGAACGGCTTGTCATGCCCGTTTTTACGGCGCAGTTCTGCCAGTGTCGATTTGCCGTCGCCGGTCATGTATTCCAGCCATTCCGCCATTTCCTGCGCGGTGCCAGAACCCAGGTTGCCGTTGACATAGGAATCCGCACCCAGCAAGTCAACCAGATCAAAAAATTCATGGGTACCGACGGCATTGCGTTCTTCCACATTGCCCCAGTTGGTATTCATCTTGACCGGACGGCTTTCACGGGCACCGATGCCATCACGCCAGTGATATTCATCAGCAAAACAACCGCCTGGCCAGCGCACCAGCGGCACATGCATTTTCTTCAAGGCACCGATGACGTCATTGCGCCAGCCCTTGGTGTTAGGGATGGGGGATTCTGGCCCTACCCACATACCTTCATACACACCGGTGCCCAGATGTTCGGCAAACTGTCCGTAAATATTTTTGTTGATGAC
Source organism: Undibacterium sp. Ji50W (assembly GCF_049340445.1). Classification (NCBI taxonomy): domain Bacteria; kingdom Pseudomonadati; phylum Pseudomonadota; class Betaproteobacteria; order Burkholderiales; family Oxalobacteraceae; genus Undibacterium; species Undibacterium sp. Ji50W. The sequence continues at coordinate 230,479 of NZ_JBMPOX010000001.1, read as the reverse complement.
CGGCCCGTTTTTTTTTGCATCGATGCTGATACTGACTTCATTCGCCGCGTAAGCCGGGGCAGTGATCGCAGCAAAGGCAAGGACTGCCGCAGAAAATACGCCTGCTTTAAAACTGGTTTTCAATGTGTGCATTCTTGTCTCCTGGTTTTTATAAGAGGTACTGATTTATTCAAAAACTGCGACAAAGCCGCCTTGAGGCTTGATCGTGATTCGGGTTTCCTTCGCTGCCTGTACTGGTTGCTGCACAAACGCCCTGTTGCTGTCGCCATCGATCATCATTTGCGCTTTCTTGTCACCGATAAATGACAGATCCAGATTCAGTTGTTTATCGCTGCCAGTCGCATTGATGCCGGCCACATACCAGGCTTTGCCAGCACGACGGGCAATCACCACAAACTGGCCCGGGTAACCATCCACAAAACGGCTGTCATCCCATGACACTGGCAAGGTCTGCAAAAAGCTTTTGACATAAGCAGGTACCGTTGCCATGCCTTCGGGTATTTCAGCAAAGTGCTGGATGCCAGACAAAAACAGGACAGACTCCGCCAGTTCAAAACCGTTGCGGGTCTTGCGTTCTATCTTGGGAATATCGGCAAATACCATGGGGGTGAAATCCATGGGATCAAACAGATTACGGGTAAAGGGCAGCATGGCCGCATGGGTGGCAACGGCATCCTGGTCTTTTTGGTCGAATGTCGTAAATTCCAGCCCCCTGACGGCTTCCATACTCATCAGGTTGGGATAGGTGCGTGCCCAGCCGCGTGGCAAGGTCGCCCCATGGAAATTCACCAGCAAACCCGCATCTGCCGCATCTTTGAGAATAGCGATGTAATACGCAATCATGGACTGGCCATCACCGGCAAAGAAATCCACCTTGACACCCTTGACGCCGATGCCGCGCAAACGGGTAAATTCCTGCTTGCGCTGGGCAGCCGTCAGCAACTGCCCTTTGGGGCTGTATTTGGTCGTATTCCAGGCACCAGAAGAGTTATACCAGACCAGTACGCCGACATTCTTTGCTGCACCATATTCCACCAGTTGCCTGAGTTTTTCATAGCCTATTTTTTTATCCCAGTCGGCATCAATGAGCGTGTATTCCCAATGCATGTCGGCGGCATAATCAATAAATTTTTTCTGTACCTCAAACGTCGTAAAATCATCCTTGAGCAAAGCCCAGCTCCAGGATGCATGGCCAGGCTTGACGATACCGGCATCGACTTTAATGGCGGGTGCAGCCAGGTCAGAACCCAGGCTTGAATTCATGATATCAGGCAAACTGCCTATGCCGATAATGCGCCAGGGTGAACGCAAGCTATTGCTGCTTTCTGCCAACAATGCGCCAGCAGTCTTGCCGTCAGTGAAAACTTCTGCCGCCATGGGTGTGCCAAGCTGATAAACACCACCTGCCGATGCTGCCTGCAAACGCGATGCATGCCAGCTGCCATCCATATCCGCTTCGGTCAGCACTACCCAGTTATCGCCGCTATTGAACAAGGCAGGAAACACCCATCCCGCCCTGGATGGCGAGGTAGTTCCCACCGGGATATTCATCAAATAATGTTCTTCGTAAGATGGATTGGTATTACTCCAGCCGGTCTGTGCCACCGCAATAGGTTGCAGCCATGCCCTGGCTTTGTCATCGAAGGAAAATGCAGTCGCTTCCTTGATGAATTTCTTGAATTTGACTGCCGGGTCGCTGACGATATAACGGAAAGCCACACCGTCATTTGACACCCTGAACACCACATCCATTTTTTGATGACGGGCATTTTCCAGCGTCAGTACCTGCTCATTGGCAGCATAGTGATTGATGCGACGTTTACCCACCAGCATCTCATAGGTATCTGTCACCAGCTTGACAGAAGACGCCTGCTTCAGCTTCAACTGTTGCGTAAAATCGGCGGTATCCAGTTGCAGCCCCAGCGCAGACGGCAGGATCACGGTTTGCTTGTCACGCGTCACGCTGTACACCAGTTGCTGTTGCGCTGACAGTTCTACTGTCAATTGCAAGTGCTGGTCGGGGCTGGACAAGGTGCTTGCTGCTAAAGAGCTTGCCGCCAAACTGTTACCAGCCAACCAGCCAAACAGTACAACAAGGCTACATCTGATTATCATAGTCATTCCCATCTGAAGATAAGGCATGAGTTCACCCTGCCACCTGTTTTTCCACAGGCGGGACACGATGAATCGGAGACAACAGGTATTGCTAAACGCTGTAAAAACTTAGAACCAAGCCTTAGAACCAAGTCTGAGAACAGCCGGGATCAGACCCAGCCGCCATCGACGATAAATTCCTGCGCGGTACACATGGCGCCGTCATCTGCCGCCAGGAACAACACCATGGAGGCAATATGGGCAGGCATCAATTTGCTGGGCAGGCACTGGTTACGTTTGATTTCCTGCTCGGCCGCTTCATCCACCCATAAATCAATTTGGCGCTGCGTCATCACCCATCCAGGTGACACGGTATTGACCCGTATGCCATGCTCGCCAAATTCGCGCGCCAGACCACGTGTCAAACCGACGACTGCCGCCTTGGCCGTGGCATATACAGGGTAACCCGCACCCTTGATGTGCCAGGAAATAGAGCTGACATTGATGATGGAACCCGCTCCTTTTTTCTTCATGCCAGGCAATACCGACTGGCAGGTAAAAAACATAGGGCGCTGGTTGATGGCGATACGTTCATTCCAGTATTCGACACTGACTTCTTCGGTCTGATGGCGCTGGTCATTGGCTGCATTGTTGACCAGCACATCAAAGTCACCGTTCTCTGCCGCCAGTTCAGCCATGATTTTTTGCAATGCCGGGATATCAGTGATATCGCAATAGCGGAACAGGGGAGCAGGCAAACCAGCAGCAGCCAGTTTGTTGCATAGTGCTTCGCTGGCATCTTTGGCGATATCTACAAACGCCACCTTTGCCCCCTGGTGGGCGAAAGCCATGACCAGTTCTTCACCGATGCCGGTGCCGCCACCGGTAATAAACACTGACCGCCCCTTGAGGCTGGCGTAGTGTGCCAATTGATTCATGCTATCTCCTGCTTGGTGTTTTATGATGCTGCTATTTTAAATCGACTGTGACGATTTCCTGTACTTATTGCATTTTCAGTTTACTTTTTTCCTAATACGCCATCATGGCGACGCCATATATTCGCGGCATTTTCATCACGCAGACCAACTGGCAATAAGGCTTGCGGCAAGTTCTGGTAGCAGACCGGGCGCAAAAAGCGATGTATGGATGCCGTCCCCACTGAAGTACTGCGGCCATCCGCAGTGGCCGGGAAAGGGCCGCCATGCACCATGGCCGTGGCAACTTCAACCCCGGTAGGAAAACCGTTGGCCAGTATCCGCCCTACCTTGCGTTCCAGCACTGGCAGCAATGTGCTGACCTGTTCAAAATCGGCTTCTTCTATCTGTACCGTGGCAGTCAACTGTCCTTCCAGCTTCTCAGTCACGGCGCGCATCTGGTCCACATCGCGGCAAACGACCAGCAATGAGGTCGGGCCAAACACTTCGTTCTGCAATGCATGCTGGCTAAGGAAGGTATCTGCACTGCTGACAAACATGGCTGGATTAGCCTTGCCTTCTTCGGCATCGACCCTGACCAGGGTACTGACTTCTTCCGCGTCGGCCAGGGCTTCTACCCCACGCTGATAGTTGGCTGCAATACCTGGCGTCAGCATGGGCGCGGGTAATACACCGGATATGATCTGGGTCGCCGATTTGACAAACCTGTCAAGGTCAGGCCCGTCCACTGCCAGCACCAGGCCGGGGTTGGTGCAGAACTGGCCAGCACCCAGAGTCAGTGAGGTAACAAAATCTTTGGCAATCTCTTCTGCCCTTTGCGCCAAGGCTTGCGGAAACAGAAACAGCGGATTGATACTGCTCATTTCTGCATACACGGGTATCGGTTGCGGGCGTGCTGCTGCCACCGCCATCAAGGCCAGCCCACCAAAACGTGAACCGGTAAAACCCACGGCCTGTATGGCAGGATGACGTACCAGTTCCTGGCCGATTTCATTGCCGGTACCTGTCAGCAAGGAAAACACACCGGCAGGCAAACCGCACAATTGCAAAGCCTTGACGATGGCACGCCCTACCAGCTCGGATGTACCCGGGTGAGCAGGATGCACTTTCAATACCACCGGGCAGCCCGCTGCAAAAGCCGCTGCGGTATCACCACCAGCCACGGAAAACGCCAAGGGAAAATTACTGGCTGCGAATACCGCAACCGGCCCCAGGCCGATTAATTGCATACGCAAATCCGGGCGGGGTGGCTGGCGATCAGGCAAGGCGCTGTCGATACGAATATCCGGCCACGAACCTTCGCGCAAGAGATCGGCAAACAATTGCAACTGACTGATGGTGCGGCCCCGTTCGCTTTCCAGGCGTCCGCGCAGCAAACCGGTTTCGGCCATGGCACGCTCGATCAGGCGATCACCCAAGGCCATGATTTGCTGACCTATGGTCTCCAGCAAAACCGCTCTTTGTTCGCCAGCGCAGGCACGAAACGGGTCAAATGCTGCCTGCGCCATACTGCAGGCGGTATCAATCTGTTGCTTGTCCACCGTATAAAAAGCCGGTGCCATGCTGACCATTTTGGCAGGATCAAACGCCAGGAAAGAGTTGCCACTCCCCTTTTCCGCAATGCCGCCTATCAGGGCTTCGCCAGTGATATTCATAGGGTTTTGACCTTGGTAAATTCAATCTTCCTGACAGCCAGGCGATTGCGTAATGCTGGCCCGAATGCGGGCGCTTCAATTTCAAAGGTTTCGCCAGCCTTGACACTGACGCCGTCGGCAAAGCTGAGTGTCGCCGTACCAAAGAAATGGATGTGCACATCCCCCGGACGATTGAACAAGGGATATTTGAAGTGATGGTATTCAAGATTGGCGATGGTATGCGACATATTCTGCTCGCCACTGACAAAGCTCTTTTCCCATCTTGGCTTGCCTTCGACATCATAAATGCGGGACGTACCGGCCACATGCTGCGGCAAATCACCTACCAGCAAAGCTGGCCCCAGACCACAGGCACGCAGTTTGGAATGGGCCAGATACAGATAATTCTGACGTTCAGTCACATGATCAGAAAATTCATTGCCGATAGCAAAACCTAAGCGATACGGTAAACCGTCATCACCGATGATATACAGACCGGCGATCTCTGGCTCTTCGCCACCATCCAGTGCAAAATCAGGCATATCCAGGCTTTGACCACTGGCACGCACAACCGAACCATCGCCTTTATAAAACCATTCAGGCTGCACGCCAGTAGCACCTTCGGCTGGCTTGCCACCTTCAACACCCAGGCGGAACATTTTCATGCTGTCACTCAGGTTTTCAACATCGCCGCCAATTTTCTTGTGCATGGCATCGCGTGCATCAGCACTGCCCAGATGCGTGAGACCGGTGCCGGTGACATAACAATGTGCATGATCGCGATGATCCAGCGGCGGCAACAAACGCCCTTCTTTGGCGATGTCTTCGTAGTTGTAGACGACCTTCCCCAGCGCCGCTGTCGCCAGCTTTTTCAGCCCTGTGCCAGACCCGATTGCAGTCTGTGCCAGCATATAGGTACTGGCATAGCCATCAATCACACGAATCTGGTCTTGCTCCAGTGCGCCCACCAGACGTGTACCGGCTGGATTGGTAAATTGTACGATTAACATATTCTCTCCTGAAGCGAATTGTTGACTCAGACTGATGGGTTCACGGTATTAATGGTGATACATAGTGGGAATACTTAGTGGGAATGCTTGGGCACTTCCGAACCACGGCTACCCACCAGGAAATCAAAATCACATCCCTGGTCCGCCTGCAAGACGTGATCAATATACAGTTGCTGATACCCGGTTTTGTTGGATGGTTGCTGCTTTTCTGCGCGTTTGGCCAGACGTTGCTGTATTTCTTCATCCGTGACACCCAGGTCCAGCTTGCCATTGCGGCAGTCCAGCGTGATCCAGTCGCCATCCTGCACGATACCCAGGGGGCCGCCAGCCATGGCTTCAGGTGCCACGTGCAATACCACGGTGCCATAAGCGGTGCCGCTCATGCGGGCATCTGAAATCCTCACCATATCCTTGACACCTTGTGCCAGCAGTTTTGGTGGCAAGCCCATATTGCCTACCTCGGCCATACCAGGGTAACCTTTGGGTCCGCAATTCTTCATGACCAGCACAGAATCTGCATCGACATCCAGATCAGGATCAAGTATGCGTTGCTTGTAATGTTCAAAGTCTTCAAACACCACGGCCTTGCCGCGATGCTGCATCAGCGCCGGTGTTGCGGCAGATGGCTTCAGCACCGCACCCCGTGGTGCCAGATTGCCGCGCAAGATGCAGATACCGCCATCGGCCAGCAAAGGGTTGTCCAGTTGGCGTATGACTTCATCGTTATACACCGGTGCATCCTGGCAGTTTTCCCAGAAGCTTTTACCATTCACCGTCAATGCATCCTTATGCGGGACCAGACCACCTTCGCCCAGGCGACGCACGACACCTGGTAAGCCACCGGCATAATAAAATTCTTCCATCAGGAAACGACCTGATGGCATCAGATCCACGATCGTCGGTGTGCCACGGCCAACCGTGGTCCAGTCTTCCAGTTCCAGCGGGACGCCGATGCGACCAGCTATCGCTTTCAAATGGATGACGGCATTGGTAGAACCGCCAATCGCCGCATTCACACGTATGGCATTTTCAAATGCTTCACGCGTCAGTATTTTGGACAGGCGCAAATCTTCCCGCACCATTTCAACGATGCGTATGCCAGACATGTGTGCCAGCACGTAGCGGCGTGAATCCACTGCCGGAATTGCTGCATTATGTGGCAATGTCGTACCCAGCGCCTCGGCCATGCAAGCCATGGTGGATGCCGTACCCATGGTATTGCAGGTGCCAGCAGAACGCGACATGCCCGATTCTGCCGCCATGAACTGATGCATGGTGATAGAACCCGCCTTGACAGCTTCATGCAATTGCCAGACCGCCGTACCAGAACCGATATCCTTGCCATCCAATTTGCCGTTCAGCATGGGGCCGCCGCTGACGACGATAGTCGGGATATCACAGCTTGCTGCACCCATCAGCAAAGCAGGCGTGGTCTTGTCACAGCCGACCAGCAACACCACTGCATCCATAGGGTTGCCACGGATGGATTCTTCCACATCCATACTGGCCAGATTGCGCGTCAGCATCGCCGTAGGACGCAAATTGGATTCGCCATTTGAAAACACCGGAAATTCAACCGGGAAACCGCCCGCTTCCAGAATGCCGCGTTTGACATGTTCCGCCAGCTTGCGGAAATGCGCATTGCAGGGTGTCAGTTCTGACCAGGTATTGCAGATACCGATAATCGGTTTGCCTTCAAACTCGTGATCAGGGATACCCTGATTCTTCATCCAGCTACGATACATGAAACCGTTTTTATCCTGGGTTCCAAACCATTGCGCCGAGCGTAAAGTAAGTTTTTTCTTTGTTTCAGACATCCGGTATCTCCTTGTTTTTATGACGCAGGGTCGCAACTGAACCACGCACCCGCGCTTAATATAGAGATACTAATGACTCCAACGATGTCTTTCCAATGACTTTTTATTTGCAACTGATACTGCAATTGATATCGCAGCAAGTCTAATTTTAGCCAACCATGAAAATAGCCAGGCCAACAGTCCAGCCTGGGAGACTGCGGCACCAGCTTCTGGCGCGATTAAAAATCCCGCACCTTCAAGCCTGCGCTGAGAATCGATAAATGGAGTTCGAACGATATTCCTCACCAGGCCGCAATATCGTCGAAGGAAATGCCGGCTGATTCGGTGAATCAGGAAAATGCTGGGGCTCTATGCAAAAACCACCGTGTAAGGCATACGTTTGCCCCTTGCCGCTAAGACTGCCATCCAGAAAATTCCCGCTATAAAACTGCAGACCAGGTTCGTCCGTCCATAATTCCAGCACGCGACCCGACACCGGTTCATGAACACGCACCGCCAGGCTGACTTCTTTTGCCGCTGCCTTGTTCAAGACAAAATTATGGTCATAGCCCTGCCCATAGGCCAATTGCGGATCATCGTCAGCGATGCGCGCACCAATAGCCGTGGCCCGACGAAAATCAAAAGCAGTACCAGCCACCGGCGCCAGTACACCCGTTGGTATCAAACCGGCATCCACAGGCGTATAGGCATCTGCATTGATCATCACCTCATGCCCCAGTATAGCCCCGCGCCCCGCCAGGTTGAAGTAAGCATGCTGAGTCAGATTGACTGGCGTAGCCTGGTCAGTGGCTGCGTGATAACGGATGTGGAATTGATTATCATCATCCAGTTCATAAGTGACCGTCACATGCAGGTTACCGGGGTAACCCTGTTCACCATCTTCACTGAAGTAACGCAGGCTAAGGCCGACACTATTACGCTTCTGAAACGGCGTCACATCCCACTTCACCTTATAAAAGCCACCACTGCCACCATGCAAATGATTGTCGCCATTATTGCGGTCCAGCTGATACAGCTTTCCATCCAGCGCAAAGCGCCCTTGCGCAATGCGATTGCCATACCGCCCTATCAGCGCCCCAAAAAATGAGGATTCACCCGTATAAGGCTGCAAATCGGCAAAACCCAACGTCACGTCCGCCAGCACACCATGCCGGTCAGGCGCATGCAGTTCCGTAATGATGGCACCAAAATCCGTCACCTTGACCAGCATGCCCTGGCGATTGCGCAAGGTGTACAGATGAATGACCTGCCCATCATCCAGATGACCAAAAACGCTTTGTTGCAGGCTTAAGTCCTGGATTTCATTCGTGAATTGTTCGGCAGACATCATGAGAGTTTATAAACTATGGCGAGGAAAAATCAGATTACCAGCGATGGCAGGCCGAGTCGCAACCATGCGGCACGGCGATGACTTCGGTATTTTGACAAAACGCAGCAAAAACACAGTGCTGCGCAGATATTGTTCCAATGGGCAAAATAACCCGACTGCATCATAAGCCGTGCCTAAAAATCCATCCAATCACATTTTTAACACTTTTGATATTGGTTTCGGTATCGCACATTGATCATCTGTAAACCAAAACCTGGCATGATATGGCGGCCATCAACGGCGCAGCAGTCAGGTAAGCGCGGGAACTTCTGGCAAGGAGGAAAAGTAGCTATTTTGAATTGAGCCATTTCTTTGCTATAATCACAGGCTTCGCTTGCTAAGCGAACAACCAAGCCGGAGAGGTGGCAGAGTGGTTGAATGTACCTGACTCGAAATCAGGCGTAGTAGCAATACTATCGGGGGTTCGAATCCCCCCCTCTCCGCCAAGACATAGTTGCAAGTAGTTTCAAAAAGCCCCACTCGGGGCTTTTTTCATAGGCGAAACGCCTTTTTATCGTTCCAACACATTCCAATCAATTTCCCCGTAGCCCGCCGCTCGGTGTGGTATAAACCATGGTACGCAAATTTACGTATACCATGACCCATGAAACTGACTATCAAAGCAGTGGTGGCGGCTAAGCCGCAGGACGCAGCCTATAAGCTGTCTGATGGCAACGGCCTGTATTTGTACGTGTCCCCGGCCGGCACGAAAGTGTGGCGGGCGAACTACGTGCACGATGGTAAGCAAAAGACTGCAACGTATGGCCAGTACCCTGCAGTCAGCCTGGCTCAGGCCAGGCAGATAAACGCTGATCGTAAAGCGGGTATGGCTGCCCAGGCCAAGGCCGTGCCGACGTTTAAGCAGATCGCAGAGCGATGGTTGGTTGTTAAATTGCAGTCGCTGAGTAACGACAAGCATAAAAAACAAATTCCTTCGACACTGGAAGAATATGTCTATCCGGATATTGGTGACAGGCCCATCGATCAGATTAAGCGGGCTGACCTGGTGGCGGTCGTGCAGAAGATATCGCGGATACCTGAAACCGCGCATCGGGTCGCCGGCAGGATTTGTTCGGTGTTTGATTTTGCGCAGGATTCGGGTGTGATTGAAAATCACCCGGCCGCTGGACTATCCCGCGTGCTGCCCAGCAATAAGGTTAAAAAGCCCCGAGGATGCATCCCGCCGACCCAGGGTGAGGTCAAAGCGCTGTTTGCGGCTATCGATACCTACGAAGAGTCGGTCACGTTGCTGGCCCTGAAATTCATCGCCCATACGTTTGTGCGGACTATTGAGCTGCGCGGCATGCGATGGTCAGAAGTTGATTTTGCAAATATGGTGTGGGTGATACCTGAAGAACGGATGAAACTACGCATACCGCACGTGGTGCCGCTGACCCGGCAGACGGTTGCGATACTTGAAGAGCTGAAAAAATATTCGTCAGAATCTGACCTGGTGGTTGAATCGCCCATCGTGCGCGGGTCAACGATCAGCGAAAACACAATGCTGTTTGCGTTGTACAGGCTGGGGTACCGTGGCCGGATGACAGTGCATGGCTTTCGCGTGCTGGCCAGTACGGTCTTAAATCAGCAACCACAGTTCAGCGCGGATGCTATCGAGCGGCAATTGGCGCACAAAGAAAGCGACGAAGTCAGGGCAGCATATCATCGTGCTGAATACCTGCCCCAACGCCGCGACATCATGACGTGGTGGTCGGACTGGTTAGACGCTCAATGTAATTGTTGATTTCTGACTCTGCCCACTTGTTCATCCGGCCCAGCTTCACCGGCAGTGGAATGGTGTTGGCTTTGATCAAACGCCACAGCGTTGTGTTGCTGACGCCCAGTTTTTTGCGGACATCAGCGGAACTGATCAGGCGGGTTGTTTGTTGTATTTGTGTTGTCATTATTTTCTACTCCGGAAATCCATCGTGTTGCACGCCATCCAGCAGGCGGCCGGCTACCTTCTTCCCGACTTTATGCATGATGGTCACAGGGAAAGTTCTAAAAACATGTGCATCCATCATGTCGCGGCCTGATTTTAGTTCGGTGCCATCCTTATCAAGGCAGATACCACCATTTATCCATTGGGGTTTACTGATCCATTGTTGGTAGTTGTCGTATTGACGGAATACTGCTGCGCCTGTTGATATTTGAAATGCTCTGGTATGCCACTCTCCCCATTGCTTAAATAAAAATGCTACTCCAGCATTGACGCATTGGTCGCGCAGATCGAGTACCCAGTTGGGGTTCATTGGGCGTGCGCCTGGTCCAGATTCACCGCCAACGATCACCCAGTCAATGCCTCGCTCAAAATCACCTTTCGTATCGAAGCCTTCGCCAGCGGTCCCGTTGAGTGCATTCACGATCACTCGGTCAGTTTGCGTTGCCAGCACTGACAAGTTGACGGGACCAAGCAGCGGCTCCATGCTCAAAAAACGTTTTGAAGCTGGTATCTCAAGCAGTTTAGGGATGTCGCGGTTTGCCTCTTGCTGGTTGACGATAGTTGCGCCTATCCAGACGTTTGGCCATGGGGCATCTTCCCAGCGCGTAAGCCCTTCAGACAGCATGCCGACTGCCTCATCCAGCATGGCACGAGCATTGCCAATCCGCTTCGTAAGCAGCAGCCAATCGAGATACGGTGTTTTCGCGATCAACTCAAACAAGTCTGCACGCCAAATGGGGTCAACAGCATTATCAAACACATCAGCCAGGCTGGCGCAAAACACGCGGGGTCGTTTTGGTTTGACGAAACCAGCTGCAAGCAATTGCTCGTCGCTCATGCCTGGATGTGCTGATACAAATTTATCCCAGGCCGCTTGCTTGATCGCAGATTGTTGGTTCCACTTTATCGGCAATTGCCAGTTGGCTGCGCTTGTCCTGCGGCGTGGTGCACCTGGTCCCCAGTTGATAGCAACCCCGCCACCGAACCGCGCATTGCGCGTCTCTGCATAGCAATGGTCGCAGCCTGGGCCTACTTTCTGGCATCCTTCCCAGGGGTTGAATGTGTGGTCGCACCATTCGATTTTGGTATTTTCGCTCATGGTTTCGCCTTCATTTCAGCATGTTCTTTAGCTATTTCAATTGCTGCTTCAATCTCTGATGCGATGTCATCATGACCGTCATCAAGCTGAATTGCATCACTGTATTTGTCAAGCAAATGAACAGTACCAGCACCATTTTCAAGATAGATGACTACCTCATATCCATCAGGCAATTCACCAGCGGCCCGTTGCATTTGCTGCCCAGTCTTCAAGCATCCTTCATCAAACTTTGATAGCTGTGGGGTGGCAATTTCCCGCATCTTTTCACGCATTCTCATGATGTCATTGCCACGTGTACCGTTTGCTTCCGTGCGAACATAATCAAGAGCCGTCACAACATTCGGAAATTCAGCAAGCCACCTATCTGCTTGGCTACAGAAAGTTCTCCAGCGATGAAGCTCTTCCAACTCTTTGCCTGCAATCCACCATTTTAGGTGATGAAGTATCCATTTTTTCATAGGTTAATCCTCCGAACTCAAAGCATCAATCACATAAGCAAAATGCTGATCAGGTGAAAGCTGGTGGCGGTCAAAATCAAAGTGAAAATCAACGCCACGGCGACAAACGCTGCAAGCATGAATGCTGCCTTCTTCCATTTTTTGCATGATTGTCACGACAATGCCGGTGCACGGTGTGTGGTGATATTCCAGTGCGGGCATGTAATATTCTTGGCCTGGCCCATACTGTTCAATTTCACGCATGATGATATTGACGTCAGCAACAGGGTAGCTTTCTCTCCCGCCTTTATCGCTGCGCGGGCCATTGTGGCTGATCAGTAAATGGGTGCCAGTTCCCGGCTTTACGACTTCCAGATCGCAACGTTGATTGACTTGCACACCCTTCAGCACGCGTGAGCGAAAAGCGAAGCGGTGATTATGCACGGCGGAATGTTCAAAGCAATCCCGCTTTGGTAAGTCTGGGTGCCATACATGCATGCGCTGGCCACCGCCCAACACCAACTGTATAAAACCAAGGCCGTGCAGGCTGATTGCTTCTTTGGTTGGGGTAAAGTCTTTTACTGTCGATATCATGTTCATGCTGCCCTCCTAAAAGTCTTAGTCAATTGTTTATCCACCGCAAATCCCCTGCGCAATGCCAGCCGGGCCAGCAAGGCGCGGTCGTGGTGGCTGGCGGGGCTTTGGCGTAGCAGGCCAAAGTAGCTGTTGGCGGTGGTGTGGAAATCTGCGTCTGGTGCTACGCGTAGGCGGGCCTGCGCTTCGCGTACTGTCCTGCGGCGTGTTGTTGTGTGCCATGGCTTAATGACGTGGCCGACAAAGTCCACTCCCCTGGTAACTGGCTGCAGGATGGTTTTACTGTGGTTGAGGCGTGCGCCTAAATTGTTGGGCAGCCACGCGTCTATCTTTGCCAGTACATCGTTCAGCCAGGGCGCTGATTCGTGCAGGATGATGAAGTCATCCACGTAGCGGATGTAATGCCTGGCCCTTAGCTGGTGCTTGGCGTATTGGTCCAATGCGTCCAGATAGACGTTGGCAAAAAACTGGCTGGACAGGTTGCCGATAGGCAGGCCCAGGTGTGCCGGCTGGTGGGTCAGGCGTTTGTGCGGCGGCACCAGTGCTGCCAGTTGGGCTGCGCCGCGCAGCTCGTAATTTTGGCGCGGATCGTGCCATAAGATGAGCTTGGCCAAGTCCATCCAGAAAGGCTCATCGATGCGTTTTGCGAGCTGGGTCTGCACGATGGATTTGTCGATCTGCACGAAGAAGTTGGCGAGGTCCATTTTTAAGTAGTAGACCGGCTTAGACCAGTTCTGCGATGTGCTGCGGATTTTTGCTTCCAGTCGCCGGGCGGCGTACAGGGTGCCGCGACCTGGTATGCAGGCGCAGCTATCGGCAATAAAGCTGGCGTAAAAGCGCGGGGCGATGTGGTTGTACAGCAGGTGGTGCACAATGCGGTCGCGAAAGTCCGCTGCCCACACTTCGCGGGCTTTGGGTTTGGTGACGACAAAACAAATAGATTTGCCGGGTACGTAGGTGCCTGCGGCCAGTTCGTCGTGCAGCTTGATCAGGTTGCGTTCAAGGTTTGCTTCAAATGCCAGCGCGCTGGGCGTGTTGCGCTTGCTGTGGCGGCAGTCGAAGTAGGCTTGTGCCAGTGATTCAAAAGAAAAGCCAGCACGGCCCTCGGTGGTACCATTTTTATCTGCGGACTGCGCGAGCGCGGTACGTGTTCGACTTGTTGTTTGTGTTCTGGTTGCCATTGTTGAAGTTCTGCATCCATGCGTAGTCGGGGTTGCCCGCGTTCTGCGGTAATTCATGCTATCCACGTCATCAAACCGAAGATCAGAGTCGATCAGTGAGACAACTGCGCCAGACCTGTCAGCATGTGCTGGTGGTGTCTGTGGTGCGCTTGGCGGTGGGCTTGTTGCGTACCCAGCGGCATGACCAGATTAAATTAATGAGCTCTGACGAGACTGCCTTGGCACTCCCGTATCTGGCTCTGGTACTACTGCGGACTTTCGCCACCCGTTTGCCTGTTTGCCGACCGCGTCTGTCAATTGCACTGCCTCTGCGTACTGTTTCGTTGATATGAAGCGCATGTCTTTACACAGGCGAAACAGAATCTCAGCGGCGTGGATATGCTCCAGCAAATTGGTCAGATGCACGGCCTTGTCCTGTGCGGCATTGGCGCGAGCGATCAAGATCACGCTTTGCACGCACAGCCCGCGAATTTCGCCACCAATCGAGCCTTTAAAATCTTTCGGCATGTTTTTGGTGACGTTAGTCGCGAGTTTCAGAAGCTCGTAAGCTTCTTTGTAAATGGGTAACTGGTGGTGTAGGGCCATGCTGGTAAAAAAACGTTTCGGGCTACGCCCGGTTAATCGAAATTATTCAATTACTCAATAATTAATCTGCGGACTGCGCGAGCGCGGTACGTGCACGACTTGCTGAGTGTGAACTGGAGGCCAGTGCCGAAGCCCTGCATCCAAGCGTAGTCGGGGATGCCCGCGTACTGCTCATTAGACCAGTACCATGCAGCCTCGAAATGTTCTTTGACATTGGCAAACAACAGGGATTGTTCGCGTCGCGTCGGCAAATCGCCGCCCACTGATTCCGCCCAGGCCTTGGCCGCTTCCCAGTTGAGTTTGTCGTCCGGTTTGGCTGGCAGCAATGCCAGGTGATAATCTGGCTGGCCGTCTTTACCCAAAATCAGGCCTGCGTAAATTTCGCCGGGCTTCAGGTTTTCTGCTAAAAATTGCGCTTTGCTCATGGCACTATTCCTTAAAAAAATCGAATCGGGCTACGCCCGGTGGCTGTGGAAATTATTGAATTATTCAATAACTAATAATCTGCGGACTGCGCGAGCGCGGTACGTGTTCGACTTGTAGCTCGTGAACTGGCCGCCATCGTCGAAGAGCTGCACCCAAGCGTAGTCGGGGTTGCCCGCGCCCTGCGTAGATGTCCAATACCACGCCAGTTCAAACGCTTCCTCGCCGCCATCCTGAAAGGCCGCGTCATTGGTCTGCGCTGGCAAGTCGCGTGCGTACGCATAGCCTGGCGGCACGCTGCTGGGGTTGTCGCCGCGATAGCAATAATTTTGATGGGCGGACGGCTTCAGGTTGCGGTAGCACAGTTCCAGTTCATCACGGGATGGCAGGTACCAGTCGCTGAATCCGTTGATGTCCAGGCCTTGAATATGTTGTGCAAGATCGCTACCGGCTTGCGCCATGGCCATGGCCTTGGTATTGGCAGCGCCATCGAAAAAGCTGGTGGCTGGAATGCTGCGGCTGGATTCGTTCCACGGCATTTCAATTTCGGTGGCTTTTGGCGCGACGATGATGGCGAAAATGTCGTCATTGATGCGGATGCGGCCAGCGTAAAAGCCGCCGCCGAAAGGTGTACCGGATACTGTGGGTGTTTTGATTGTTGCGGTGTCCATGGTTGCTCCTGTTTGGTTTATGCTGCTGGTTTTGACTGCTTTAAAAAGGCTTTTACGCTGCGGTCTCGGAATAAACTAGGCCACTATCCACGCGCTTTTGTACGTCGCGTATCACGTGCACCATCGTCCCTTGATTAACTTGTCCGCATTGTTCGTCGTGCGCTACCAGCGCATTGCGGATGGTGTCGATGTCGCCGCCGTCATAGCGCCACACGCCTGTGCGTTCGCCGCGCTGCTTGGTTTTAAAGCTGGCGTCCAATGCGCGCTTGAATAAGTCTGTGGCTTCTTCGTTAATGCCTTCTTCGCACATCACTATCCCAATGTTTAGACTGCCGGTGACGATGTTCCAGTCGTATTCGGTGCTGGCGCGTAGTGTCATGTTGTCGAATGCTATCCAGTAGCCCAGGGCGAGGTCAGTCAACTGGCCGCCGCTCATGGGCTGCTTGTCTGTCAAAATTCGCAGGCCGCCCATAGGGTCTAGCGTGCGCTGGCGGTACGGGCTTTGGCGTTTCTGTTTGGCGCGTTTGCTCATGCTGTCACCTGAGCGCGGGTGAGGTTATAAAAGCGCGACAGGAATTTCATTCGGGCTGTTCTGGCGTCCCACGGGACGATCTGTTCTTGCAGCGGCTGGATGTCGGTACCGGCAAACCAGTTGTCGTCATGCGTCGGCATCAGGTCGCGCTGTTCTGTCGCCAGCATGATCAGGTCTGCACGCTTGATCCATGGGTCGTTCTGCCGGGTCAGTCCGAAGTGTTTGTTGATGGCGTCTTCGACTTGGGTTTCAATGACCGCGTAATCGGGCAACAGACATTTGAGGGGTTTCGACACATCGCCGATGTATGCTTCTGCTGCGTCGTGCAACAAACCATCCAGTGCCAGGTGAGGTGGTACGACAAATGACACGTGGTAGCAGTGTTGCGCGACGCTGTAAAACTGCGATGAATGGCCGGTGAAGCGGCAGATATGCGACAGCGCATGGGCAATCGTGTCGATGCTGATGATGCTTTCACCTGGCGCTGTGAAATTGAAGTACGTGCCGCCAGATGTCAGGATGGTTGGTGTCATGATACTTTCCTCAAATTTACTACCGGCTCACTGCACATGCAGCCTGGCAGATGTGCGCCATGCAGTTCAATCACTGCATGGCGCTGGCCGTTGCTGATGTCGCTGGTAAAAGTCTTGATCACGCCGTGTACCTGCCCAAGGATGTGGCAGGTAAAGGCGACGTGATCGCCTTCGGTAAAGCTGGTGGTCATGCTTTACCGAGTAGTACTGTGTAGCCTGAATCGTCCCGAACCTTTTGTACGTAGTCTTCAAAACCCGATTCGATGACGTTTTCAACGCGGTCCAGCTCATACCAGAATTTGACCTTGGAATGACCCAGCCGGTATTTCAGCCTTGCGCGGACTTTGAAGCCTTCACCGTTTTTGAACATGCGTATGCCGATGGTGAAGCCGACCGGTATTTCAATAGTGCCGGCACCCGCGCTGGCGTTGATTGTTTCGTTGTACAGAAACTGCACCTGGCCGTTGTCCAGGCGAAGTGCTTTGGAAAAAGCGACTTCTTTCTTTGCTTGCAGGGTCAGGGCAACAGCCAGCAAAGCATCGCCAGATGGTTCGAAAATATCCGCGATGTTGTCTTCCAAGAAATCGGCAAATTCTTCTTGCTCCATTTCTTTTTTATTGCGGTCAAGCCAGATTTTTGCCTCGCGGCTCAGCTCGGCATTGTAGGTAGCGCGATGGTCTTGCCAGCCGCCCACGACATCTTTCTGGTGATTGAATACGGCAGTCAGTCTGCGGGCGTCCACATCGGCAAATATGTAGCCCGTTGCTTCGCTGGCCTGATCGCGCACAAACTGCAGGAAGCTAGCCGTGTCGTTTAAAACAGTTGTGCCTTTCTTGCGGTTCGGATTCGCTTGCGCTTTCTCTATGATGTCGGTGACATCTTCGTGGCGGTACTTGTCCGGATAAATCAGATGCGTCGTACCGCCGATTTCTTGCGACGACACAGAAGCATGTG
Source organism: Undibacterium sp. Ji50W (assembly GCF_049340445.1). NCBI lineage: Bacteria > Pseudomonadati > Pseudomonadota > Betaproteobacteria > Burkholderiales > Oxalobacteraceae > Undibacterium > Undibacterium sp. Ji50W. Next base: position 212,669 of record NZ_JBMPOX010000001.1, on the reverse strand, counting down.
CCAGTTCGGTAATGCGGTCGATGGTGTCCGCGCTGATGTGCAACTGATCCGCTGTGGTAGTGATCAGAGCCCCAGGTTGTGCTGTTGGTTGGTCAGACATTATTTAGCTTCCTTAAAATTGATTGGTGCTGGTTGAGATGCGTCACGCAATTCGAGATTGCCTTGACGTGGATGGTTGCGGGACAGTTCGCCGTCTTCTGTCAGCCAGAACACATCTTCGCCCCGGTCTGGCTTGGGCATAGTGACGGTGATAGCGTCGGCGATGAAAATCTTGTCTACGTCCTGGCCACGACCGGTCGGCTTGACCTTGAGTTTTAAGGTGACTTCGCCACCTTTGCCGGTCGCTTTGACGCTGTCTATCAACTCGCCAAATACTTTTGACAGTTCGGCATTGACGCGACCGTCGCGTAGGTCTTGCAGGGTGACTGCAAATGATTTGTTGCTCACGGTGACTCCTTTGGTTGGCAAAAATAAATCGAGCGCTTCGCGCTTGGTTGTGGATGGTTAAATTATTGAATTATTGAATGATTAATACTCTGCGGACTGCGCGAGCGCGGTACGTGCCCGACTTGCTGAGTGTGAACTGGTCGCCAACGTCGAAGTACTGCACCCATGCGTAGTCGGGGTTGCCCGCGTTCTGCTCAGAAGTCCAGTACCAACCATCTTTGTCAAAACCTTCGGGTGTATTAATTGCCAGCAGCCTGCCTTCACGGCGGTTGAATAATGACCAGTCTTCGAAACCGTTGATGGTCAAAGTGGCTTGTGTGATGGATTGTTGCCAGTTCACATTGATCAGTTCGTTTTCTGCTGGCGCGTGGATCAGGTGGTAGTCGGGCTGGCCGTCCATGCCCGCGATGACGCCGGCATAGATGCCGCCCAGCCAGGCTGTGCCGATTTTTGGGGCGATTTCTGGGGCTTGTACTACTTGCAGTGCTGTTTGCATGATGCGTCCTTAAAAAGTGGTGATTCAATCGTCGTTGTCGTTGGCCTGCAGCTTTTTTAAATCAAACATGGCGCGCTGCTGCATGTGTTTTCTGGCGCGCATGCGTATTACCTTGGACCAGACCGGGTGCTTGATCGCGTCGGCATACGGCAGCTTGGTCGCCAGCAAGCTATAGGCGATTTCCAGTGCGGCGGCGTCGGGTTCAATGCGGGCCATGGTGGCGGTTATTGCGGAATGAATGCCGTCAGCGCTTTGGCAAGCGCAGCGCGGCGGCTGTGGCCGAAAGCGCGTTGCACGCGGTACAGGCTGCGGGCGATGGTGTAGCGGGCTGATAGGCGCAGCATCATGCTGACACCACGTGGTCGTCCACTTCCTGGGCTTTGGCTATTTTGCTGGCCAGTATGCGCAAGGCGGTTGCTTCAATGAGTAAGTCGGCCGCATCTTTGTTAGGGTCGTCCAGGCTGATGATTTGCATCATCCGTGCGTGCGCCTCTTTATGATTCGCCTGATCGCGCAGCGCGCTGAAAATCATGTTGCTTTCATGCTCGGTGATTTTCATTTGGCACCCCGCACCTGGTCACGACTGGCCAGCGCCTGCGCCATGGCTTCTTTGCGCTGCTCTGCCGCGTCAAGCTGGGCGATGTAGATGGCATTGGAAACCACCTCAGCCGATTTGATTTCGTCGTTCATTTGGTCGTAACCTGCCCAGCACAGGACGCCCAGAACAGTGGCGATGCAGAGGGTGATGGCTATCCAGTCGATGATGTCGAGGTCGGCGGCGGTAAGGGTGTGCGCGTCGTCAGCTTTGGTAAGCGGATCTGTTTTGCTGACGAGTTGATCTTGGTCGCGGTTACGTCTATTGTGTAACTGGATTACTTTTTTGCTGGCGGGTTGCATTGTTGTCTCCATCGGGGCGATGGAGAAACTTTAGCAGACTAAAGTTTAAAATGCAAAGAGAAATTTAGTACACTAAATAAAATATTTATTTAGTTGATTTAAAAGAAATTGTTCTTTTTGATGAATGTTGCTTTAATGATAGGTTGTCAGTTACATTATCTGTTGCGATACTTGGGGGTAATAACGATGAAATGCAGCGCTTGTGGTGTTGGGTTGGTGAGTGATTCAAAAACGTGTCCAGGGTGTGGCAAAAAACAGTCCAAGCAATACAGTTTGCTTTCTTTGATTATTTTGGGAGTAGTTTGCTTTGGTATCTACAAGGTGTATGACGTTGCGGTATCCCCAGCCGGTGGCGCACAGTCGCAACAGCCGGCAAACTTGGCCTGGCAATATTCGTCATACAAAGACAAGATGAGCGGAAAAGATGTGCAAGTGGCTGAGGTTAATGCTGAAGAGGAAATGCAGTTTGCATTTCCGTACGCTGGTAAGAATCGACCAAGTTTAACAGTGCGAAAATCAGCAAATGGCACGTATGACGTAATGATTGAAATTGAAAAAGGCCAATTTGTATGTATGCCGGAATGCACGCTGCCGGTTAAATATGACCAAGGTGAGATAGTAAAGGTAAAGGCGGTTTTGCCGTCGGATGGCAGCTCAACTGCACTGTTTTTTAAGTCTTCGCCAGCAATGTTGCAATCTCTGAAATCGTCAAAAAAAATAATGATTCAAGCTACCTTCTACCAGGAAGGCACTCATGCTTTGACGTTTAACACCGCAAACCTCAGATTGAAATAACTGAAATCTAGCGCTCATAAGAGGCTAGATACGGTCGCTTTGCTTATGTATTACGCGACCGACAATAATGCAGTCATTACCCTGGCATATCTTCCGTGAGTATTTTCGTTGATCTGTATTGTCAGAAACGAGCCACCATTTCCCGATGTCACGCACGAGCCTCTTTACGACTGCTTCGCCTTCGTAGTTGATTGCATACACTTCACCATCAATCGGTTTGCAGTCGGCCGTATTAATTACAATCACATCGCCATCATGTAGCGATGGTTCCATGCTCTCGCCTTTTACGGTCAAGGCAATCAACTTCCGCGGCGTATAGCCATTCTTATCAAACCATACACGATTAAAAGTTAGCGGCGGCCCTTCATCGTGCTGTTGGTCAAATGACACGCCTGATATTCCGGCCGATAGCTTCAGGGTCACTCTTCGAACATCAACGAAGTCTGGGTGATTTTGTTCTGCGACGATGACTTTATGGTATTGCGTGCTGTGGCCATATTCTTCTTCTGTATCTTGCGGCCTGTATTTGGGGAGTGTGCCGTCAGCGATCCAGTCAATATTGAAATGCGTTCTGGCGAATGCTTTAAGCGGTTTGGGTCCCAGCTTGGTTTGCCCGGAAAACCACTGCGTAACAAGGCCTTCCGACACGTCGCAGAAAATAGCCAAGTCCTTCGCTTTTGAAAGATGCAATTCTTTCATTACCTCCGAGAGGCGGTCTTTCAAGGTTTCCATGTTTAGCACTCTAAAGGTTTTTTGCTTTAGCACGTTAAAGACGCTTGCGCATTTATCTTTAGTGAGCTAAAGTTTTGCATATGGACGCAACTAAATTAATTGAATTGCTCGGCGGTACGACAAAGGTTGCTGAAATATGCGACGTCACTCCGGGCGCTGTCTCTCAGTGGAAAACCAACGGTGTGCCTAAGCCATGGGTCTGGTTTTTCGAAAGTAAATATCCTGACATCTGTAGGGCCGCAGTCGTGGTGCCTACTTCAACACCTCCCCCGCAACCGGCCTGATGCCGTTGCCCTTGCGCAATCTCAAATTACGAGGAAAAAGACCGTGAGAATTAACCAGTTATCTATGGATGCAGCAGACGTGGCGGCGACTGAGGTTAGGCAGTATTCAACATCTGAGATAGTAGGTGCGAACCAGTCGCCTAAGCAATATCCCGAGGGCGAGTTTTCTGTGTATGCCATTGACCCGCCGACAGCGCGGGCTCGTATCGCAGCAGCCTGCATCACTCTGGCCTGCGGTGGCAAGAGAGTTGGCATGCATCCTAAAATGATTCTGATGCACCCAGAAGTCGCCCCGCCGCCGATGGATGAGGAGCGACAGGCATTTTTTGCTGACAGCGCCCAAAAAGAGGCTGCTGAAGTCCTGTTTGAGGTGCTTATGGCGGCATGTGAGGTGCAGCCGCTTCTGATGGCGAAGATTGAGCAAGCTCTAGCACGTCGAGTTGCTTGGCGGACCGAATAAGTCTGACGTGGTGAAAGTGACCTGTATCTAGCTTGATGACGTCTCCTACCTTGACTTGCGTTTTGCTCTCGTAGTGTTTTTGCATCGCGTCGTCTTGGTCGAGTAGGTAACGAATTTTGTATTTGTATGGAAAGTCCATAGGAGATTCCTTTCATTGAAATCATGGTTGTGGGACTTTGATTGTACATGGTTGGAATCTCCACCCTTTATTTTTTGGCACTGGTAACAGTGTCCGTTTTTTTTGCCCAAACAGGGTACACAACCGGGTTCAAATACTATGAATCGCATTGATAACCAGAATGAACTGGCTTTGGCCAGGCCGCCGCAACAGACTTCTGTGCCGGTGGAAATGATACGGGCCAAGCGCAACAGTGGCGCGGCGTTTTCGCTGGCGTGCGATGCGTCTGGGCTGGACGACAAAGAAATTTATCTGGCTTTGGAAATTGATGCCGGGTATTTCAGCAATATAAAAAAGTCGAAGGCGACATTGCAGGGTGACCTGGTGCGCGATTTCTGCCGGGTAGTGGGCAATACGATTTATCCGGAGTGGTTGGCGTACCAGGTGGGCTGCACGCTGGTGATGCTGCGGTCAGAGGCCGAGCGTCGTGCAGACGATGCGGAGCGTCGTGCGAGGGATGCCGAAGAAAAGTTGTTGTTTTTGACAAAAATTATGCAGGGTAAGGTGACGCCATGAAGAACTTACGGACTGATTCAAGGGCGTTTCAACTTCTTGTGTTGATTGTAGAAATGGGTGGCCGGGTGCCATTGCGTGATATTCCTGAAGCGGATAGTGAGCAGGTTGTGTATTGGCTGGATGTGTTGCGCTATTACCCGTACACGATTACTAGTAATGACGTGATCACGGTCACGCCGGTTGGCCGTGAGCGTGTCGATGAATACCGGCTTGAGCTGGGCCTGCCGATTATCGAAAAGATTGAGGCGGTGCCGCTACCGGATGCGATGACGGTGCGGCCCTATCAGTCGTTGCGCAAAACTGGTAATGCCCGGCCTTGCCGCCCTGGTATGGATGATTATCGGTCAATACCGTCATTGATTGGTGGTGTACGTCGGTTGCCAGGTGGTGAGGTGATCGAATGAGCGGGCAGGATGTGCGTAGCAGTATTTTGCGCAAGTTGGCCGGGTGCCGTGGGCAGCGGGCTTATGGTGTGTCGTTGTTGGGCTGCTTGCCGGACGAGCCGCGCACTGAGCGGCGTTTGCATAATGTGTGCGTGCCGCTGTATGGCGCTGGCCTGATTGAGCGCCAAGGCCAGATGTATGCGTTGACGACGGCTGGTGCACAGGCTTCGGGGGTTGAATGAGTATTGCCTTGATGACGGCGGCATTCAGATCGCCCATTCAATCGACACACAAGTTTGTGCTTGTGGCATTGTGCGACAACGCGAATGACCAGGGTGAGTGCTATCCATCGGTGTCTATGCTGTGCGAAAAGACCAGTTTGAGTGATAGGTCTGTGCAAAAGTCGTTGGCATATTTGGAAGAAAAACAGTTCATTCAACGACGCGAAAGGCATGGTCGCAGCAACTACTATTACATTGCTGACCCCCGAACGTGGTTCACCCCCGAACAATATTCACCCCCGAACGACGTTCACCCCACCCCCGAACGTGGTTCACCCCCACCCCCGAACGTGGTTCACCCCACCCCCGAACGTGGTTCACCTATAACCATCAATGAACCATCATTAGAACCATCAGTTAACCAGAGTGGTCGCAAAGTTCGCGGAAAAACGATTTTGCCGAAAGACTGGATTCTGACGAAAAAACTTGGCGATTGGGCGTTGGAGGAATTTCCGCACTGGAAGGCAGATGATGTGCGTCGCATTGCGGACAAGTTTCGAGACCACTGGGTGGCGAATGGTAAGCAGATGAAAGACTGGGAAGCGACGTTCAGGAACTGGTGCCGCAATGAGAATCGACCGTGGACAGCGAATGCAAGAGCGTCTCCTGCAAAGCAATTGTCGGCAAAGGATCAGGCGCGGCAGGCAGTATCGGAGGCATTGACAGGCAACGGAGGTGGGCAGCATGGACGAATTATCGATATTTGAAGCTGATGTACCGGATGTGTGGATGGACTGGACCAGCAAGTTGTTTAAGTTCATGGAAGCTTGCTACGGCAACAAATTTTTGGACATGTGGGCAAGTGCGGATCTGGTCGCTGTGAAGCGTGTGTGGGCATTGACGCTGATGACGTTGACCAGAGATGAGCTGATGCGCGGGCGTCAAGGGCTGATGACACGTGACTGGCCTCCTGCCTTGCCTGAGTTTGTGAAGATGTGCAGACCTGGCATTGACCCGGCAACGGCATTTTATGAAGCGCAGGAGCAAGGTAGGGCAAGGGAGGAAGGCCGGCCAAACGTATGGTCTCACCCTTCGATTTATTGGGCATGGCGAACAATTGGCGCATTTGAGTTTCGTAATCAGAATTATCAGACGTTGCGGTCGCGTTGGGAAAAAGCGCTTGCAGATGAGATGGGCAAGGGTAAGTGGGATGCCGTGCCAGTAACTGCATTGCAGTTGACGGCGAAGATGAAGACAACAGCAATATCGAAGCGTGGTGCTGCTGAGCTGAGTAAGGCTGTCGCATCGGTCAATAAGCTGGGTGACCAGCAGGTTGATCATAAAGCCTGGATGAAAAAAGCGGCAACCAAGATAGCAAACGGTGATGCGTCTGTGCCGTTGTACGTGATGGACAGTTTGCAAGAGATGATGGGCGGCAAACAAGCGAGGGGTAGATGATTCAATATATCGATAAGTTGATGCAGGACTGGGCGCGCTGGTCAAAGGTGCGGCGTGATGGTGGGTTGGGCTATCCGTCAACGGCAAGTGGGTGCCGGTTGATGGTGTGCCATGGTGGTGGGCATGGTGACATTGTCGGCATTGATGAGCAGTCGATGGAGATTGAGCAGATTGTTGTTAGGTTGAGACAGGATAAGGCGGATATGTATCGGGTTGTTGAGTGGTTCTATCTTGCAGGCAATATGACGATTGATCGTATAGCGCGTGAGCTTGGATGTCATCGTGACACGGTATACGTTCGCCTCCATAGCGTGCATCAATATGTGATGGACGCGATGCATGATAATGATCTGGCAAAAACGACATCGGTATAAAAAATATTTATGAAGTGGGTTGACGTATTCCGACACTTTCAATATGATTCAGCTATTCTTGTTGTTGTTGCGACCAAAACGCTTGTAAATTTGAGCCCTGCCCACCCGGCGGGGCTTTTTGTTTTGTGCTTTAGCCGTGCTCCTAGGTGGTAGTTACCCCGCCCTACCCAGGGTGGGGTTCTTTTATTTAAATTATGGCAAAGCGGTCGCAAAGTGTTTGCCAGCATCCTGGCTGTAATGTACTTATAGCGATGCCTGGTAAGTGCGCGACACATAAGCGCACTGAGAATGTTGTTCGGGGCTCATCAACTGAGCGTGGTTACGACAGTAGATGGCAAAAGGCCCGCGCATATTACTTGCGTGCGCATCCACTGTGCGTATATTGCCAACGGGTCGGACGGCTATCTGCTGCGAGCGTAGTTGATCACATCACTCCGCATAAGTTGAAGCAGGCAATTGATAGTGGCGATGCACAGAGAATCGCCATCGCCCGTGCCTTATTCTGGGACAGCGCGAACTGGCAATCATTGTGCAAGCTATGCCATGACAGCGCGAAGCAGGCCGAGGAGGCCGCCGCTGGATTTCGCTAGCCACGCCGGTAGGGGCGGTCCAATCCCTGGGCCGCGATTTTGCTAGACCGGCCTTAGCCACTTTTTTTGTGCGCGCAGGTTTTGAGGTGGGGGGTATTAAAGGAGTACGTTATGGGACAAAGAGGGCCAAGGCCAAAGCCGCATGAACTGAAGGTGCTTGAAGGTAACCTCGGTCACCGCCCTATCGATACAAACGGTACATGGCGACCGCTAGTTGAAGTGCCGGATCCACCAAAATACCTGGGCAAAGAAGCGCGCAAAGAATGGAAGCGCATCACCGTCGAGCTTTCCAGAAACAACATCGTTGCAAAACTTGACCAGCACATGCTTGGCATGCTCTGCCAATGTGTTGAGCGACTGGTGATGTTTGAAACTGCTCTCTCCCGCCGGGTTGCCGCGATGGTGACCAAAGGTGAAGACCCAGAGAAAGCCTACCTGATGGTGACGGCTACCGGGTATGAGGCAAACACCGGCATCTACAACATGCTCAACAAAGAGCGCGAGATGCTCATGAAACTGCTGGGCGAGTTTGGCTTATCCCCCGCACTGCGCGCCAAAGTAGTCCAGGGTACCAGGGCGGCGCAACTAAGCCTGTTCACTGGTGGTAAATCTGACGACAAGCCAACCACATTCGACCAATTTTGATGTAAATGACCTTTGTAGAACGCGCAATCCGATATGCCAACAGCGTAATCGGAGGGGAAATTGCAGCCTGCAAATGGGTAAAACTGGCCTGCCAGCGCCATCTTGATGATCTGCAGCGGGCTGAAACCGGGTGGAAATATGTTTTTGATGACTACGCAGCCAACCGCGTATGCCAGTTTCAAGAGCTACTGCCCCACGTAAAGGGGGATTTTGCCAGGCCAAAACTCATCAACGGTGAGATGGTCTACCCCAAAATCCAGCTCGAAGACTGGCAGTGCTTCATCCTCTGTGTGATCTTTGGATGGAAGCACAAAGAAACCGGAAAACGCAGGTTCAAGCGCGTCTACATCGAAGTCCCGCGCAAGAACGCCAAGTCAACGCTCTCCAGCGGTGTGGCAAACTACATGCTCACCGCCGATGGCGAGCCAGGCGCAGAAGTCTATTCGGCGGCGACAACAGGCGAACAAGCCCGCATCGTCTTCAATGATTCATGCGTCATGGCACAGCGCGAATCATCCTTCATCGCTCGCTTCGGTGTCGATGTCGGCAAGCACAGCATGTCCGTGCCGGAATCAGCAAGCGTATTCCGGCCGCTTAACGCTGAAGGCAGTACGCTCGATGGGCTCAATGTCCATTGCGCCATCATTGATGAGTTGCATGCCCACAAAAAGCGCGACCTGTACGACGTATTGGACAGCGGTACCGGTGCCCGGTCCCAGCCAATACTGTGGATGATCACCACCGCCGGCAGCGACCGCAGCGGCATCTGCTACGAACAACGTATCCACGTCACCAAAATACTGGATAACGTTTTCCCAGACGACAGCTTTTTCGGAATCATCTACACCATCGACGATGGTGATGACTGGCGCGACCCATCAACCTGGGCAAAAGCCAATCCGAACTTTAACGTCAGCGTTCTGCCAGACGACATGGAAGAAGCCTGCCGCAAAGCGATGTCAATGGCATCCGCGCAAAATGGTTTCCTCACAAAGCGACTCAACATCTGGGTCAATGCCGATACGGCATGGATGGAAATGCGGGCGTGGGACGCATCAGCAGATGCAAACTTAAAACTCACCGACTTCTTGGGCCAAGAATGCATCATTGCCCACGACCTGGCCAGCAAAGTCGATATCGCCGCAAAAATGCGCCTGTTCTGGCGCGACATAGATGGAACCCGGCACTACTACGCATTCGGTGCCTATTTCCTGAATGAGCAGGCCATCGAAGATGGTAGAAACAGCCAGTACAACGGCTGGGCAAGGCGTGGATTGCTGACATCAACTGAAGGCAACGTCACCGATTTCGGCATCATCGAAGACGATTTTCTGGATGATGCAAAACTATTCGTCGTGACAGAAGCACCCTACGACCCGTTCCAGGCGACGCAATTCAGCCAGCGAATGGTCGCAGAAGGCCTGCCAATGATCGAAGTCGGGCAAACAGTAAAGAACTTTTCAGAGCCAATGAAAACGCTCGAAGCACTGGTACTGCAGGGCCGGTTCCACCACGATGGCGACCCGATACTGACTTGGATGATCAGTAACGTAGTCTGCCACCGCGACGCAAAAGACAACATCTACCCCCGCAAAGAACGCGAGGAAAACAAAATTGACGGCATGGTTGCACTCGTAATGTGCTTAAACCGCGCCGTCGCAAACGAAACAGCCGGTCTGATCTATGACGGCAATCTAACGGTCGTATAAAAATGAACTTCCTCACCTATAACATCAGCCTTGCAACCGGGCTGATATGCCTGACTGTGGGCGCGACTTTGCAGTGGGGGATTGGCATCGGTCTGCTGACAGCAGGCGTAACAACAATCAGTTTAACCATCGTCAGCGCCATGCTGACCCGGGGGCGTTAATGTTCTTGACTGGACGAAAAGCAAGCGCCAGCGGCGACCGTTCGCCCTATGGCAGCTTCTGGTTTGAGCCAGTAGGCATGCGTTCATCAAGCGGCATTCGTGTCACCGCCGATGCTGCAATGCGTTTGTCAGCAGTCTATTCCTGCATTCGTATCCTGGCGGAGACATTTGCTGTTCTGCCTATTCGCTTATATAAGCGAAAAAAAGATGGCTCACGCGAAATGGTCACTGATCATTGGCTCTACAAGTTGCTGGCCAAGCGCCCAAACGATTGGCAAACGCCCTTTGAATGGCGCGAAATGATGATGGGCCACCTTGCATTGCGTGGCAATGCCTTCAATCAAATCATCGCCAACCGGCAAGGGCAAATCACTCAGCTTATCCCCCTGCACCCAGACCGCACCAAAATTGAACCACTTGGTAATAATAACTATCGCTATGCAATAGCGCAGCCAGATGGCACGACCCTGCGTCTGGCGCGGGGCGAAGTTTGGCACATTCGTGGCTTGTCCAGTGACGGCTACATGGGCCTGTCACCTATTCAGGTTGCGGCAGATGTGTTCGGTTCTGGTTTAGCGGCGCAACAGTATGGTGCTAATTTCTTTGCCAACGATGCAAAGCCCGGCGGCTGGATAGAGCTCACAGGCAAATTTGCAGACCAAGCCGCCCGCGAAACCTTCAAAGAATCATGGAAAAAAGCCCAGTCCGGGGCGAACCGTGGCAGTACAGCAGTGCTTGAAAACGGAATGAAGTACCATGAACTGTCGCTCAACAATGGTGACGCGCAATTCATCGAAACGCGCAAGCTCAGCCGTTCAGAAATAGCCAGTATTTTTCGCATTCCACCGCACCTGATTGGCGACCTTGACCGCGCCACCTTCAGCAACATCGAACAACAATCCCTAGATTTCGTCATGCACACCATGACACCAATCGCAGAACGGTGGGAATCCAGCATTGAATACAACCTGTTGCCAGATGATGACGGCATTGATATTGAATTTGACTTTGCAAACCTGCTGCGTGGCGATCGCGCAGCAAGAGCTGCATTCTACAATTCAGGAATTGTAGCCGGATGGATGAAGCCGAACGAAGCTCGCATCAGTGAAGGAATGAACCCTGAACCCGGCCTGGATAAAACGCTGCGCCCATTGAACATGGTTGAAGTAGCTGACGATAATAACGAACAAGCAGAAGAAAATACGAAGCCATCCCAGCCAACCGATGCCCGCATGACAGCCCTGGCCGAAGCAGCAGCCCAGCGCGTGGCCCGCAAAGAAGCAGTGCGCCCGGTTGATGAATCGCACGCAAAGTATGTCATGCAAGTGCTGTCAGTCAGCGCAGACGTGGCACAAACCTATTGCCAGCAACGCGCATCCATGACCGATGCGCAAGCCCTGGAAGCACTCACCAGCATGGCCCTCAAAGGTACATTATGAAAAGACAGCTACTCATAGCGGAATTCCTTTCCACTCCATGGGCGCTCATGCCAGAACGCATGAACGCCTTTGCCAGCGTGCTGGCACGTTGGCAAGCCGGTATATCCGCATCTGATGATGTTATCGCTGGCGTCCATGCTGACCGTGAAGCCCGCGACAACAAACGTGCGCAAAACACCCGTGCTGGTGGTGGTGCCATTGCCGTCATCCCCATGTATGGAGTCGTCACACAGCGCGGCAATATGGCCGACGACATCAGCGGCCCCGGCAGCGTCAGCACACAGCGTTTCTCTGCCTGCTTGGCAGATGCCCTGGCAGATGATGCGGTCGGTCAAATCTTGATTGATATCGACAGCCCCGGCGGCTCTGTCTATGGTGTATCCGAGCTGGCCAACGAAATCATGCAAGCCAGATCGTCAAAGCCGGTAATCGCCATTGCAAACAGCCTGGCAGCAAGCGCTGCGTACTGGGTAGGCTGCGCCGCCTCTGAATTTTATGTCACCCCAGGCGGCGAGGTCGGCAGCATTGGTGTATGGCAGGCGCACCAGGACTACAGCGCAGCTATGGAAGAGGCAGGCATCAAAACCACACTCATATCCGCTGGAAAATACAAGACAGAAGGTAACCCTTACGCCGCCCTTGATGAAGATGCGCAAGCCTTTATGCAATCCCGCGTCAATGACTATTACCAATCCTTCGCCAAAGCCGTCGCAAAAGGCCGTGGCGTATCTATCGATGCTGTCCGCAATGGCATGGGGCAAGGCCGTGTCCTGGGTGCTGACGCGGCCCTGGCTGAAGGTATGGTTGACGGCATCATGACCTTTGACGAAGTCATCAAAAAAATGCAGAAATCCAGCAAACAAGGTCGCACCGGTGCTTCCAGGCTGGCGCAAGCACAAAACGAACTCAAGATACTGGGGTAGCACAGCCCCGCCATGGCACTCCAATGAGTTGCTGTGTATGGCCCCAAGGCCAGTGCAGCCCGTAGCAAATATCAACCAGCCGCGTGCTGGTTTTTTTATACCTATCTAACCCGCCCACAGCGATGTCGGCGGGTTTTTTATTAAGGAAAATTATTATGAGCAAGAAACTCCGCGAGCTGCAAGCCCGTAAAGCCACACACATCACTGCCATGCGCGCCATCACCAGCAAAGCTGAAAAAGAAGGTCGTGACCTGACAGATGCAGAAGCGACTGAATTTGACGGACTCAAAGCCCAAATCGATTCAACTAACGCCGCCATTGACCGCGAACAACTGCTGGCAATGGAAGAAGCATCCGCCGGTATTGATATCCCTGAAGATGCTGTAATTACGGTCTCTGACCGTGCTGCTGCTGACCCTAAAATGGGCTTCCATACTTTCGGTGAGTTTGCTAAGGCAGTCAAAGATTCTTCTTCTGCAAATGGAAAAATTGACAAGCGCTTTGCTGCCGCCCCTTCCACCTTTGGCTCTGAAGCTGTAGGCGCAGATGGCGGTTTTTTGGTGCCGCCTGAATACAGTAAAGAAATCTTCAATCTCGCCTTCACTGAAGATTCGCTGTTGCCTATGACAGACAACGTGCCGATTGATGGTAACGGCATGGTGTTTCCAAAAGACGAAACAACCCCATGGGGTACCGACGGGGTGCGTGCATATTGGCAGGCAGAAGCATCTACTGCTAACGCAACTAAGCCTAAATTTGGTGCAGCAACATTGCGTTTGCATAAGCTGATGGCACTCGTTCCATTGACGGACGAATTGTTGGGTGATGCATCCTCACTCAATGGCTACCTGCCGAACCTTCTTGGCCGCTCCATCCGCTGGAAAACCAACGAATCACTGCTGAACGGTACCGGCGACGGTCAGCCTTTGGGAGCACTGAAAGGTGGTGCCGCCGTTACCGTGGCAAAAGATTCGGGTCAGGCCACGCTGACAGTCAGTACAACCAACATCCTCAACATGATTGCCCGGTTGCCGCCTGGTTCTTTCCCAAATTCTGTTTGGTTGATCACGCCCGATGCACTGCCGGCGGTGTTTGGCCTGACATTGGGTAACTACCCAATCTACCTGCCAATGAATTCTGGCATACAAGGCAACCCCTACGGCACACTGATGGGTCGCCCCATCATGGTCAGCCAGCATGCATCGGCCTTCTCATCTGCCGGCGATATCCAATTGCTGGACATGAGTTACTACCGCACTATCACAAAAGCGGGCGGTATCGACATGCAATCGTCCATGCACCTGTACTTTGATGCAGATGCAACGGCGTTCCGTGCTGTCTTCCGTGTTGATGGCCAGCCAAAAATCGTCGCGCCAATCACCCAGGCAAAAGGCAGTAACACGTTGTCACCGTTCCTACAACTGGGCGCTCGCTAATCACTCGTTCTGCCGGTGAAAACTGGCAGAAACAATCCAAATTCCATCATTGAATAGGAAAAAATCATGACACCAAATAAGTTATTGAGTGAAGGCCTGACCGTGCTGACAACGATCGATCCGGCATCACAGGCAGCTAGCACAGTCACATCCGGCTGGGTCAGTGCTGCAAATCACCTGGCATTCCTGGCACTGGTACAAACCGGTGTGCTGGGTGCATCCGCGACGCTCGATGCAAAAATCGAACAGGCCACAACTAGCGGTGGCGCAGGCGCTAAAGCGATTACCGGCAAAGCAATAACCCAGATCGTCAAAGCAACGGGCGATAACAAGCAGGCGCTGATCAATTTCAAATGTGCTGACCTGGATACAGAAGGCGGCTTCAGCTTTGTGCGCGTCAGTCTCACAGTAGGTACGGCAGCCTCCATTGTCGGTGCCGTCCTGCTGGGCGGTGCGCCGCGCTATGAGCCTGCAAACAGCTTCAACCAGGCTGCTGTCGCGCAAATTGTTTAAACGCTGTACAACACATAGGGCGGGTGCTTCGGCACCCGTTTTAGCATGGGCTATCAATTAATCACGCCACCGTCAGCAGAACCGGTATTGCTGGCAGAGGCCAAATTGCATCTGCGTGTCGATATTGCCGACGATGATTTGCTGATTGGCATGCTCATCACAGCCGCACGTCAATACGCAGAACAATTAACTGCCCGTAGTTTCATCACCCAGCAATGGCGCTGCACAATAGATTCATTCCCTGGCCAACAAAATGCATCCTATGTGCCGTGGGGTTCCACGTTTTCCTTGCCAGACAATGCCATATTGCTTGAAAAAGGGCCGTTTCAGTCCATTGATGCCATTCAATATGTGGATATGGCCGGAATCACCCAGACCATGCCAAGCAGTGACTACATAGCCGATTTAACAGGCCCATTGGCAAGAATCACCCCAAAATTCGGCAAGATCTGGCCCATTACCTTGCCGCAAATTGCCAGTGTCAAAGTTGATTTCACCTGCGGTTACGGCGCGACAAGCACCAACGTTCCCGAAGGCCTGCGCAATTGGATGAAGTTACGCATGGCCGCCCTGTATGAAAACCGCGAAGAACTGTCTGTCGCGCAGCGCGTCAACGTGCAAGAGCTGCCCTACGTAGACAGCCTGCTTGATCCCTACAAAGTGCTGAGGGCCTAATGTCAATCGGCAGCAGAAGAAAGCGCGTAACCCTGCAAAACAGAAGCGCTACGCTTGATGAATTCGGCCAGCGGCTCAACACCTGGGTTGATGTCGCCACGGTGTGGGCAGCCATAGAACCTATCAGTGGCAATGAGCGGTTGCATGGGCTGCAAGTGAACAGTGAAATATCAAGCAAAGTAGAAACCCGGTACCGGCCAGAATTTGCAGACCCGACAGTCATTGATAACTGGCGGCTTCTGTACGGAACAAGAAAGTTGAATATAAAAGCGACGCTCAACGAAGATGAGAGAAACAGATTAATCTCATTTTTGTGTAGCGAAGGCCTCAACGATGGCCAGTGACCTCAACATCAGCGGCCTGTCAGACCTCAACGCCGCGCTGCAACAGTTCACGGCAAAGCTCGAACAAAACATCCTGCGTGGTGCTTTGCGTGCCGGCCAAAAGAAAATACTCGAAGCGGCCAAGTTTGGCATCCACTCCATTGATGGCGATCTCGCAGACAGCCTGCGCATCAGCGTGAGGGTAAAGGATGGCCGCGTTGTAGCGTCCCTCAAGGCGGGTAACAAAAAAGCGTTTTACGCCCACTTTGTCGAATTTGGCACCCAGGCCCACACCATCAAAGCCAAAAATGGTGGGGCCCTGGTGTTTGGTAATAAAGATTATGCGTCCCTGCATCACCCTGGGGCAAAGGCAAAGCCGTTTATGCGTCCTGCCATGGATGGCCATGCGCAAGAAGCCGTTGAGGCAACTGCTGACTACATCAGCAAGCGCATCACCAAAGAACTGATTAATCAAAATAGCGAATCCTGATGCGTGCTGAAAAAGTCACCTCTGCCTTGCTTAACGTGGCAGGTATTACCGCGCTTGTCGGCACCCGCGTGGCGCTCACGCGCCTGCCAGAAAACACGCCCTACCCGGCGATAGTGTACGAAGGCATCAGCGGCACACCTATATTGCCCATCACCGCCAATGCCGGCGGCAGCTTGATGCGCACGCGCATGCAAGTCACCGCCATGGGCCGGGCCATTGGCGAAGTAAAAAACATCCTGGAGCAAGTGCGCATCGCGCTCAGCTACCAAAGCGGACTCATCAATGGTGTGCAAGTCGTGGCTGTCGTGCCAGACATGATGGGGCCAGACCAAAAAAACGACGAAGCGGCCGTGTTTATGCAAAGCCGTGACTTTTTGATTACCTATTACGAAACCTGATTTTTGAACAGACGGCGCGACCGTCTTTGTCAACCACAACCCCGCCCATTGCGGGGTTTTTTATTTGGAGAAAGCAATGCCACAAGCAACCGGTATTTTTAAGCAGGTCGCGCTCAAGCGTGAAGTAACCTTTGGTGTCGCCCCTGCCGCATCCGCAGCGCAATTGTTGCGCCGTGTCACCTCAAAAATCGACCTCAAAAAAGACAGCTACCAGTCTAACGAAATCCGCCCAGATTTCCAGGTGGCTGATTTCCGTCACGGCGTGCGCCGCGTCAAAGGCACCCTGGCGGGCGAGTTGTCGCCTAAAACCTATTCTGACCCGTTCGCCGCCATGCTCAAGCGCGACTTTACGGCAGGCGCGTCTGCCTCTGCGGTGTCTGTCACCATCGCTGGCACCGGCCCCACCTACACCGTCACCCGCGCGGCGGGCTCGTATCTGACGGATGGCTTCAAGATTGGCGATGTCATTCGCCTGACGGTCGGCACCCTCAATGCCGCCAACATCAACAAAAACCTGTGGATCACCGGCCTGACAGCCACCGTCGCCACCGTCATGGTGCCCAATGCCAGCGCCCTGGTTGCAGAAGGACCGATAACCAGCACCACTGTATCCGTCTTCGGCAAAAAAACCTTCATCCCCACGACGGGCCATACCGATGTCTCGTTCTCGCTTGAACACTGGTACAACGACATTTCGCAATCAGAGCTGTTCACCGGCATCAAGTTTGACAAGGGCGATGTCCAGTTGCCACCCACCGGCATGGCCACCTGTAATTTCGATGTCATGGGCCAAGGCATGACCCCGGCGCAGGCGCGCTACTTCACCTCGCCAACCGCTGTCAGTACCACTGGCGTGGTGGCGGCCGTCAATGGCCTGCTCATGGTCAACGGCGTGGCACAAACCGTCGTCACGGGCCTCAATTTCAGCCTGGACCCCAAGTTCAGCGGCGACCCTGTTGTCGGTGCCAACGTCGTGCCTAACCTGTTTGCTGGCCCTGTTGGCGTAACCGGGCAATTCACTGCCTACTTCACCGACAACACCCTGCGCGACCTGTTCATTTCGGAAACAGAAATCGCCATCATGGTCGTGCTGACCACAGACAACACCGCCACCGCCGACTTCATCAGCTTTGTCATGCCCCGCATCAAACTCAGTGACGCAGCAAAAGACGACGGCACCGGCGGTACCGTCCAGACCTTCCCCTTCCAAGCGCTCATCAACATCAACGGCGGCGCAGGCATCGCAACAGAACAAACCACGCTCTCCGTTCAAGACTCGGCTGCGTAATCAATTCGTAGCCAATACCCAGCACTGACCAGGTCACCGTCGTCATCTTCGCGGATGGCGGGGTGACTTGGCACAGGCATTTTCATTGTCCAATTGTCCAACTATCCGCGAGGAATACTCATGTCATTCAAAATCAACAGCATCAAAGACGCACAAACAGCCGACGTAGAACTGAAGCACCCAGAAACCGGCGCACCACTGGATGCCACCGTTACATTGATGGGGCCAGAACACCCAAGCCGAAAAGCGCTCGAATTTGCCCGCCAGCGCGAACTGCGCAAAGGCCTGCAAAAAACCGGCAAAGTGCAATTTGGTGACCCGGTCGAAGACGAGCAAGACGCCATCGACGAGCTGGTCGCCATCACCACCGGCTGGTCTGGCATCTGCAATGACGACGGCAGCGCCATCGCCTTCAGCGCCCAGGCAGCGCGTGACCTGTACACCAAAGAAGACCTGGGTTGGCTGCGCACACAACTGTTCACCGCCAAAAACGAACGCGAACGTTTTATCAAGAGCTCCGCGCCTGCCTGATCGCGCATGCGGAGCACCACTTCGGTCTGGCCAAGTCCACTAAAGACGGCCTGACCGAACGCGATCACCTCATTGCCCTGGCAAATATAACCGGCATCACCCCGCCAGAACTGCTGACCCCACCACTACCACCCGGCTGCGACATCCTGTGGCGAACCTTCTGCGTGTTGCATAACTCGCGTGGCGGTGGCATGGGGCCAGCAGCCATCAGCCCGGCCAACATCGTCGCCTGGCAACAGCTTTACAAAGTGCAGTTATCACCCTGGGAACTCGACACCATCGAGCGCCTTGACAACATCGCTCTTGCGTTTTTAAACGAAAGTCAAAAAACGGGGTGATGGAAATTTTATTGCACCAGGCTAGGGTCATTCCCGAAAGTGCGCTTCGTAACCGCATTGCCTTGGTGTTCCAGTTACGGCTCAATACGGGAGTCAAAATGAATGAATTGTTATTGATTGAAAAACTAAATATTTCTATTAGCGTAAACGAAGCTTATGAAAATTTAATAGGGTTATTGCATAAAGCTTGTCAGAAAGCGATCAATGTAAAAGGAAGGCAATTTTTGGCGGGAATGTTAGTTGACTATTTTTGGTTGGATGATTTTCTAGATAGTCTGAATCTATGTATGTTAGGGGCAGCCGGTGATTCAAAAATCATCGAAATGTGTCAGATTTTTTTGGATGTCGCAGGCATTCAAAAGTCAGAGTGTTTTATTGATTCCACCGGTGTAATTAATAGGCGAAAAGTCTATTTTGCACAAAAAAGCGATGGAAAGATAAAGATAGGCTCATCAATCAATGTTGAGGAGAGGTTGTCCCAACTTAAAACTGGTGCTGGAGAGAATCTGGTACTGCTTTATCAGATTGATGGAAGCACAGTAAGAGAAAAGCTTATCCATGAAATTCTCAAAGACGCAAGGGTGCATGGTGAATGGTTTTCCCCAGGGCCAGTACTAGAGTTTATTGCGAAGTCTAAGTCAATAAAAGATGGTGGGATTTTGAGTGAAAGCGAAAATAGTATTTCGCTAATTCATTAGCATTTTTTTCCAAAATCAGCCAAATGCAGCCCACGTTGCTGCCAAATTAACCTAAGTCAATAAATCATGAATATCGGTACGCTCACTATTGAGATGGCCGCCAATGTTGCGCGCCTGCAAAGCGACATGGAACAAGCCAAGCAGGTCGTCACCACCAGCATGGATCACATCAGCAAAGCGGTGGATGTGGCCAAAAATGCTCTTGCTGGTCTGGGTGCCATCACGTCCATTGCCGGTTTTGGCGCGTTGATAGAAAAGACTTTGCAAGCAGCAGCAGAAATGCACCGGCTTTCTGAGCGTACAGGCGTGACAGTGGAAGCGCTGTCCGCCTTGCGTGGTGTCGCAAGAATGTCCGGTACTGACATGGCCGAAGTCGCCACCGGCATGCAAAAATTGTCGAAAAATATGGTCGAGGCGCAGGACGGTACAGGTAAAACGGCAGAGGCGATGAAACTACTTGGCATCTCCCTCAAGGACAGTAACGGCCATCTGAAAAGTGCCGACCAAGTGACGCTTGAGGTCGCAAAGTCGATGCAGCAATACCAGGATGGTGCTGGTAAAACAGCCGTCGCCATGAATATTTTTGGTAAAGCTGGTGCCAACCTGTTGCCTATGCTGGCTGAGCTGGCAGAGAAAGGCAACCTGAACGGGAAAATGACATCTGAACAGGCGAGGCAGGCGCATGAATTTGAAAAGGCAATCACCCGGCTGAAGATGCAATTTGAAGGTGTCTTTAAGACGCTGGCGCTTGACCTCATCCCGGTTATCACAAAACTGTCTCAACTTTTCTCTACTGGCATTGAAATCGCCGCAGCTTATTGGGCCGTTTTTTATGGGCTGCCTGCTGTTTTTGGTCTGGCGACTGCGGCTCTTGGCTCTTTGCAAATGACAATTGCGCTGGCAAAACTCGAAATGGCGCAAGGGGCAACGGCTGCAAGCCTGTTCGCAAGCAGTGTGGCCGGCATAGTTGCACCTGCTGAATGGGCTGCAGGCGCGTTGGGCAAGCTGCAAGTGGTTCTTGGCGTGCTGTTTGCCGCCGTCGCTGGTTGGAAAATTGGCGAATGGCTCAGAGATAACTTTGTGGAAGCCCGCCTTGCCGGGCTGGCCTTTGTTGAAGGCACGCTGGTGCTGTTCGAGGCGCTTAAATATGGCGCAGGTGTCGCCTGGGCTTACATGAAAGGTGGCGCTCTGACAGCATTTGAATCCATCGGTACCTTCTT
The DNA here is from genome assembly GCF_049340445.1 of Undibacterium sp. Ji50W. NCBI lineage: Bacteria > Pseudomonadati > Pseudomonadota > Betaproteobacteria > Burkholderiales > Oxalobacteraceae > Undibacterium > Undibacterium sp. Ji50W. Next base: position 192,051 of record NZ_JBMPOX010000001.1, on the reverse strand, counting down.
CGCCGATCTGATGGAAAAAATCGGCAACGGACTAAATACTTTGGGTGCAAGTGGGGTCGGCCAATCCATGCTTGCCATGGCAGAACGCATGCGTACTGCTTCTGCCAGTACATTCAATTTATCAGAAGAAACAGCCCGTCTCAGTGCTGAATATGAGACAAATAAAGCCGCTATCCACACAAATGCAGGCGAACTGGCAGAGTATGAAATCGCCAACGCAAAAGCAAAATCAGGTACATCTGAGCATAAAAAAGAACTGGTCATGGCGGCAGAAGCTGCACGCGGTGCTGAGAGCGACTACAGCAAATTCACCAAATCCATCAACGAAAAAATCGCAATGACTGAGGCAGAAATTGCTGCCGGTCATGCCTTGAGTGCGGCAGAGCAGGCCCGCATAAAACTGCTGCTGGATCTGCGCGAAGGCACTGTAAAAATGACGGCGGCCGAAGTAGAAGCCGCCAAGAAAAAGATTGATACCTACGAGGCCGATTTAAAACTACTCGAATCCCAAAAAGAAATACAAAGATACCGCGACGAGTTGGCCGCCAAGGCCAAACAGATTATCGATGCGGCCACGCAAGAGGCAGAAGGTCTTGAGCGTCTGGAAGCTACCTATGGCATGACAAAAACCCAGATCATCCAGTATGACATCGCCCGTCTGCAATCCAGGCTGGTGTCGGATGAAGTGCTGGTGATGACGGCGAAAGAAATTGCCGCGCTTGAAAAACTCATCGCGACCAAGCAGCGCAGCGCTGCCGTGCAATCTACGCTGGATGGCTATGCAAACAAAGAGCAAGACATTCGCGATGCCGAAACCCTGCAGAACGAGTTGGACAAGATGTTTGATCCAACTAAGGGTCGGGAATTTGGTTTGGCAATCAAGGGGGCAGTAGGCGAAGCCATCAGCGCAGTCGTCAAACTCGATGCTGCCATGCGGTCATACTCAAAAAATCAAGCGACGTATGACAAGGAAGTCGCGATTTCGCAGGCTAAATTGCGAAAAAATGGCGACATGGCCCAATTCGCAAAGAACATAGACAACGCGAACCGTGAATTGGCAGAAAACCAGCTCGCCAACTATGCGCAGATGGCCGGTGCCGCAAAGGGGTTCTTCAACGAAAGCAGCGCGGGTTATCGCGCCATGTACGCGATAGAGCAAACTTTCCAGGCATTCCAGCTGGCAATGACCTTGTCCGTGACGGCTGCAAAATTGCTGGGATTAAGTACCGTTGATGCGGCGACTGTGAAATCAACAGGTGTGCAGGTAGCCTCTGACGAGGTTAAAGGTCTATCAGCAGCCGCCCTCGCCATTGCAACGCAGGCGCAGGGTGAACCTTACACGGCCTGGGTACGCATGGCAGCAATGGCCGCAGTGATGGCAGGCTTGGGTTTTGCGATTGGTGGTGGTGGTACATCTGGTGGCGGGGGGGCATCTGCTGCCGATGTGCAAAAGACGCAAGGCACCGGCTCAGTCTTTGGCGATGCCACAGCAAAATCAGATTCCATGCGCAAGTCGTTGGAAATTCTAAAAGAAAACTCCAACATCCTGCTGCCGGTGAACCAGAGCATGCTGGCCTCGTTGCGCAACATCGAAGCGTCAATGACTGGCCTGACGAACCTGCTTGTACGCACGCCTGGTGTGATCGAGGGCGATAACATGGGCATCGCCACAGGTGTGCTGAGTAAGACACTGGGCGGCATCTTTGGCTCTACCACACAAAACATCGTAGATTCTGGTATCCAATACGGCGGTTCATTGTCTGGCCTGCAAAACGGCCAGGGCTACAACCAGTACGCCAGCGTCAACACCACCAGTACCGGTCTGTTTGGCTGGTTTGGCAGCACATCCAATAGCGTGCAGTCGCAAAAACTGAGCTCAGAGCTGTCCGCGCAACTGGGCCTGATATTTACCGGCCTTGAATCGACGCTTAAATTGGCTGCCAACAGCCTGGGCTCTACTGTTGGCGATGTCGAGTCTGTACTGAGCAACCTGTCCATCACCGACACAAAAGTGTCACTGAAAGGATTGTCCGGCACGGCCCTGACTGACGCCCTTAACGCCGTCATCAGTAAGACTATGGACGAAATCGCCATGACGGCGCTGCCGGGTCTGGATGCCTTCCGTCAGGTCGGCGAAGGTTATGCGCAAACTATCATGCGGGTGGCCAGCGGCATTGAAGTTGCCAAAGGCGCGCTTGAAAAATTCGGTATCAGCGCGGTTGATTTTAAATACATCACCAATAAACAGGGTGATGTTGGTGCTGAAATAGTCCGCCAGTCGATTATGAACGTCGAGGTCATCAAAGCCCATTACGACGCTGGCGCGACCGGTGCCACCGTCTACGCGTCGACGTTGAACAGCGTTGGCGAGATCATGCAAAACATGTCCGGCACCGCTTCCGAACTCATTGCCGAATACCAGTCTTTGCTCGACATCCGCAAGCTGCTACGCGCTGCCGGCACCGATGAACAAAGCCTTGGCGTTAACATGATCAAAGGTGCTGGTGGCCAGAATGAATTGAGCAATGGCCTGCAAACCTACGCCGATAAGTTTTTCACAGATGCCGAAAAACAAGCGGCAGCAATGAAAGAGCTTGACGCGCAGTTTGTCAAACTGGGCATCACAGACATTCCAAAAACACATGACGAATTCCGCCAGCTTGTCGAAAGTATTGACCTTACAACTGCAGCAGGACAGTCCTTGTACGGCGGTTTAGTCGTCCTGAGCGACGCCTTTGACAGTGTGTCAACCAATGCCGAAAAAGCAGCGCAACTGGTAGCTGGCAACGCCGGCGCAGATCGCCTTGAAAGTATTTCTGCCCGCCGGTCCGCAGACGAAGCTGCGATGGCTATTGCCAAGGCATCGGCAGATGCCCTGGCAACCTTGACCAAAGCCGCGCAGGACAGCATCCCGGCCTTGCTGCGGGCTGGCAGTGTGGTGGCTGCGCTGTCCGCCAATACAGCGGGCGTGTTCAATGACCAGACCTTCTCCAACGATGCGACAGCCAGGTTCAACGCCAAGGCAAGTCTGAAACTAGCCGGCCAGGTCAGTGCTGATGCGCTCAATACGCAAGATGCTGGCAAGGTAATCGCAGACATGCTGGCGCAAACGATGGGCAGTAGTTTTAATGCGAGCATGGTTGCGGAAGTAAAGAATGGCCTGGGTATCACCATGGGCAAATCTTTGTCCGAAGCCTTGGATGGCATGTTCCAGACCGCTGGCCGAATGCTGGCCATGCGCGACTATTCAGTGCAGGGCAATGGCATCGCCAACGTCATTGCCGCCCGCAGCAAACTTGCTTTTGACAGTGATGCAAAATCATATGGGTCAGCAAGTAGCGTATCAACCACGTTTTACGGCAAAGACATTCAGGCCTACAAGGACGGTATCGAATCGCTCAATTACGCCTTAAGAACCGGCCACATCACGCAAGATGACTATGCCAGCGGTATGGCGATCATCGACACAGTGATGAAAGATGCCAAAGACCTGGCCGGCGACATGGCAGCGCAACTGAGCCGCATCAACGACGACGCGCAACGCCTGGTGTTCAGTGGCCTGAGTTCGATAGGTTATTACTTCGGCGAGATTACCAAAGCGGCAGACGCGCTGGCGGCATCCGCTGCTGCAGCCAATACGCCACTTAGCCAAACCGAATCTGCCATAGGTCGCTTGACTTCATTGGCCACGGTGATGGGCCAATCAGTATCAGCAGTGGCAGAAGGCCTGAGCGAACAAGCCAGCACGCTCAGTAAGCAAATGCTGCTGACGCAGGACGAAGACCAGCAGCGCATTCTTGCCGCGCAATTGAAATCCGTGCAAAGGGATCAGGCAAGTATTCTGGCCCCCGGGTCAGATATCGGCAATGCAGATTTGATTGCCCGTTCGGCAGCGGCCGCAGCAGCGGCAATGACAACGGCTGACGGTAGCAAAGCGGCAGCAGCACTGGCCGGTACCGGCGCATTTGCCGGTAGCAGTGCCACACAGTTGCGAGACTTTGCGCTGCTGCTTGATGGGGTTAAGCAATTTGACCCTACCGCTTTTGAAAATTCGTTCACAAGGATGAATGCTGCTTTGATCAAAGGCATCATCAACCAGGACCAGTACAACGCGCTCTTCGGCGAAGGTCTGGGAATATTCAACACCGGCAAGACATCGCTCGAAGCGGCGCAAGCTGCAGCAGCGCAAGCGGCAAAAGTCACCACGGCCGCAACGTCAGCGCAAACCACAGCGGCGCTGACGCTGGCAAATACGTTTGCGACCTTGCAAAAGGCAGCGCAAAGCCTGACGGACAGCCTGCTGTTGGACAACAAGTATTCGCCGCTCACGCCAGAACAAATGATCAGCGAAGCAGCGCGCCAATATTACGCCACGCTGGATGCTGCAATGGGCGGTGATGCATCAGCCGCATCGCAATATCAATCGGTCGCACAAGCATACCTGTCCACGCTGGAAGCCAATGCGTCCAGCCAATCGCAGCTTGATGCGGGTGTCGGCAATGTCCTTGCAAACGATTCGCTCATTACCCGCTTTGATACTGCGAACAAAACGAACGAGGCAATACTCAGCGCGATTGAAGATCTGAAAAAAGAAACAGCGAAATCTCGCGCAGCGAATGAATCAAGCGCAATGAGCGACAACACAACTGCATCGATATTGACGCAATTCCGCGCAGAAGGCATCCCACCTTATGTGACGACCCCATGAGAATAATCCGACCTACAATTATTACTGACGCAACACTGGTCAGCAGCAGCGTGTCTGAAACCGATGCGCCGGTGTATGTTTCAACCACCACCTACGCAATCAACGCACTGGTCATTTACCAGCACAGGGTCTACAAGTCCCTGCAGGCGTCCAACGTTGGCAATACACCTGGCATAACGGCATCGGCTGCCTGGTGGTCCGATCAAGGCCCCACCAACATGTGGGCCATGTTTGACGGCGTCGTCAGTACACCAACGGTGGCAACTGGCTCACTGACTGTAGTCCTGCAACCCGGCATCACGGATTCAATCGCGCTGCTTTCCATCATCGGGACATCAGTAACGGTCAGCATGACGGTCAATGGTGTAACCGTGTATTCGGTGACCGAATCGATTATTGACGTCCGCGAAAAAACCAATGCATATGCCTACTGTTTTTCGCCATCGCGCCAAAGAACAAAATTTTACAAGACGGATTTACCGCCGTACTTGAAGGGTGTCATCACCATCACCATCAGCGGCAATGCAGCAGTGGCGTGCGGCATGTTAGTCGTCGGCAAACAAATGCTGATCGGCGGCACGCAATACGATGCAGCCCCTGGCATAGACGATTACTCGGTTGTGTCTTTCAATGCGTTTGGAGTCGGCTCTCTGATTGTGCGTAACTTTTCGCCAAACCAGTCGGTGCAGGTCATGGTCGATAACGTAAATCTTGATTTCATCTATGCACAAATGGCCGATCTGCGCGCACAGCCCCTGGTCTGGTTGGGCACAGATGGCGTATTCGATTGCCTTGTCACCTACGGCATTTACCGGCAGTTCAAGCCGGTCATCAAATATTTATCCAACTCGATATGTTCACTAGAAATTAAAGGGATGATATGAGTATTTCGCAGTTTTCAGTAATACCCAACCAGCAAAGGCCCACGACGTTTTCAAATGACATGGACCAGTTTTTGTCGGAATTTAATCCGATTATCATCCAGCAAAATGCGGTTAATGCAGCGTTGTCTCCCTTGTCTGATGCGGCCGCTACTATCATCGCAACGGCGAACTATAAGGGGCTGTGGACTTCGTTGACTGGTCCACTGAACATCCCCGCCAGCGTGTACCACTTAGGTAAGTTTTGGACACTCACGCAAAACATCGCGGATGTCACAACTAAAGTACCAGGCACTGCGACAGAGTGGGCGCAGCCTGTCGCAAGCCTGGGCGGCAGCCAGACGACTACCAGCGCCACCAGCGTTACCATCGCCCTACCAGCGTTTCGTGTGCAGTCTATTGCTATGACAGCTTCAGGGCAAAACGTGAATCTACCATCGGCTACGCTGATGTCTACAGGCTCAGGTTTGTTTGTATTTCGCAATGCCGGTTCCATACCCTGGAACCTGCGCGACGGTGCCAGCGGTCTGAAAGCGGTCGTTGGGCCAGGTCAGATACTTACTCTGAGCCTGATCGACAACACCACAGCGGCGGGAATTTGGGCAGTAGCGAACGATTCTCCTGTGGGTACATATGGACGTATGCTACCTGGCACCAATACCACACACAACGCTCTGTCCAGTTCGTCCCCACGTATAGTGCTGCTTTCTGCTACCAAGGGTATCGTCACGCATTACCGTGGCACCACCATGTATGGGGCTGTGGCCACTGTCTCAGGTCTGTCTATCAGCCTGGGGACTGAAATGACAATCGCTACCAGCGTCACTAGTGCTGTCCGCGTTGTGGGCGTATCCGCTACCCAGGCAGTGATACTGACAATATCAGGTAACGTACTGAGTGCGCAAACGCTTGACGTGTCCGGGACAACGCTGACAACAGGTACGCCGCTGAGTGTGTACGCCACAGCTTTTGTATCGTCAATGTCCATTGACATAGCTATAGTCACGCCAACTAAAGTGATGATCGCTTACACTGACAATAGCAGTTACAGCATCTCTGGCGTCATTGTCGATATTTCAGGAACTACCTTAACGCTGGGTACGGCTATTAACTTTGGGACCAGCTCAAGTTCTGGCTCACGCGTAGGAATTATCGTCAACTCGACAACCAAAGTAGGCATAGTAAATAGGAAAAGTGCGACAGGTAATGGCACTACGAATATTTACCTGGCTACTTTGTCAGGCAGCACCTTGACAGGTACAAACAATTTACAGACCACTGCGAATGGCAGGTTTGTAATACCGCAAGGCAGCATGGGCTGCACTCTCGGTAACGGACTTGGCGTTTTTGTGTACACAGGCGAACCCACTTCCACTACCGCTTTTTCAGGCACGGCATTCATTTTGCTGTTCGACATCACTGGTAGTTCGCCAGTGCTGGTAGGACAGTATGAGTATGGCTGCAGCATACGCATAGCAATCTCGGTCACGCCTGTAGGCAGTACTGGATTTGCTTTACGGTCTACCAATTTATCTACTGATGCAGTAGACATTACTCTGTTCGACGCAGCCAACAACATGATTAACCTCATCACTAGCATTGTGGTGCCAATTGTATCTACAGGTACATCGACAGAATATTCCGGGTCGCTTGCGTATAACTCTGGCGTGCTTGCCGGTGTTTTTCCAGACAACAGCAATTTCCTTACGTCTAAGGTGATGGAGGTTGCCCAATGAATCTCATAAAAAATATCTCAGACAACGTTGTCATTTGCGTTGGTGAATTCGTCTTTACTGACGAGGGGGCTAAGAACGGGGTGCATGTATTCCCGAATCTGACGCGTGACAACTCTGTGATAGAGACCATACAAGATGTGCCTGACGACTTCGTCGGTGGGATGTATACCTATCTGAACGGTGTTTGGACTGTGACAGCTCATGGCTCGGCGTTGCGATCTGAAGCCCTGGCCATTCAAAAAGTGGCCAAAAATGCGCAGATCAATGAATGGCGGTTGGCCGCAAATCTGGATAGTTTTACTTACTTGGGTAAGCACATCGCTTCAGACTTATTGTCCTTGCTAGATATCTATGGTGCAAACGGCGAGATTCTGAATCACGGCGTACTACCGGTAAGTTGGAAGGGCGGCTGGAAGGCAAAGGACAACACCTATGTGCCTATTGCCACGACTGCAGATTGGTTGAAATTCTACAGCGCGATGTACAACCAGGGCTCTACCAATTTTGATCATTCTCAAATGCTTAAAGCTACGCTGGCTGCTGCAACAACAACAGCCGATATCGATGCAATTGTTTGGTAATTTTCCAAGGGGCGGACATGCAATATGCAAGCGTCAGAGACAAATTCCGGTCGGGTGATTTGATCGCCTTTACTCACAAAAAATGGGGCAGTTTATACGACCTGGAAATTCAGGTGGTACGGGCGGGAACGCAGTCTGAATATTCGCATGTAGCTGGCGTGATCGTATTTGCTGGCAGGGTCTTTATCGTCGAATCAGTTGTGCCGGTCATCCGGCTGGTCCCCTTGTCGAATTATGCCGAAGAGGGCTTTTACTGGGTGCCGATGAATTATGAAATTTCCAATGAAGAATTGGAATTCAGTCTGTCAAAAGTAGGTAAGGGACAGTACTCGAAATGGCAGGCCATCAAAGCGCAATTCCGAAGACTGAAAATCGGCGAAGACGACCTGTGGGAGTGCGCAGAATTTATGATAGCTGCGAAGCGACTGTCAGGTATTGGCCTGGGCGATAAGGCCACGCCGTCGGCAGTCATCGAGCATGTTTTGCAAAAGTACGACACTTCAGTGAGCCTGGTAAAAGGTTAGCCACTGAAAAAACAGAAAAACGCGATCCGCTGATGCGGATTTTTTTACGTCTTAAGAAAAGGAAAACCGATGCCCGACAACCATTTACCGGCGTGGCTGGATGCAATTTCAATCGGCACCATCGCCGCCACGCTTGCCGGTTGGTTGCCTGGCATGGCCGCACTGGCGTCACTGGTGTGGTCTTTGATTCGCATTTATGAAACGAAGACAGTTCAAGGATGGATTAAGAGAGGAAAGAAACGATGAACAATTTTGAATTATGCATTGCCCCCTTGCTGGCAAATGAAGGCGGCATCACCAATCACCCGCTTGATAAGGGCAGGCTGACCAAATACGGTATCAGCCAGCGCAGTTACCCGAACCTGGACATCGCAGCGCTGACTGTCGACCAGGCAAAGGCGCTGTATAAGCGCGACTTCTGGGATCCGTACCAGTTGGACCGCTTCGCTGCCGTCGTGGCGTTTGAATTCTTCGATTGCGCCGTGAATTGCGGCACCGGCACGGCCGCCAGGCTCTTTCAGCGCGCCCTGGGTGTGGCTGAAGACGGGATTGTCGGCTCCATCACGTTGAGCAAGGCATTGGCAAGCAATCCGGACAAGCTGGCCAAGACCATGGCAGCACACCGCATCAAGTTTTACACCTCGCTGTCGCAGTTCGACACGTTTGGCAAGGGCTGGATCAATCGCATGGCCAATAACCTGCTTTGGGAGACGCAAAATGTTTGAAAAACTAGGATTGTTCTACAACGTATTCCGGCAGGGCCAGGCTGTTGCTGATGCTGTGAAACTCAAAAACAAGCAGATGTTGGGCAACTTGATTGCCGTGTTGCTGGGCTCTGTATTTGCGATCGGGAAATTGTATGGCTACGACTTTCACATCTCGCCTGATGACCTTACCCATATCGGCGCTGTTGCTGCTATCGGCTTCGGGCTGTTCAACGGTGCAGCAACTGTTGCAAGTTCCGACAAAATTGGATTGCCGCCCAAGCCCGAACAAGGTAGCGCAAGCAATACAGTCAGCGGAACCCCGGTGCCAGGCATACCTGAACCACCAGCACCCGAGCCAGTGCAGCCTGAGCATCATGCCTTTGCACGAATCGCTGGCGAACTCGTCGACTCAGATAACCCCCTCGCAGGACTCGATACAACGTATCGCGGCTGATTACCTTCACCGCGTCAACGGCATCAGTTTATCCACCCACTGTCAATATTAAGGAATCATCATGCTACAAATCGCCGCCGCAATTCTCTCTATTATCAACTTCCTCTCCCAAAACAAGGACCAGATCAAGCAACTGATCACCAGCATCGAAAGCCTGATCCCGGATGCACCAGGCGGCCAAAAAGCCATGCAAGTGCGCAATTTCATTTCTGCCAGTCTGGGTATCGAAGACCAGTTTGAAAAAGCCTGGGATCTGGTATCGCCGCTGTTTAACAGCTTGGTAGCCGCTACTAAATCGGGCAAATAAGAAATCGGCCAGGCACCGCACAATCGCGCAGGCCTGGCCGAAGTAGTAATTAGACTGGCTTGCTGTTGGTCAAGGCAACTCTGATCCCAGATGAGACATTGCCTTGACCAAGTTGCTCAGCGATTGCCAGGCTTTCCGCATCCAGATAGACGTTTACACGTTTCCCACCTTCAATAAGGTTCGGCCTGCCAACGGGGTTGATAGGCAAAGAAAACTTTGGGACAAGCTCACCGCCCAGATACTCTTGACCTATCATTTCGACTTCCTGTGGGCCGCGCATCCCCATGACGTTGCCGCAGGTGCATCCTTTGATTCCGCAAAGCGTATTCCAAGATTTTTTTACCTGCGCTTCTGTTGGGCAGGAACTTTTCATTCTCAGGGTGACTTCAGTGTTGTGGAAATCATTTTTTAAAGTGATGATGGTCATGTCAATCTCCAGTTGAGTTTGCCTGATTGCAAACCGTTGAAGATATTATATACACACATATTTAATTAATCAAGAAATATGTGTGTATATATTTAAGACTGTATTTAATAAAATCTATTTTACTGTTTCGCAGCAAGCATTATACTGAATGTTTAATCAGTATTTTGCATATGAAAGCGTCCATCCTAAAAATGCGCAAGGCTGGCATCGAATTGCCTAAACGTGTTCTCTTTGACCGTTTCAACAGCCCCAGACCGGGCGACCTGGTCATCGGCGAATCAAGCGACCAGGGCCTGCATCGCATGTGCATGCGTGCCCACTTCCAGCGTGATGGATCGCCGGTTGACGGTGAGTATTTGTTTGACTGCCGAATCTTGTGGATGCACGAAGAGCGAATGATGCTCGCTGGATTTGAAAAATTTAAAACAGAGCAAGGCGAAGTCTGCTACGCGCAGTCCTGGCTGTGCCTCTTCGGCGATGTGCCGCCCATACCTGAAGGCGGATAAATTTCTAATGGTACAAAACATGGTATACATTCTGGAAACCGTTGCTACGTCTATGGTTTTCGCTCCCCCCCTCTCCGCCAAAATACGAAAAAGCCCTTGAACATCAAGGGCTTTTTCTTTTTTCAGGGAAACCACATTGATTTCAAATCGAATATTGCTTCATAAAATCAAAAGGGTCTTCGTAAGAATCCAATGAGGAAATAGGTAGCCAGGCTTTCGGAATATAAGGGCTATCCACTTCAACTTGATAGCCGTGTCGCCACGCCAGCTTGCTATACAAGATTGCAGGCGTACAAATCAAATCTGCAGTATATCCACCTTCTATGGGCTCACGTCTCGCAATTAATTTTGGCGTAACTAATTCCTTGATAACAGCTTCCATGCCGCCAATATCACCTTTTGCCAGCGCAAGGTAAAAGCAATGATCAGGCATGAATTTTCTTTCCCTTGAGCGACTTGGCGGGCTCGCCAATATGCGTTCGCAGCGTTCAATCAGAACATCCCATTCCCCGCGCAGAGCAATAAAAAATTGCTGCGTCCAAAAACCGGCGGCTGCAGTATTTTCTGTGCGTTTTTTGTTAAATCCACTATCAAAATTTGAATACCAATTAATTAAGCCAGGATGGTCAGATACTAAATAAAACATACCAAATAATGCTTGGTTTTCATATGCCAATGAACCTCCCGTTTGATTATATGGTGGACTCCCAAGGATAAATTCCAATTTATTTCTGACATAAAACCAATTTTTTAGCGCAGATAAATCTTCAGTATGAAACCACGCTGACATCCCTTTCGCCATCACGTAGCTCTTCAATTGAGAAATACATTGAGCAGCACTCGACTCGCCAGCGGCAATTCTATTAATCAAGCGCAAAATTCGTTCAGGTTGAAATGAATCACCATCAAGATGGGAATCTATATGCACCAAACGAATATGGGCTTTTTCGGTATGAGTAATCAGCATAAAAATGGTGTATTTGAATAGTTAGCGTGCACAGGAACCGTTATAGATGTAATTACAATACTTCCAGCATTTTGTCCACTCAGGTCTATCAAAACAAATAACCCCTCCCCCTTGACATGAACATGTCACAAAGCAACCTTATATTTCGGTAATGTCAGGCATCGTGCGTGGATTGTGGCGGCGGTGCTGGTTGTTTGCTTGCTGTTGCTTGCTTAATGGGAATTCGCCTCGATGGAAAGTAGTTTAGCGGGAGATACTGTGGATTATCTGTCTACGCATACGTCTCAGCCTGGCATCCAGGCGGGGGCACCTGTCGGTCAATTAGGCTCCCATACTGATGTGCTGATGCTGACGCAATTGCAGCGCATTATTGACCAGCGTTTGCTGACGGCGCGTTTCCAGCCTATCGTGCAAATGCATAATGGCGATATTCTGGGTTATGAAGGTTTGATACGTGGGCCGTCTGACAGTCCTTTGCATTCGCCGGTTAACTTGTTCAAGGCTGCCTGGGAAAATAATCTGACGGTGACGGTAGAACATCTGTGCCGCCGTATCGTGCTGGAACAGTTTGCTGCCCAAAATCTGCCGGGCAAACTGTTTTTGAATGTCAGCCCGGAATGTCTGCTGCAAAGAGATGTGGTGTATGGCGAAACGCTGGATTATATCCATGAGCTGGGCATCAACCCGGAACGTGTCATCATAGAACTGACCGAATACCAGCCCACCCACGATTATGCCTTGCTGTGCGAGGCTGTCATCCATTATCGCGAGATGGGTTTTGAGATTGCCATTGATGATCTTGGAGAGGGGTTTTCCAGCCTGCGCCTGTGGTCGGAACTTAAGCCTGAATACGTCAAGATTGACATGCACTTTATTCAGGGCATAGACCATGATCCGGTAAAGGCGCAGTTTGTACGGTCCATACAAAGCATTGCCGAAAAATCTGGCACACGTGTGGTGGCGGAAGGTATAGAAACCCAGGCTGAATTGATGGCCGTGCGGGATATGGGGGTGGCCTGTGGCCAGGGTTATCATATCGCCCGCCCACACCCGACACCGGCGCGTGCGGTGTCTGCCGAAGTGGCACGTATATTGACCAGCAACCAGTACCAGGCTGGACGCCGTTCCCCGACCACGTTTGAACGGTCGGCCACTGTAGAAAAAATACTGAAAACCCCGCCGACGATTTCTTCGCGCATGCTGAACAATCAGGTCGATGACGTTTTTTTGCAAAACCCGAAACTGCAGATCGTGCCGGTGGTGGACGATGGCATGCCGGTCGGCCTGATCAATCGTTACCACATGATAGATCGCTTCGCCCGCCCCTATCAGCGCGAGCTGTATGGCAAAAAGCCGTGCACGATATTCATGGATGCGCACCCTATCATCGTCGATAAAAATACCAGTATGCAGGATGTCAGCCACATCATTGTGGAAGCCAATCCCGATCACCTGATCAACGGTATCATCATCACTGACCAGGGCCGTTACATCGGTCTGGGAACCGGCCCGGACCTGATGCGCGAGATCACGCAGATGCAGATCAACGCGGCACGCTATGCCAACCCGCTGACGCAATTACCGGGCAACGTGCCCATCAATGAACATATTGATCAGTTGCTGCAAAAGGAGCAGGTATTCTGCGCCTGCTATTGCGACCTGGATCATTTCAAACCTTTCAACGATGTGTATGGCTATCGTCGCGGTGACGACATCATACAGATGACCAGTGAAGTGCTGAAGCAGCATTGTGACCCGCAGATGGATTTTATCGGCCACATAGGTGGTGATGATTTTATTATTCTGTTCCGCAGTGAAGACTGGGAAGTACGTTGCCAGGAAATACTGCACAGCTTCGCACAAGCCATCCACGATTTCTACAGCAATGAAGACCGCGAAAGAGGCGGTTATCTCAGTGAAGACCGTCAGGGTAAAAAGGTCTTTTATCCACTGGTCAGCCTGTCGCTGGGTGTGGTGAAATCGCGGGCGAATAAATATTATTCGCACCACCAGATTTCAATTGCCGCATCAGATGCCAAGAAGCAGGCGAAAAAGATACACGGGAACAGCCTGTTTGTTGATCGCCGTTCCGAGATGGAATTATTACTGGCGCAAGCCTGAAGACGTTCTGATGCGGGCTTAAAAACACCGGCATTAAAAAACCCGCATCGTCTTTTTAGGACATGCGGGTTTTTTTATCGGCGTGCAGAATCAGCCAGCGATCTGCAATTTTTCTATGCCGCCCATGTAGGGGCGCAAGGCGGTCGGGATGACGACGGAACCATCTGCCTGCTGGTAATTTTCCAGCACGGCGACCAGGGTACGGCCCACTGCCAGTGCCGAGCCATTCAGTGTATGTACCAGTTCCGGCTTACCCTGGGCATTGCGGAAACGGGCCTGCATGCGGCGTGCCTGGAAATCAAACATATTCGATATGGATGAAATTTCGCGGTAAGTATTTTGTGCCGGCAGCCATACTTCCAAGTCGAAGGTCTTGCAGGCACCAAAACCCATGTCGCCGGTACACAAGCTAAGCAGGCGGTAAGGCAGTTCCAGTTTTTGCAGTACGGCTTCGGCATGGCCTACCATTTCATCCAGGGCTTCCATGGATTTTTCTGGGTGGACGATCTGTACCATTTCCACTTTGTCGAACTGATGCTGACGTATCATGCCGCGTGTATCACGGCCATAACTACCCGCTTCAGAACGGAAGCACGGCGTGTGTGCTGTCAATTTCAACGGCAATGCGTCAGCCGCCAGAATTTCATCGCGCACGGTATTGGTCAGGGTCACTTCGGAGGTAGGGATCAGGTACAGGGTTTCGCCCTCGCCTTCCTGGCCGCCTTTTTTTACGGCAAACAGGTCTTCTTCAAATTTTGGCAACTGACCGGTACCACGCATGGAATCTGCATTCACCATGTAGGGTGTATAGACTTCGGTATAGCCATGTTCTTGCGTCTGCATGTCGAGCATGAACTGGGCCAGTGCGCGGTGCAGGCGGGCCATGCCGCCCTTCATGACGGAAAAACGGGAACCAGTCAGCTTGACGGCAGTATCAAAATCCAGGCCCAGGGCAGAACCGATATCGACGTGGTCTTTGATTTCAAAATCAAAGCTGCGTGGGGTACCAAATTTGCGCACTTCAACATTGCCGCTTTCGTCATTACCAACCGGCACCGATTCATGCGGCACATTGGGAATGGTTTGCAGGAATGCTGTCATTTTTGTCTGTATTTCAGACAGGCGCACTTCGGATGCTTTCAACTCTTCAGGAATGCTGGCAACTTCAGCCATGATTGCGGAAGCATCTTCGCCCTTGCTTTTGAGATTGCCGATCTGTTTGGACAAGGTATTGCGCTTGCCTTGCAGTTCTTCAGTACGGGACTGGATTTGCTTGCGTTCTGCTTCCAGTGCGTTAAAGCTGTCCACATCCAGCTGAAATTTACGGGTAGCCAGGCGTGCTGCCACGTTGGCGATGTCTTTGCGCAGGAGTTGAATATCTATCATGGTCTATTACTGGTTAAATGCTGATTGAATGCCGGAAAAACAAGCTAGTCGGCTATTGTATCAAGGGACGGGCGTTTTCCCTAAAATTAGCCCATGGCAAAATGGAAAAGCTTGGGTTTATCGGTTACAAAAGATCAATAAAACAATCAAATAGCCGATGTACAAGCTGGCAACTTTTCCTTGTCGCAGAGTTGTTGCAACCAGATTTTGGCCTGTTTATTGTAATTTTGGGTGGCCTTTTTATACCATTCCACCGCAGTTGAAGCCTGCTTGTTGACGCCGCCCACACCCAGCTCATAAGCACGGCCATACAAACCCTGTGCCGTGCCATTGCCTTTTTGTGCCGCCCTGGAAAGCCACAACACGGCCTTGTCTTCGTCTTTTTTCAAGCCAAACTGCCCAAACCAGTATAACTGGCCCAGGGTACTTTCTGCCCCCACCTGCCCCTGTTCTGCGGACAGCGTCAGCATTTTGACGGCTTCGGCCTTATTGGCTTTCACGCCTATGCCTTTTTCATACAGGGCTGCCAATTTAAGTTGCGCAATACTGCTGCCTTTGTCTGCGGCTTTTTTATACCAGTTAAAGGCTTCTACGGAATTTTTAGCTACACCTTCGCCGTTGAGTAAATCGTCGCCCACCAGTACCACTGCACTTTCCTTGCCTTGCTCCGCCGCCAGCGAAAACCAGCCATGGGCTTTCGTCGCATTTTTTTCTACTTTATTGCCAACAAAGTAGAGCCAGCCCAGTTGATATGAGGCTTCCTTGTCACCTTTGTCGGATGCCTGCGTCCACAGCTTGATGGCTTCATCCACATTCACCTGCAGACCGTTGCGACCCAAAAAGTAATCCGTTGCATGCTGCGACAAGCCAGCTGCCTTGGCATGATCGTAAGCTGGTTTTTGCTGTGCATATTGCGCAGGATTACTGGATGGCGTAGACCAGTTAAATAAAGTCACCACCTTAATCAGCGCAAAGAAAAGGCAAAAGAAAATGGCCTTGTTATCGAATAGCCAGTTGGAAGCGGAGGCTGGCGGTTTACCGATAACGCTGCCTATGTTTTTTGGCTGCCCACCTTCCAATACAACAGACACATCGCGGTACTGCGTCATTTCATTGTAGGTTTTACGCCATTCGCGAATATTGCGGACCTTGGTCACCAGCGACATCCAGCCCGGGAACAGGTTCATCATCTGTTCCATCTGCGGCAAATTAACTTCCAGATAATCAACACCAGGAAATTCATCCGACCTGGCCTTGCTGATCAGGGCTAGCTGTTTATTCTGGATTTTTTTGCTTTTTTCGTTAAAGACGGCCAACTCTGTCAGGGCACGATCCAGAATGAAAGCACGCGTGTCCAGGCTGAACAGGCGCTGCTTGTCTTTGTTCCAGTCAAACTGACGGACGGCGGCATCAAACAATTCGCCATCACCATCATGCCAGCCGCCCAGAAGATACCGGGCCATGCCGCATTCAAACAGATGACGCGCTTCCACCTGTATCAGACGGGCATCATTCAATGCCGCTTCCAGCGCGAGGCTGGCATGGTCTGCTGTGCCTGCGGTATCCTGCAATTGCTGGCGCATTTGCTCAAACACGGCTTCGGCCACGGCTTCGGGGCTGGGCAGCGAAGGTGCGTCGGCCTGCGCTGCTGTCCGGATGCGCGTCAGCGCTTCTGCGTCTGGCCAGGGTTTGGTCTTGCTATCAGGATGATCTGGCTCTGGTTCGCTTTCTTCGGGATATGCCTTGGCGACGGGTTCAATTTCCTGTTCAACTACAACCGGCGTCAGTAGCGCAGCCTGATCTGATACCGGCGTTGCAGGTTGTGCAGGGATGACTGCATCTGCAGTTTCATCCTCATCCTCAATGTCGTCTTCAACATCTTCCCAGCGTGCGTACAGGCTTTTGTTTTGCAGCCATTGCAAGGCATGTTCATAGGATTCGCGTAGCGCCTGAAAACCGCCAGGGTCATTTTCCTGGTCGATTTTTTTTAGCGCTTTGGCATAGGCACGTTTGATATCGCGCTCATCCGCTTCACGGGCAAGCGCATGCTGATTGAAAAAAGAAGGCAGATACGACATGGCTTAATTGGGTTGCGGGTCAAAGTCGGTATGCAAATGCGTGTCTTTTTCGATCTGGTGCAAGAGTTCGGAGAATTTTTTCAAGGCCGGGTCAATCATGCGCGCGTTCTGGCTTTCGATCACGCCTTCAAATTCACTGATCTGTACCGCCAGCCAGTGGCGTGCATTGCCACGCAAGGTTTCATAGATACGGTCGGCACGTGCCAGTGCGGTGCGCACTTCCAGCGTATCGCGTGGATGCATCTTGATTTTTTCCAGCTCGGCAAAACGTCGCTTGATTTCTTCGTCCGTCAACATGCCGGGGTTACCCTGGATGACGATGGAATGCGTTTCCTGGGTCTTGACCAGGGTCGCCTGCACTTCCAGCAAGCCGTTGACGTCATAGGTGAAACGCACGTCAACACCGTTTTCATCGCGTGGCAAGGGTGCCAGTTTCAGGTTCAGGGTGCCAAGGTGGATATTGTCTTTCACCAGACGTGATTCGCCCTGATAAATCTCCAGGGTCAGCCTGACCTGTCTGTCTTCGATAGGGAAAAAACGTTGTACACGACTGACAGGTACTGCGGTATTGCGCTCAATCACGGGCGAGAAATGTCCTTTGGCATTGCGGCCATCGGCCAGCGAAATGGCTACTTCCACACCCAGGGAATACGGCGAGACATCCGTCATCACCACTTCATCCAGTGCGGCATCTTTCATCTTCAGGCCAGCCTGCACGGCGGCACCCATGGCGACCACTTCATCCGGATTGATGTCGCTGGCAGGGAAGCGACCAAACATCAGCGTCACCAGGCGCTTGATGATAGGCATGCGGGTGGCGCCACCGGCCAGCACGATGCTGTCTAGCTGGTTGCTGCGCAGATTGGTGTCACGCAGGGCGCGTTCTACCGGATCACGCATGCGCTTAAGCAAGGGCGCACAAACTTTATCCAGCGCGGCTTCGTCCAGTTCCAGTACCAGGTCACGCTGGTCTACATGCATGCTGACTTTTGCAGTCTGTGCCGTGGTCATGACGCGCTTGGCGTTTTCAGCGGCAGCGGTCAGGCGCTGCATGAAAGCAGCATCATTGCGTTTATCTGCATTTAAATCATGGCGCTGGAAGAACAGGTCAACGATGGCATTGGTAATATCTTCGCCACCCAGAAAATTATCACCGGCAGACGCCCTGACTTCCATGACACCTTCAAACAATTCAAGTATGGAAACGTCAAAGGTGCCGCCACCCAGATCGAATACCAGGAAGCGTGATTCACCATCTATCTGGTGCATGCCATAGGCCAGAGCCGCCGCCGTTGGTTCGTTGAGCAGGCGATCAACCTTCAACCCGGCTAACTGTCCTGCTGCCCTGGTGGCCTTGCGCTGTGCATCCGAAAAATAGGCGGGAACAGTGATGATGGCTTCGGTGACTGGTTCACCCAGAAAGGCTTCGGCATCGGCCTTCAGCGCTTTCAAGACAAAGGCCGACAATTCTTCGGCACGAAACTCGCGTTTGCCCAGCTGTATTTTCTTGTCGCTGCCCATATAGCGTTTAAACACTGCCACCGATTTATCGGGATGTGTTTGCAAACGCTCTCTTGCGGCTTTGCCGACCAGTATCGTTCCATCCTGGTCCAGACTGACGCAGGAAGGTGTCAGGGTGTCACCCAAACCATTTGCTATCAATTGTGCCTTGCCATCACGCCAGACAGCAACCAGGCTGTTGGTGGTTCCCAAATCAATACCAATGATCATACGCAATCAACCCCAATGATGTAAAACGCGTCCATGCCAAACCAACAAAGCCTGAACAACTCGCCAAAGCCTCATAAAATAAACCAGATTGCCTGTTTGTGGCAAACAAAACAAGCAAACAGGGTCCATTTCTGCCTTACCTAAAGACAGAAATGGACCCTGCGGATTCACAAAGAACAACAAAGAACAACAAAGAACCAGTATTGGTAACGGTTCAGTGACGGATCAGTAACGAACGACGCTACGGTAGACCAGCTTGGTACTGCCCTCGGCCGGTACACTGATCTTCCAGACTGCGGCATTGCTGGCAGCTTTGACATAAGGATGGCTGCTGCTCAGCACTTGCCAGTCACCTGGCATAGGCTCTTGCACAGTCACCACGACGGCTTCTTTCTTGGCATTTTTCAACACCAGTTCATAGGCGCTTTCAAATACATAATTGTATTTTCCCGTACCTGAGAGTTTTTTAAAATCTGTCTGCTTCTTGTCTGCTGTCACATCAAAAGCGTCGCCCAGTTTCAGGCGTACTTTTTCATTCTTGGGTGTGTGATCAACACTGTCTTCACCGATGAACTGGGCATTGCCCGATGCATCCTTTTTATACACGCGCACTATGCCTTTTGGCAGCGGCATGCCCAATTGCGAAGCTTCTTTATTGTCGAATTCGACAAAGACACCTATCTTCATTTTCTGGCCAAGATCGCCATAGCTGCTTTGGTAGTAATAATCATTGCCGGCCAATAGCAATTCCTTGCGTGCGGGTACACCAGATGCGGTCAGCAAGGCCACCTGCTTGGTCTGGTTTTCTGCGATCGTGGTGGGTCTGTCCAGGGTATACAGGTGGTATTCAAACAAAGACTCTTCGGCCATAGTCTTTTTTGCAAGCATTGGCTTGGCGCTTTCCATTTTGACCGAGCTACCCGTTATTTCCACCCTTTGGCTTACCTGATTGACGTCACCGGCCACCAACTGTAGTTTGGCATTGCGGTAGGTGGTGCCGCTGGTATTGCCCAGTGTGACCCAGCCAGAGATATCCAGCTTGTCATCTGCAGGATTCAGTTCCACCACGTAATCAGCTTTCCATGACAGGCCACCGGTCAGGTAACTGAGTTCTACATCCTGCTGTTGTGCACCTGTGTTATCCAGTGCCATCACCAGGGTTGGCCGGTCACGCAGATTGGCTGGTACATCAGGGTAAATGATGCGCCCACCGGGCAAGCCGGTTTCTATGCGGTCACCGATCTTCAGCACCACTCCGCTATTGGCAGACAAGACCTGTGCTGTCTCGCTAGTCTCGACACCAGTGGCCGGGTTGGTGCGCACGATATTGACATTGCGACCCACATATTTTTCCAGCAATTTTTGCGGTGTCAGCAAATCAAAATTAAAATTCTGTTCAACGACGGACAAACTACCGGGTGTAGTCAGGCTGCGCAGCAAGGCAGTTTCTGGGCGCATCCTGGCGCTGACATCACGAAACGCCAGCGCCGTTGCACCCCGCTTCAGTTGCAGCTTGCGCTGGTCTTTGACCAGGGCCAGGTTTTCATTGTAGATCGTGACGGCCACTTCTTTCTGGTCTGCCAAGGTACTGCGCTGCTCTTCTGTCTGGGCATACGCACTGCCCACCAGGGACAATAACAACAGGCTGGCAGTGAATGAGTGCACAGCAGTTGGGCTTACAACAGTTGGGCTTACAACGAATGGACTTACAACAAATGGTTTAAGCATGACGAATCCTTGATAAAAATTGTTGGCACAATGGATGTAGCTACGGACAGATGCAAGGACCTCTACTTGGCCTGATCATCCAGGCTGCGCAGATAGGCGAGCTTTTCTGCAATCTTGATTTCCAGACCGCGTGGTACCGGGTGGTACCAGGATTCATTTTCCAAACCTTCAGGCAGATAGGTTTCACCAGCGGCATAGGCATCTGGCTCATCATGCGCATAGCGATACAATTTGCCATAGCCCAGCTCTTTCATGAGCTTGGTTGGTGCATTGCGTAAATGTTCGGGCACCAGGCGTGACTTGTCTTTGGCAATCAGCGCACGCACGGCGTTGTAGGCGTTATAGACGGCATTCGATTTGGCGGCGCAGGCCAGGTAAATCACGGCTTCTGCCAAAGCCAGTTCGCCTTCGGGCGAGCCCAGCCTTTCATAGGTTTCTGCCGCATCCAGGCAAATGCGCAGTGCACGTGGATCAGCCAGGCCTATATCTTCTGACGCCATGCGTACGATACGCCGGGCCATGTAGCGTGGATCGGCACCACCATCGAGCATGCGTACCAGCCAGTACAAGGCAGCATCGGGGTTGGAACCACGCACCGATTTATGCAGGGCAGATATCTGGTCATAAAAGGCATCGCCACCTTTATCAAAGCGGCGCAATGCATCACCCAGGCATTCACCCAGCAAACCCTGGTCTACAGTATCCAGATGCTTGGCCACCGCTGCATGGGCGACGATGTCGAGATTATTCAGTAATTTGCGGCCATCGCCATCGGCGCTGGACACCAGGCTGGCCATTGCTTCTGGTGTCAGCGTCAGACCATCCAGTTCACGCTCGCAGGCACGCAACACCATGGCAGACAGGTCTTCATCCGTCAGTGATTTCAATACATAGACTGAAGCACGTGACAGCAAGGCGCTATTGACTTCAAACGAAGGGTTTTCAGTAGTGGCACCGATGAAGGTGAACAGACCACTTTCCACATGCGGCAGAAAAGCGTCTTGCTGGCTCTTGTTGAAGCGATGGACTTCATCGACAAACAGGATGGTTCTGCGATGTGAAGTCGCCTGCAAGATCTGGGCGCGTTCTACCGCTTCGCGGATGTCCTTGATGCCGGACAATACCGCCGACAGGGCGATGAATTCACACAGGAAAGCGTCTGCCATCAGGCGTGCCAGCGTGGTCTTGCCTACGCCTGGCGGGCCCCACAATATCATCGAATGTGGCTCACCCGACTGGAAAGCCACGCGCAACGGCTTGCCCTCGCCCAGAATATGCTGCTGGCCGATGACATCATCCAGCGTGGCCGGACGCATGCGTTCAGCCAGCGGTGCAGGTTTCTTGCGCGGATTGTTTTGCAGCGTATTCATTTACTGGCGAAATACGTCGGCACCGGCGGGTACAACAAACTTGAACTGATCAGGTTTCAGCGCCGGATTTTTTTCCAGGTTCTTCAAGGTCAACACAGAAAACTGGCCAAAGTTGTCACGCAATTCCAGCGCCACGGGCATACCATCTTTCATGCCTATGCCGATATGTTCAAACTGGGAATCCTTGGCCTTGGGTGTGGCTTCCAGCCATTCCAGCCCCTGCTTGTTACCGACTTCCTTGAAGCTGAAGTTTTTGTCCAGGTCGGCGGCACCAGCGCTGCCAAACAGGATGGCGGCGGGACTGGAACCCAGGGCATTGCCCAGGGGACGTATGGTGACCTGATTCAAGTCCTTGTCATAGATGTAGAGCTTGTCGCCATCGGCCTGCAAAATTTGTTCATACGGCTTGACGTAAGCCCAGACAAATTTGCCTGGCCGCGCGAAGATGAAATTGCCAGTGGCAGTTTTGCTGATCTTGGGGCTTCCATCAACCATTTTGACTTGCTGCTGGGTAAATTCACCCTTGGCGCTTTTATTATTGCTGACAAATGCCTTGAACTGCTCAACCGCAGCAGCCGATGCCAAGGCAGGCATGATGGCAAATGCCATCGCAGCTACCGACAATTTTGCCAGTTTTGCCAGTTTTGCCATCATGCTAGTGTGTTTCTTCACTGAATATCCTATTCTGCTATGCCGTTACCATGCTGTTTTATTCTGTGCTTATTCTGCGCTTATTCCGCGCTTATTCCGTATTCCCGGCCGGAACCAGAATTTCGCGGTTACCGTTAGACTGCATGGTAGATACGACACCACTTTGTTCCATTTGTTCCAGCAAACGGGCGGCGCGATTGTAACCGATACGTAAATGTCTTTGCACCAGCGAAATGGATGCGCGACGGTTCTTGAGTACTATAGCTACCGCCTGATCATACAGGGCATCGGCTTCACCGCCACCAGCACCGGCACTTTCGCCGCCCACTTCACCGCCCTCTTCCAGCGTACCGCCTTCGAGTATGCCTTCGATGTAATTCGGCTCGCCCTGGGATTTTAGATATTCAACCACGCGATGTACTTCTTCATCTGACACAAAGGCACCGTGGACGCGGATAGGCAGGCCCGTGCCTGGCGGCATGTACAACATGTCACCCATGCCAAGCAGGGCTTCAGCGCCCATCTGGTCAAGAATCGTGCGCGAATCGATCTTGCTGCTGACCTGGAAGGCGATACGGGTAGGAATATTCGCCTTGATCAGGCCGGTAATCACGTCCACCGACGGCCTTTGTGTCGCCAGGATCAGATGCAGACCGGCTGCGCGGGCCTTTTGCGCAATACGGGCAATCAGTTCTTCCACCTTCTTGCCGACGACCATCATCAGATCTGCCAACTCATCGATGATGATGACGATGGTAGGCAGTTTTTCCAATGGTTCTGGCGCATCGGGCGTCAAGCTGAAGGGATTGGGGATATGTACTTCCTTGCGTGCGGCTTCCGCAATCTTGGTGTTATAGCCAGCCAGGTTACGCACACCGAGCTTGGACATCAGCTTGTAGCGGCGTTCCATCTCGCCCACTGCCCAGTTCAGGGCGTGGCCTGCCTGGCGCATGTCAGTCACCACTGGTGCCAGCAAATGCGGTATGCCTTCGTACACCGACATTTCCAGCATTTTTGGATCGATCAAAATCATGCGCACGTCGTTTGGATCTGATTTGTACAACAGCGACAGGATGGTCGCATTGATACCCACCGATTTACCGGAACCAGTCGTACCCGCCACCAGCAAATGCGGCATCTTGGCCAGGTCGGCGCAGATGGGGTGACCACCAATATCTTTACCCAACGCCACAGTCAGGCTGGATGAACTGTCGTTGTACACTTTGGAACCCAGTATTTCTGTCAGGCGCACGATCTGGCGTTTGGGGTTGGGCAATTCCAGGCCCATGAAATTCTTGCCGGGTATGGTTTCGACCACCCGTATCGATGTCAGCGACAGGGAGCGTGCCAAGTCACGTGCCAGATTGACGATCTGGCTGCCCTTGACGCCGGTTGCCGGTTCAATTTCATAGCGGGTAACCACAGGGCCAGGATAGGCGGCCACCACCTTGGCATCGACGCCAAAATCGGAGAGTTTTTTCTCTATCAAGCGACTGGTAAATTCCAGCGTCTGCACGCTGACGGTTTCCTGTACCGGTGGTGGTTCATCCAGCAAGGACAAAGGTGGCAGATTGGTATCTGGCAGCTCATTGAACAGTGATACCTGCTTTTCTTTTTCTACCCGTTCGGAACGCTGCACGGCCACCACTTGCGGTTCTATGCGTATCGGCTGTGCTTCGACGATCTTGGCGCGTTCTTGCACCACGACTTCTTCGCGCTTGACTGCGGCGGTCTGGCCGACGCGACGGTCTTGTGCATCCGCACGTTTGCTTTGCACAAAGACAAACGCTAACTCAATGCCACTGCCTATGCGTTCGGCAATTGTCAGCCACGACACATGGAAATACAGGCTGATACCCAGCGCAATCATCAACAGCAGCAACAGGGTCGCCCCGGTAAAGCCTATGACAGCAAAGGCGGCATTGCCTATCAGCTCACCCAGCACTCCACCGGGTGCCAGTGGCAAGGCAACTTTCAAGCTGTGCATGCGCAGAAATTCCAGCCCCATGCTGCCAGCCAGCAGCAAGGCAAAGCCGATAGCCTCGGTCAGGATTTCCGGGAAACCGATTTCCGGTTCAGGTTCCGGGTTCAGCTTCACTCTTTGCGACAGCTTATGGTACGACTTCCAGACCTGGCGGCAAGCCCCGACACACCACCACCATGCAGAGACACCAAATACATAAAACAGCACGTCAGACAGCCATGCACCAAACTTGCCGGCGATATTGTGTACCTTGGGGATGTCGACCGACCTGGACCAGCCAGGATCACGGGTTGAATAGGTGGCCAGTATCAGCACCAGGCACACGCAAAACGCAGCCAGTGCTATCCACCTGGCTTCCATCAACAACACGACAAAGCGGTTGGGAGGTGCGGCAGGTGCTGCGGTTTTACTGCTTCGCGTATAAGCTTCGTTACTTGTAGTCATAAAACGGGAAAAACCTCATCCAGACAGCTATCGAAAGCTGACAAGATAGCATGATAGCCTGTCTGCGCCAAACAAGTCGGCTGTAACAGTTGAAACAAAGTTGTCCCTCCTGAACTACGCCATCCCCCTATGCTGCCTGACGACCCTGTCATGGATAGTCTATAATTTATACTTATCACAGAATAGCGATGCAAAATAGGCAAAAATACTTGAAATTAGCCTGAAAATCGCCATCTCACCAGCATATTAAACATCTAATCATCTACCTTTCGGTTAACTTTTTATCAGGTCTGCTATGTCCACACCAGCAATCGCACCAAAGCACGCTCATGTATTAATTCTTGGCTCTGGCCCCGCAGGCTATTCTGCTGCCGTGTATGCAGCCCGTGCCAACCTGAACCCGGTGTTGATCACCGGTGTCGAGCAAGGCGGCCAACTGATGACGACCACGGACGTGGAAAACTGGCCTGCGGACCCCATGGGCGTGCAAGGCCCGGAATTGATGCAGCGTTTCCTGCAACATGCAGAACGCTTCAATACTGAAATCATTTTTGATTACATCCACACTGCCAAGCTGGATGAAAAACCGATACGCCTGATCGGTGACCAGGCGCAATACACCTGTGATTCATTGATCATCGCCACCGGCGCATCGGCCCAATACCTGGGCCTGCCGTCTGAGCAAGCCTTCATGGGCAAGGGCGTATCTGCCTGTGCTACCTGTGATGGTTTTTTCTATCGCGGTAAAGAAGTAGCCGTCGTTGGTGGTGGCAATACGGCGGTGGAAGAAGCGCTGTACCTGTCGAACATCGCCAGCAAGGTGACGGTGATTCATCGTCGCGACAAGTTCCGTGCCGAAGCCATTCTGATCGACCGTCTGATGGCTAAAGTGGCCGAAGGCAAGATTGAAGTCAAATGGAACCACACACTGGATGAAGTGGTAGGTGATGAATCTGGCGTGACCGGTATCAAGGTCAAGGCAGCCGATGGCGCGGTGACACCCATCACCGTGCATGGCGTTTTCATCGCGATTGGTCACAAGCCCAACACCAGTATTTTTGAAGGCCAGTTGGAAATGCATAATGGCTACATCAAGACCCGTACCGGCACTGAAGGCATGGCAACGGCCACCAATGTGCCTGGCGTGTTTGCGGCTGGTGATGTGCAGGATCATGTGTATCGCCAAGCCATCACCAGTGCCGGCACCGGTTGCATGGCAGCGCTGGATGCGCAGCGCTTTTTGGAAGAATAAGACCAGCCAGGTCAGGAAAGTATCAGATGTCGTCTTTTAAAAGCCTTGCTGACCTGAAGTCACTCAGTCAGCAATTAAAGCAGCAAGAAGAAAGCCGGCAACGTGCAGAAGCAATACGCCTGGAACAGGAAAAAAAAGCCAAAGAAGAGGCAGACATTTTCCGTTCCAGCGTGGGCACGATCGCACCTTTGAAAATTGCTGCGAAACACAGCCCGATACCCACTCGCATCGCACCCCTGCCCTTCCAGCACCTTGCAGATGAGCAGGCAGCATTGCAGGAATCGCTGTCTGATGAATTCGATGCCGATTCCCTGCTGGAAACCGATGAAAATCTCAGCTATACCCGTGCCGGGGTTGGCCAGGACGTCGTCAGGAAGCTCAGGAAAGGTCATTGGGTGATACAGGCCCAACTGGATCTGCACGGCCTGCGTCGCGACGAGGCCAGGGATAGCCTGGGAGAATTCTTACGCAAGTGCATGCGCAATGGCACCCGCTGCGTACGCATCATTCATGGCAAGGGTCTGGGATCAATCAATAAAGAACCCGTACTCAAGCAAAAAGTCAGGAACTGGCTGATACAGAAAGATGAAGTATTGGCGTTTAGCCAGGCGACTGCTGCAGATGGTGGTTCTGGTGCGCTGATCGTGTTACTGAAAGCCTGAAAGTGTCAGCAGACGTTGAGTCCGGGACCGGGCTCAATGTCTATGCAACTTATTTGCTCAACTTATTTATTCAATTATTTGCTTAGCTCAATTGTGGAACTTCTTGTCTTTCGTAATAACGGTCATGTCAACATACTTTGAACCACTATGATTGGAAGACGAGAAGCTGACATCAAAGCCGCCCGTATCATAGCTGGAGCGATTGATCGTTTCCAGCGCAGACAGCAGTTTTTCCCTCGTCAGTGCAGGCCCGGCGCGTTTCAAGCCTTCGACAAACACCTTGGCTGCGATATAGCCTTCAAAGCTGGAGAAGTTAAGACTTTTGACACCTGCCTTGTCCAGGCTTTTGGTGTATTCGCCCACCAGCGGGATCGATCCTGACCATGGGAATGGCGTCACCTGAGAAATCACCACCCCTACACCATCCTTGTCCAGCGCATCAGCCAGTGCCTGACTACCCACAAAGGACACATTGTAGAACATGCCGGTGTACGACGCCTTGTGCATTTCCTTGATCAGCGCACTGCTGGCTGCGTAGGTACTGATTTGTATGATGGCATCAGGGCGATTGGGCAATAACTTGGCAACTGCGGCGGTCACATCAGTGCTGTTTCTTTCCACAGTCGCCAGCTCGACAACGCGCAAATTTCTTTTCTTCATTGCCAGTTCAACACCGGCAAGACCTGCTTTGCCATAGGCATCATTCTGATAAAAGACAGCGATACTTTTTGTACCCAGGTTGGCGAGACGGTCTACCAGATATTCGGTCTCGTCATAATAACTTGCCCGGATGTGGAAGATTTGCCGGTTGAATGGTTCCCGCAGGGATTGCGCGCCAGTGAAAGGGGCAAAGAAAGGGACTTTCGCTTGTGAAAAAATCGGCAAGGCAGCATTGCTGGTTGGTGTACCTACATAACCAAACAAGGCGAATACGCCGTCGTTTTCAATCAAGGCCTTGGTATTGGCAGCAGCGAGGTCTGCCTCATATTTATCATCTTTCTGGATGATTTCAATCTTGCGCCCATACACACCACCCGCCGCATTGACCTGATCAAAATAAATCCTTGCACCCAGGTTCAACTGTATGCCAAGTTGTGCCGCCGGCCCGGAAAACGCCGCAGACTGGCCCAATAAAATCTTCTTGTCTGTAACACCGGTTTCGGCATGGGCATGCGCCATCACCGTCAGCACCAGTGCCACGGCTGCTTTTGCTCTTGCTTTTGAAAAACCTGCAAATCCAAGTTTTACCAACCGCTTTACTGTATTCAACTTCTTCATATTAAACCGCATCAGATCCCGTCTCGCCAGTACGAATTCGTATCACTTGCTCAACATTTTGTACAAAAATTTTGCCGTCACCAATCTTGCCGGTGTGGGCTGCTTTGATAATCGCGTCTACAACATTATCTGCAATATTATCATCGACCACAACTTCTACCTTGATCTTGGGCAGAAAATCGACGACGTATTCTGCGCCACGATACAGTTCTGTATGTCCCTTTTGACGACCAAAACCTTTTACCTCAACCACGGTAAGTCCTGTGACGCCAACGTCAGCCAGGGCTTCACGTACTTCGTCCAGTTTGAACGGTTTGATAATAGCGGTAATCTGTTTCATTTCCCTCTCCTTAGTTAATACCAATTAATTTATCGTGAGCTTAACAGTTGAACCAGAATGGAACCAGAATGCAGCAAGCAGCCCTGATCACCGGGCAAGCGCCTTTCATTTCTGTTTCAAAGTTGCAATCCATTAGTGGACTGTAACTTTGAAACAGAGTGCCTTCCGCTTGCGCGACGACCATGGCTGCGTTGCAAATGCTCGCGATAGTTCACTATCGCTGTGCATAAGTGTTAACCTTGCCTTGCCCTGATCGCCGGGCAAGCACCTTTCACTTCTGTTTCAACTGTTACAGTCCACTAGTCTCTGAACTTCGAAGTAATAGGATAACGCCAGTCACGCCCAAAGGCGCGATGGGTAATCCTGATACCTATGGGCGCTTGACGCCGCTTGTATTCATTAATCTTGATCAGGCGCGTGATGCGCTCTACATCTTCTGTCTTGTATCCGGCTGCAACGATCTCTGCCCGTGCCTTGTTTTCTTCCATGTACATGGCCATGATGCCATCCAGGATGTCATACGGCGGCAGGGAATCCTGATCCTTTTGATCGGGTCGCAATTCAGCTGACGGTGCCCTGGTCAATATCCTTTCGGGTATCACAGCTGACAGCGTATTGCGATAAGCACACAGGCGATATACCAGGGTTTTGGCAATGTCCTTGATGACCGCAAAGCCACCCGCCATATCACCATACAAAGTGCAGTAACCAACCGCCATTTCACTCTTATTACCAGTCGTCAAAACGATGGAACCATATTTGTTCGACAAAGCCATCAACAAGGTGCCGCGTATCCTGGCCTGAATATTTTCTTCTGTCGTATCTTCTTTCAGCCCGGCAAATTCCTGGCTGAGCGTAGAGCGGAAGGCATCAAAACAGTCGCTAATGGCAATCTCATCATAGCGCACACCTGTACGTGCCACCATGTCGCGTGAATCTATCCACGAGATATCTGCCGTATAAGGTGACGGCATCATGATGGCCCTGACCTTGTCCGCCCCCAGCGCATCCACGGCAATCGCCAGCACCAGAGCCGAATCCACACCACCCGACAAACCCAGCAAGACGCTGGGAAAGCCATTCTTGCCTACATAATCACGTACTCCCATCACCAGCGCCTGATAGACCTCGGCTTCGAGTGACAAAGCGGGTTCAATACGGGCCATGAGAGGCGAAGGCTGAGGCAGGGCACCATCAAATTCAATCACCTGCAAATCGGCTTGGCAATGTTTCAGTTGCGCGCATACCTGGCCTTGCGCATTCATGACAAAAGAATTGCCGTCAAAAATCAATTCGTCCTGCCCGCCCACCAGGTTTGCATACACCAGCGACAGGCCTTGCGAAGTCACATTGCTGCGCATCACGTCGTAACGCTGATGCTGCTTGCCCATGTGATAGGGGGAACCATTAGGCACCAGCAAGACTTGCGCGCCAGCCTGTCTGGCGAGGGCAGGTGCATCAGGCAACCAGGTATCTTCACAGATATTGATACCAAAGCAGATGCCTTTTACGTCAAATACACAAGCCTGGACCGAGGATGAAAAATAGCGTTTTTCATCAAACACCATGTCATTCGGCAAATCGCGCTTGAAATAAACCGCTTTTACGACACCATCTTGCAGCACGGAAACTGCATTATACCGCCTGCCATCTGATTCCGCCGGATGCCCTACCAAAACAGCAAGTCCCGGAAATAGCGTAAGCTGCTTGCCAAGCGCTGTCATTGCTTGTGCAGTTTCCAGGTAAAACGCCTGCCGCAGCAACAAATCTTCAGGCGGATAACCGACCAGGGATAATTCTGGCGTCACAAGTATGTCTGCCCCCTGCTCTGCAGCGCGACGGGCATACTCTACAATCTGTGCAGCATTACCGGCAAGATCACCGACAACACTATTCATCTGGGCAATGGCAACTTTTACTGTCATAGTGGCAAATCTGTTTTAAATCGAAAATGAAATTTGAATCTATTGCACCGCATTATCGCATGCGCATCATCACTTCACTGTCTGACATAGCGCAGTTTCAATGGGATACGCTGATTGCCGCGCAATCACATCCCAATCCGTTTTTATCTTATGCATTTTTACATGCCTTGCATGAATCGGGTTCGGCATCCGCCCAAAGTGGCTGGCAAGCCCGTTTTATCACTCTGTGGGACGGTGAGCAACTGATCGCTGCCCTGCCCCTGTATGAAAAAGACCATTCCTACGGTGAGTATGTTTTCGACTGGGCCTGGGCCGAAGCGTATCAGCGCTATGGCTTTGCCTATTATCCCAAATTGCTGTCGGCAATACCATTTACCCCGGTCACCGGCAATCGCCTGCTGGCCTATACCACAGAAGCGCAAGATGCCCTGGTGGCAGCCCTGCAGGAACTGCAAAGCGCCGGTGAATTCTCATCCAGCCACCTGCTGTTCCTGCCGGAAGAACAGGCGCAGCGCTTGGGTCAGGCCGGTTATCTGTTGCGCACGGGCGTGCAGTTTCATTGGGAAAACCGCGACTACCGCTGCTTTGAAGATTTTCTGGATGGGCTGGACAAGAAGAAGCGCAAAAATATCCGTGCCGAACGCCGGAAAGTCAGTGACGCCGATATACAGTTTCAGCATGTCAAGGGCAGCGATATGCAAGAAGAAGATTGGCTATTCTTCAAGCGCTGCTATGACCACACTTACCGGGAGCATCACTCCACCCCTTACCTGAACCTGGATTTTTTCTTGCGTATAGGCAAAACCATGCCTGAGCACATCCATTTGATTTTCGCATTGCGTTCAGGCAATAGAATTGCTGCCTCACTACTGATTCATGATCAAGACACGGTGTATGGCCGCTATTGGGGCTGTCTGGAACATCATCCCTGTCTGCATTTTGAAACTGCCTATTACCAGGCTATAGAATTTTGCATACAGGAAAAAATTAGCATCTTTGAAGGCGGTGCTCAGGGTGAGCACAAGATGGCACGTGGCTTTTTACCCACCAGGACCTGGTCTGCCCATCACTTGAGCCATCCGGATTTTGCGAATGCGGTGTCAGATTTCCTAAAAAGAGAAACTGGCGGGGTCGAGCTGTATTTCAACGAACTCAACGAACATTCCCCTTACAAATCTTCACAGTCTGGTACGGGTACCCCTACTTGAAATTTTGCCTAGATCAGGGCATCCTGTGGCCATGCAAAATAATTTCATTTCCACACCGAACTTGCCCCCTGCTCCGTTACCGACCAAGCGTGTGGGCCGCTTTTATCTGAGCGAAAGAATAGGTATGGGATCCAATGGCGCTGTCTACCTTGGACACGATCCCGTCATTGACCGTGATGTTGCCATCAAAATATTTAGTGCAGGCAACAATGCAGCTGACAAGAAGCAGCGCGAGCAGCAGTTCATCAATGAAGCGCGCGCTGCCGGTCGCCTGTCCCATCCCAATATCGTGACGATTTTTGATGCCTCCAGCGAAGGCGGAAGCACCTTTATTGCGATGGAGTTCCTGCAAGGCAAAGATTTACGGCATTTGCTGGCTGACGGCAGGGAGTTTGACATCATAGAAACCGCCAACATCATACAAAAAATCGCTGATGCGCTGGAATACGCGCATGGTAACGGCGTAATACACCGTGATATCAAGCCTGCCAACATCTTTGTCTTGCCAAGCCAGCAGCCCAAAGTCGTCGATTTTGGGATTGCCCGCGCCCCCAACCGTATGCTGGATGAAACCAGGGAACAGTCACATACCTTGTTCAACAACAACATCATGGGTACACCGAACTACATGTCGCCGGAACAGGCGAACGGCAAGCAGGTCACGGCGTTGACAGATGTATACTCACTGGGGGCAGTGATGTATGAGATGCTGACCGGGCAAAAGCCTTTTCAGTCGCAAGATGTAGACAAATTATTGCAACAAATTGTAAGTAAGCCACCCAAGAATCCGTCTGAAATTTGCGCCAATATTCCGGAATCCTTATCCAGAATCGTCATGAAAGCCATGCAAAAAGACCCTTCTGCGCGATATGAAAGTGCCGCCGAGATGTCGCTGGCGCTGGAAAAATTCCTGGATCGCGACAAAAAACTGAAGCGCAAACGCATGAAACAGGGAAGCAATAGCGATATCGATTTCGATAAGGCAAAAAGCAGCCACTCCAATTCCTGGCTGAGCTGGGTTGCCGTGGTTCTGGCCGGTCTGGCAGTGGCAGGTTATTTCCTGAATAAATCGCAGATGCTGCAGTAGATAACCGTTGAAGACGAAAAAAAAGGGGCGATCTGACATCGCCCCATTTTTTAAGCCACAAGCAAATTACGCATGGGACTTGTTGTAGCTTTCTACGCCAGCCATGATTTCTGCTTTGGCATCATCCGGGCTACCCCAGCCTTCAATTTTCACCCATTTGCCTGGCTCCAGGTCTTTGTAATGTTCAAAGAAATGCTGGATTTGACGCAAGCGCAGATCATTCAGGTCTTCCGGTTGTTGCCAGTGTGTGTAGATAGGCAGAATCTTGTCTACTGGAACTGCCAGTACTTTGGCGTCATCGCCGCCTTCATCCTTCATTTTCAGGACGCCGATCGCACGGCAACGTACCACCACACCAGGAATCAGTGGGAAAGGTGTGATCACCAATACATCTACCGGATCACCGTCACCAGCGATAGTGCGTGGAACATAACCATAGTTGCACGGATAATGCATGGCTGTGCCCATGAAACGATCAACGAAGATTGCGCCACTTTCCTTATCCACTTCATACTTGATCGGATCACCGTTCATGGGGATTTCGATAATGACGTTGAAATCATTAGGCAGATCACGACCTGCCGGGACTTTATTCAAGCTCATGTTGCACTTTCTGTATAAGTATCAATAGAAGAAATCAATCTGGTGAGATTATATCGGCTTTCGACACACAATTGTGCATCGCAGCAGCACGCCCATGCTTACAGCATGGTGGCAATTGCACACTGACGATAATGGCTGGCAGCCTCTGCTGCCTGGCCAAGTGCCTCATGTAATTGCGCCAGTTTCAGATTGGCTTCACGCACCGTGCGCGGATCAACCGCATCCGACAGGGCCTGTTCCATATGTCGCTGTGCCTTACCCCATAATTTTTGTCTCAGACACAGTGTACCAAGTGTCAGCGCCAGTTCGGGGTCGGTGGGATGTTGCTCTGACCATTTTTCACAATGTTCAATTTGTGACAACAATGCGGCGGAGCCTTCTGAAGCAGCGGCGTCACGATAGGCACGCATCAGGCGTTCATCCCAGTCTTCGCTCAGGGCTTTTTCCACAATGCCACGTGCATCATCAAACAAACCGTGGGAATTGAAGGCACTGGCAGCGACGAAGGCAACGAAAGCAGATTTGCGTTCTGCCTGGGGAATTTCAAACCATACCCGGCGTATCGATTCGGCATCATGCCCCTGGTTGGTCAGAAAATCTTCATAAGCCAGTTCACGCAGGCGTTGCGACAAGGCCGGGTGCAAAGCGCGATGCTTGTCCAGCGTGCGGACCAGCTTCAATACTTCCTGCCATTTCTGCGCTTGCTGATTGGCTTTCAATGCCCAACGCAATACCTGGATATGGCGCACACCACTGGAATTCAACTCACGCACGGCTTCCAGCGCCTTGCCGGATTGATGCTGATCCACCAGCAATTCTGTCATGCTGACCAGGCGTGCGACTTTAAAGTTCTGGTCTGCCTCGATACCGGAGAACCAGGAATCACGCCGCTCAAACTGGCCCATGTGATGGGCAGCACGGGCACCGATCAGCGATGCCACGCTGGCATTTTCTGGCAATTCAGTGGCACGCATGGCGGCTTTTTCTGCATGACCAAAACGTCCTTCGAACAAGGCCTTCAAGGCTTCACGCAAGGCCTTGTTACTGTCTTTTTCACGCTTGTTCTGACGATACAGCGCGACCTTGCGCGGCATCTTGCGGGTGGTGACGATGGCCCGTATCACCAGGTACAGCAGCACAAACAGCACCAGCACCAGGAACAGGAAAAAATTCAATGACAGGTCTATCCGGTAAGGCGGATAAAACAAAACCACGTTACCGGGGTTGTAGCGCGCACCGACAGCAAGACCGACGGCAAGCGCAAACAAAATCAGAAGCCGGATAAAAATTCGCATACTGTTAAGGCTTCACTTTATAGTTACGTACTGCGTTCAGACTCTCGGCCAGCGTCGGCATTTCTATCGACAGATTGCTGCCCTGCACCTGACGCAACAAATCCTGCACCTTCTGGGTCTGCTTGGCACGGGTATCAAAATATTTGGCGATGGCATCCTGGGCAGCGATCAGGTCGCTCCTGAATATACTTTCGTTGCGCGACATCAGCGCCAGACGCGCATTCAGTAATCTCAACTTCAGGTTTTCACGCGCAAAATACGATTGTGTGGGGCTCAGCAACAAGACGTCCGGTGTTTCCACATTCCGCACGCGTATCAGTTGTCGTACCTCATTCCACATCTCGCTGGAAAAACTCTGCCAGGCATCCTGCAGGCGCATGCTCCAAGTATTTTCTACTATTTCTTCTGCCGGTTGCTTGGCTGTTTTTGTGCCTGGCAGTGATTTCGGCAAGGATTTAGGCAATACGCGCAAAGGTGCTTTCGGCGGCGTCGCAGAGACCACGGATTTTTCATCTGCCCATAAAGGGATATGGTCTATCTGTGCAATCACGCTATCCAGACGCAGCGCCACACCGGGCAAATCCAATGCCGGCAGGGATTTCAGTCTTTCTATGTCTTTCGCAATTGCACGACGGATGGAGATGAATTGCGGTTTTTCCGATTTGGCCAGACGGCCATCGGCATTTTGCAAGGCAATCAAGGCACCCTGTACATTACCAGCCAGTTGCAATTGCTGACTGGCGGTCGCCAATACCTGCTCAATTTCGGCCAGTGCCCAGTCATCACGGTTCCTGGACAAGTCCTGATACAGCTGTTCAAGTGCCAGTTGCTGACTTTGCGCCTCGGATTGCTTGCCTTCCAGCAGAATCACCTTGGATTGAACTTCCTTGGTGGTTTCTTGCACATTGCGCGCCAGTACCTTGGTTTCACTGCTATTGGTATCGGCGCTCAGCAGGCGGCGGGCGACTTCTTCGCGCAGGCTGTTGATCTGGTTTTGCGATGACCACCAGTTAACCGCCAGCAGCACGGCTAACACGCCGGAAGCCAGATAAGCCGGATTCCCCCAGACCATGGACTTGGGGTTTTCCTGTGAGGCAGGAATTATCGGCTGGCGAGCAGCTGGCTCGACAGGATTTGCCGTCATTGCGGCTTCAGAATTTGGTTGCTGTTCACTCATAGACGAGATTGTAACGCGACAAGCAGTTGTTCGTCGCCAGAAGCTGTTAAGGTAATAAATTGAAATCCCAGGGATTTCGCGGTTTCTTCAATGCGACTGTGCGGAACCAGCAGCGCTTGCCGTTGCATTTTTGCCACGCCATCAGGCAAACCCAGTGCATCAACATCATGCAACAGATTGCGCAATGCTTCAGAACTGGTGACAACCCACTGGTTTTCCTGTTCCAGCAAGAGGCGCAATTGCTGCGCCCTGCCGGCATCCAGTTGCGGTGCCACCCGCCGGTAAGCAGCCAGTTGCCTGACTTCGATACCGCGTGCACGCAAGGCATCGGCCAATAATTCACGTCCGCTTTCACCACGGACAATCAAGACTTTTTTATCCTGCAAGGCCGCGCAGTCCAGTTCGTCCAGCAAGGTTTCGGAATCAGTCTTGAGTTGATTGCGGGGACGTATGATGGTCGCGGTCTGGTCATTCAAGCCATATTCTGCCAGACGCTGACGACTCCCCTCGCCCATGACCGCAATCGGGATTTCTTTTGGATACTGGCTGACATGGCGAAAGAAAGCATCAATCGCATTCGGGCTGACAAAGGCCAGCAAGGCATACTCCTGCAAATGCGCGATTTCAGCGATCAAATGACTTTCATCCGGCAAGGGCTGGATTTCCAGCAAGGGGTACAGTACGCAATCCCGCCCCATAGCCTGCAGGCGGCGCGCAAAGTCATCTGCCTGGGCAGCGGGCCGAGTGATAATCACTGCCCTTCTGTCCCTGCCATCACCGCCATTCCTGCTGCCAATGTGATCAATGCGATCAATGTGATTCATATCGCCCATATTTTGCAAAAATTTTGCAGAAAGGATTATTCCGTGATCTGGGCTTTGCATACCGCCAGGATACCTTCTGCATCCTGTGCCGACAGGGCGCGTGCCAGTTCCTGCCCCAGACTGAGCGCCTGGTCCGCATCACCGCTTGCTTCTGCACGTGCAATGCGGCTGCCGTCCGGCGTTGCCACCATGCCGCGAATGAACATCTTGCCCTGGCTAACGGTCGCAAACGCCGCCAGCGGGATTTGGCAACTGCCACCAAACGCCTTGGATACGGTACGTTCTGCAGTCACAGCCTGATCGGTTTCGAGATGGTTCAAGGCAGCCAGCATGGCTTGCAGTTCGGGCCGGTTATCGGGTATTTCTATCGCCATTGCGCCCTGACCTGCGGCTGGCAGGCTTTGTTCCGGGTCCAGGCAGGCACGTATTCTTTCTGGCAAACCCAGACGTTTGAGGCCAGCTGCTGCCAGGATGATGGCTGCATATTCACCGTTATCAAGCTTGCGCAGACGGGTATCCAGATTGCCACGCAAGGGACGGACGACCAGATGCGGGAAACGGGCAGCAATCAGGGCCTGGCGTCGCAGGCTACTGGTACCTACTATCGCACTGGCAGGCAGGCTATCCAGATCGGCATAATCATTCGAGACAAATGCGTCCCGCGGGTCTTCGCGTTCCAGTATCGCGGCCAGGGCAAAACCTGCCGGCAAATCCATGGGGACATCCTTGAGCGAATGGACGGCCAGGTCAGCACGGCCTTCGGCCATGGCGACTTCCAGTTCTTTCACAAACAAGCCTTTGCCACCGACTTTTGACAGCGCCTTATCCAGAATCTGGTCGCCGCGTGTCGTCATTCCCAGTATTTCTACCTGCCAGTCGGGGTACAGTGCAATCAGGCGATCGCGCACATGTTCAGCCTGCCACATCGCCAGACGGCTCTCACGTGAGGCAATAATCAATTTTTTAACGCTTGAGCTGGTCAAAATAAGGCTACTTTCAACTGTATAAAAACGAACCGCGATTTTATCATTTTGGGAAATGACTTTATAAGTAATTCAGATGACAAGATGATAGTTTTAAGTGAATTAAGGCAAAATATCGGATAGATCAAGCTGGGGAAGCCTGCAAATCTGGTCAAACTTGACACATCCAGCCTGAAAACGGCATCATAGCCATAGAACACGCCTTGATATCCGTCATGCCGCTCATAGCTCATAACGCAGCGGCATTTTTTACGTATACTCCAGGTTCTGTCAGCACTTTCACCGTATTACCCAACTGGATTTAGCATGCTCCCTGGTACCGAAAACAAAAAACACCTGATATTGACTGGCGATCGCCCTACCGGCCCCTTGCACCTCGGCCATTTTGTCGGCAGCCTGCGCAACCGCGTCAAATTCCAGCATCAGTATGAACAGTACATCATGCTGGCCGATGCCCAGGCATTGACCGACAATATGGAAAACCCGGCCAAGGTGCATGACAATGTCATGGAAGTGGCGCTTGATTACCTGGCCGTCGGCATAGACCCCGCCAAGTCAACGATACTGATACAGTCACAAATTCCTGAACTGACAGAACTGACCTTCTATTACCTGAACCTGGTCACCGTAGCCCGCCTGGAACGTAACCCCACCATCAAGCAAGAGATCGTCTTGCGCAATTTCGAGCGTGACATCCCTGCCGGCTTTTTGACTTACCCGGTCAGCCAGGCATCCGACATCACTGCCTTCAAGGCCAGCCTGGTGCCAGTTGGTGAAGACCAGATACCGATGATAGAGCAGACCAATGAAATCGTGCGTCGCTTCAACCGTCTGGCAAATAAAGATATCCTGGTGGAATGCCAGGCCCTGGTGCCAGAAATTGGCCGCCTGCCCGGCGTCGATGGCAAGGCCAAGATGAGCAAGTCACTGGGCAATGTCATCAACCTCAGTTTCACGCCCGCCGAAATCAAGGCAGCGGTGCGCAATGTCTACACCGACCCGTTGCATCTGCGTGTGGCCGACCCTGGCCATCTGGAAGGCAATGTCGTCTTTATTTACCTTGATGCCTTCGACGAAGATAAAGCTGGCCTGCAGGAAATGAAAGACCATTACGTGCGCGGCGGCCTGGGTGACAGTATCGTCAAGGCGCGCCTGGAAGGTATCTTGCAGGATTTGCTGAAACCTATTCGCGAACGCCGCGAAGAATTTGCCAAAGACCGTGGTCAGGTTTTGCAAATACTGAAAGAAGGTACACGCAAGGCACGCGAAATCGCCGCGCAAACTACCGATGAAGTCAGGGCAGCCATCGGCTTGAAGCACTTCTGATCTGCGGGGGGATTCGAACCCCCGTCCCTGCCTCCTACCCCCCAGTTATTTTTTTACGGCGATGACTTTATGAGCGCGACTGATTTCCATCTGACACTCAGTTCCGCTCGCGCCCTGCATCTGGCGGCACAGGGCTTGTTGAATCCTGCACCGCGCAAAGCTGGCAAACTGGATGTGCTGGCCTGCATACGCAATATGTCTGCCCTGCAGATTGACACCATCAGCGTGGTGGCGCGCAGCCCCTATCTGGTGCTGTGGAGCCGCTTGGGAAACTATCCGCATGCATGGCTGCACGAATTGCTGGAAGAAGGCCATCTCTTTGAATACTGGTCGCATGAAGCCTGCTTTTTGCCGATAGAAGACTATGGCCTGTATCGCCACCAGATGGTGTCGCCACAGGGCCTGGGCTGGAAATACAATCACAAGTGGCTGAAAGAAAATGCTGTGCAGGTTGACACCGTGCGCAAACATATCCATGCAAATGGTGCCAGCCGCTCAGCAGATTTTGAACGTACCGACGGCAAAAGCGGTGGCTGGTGGGAATGGAAACCAGAAAAACGCTCGCTCGAAGTCTTGTTCACCACTGGCGAGGTGATGGTCGCCAAGCGCCATAATTTCCAGCGCATTTATGACTTGCGTGAACGCGTGCATCCCAAATGGAATGACAAAAAACATCTGAAGCCCATCCTGCATTGCGAGCGCACGCAAATCTTGCAATCGGTCCGTGCGCTGGGCATCTGCAAGGCAAACTGGATCAGCGATTATTTCCGCATGGGTAAACCTGATATCAACAACCAGCCTGCGCAACTGGTCAGGGAAGGCTTGCTGATACCGGTCACTGTCGATCAACACGATGCCCTGTTTTATGTGCATCCGGATCGCCTGAATTTGCTGGAACGGGCCAGCGAGAACAAACTGAAAGCCACCGCAACCCGTATTCTGTCACCATTCGACCCGGTGGTCTGGGACAGGAAACGCGCCATAGACCTGTTTGACTTTGACTATAAACTTGAATGCTATACACCAGCGCCGAAACGGCATTATGGTTATTTCACCCTGCCCATCTTGCGCCGCGGTGTCTTGATCGGGCGCATGGATGCCAAGGCCCATCGCAAGCAAGGCATACTGGAAGTCAAGGCCCTGCATCTGGAACCGGGCGCGCGCGTTTCGCAAAGCATGGCAACGGACCTGGCCAAAACCCTGCGCGAAT
Organism: Undibacterium sp. Ji50W; assembly: GCF_049340445.1. Lineage (NCBI taxonomy): Bacteria > Pseudomonadati > Pseudomonadota > Betaproteobacteria > Burkholderiales > Oxalobacteraceae > Undibacterium > Undibacterium sp. Ji50W. The sequence goes on along the minus strand of NZ_JBMPOX010000001.1, from coordinate 151,590 downwards.
TTGCCCTCTGGCACGAATGCAATGATCTCCAGTTAACATGGAGCAATTCATCAGAGCTGACACCCTTATTGCAGGCACTGATCTAGGGCGTGTTGCCCTAGCCAGGCATCAACGATCTGAGCCCTTGAGTGCCCAATGCGTGCTGAATAATTCATCAAATCCCTTGTTTGAAATCAAAGCCGGTGCAACAATCAAGATGCACTATTAGTGGAGTGTTGTAACAGTCCACTAATCTCAAGTTCAACGATGAAAGGCACAGGATATGTACTCCAGAATCTTGTTACCCACCGATGGTTCCGAACTGTCACACGCCTGTGTCACTGCCGGACTGGAATTTGCGCTGCAATTGAAAGCGGAAGTCATCGCTGTGTTTGTTGCCAGCAATTATCAATATCCACTGTATGTCGATATCGTGCCCCCCAACGGTCCGACTGAAGATGAATACAAGGCAGCCATGCGGGCCATGGCTGAAAGCTATCTGCAACCGGTCAGGGAAGCCGCTGCGGCTGCCGGGCTCGCCTATCAGGAAGTCATACAGTTCAACGACTCTACCGCCAGGGAAATTGTTCATACCGCACAAGAGTATGGTTGCGACCTGATCTTCATGGGTTCGCATGGCAGGAGCGGCCTGGGCCAGTTCCTGCTGGGCAGTGTCACCACCAAAGTATTGTCCCTGTGCCTGATTCCGGTACTGGTGCATCGTATCAAGCATCACTGATTCGCGCTGATTCAGCATCACGGATTGATCATCACTGCGCACGCGCCAGCGGGCGCTTGCAGTACAATAGCGTTTCACCTTGCCGTGGCACAACACCGGGCAAGTTTCACCATGACTAACGCCTTGTACACAAACGATGACCCGCATTCTGATTGCCGACGACCATACCATCATGCGCGAGGGCTTGAAGCGCATACTGGAAGGGATAGAAGATATACAGGTCATCGGCGAAGCCATTGATGGATTTGATACCCTGGAAAAAGTCCGCAGCCTGGAATTTGATGTCTTGCTGATGGATTTGTCCATGCCAGGCCGCAGCGGTGTGGACCTGATACGCCAGATCAAGGACGAATACCCGAAACTGCCGATACTGATACTGACCATGCATGAAGAAGAACAGTATGCAGTAAGGGCCATACGCGCCGGTGCACGTGGTTACCTGACCAAGGAAAGCGCAGGCACGCAACTGGTTACCGCCCTGCGCAAGGTCGCGTCAGGCCGTCCCTATATCAGTATAGAAGTGGCGGAACAACTGGCCATGAACGCCATGCCTGCCGATGACAGCCTGCCACACACCAGCCTGTCTGACCGTGAATTTGAAGTGTTCAGCCACCTGGTCAAGGGCAAGTCGATTACTGAAATTGCTGACCTCCTGCATTTGAGTGTCAAAACCGTCAGCACCCACAAGACCAGAATCATGCAAAAAATGAACATGAATAATCTGTCTGATCTGGTGCAATATGCAGTAGCACATCACCTTCTGCAACCGCAAGCCTGAATATCCTCGCGCAGCCCGGGCTGCGCCTTCCCCCGCCATACCATACCCTCTTCCATCCTGCCCTTCCCCTCTCCCTGATTCCGGACTAGGAATATTCCTACATGTCAGGCTGTAAATCTGACACTCCGAATCAGCATTGGCTGATTTAAATCAAGCTTCATGTTCACGATAATAGAGGCTAAGCAAACACAGCAACACAAACACAGTAGCACCAACCACTTAACTCCACATCATGAACCTGTACATCGTAGAAGATTCGGCCCTGATTCAACAACGCCTGATCCAATTCATAGAAGAAGTGCCAGGCATGCATGTGGTCGGGGTAGCCGGCGATATCAGTCACGCCATGCAGGGCATTCTGGATGAACATGCGGATGCCATGATTCTCGATATCCAACTGACCGATGGCAATGGCTTGCAGCTACTCAAGAACATCAAGCAAAGCAATCCAGAAATTAAAGTTGTGGTGCTGACCAATCATGCAACCGAAGACAACCGTGTACATGCAATGCGTGCCGGTGCCGATGGCTTTCTCGATAAATCTACCGATTTTGGCCTGCTTCAAGAGTACCTGCTGCGCTGGCAGCAACCGAATTCAAATCATCAAATCAATTAATGTCGTTTACCTTAAGGGGATTACCATGACTACAGTAGCATTCACAAGCGGCAAAGCCAGCCTGTCATCGACAGCTGCCAAAAGAGCATTCCCATCGGTTGCCGGTGAAGCAGGCTGGCGCTGCCATGGCAACCTGTGGTCGAACCTGCAGGAAGTCTGTGAGCTCTTGCGCATCCCCGCACCAGCCGCATCTGCCGATGAAGAACAATTGTTCCAGCATGTACGCTTCAAGGCTGGCCAAAGAGTGCATACCATAGGCCAGGATTTTGAAACACTGTACATCGTCAATTCCGGCTTCCTGAAAACTGTACTGATCGATGAATATGGCAATGAACAGGTGTTGAGTTTCCCCATGAAAGGTGATTTGCTCGGCATCGACGGCATCCATAACCTGCATCATGCGTCCGAAGCAGTGGCACTGTCTGACTGCGACATCATCTTGCTACCTTACAAAACTTTTTCTGCCCTGGGCCGTTGCTATGCCGAACTGGAACAAGCCATGTTCAGCGTCATGAGCCGCGAACTGGTGCGTGAACAATTGATGATAGGAATGCTCAGCGCCCTCAGTGCTGAAGCCAAGGTGGCGCGTTTCCTGACCAATCTGGGTGAACGCTTCAGCCTGCTCGGCTATTCCGGCAAATCATTCAACCTGCGCATGACCAGGCATGAAATCGGCAGCTATCTGGGTCTGACACTGGAAACCGTCAGCCGCACCCTGTCTGCCTTCAATGAACTGGGCCTGATCAGTGTAGACCAGCGCCAGATCGCGCTGCTGGACATCCATGCACTGAAAACCCTGCGCCGCCTGCCGCCCGCCAAAACACGCATCAAAGAAAAAGTCAGCGAAAAGGTATCCGCCCTGGTTGGCAAGAATTTATTGCCGCAATGGACCAAAGAGGTTGCCGTTGCCTTAAATTAGTATAAGCTGGAATTGTACATATGCTACGTTTGCTGGCAGACATCTTGTCGGCGGCCATGATGATGGCTTGATGTTTTTCCACGATAATTCAATCAAGGAGTACAGACATGACATATAAAACCATACTGGTTCATGTAGACGAGTCAGAACGATCCAATTTTCGCGTACGACTGGCGGCAGAAATCGCCAAAGGGGATGCTGCCCACCTGATAGGCACTGCTGTCACCGGGGTATCCCGTTTCATCTATCAGGATGGCAATATCAGCGCGAATGATCCGAATCTGACCATACACCTCAAATACCTGCGGGAACGGGCAGAAAAAGCCGTTGCCAACTTCAACCGGCAAGCAGAATCGGTGGGTCTGGATTCTTATGAAAGCTTGATCGCCAATGATGAAGCTGGCGGCGGCATAGGCTTGCAGGCACGCTACAGCGATCTGGTGATCATCGGCCAGACCAATCGTGATGAACCCTCTCCCTCTGTCCTGCCCGATTTTCCTGAATACCTGATCATGAATGCAGGCAGGCCAGTACTGATTATTCCCTATGTCGGTGATTTCACTTCGGTAGCCAAACGTCCGCTGATCGCCTGGGATGCCAGTCGGGAAGCGACGCGCGCCATCACCGATGCAATCCCCCTTTTGAAGCGTGCCGAGCTGGTTCAGGTTGCCATCTTCAATTCCAAATCGGTACCTGATGCGCATGGTGAACAGCCGGGCAGCGATATTGCCCTGTACCTGGCAAGACATGGTATCAAGGTGGAAGTGTCTGTCCACAAAACCAATACTGATATCGGCAATGCCCTGCTGTCGCTGGCGCATGATGTCGATAGTGACATGCTGGTCATGGGTGGTTATGGCCATTCACGCTTCCGTGAAATGATCATGGGTGGCGTCACCAGAACCATACTTGAAAGCATGACCGTTCCCGTACTGATGTCGCACTAAGAACCTGCTTACGATCTTAGCGCATACAAACAGGTGGCAGCACAGCCTGCCACCATGTAAACGATAGAACCGAACTTAGCTGAACTAAACTGAGCTAAGCTGATCTGCACTGGAATGCAGCTTTCGTCACTGGTATCAAACACCTCAGACAATTAAATCAGCTCATTTGAGAATCGGGTATGCATTCCGCTTTAAAATAGTGGAATCCATTGTTACCGGTCACGCACAGCGAATCACTCTTCCATGGCAACTGATTACACCAGGTTTTTCCGCGCGCGCTGGATGGCCGCGCTGCTCTTGCTCATATCCCTGTTATTGTGGGCTGCACATGGCAAGCTGGGCCATCTCAGGGTGGCAGCGCCATTACCCGTGCATACCTTGCTGGAAACCGTCACGGTCGTGATATTTACGTCTGTCTTTATCGTGTGCTGGAATGCATTTGGCGGTGCCCGCAAAAAAAGCAGTGTCATCCTGGCAGTGGCCTTTCTCTGTACCGCTATACTGGGCTGCATGCATGCGCTGTCCTTTCAGGGTATGCCCGGTTTCCCGGATGCCAGCGATATGCACAAATCCCTGCTGTTCTGGATACTGTCGCGCTCATTCATCGCTACCACCCTGCTGGGCCTGGCATTATCGCCAGAAGATTCGGATGTCAGCCCGCTACAGGCCTACCTGGTACTGATCGCCGGTTTGCTGGCCACCGCAGGCTGGACTTACACCGTGTTTGCCTTTTCCGATCTGCTGCCGCTGACCTATATTGAATCGGTGGGCCAGACTTCATTCAAGATTGCCTGTGAGGCGGGACTGATAGGCATCAACCTGATCACCGCCTACCTGTTGAATCGCGATGTCAAACAGGAACAGGATGCCGAAAAAAACATTCAGCGTCTGCAGATAGATCGTGCATCGATGTTTCTGGCAGCGATGCTATTGGCGATTTCAGAAGTGTACTTTGCCTTGTACACAGACAGCAGCGACCTGTTTGTCGTGATTGGTCACGTGTTTCAACTTTTTGCGGCGACCGCAATTTATCGTGGCATGGTCGCGGTGAATATCCATACGCCCTACACCAACCTGGCAGAAACTAGCCAGAACCTGGCGCGTTCGGCAGAAGAACTGCACTTGCAACGCGAACGCCTGAGCCGCATGATCGATACCGCCATCGACGGTATCATCACCATTGACGACACCCAGACCATCATCCTCGCCAACCCGTCTGCAGCCACGCTGTTCGGCTATGAAGTCAGTGATTTGCTGGGTATCTCACTCAATACCGTGTTACCGGAACGGCATCGCAAGGTGCATGGTGAGCATGTCAGGAAATTTGGCGAAACCGGCGCCACCCGGCGCCGGATGGGCGGTGGCTTTGACGATTTTTACGTCACTGGCGTGAAAGCCAATGGCGAAGAATTCCCGATAGAAGCATCCATCTCCAGCCAGGTTGAGGTCGGCAGGCGCTATTACACCGTGATCTTTCGTGATATCAGTGAACGCAAGGTCGCCAAGGAAAAAATGGCCTTGTACCATGATGAGTTGACCCAGCTTTCTGCCACCCTGCAAAGCATACGCGAAGAAGAACGCAAGCATATCGCCCGCGAATTACATGATGACCTGGGCCAGTTGCTGGCCGCATTGCGCATGGACTTATCGCTACTGCAAAGAGATAGCATGCTCACCGGCAAATCACAGAAAACCGTCAGCAGCATGGATCAGTTGATACTGACCGCCATCACCACCCTGCGCCGTATCGCGACCGACCTGCGCCCGCGCGCGCTGGATGAAGGCGGCCTGTATTTTGCGCTACAGACTTTGCAGAAAGATTTCTCCAGCCGCCACGGCATCCATTGCGAACTGGTGGCGAATGAAGAACAACTGGCACTGGATGACGCCCGCAGCACAGCCATTTTCCGCATCATCCAGGAATCGTTGACGAACGTGGTCAGACATGCCGACGCCACAGAAGTAGACATCCGATTTGAAAGAAATGCACATCTGATGCGTTTCACCATTTGCGATAATGGCAAGGGAATGGATGCTGACGACACACGCAAGGCACGCTCATTCGGTCTGGTCGGGATGCGTGAAAGAGTCAAGGCCATGCAGGGTGAATTCAAGGTTGAGAGCCAGCCTGGTGAAGGCACTTGCCTGGAAATTCAATTGCCATTGGTGGATTCCAACATCTGACGATTTGTAACGCTTCTCCCTGTCTGTACAAATCAGGTTTCCGCTATAATCCCATGCATCGCGCTTGGTCTTCAGGAAAATGTCATGTCAGTTTCAGCACTCAATAGCGGCCTGTCCGGGCTGAAGGCGTATGCCAGTGCACTAGACAGTTCTGGCCATAATGTCGCCAATGCCAGCACCGCCGGCTTTGTGCCGCAGCAAGTCAGCTTTCAGGAACAACCAGCAGGTGGTGTCATCACCACGATCAGCAAAGAAGGGGCCAGCCTGTCGTCACAAGAATCGCAAGATAGTAGCGGCACTGAACTCGCATCAGAAATCGTGCAATCCATCCAATTCAAGGCAGGTTTTGATCTTTCTGCCAAGATAATCAAAACCGCAGATCAGATGCTTGGTACCCTGATCGATATCCAGGCTTAAGCACCCAGAACCGTTTCAGGATTCATGCTGCCGGCACCACACATAAAAAGGCTGGCATGTTTTTCATATCAAAATACCACAAGCCCAGCAAGCCTACAGCAATCAGAAAACATGCCCCTGCCAATCTGATTGCGCGCATGGTGGCAGTCTTGCTGGCGCGTTGAAACACCGCCTGCGTGAACAGCAGATGGGGCAAGGCACTCAGGCCAAACAGGAGCATCAGGGCAGCCCCCGACCAGGCATCACCCGACAGCAAGGAAAACGGTGCCACTGCATACAGTAAGCCACAGGGCAGACAAGCCCATCCCATGCCCATTAAAAACGGATAATCTGCGGCCTTGTTTAAAGGTGCAGTCAGCCGGCTCAGCATACGCTGCCACGCCCCCATCCATTGCTGCATGAACTGCAGGTGCGGCATGAGGCCCAGCAGGCGTACGCCAAGAATAATCAATGCCAGATTACCTATCGTAAACATCAACTGCTGGACAGGTATAAATGGCTTGAATACCAGACCTGCTGCACCGATACCACCGAGTACAGCACCAGCCAATCCATACGTGAAAATGCGACCGCCATGCAACCAAACCTGATACAGCAAGTTATTCGTCGCAGCCACAGATTTGACATCGGCATTCGCCAGCATGGTAATCGGAATGACCTTATTGCCGACACCGTTGCCGACATCATTACCAACGCCCTTGCCACGCTTTTGCCCGGCCTGGGTCAATAGCATGGATATGCCGCCGCACATGCCTGCGCAATGTATGCCGCCCAGTGCTCCGGCAGTCAATGCAGCAATCACCAGGGGCAAGGTCAGCATGTCAGATCAGTTTTGAATAGTTGGCCGTGGTCTGGCGTGTCAGGTAATGGTCGAATGCCATGCCAATGGCACGCACGAACAAGCGCCCCCTGGCTTCGACAGTGATGGCAGCGGCACTGAGAGTAATCATTTTTTCCTGCGCATAATCAGCCAGTTGCGTCAGTTCATCCGCAAAATAATCAGGGAATGAAATACCGTATTGCTGTTCCAGCGCACCAAAATCAACGGTACTGCTGCACATCAGGCTCATGATGATTTGACGACGCAGCACATCATCCATGCGCAGATCAATCCCCTTTTCCACCGGCAATTCGCCACGGTCAAGACAGGCATAATATTCATCAAGCGTACGCATGTTTTGCACATAGGATGCGCCGATCTTGCCTATGGATGACAAGCCCAGCCCGATCAGGTCACAATCAGCACGGGTGGTATAGCCCTGGAAATTCCTGTGCAGGCTGCCATCATCCATCGCCCTGGCCAGGCTATCATCCGGCTTGGCAAAATGATCAAGTCCGATGTACACATAGCCTTCTGCCTGCAAGCGGCGCAGGGACATCAAGAAAATTTGCAGACGCTGCTCGGCGGATGGTAAATCTGCTTCAGCGATACGGCGCTGCGGCTTGAAACGGGTAGGTAAATGCGCATAGTTATAGAGTGCTATGCGGTCTGGCGACAAGGCAATGACCTGATCCAGTGTCTCAGAAAAACTGCCCAGATTTTGTTTCGGCAAGCCATAAATCAAATCAAAATTGATCGACTGAAAACCGGCAGCCCTGCTGGCCTGCACGGTGTTATCCACCAGCTCAAATGTCTGCAGGCGGTGTATCGCTTTTTGCACATCAGGATTAAAATCCTGCACTCCCAGGCTGGTGCGATTAAAACCCAGGTCAGCAAGCAATTGCAGGGTCGCAGCATCGACTGTACGCGGATCGATTTCTATGGAAATCTCGGCATCGTCAGAAAAATCAAAATGCGCCCGCAGCATCTGCATCAGGTGACGCAATTCTTCGTGACTGAGAAAGGTTGGTGTGCCACCACCAAGGTGTAACTGACTCAGCACTTCGCGGTCATGCAGGTGTGCCGTCACCAGCTTCAATTCTTTTTCCAGATATTCCAGGTATTTTGCCGAGCGTCCGTGATCCTTGGTGATTACCTTGTTACAAGCACAGTAATAGCAAAGCGAAGCACAAAACGGGATATGAATGTACAGTGACAGTGGCGGCTTGCTGGCAAGACGGCTGCGCTCCTTCAGATACCGGATATAGGATTCTGCATTAAAGCCGGTATTGAATCTGTCTGCGGTCGGGTAAGATGTATAACGTGGGCCTAGCTTGTCGAAACGACGTATCAGTTCTTCTGGTATTTCCGGCAAAGAAAACCTGGCTGGTTCGTTCATTTTCATGATTATCTCGATTAATGTGCTTTCTGCACAAGTAAAGCGGTCAAACCACTAGACAGAATTCCGAGCAGCCAGAAGGCAAAAAAACCGACTGTATACACACCTGACGCGTGCATTTGCAAACGATGGTCCAGTACGATCAGTTCCATCGGATCTACCAGACTGAAAAATAAACCAGTCGCAGCACAAGCCATCAAAAAAGCTGGCCACAACACTATCATCAACATCGGTCGCAGCAGCGGTTTGTTGTGGCTATTATTGTGTTGTTCCAATTCTGTCCCCTTCTAGTGATTATTCAGCTTAAGGTCAATAAAGCTTTAGAACCTGTTTGCGATCTGTAGCGAGCGAGCGTCAGCGGGGTAAGGGTAACAAAAGCGCAGCGCAAAAAGCGGAATGTACTTTAGTACATGAGCATTTTGAGCAGCGCATGAGCCCCGATCACGTTCGCGCAGTAAGATCGCAAACAGGTTCTTAGGGAAACAGCTTTATTTTGACGCATATAACTGCACCGGCTTTTGTTCTGGGTCAAACCAGTCACCTGTCATGCGCCAGTCGCTGGTTTCCAGTTTAAGATGAAACAATTTTACCGAGCCTGCCGTAAAATTGCTCAGTGTTTTCATATCCCCTTCATACAGACCGGGGCTGATCTGCTGCAAAGGCAGGCGTCGTATCACTTCGCTGACGGTATTGCCGCCAGTTGCCGCGTTGGCCAGACTCAGCTGTATGGTATCGGGCAAACGCCCCTTGCCACTCAGTTGCAACTGCATTTTCCCTGTCAAAAAATCCGCCTTGATTGTGGCTTGCAGTTGCAATTCCCTGGCTTTGGCATCGCGCTGTATGTCCTTGTTGATCATCAAACCCTGTTTATAATAATCTTCGGCGACGACCTTATCAGCGCCGTGCATGGCGATATATCCTGTAATCAGACTGGCGCAGACCACGATGGCAGGTCCGCCGGCCACCAGCAACAGCCATGGTTCTTTGTACCAGACGTCATGTGTTTTTTTGGGAGGCAATAAAGCAGCGTCCATGAATTTCTCCTATCGTGGAACTATAAATACAGCTTTTTCGGTGACATTGATTTCTGGCGCATCCAGGTCTTTGATGATGAAGCGTATGCGGTTGGAGCCGGTTTCCAATACCCCGGCAGGAACCCGCACCCGGACAGGAAAAGCCTTGGTCGTCGCAGCCCCCATGTCGATATCAGCATTATTCAGGATGACTGCACCGGCAGCGCCTTTCACTTCTATGCTGTAGCGACGTGGTGATTCCTGGGTATTCATCACTTGCAGGCGGTAGACATTTTCTATCGCGCCTGTTTCTGTGATTTTCGGCATGCCGCGATCACGCAGCACATCCACTTTCAGGGGCATATGCAATGCCAGCGAAATGGCAGCCAGCAAGATGATCAGACCCAGTATGCCGCCATAAATCAGGGTACGCATGCGGAATACGCGTTTCCACATGGCCTTGTCATCCAGCTTGCGGGTCAGCGCATGTTCAGTGGTGTAACGTATAAGACCACGCTCATATCCCATTTTATCCATGACCTGGTCACAGCCATCAATACACGCTCCGCAGGCAATACATTCGTATTGCAATCCGTCGCGGATATCAATCCCGGTTGGGCAGACTTGCACACAAATGCCGCAATCAACGCAGTCACCAAGACCTGCTGCCTTGTAATCGACTTTTTTGTTCCTGGACCCACGTGGATCACCACGGGCAGTGTCGTAGGTAACAATCAGGGTGTCCTTGTCAAACATGGCGCTCTGGAAACGTGCGTAAGGACACATGTATTTGCAGACCTGTTCACGCATCCAGCCGGCATTGCCATAAGTGGCAAAACCATAAAACAGGAACCAGAAAGTTTCCCATGGACCCAGCGTGAAATTGCCAACACCCATCGCCAGTTCACGAATCGGCGTGAAATAACCGACAAAGGTGAAGCCTGTCCATAGTGCCAACGTAATCCACAGAAAATGCTTGAGGAATTTCAGTGAAAATTTGCGCGCCGACAAGGGGGAGGCATCCAGCTTGATCCTGGCATTGCGCTCACCTTCAATCTTCGCCTCTATCCACAGAAAAATTTCGGTATAGACCGTTTGCGGACAGGCATACCCGCAAAACAATCGCCCGGCCACGGCAGTAAACAAGAACAGGCTCAGTGCAGAAATCACCAGCAAGATAGCCAGGTAAATAAAATCTTGTGGCCACAACACCAGGCCAAAAATATAAAATTTGCGGGCTACCAGATCGAACAGCACAGCCTGCCTGTCATTCCAGCTCAGCCAGGCCGTACCATAAAATAGTATCTGGGTAAAAAATACCAACACCCAGCGCCAGGAAGAAAACCAACCTTTCTGTGCACGTGGATAAATTTTCCGACGTTCTTCAAATAAAGCCAGCTCAGCTTCTTCTATGGGTACCGGGATGATGGGTATGTGCTTCATTGTGATTCTATTTTTTATCCAATTTCCTGCTTGCTCATTGCGCGCCTCATTGCGTGCCTTACCTGGCTGACGATGCAGCCTCAGATCCAGCTACGGCATTTGACGCGGCAACTGGTGCAGAAGTAGTGGCTATCTGCTGGATAGCTCCAGCATCTGCACCACTGACCGTAGCCGTCGCACCGTTATTCGACAAACCCCATACATAGGCAGCCAGCAGATGTATCTTGCCATCGCTCAACAAGGTTTTATGTGCAGGCATCTGGTTGTTACGGCCTTTATTGATGGTTTCCATCACCGTATCGATACCGCCGCCGTACAGCCAGATCTTGTCGGTCAGATTAGGCGCACCCAAAGCCTGGTTACCCTTGCCGTTGCTACCATGGCAGGCTGCACAGGCAGCAAACTTGGATTTGCCGATTGCAGCCTTGATCGGGTCATGCGCAGATTCTGACAGGCTCAACACATAGTTAGCCACATTACGCACGTCATCGTCAGTACCCAAGACAGCACCCATAGGTGGCATCTGGCCATGACGACCTTCACGTATAGTAGTCAGGATAGTCTGTGGATCGCCACCATACAACCAGTCTGTATCAGTCAGGTTAGGATAGCCCTTGCCCCCCTGTGCGTCAGAACCATGGCATTGTGCACAGGTGTTGAGGAACAGGCGCTGACCAATTTCCCTGGCTTGCGGATCTTTGGCAACCTCTTTGATATCCATGGCCAGGTATTTGTTGAAGATGGGACCATATTGCGCCTCGCCATCCTTCATTTCCTTTTCATAGGCACCGGCCTGACTCCAGCCAAATGTACCCTGCCATTTACCTAAGCCGGGATACACCACCAGATAGCCTGCACTGTAAATAACCGTCAGGTAGAACAACCACATCCACCATTTTGGCAGTGGATTATTTTGCTCCATCAAGTCGCTATCCCAGACATGGCCGGTGGTTTCTGCCGGCAAGGGCTTGCCATCGCTACCGACTTTGACCTTGACCTTGGATTGCGACCACAACAGCAACACGCAGGCCAGCATGGACAAAGCAGTGATTATGGCGATCCCTATACTCCACCATTCGTTAAAAAAGTCTGCCATGGCTAATTTCCATCCTCATTATCAATTGGCAAGCGTGCCAGTTTCTCGAATTTTTCCTTGTTACCGGCGCTGAAGGCCCAGTAAATAATCCCCAGGAAAACGATGAGACTGATGACCGTCACTACGCTACTCAGTATTGTGAAATTCATGTTATTTCTCCCTGAAAGGCTGAACCGCCAAGGGCTCAGCATCCCTGTATCAATTCTTGTTCTTGATGGCCGTACCCAGTACTTGCAGATAGGCAATCAGCGCATCCAGTTCGGTCTTGTTGGTCAATTCAGCAGGGCCGGCCTTGATCTGCTCTTCGGTGTAAGGAACACCGAGGGTTTTCATGGCCTGCAGTTTGGGTGTGATGGCAGCCGGATCAAGCTGAGTCTTGCCCAGCCAGGGATAGGCGGGCATATTCGATTCCACCACCACCGAACGTGGATCGGTTAAATGATCCCTGTGCCAGTTGTCGCTATAGTGACCACCTACGCGTGCCAGATCAGGACCGGTACGCTTGCTGCCCCATTGGAAGGGATGGTCATAGACCGACTCACCCGCAACGGAATAGTGACCATAGCGTTCGGTTTCAGCACGGAACGGACGTATCATTTGCGAATGGCAGCCATAGCAGCCTTCACGCAAATAAATATCCCGCCCCGCCAGTTGCAGCGGCGTGTAAGGCTGCATGCCCTGCACTGGCTGGGTGGTGGATTTCTGAAAGAACAGCGGAACGATTTCCACCAGGCCACCAAAACTGATGGTCAGGATCACCAGCACCAGCATCAGGCCCACGTTTCGCTCAATCAGATCATGAGTAAAATTACGCATCAAATTTCTCCTTTGATTTCTCTGCTATCTCTGATTTATGCATGGGCCACAGCGGCAGGCAATGCAGGAATCGTGTTGTTGACGGGTTTGGCAGCCATGAGCGTTTTTGTGACGTTGTAGGCCATGACCAGCATGCCGCTCAGATACAGCAAACCACCCAGCATGCGTATCACATAGTAGGGATACGTTGCTTTCACGGTTTCGACAAAGGAATATGTCAGGGTGCCGTCTTCATTCACGGCACGCCACATCAGACCCTGCATCACACCGGCAATCCACATGGAAGCGATATACAGAACCACACCAATAGTCGCCACCCAGAAATGCACTTCGATCAGGCGTTTGCTATACATCTGGGTTTGGCCAAACAGGCGCGGAATCAGGTAATACAAACTGCCGATGGTGATGAAACCCACCCAGCCCAACGCACCAGAGTGCACGTGACCAATTGTCCAGTCCGTGTAGTGCGACAGTGCGTTCACGGTTTTGATCGCCATCATCGGGCCTTCAAATGTTGACATGCCGTAGAAGGACAAAGACACGATCAGGAAACGCAGGATAGGATCAGAGCGCAACTTGCTCCATGCTCCTGACAGTGTCATGATGCCGTTGACCATACCACCCCATGATGGAGCCAGCAAAATCAGCGAGAACAGCATACCAATGGATTGCGCCCAGTCAGGCAAGGCGGTGTAATGCAGATGATGCGGGCCCGCCCACATGTAAGTGAAAATCAGGGCCCAGAAGTGGACGATGGACAGACGATAAGAATAGACAGGACGTTCAATCTGTTTCGGGATGAAGTAATACATCATGCCCAGGAAGCCCGCAGTCAGGAAGAAACCCACCGCATTATGTCCGTACCACCATTGCACCATGGCATCCTGCACGCCCGAATAGGCAGAATAGGATTTCATGAAAGATACAGGTATGGCAGCACTGTTGACGATATGCAGTATGGCGACGGCGATGATGAAGGCACCGTAAAACCAGTTGGCCACATAAATGTGTTCTATCTTGCGCTTGACCAGGGTGCCAAAGAAGACCACGGCATAGGCTACCCAGACCACAGCAATCAGTATATCAATAGGCCATTCCAGTTCGGCATATTCCTTACCCTGGGTGTAACCCATGGGCAGGCTGATGGCTGCCGCAACGATGACCAGTTGCCAGCCCCAGAAAGTGAATTCAGCCAGTCCGTCAGAAAACAGGCGCACATTCGAGGTACGCTGAACGACATAGTATGAGGTTGCAAACAAGGCGCAACCGCCAAAGGCAAAAATCACGGCATTCGTGTGCAAGGGACGCAAACGTCCGTAGCTGAGCCATGGTATTCCCCCGAGAAATTCTGGCCAGGCAAGCTGAGTTGCAATCACCACGCCCACGAGCATGCCGACTATTCCCCATACCACTGCCATGACAGAAAATTGCCGTACAACCCGATAGTTGTATGTGTTTTCTTTAGTTATCGTCATGATCTCACTCTGTTATAAAAATACACTGCAAGAATAACAATCGCACTACCCGGTTACATTGATTCAAATCAAAAGTTGCCGGATTCAAAGACAATTGCATGCGAAAGGCAACATCTGAAAGCATAGGTAACAATTGAATAAAACACAAAAAAAAAGACACCCGAAGGTGTCTTTTTTTATACGCGTGAAAAATACTACGCAATACGTCTATCCATGATGTTATTGCGTCGTAGCAGGTGCAGGTGCCGTCAAAGCTGCCTTGTTCACTGTCACTTTGGCTTTTTGCTTCAGGACATCAATATACGAATACAGATTTTGCTGTGCCAGCACATTCGCCTGCTGCTGCGCTTCTGCAGTACGGCGTGCCTGGTCAGGCGTACCAGCGCTGACCTTGGAGATACGGAACACGATATAACCGTTATCGCCCAGGCTGGTACCGACAAACGCCGGCAGCTTGCTGGTATCCGCACGCATCAGATCAACGAAGGCAACATCTGGAATATCCTGATTTTTCAGACGCGACACCACTTTCGATTCAGTGAATCCGGCGGTAGAATCAGCCGCCTTCAAGGCCGCCAGTTTTGCCTTACCTTCTTTTTCAGCCAGTACAGCCGCTTCTTTGTGAGTGACGACGGCGACGATGGAAGCCTTGACTTCCTCAAACGGACGCCTGGACGCCGCTTTGTATTCCACGATGCGACCCGCTATCAAGGTATTTGGTGCCACTTCCACGGCTTCCGTGTTGTGCTTTTTCTTGACTACGTCGTCAGCAAAAAGCGCTTTCAAAAACTTGGCGTTATTGGTTTCCACGGTAGCCGGCACCCCTGGCTTGCTCTGACGCGTCAGGCCACTCGCGGTTTCTATTTTCAGCTTCAGCTTTTCTGCCACTGGTTTCAGGCTGTCAGGCTGTTCATAGACCAGATTACCAAAGGAATCGGCAGCTTCTTTATAGGCGTTGACTGCCTTCTGCTTTTTGATGTCCGCCGTAATTTGTGGCTTGACTTCATCCAGTGTCTTGATCATTGCTGGTTTAATGCCTGTCACCATGATGATGTGGTAACCGAAATCGGTCAGCACAGGCTCACTGATTTCACCCTGCTTCAGTTTGAATGCCGTTTCATCAAACTGTTTGACCATGGCACCATGCGCAAAAAAGTCCAGGTCACCACCTTTTTCGGCAGAACCAGGGTCCTGGGAATTTTCCTTGGCCAGCTTGGCAAAATCTTCCGGCTTTTTACGCAGTTGCGCCAGAATGCCGTCAATTTTTTCTTTCGCTTTGGCTTTGTCAGCACTGCTGCTGTCCTTGCCTGCGGCGATCAGGATATGGCTGGCACGACGCTGTTCATCTGTACCGTACAGCTTCTTGTTTTGCTCATAGTAAGACTGCACGTCAGCATCCGATACCGTTACCTGCGCTGCCAGTGCCTCGCTATTCAGGATCACGTACTCGGCATTGATCTGTTCAGGGATTTCATACTGAGCGGCATTCTTTTCATAGTAAGCCTTCAGCATGTCATCGGTGATTTTGACGCGAGATGCAAAGTCATCGGTTTTAAGCATCATGGCCTGCACTTCACGTTCCTGCTCATTGATGGCAGATAAACGGGCAGTTACAGTTTTAGGTACGAAAGCACTGCCCTGCACGGCGCTCAGCAATTGCTGCAAGGCCATATCCTGACGCAGGCGCTGCTCATACCCGGCTGGGCTCAAACCCTGTGCTGCCAGCAAGCTCTTGTAGCGATCAGTATCAAAAGTACCGTCTGCCTTGGTCAGGCCAGATTCCTTCAAGATTGTCTGCTGCAAGGTCGCATCAGAAATCATGAGCTTCTTGCGTACCACTTCGGCAGTCATGGCCTTGCGCGCAATTAACTCATCCAGGATGTTTTGCCTGGCTTCTGGCGTACTCAGCATTTTGGAATCAAACTGCGGGCCATACATCTGACGCAAGCGGTCCAACTGGTCGCGCGTAGCCTGATCCAGTTCCAACTGCGTAATGGATGTGCCGGCCACGGTAGCCACTGCAGTGTCGCCACCGCGCGAACGGGTATAACTTTCTATGCCGAAAAATGCAAAGGAAGGGAAAATAATCAGCAGCAAAAGAAATTGCATCAACCGCTGATGGGTACGAATATATTCAAACATGTTCAACCGATCACATGGCTAAGTATGACAAAACACTCACGAATACAAAAAAAGGCGAACTTTCGTTCGCCTTTTCGATTTTCTGGCGGAGCGGACGGGGCTCGAACCCGCGACCCCCGGCGTGACAGGCCGGTATTCTAACCAACTGAACTACCACTCCTTTTTTACTGCTTTATGTTTGCTGCGTGGTGGGCGCTGAGAGGCTCGAACTCCCGACCTAAGCCTTGTAAGGGCTCCGCTCTACCAACTGAGCTAAGCGCCCCACTCGTACAATCAAACACCGTAGCGCTAGTCACCGCGCCACGAAAGAGCATTAGTTTACCGCATCTTTCAATGCTTTGCCAGGTTTAAATTTAGGAACCTTGGCAGATTTGATCTTGATGGCTTCGCCAGTACGTGGATTACGGCCAATTCTGGCGGCACGTTTACCGACAGAAAAAGTACCAAAACCAACCAGGGTTACTGTACCGTTTTTCTTCAAGGTCGATTTCACTGCACCAATCAGGGCATCCAGCGCACGCGACGAAGCCGCTTTAGAGATATCCGCTGTTTTAGCAATATGATCGATCAACTCAGTCTTGTTCACTTATAGCCCCCTCACAAAAATTTGAATTTCGCAATGATGTCTTCGATTATTTTAATGCTCGCACATCCATCACCGCCAGCAGGAAATCTGCATCCGGTATTAGAGCAAGCCGCAAAGCCTTGTGTCAAGCGGTTTGCAAGCTTTCTGACCAAGTTTGACGAAATGTGATTTACTTATTTGTTTTTTCAGCTAACTGGCAGTAAAGCCACTGTGCAAAAAATCAGGTAGCTGAGTGTTTTTGCTATGCAGAAAAGCTACCTGCTGCTTCATCCTGATTTAGAATATGACAGACCTGAAAAACAAGACCCTGACATCAATGAGACCCGGAAGCGCATCTGCCGCCCATCCTTCATGCAAACAGCAAACTGCAACGGTATTCCTTGTTAGGCATATAGTATGGCTTTAAGTTATAGGCAAAAGCTCAGTCCCAGGCATGATATGCCAGCCAGCATGCAGACACTGACTGACATCGCCTGATCATCATTACACTCATCGACACTCACCTATATTCACATCAGACAATGAAGAATTTTGACGTAGCAATTGTTGGTAGCGGACTGGCCGGCCTGTCTGTCGCCCTGCATCTGGCACAGACACGTAAAGTCGCCATCATTTCCAAACGCGAATTACTCGACGGTGCCAGTAACTGGGCACAGGGTGGCATCGCAGCCGTACTGGATTCCCATGACAGCCATGAACAGCATATTTCCGACACGCTGATTGCAGGTGGTGGACTATGTGACGAAGGTGCCACCCGGTATATTATCGAACATGGCCGTGAAGCCATAGACTGGCTGATAGAGCAAGGCGTTCCATTCACACGCGATGAGGAAGCCGAACTCGGTTTCCACCTGACGCGCGAAGGCGGACACAGCCAGCGCCGCATCATACATGCAGCAGATGCCACTGGTCACGCGGTCCAGGTCACGCTGGAACAGAAGGTGCGCAACCATCCCAATATCAGTCTGTTTGAACATCACTATGCAATCGATGTCATCACCTCAGCCAAGCTGGGTGATACCTCCCCCACACCACACTGCCTGGGCCTGTATGTGCAAGATGTCAAAAGTGGCGAAGTACACACCTTCGCTGCCCAGCATACCGTGATGGCAACCGGTGGTGCCGGCAAGGTATACCTGTACACCACCAATCCCGACACCGCTACCGGCGATGGCATCGCCATGGCCTGGCGTGCTGGCTGCCGGGTTGGCAATATGGAATTCATACAGTTTCACCCTACCTGCCTCTACCACCCATTCGCCAAGTCATTCCTGATTACCGAAGCGGTGCGTGGTGAAGGCGGCATATTGAAATTGCCAGCCGAAGCCGGCACCTCAGCTGGCAAGCGTTTCATGACCAGTCACGATCAACGCATGGAACTGGCACCACGCGATGTAGTCGCCCGTGCCATCGACTTTGAAATGAAAAAACGCGGCCTGGACTATGTAGAACTCGACATCAGCCACCAACCGCCTGAATTTCTCAAGGAACACTTCCCGACCATTTACGCGCGCTGCCTGGAACTCGGTATAGACATCACCAGACAGGCGATACCGGTGGTGCCAGCTGTGCATTTCACCTGTGGTGGCGTGGTCACTGATACCGATGGCCGCACTGATTTGCCTGGCCTGTATGCGGTAGGTGAAACAGCCTACACCGGCCTGCATGGCGCGAATCGTCTGGCCAGCAATTCTTTGCTGGAATGCCTGGTGGTTGGCCGTGCTGCCGCCAAGCACATAGAATCACAAGAACGTGCCAGCGTGATTGCCCTGCCCGACTGGGATGAAAGCCGTGTATCCGATGCAGATGAAGAAGTCGTCATCGCCAATAACTGGGATGAGCTACGCCGCTTCATGTGGAATTATGTCGGCATCGTACGCACCACCAAACGCCTGGAACGCGCCAAGCATCGCATACGTTTATTGAAGGAAGAGATAGACGAATATTATGCCAACTTCCGCATCTCGAATAATTTGCTGGAACTGCGCAACCTGGTGGAAGTCGCCTCGCTGATCGTCAATAGCGCCCTGTCACGCCGCGAAAGCCGTGGCCTGCATTTCAGCCGCGACTATCCTGACACCCTGCCCAAGGCCTTGCCTACGGTACTCTCGCCCAAGCGCAAAAAATAAATACCACCCGCACTCGCCATCAAGTTGCCTGCATCCGCATCTTGATGGCCGCTCCCCTGCAATTTATTCCTGCCTCAGAACCAGTTTACGATCTTACTGCGCGTGCGTGATCAGGGCTCATGCGCTCGCTACAGATGGCAAACACGTTCTCAGTCACCTGATTTTTTGTCGTACCAGCGGATAGTCGTTTGACAAATAAATTTATCACAGTGATACTGCCCGACGCCGCCTTTATTTCATGCGCCATAGCGCAAAAAAATGTAGTGCCGCCGCCAGATAATTTTTCACGCACAGATAAAAATTCGAATGATAAAACTGAATCAGGTACGCAAAACCTATAAACAGGGTGGGAATGAAATCCGGGCGCTGGATGGCATAGACCTGCATATCGCCACCGGTGAATTTGTCGCCATCATGGGGCCTTCTGGCTCAGGCAAATCCACCTTGCTGAACGTACTCGGTGCACTGGACAAACCCGACCATGGCAGCTACCTGCTCAACCAGGATGAGATCAGTGCCATGGATGACGATGCGGCTTCAGAAGTGCGGAACCGCAACATAGGTTTTGTGTTCCAGTCTTTTCATTTGTTGCCACGCCTGACCGTACTGGAAAATGTATTATTGCCACAACGCTATAGCAAATCACCCGATGCCCAGGCAGAATCCAGAGCGCGCCAGTTACTGGAACGCATAGGCCTGGGGCAGCGCATGGACCACAGACCCGGTGAATTATCCGGCGGCCAGTTGCAACGTGCGGCAATTGCCCGCGCCCTGCTGAACCAGCCAGCCTTGCTACTGGCAGATGAACCTACCGGCAACCTGGATTCCAAAAGTGCCGCTGATGTATTGAGCCTGCTGGGTGAACTTCACACAGGCGGGCAAACCCTGGTGCTGGTCACCCATGACCCGGCAGTGGCGGCAAAAGCGCAAAGAACCATCCACCTTGCCGATGGCCGTGTTGCAGAGGTGAGCGCATGAAGAATAATCCAACCATGACCGTGCGCAACCTGGCTGCATGCTGCCTGCCTGCGGCGATACTGATCGCCTGCCCCTTGTTCACCGATTCATCGCTGGCGCAGACCAAGGCACCGTCAGCGTCCTCGGCAACATCAACAGCCACAGCAAAAACCCGTCCCGTATTACTGACCGGTGAAGTCATCGCCAAAGATTCGCAAGCCATCTTTGTACCGCCATCCAACTCTTCTCCTGTGGTCTTGCGCAATTTCGTGGCAGAAGGCAGCAAGGTCAAAAAAGGCGATTTGCTGTTGCGTATAGAAACACCCAACAGTTCCAACATCGAACAACTGATCATAGGCATAGACCAGACACGCGCAAAAACCGAAGCTGAAGTCGCCAAACTGGAAGTGACTGCACTGGAAGCCGAGAAAAACCTGGTCACTGCCAAAGCCGCACTGGCCAAGGCGCTGGTCGATGCGGCGCTGCCAAAATTACAGATTACAGCACTGGATTTCGATAAATACCAGGCAGAAAAAGAACGTGCCGAACGCGATTTGAAAGTCAAGCAACTGGCCTTTGACGATGGCGCAGCCGCCGTCAGCAGAAGAAAATCTGACGGCGATCTGGAACTGCAAAAACAGCAGGTCAACGTGGCTTACCTGAAAGCACAACTGGCGCGTTCGGAAGTACTGGCCAGCCAGGACGGCATCGTCGTACATGGCTACAGTGTCTGGCGTGGCGAAAGGCTGGAAGAAGGTTCCAGCGCGTTTCCGGGCAATATCGCCGGTGAGGTCATGGGGTCGGGACATATGGAAGTCAAGGCCTGGGCGCTGGAAGCCGACAGAATCTATCTGGCCGAAGGTCAGCCTGTGCAACTGACATTCGATGCCCTGCCCGGTGTGACCATCCAGACCACCATCACCACTATCTCGCATGCGCCGGAAGAACATACGCGCTGGGGTTATGGACGTTATTTTCGGGTAGATATCAAATTACCGGCGCAACTGGGGAATTATGTCCTGGCCCCCGGCATGAGCGTACTGGTAGAACCTTTACAGGCAGCGAAAAAATCTGCCACGCCATTACTGCCAGTAGCCAGGACAGCGAAAAGCGAAACCGCCAATGAAATCACCATAGAGGGTGACATACAGTCACGCGTGGTCACCCCGATCGGGCCGCCTTCCATTCCCTACATCTGGCAATATACCCTGGCGCAAATGGCACCTGAAGGCAGTCTGGTCAAAGCAGGTGACGTGCTGGTGATGTTCCAGGCATCCGAGGTACCGACGCAACTGGCCAGCCAGAAAAGCCAGTTGAATGAAAAACAAAGGGCCATGGAAAAACTCAAGCTGGAACACGCTGAAGCAGAAAAAGCTGCCGACCTGGCCGTCGCCGAAGCACAAAGCAATGCTGAAAAAGCCGCCAGAAAAGCCACCATGCCGAAAGAGCTGATACGTCGCATTGACTACGACAAACTGGTGATAGAAAAATCCCTGAATGCCGATCTGGCAAGCTTGTCAGTCAAATTGCGCGCCACCCAGATTCGCGCCCGCAAGGCAGAAAAAATCGGACTGGAAGCAGAAATCGCCCAGTTGCAAGGCAAGATAGATGTGCTGCTGAAAGGTCAGAAGAACCTCACCGTGGTCGCCCAAAAACCCGGCATGATGATTTACAAAACCAATTTCAGCGATGACAAATTCACTGTCGGTAGCCAGGTCTGGGTGGGTATATCGGTAGCCAGTATTGCTGATCCGGATAAATTATTTGTCTCGGCCAAAGTACCAGAAGCACAATCCAATGCGATACGGGTGGGGCAAACAGCACGCATCAATATCCCCGGCGCAAACTTGACCCTGCCTGCCCGCGTCACTGGTTTAAGCACGGTCTTCCACAGCAAATCCACCACCCAGCCTATCATCGTGCGCGATGTGGAACTGGAGTTTGAACACGCACCCAAAGGCTTGAAACCTGGTGCCGCCGTGCAGGCGACTCTCTCAGTTGCTGGCTCAACTGCTGGCACCAACCCGGCCATCAAACCTGCTGTGGAGAAAAAATGATGCGCGCAAAAATAATCTCTTGCCTGGCGCTCACCCTGATGACATGTGCCGCCTGCAGCAACCAGCCAGAATCAGCGCCAGTGGCCACTGAAAATTTTGCCCCGCGCAACTGGAAAGAAAGCATCGTCGTCGATGGCGAAATCATTGCCGCCAACAAGACGCCGCTGACCGTACCAGGCGAAGGCTGGGATAGCAGGACATTGATAGAAATGCTGCCCGAAGGCAGCCTGGTCAAAAAAGGCGAAGTCATCGCCCGTTTTGATGCCCCCAGATCACGCATGGAACTGTCGCAGGCCGAGCTGGAATTGTTGCGCAAGGCCCTGGCCGAAGAAAACATACAGGCAAGCGATGCCAGCAGCCGCTCCAGCCTGTCCGCTGACAGTGCCAAGGTACAAAACGACCTGAGTCTGAGTGAACGCTATGCGAACGCTGACCTGGCTATTTTTTCACGCAACAAAATACTGGATGATCTGCAAGACGCAGGTTTCCTGAAAACCAAGCGTGGTTACCTGAACTGGAAAACCAGCCAGGTACAGGCGCGCAGCGCCGCCGAACAGGCAGTACTGGGCTCGCAAAAAGAAAGCGTCACCCTGAATGCCAACCAGCATCGAAAAAATCTGAGTGCACTGGATTTGCTGGCTCCCCATGATGGTGTATTTTTATTGCAGGCTGGCTGGGACGGCAGTAAACCACAGATCGGTGCCAGCAAGCGCCCGCGGGAAGAATTTGGTTCCCTGCCCGACCTCGAACAACTGGTCGCCAATTTCAATATCGAAGAAGGCCGCACTTTTGGCCTGAAACTTGGCCTGCCTGTGAAAGTACGCCTGGCCGGCAGCGGCAAGGAAATTGAACTCAGCATCACCAAGGTAGGCAATAGTGCCAGCGTCATGTCGCGTGAATCCCCGGTGAAATTCATCAACTTCGAAGCTGCATTCAAAAAAGAACAGGCGCAAGCGCTGGGGCTAAAACCCGGCCAGGCACTGATAGGCACCGTCAGTCTGATCAACCAGGCCAATGCCATGACCCTGCCGAATATCGCACTGGTCCAGGACGGCCCCAATTTTACCGCCTATGTCAAGGAGGGTGATCAGGTCAAAAAACAGGCCGTGACGCTGGGCTTGCGTGGCCCGGCCCGTAGCGAAATCAAGACTGGCATCAGCAACGGTGCACAAGTGGTTTTGCTGCCTGAGACCAAAGCAAAAGACAAAGACAAAACCAAAGAAACAGCCAAGGAAAAGAATTCATGAACCGTGCCCTGATCCTTGAAGCAGTCAACGAACTGCAAAGACGCAAATTACGTACCGGCCTGACTTTGCTGGGCATGATATTCGGCGTCGCCGCCATCGTTGCCATGCTGGCGGTGGGCGAAGGTAGCCGCCGTGAAGCATTACGCCTGGTGGCCGAACTGGGGCTGGATAATGTCATCGTCGAAAGCAAGCAAATCGATGACAAACGCCTCAAAGAAATCCGTACCCGTTCGCTGGGCCTGTCCGCCGCCGATGCCGACGCTGCCCTGTCTGTCGTGCCTGGTGCCAAAGCGGTGGCACTCAAGAAAGAAATCAAGGTGGACCAGCTTGCCAGCGGCAGCCTGGTGGTCACGGCACGCGCTTTTGCGGTATCCAACAGTTACGCCGAACTCGGCGGCCTGCAAGTCGGCCAGGGACGCTGGCTGAATGAGGATGACGATGCCAGCCTGGCACCGGTATGCGTGCTGGGGCCGCGTCTGGCACATAAATTATTTGGTGACAGCAATCCCATAGGCGAGCGTATCAAACTCAATCATGCCTGGCTGGAAGTGGTGGGTGTGCTGGCCGACCGTGCACTCAGCAAGACCGAATTTGAAGGCGTGAAACTGGGCCTGGATGATGAACGCCTGTTCATGCCCTGGCAAACCGGACGTGCCCGTTTTCACTTCACCATGCTGGAAGATGAAGTCGACGGTATCAGCCTGCGTCTGGATGGCAAAACACCACCCGATATCGCCGCCCGCGTCCTGCAAAACCTGATAGAACAAAGACATGCCGGCACCGATGACACCAACCTCATCGTGCCTATGGGCCTGTACCGCCAGAATCAGCAAACCCAACGTATCTTCACCATCGTCATGAGTTCCATCGCTGCTGTTTCCCTGCTGGTAGGCGGCATAGGCATCATGAACATCATGCTGGCGAATGTGCTGGAACGCCGCCGTGAAATCGGCCTCAAGCGCGCCCTGGGCGCACGCCGACGCGATGTGATTGAACAGTTTCTGGCAGAAGCCCTGGTGATTGCCTTTAGCGGTGCCATCCTGGGGGTGATACTGGGGGCCATTGCCGCCTACAGCATTGCCGCGCTGGCGGGCTGGTCAGTCGCCTGGTCACCAGTCAGCCTGATCGTGGCGGTCAGTCTGTGTATCGCCGTGGGGCTGGGCTTTGGTGTATTCCCGGCGCGACAGGCTGCTGCGCTGGACCCGATTGCTGCTTTACGGACGGATGGTTGATGCGGGATAATCGGGTGCTGACTGATTTGTTCAGCCCTGATTACTTCAACAATACCGACAACAACTTTTTCGCACACATCATCATGGCAAGAACCATCAATGGCATAGGCACGACTTTCTACGGAAAATGCAAATTTAACGCAGATGACTCCTTCATCACCACCAAGTGGGTGGTATTGGTCTTTATTCCAATTGTTCCATTGGCCAGCTATCGCTTCATTGAAGAAAGCAGTTCCAGTTTCGAAGTAGTCGATGCAGATATTCCTCTGGAGATCATGCAAGTGCTGCGAACCTGGCTGTTTGTCGCACTACTGGTCTTCGGACTTAATCTGGCTGAAAAACAAAAAATGAGCGGTGCCGGCCTGTTTTTGCTATTCGGTATGATTTGCGCCATTCCCTTTGTGATGCGCTGGTTTGCAAAGCGGAATGTTGACATATAAAGATACGCTGATGTTGAGAACAGCGACAACAACTGTTCCCATCAAAATCGCAGGTCTTTGCAAATATTGAGTTAATGCCTGATGCTCAATAAATACGCATTAAATTATTCTTAAAGAATAATCCGTCGCCTTGATATCCTTGGTCAGGCTACCGATGGAAATGCGGTCGACACCGGTTTCGGCGATTGCCCTGACCGATGCATGATCAATCCCGCCAGATGCTTCCAGCAGTGCACGGCCAGCGGTGATGGTCACGGCTTCGCGCATCATGGTGGTGTTGAAGTTGTCCAGCAAGATGGAGGTGGCACCAGCATTCAGTGCGGTCTGCAATTGCTCCAGGGTTTCCACTTCTATTTGTATAGTCACACCGGCATTCAGGCTCAGGGCCTGCTGCATGGCGGCGGCCACACCACCGGCAGCGGCAATGTGGTTTTCCTTGATGAGGATGCCATCGTATAAAGCCAGGCGCTGGTTCTTGCCACCACCTACACGGACTGCATATTTTTGTGCCAGACGCAGACCCGGCAAGGTTTTGCGGGTATCCAGTATCGCTGCTTTTGTACCTGCGATGATGGCGACATATTTGCTGGTGGCGGTTGCCACGGCAGACAATAATTGCAGGAAGTTTAAAGCAGAACGTTCGGCTGTCAGCAAGGCTCTGGCAGGTGCCTTGATTTTGCAGACGATGGTGTTTGCCTTCATCTGTGCGCCTTCAGCGTATTGCCAGTCCACTTCAATAGTTGCATCCAGGGCCGTCATGACGGCATCGAACCAGGGGGCGCCACACAACATGGCGTCTTCACGCACGATGACTTGCGCCTGCACCACTTCGTCGTCTGGCACCAGCAGACCTGTCAGGTCGACAGCACCGACATCTTCGGCCAGTGCGTCGCTTATATTGCGTTCAAATGCTGTTTGCAAATCCGTGTCAAAGGGGAAATGCGTATTCTTTAAATTATCAGGCATATCTAGTAAACCTCAATTAATTTGATTATTCTTGCGCAGTATTCAGGCTGGGCCTATGCCAGAAAACAGTGTGGCTTCTTTCGCCAGATCAGCGGAAGGACGCACATTGGCTTTTTTGGCCGCTGCAAAATCCAGCATGCGGTCTATGCAGACCTTGGCTTTTTGGCCGACAGCAGGATCAACCTGGATTTCATTATTGCCGTTTTCCAGCACCTGCACCAGATTGCGCAAGCCATTCATGGCCATCCAGGGGCAATGTGCACAGCTCTTGCAAGTCGCGCTATTGCCTGCGGTAGGGGCAACGATAAAACGTTTTGTCGGTGCTGCCATCTGCATCTTGTGCAAGATACCATTGTCGGTGGCGACGATAAATTCATCGGCATCCAGGGTCTGGGCTGCGTGGATCATTTGCGAAGTGGAACCAACCATGTCAGCCAGGGCAACCACGGCTGCCGGTGATTCAGGGTGGACCAGGATTTTGGCATTCGGGTGTTCTGCCTTCAGCAAATCCAGCTCTACTCCCTTGAATTCATCATGCACGAGACAAGAGCCCTGCCACAGCAACATGTCAGCACCGGTCTGTTTCTGGATATACGCCCCCAGATGCTTGTCCGGTGCCCAGAGTATCTTTTTACCCTGCGCATGCAAATGTGCAACGATGTCCAGGCCTATGCTGGATGTCACCATCCAGTCAGCACGTGCTTTGACAGCAGCGCTGGTATTGGCATAGACGACCACGGTACGGTCAGGGTGGGCATCACAGAAGGCGGCGAATTCATCTGCCGGACAACCCAGATCCAGCGAGCAGGTTGCATCCAGGTCGGGCATTAAAATGGTTTTTTCAGGGCTGAGTATTTTTGCCGTTTCACCCATGAATTTGACGCCGGCCACGACCAGGGTTTTGGCGGGGTGATCCCGGCCAAAACGCGCCATTTCCAGCGAATCGGACACACAGCCACCGGTTTCTTCTGCCAGATCCTGCAATTCGGCATCGACATAATAATGCGCAACCAGCACCGCCTGTTTTTCTTTCAACAACTGGCGCACCCTGGCTTTCAGTTCCAGTCGCTCTATGGCTGAAGGTACATCAGGCACGCGTGCCCATGCGTTGGCGGTACAGCTACTGCCCACATCCATTTGTGGACGTTCAAATTCAACAACTTTGGTTTCCATATGGTCCATATCGCCCTACATATCTGGAGTGCACGCATGGTGCGACACTCTGATGACAAGAAATATCTGGCAGCTCAGGGGCATCCCCAAGCTGCATTCCAGGCCATAGTATACGCTCTTACCAGATATTTACCCGGGTCGCCGCTGGACGCAGAGGAGAACGTTCTCCCTTGCACTGGAAAGCTTCAGAAAATTCAGGCATGTTTGCCAGTGGCGCAATGACGCGGTATTTGTCTGGTGCATGTGGGTCTATTGTCAGTTTCATACGCAGCATCTCGTCGCGTATCAGGCTGCGGAAGCTTTGTGCATTGGCAACAAAGAAGCGTTGATCTACCGTCAAGCCATCAATCTCTTTGGCTTGTGGTTTATGTTCCAGCGACTTGTGCAGGGCTTGCAGGGCGACTTTCATCCCGCCCAGATCGGCAATGTTTTCACCGGCTGTCAGCTTGCCATTGATATGTAATTTGTCGATAGGATTAAATTCGTCAAACTGTTTTTCTATGGCTTTGACGCGCAGCAGGAATTTTTTCTCATCCGGCTTGGTCCACCAGCTTTTCAGGTTGCCTTCGGCATCATACTGGCGGCCTTCATCATCAAAGGCGTGCGTCAGTTCATGGCCGATGGTGGCACCGGTATTGCCATAGTTGGCCGCCGGGTCGGCATTCACATGGTACAAAGGCGGTTGCAAAATACCCGCCGGGAACACCATTTCATTCATGGTGGGATTGTAATAGGCATTCACCGTCTGTGGTGTCATGCCCCATTCATTCCTGTCTATGGGCTTGCCCAGTTTGGCCAGGTTGCGCCTGAATTCAAATTCTGCCGCG
Organism: Undibacterium sp. Ji50W; assembly: GCF_049340445.1. Lineage (NCBI taxonomy): Bacteria > Pseudomonadati > Pseudomonadota > Betaproteobacteria > Burkholderiales > Oxalobacteraceae > Undibacterium > Undibacterium sp. Ji50W. Next base: position 123,193 of record NZ_JBMPOX010000001.1, on the reverse strand, counting down.
CGCGCCATATTCGCTGCATAGGGGCCGGTGTCGATTTGCAGATTGCTATAATCACGCCAGACATCGGGATAGCCTATCTTGACGATCAGGGTATCGAGCTTTTTGTAGGCCTGCTGTTTGGTCGTATCCGACATCCATTCCAGCTTGCTGATACTGTCGCGCATGGCCAGCTTGATGTTGCCCACCATTTCCAGCACACCCGTCTTGGCTTCGGGACCAAAGAATTTCGCTACATACAATTCCCCCATGGCTTCGCCTGCCATGACATCGATTGCACCCAAGACGCGCTTCCAGCGTGGTTGCAACTCTTTGGTGCCCGCCAGGGTTTTGCCGTAGAAATCGAAGTTGGCGTTGACAAAGTCTGCACTCAGGTCGCGGGCAGCGGCATTGGCCAGTTGCCAGCGCAAATAGGTTTTCCATTGATCCAGGCTAACACTCTGCATCATGCGCCCGGCTTCGGCGATGAATTTGGGGTGTGCCAGATTGAACTGCCCTGGCTGGGCCAGACCCAGCGCATTGAAATAAGCCGCCCAGTCGGTTTTCTTATCGCTCTTTTGCAAGGCATTCAAATCTGTCAGGTGATAACTGGCTTGTGGATCACGCAGTTCCACCTTGGTCAGCGATGCCTTGGCCAGACGGGTTTCCAGCGTCATGACGATAGCCGCATGACGTTTGGCCTGATCTGGCGCATCACCCAGCAAGCTAAAAATCTGTGCTACATAGGCCAGGTATTTGCTGCGTATCTCTTTGGTTTTGGCGTCATTCTTCAGGTAATTGTCGCGGTCCGGCAAACCCAGGCCGCCCTGCATGATTTCTGGAATATAACGTGTGGTGTTTTTTGCGTCCTGATCAACAGCAAAACCAAACAGTGGCATGACACCCTGCTTATGCAGGCCAGCGATGACGATCAGCAATTGCTGGCTGTCCTGAATGGCATTGATTTTTGCAAGCTGTGGCTCCAGCGGTTTAGCGCCCTCTTTTTCTATCTGCGCCTCGTTCATGCCACTGGCATAAAAAGCGCCAACGAGTTGCGCTGCACGGCTCTTGCCTTCGCCGGTGGTGGCAGCTTCCGCAATCTGTTTCAGCGCAGCCAGATTTCTTTCCGTGACTTCGTCGTAGGCGCTATAACGTGCGCGATCCACAGGAATAGGATTGGCTTTCAGCCATTCCCCATTTGCATACTGAAAAAAATCCTTGCAGGGATCGGTCTTTTTATCCATGGTCATGGATTCCAGCACCAATTGATTGGAGGTGGCAGTTTCAGCCATCGCCAGATGGCCCATGCATGCCAGGCCCACCAGACTGGCCAGCAGACTGCGTTTGAGAATATTTTTTGTTTCCATTTTTTATTTCCCTCTTTTTTTATATTTATTGCGGCAACACCTGTACGGCTATCCCTGAATACTGGCCAGGGGAACGATACACCCGTTGCGTCGCTTTCGTGAAATCTTCCGGATTGGCCTTGGGGATATCCATGAATTTTTGCGGATTCAAATCCACCAGCGGGAACCAGGTGCTTTGCACCTGCACCATGATGCGATGGCCGCGCCGGAAAGTATGCTGGATGTCCGGCATGGTATAGCTGATGGCGGCTACCTTGCCCGGCTCAAAAGGTTCGGGTTTTTCGAAGCTGTTACGGAACTTGCCGCGCAAAGGCTCTCCCCGCACCAGTTGCTGGTACCCCGCCATGGTGACTACAGGTGGCTGCACGTCGTTGGCCCGGTCGCGCACCACCTGCTTGTCTGGATAGGTGGATGGATACACGTCGATCAGTTTCACGATCCAGTCAGCATCCGTACCCGACGTGGACACAAACAATTTTGGATTAACCGGCCCGACCAGGGTCACATCTTCTTCCAGTGGCGCGGTCTGGTATACCAGCACGTCGGGGCGACTGGAAGCAAAGCGCTGGTCAGACACCACATATTCACGCGGTGCGCCGGTTGCTGCGTAAGAAATGAAAGGCACGGGCTTTTTGGGGTCGCTGATGTATTCGTCAAAGGTATTGAATTCGGTCTGCGGTTCTTTCCAGCTCAGGCTGCCATCACTGCCAAAATACAGCGTGCGCTTTTGTGCCTGCTGTGGCGGCCAACTGGCATATTCACGCCAGACATTGGTGCCAGTTTCAAACACGGTCACCTCTGGCAAAGCCTTGCCGCTGGCGCCTTTCAAATACTGCTCGAAGAAAGGGAAAACAATATTCTTGCGGTAGTATTCGCCGGTCTTGGTGTCGAAATTCACATTCCCCAGCGACTTGCCGTCGGCACCACTCCAGGCACCATGCGACCACGGCCCCATCACCAGGCCGTTGTAATAGCCCTTGTTATTGTTTTTGATGCTGTGATAAGTCGTCAATGGCCCTTGCGGATCTTCAGCGTCATACCAGCCACCGACAGTCAGCACGGCAGCCTTGATGTTTTTCAGGTGGGCAGCGATATTCCTGCTTTTCCAGAAATCGTCATAACTCGTATGTTCTATCGTCGGTATCAGCAACTCGCGCTGTTTGTCTGTCAGTTGCGCCGTGATGTTTTTCAGGCTCATATGTTTGAGGAAAAATTCATAGCCATCGGATGTACCAAAATCGAATGATTCCCAGCGCTTGGGCAAGGTCGTCGGATTTTTTTCTATCGTAAAGCTGGAATAAAAACCAAAATTGGCCGCCAGCATGAAAGCGCCACCATGGTAGGAATCATCCCCCATGAACAAGTCTGTGACCGGTGCCTGTGGCGATGCTGCCTTGATCGCGGGATGCGAATCGATGATGCTGGCCGAAGTATAAAAACCAGGGTAAGAAATACCCCAGATACCAACCTTGCCGTTATTACCTCTGACGTTTTTCAACAGCCATTCAACGGTGTCATACATATCCTGGCTTTCCACGCCTTCGCCCGCCTGTTTGCTGGCTTTGACGTGAGGTGTCATTTCTTGCCACACACCTTCCGACATAAAACGACCACGCACATCCTGCTTCACGAAGATATAACCGCTTTGATCAAATTCTTTCGACGGCCCCAGTGAAGAAGGATAAAAATCCACTCCATAGTGTGACTGGTCACCCTCGTGTACACCACTGCCATAAGGCGAACGGTTCATCAGGAAAGGATAGGTCTTGCTGCTGTCCTTGGGTACATAGACAACCGTGAACAGGCGCGCACCATCACGCATGGGGATTTGGTATTCGTACTTGGTATATAGCTCGCGTATGGCAGGCTTGGCAGCTTCAGGGGCATCCGCCATGGCTGATTCGGCATAGGCCGGGAAGCTGGCAAATAAGGCAAGCGCACACAAGCTTGCACATTTTTTCATCAGAAATTGCATAATATCCTGTATAAACGGGGGTCTGGTTTAGAGGCTTGTATCAGGGTTTATTTCTGGGCTTGCTGCAAAGTTTCAATCCAGACTAAAGTGAAGACTACTGCAGGACACAATCAACGACTCTGGCGGCTATCTGCGGTTGCTGCGTCGCCGTCGCGCTGATTTTGTCAAGGAAGCTCAAGAATAGTAACTGAGTGTAATTCCAGCAATAAGTTTCCTGTTTTCGTCCTAAGCTATAGAATCACCCTGAAATTTATCATTATATTGTCAGAATATCATGAATACACTGAAAAGAATTCTTCTGGTCTGCAGTTTGCTGGCTGTTAGCTTCCCGGCTATGGCGCACTCCAGCCACTTCCGCCCACGGGTCAGCCTGGGGATTTCGATTAACCCGTTTCCGATTTATTACGGCGCACGTTATTCCTACGGTTCGCGCTACTATCCATATGACTATGGCTGGCCGTATTACAGCAGCGTGGTGATTGCCCCTTCGGTCAGTTATGTTGCACCGGTCACCCGCTACACAGAGGTGATAGAGCAGCCCTACGGCAACGAAAGCAATGTCATCAGCCAGCCAGACGTCAATCCGCAATACAATGCGGGCAAAGACTGGCTGTATTGCCATCAGCCTGATGGTTTTTACCCTGCAATCAAAAACTGCCCTGGCGGCTGGCAGCGCGTGCCGGCAGCGACTTCCAGATAGCTGATACCGGGATAAGAAATAAAAAAGGGTGCAATCATTAATTGCACCCTTTTTACTTACCCTGCATCTGCAAAATATCTGCAAAAACCTTGCTTTTCACACTTTATTTTGCCAATACAGCGCGTATGGTTGCGGCCAATTCTTCGGCAACAAATTTGGCAACGTAGGCATCCGCCCCCACGGTCTTGATATGGTCTTCGTTGGTGGCGCCAGACAATGAAGAATGAATCACTACCGGCAAGAACTTGAAGCGGTCATCGCTCTTGATTTTACGTGTCAGGGTAAAACCATCCATCTCCGGCATTTCCAGATCCGTCAATACCATCGACACCTTGTCGCGCACGCCCTTGCCTTCTGCCTGTGCCGCTGCTGCCAGGGACTGTAATTTCTCCCAGGCTTCCTTGCCGGTCTTGGTCATGATGAACTGGGCACCCATTGCCGTCAGCGCCTGCTCAATCAAGCCACGGGCTACTGCAGAATCATCGGCTGCCAAAATAGCAGAACCAGGTATCATCTGCAGCTTGGCACCAATAGTTTCCGGGTCGACATCCTTGGTATCAGACGGCGTAATCTGGCGCAAAATCTGCTCCACGTCCAGCACCTGTGCCAGACGGGTATTTTCCGTATCGCCATCCAGACGGGCAATGCTGGTCACCATGCCACCCGCCGCACTGCTTTCAGCCGACAAGACCTGGCTCCAGTCCAGGCGGACGATTTCTTCCACCGATTCCACCGCAAAACCTTGCGTGGTACGGGCATATTCAGTCACCAGCATGATATTCAGGCCAGTCTTGGGCTTCAGCCCCACCACTGCCGGCAAATCGATCACAGGGATGATTTGCCCACGCAAATTCACTACCCCCAGCATATGCGGCATCGCCCCGGCCATGCCGGTGATGGTAGGCATGGCAACTATTTCGCGTACCTTGAAAACGTTGATGCCAAACAACTCAGATCGCTCGCTACTGCCATCCGTACCCAGACGGAACAGCAACAGCTCAAATTTGTTCGACGCGGTGAGGTTGGTACGTTCGTCAACTTCCTGTTGTACGGAACTCATGTCTGTTTTCCTCAAAAGTGATAGGACCAAGCCTATTATCCTACGGTTTGACTGCCACGCATTACTTTATAACACGGTAGCAAGGGGTATAAGCCTTGCCCGGCAACTTCATACGGCTTTGGGCTACAAAGGATGCCAGCAAGGTATCCATTGATGCCATTATTTCACTATCGCCACGAATTTCAAAATGTCCATGCTTTTCTATCGCCCGTATGCCCTGGTTCTTGACATTGCCGGCCACCACCCCCGAGAAGGCACGCCGTAAATTGGCTGCCAGCAAATGGGTTTCCTGGTTTTTGTGCAAAGCCAGATTACGCATGTTTTCATGCGTGGGTTCAAACGGCCTCTGGAATTCGGCATCGATTTTCAGTAACCAGTTGAAATAATAGGCATCGCCCCTGGCCTTGCGGAATTCGCGTACCTTCTTGATACCGGTATGTACAACCTGTGCCACGCGGGCCGGATCATTCACTATGATCTGATAACTCTTTTGTGCTTGTGGGCCCAGGGTTGCCGCAATGAACTGATCAATCTGGCGGAAATAATCTGCCGCGCTTTCCGGCCCGGTAAAGATCAATGGGAAAGGCAATTCAGCATTGTCGGGGTGCAGCAAAATCCCCAGTAGGTACAAAATCTCTTCTGCCGTACCGGCACCACCAGGGAACACGATGACAGCATGGCCCACGCGCACAAATGCTTCCAGTCGTTTTTCTATATCCGGCAAGATCACCAGATCATTCACGATGGGGTTAGGTGCTTCAGCAGCAATGATGCCAGGCTCGGTAATCCCCAGATAACGCCCGGTGGTCACCCTTTGCTTGGCATGACCGATGGTTGCCCCCTTCATCGGGCCCTTCATGGCACCTGGGCCGCAACCAGTGCAGATATCCATGCCACGCAAGCCCAACTGGTAACCTACCTGCTTGGTGTAATCATATTCTGCACCCGAAATCGAATGCCCGCCCCAGCACACCACCATATTCGGGTTCACTTGCGGGCGCAGCAGATTGGCATTGCGCAAGACATGGAACACGGCATCACTGATACCTTCCGTGGTGTCCAGATCAAACTTGCTGTCATCGCCAATTTCAGCCTTGATAAACAGAATGTCGCGCAACACGGCAAACAGGTGTTCCTGTATGCCCCTGATCATCACGCCATCCACAAAAGCACTGGCAGGTGCGCCCTTGACATCAAGCTTGATGCCACGTTCGCGCTGTACGATGCTGATATCAAAGCTCTTATAGCGTTCCAGCAATTCCTTGCCATCATCGAGGCCACTGCCGCAATTCAGTACAGCCAGCGCGCAACTGCGAAACACCTGGTACAAACCGCCATGACTATTGTCCAGCAATTGCAGCACTTCGGCCTTGGATAGCACTTCCATCCGGCCTTCCGGGGAAATCTGGGTGTCGATTACTTCAAATTCCATGACTACTTTTTCACTCCTGAAAATAGCGCACAGGCTTGCTGCGCATGACTATACTGCCAAGCATACCGTACATCCATTATGCATGGATTTCTATCCAACTTCCGCAATAGCGATGTTTTTTTGATGCAAGAATTTGCGAACAATTGTTGCGGTGCTAAATCGTATAAAAATATTTACACATATAGATTGTAAGCCACACCGATGCCATGTACAATTCGCTTCCTTCAGACGCGGGGTGGAGCAGTCTGGCAGCTCGTCGGGCTCATAACCCGAAGGTCGTAGGTTCAAATCCTGCCCCCGCAACCAAATTGACAACACGCCACCGGCTGCGTTTAGCAGCTTTTAGGTGGCGTTGTTGTATTCAGCATGGGTATGCCATCGTTACTGAGAATATCGCGCATCGAGCGATCAAGATGCGTGTCAGATGAAATAACTGCGGATAACAGCGGACGGCAGCGCCTGAATAGAAAAATCAGGCCCCGGGTTCGTGGTATACCGCTTCGATGTTGTGGCCGTCTGGACCAATGACAAAAGCGGCATAGTACCTGCCCTGATATTGCGGTCGCAGACCAGGCGCACCATTGTCTTTGCCGCCAGCTTCAAGCGCTGCGTGATAGAAGGCGTCCACTTGCTGGCGACTCGCGGCCCGGAAGGCCAGGTGAAGATGCGCCGGCTTCTGCTCGGTTTGATACAGGCACAATGAGACTTCGTCTTTTGCGCAAAGCTCGACACCATACGTCGGAACTCCCTCAGATACCACAGCGACGCCGAGCGGTTCCAGCGCCTTGAGGAAGAAGGCTTTGCTCGCAGCATAGTCGCTGACTCCGAATTTAACGTGATCAAACATGGCTTATCCTAAATTAAGTGTGTGCTTGCACGAGGAAAGACTTGTCTTAAAGAGGCAAATGGCAATTTATCCATCACCATGCCTACAGGCACATCTTAGTCAAAAGAATATTCTAAATGGCCCGATAGTAGATTACAAAAGTGTAGGCAAGTAGCATAATCCTACTCCCCCTAACACAACCAATATTGCTATCGCAGTAAATTTCCAAGATGGGTCATCGGAACCGGTCTTCATTTCCTTTTTCAGCTGTTTAACTGCATAAACAGCTACATACAATAGAGCCAGTCCACCGACAAACCACCAAAAAGAACTACCTTTAGCGGCTATTACAAAACAACAAAAAGACATCGTAAACAACAAGCCGATAAAGAACAAACTCCCCATACTTCCTCCAATATTGATTGTTCAATAAAAATCAGACCCAAATGTTATCGCAGGCAAACGGAAAGACATGATCGAAGTCGCAGAAAAATCACCCACGCCAATTGGCATCGCAGTTGCGCCAACATGAACATAACAGCGATAATGGGTTTCGCAAAAAAAACTAAGCTGTTAGCATTGACTGAATGCCGAAGTCAAAAAAGTCTGCGCAACTGACTTGTAGCCGAAAAGTTCAGCAACTCACTGATCGCCAAACATTCTCGTTCGTTTGCAATCGATATGCGATTGTGTTACTGAAAGACGAGAAGTAAGCTCTCTCTCAAAAAAACCCGGATTAGCAATTTACCTTTAAACACCTTCATGAAAATCCTTAAAGCCTGCTACATTTTTGCCTTCATCTTAATTGCATGTCCGGTGCAAGCTCAAACAAAAGATGTTGAGTTGTTATTCGAAGCAGTCAGCCGAAACAACATGGTCCAAATAGATAAATTGCTTGCCCGTGGCGTCAACATCAACGTCCATGACAACGTCGGCTGCACCCCTTTATATGTCGCAACGCTAAACGGAAATAAAGATCTCGTCAAAAAGCTTCTGGACGCTGGAGCAAGTGCCAACGCCAAAAACGATGATGGCAAAACGCCTTTATTTAGTGTTCCTGAAGGAAGAGAAGACATCGCCGAGATTCTACTGGCAAAGGGCGCCGATGTGAACGCTACAGATCAGCTGGGCTCGACACCACTGCTTTGGGCATCGTACTCTAGAGGAGGTAAAAAACGCATTGCTCAATGGTTACTGCAAAAAGGTGCTCGGATCGATGCAAAAAATTCTCAAGGCTCGACGGCTTTGCATGAGGCGACTGATTCTGAGAACAAACCCTTGGTTGCGTTGCTGTTGACGCATCGGGCAGATGTAAATGCAAAAGATAATAAACAACGTACCCCGTTGCATGTGGCACTGGAAACTGGGAGGAAAGATATTGTAGAGCTACTGCTGACGAAAGGGGCAAACATTAACGCCAGAGACGAACACGGCCAATCGCTGTTAATGCTTGCTCTTTTTGATGAAAAAGCTGAAATTTCACAATTATTGCTCGCCAGAGGGGCTGATGTCACTCTTCGCTCGAATGAGGGTAAAACTGCACTCCATATGGCCGCTGAGTATGGCACCCTCAGTACAGTAAAACAGTTATTGAAAAAAGGGGCAGATGTAAATTCAGAAACCGACTACGGATCATCTCCACTTGACAAAGCCAAAGGCAGTCACAACGAAGACATTGTTAAATTTCTAATATCGAAGGGAGCAATTGTTGAATCCTACCGTTGTGTATCCTATGGCAAGAATTCAAAAAACGTAAACAAACGCCACGGCCCTTGCCCATCCCCATCTGACCAGAGAGAACTGATTCCCGAACCACCAGCACGACCTTCAGAACCCATCGAAGCAATTGCGAAAAAAACCAAAGTAGATGTAGCAGCCAAAAATACTCAAAGTTGGAAATATGTCAGATGTACGTCCCCTGACGGCAGATCAAGTACGATCCAGCACGGGAAATGCGCGTCGCCAACCGATATTATGACACCCGTAACTGCCGTAAAACCTATACTGGAAAGGTCGGATTCCAATACTCGTTTAATAAAATGCACATCCCCCAAAGGCAAGGTTAGCCTCCAAATGGGAAATTGCGCGTCACGGGATGACATTCAACAGTTGGCACAATGAGGGGCTAGCCCCTCATATCAAACCAGTACCGACGCAGTATTTACGTGCCTAATTTTTACGAGACTATTCCGGTGTTTACTTGAATTTTAGCAACCTAAGGCGCAAGCTATCCAGTCATACTTTATTTCAAAACCGTTTGGCTATTTTGCTGCAAATTGTTGATTGGCATGCTATTCTCGCGCCTCAGTTTTGAGTGTAATCGCAGTCCTTTATGCGGGTATGGATGCACAGGTGAAAACCTGAATCAAAGCAGATGACTGTATTTTCTTCTGGCAAATACATATCCAGCATTGTCGAAGTATTTTCACTCCTTCTAACAGTCACGACTGGCAGCCTGGCAATTTTCGACAAATGCCTTTTCATTTTTTTTAGACAACAACATCACAACACCTGCCGGCCTCACTCATTTAGCCTGATGAAAGACAACAAAGATAACACCACCCTGGAATTGCCTGGCTTTGGTGAACCACTGCCGGTAGCACGCGAGCCAAGAAAAGTGGTTCAACTGGTGCAGCGCCAGGGCAAGAAGCAGGAACAACTGGAATTGCTGGAGGTACTGGGGCCGACGGATTGCAGTGGCTTGCCAGCATGGGTGCATGATGAAAATACGGATCTGACTGGTTTGCCGGTCTGGCGCTAAGCCACCAAACTGCGACCACGAACTACAACCACCACTACATACGCACCAGCGCCTTGATGACCGGCCATTGCCGGCGTGAGATGGGCAGGCGTTCGGTAGCGCCGGACACAATCACCTGCCAGGATTCGGATACTTTTTCCTGGCCGGCTTCTGCATCAACCACCTGCACTGCTCTTTCCACACCACTGATTGCAGCCCGTGCCACCAGGGCATTGCGATGCACCCTGACCAACAGGTCGCCGAGTTCAGTTTCGATGGATGTCAGCGATTCTTCCACCAGATATTCACGCTGGCTGGTATGCAGGGTGACGTATTTCTGCTCGGCTTTAAGGAATAGCACCTCGGCTACCGGCACCAGCAAAATGCGCCCTCTTTCCAGCACAGAAAAATGCTTGCGCCTGGGGATGGCATTATCACCACCCACCACCGGCAAGGTGGCAGGACGGCCATCGCGAATCTGTTCGGCGACGCGCTGGATGGCATCCTGCAAACGGCTGGCGCGCACGGGTTTCATCAAATAATCCAGCGCATGCACTTCAAACGCCTTGACGGCAAATTCGTCATACGCTGTCACAAATATGATGGAAGGCTGACGGAAACCAGCCTGATGCCGCCCCAGGTGCTGTGCCAGTTCTATGCCGCTCATGCCTGGCATTTGCACATCCAGCAACAAGATATCAGGCTGCAGACTGGCCAGTTGATCCAATGCAGAGATGGCATTTTCTGCTTCACCCAGCACTGCCGTCGGACAATCTACCTGTATGTCGGACAAAAGGGTCATCAACCTTTGCCTGGCGGGGGCCTCGTCGTCAACGATCAGTATCTTGGGAATCATCATCTCTTGGCTGGAAAATGCAGTCTGATTTCAAATTGCGCGTCCTTCACACCGTACTGCAATTGCGCTTCAATATCATAGAGCAAACTTAATCGCTGCCTGATGTTTTCCAGCGCCATTTGGTTACCAGATGTTAAATTGGCGTCAGCATGATACGGGTTAGTAACAATTATTTCGATCTTGTCCAGCAAGCGTCCCAGCTCCACTTTTATCCTGGCTGGAATGACTGAGGGCTCGACGCCATAATGCACGGCATTTTCCAGCAGTGGCTGCAACAGCAATGAAGGTATTTCGATATCCTTCATGTCTTGCTCACTCAGCCGGTCACTGGCCCACTCTACCTGCAGGCGATCACCCAGTCGTATTTTTTCGATTGCCAGATATTGCTCGCACAGACGCACCTCTTCGCGCAAGCTGGTCATGATGCGGTTGTCACGCATCAGTACCCGGAACAGGTCAGCCAGATCTTCCAGCATCAGTTCTGCCCGGCGTGGCTCGGTACGGATCAGCGCCAGTGCTGTATTGAGGCTATTGAACAGAAAATGCGGGCGGATGCGTGCCTGCAAAGCCTGTAGCCTGGCTTCGCCCAGCGCGGGTGAAAATGCACGGGCGCGCAATTCAAAATACTGCTGGAACGCCAGCCCCAGCAAGAAGCAACTGAACATCGCGAAATTGATATCAAAATGCGGGAAAGAGTATTCAAACCATTCCATGTTTTTCAGATACATCAAATACAGGCCGGCAATTGCCGCTGGTAACAAGCCGCATAGCAAGCGCTGCAACCAGGGCTGAAAGGGAAAGCGCATGGCCAGCCTGCGCAGGTTACACAGCAATAACAGCGACACCAGGCTGATGGTTTCCAGCAGGATGGCACTCTCCAGGAAATTCTGCAGCACGAGATACCAGTTATCGCCACGCGCCCACAACACCAGCATGCCCACTATATTGACCGTCACCAGCACACGGGATATCACGCCGACATTGCAACAATCGGGTATCAGGGGTTCATCTTGTGGCAAGGTGTTTTTTTTCGTCATTCTTGTTTCATTGAGGTGGGCCACACATGCATGAGGTGCTGACTATGTCCCATGCCTGACCAAATTGCATAAAAAACTGCAAAACCTGCGATATTGCACCGGGATTATTGGCATTTTGCGCAAGTCAAGCTCCAAGTCACAGGGTATTGCAGGCCAAAATCTGGGATAATCTGCACCAATCTTTAAGCAAACGCAGCCAAATTGGCAAACTATTACTATGACATCACAATTCAATAAAAAAAGCGAGGCATGGTCTGCCCGCTTCTCGGAACCTGTCTCAGATCTGGTGAAACGCTATACCGCCTCGGTGTTTTTTGACAACCGTATGGCTGCTTTTGATATCCAGGGTTCGCTGGCCCACGCAGAGATGCTGCAGGCACAACACATCATCAGTGCCCAGGATTATGCCGATATCCAGCGCGGTCTGGCACAGATACAGTCAGAAATCGACAGTGGCAAGTTTGAATGGCTGCTCGACCTGGAAGATGTCCACCTGAACATAGAGAAACGCCTGACCGAACTGGTAGGCGACGCCGGCAAACGCCTGCACACTGGCCGCTCACGCAATGATCAGGTCGCCACCGACATCCGCCTGTACATGCGCAGTGCCATCGACAATATCGTGGTGTTGCTGGCCGACTTCCGCAGTGCCTTGCTGGACCTGGCCGAAAAAAACGCCGACACCATCCTGCCTGGTTTTACCCACATGCAGGTGGCGCAGCCGATCACCTTTGGTCATCACATACTTGCCTACGTTGAAATGTTTGGCCGTGACAGCGAACGCATGCTCGACTGCAGAAAACGTGTGAATCGCCTGCCGCTGGGTGCCGCTGCCTTGGCTGGCACCACCTTTCCTATTGACCGGGAACGCGTTGCCAGGACGCTGGGTTTTGATGAAGTCTGCTATAACTCGCTGGATGCGGTCTCTGACCGCGATTTCGCCATTGAATTTTGCGCGGCTGCTGCGCTGATCATGACGCATATTTCCCGCATGTCGGAAGAACTGGTGATCTGGATGAGCCCACGCGTCGGCTTCATCGATATCGCTGATCGTTTCTGCACCGGTTCGTCGATCATGCCGCAAAAGAAAAACCCGGATGTGCCAGAACTGGCGCGTGGCAAGACCGGTCGTGTCAATGGCCACCTGATTGCCCTGCTGACCCTGATGAAAGGCCAGCCACTGGCCTACAACAAGGATAACCAGGAAGACAAGGAACCCTTGTTTGACACCGTGGACACCGTGATCGACACCCTGCGCATCTTCGCCGACATGGCTGGCGGCATCAGCGTCAAGCCAGAAGCCATGCGTGCAGCAGCGCTGCAAGGCTATGCCACAGCAACCGACCTGGCCGATTACCTGGTCAAGAAAGGCCTGCCTTTCCGTGATGCCCATGAAGCCGTGGCACTGGCGGTACGCACCTGCGTTGACAAGGCTTGCGACCTCAGCGATATGTCACTGGAAGAATTGCGCGCCTTTTCCAGCCTGATCAATGAAGACGTGTTTGAAGTACTGACACTGGAAGGCTCGGTTGCAGCCCGTAACCATATCGGCGGCACCGCACCAAACCAGGTCAAGGCAGCGATTGCCCGCGTGCGCAAGCAACTGACATAAGAACCTGTTTCCGATCTTACTGCGCATGCGTGATCGGGGCTCATGCGCTGCTCAAAATGCTCATGTACTACAAGTACATTCCGCTTTTTGCGCTGCGTTTTTGTTACCCCGACCCCGCTGACGCTCGCTCGCTACAGATCGCAAACAGGTTCCAAGCACCAATAGCCCCACAAACAACAGTCCCCGCTCATGCCAGCGCACCTGCTTACGCAGTCGCTGGCATGCTCGCCCCCTCTTTGGCCCAGCATTTCCGGGCCCAAAAACCAGCCTCGTCAGTAGTACTACTTAAGTAATGGATATTGCATCGCAGCATGGCGTTTTATTGCTGCTGCGGTTGCCAGCCAATACAATCCTTCGTGACAATAAACATCCAATAAGTTTAGCGATCTCGCATTCCTTGCATCTGGACAGGCAAATTCGTTCTGAATAGCAAGGGATACGAACAACACAATTCATCTGTTCCGTGTTGCTCATTGCGAATCGCAAGAGTCATCATAATTTTTCAGGAGATCACCATGTCGTACCGTCTTAAATTATTAGCTGCTGCCACCCTCTTGGCCTATTCCACATTGAACCAGGCTGCTGATATCAAAATCGGCGTTGCCGAAGCCCTGACCGGTCCTGCAGCCAAATATGGTGTTGCCATCAAAAATGGTTTCACGCTGGCGGCAGACCAGATCAATGCCAAGGGTGGTGTGAACGGCAACAAGATACAACTGGTGGTTGAAGATGAACAGGGCAAAAAGGAAGAAGCAATCAATGCCTTCAAAAAATTGCTGTTCCAGGAAAAAGTATTGATGATTTTTGGCCCTACCCTGTCCAATTCGGCCTTTGCTGCTGACCCGATTGCCAACGCCACCAAAACTGTCGTATTTGGCACCAGCAACACCGCTGACGGCATTACCAATATGGGGCCTTTCACTTTCCGCAACTCCGTCATGGAAGCGGACGTATTGCCAGTCACCACACGCGCAGCGGTCAAGCAATTCAATATCAAGAAAGTGGCTATCCTGTACGGCAATGATGATGCCTTTACCAAGAGCGGTTACGACGTTTTCAAAAATGCCCTGGCCGAACAAAAAATCCCGGCCACGGATACAGAAACCTATGCCAAGGGTGACGTGGATTTCAAAGCACAGTTGACCAAGATCAAGGCATCCAATCCAGACGCCATTGTCTGTTCCTGCCTGGCAGAAGAAGCGGCGAATATCATCCTGCAAACCCGCTCTCTGGGCATGAAGCAGCCATTCATAGGTGGCAATGGATTCAACTCGCCAAAACTGTTTGAAATCGCCAAAGACGCTGCCGACAATACCCTGATGGGCAGCCCATGGTCTGCCGAAAACCAGTCTGCTGCCAACAAGAGCTTCATGGCTGACTACAAGGCAAAGTTTGGTTCAGATCCTGACCAGTTTGCTGCACAGGCATTTGACGCGTTGCAAATCGTTGCCGAAGCACTGAAAAAAGTCAGCCTGAGTGGTAACCTGGAAAAAGATCGCCTGGCATTGCGCGACGCCTTGCCAGCCGTGAAGATTGAAGGTGCTACCGGCAAATTCGCTTTCCGCCGTGCCGCCCCCAAAGATGGCAAGGAAGCCGGCTACGATGCGCAGCAAGATGCCATCGTCAATATTGCCAAAGGCGGCAAATTTGTATTATTAAAATAAATAGCCGCTGTATTGCTGACCCACACTGCCACACTGGGTCAGCAATACACGTTGCATGATTTCTCTTGCCGGGATGATTTTCATCCGATAGAAATATACACATGTGCACATGTGTCGGTGACCTGCCCTGCATCTGCACAGGCAAGCAAAGCAATCCTAATCATCTGGATACCCATGCTGGAACAACAACTCATTAACGCTCTGACCCTTGGCAGCGTGTACGCGCTTTTCGCCTTGGGATTCACGCTGGTGTTCGGCGTCCTTGGCGTCATCAACTTGTCGCACGGCGCGATTTTCATGCTGGGCAGCTATATTGCCCTGCTGTTGGTCAGTTCTATGCAGATGCCCCTGTGGGTGGCCATGCTGCTGGCCATGCTGGCCTGTGGCTTGCTGGGGGTCATCGTCGATTTTCTGGTCTTGCGGCCATTACGAAAACGCAATGCCCCGCATCTTGCCCCGATGATTGCGACCATAGGCGTGGCCATCATGATCACCAATATATCCCAGGGGATTTTTGGTGCAGAAAACAAACGCTTCCCATTTGGCACCATACCGGAAGAAAGCTTCAGCCTTGGCAATCTGCACCTGACTGCGGTACAACTTGCGATTGTCGTCATCGCCTTCGTCCTGATGCTGGTGCTGCTGCAAGTCATGCGTCGCACGCAAATTGGCCGCGCCCTGCGGGCGATTGCCGAATCGCCCAAAGCTGCTTATTTGCTGGGCATCAATGTTGAAGGCCTGTTTTTCCTGACTTCATTTGCCGCAGCTGCGCTGGGCGGTGCTGCCGGTGTACTGGTCGGCCTGTCGTTCAATGCGATCTCCCCATTCATGGGGCAACCCATGCTGCATAAGGGCATTGCCGTGATTATCCTGGGTGGCATGGGCGATATACGTGGTGCCATGATAGGCGGCCTGTTCCTCGGTTTTGCTGAAGTGATGAGCGTTGCTTATCTGTCGAGCGATTTCCGCGACGCGGTGGCTTTTGGTCTGTTATTTATCATCTTGCTGGTACGCCCTTCTGGTATGTTCGGCAGAGTACTGGAAAGAAAGGCGTAACACTATGCTTGAATGGTGGGATAGTTTTTGGGCTATTTATAGCACTGTCATTTTTGGCATAGGCATCAACGCCATGCTGGCACTTTCGATTTACCTGACCTTGTCTTGCGGCTTGCTGTCACTGGCCAATGCGGCATTCATGGGCATCGGTGCCTACACCGCTTCCATGATCAGCATGCAGACCGGCTTGCCCTTCCCATTGGCCTTGCTGGCCGGTGCCATCATGCCTGCCATCGTCGCGCTGATCATCGGCATACCGACATTGCGTCTTTCCGGTGTCTACCTGGCCATGGCGACGCTGGGCTTTGGTGAAGTGGTACGTGTCATCGTGTTGAATATGGAAATCACCGGCGGCCCCATGGGCCTGAACGGTATTCCCCAAAAAACCGAGTGGTGGCACATCGTCATCCTGCTGGCGGTGATCTTGTTCGTACTGGCCAGGATGCGGCGTTCAAAAATAGGCCGTGCCTTTGAAGCAATCAAGGAAGATGAGATTGCCGCCCGTCTCATGGGTGTGAATGTCGGTGGCTACAAGCTGCTGGCGTTTGTGATGGGGGCATCCATCGCCGGTATTGCTGGCGGCCTGAATGCGCATTACACCTTCACCATAGGCCCAGGCAACTACGCATTTGAAAATGCGGTGGACATATTGACCATGGCAGTTTTCGGCGGCACCAGCAACTTGATCGGCCCGCTGATAGGCAGCAGCAGCCTCAGCCTGTTACCGGAACTGATGCACTCTTTAAAGAATTTCCGCCTGGCTGCCAACGGCCTGATACTCATACTGGTCATCCTGTATTTACCCAAAGGTATCTGGGACCCGGCAAGAATCAGAAACTTTCGCAAAAAGTTAACATCATCACGCTCCGGAAAGGTTAGCTAAATGCTGGAATTACGTTCTGTCAGTAAAAATTTTGGCGGCCTGCGGGTATTGCAGGATGTCAGCTTCACCATGCCGCAAGGCAGTATCTATGGCTTGATTGGCCCCAATGGCGCTGGAAAAACCACCATCGTCAACCTGATTACCGGCCTGCTGCGCCCCAGCAGTGGCGAGTTGCGTTTTAATAGCCAGGACCTGACCACGGTGGCCAGTCACAAGATTACCCAGTTGGGCGTTGCCCGCACATTCCAGAACATCCGAATTTTCAAGGAAATGAGCCTGCTGGAAAACGTCGTGGTCGGCATGCATGATCATCTCAACTATGGCGTGGCCAGCATGTTGTTCAATTTGGGCACATACAAAAATGCCGAAAAACAGGCCAAAGAACGCGCACACGAATTATTGTCATGGGTCAGGCTGGACCATAAAGCACATATGCTGGCAGACAACCTGTCGTATGGCGAGCAACGCAAACTGGAATTTGCGCGCGCCCTGGCCACCCAGCCCAAGCTGCTCTTGCTGGATGAACCGGTAGCAGGCATGAATCCGGCAGAAAAAACTGAACTGATGGCAGAAATCAAGAATATACGTGAGCGCGGTTTTTCGATTTTCATGATAGAACATGACATGCGCTTTGTGATGGAATTATGCGACCGCATTGCCGTGCTCAATTTTGGCAAAATCATCGCCGAAGGCACGCCCGAAGAAGTCCGCAACAACCCGGATGTGATTGAAGCCTACCTTGGCAAGGAGGATGCGGAATGAGCCAGAGGATGAGCCAAATCCTGCGCGTCCAGGACCTGCATGTCATGTACGGTCATATCGCTGCCGTCAAAGGCATCAGCCTGGCCCTCAATGCCGGTGAAATCACCGCCCTTGTCGGTGCCAACGGTGCCGGCAAAAGCACCACCCTGCTGGCTATTTCCGGCTTGTTGAAATCAGCTTCCGGGCAAATCTTCCTTGAAGATGAAGACATCAGCCAAAAGTCGCCACACCACATCGTGCAAAAGGGTGTGGTACAGGTAGCCGAGGGCCGCGCCATTCTGACTACGCTCACCGTCAGAGAAAATCTTGAGCTGGGTGCCTACACCCGCAAGGACAAGACACAGATAGTGCAGGATATGGAATGGGTGTACACCCTCTTCCCTGTCCTGAAAAACCGTGCGACTGGCCTGGCAGGAAATTTATCGGGTGGCGAACAGCAAATGCTGGCCATAGGCCGTGCCCTGATGGCAAAACCCAAAGTGCTGCTACTGGACGAACCCTCGATGGGGCTGGCCCCACTGGTGGTACAGGAAATTTTCCGCATCCTGAAGGAAATCAATCAGACCGGCCTCAGCATCCTGCTGGTAGAACAAAACGTCAGGCAGGCGCTGAAGATTGCCAAACATGGCTATGTGCTGGAAAACGGTAATATCGTTCTCAGCGACACGGGGACCAACTTGCTCAGCAACCCCAAGGTCATCGAAGCTTATCTGGGCGCATGATCAAACACACGCCAACAAAAAAAAGACCATCTGCATCAGATGGTCTTTTTTTCAAGGTGAACAACGTCGATCAGCCACCGGCAATCGTCATGTTCTCGATCAGGATGGAACCTGTCTGTTTGGTGCCTCTGATCAGGGTGTCGTTACCGATGGCAACAATCTGCTTGAACATGTCTGGCATATTGCCGGCGATGGTGATCTCTTCAACGGCGTACTGAATCACACCGTTTTCCACCCAGTAGCCAGAAGCGCCGCGCGAATAATCGCCGGTCACATAATTCACGCCCTGCCCCATCAGTTCAGTCACCAGCAAGCCACGCCCCATCTTTTTCAGCATAGCGACAAAATTATCCGAACGCTTGGTCAGCGATGATGTCATTGACAAATTATGCGAACCGCCAGCATTGCCGGTAGTCTGCATGCCCAGCTTGCGGGCTGAATAAGTGGACAGGAAATAGCCTTGCAATACCCCATTGCTGACGATGTGACGTTTCTGTGTTTTCACGCCTTCATCATCAAACGGTGAAGAACCGACCGCACCGATGACATGCGGGTCTTCCATCACCTGTATATGATCCGGGAAAATCTGGGTACCCAGCGAATCCAGCAAGAAAGTGGATTTGCGATACAGTGCGCCACCCGAAGTTGCCTGCACCAGCGAACCCAGCAAGCCAGCCGCCAGCGGTGCTTCAAACAAGACCGGGCATTTGCGGGTATCCAGCTTGCGTGCATTCAGCCTGGCCAGTGCCCGTTCAGCAGCATAACGCCCTATGGATTCAGGGTCGGCCAGTTTTTTTGCATTGCGCTGGGATGAATACCAGTCATCCCTTTGCATTTTTGCACCCTTGCCGGCAATCGGCGCAACAGAAATGGTATGGCGCGAAATCGGATAACCACCCATGAAACCGCGTGAATTGGCCGCCACAAAATGCGATTGCTGGGCATGCACGCTGGCACCCTCGCTATTCGTGATGCGCTTGTCCACCGCAAACGCGGCTGCTTCCGTGCGTTTTGCCAGTTCTATGGCTTCTTCGGCACTGATCAGCCATGGGTGGCACAGTTTCAGGTCACGTGGTGCCAATTCCAGCAATTCTGGCTCTGGCAAGCCGGCACAATCATCTTCTGCCGTAAAACGGGCGATATTGTAGGCAGCGTCGACCGAGTCACGCAGTGCCTGCTCGGAAAAATCCGAGGTACTGGCATTGCCGCGTCTTTGGCCGATATACACAGTGATACCGATGCCTTTGTCACGGTTTTGCTCTATGGTTTCCACCTTGCCCTTGCGGACACTGATGGACAGGCCACCGCCCTCACTGATCTCTACCGCAGCATCAGATGCCCCTTTTTCACGGGCAAAACGCAACATATCCTGCGCGATTTGTTTTAACTGGTCTTGGGAATGGGTGAAAACTGGTTTGCTCATAGATGGGGTTTCTGTGGGAAGCTAAACGAAAAAACTGCCATGGAATTACCGCAATAATACCCCCTTGCCAATGCAAAGCTTGCCCTGACGTGGGTGTTTTTGGGTATTTCCTAGCTAAAAGGGGTATCATAGCAGCCGTTTCATTAAGTTAATAGTAAAGGCGCAGAATTATGCCAAATCCAAATCGTGGCTCATGTGGCTACCAATCCAATGAGTTCGAGCCAGAATACGATCGTCCGTCCAAGTCACAATTAAAGCGCGAAATGACCGCCCTGCAAAAATTGGGGCAAGAACTGGTCGAACAAGCGCGTGAACGCGTCAAACGTGTCCCCATGCCAGAAGATGTGCGCGAAGCCATCCTGATTTGCCAACAAATCAAGGATCATGAAGGCCGCCGCCGTCAGATGCAGTACGTGGGCAAGAAGATGCGCACCCTGGATGAAGAAGAAGTCGCATTGATCCAGAGAACCATCGACAGCTGGAAAGGTGCCTCCAAATCGGAAACAGCCGCCATGCACGCGCTTGAACGTCAGCGCGAAAAACTGCTGGCCGACGACAATGTACTGACCGAGTTGCTGGCAGAAAATCCGCAACTGGATGTACAGCAATTGCGCACCCTGATACGCAATGCCCGCAAGGAACAGGCAGAAAACAAGCCGCCCAAGGCCTATCGCGAGATTTTCCAGATTTTGAAAGACCTGCAAAAATCCAAAGCTGGTGCCAAGGCGGATGATGCTGACGAGTCTGACGAAGAAGATGACGACGAGTACGATGACAGATAAGTCTGCAGATCAAAGCAAGCTGAAAATCGGCCTGGTCTCCATTTCAGACCGGGCTTCTGCCGGTATTTATCAGGACCAGGGCTTGCCAGCCTTGCAGGAATGGTTTGGCAAGGCAATGACTACCCCCTGGGATATGGTCACCCGCCTGATACCAGATGAACGTGCAGCGATAGAACAAGCCCTGATTGCCCTGGTGGATCAAGAAGAATGCCATCTGGTCATCACGACTGGTGGTACCGGCCCGTCCCGGCGTGATGTGACGCCAGAAGCCACACTCGCCGTTGCCACCAAGGAAATGCCAGGTTTTGGCGAACAGATGCGCCAGATCAGCCTGAAATTCGTGCCCACAGCGATTTTGTCACGGCAAGTCGCCGTCATACGTGAAACGGCTACCCATGCAGCCCTGATTCTGAATTTGCCAGGCCAGCCGAAATCCATCAAGGAAACCCTGGAAGGCTTGAAAGATGCTGACGGCATGCAACAGGTTGCCGGTATTTTTGCAGCCGTCCCGTATTGCATCGATTTGATCGGTGGCCCGTATATCGAAACCGATGATGCGGTCTGCAAGGCATTTCGGCCCAAGAACGCCCTGCGCCCTAAAAATCCGGCCTGAAGTCTGGTGGCACCTGCTCAACCGTAGCCATGGCAACGATACTCACCCACCCCATCATCCCGTTGACCTGCGGCCTGTTGCTTGGCCGCCAGCGTATTTCATGGCCATTGTTAATCCTGGGCATGTTGTGCGCCATCTTGCCAGATCTGGATGTCATCAGCTTCAAGCTGGGCATCGCCTATGAATCGGCATTTGGGCATAGAGGCTTCAGCCATTCGCTGCTGATGGCAGCACTGGTGGCGACTGTCGCCTGCGCTTTTCATACGCGCCTGGGCAGCCGCCGCATGCGGGTTTGGTTGTTTATCGCATTTGCCACCGCATCCCACGGCATGCTGGATGCCTTGACCACCGGTGGGCTGGGCGTGGAATTTTTCTGGCCGCTGAATGAAGAACGTTATTTCTTTCCCTGGCAATTCATCAAGGTATCGCCAATAGGCGTGAACCGTTTCCTGACTGCACGCGGCTGGCAAGTCATGCAATCTGAATTGTTGAGCGTATGGTTGCCCTGCACCTTGTTACTGCTCGCAGTAAAATCTGTCACTTATTTTAATTTTTCCAGAAAACCATCATGACACAAGACATTCTAGAAACGATAGAAATAGAAAGCAGCCCCAACCCCACAGTCGCTGTCATCTGGATGCATGGCCTGGGTGCCGATGCCAATGATTTTGTGCCCATCGTCAGGGAACTGGATTTGAGTGGCAACCCCGGCATCCGCTTTGTCTTCCCGAACGCACCGACCATGCCGGTGACCATCAATGGCGGGTATGTGATGCGTTCCTGGTATGACATACTGGGCACTGACATCGCCAGACGTGAAGATGAAAAGGGTCTGCGCGTATCGCAAAAACGCATAGAACAATTGATCGCCCGCGAAAATGCACGCGGCATTCCATCGGAACGCATCTTGCTGGCAGGCTTCTCGCAAGGCTGCGCCATGACCTTGCAAACCGGCTTGCGTTACCATGAAAAACTGGGTGGCCTGCTGTGCCTGTCCGGTTATGTTCCCTTGCGTGACCTGATTGCCGCTGAACGCCATGCGGCCAACCAGGATACGCCTATCTTCCAGGCCCATGGCCGCTCCGACCCTGTCATCCAGATACAACGCGCCGAAGAATCACGCGATCTGCTGAAGCAACTGGGATACCAGGTTGAATGGCATGAATACATGATGCCGCATTCCGTCTGCCCGGAAGAAGTGGACGATATCAGCCTGTGGCTGAAGAAGGTTTTGCAGGGCTGATCTGAAAGTCTGATGTTAGCTACATCAAACAGTTATCCAGGTATGGCTGAGGGTTTGAGTCAGCAGGGTTTTGCCCTGTTGCCCGGCTTTCTCAACCCGGCTGAACTATGGCAACTGGAACAGGCCTGCCAACCCATCGCCCATGACTATGGCGTGCGGCTGGTCTTGCAAACCCATCCGGCTATCGCGCTTGCCCTACCGTGGCAGAAAATACAGGCAGTATTACTGGCGGCCGGCATGCCGAATGCAAAGCCGGTACGCAGCCTGTTCTTCAACAAAAATGCGGAACACAACTGGCTGGTGCCCTGGCATCAGGACATGACGATTTGTGTGAGCCAGAAAATGGATGCGCCCGCTTACGCAAAATGGACGTTAAAAAATGGCGTGCATCATGTCGAGCCGCCAGCAAATGTATTGGAAAGCATGTTGACCCTGCGCATCGCCCTTGACGCAGCCAACCATGACAATGCCGCCCTGAAAGTGATAGCCGGCAGCCATCGCCACGGCAAACTGCAAGGTGCACAGGTAGATGCCTATATTGAGAATTCCGCGCAAACCGATGTGCAGGTCTGCGCCATGCAGGCGGGGGATGTCTTGCTGATGAAACCACTGCTATTACATGCATCGGACAAGGCCAATCATGCCAGCCAGCGCCGGGTTTTGCACCTGGAATTCAGCGCCGCCATGCTGCCCACGCCCATGCAATGGGCAGAAGCAGCGAATACCGTGACGGTCTGAATTTAAGAAAAGTCTTTCAAGGTTTCCAGGTCAATCTGCACCGAAGCATCACCGGCAGACATCCAGATTTGCCCATCCTGTATCGTGCATTGCAATTGCATATTGCGCTGGGCGAGTTTTTCCAATGCCTGGCTTTGCTCTGAAGGCACATTCATGACACGCAAATTCTTGGCGCGATCGAGACGGCTGTTCATTGCCTTCCACCAGATATCACTGGCGCTGGCAAAGCTGTAGACGATGACTTGTTCTGAACGACCACAGGCTTTCAGCAAACGCCTGTCGTCCGGCTGGCCAACTTCTACCCACAATTGTATGGCATCGGTGTAATCCTTGAGCCAGATATCGGGTTCTTCGGTATCAGATATACCCTTACCGAATTCCAGGCGTTCTGCCGCATGGATGGCAAAGGCCAGCACACGTATCATCATGCGTTCATCGGTTTCGGATGGATGGCGGGCGATCGTCAGGCTATGGTCGGCATAATAGCCACGGTCCATGTCTGAGATATTCAGGTCGGCCTTGTAAATGATGGATTTGAGTGCCATTACTTGAACACCACCGTCTTGTGGCCATTCAATAAAATGCGATGTTCCACAAAGCATTTGACGGCACGCGCCAGCACCACGCATTCCACATCACGACCGATGGCGGTCAGGGTTTCCGGTTCCATGGAATGATCGACACGCTCTACATCCTGTTCAATGATAGGTCCTTCATCCAGGTCACCAGTCACAAAGTGCGCGGTAGCGCCTATCAGTTTGACGCCACGCTCATGCGCCTGGTAGTAAGGCTTGGCACCCTTGAAGCTGGGCAGGAAGGAATGATGGATATTGATCGCCTTACCCTTCAGCGCATCGCATAACTGCGGCGACAGTATCTGCATATAACGCGCCAGCACCACCAGTTCAATATCATTGGCAGCAACGATATCCAATACTTTTTGTTCCTGCGCACGCTTTGCTTCTGCCGGTGCACCGGCTGCCAGCGGCAGGTGGTGGAAAGGAATGTTATAGCTGGCCGCCAACTGATAAAAATCAGTGTGGTTGGACACGATGGCCTTGATCTCTACCGGCAACAAGCCACTTTTGTAGCGGAACAGCAAATCATTCAGGCAATGGCCGATCTTGGATACCATCAACATCACCCGTGGCTTGTGATGTGCATCATGCAATTGCCAGTTCATTTGCATGCTGCCACCGAGCACGGCAAAGTCGTCCCTCAACGCGCCATCACTGACCGCTGTGTCTTCCACGGCGAAATGCACGCGCATGAAAAAGGTGGCCGACTGCGCATCACCAAACTGGGCCGAGTCAATAATATTGCAGCCATGATGGGCCAGGAAACCCGATACGCTATGCACAATGCCGCGTTGATCGGGACAGGATAAAGTCAGGATGTATTCTGGTCGTATGCTCATGATTTCAGTGGTAAGGCCCGGATATATAGCTACCTGGGGCCGGAAACAAATTAAATTCGCTAAACTACTATTAAAGCTTAAAGATTAACCGTCTATTGTCGCATGATCGGCGGCATAATTCATAGAACCTGCTTTCAATTAAATAATCACAAAAAAAAGCACGTTCGTTCTAATTCATGTATAGTCACTCTTCTGACACCCCCATTTTGATTCAGACGCATTCAGATGCGTTCAAACATATTCAAACGCAAACCGCACCAACATCAAGGAGACAGCATGAGCACACTCAGCAACCAGCAATACCGCCTCGCCGCCCGTCCGGTAGGCAACCCCAAGCATAGTGACTGGAACTTCACCACAGAAACCGTACGCGACATCACCGACGGTGAAATTGTCGTACAGACCATTTATATCTCGCTGGACCCGGCCATGCGTGGCTGGATGAATGAAGGCAAATCCTATATCCGCCCGGTCGCCATCAATGAAGTCATGCGCGCCGGTGGCATAGGCAAGGTGGTGGCATCCAAATCCCCCAAATTTTCGGTGGGCGATTATGTATCCGGTGGTACGGGTGTGCAGCAATACTGGGTAGGTGCAGCCGATGACAAAACGGCTGGCTTTTATAAGGTCAGCCCTAAGCTGGCGCCCTTGCCAAAATTCATGAATGCCCTGGGCATGCCTGGCATGACGGCCTATTTCGGCTTGCTGGATGTGGGTCAACCCAAGGCAGGTGAAACCGTGGTGGTATCCGGTGCCGCTGGTGCCGTTGGCCAGACCGTGGGCCAGGTCGCCAAGCAAAAGGGTTGCCGGGTGGTTGGTATCGCTGGCGGCAAGGATAAATGCGATTTCGTTGTCAATGAACTGGGCTTTGATGCCTGCATCGATTACAAGACCGGCTCGGTCAAAGATGGCCTGAAAGAACATTGCCCGAATGGCGTTGACATCTACTTTGATAATGTCGGCGGCGATATCCTTGATACCGTACTGACCCGTATCAACCTGAAGGCACGCATCATTATCTGTGGCGCGATCTCCCAGTACAACAACACGACACCGGTCAAGGGCCCGGCCAATTACCTGTCACTGCTGGTCAACCGCGCCCGCATGGAAGGTATCGTCGTGTTTGATTACGCCGCCCGTTACGGCGAAGCCGTGGCTGAAATGGGTAAATGGATGGCCGAAGGCAAGTTCCAGACACGTGAAGACATTGTCAAGGGTATAGAAACCTTCCCAGATACGCTGATGATGCTGTTTGAAGGTAAAAATTTCGGCAAACTGATCTTGCAGGTCAGCGAAGAATAAGCACGCTGCCTGATTGGTCGCACATTAGCCGCACAACAGAAAAGCAGTCATGATGACTGCTTTTTTGCTTTGGCTGAATCCATCACCAGCAGCATCACCGTCACCACCATCACTTCAGCCAGGGCTTTAACCAGGACAAACCTTCCGACGTACCTGCACGTGGGCGGTATTCGCAACCTATCCAGCCTTCATAGCCCAACTCATCCAGCAGGCCAAACAGGTAGGGGTAATTGACTTCCCCCTGATCCGGCTCTTGCCGGTCTGGCACACCGGCAATCTGCACATGGCCAATACCGGCATGCTGGAGTGACATATCCCGGCGCAGCTTGGTGGCGACATCGCCTTCGACAATCTGGCAATGGTAAATATCAAACTGCACACGCAAGTTTTCTACCCCGGCTTCCTGGCAAATTTCCTGCGCTTCGTCTTGGCGGTTTAAAAAATAGCCCGGTATATCACGGGTATTAATGGGTTCAATCACGATGGTGATGCCATCCCTGTCAGCCAGCAAGGCCGCATAGGCCAAATTGCGCAGATACACGGCGCGGTGCTTTGCCCTGTCTTGCTCTGGCTGTATCAGCCCGGCCATCACATGCAGAGTACGGTTACCCAGGGCGCGGGCATAATCCAGCGCCTGATCAAAACCCAGCTTGAACTCTTCTTCACGTCCGGGTATCGACGCCATGCCACGTTCACCCGCTGCCCAGTTACCCGGCGGGGTATTGAACAATACCTGTGTCAAACCGTTGTCCTGCAATAGCTTTTGCAAGTCCTGCACCGGATAGTCATAGGGAAACAGGTATTCCACTGCCTTGAAACCATCTTTCGCTGCAGCAGCAAAGCGCTCGGTAAAAGCTAATTCGGTATACATCATGCTGAGATTGGCAGCAAAACGTGGCATTTTTGGCTCCTTATCTTTTTGCGTAACGTTGCGCCATCACGGCACATACCATCAACTGTAATTGATGGAACAGCATCAATGGTAATAAGACCATACCTACGGCATGGCTGGCAAATAAAACTTTGGCCATGGGCACACCGCTGGCAAGGCTTTTCTTGGAGCCGCAAAACACGATGGTGATCTCATCTTCCTTGCTGAAGCCGAAACGGCGACTGATAAACATGGTCAGCCCCATGATGATAGCCAGCATCAGTCCGCTGACGGCCAGCAGGCTCAATAGCATCAGCGGCGGCAATTGTTGCCACAAGCCCTGTACCACCGCCTCGCTGAAGGCGACATACACCACCAGCAAGATTGAACTTTGGTCCACCATTTTCAATATGCCTGCATATTTTTCCAGCCAGGCCTGCAACAGCGGGCGCATCAGTTGGCCGGCAACGAATGGCAGCAATAACTGATAAACAATTTTCAGCATGGCATCAATGGAGGAATGACTTTCGCCATGCGCCACCACCACCAGGCTGACCAGCAAAGGGGTAATGAAGATGCCCAGCATATTGCTGGCCGACGCACTGCACACCGCTGCCGGCACATTGCCGCGTGCCACCGAGGTAAATGCGATGGATGACTGCACGGTAGAAGGCAGGACGCACAAAAACAGAATGCCGACATATAGCTCAGGTGTCAGCAAGGGTAACAGCAACGGTTTCAGGCTCAAGCCCATCAAGGGGAAAACAGCAAAGGTGAATATCATGACCAGCACATGCAGGCGCCAGTGGGTAAGGCCGGCCAGCACAGCCTGGCGTGATAATTTGGCACCGTGCATAAAAAACAGCAAGGCAATCATGCCCGTCGCCAGATGATCAAAACCTGTTGCGACGAGCCCTCTGGCAGGAAAAAGACTGGCCAAAGCCACAACACTGAACAACAACAAGGTCATGTTGTCGGGTAAAAAACGAGGTCGCTTCATGATGGATGCGAAAATTCGGATAAAAGGTTTAAGTTTGATGCCTTGATTGTACTTGAATAATGCATGCCGGCATGGAGGTATGGCAACACAGGGCCAGCAAAACACAGCCGATTGCTTTTATCTGGCTTGACACTACATTAATGACGCTACAATACGGCCCCACACTGGCATCTGCCTTGCAGGCCAGACGAACACCCACCAGTAACCTGATAAAAAGCTTATGACCAATTCTTCCGCCCTGCATTTTCGACCGGCTACTGCTGACGATGTCAGCACCATCATGCGCATACGTCTGGAAGTAAAAGAAAATACCCTGTCCAACCCCAACATCATCACGCGCCAGATGTGCCTGGATTATCTGGATACCCTTGGTCGTGGCTGGGTGGCAGAACTGGATGGTGAAATCCAGGGCTTTTCATACGCCGCCCATGAAGATAGCAGCATCTGGGCCTTGTTTGTCGCGCCCGGGCATGAGGGCAAAGGCATGGGCAAGGTCTTGTTGAAGCTGGCAGTCGATTATCTGTTCGGGCTGGGCAACCAGGAAGTCAAACTGGGTACCTCCCCCGACACCCGTGCCGACCGCTTTTATGCGGCCCAGGGTTGGAAGCGGGGCGAAATGAAGAGTGCGACCGAGGTCGCGTATACATTAAGCAAGCGTTCTTAAGCCTCGGCAAACAGCATCACACAGAAATAGTTGGGACCACAGCTGGAACCAGAGCTGGAACCACAGCCGGCAAATAGATATCGCAAAACTCCGTCGGCATGCGGCGTGCGCGGCCACTGCTCAATTCTATGCAGACCAGGTCCCAGCGACCCCGAAGTACGGTGGCACCGTCACTATCGCGTATCAGTTGAAAACGCCGGTCCATGGTGAGTTTGCCATCACTGGCAAACAGCCAGGTGGCCAGCGTCATTGATTCACCCAGCAAGCTTGGCAATACATAATCATATTCGCCACGCCGTATCGCCATGGCCCTGTCCAGCCTGTGGTAATCAGCCAGGTTCAGGCCCAGGGCTTCTGAATGCCCCCACGCGACTTCTTCACACCAGCGCACATACACGGCATTGTTGGTGTGGTTCAGCCCATCGATATCACTGCCTTGCGGTGTAACAGGCCGCGTGAACGGCTGCGGATAATCCCAGATCATTAAACCACTCATATATATAGGGGGAGGTAGAGAGGATAAAAAAAGCCGATAGCTAAAACAGGTTTAAAGCAGGTCAATCACAAACCCAGCTCTTGCCAGATCTGATCTACCTTCGCCTTCACTTCTGGCGTCATCTGTATGGTGCTACCCCATTCGCGGCTGGTTTCACCCGGCCATTTATTGGTCGCATCTATGCCCATCTTGCTGCCCAGGCCACTGACCGGAGAGGCAAAATCAAGATAATCGATGGGCGTATTATCTACCAGGGTGGTATCACGCAAGGGGTCGACGCGGGTGGTAATCGCCCAGATGACTTCTTTCCAGTCACGGATATTGACATCTTCATCCACCACCACGATGAACTTGGTATACATGAACTGGCGCAAAAAGCTCCAGACACCAAACATGACCCGCTTGGCATGGCCGGCATAGGCTTTTTTCATCTGCACCACGGCCATGCGATAACTACAGCCTTCCGGCGGCAAATAGAAATCTGTAATTTCGCTGAACTGCTTTTGCAGCAAAGGGATGAAGACTTCATTCAGCGCCACACCCAGCACCGCTGGTTCATCTGGCGGCTTACCTGTATAGGTAGAGTGATAAATGGGATCACGCCGCATGGTAATGCGGTCTATAGTAAACACAGGGAACCAGTCTTGCTCATTGTAATAGCCGGTATGGTCGCCATACGGGCCTTCCAGCGCATGTTCATAACCGCTGGGATGATTGGCATCTGGATAGATATGCCCTTCCAGCACAATTTCTGCCGATGCCGGCACGCGCAATTCGCTACCTATGGCTTTGACCAGCTCGGTACGGCTGCCACGCAAGAGGCCGGCGAACTGGTATTCAGACAAACTGTCGGGCACTGGCGTCACTGCACCTAATATAGTAGCCGGGTCGGCCCCCAGGGCAACCGCGATGGGATAAGGCTGGCCTTTATTGACGATGCCATGCTCACGAAAATCCAGTGCGCCGCCACGATGGGCAAGCCAGCGCATGATGACTTTATTGCGTCCCAGGACCTGTTGTCTATATATACCCAGGTTTTGCCGTTTCTTGTTCGGACCTTTGGTAATCACCAGCCCCCAGGTAATCAAGGGCGCGATATCACCGGGCCAGCAATGCTGTATCGGTAAACGCGCAAGATCAACATCATTGCCTTCCCAGACGATTTCCTGGCATTTGGCACCGCGTAATTCTTTGGGTGACATATCCCAGACGGCCTTGACCAGTGAACCCAGGCCCAGTATTTCCTTGAACCCTTTGGGTGGTTCTGGTTCTTTCAGGGCAGACAGTACATGCCCTATCTGACGCAATTCACTCAGGCTTTCTGCCCCCATGCCAAGCGCGACACGGCGTGTGGTACCGAACAGATTGCCCAGCACTGGTATGGTATGACCTGTAGGTTTGCTGAATAAAAGAGCAGGACCTTCGGCCCGCAAAGTGCGGTCGCAAATTTCTGTCATCTCCAGATAAGGTGAAACTGGCAGGTCGACCCGCTTAAGTTCGTTTTTTTCTTGCAATTGAGAAATAAAATCTCTCAAATCAGAATATTTCATGATTTTTCGCTTTTTTGTATCTTTACACTAGGAACACTAGCATTTTCAGGCAAGTGCTTGATTTTATTGAACTTTGCTGCGATGCAGCACGTTTCATCAGACATAAAAGTAATTAAAATTCGTTTTGATAGTGTTGACTTGATATAAAACCGCCCCTACAATTCGCCCAACTTGATGAAGAGGTTAATGACTTCCGCCACTTTCGATACGAAGAAAGTTTCGCCAAACGGTAACATCATTCAAGGGGATCGGGCCCCACATAACATTGTAAGGATTGTTTTCAAAAGGCGTCTGCCTTATCCCGAAAATAGTTGTTTGTCACTGGACACACCATGAACAGGTCCGACTGACCTGGTTTGACAAACAGCTCCGGCGTCTTGCGATCACACACTGTGACGAGGACGATGTTTCTGATTCGCGGAAGTAGCTTTTTACGTTTGGCTTTTAAGTAAGTTGAATGACTCATCGCGGAGATTCAGGAGGTAACATGTTTCAACGTTTTATTTTAGCAGTACAAAGAAGCAGTATCGCTTCCACCGACAAGCGCCAGACGCTGTCCCTGGTAGCACGTGACACTACAAATGGTTTTATGACTATCGTTCGTCAATTGTTCATGATGTCTGGCGTTATTGCCATGTCAGCATTGGCGATGATGTTTATCAAACCGGAACTGACTGACAAATTCAAAGACCTGTCCCCCTATGCCGAAGCAGAAGAGGAAGAGACAGCAACACCAGTACCTGCCCCCAATCTTGCAGCCTTGATGCATGCACCGGGCCAGGCAGGCAGCAACCCGTATAAGCAGGCCGGTTTGTCTGAAGAAGACTCCAAAATGCTGGGTAACCAACGTCAACAACAATGGGTCACCAACTGGCTGGCAAAACGCTATCACATTGCCAACGATGCCACCAATATGCTGGTATCTGCCGCTTATCTGACGGCCAAGGAAATCAAGCTTGATCCTTTGCTGATTCTGTCTGTTATGGCGATAGAATCCGGCCTGAATCCGTTTGCGGAAAGCCCGGTTGGTGCACAAGGCCTGATGCAGGTCATGTCCAAGGTTCACCATGACAAGTTCCAGGAAATGGGTGGCGTCAAAGCTGCCCTGAACCCGGTCGCCAACATCAAGGTAGGCGCCCTGATCCTGAAAGACTATGTCACCCGTGGAGGTTCTGTCGAAGCAGGCCTGAAGATGTATGTCGGCGCAGCCGATGCAGAAAATGACTCTGGCTACGGTTCTCGCGTCTTGAATGAGTACAAACGCCTGAAAGACGTTTCTGCTGGCAAGAACGTGCCTACCTTCTTCAGCCCACCGGCTCCGGTAGCCCGTCCGGTGGAAGCAGCAGCCAAACCGGAAGCAGCCGAAGTCAAAGCACCGGTGGAAGCGAAAAAAGACCAGATCGCCACGCTGTAATCCTGTCAGGATATAGTGCAGCACCTCTCTTCAAGTATAAGAATGCCGTCAGTAGGAAAATACTGGCGGCATTTTTATTTGTGCTATCCTCCCCGCGCTACTTTTTGACCAGGAACTTCTTCAGACGCCGGACTGCCTCCTCCAGGTTTTCCAGAGAATTGGCATACGAAATCCTGACATGGGTATGTGCAGTTGCCGGACCAAAATCCAGGCCGGGCACGATCACCACCCCGGCCTCATTCAACACCTGCCGCGCAAACGCGTCTGCATCGTCAGAAAAAGCCGAGCAATCTGCATAGACATAAAATGCACCATCCGGGGTAACTGGTATGCCAAAACCCAGTTCACGCAAGGCAGGCACGATATAGTCACGCCTGCGCTTGAATTCTGCCTTGCGTTCTTCATATACCGCGATGGTGGCTGCTTCAAAACAGGCCAGTGCCGCATATTGGGCAACCGATGAGGGGCAGATGAACAGGTTCTGCGCGAGTTTTTCCAGCTGCGGCACAATTCTTTCCGGCACCACCAGCCAACCCAGACGCCAGCCTGTCATGTTGAAATACTTGCTGAAGCTGTTGATGACCACCACATCATCATCTAGCGACAGGGCAGAAAACGGTGCTTCGTCATAGGACAGGCGCTGGTAGATTTCATCGACGATGGTAAAGCCGCCCAGTTGCTTGACGGCCGCCACGATTTTCTTCAACTCGGCATGTGCGATTGAGGTGCCGGTAGGATTGGATGGCGATGCCAGCAAGACACCGCTGCTTTGCGCATCCCAATGCTGACGTACGATGGCTTCCGTCAACTGGAAGCGATGTTCTGCCCCGCTGGCGATTAATTTGGCCTTGCCTTCAAAGGCTGCCACGAAATGGCGGTTACACGGATAGCAGGGGTCAGGCATCAGCACTTCCCTGCCCGGCTCTACCAGGGCAGCACAAGCCAGTAACAAGGCGGCAGAAGCACCGGCAGTCACAATAATGCGGCCGGTCGGCACTTCAATGCCATAGGTGCGCAGGTAATCATCGGCAATTGCCTGGCGCAGGGCTGGTAAACCCAGGGCCGAAGTATATTGCAGGCGACCATCTGCCATGGCTTTGGTGGCTGCATCAATGACCGGCTGCGGTGCGGTAAAGTCTGGCTCGCCTATTCCCATATGGATGAGATGGCGTCCCCCGGCTTCCAGCGCCGCTGCCATTTTCATGAGTTCCATCACGTGGAAAGGGGCAATATTGTCGAGCCTGGAGGCAAGATGATTGTGCATGCAGTATCCTGAAAAAACGGGCTAAAAAACTTGTTGAAGCATAGTTATATAGGGCTTACGCAAAATTGTCCCAGCAAGGCGTCAGCGACGAAGACAGTACTTTAGTACGGCTAGGAGCTGCAACACAGCTGGGGTAGTTTTGCGTAAGCCCTGTTATAAAAAAACCGTCTTATTTTCAAAAAATAAGACGGCATTCACTCTATACAATAGTACTTTCGCGCTATTTGCCGGCAGCCACCTCGGTAGCACGCAATTTGGCAGCAACCTTGTCCAGCACGCCGTTCACATATTTATGACCATCCAGGCCACCAAATGATTTGGTCAGTTCTACCGCTTCATTGATGACGACGCGATAAGGGATTTCAATGTGGTTCTTCAACTCATAAGTACCAATCAGCAAGGCCGCATGTTCAATCGGTGACAGTTCGGCAATACTGCGGTCGATCAGGGGCGCGATTTCTTCACGCAGGGCGATGGATTGTTTGATCGCGCCATGCAGCAGGGAATCAAAATGCTCTCTGTCAGCCTTGTCAAACCCGTGGGCTTCACGGATATGGGCTTCAATTGAACCCGAGTCTTCATTGTTCAACAACCATTGATACAGGCCTTGCAAGGCAAATTCGCGCGCACGATGACGTGGCGAGCGGGTCTTGCTTGGATTGGCATGTGGGGATTTAGTATTCATATCTTCTCTTACATTTTTTAAAGCTGGGGTGATCGTTGCAAGAACGATCAGGCATCATAGTGCACGTCTTCCGTGGCTTCTGCCAGTTCTTCCAGTGCCAGGGTAAGGTTGGCCATTTCTACGGCAACGCGGGCGGCGTCACGACCTTTTTCTTGCATGCGAACTTCTGCCTGCTCATCGTTTTCGGTGGTCAGGATGGCATTCGCAATCGGGATACCGGCATCCAGGCCAACGCGGGTAATGCCAGCGCCGGATTCATTCGATACCAGTTCAAAGTGATAAGTTTCACCGCGGATGACGGCACCCAGGGCGATCAGGGCGTCAAACTGGTTGGTTTCTGCCAGTTTTTGCAGGGCCAGCGGCACTTCCAGTGCGCCTGGTACGGTCACATGCAGGATGTCTTCATTTAACACGCCCAGCAATGACAGTTCAGCCAGGCAGGCATCCAGCAAACCCTTGCCGACGTTTTCATTGAAGCGCGCCTGTACGATACCGACGCGTACACCTGCACCATCCAGATTTGCTTCGTAATGTCCTACTGTCATGATGTTCTTTCTTGCGCTGCTGCGCTTGATAATTGAATTGAATTGATATGGGGATGAGGACAGCATATCAGGCCGGCAGCTCAGCCGCCGGTCTTTCGCTCCCATCACTGTTTGTCAGAGCAAGGCTTGTCCAAATAACCAACAACTTCCAGATTAAATCCTGTCATGGATGGCATTTTTCGTGGATTGGCCAGCAATTTCATCTTGCCGACACCCACATCCTTCAAAATCTGTGCACCGATACCGTAATTGCGCAAATCCATGCGGGCCGCACGACTTACCGGTTTGGCTTCTGGCGTATCGAGCGCCTTGAACTGGTCAAACATCTGTTCTGCAGTTTCTTCGCAATTGAGCAGGACGATCACGCCGGAATCCGATTTCTTGATGGCGGCCATGGCTGCTGCCACATTCCAGGAATGCGTGGTGGCCTGGCTTTCCAGCAAATCGAGTATGGATACTGGCTGGTGCACACGCACCAGGGCTGCTTTTTCATGGGTGATATCGCCATGCACCAGGGCCAGATGGGCCGAGCCGCTAGGCTTGTCACGGTAGACCAAGGCCTTGAAAGTGCCATGCACGGTATGCATTTCACGTTCGGCAACACGGTCAACAATGCTTTCTGTCTGGCTGCGATAATGGATAAGATCGGCAATGGTGCCGATTTTCATCGCATGTTCACGGGCGAATTCTATCAGGTCAGGCAGACGGGCCATGGTGCCGTCATCCTTCATGATTTCGCAAATCACGGATGCCGGTGTCAGGCCAGCCAGTTCTGCCAGATCACAGCCAGCCTCGGTATGCCCGGCACGCATGAGGACACCACCTCTTTGCGCCTTCAGCGGGAAAATATGACCAGGCTGGACAATATCGGCCGCAGTAGATTTTTTATCAACGGCAACTTGCACGGTACGGGCGCGGTCTGCTGCCGAGATACCAGTGGTGACACCCTCTGCCGCTTCGATGGACACGGTGAAATTGGTACCAAACGACGTGCCATTGCGGCTGGTCATCATGGCCAGGTTCAATTGCTCGCAACGTTCTTCTGTCAAAGTCAGGCAAATCAGGCCACGGCCAAACCTGGCCATGAAGTTGATGGCTTCTGGGGTAACAAATTCGGCAGCCATAATCAGGTCGCCTTCGTTTTCACGATCTTCTTCATCAACCAGTATCACCATGCGGCCAGCGCGCAATTCGGCAACGATTTCCTGGGTAGTAGACATGCTCATAGGGGGAATATCCTGAACCGGGCCACCAACGCAAGCACAGAAGCATTTTGCGTCGTACCACGGATTTTTCAGTGCAAATGAATGAAGTCGCTATTTTAAAGGATTTACGCCTGCTCTTCCCGTGCTTATATTGATTTATAGCGGATTTCTTGCCGATACCTGCGGGCCTGGTGCTGGTTTATTCGATTTGTACCTGCCCCTGGGCGATTTCCCTGACTCTGCCGCCTACCCGTATCGCTTGATCTTTTGTCACCTCAAGATATAAGCGGCAAGGCCGCCCCATCTGTACACCCTGGGCAATCACCATGCTGACCGGCACATCCCGC
The DNA here is from genome assembly GCF_049340445.1 of Undibacterium sp. Ji50W. Classification (NCBI taxonomy): domain Bacteria; kingdom Pseudomonadati; phylum Pseudomonadota; class Betaproteobacteria; order Burkholderiales; family Oxalobacteraceae; genus Undibacterium; species Undibacterium sp. Ji50W. Next base: position 86,966 of record NZ_JBMPOX010000001.1, on the reverse strand, counting down.
CCCTGCGCCATCCACCAGCCACCCAGGTTGGCACAAGCGGAACCGGTGCCAGGGTCTTCGCTAAAGCCACCATCCTGCCTGGCAAAGACGTAACGCGCAGTGACCGGTCTGTGCCCTGCATTTGGCGCTGTTGCTGCATCAAAGGCAAACACATAGGCCATCCTGCGACCTACCCGGTTGGCTGGCCATATTGCCAATTGCGCACTGTCCGGCTGTACTTTGGCCACGGCAGTGGCAGACTTCAGCGGCACCAGCAATTGTTCGCTGCCGGTATTCACCCATACCGGGTCGGACAGTAAATCAGATTCCTGCAAACCCAGCATGCCTGCCACCTGCGCGGGTGACAGTTCACAAGGCCGGGTCAGTACCTGACCACGCTGTACTTCACCACGATGCGGTGCCACCAGGATCCAGATGCCCTGCTGATCCAGCATCATCGGAATCAGGCCCGCCTTGCATTCCAGGGCAAACTGCGTATCGCCTTGCAACTGCTGGACGACGTGGGCCGTACCCAGGCTGGGATGACCGGCAAAGGCCATTTCCATGTCCGGCGTGAAAATACGCATCCTGGCGCTGGCACCGGCCTGCTCTGGCGGCAGGATGAAACTGGTTTCCGACAAATTGAATTGTTTTGCCAGCGCCAGCATTTCGGCATCCGTCAAGCCGTCTGCCTGCTCAAACACACACAGGGGATTACCGCCAAACTGGCTTTCAGCAAACACATTCACCAGACGGAAAGCATACTTCCTCATGCCATGGCCGCCTTGGCATGGGCAACATTGACTTCTGCCGGCAACAGCACATTGTTTTTCACTGCCGTCAATTCAGCCAGGATGGAAATGGCGATTTCAGCCGGCGTCTTACTACCTATATACAAACCTATGGGTCCATGCAATTTGGCCAGGTCGGCATCGGTCAGATCAAATTCCTTCAGTCTTTCCCGGCGCTTGGCGTTGTTGACGCGGGAACCAATGGCACCAACATAGAACGCCTCGGATTTCAGGGCTTCCATCAGGGCCAGGTCATCCAGCTTGGGATCATGCGTCAGGGCCACGACCGCGCTGCGGCTGTCGAGTTGCATGTCCAGTATCAGGTCATCCGGCATGGCGTGGACCAGTTTGACGCCATCCACCTGCCAGCCATTGGTATATTCTTCACGCGGATCGCAAACGATCACCTGATAATCCATACCCAGCGCAATACTGGACAGGAAGCGCGACAACTGCCCGGCACCAATGATCAGCAGCCGCCAGCGCGGGCCATGCACGGTCAACAGCATGTCATCGCTTGCCACCAACTGCTGCGCGGGCGTAGCCGTATCCAGCCTGACTTCGCCGGTGCGCAGATCCAGTTGCCGGGACAGCAGTTCATGCTGTTCCAGCCTTTGCAACAATTCGCTGATACGGCTGCGGGCAGAAAGTGGCTCTATGCACAACTGTATGGTACCGCCGCAGGGCAGACCAAAACGATGGGCTTCGTCAGCGGTGATGCCATAGGTGACCAGTTCCGGCAGTTCCCGCACAATACCTTCGCGCTGCACGCGTTCTATCAGGTCATCTTCTATGCAGCCACCCGATACCGAACCAACCACCTGCCCATTGCTGCCTATCGCCAGCGTCGCGCCTTCGGGTCTGGGGCTGGAACCCCAGGTTTTGACGACAGTCACCAGTTCACAGGCCATGCCGGCACGTATCCAGGCATCACAGGTTTTCAATACTTCGAGGTCAATACTATCCATTGCTTTACATTCAAAATTAAGGAGCTGCTTGCCGTGCCCATGCACAAAAGTGTCAACATACCAGAATATTGTCTTACATGCAGCGCCGGAGATCTCCATTACACCGGTATGACATCTGTATGACATTTAGAGGACTTAGACGAGATTCTTTGCATTACAATGCCTGCCAAACCTATGTACTGGAGGCCACTTGTCAACAATTAAACAAAAAATAGCAGCCATACCGGAAGGTGCTGGTGCCCTGTTTTTCATACAGATTTTCGCCACACTGGGTTTCGCCGTCTTGTATTCCACCCTGGTGTTATATGCCACCAAGAAGCTGAACTTCACTACCAAGGATGCAACTGCCATCATGGGCGTGTTTGGCGCATTCAATTATGGCCTGCATCTGTTTGGCGGCTATCTGGCGGGCCGGTTCATCAGTAACCGCAACCTGTTTGTCGGTGGCATGGTGTTGCAAGTCATCGGTTGTGCCACCATTTCCATCGGTACATCCGGCATGCTGTACTGGGGCCTGGCTTTCTTCCTGACTGGCAGTGGCTTGAATGTCACCTGCCTGAACCTGATGCTGACCCAGCGCTTCAAACCGGAAGACAATCGCCGCGAAAGTGCCTTCCTGTGGAATTATGCCGGGATGAATCTGGGTTTTTTCATCGGCTTCACTGCAGCCGGCTATTACCAGTTGCTGGAAGATTATTACAGCCTGTTCATTTTTGCCACCATAGGCAATTTCATGGCGATCGTGCTGGCAGCCCTCAACTGGCGCGTCCTTTCTGATCTGAACACAACGCTGCTGGATGCAACACCGCGCCAATTCCGCTGGCGCTTCCTGGTGGGCCTGCTGGTCATGGCGGGCCTGGTCCCGCTGGTCGAATTCATGTTGCACAGGGCAGAAGGCACCGGCGATCTTGTGATGATAATCAGCGTCATCATCGGCCTGATCCTGACTGCCCTGACCGTCGTTCATAAAGATGAGCGCGAACGCAAGAATATGTCCGCCTATCTCATGCTGACCCTGGGTTCACTGGTATTCTGGACTTTGTATCAGATGGCCCCGATGGGCTTGCAGCTGTTCGCCGTCAACAATGTAGACCGCATGGTCTGGGGCTATGAAGTTGCACCGCAGTGGATACAAAATATCAACAGCTTCGTCATCATGTTTGGCGGTCCGCTGATGGCCATGCTGTTTGACAAGCTGCGCGCACGCGGCTGGAATATTGATGTCCCGCGCCAGTTTTCTGCCGCCCTGATATTGATAGGTATCGCTTTTCTGGTGCTGCCGCTGGGTATACAAACGGCAGCCGCCAATGGCCTGGTCGCCTTCAAATGGATCTTCATCAGTTATCTGCTGCAAAGCGTGGCCGAATTGCTGATCTCACCCATAGGTTATGCCATGATAGGCAAACTGGCCCCGCGCCAGTATCAGGGTGTGATGATGGGGTCCTGGATGTTGGTGACCGGAACAGCCTCCATCCTGTCCAGCAAATTTTCCGGTCTGATACCGGAAGCGACCGAAGGCCTGCCTTCCCTGACCAATCCTACCTACCACTACATCTTTTCGGTTCTGGGCTGGGGCAGCGTCGGTGTCGGCATCGTGCTGGTCGCCCTGATCCCGGTATTGCGCAAGCTGATTACCGATGGCCCAGGGAAGAAAGCAAAAGCCTGAACCACATTCTGCCCTGCCCCTATCGTGGCAAATCAAGGCAAATCAGGGCAAGCTGAGATGAATTATTCTGCAATGGGCGTGAAGCGCTGCACTTTCACCCCATTGATTTCCAGCGTTTCAAAGAACACTGCCTTGGGCCGGGTCCAGATGCTGCCGTCATGTGAACGATAGACGATCACCGGGCTCAAATCAGATTCCTGCGTCGCTTCGCATACCAGTTCGTAAATACCACCCTTGTAGTGGCGGTAGCGCTGTACCTTTGCCCTGTTGGCAGCGACATTTTTGCCCGTCTTTGCGGGTACCACCTCAGCCAATGGTCCGGCACTTTGCTGCTTCAGAAAGGCAGGTACCTTGGCTGCCGTCAGTTTGTTCACATCTTGCAGCAGGCGTGGGTCTATGCCATTAAAGCCATAGCGTTCACCGAGTTCAGTGGCAATCCGCAGCATGAGTTTGGAGGCCACTTCAGCATCTGCTTCCGCCCTGTGGGCCGAACCTTTAAAGCGTATGCCCAGCGACGACGCCAGCGGCCCCAGGGAATAACTGCCCAACCCCGGAAATACGCGACGCGACAGTTTCACCGAACAGATGACGCCATCGTAAGATGGCCACAAGCCCAGGCGATCACTTTCTGCCAGCAAAAATTTCTCGTCAAAACTGGCATTATGGGCTGCCAGCACATCGCTACCGATAAATTCCAGCAGTTCGGGCATGACTTCCGATACTGGTGGCGCATGGTCCACCATGGATTGGGTAATACCTGTCAATTCGGTAATGAAGTACGGTATGCGCACACGGCAATTGATCAGGGATACATAGCGATCCACGATTTCACCACCTTCTATACGCAAGGCGGCCACTTCTGTCACACGTCCGCCCTGCTCTGGCGTCATGCCGGAAGTTTCAAAGTCAATCATCACTACTGGTTTTTCAAACATCATTTTTTTCACTGGCGGGAACTAATCAATATCAATACAATCTATTTACAGGTCGCGTCAATAAAAACATGCGAAAGCGGCCCCGGAGCTGCTCTATCTTGCTCCAGTCTCCTGACTTATCCTGATGACCGTATTGTAAACGCTGGCCGATCTGGCCCAGTCTTTACACTCATTTTGTCATCCAACAGCATTTGGCACTTCTTGGCTGACATCGTCGCCACCGTCTGTCCATCCTATGCGCGATGTATCCATCATCATGCATGCAGCAATGAACAGGCAGCGCGCAGGCAGCACATTGTGTTTGTTAACTATGATAAATAAAATCTTTGACTTGTTTTCGCTCCCGACACGGGATTTATTACGCGATCTGATCTATCGCCGTTTGTGGACATCGATACTAATCAGTTCCTTCGGTGCCCAGGTCACCATGCTGGCATTGCCACTCACAGCGGCGATACTATTGCACGCCAGTCCTTCGCAAATGGGTGTACTGACCTTTATGGAAGTGCTGCCCTTTGTCTTGCTGTCCCTGCCATCCGGCGTGCTGCTGGACCGGGTGCGCAAGCTGCCGGTATATATCGTTGGTGAAATCACGATATCGCTGGCGGTTGCCAGTGTGCCGCTGGCATGGTGGCTGGGTTATCTGAGCATGAGCTGGCTGTATGTGGTTGGCTTCATGATAGGCATGGTCAACACTACCGCCGGCTCAGCCTCACAAATCGTGCTGACGCAAATCGTACCGCGTGACCGGCTGGTTGAAGCCCATGCCAAAAATGCCCTGGCCACATCCGGGGCTGAAGTCGCCGGCCCGGCCACCGCCGGGGCCCTGATTAAATTAATGGGTGCACCGCTGGCCTTGCTGGCAGATGCCCTGCTGTTGCTGACATCTGCCGTCATCTTGCGCGGCATCCATATCAATGAAGTACGTCAGCCACGGGAAGACGCGCATTTCTGGCGCGACCTGAAGGCTGGGCTGTCCTTTGTCACCAATAAGCCCTTGCTGATCGCACTGGCAATGACGGTCGGCGGCTGGCAACTTTGTTATAACGCTGCCCTGGTGGTGCAGATTTTATTTGCCACGCGTGAACTGGGCCTGTCCGAACAGGCCATCGGCCTGAGTTACATGGGCATGGGTATAGGTACCATTATTGCCAGTGTGTATGGCTATCGCATCAGCCGCCGTCTTGGCTCTGGCCCCTGCATGGTGCTGGGGGTAGCCGTCTGCGGGGTGGGCTGGAGCTTGCTGGCGCTGGCACCGGCCAATAATTGGGGTATCGCTGCCTTTAGCTTCATGCTGATGTGCTTTTCCATCGGTGGTGTACTGATTTTTATTAACTTCCTGGCATTGCGCCAGGCAGTGACGCCCGAAGCCATGCTGGGACGCATGACCAGCACCATGCGCTGGCTGATCCTGATACCGGCCGGCCCCGGCGCGCTGATCGGTGGCTGGATGGGCGAACACCTGGGCCTGCGTTATTCGCTGGGTTTTGCCGGTGCCAGCGCCCTGTTGCTGGCGTATATTGCCGGTAGAAACCCGATAATCCGGGGCATTACTGCCCTGCCAACACTCAGTAAACAGGAAGAGATGCAGCAAGTGTGATCACGGCATTGCAAATTGACGGAAAAAAGCGAGATAATGCGCGATTATTTATGTTTTTTCATCGGCCTTTTCCGGCAGTCAGGAGACGGGATGGGCCGGTAATTCGCCAGGCTGAAAAAATATCCGCCTTTTTCTACCTCAATTTGACAACAATACAGGTACACCAATGCCAAAAGAAATGTCAGCCGCCAGTTCCAAGCCCGGGTTTAAACCCTACATCCCCGATTCGGCCGAATTGCCCGAATTGACCGCACGCGCCCTTATCATGGGCGTGGTGCTGGGGATGATCTTCGGTGCGTCTTCACTTTATCTGGTTCTTAAAGTTGGCCTGACTGTCAGCGCCTCGATCCCGGTCGCGGTGATCGCCATTACCCTGTTCCGGCTCAGCAATAAACTGGGTGCCAAAGACGCCACCATCCTGGAAAACAGTATTACCCAGACTGCCGGTTCGGCGGGTGAATCCCTGGCCTTTGGTCTGGGTGTGACCATGCCAGCGATTCTGATTCTGGGTTTTGATCTGGAAATCTCGCGTGTGATGCTGGTTGGCTGCCTTGGTGGCCTGCTGGGTATTTTGCTGATGATCCCCATGCGCAGAACCATGATCGTGGAAAAACACGATGAGCTGAAATACCCGGAAGGCACGGCCTGCGCCGAGGTATTAAAGGCAGCCGCAACGGATTCATCGCGCGAAGCAGCCGGTGAAAAAAATAACCCGAATGCGCTGGATGATGCCAGCAAACGCGCTGCCATTATCTTTGGCGGCTTTGGTATCGGCCTGCTCTACAAAATCGCCAACGTCGCATTGAAAGGCTGGAAAGATACGCCCGAAGTCGTGTTTGGTGCGCCACTGAAAGGCGGCTCGCTGGGTGCGGAAGTATCGCCAGAATTGCTGGGTGTTGGTTACATCATCGGCCCGCGCATTGCTGCCGTCATGGCTGCAGGTGGCGTCATGTCTTACCTGCTGCTGATCCCCATGATCAAGTTTTTTGGTGATGCATTGAGTGTGCCCCTGGCCCCCGGCAACAAGCTCATCAGCCAGATGAGCGCGCATGATGTCCGCGGTGCCTACATTCTGTACATAGGCGCCGGGGCAGTTGCTGCCGGTGGTTTGATCAGCCTGGTGCGTGCCATGCCGACCATCTGGCGCAGCCTGTCGGCTGGCTTGTCTGGCCTGGGCAAGGGTGCGGCTGCCGTCACTGCACCAGTTCGTACCGACCAGGATATACCGATGAAATGGGTGGTCATCGGTGCGTTGGCGATCATCGCCATCATCACGTTTGCCACGCCGCTGCACATGAACTTCCTGGGTGCCTTGCTGATCCTGGTATTCGGCTTCCTGTTTGCGACCGTGTCTTCCCGTCTGACAGGTGAAATCGGCTCTTCTTCCAACCCCATCTCTGGCATGACGGTGGCGACCCTGCTGTTCACTTGCCTGATTTTCCTCATCATGGGCTGGACTGGTGGTCAATACTATGTCACTGCCCTGTCTGTCGGCGCTATCGTCTGTATCGCTTCCAGCAATGCCGGTACCACCTCGCAGGATTTGAAGACCGGCTACATTGTCGGCTCCACCCCGCGCCTGCAACAGTATGCGATTCTGGCTGGCGCGCTTTCTTCTGCCCTGATCCTTGGCCCTATCCTGCTGAAACTGAATGATTCCGGCACCGTGTATGTACCGGCAGCCCAGGTCGCCCCGGCGCTGGTGACCGATGTCTCCAAACTGACCGACACCGCTCAACTGCAAGGCCCGCAGGCCGAAACCGACAAAGGCACCTACAAGGTCTGGCACAAGAATGACAATGTGGGTGGCCCAGCCGGTAAATACTTTGTCGACAATGCTGGCAAAGCAGTGTATCTGGTTGACCCGGGTATCAACGGTGCTTACAACAAGCGCCCTGACGGTACTGAAGTCAAGAAATATGATGCGCCGAAAGCCGTGCTGATGTCTTACATCATCAAGGGCATACTGGATCGTCAACTGCCATGGACCCTGGTCTTGTTTGGCGTGATGATTGCCGTCGTGCTGGAAATGGCAGGCATACCGTCGCTGGCCTTTGCCGTCGGCGTGTATCTGCCACTGTCTTCGTCTGCCCCGCTGTTCGTTGGTGGCATGATACGCTGGGCAGTGGATCGTCGGAATAGCAAGCTGGAACACAATCAGCACCTGAGCGAAGATGAGAAACAGGCTGCTGGCGACCGCAGCTCAGGCGTCCTGCTGTCTTCCGGCTACATCGCTGGCGGTGCACTGGCAGGTATCGTGATTGCCTTTACCGCAGGTATATTGACAGATTTCGACAAGAAAATAGGTGACTGGGCAACGGTCAACAATCCTTTCTTTGAAGGGGCGAATGCCGATGCACTGTCACTGATCCCTTACGTGTTGATCGCATTTGCACTGTACTGGGTCGCCCGCGAAAAGAAAGCCAGCTAAACCGGTAAATCAATAAGCTGTTCCTGATTTCGATTCAAGAAAAAAGACAGGGTCTGAATGCCAGGTGCGATCAGACCCTTTTTTCTTGGCTATCCTGTGGCAAGCGGGCCATTGGAAGTACAATATCCGTCAATAATTTATACTGGAACCACCATGTCAGCACCCCACACCGCCGTCGATTGCAAGAATCAGCCCGTAGTCGTCGGTGACATCGTCCGCGTCGTCAACCTGGACAAGCAATTTATCAAGAGTTTCCCGCCAGATGAACGCATCCTGATCGAATCAATGATAGGCCAGTTCTTCAAGGTCATCGACCTGGATGAAGAAGGCCAGCCTTGCGTAGTCCGCGAATGGCATGACGAACACGGCATCATGCAGACCCATGTGATTGCGCTGGATTCGGAAGATATGGAAAAAATTTGAGCAGCCGTAGCTGCTCATTTCAATTTACCCCAGATGGCTTGCTATCAGCGGATATAGTCAAACAGCGACAGACCAGATGTCTTGACGAATGACTGCTGGGCTGCCTGCAAGGTGGTTTGCTGCTGGTTCAGTTCGGTAATGGCCTTGGCGTAATCAAGATCAAGCAAGGCTGACAGATCCTGCTTGTAGGACACACCCTTGGCATCGCCTTCGCTATCGAGGTCATCGATTTCTTTCAGGCTGGTACCCAGTTGGGCGCGCGCCGTCAGCACATTATTCAGTGACTTGTCGATATTATTGTTGCCCTGGGTCAGCGCTGCATTCAGGTCTTTTTTGGCAGCGACCGTATTGGCTGGCGTGTTCAGTGCAGTGATGATGTCAGTCAGCGTCTCAAACAGATTCTGGTTACCGGGCTGTACCGAGAACTTGTCGCCCGGTCCAGGTGCCGCCACAGGCGGACCACCGGCATTAGTGACCTGCATATCGATACCATCAAAAGTGATGGTTGCACCGCTGACGTAAGGGGTCAGTGGGACAACCACGGCACCCGTGGTTTTATTGGTCACGGTAAAAGAAGTGCCAAGATTATCGAATGCAACTTCGTAGTTGTTGCCGGTCAAATTTCCTGACGTGGGTACATTGATCGAAGCAGTAGCCAGTGCAGTGCCGACATTCGAGGGATTGGACTGTACATTGAACTGCCCGGGGGACGTGCGTATATTTTCAAAAATTGCCGTACCAGCCCCACTCAGCGGGATTTGCCGGGACGTATCCACCTGCAAATACCGTTGTCCCTGATCACCGTTGTAAGTCGCGCCACCCAGTTTTTTGCTGTACGGCGCAACGGTCGTCGCGAAACCGGAAAACAGGTAATTGCCAGTACCGTCAGTGGAATTGGCCAGGCCCATCAACTGGTCCAGATTACCTTGCAGTTCTTGTGCGACATAACCGCGTTCAGCATCAGAAAAAGTACCGTTGCCAGCTTCGACTATCAGTGACTTGATATTGTGCATGGTGTCAGTCACATTCGACAACACGCTCTCTGACACGCTGAGATTGTTTTTTGCACTTTGACGGTTGGTCGCGAATTGGGTATTCAGCGAATCAGACTGAGAAATCACCAGGGCACGGGCCGATGCAATGGGGTCATCTTCCGGTGTCAATACGCGTCTGCCAGCAGCGATTTGTTGCTGGGTCTTGTTCAAACCGACCTGAAGATCGCTGATCCTGGCGCCGCCAGATTCATAAATGGTACTCGTACTGATACGCATGATAGCCTCTATCCACCCAATTGAAGCAGGGAGTCAAACAATGTACTTGCAATTTGCATCAATTTGCCTGCCGCCTGGTAAGCCTGTTGATAGCGCAATAAATTCGTCGCTTCTTCATCCAGATTAACACCTGACTCCGACTGTTGTGCGGTTACCGCCTGGGTCAACAGCTTGCCTTCCGAATCACTGGTGATTTTTAATTCATTGGCCTTGTTACCCACCGCGCTGACAAACTGGGCATAAGCACCCTGGAAAGTCGTGGTCTTGCCGGCCAGGGTATTTTGTGTTTGCAGACTGCTCAGTAAAACGGCATTACGGTTATCGCCTGAACCATTGGTATTGGGAGCAACATCAAACACGTCACCATTTGCCGGATTACCCGACAATGAAAAACTGATGCCGTTGTAACTGATGGTCGCGCCAGTCGTATATGGAATTGCTGTACCGGCTGGATAGGTCGTCGATTTACCATTATTGGTGACCGTCACATTCGCCGTAGCCGGGAACCCTGTCAGGGTATTACCCGCAGAATTGTAGGTCAACCTTGTCGCCGCCACCGGCAAAGCGGCCGCCAGGGTAAAGGTGTCGCCATTCGCAGGTGGCGTGGCACCATCGCTGACAGCAAAACTGACACCACTGAAACTGATCGTCGCGCCACTGGTGTACGGCACAGTGGCCGGCGGTGGATAAGTGGTCGTGACCGCACCAACCTTGACCGAAACGGTCGCCCCCGCCGGGAAGCCGGAAATCGTATTCGCAGCAAAAGTCAGCGTGACCGGCGCAGCCAGGGTCGTGCCGACATAGGAATCATCGGTGGTAGCCGCGCTGATGGTTGCAGTCGCAGAAGTGCTGCCAGATGCCACCAGGGAATTGGTAACGCCGACGCTGACCTGGCCAGTACCCGTATTGGTGGTCGGGAAAGACGTTGTCACTGTCGCCGCAGCTGCCAGTTTTGCCGGGTCCGTGATGGCGATCGCTATGCTGGAACCGCCGGCCGCTGTCGGCCTGATCAGGAATTCATCACCAGCATTCGGTGCTGCTGCCGCAGGTGGTGGTGCCAGTTGGAAGTTCACCCCATCCATCTTCAATGGCAAGGTAGCCGAAGTCTGTGTTGCACCATCCGACAGGCGGGTAATTTTGTAGTTACCGCCGATAAACTGCAGGCGGTAATCACTGGTCGTCAGCGCGCTGGCGTCGGTAATCGATGCATTGATGGCGGCGGTAGAGGTATTCAGGGCACTCGGTGTCGATATTGGAGTGCCTATCGTAAAGAAGTTACCACCGGCTTGCCCGTTCAGGTCCAGCCCCAGCTTTTGCTGATTATTGAAATCCGTCGCCAGACCTATCGAGATACGACCTAAGGAATTGCGGGCAGCATCGAGCGTGCTGGCGCGAAAATCAAACAAGCCGCCAAGCTTGCCGCCAGCAAAACTGTTTTCTGGCAACAAGACCGACGTCCCATTTGACACATACGATACTTCGGAACGGCTAGGATCAGTCAAGGATTGGCTGACCGACAATTGATTGACAATGCTGCCCAATACCAATGGCTGGCCATTGCCGATAAATACATTGTATTTGGCACCCTGTGGCACCACACTGACCTTGGTCAGTTGGCTTAAATTAGTAATCAGTTGATCACGCTGATCCAGCAAATCATTCGGGCCACTACCGTTGCCACTCACGCCCTGCGCTTTTTCAATGACATCGTTCAGGTTAGCCAGCTCGGTTGCATAGCCGTTGATGGAACCAACCACGGATGAAATCTGGCCATTCACATCGGAAGATATCTGGTCCAACCTGCCCTGCAAGCTATTCAAACGTCCCGTCAGCGACTCACCAGCCGACAAAGCGGCCTGACGCGCTGCAGCACCGGCAGTACCATTCGGGCTGGATGCCAGATTCTGGAATGCCTTGAAGAAGTCCTGCAATGCAGGTGTCACGCCTGCGGTAGGGTCAGCAACCAGGTTATTGATCGAACTGATTTGCGAATAATACACATCGGCCTGATTCTTGGCAGACTGGGAAGAATTCACCTGTCCAGCCAGGAAAGAATTGTATTGGCGCTGTATGTCGGTGACGGAAACGCCCTGTCCGACAAATGAACCGCCCAGATTCTGGGGTGCATTGGCGGCTTGCAAGACAACCTGGCGGTTATAACCTGGAGTTGACGCATTGGCAATATTATGCCCGGTCGTCGCTATACCCAACTGCGCCGCAGACAAGGCCGATTGCCCGATGCCAAAAATATTTGAACCCATAATTGAACCTGCTTTTTTGCTAAGTTAGCCGCCTGTCGTGGCTGATCTCTGTCTGGAAGAACAAACAATGTCTATGCCAACAGATACCAGCACACCTCGTGCCATCAATCATGTTTTCGGTGCGTTTCGCCAAAACTTTAATCTGATGCACTTTCACAGGGGAAACTTAAGTTGAAAGAGACTGCTTGATGATTTTTGTCAGCTTGTTAGCATACTCAGGATCAGTGGCATACCCTGCTTTTTGCAAGCCATAAGCAAAACTTGTTGCATCTTTCGCGTTAGCCATGACATTTTCATAACGCGGATTCTTGGTTATCAATTTGGCATAATCCTTGAAGGCCTCGGCGTAGGAATCATAGGCCTTGAACTTTTCCACCTTGCGCTGGGCTACGCCATTCACATATTCCGTTGTTACCGCATCAACAGTTTTACCCTTCCAGCCCTTGGTGGCTTTCATGCCAAATATGTTATGACTGGCAGAGCCATCGGCAGACTTGATCTCGCGACGGCCCCAGCCACTTTCCAGCGCAGCCTGGCCCAGCATGAACTTGGCGGGAATACCGGTTTCCTGGCTGGCCTGCTCTGCATGCGCTGTCAGTTTTTCCTGGAATTCTCGTACATGGTTAGGGCCGGTGAACGCGGTCTTCGGCGCATTGGCTGGCTGCTGCTCAAATTTCAGATTGTCCAGGTAAGAGTTCAAGCCGCGTATGCTGCTGGCACCGCTGGCGCTACCTGTATTGCCGGGGGTATCCGACTCCAGCGCCTGGTTCATGGCATTGTTCGATAATTGCCTGACCAGCACATCCGCCAGGCCCACACCTTTTTTGGCCATGGTCTGTGACAATTGCTGATCCAGCATAGAGGTGTACATGCGGCTTTGTTCATTGTCCATGGGGCCATCCTGGCCACCGGCCTGGCGCATGGACTTCAGCATCATATTCATGAACAAGGCTTCAAATTGCTTGGCTGCACCCTTGATGGCATCAGGTGAATTATTTCTTGCCGATTGCTTGAGTTCGTCCAGTGATTTGCTGTCGAAGGCAGTTTTATCAGAGAAATCGGTACGGCCTATCATAACGATCCCTTAGATGATTTCCAGGTCGGCACGCAATGCGCCCGAGGCTTTGATGGCTTGCAGGATAGACAGTAAATCTTGCGGCGTCGCGCCGATTGCATTCAAGGCCTTCACCACCTCTGACAGCGAGACACCCGCCTTCAGCATCAGTAACTGACCGGGGTCCTTGGTGATGGTGACGGTGGAATTGGCGGTAGCTGCCGTTTGGCCTGCGGCCAGTGCATTCGGCTGGCTTACCGCATTATCGGTATTGATGACGACCGACAGGTTGCCATGCGCGACCGCACAGGTTTCCAGAGTCACCGCCTGGTTCATGACGATGGAACCGGTCCTGGCGTTCAGGATGACCTTGGCTGCCATTTGTGCTGGCGTGACATCGATGTTTTCCAGGTTGCCCAAAAAGGACACGCGCTGATCAGTACTGGCTGGTGCCTTGACCTGAATCACACGGCCATCCATGGCGGCAGCCGTATCCGGACCAAAGCGGCGATTGATGGCATCCACCACCCGGCTGGCGGTAGAAAAATCGGAGGTATTCAACTCCAGCTGTATGGTCGCCCCCTGGGCCACAGAATTCGGCACGGCTCTTTCCACTGTTGCCCCGCCAGAAATTTTACCCACGCCCAAATGATTGATCTGTGCCTTGCTGCCATTCGCGGCAGCGCCCACGCCACCGACCAGCACATTGCCCTGTGCCATGGCATAAATCTGGCTATCTGCACCTTTCAGCGGTGTCATCAGCAAGGTACCGCCACGCAGGCTTTTTGCATTCCCCATCGAAGACACCGTGATATCCAGCGTCTGGCCTGGTTGTGCAAATGCAGGTAAAGATGTCGTGACCATCACCGCTGCCACATTCTTCAATTGCAAACTGGTACCGACCGGGATAGTGACACCCAGTTGCTGCAACATGCTGATGATGCTTTGTACCGTAAACGGTGTTTGCGTAGTCTGGTCACCACTGCCATCCAGGCCCACGACCAGGCCGTATCCCAGCAACTGATTCTGACGCACGCCCTGTATGCCAGCCAGGTCCTTGATGCGTTCGGCATGTGCCTGTGACACCCAACCGCTACCCATGACTCCCAGCACGATGCAGAGCGCCCTGATCCATCTGGAAGATGAGGAAGCGGAGGAAGATGAGAGGGAGTTCATAAACCTGTCCTTGTCTTTCACTATAAAGGAAGGAAACTGAGGAAAAACCGGGTCAGCATGGAATTCAGCTCTGCCCTGTCCACATTCGACGTGGAACGGTATTCAAAACGTGCATCTGCCACCTGAGTGGATGCCACAACGTTACCGGCTGCAATGGTGGTGGGACTGACGACACCGGAAAAGCGAACAAATTCCGCGCCCTTGTCAAACGCCAGCTGTTTCTCGCCACTGACCAGCAAATTACCATTGGGTAGCACATCAATCACCGTCACAGCGATGGTGCCGGTAAAGTTATTGCTGGCGGCTTCAGCCCCTTTTTCATCAAATTTGGTGGACGATGACGTGGCCAGACCTGCCTGTGCGGTAGTCGTCGCTTTTACACCGAATATAGTCGGTGCAGCAAAAGCTGCCGCCCCGGATTTGCTGCCGGATGTAGCAGCCGTTTTGCCAGCAGAAGTTTTTTCGCTGATGGCAATCGTCAATACGTCCCCCACCATACGCGCCTTGGAATCTTCATACAAAGGACGATAAGTCGCTTGCTGAAAAATCGCCCCGTTGGCTTCGCGCATGGGCTTGGCAGTTTGCGCCGGCAAAGTGGTCGGCTGATGCACGATGGGTGGCGGCGTCACCGCGCAGGCAGTCAGCAGCAACAACAGCGGCAGCGGCAACAAGGTCGATAATGTGAAATTTTTCATGATGCACTCATTCATCTGTCGTCATCAATGGCTTACAGTTGTGACAGGCGTTGCAACATCTGGTCTGATGTGGTGATCGCCTTGCTATTGATTTCATAGGCGCGCTGGGTCTGTATCATGTTGACCAGCTCTTCCGCCACATTCACGTTAGAAGTTTCGACAAAAGCCTGCATCAGCAAACCCGCACCATTGGTACCCGGCGTATTGGTGCCAGGGTTACCGGATGCGGCGGTTTCCACATACAGGTTTTCACCCAGGGCCATCAGGCCGGCTGGATTAATAAAGGTCGCCAATTGCAAAGTGCCAACCTGCACCGGAGCCACCGAGCCAGGCTGGGTCACCGACACCGTGCCGTCCCGCCCCACCGTAATGGATTGTGCATTGGCCGGTATGGTGATGGCAGGCTGTATCACATAGCCGCTGGATGTCACCAATTGCCCCTGGCTATCGGTCTGGAAGGAACCATCCCTGGTATAGGCCGTGGTACCGTCTGGCATCAATACCTGGAAAAAGCCCTGCCCCTGAATCGCAACGTCCTTGCTATTGCCGGTCTGTTGCAAATTACCCTGGGTAAAAATCTTTTCTGTCGCTACCGGACGCACACCGGTACCCAGTTGCAAACCGGAAGGCAATTGTGTCTGCTGGGAACTCTGGGCGCCGGGCTGGCGTATATTCTGATATAGCAAATCTTCAAACACTGCACGTGAGCGCTTGAAACCGTTGGTGCTGACGTTGGCCAGATTATTACTCACCACGTCCATCTGCGTTTGTTGCGCATCCAGGCCAGTTTTGGCTATCCATAATGAACGTATCATTGTTCTCCCCTTTTTTCGCCTCAACGGCAAATTCTCACACTTGCCATTTTGCGGCAAAAGGCATCAACTCAAAGTCAAGATCTGACTGGCTTTACTGGCGTTATTCTCGGCATTCTGCAACAGCTTCATTTGCATTTCGAAACTGCGCGCCAGGTTAATCATGCTGACCATGGATTCCACCACATTGACATTGCTGTTTTCCAGCATGCCGCCAGCGACGGTCACAGCCGCATCCGCATCGACTGCCGTGCCATCCTTGGTTTTGAATAAACCATCGTCGCCGCGCACCAGATTATCTTCTGGCGGATTGACCAGTTTCAAGCGGCCTATGACCTGTACCGCACCGGGCTTGGTGCCCATGGGTATGGTCGATACCGTGCCATCCTTGGCAATTTCGATAGACACTTCTGGTGGTATGGTGATTGGTCCGCCATCCCCCACCAGATTCAAACCACTTTGCGTCTGCAAGATACCGTTTTCGCTGACCTTCAAACTGCCATGGCGGGTATAGGCTTCTGAACCATCTGGTTTTTCCACTGCCAGCCAGCCCTTGCCCTGCACTGCCACATCCAGCTCACGCCCGGTAACCTGCATGCTGCCGGTAGAAAAATCCGTACCGACCGTTGAATCCACCACAAAGGCCCGCGTTGGCAAACCATCACCCAGCACAGGCACGGCACGAAAAGAATCCAGCTGCGCCCGAAAGCCGGTGGTGGTCACATTCGCCAGGTTATTCGACGTCGTCGCCTGCTGTTCGAGGATGTGCTTGGCACCTGTCATCGCGGTATACACTAACCTGTCCACAACATCCTCCCTGTCTGCTTAATACGGGCCATAAAAAATCGTTTCAGCTTAGTTTCAGCTTAACTTCAGCTCATTAACGCAGGTTGACCAGCGTCTGCAATACCTGATCCTGGGTCTTGATGGTTTGCGCATTGGCCTGATACACGCGCTGGGCGGTAATCATATTGACCAGCTCACCCGTCAAATCGGTATTCGAATCTTCTGTCGCGGAGGAAGTCAGACTACCCAGGCTGCCGGAATTTGGCGCTCCTACCAGGGCAGCGCCTGAAGTTGCGGTTTCTATCCATTGGTTATCACCGGTCGATTGCAAGCCGTTCGGGTCGGTGAAATTAGCCAGCACCACCTGGGCCAGCACGGCAGTTTTACCATTGGTGTAACTACCAACGATAGTGCCATCCTTGGACGTATTGAACTTCGACAGTTTGCCGGAAGCGTATCCATCCTGGGTATTCTTGCTGACGCTGAAATCAGAACCAAACTGTGTCGTACCAGTGAAATCATATTTGATATCCACAGCAGTATTGATTGGCGTTACCGCGCCAGTACTGACCGGCACGACCAGTTGCATGGCTTTGGGGTCAGTGAGAGAAAAAGCTGGCGTTGCAACAGTCAATTTACCCAAATTATCAAAGCCGATACGACCAATAGAGTTGGCAGTTGCACCAGGACCTGCAATCAATACCCCATCCACTGTTGCAAACACATCCCATTCTATGGTGGCAGGTGCAGTAGGTGGCGTGGCCACATTCAGGTTATCCACTTTCACAAAGAAAGACTGCACCACGTGTGAGTTACCCAGACTGTCAAAGACGGCAATCGAGGTCGAGCTATCGTACGTGGTCGGATCGGTCGCGCTAAAAGCGACTGGCGTAATCACTGGTGGAATGGTAACCGGTGTCTGTGTACCAGGGACAAGCTTACGCGAATCCAGGTTCATGACCGCATTGATAACTGAGGTTTGTGCCGGCGCAATATCAGAGGTATTGATGTTAATCGGCGCAGCTGCACCGGTAGACAAAACACCCGCGGCATTGGCAACATAACCAGTTAATTGCGCCCCCTGGGCATTCACAATATTGCCAGTTTTGTCCAACTGGAACTGACCGTTACGCGAATACGTGACGGCACCATTGGTGGACATACGAAAAAAACCGCCGCCATTGATCGCGATATCGAGCGGGTTATTCGTCGAAGTGATATTTCCCTGCGTGAACTGCTGCACCACCCCGGATACCTTGGTACCAATACCCACAGTGCCGCCGGAAGAACCATTGAGCGAGTTGGCATAGACGTCAGCAAACTGCGCCTGTCCCTGTTTGAAACCGACGGTACTGGCATTGGAAATATTGTTACCAATGACGTCCAATGATTTGGAAGCAGCATTCAGTCCGCTCAAGCCTTGTTGAAAACCCATGATTTTTCTCCGTTACTTTGTATAGTTCATTGACACTGTTTGATTCGGGATCGCTCCAGACATCAATAGATTTGTTTCACATCACTCATGGCGACATCACCTACATTAGCCACATTCAATTTCACCCCCGAAGAACCCGAAGTAATACTCGATACCACACCAAAAGCCAGATTGGTACCCGCCAGCTTCGTGTCACCCGATTTCGCAGTCACGTCAAAAGTGTAGACGCCATTGGCGGCAGTGGTACCGGCATCGGTTTTACCGTCCCAGGTCAATGTACTCACACCCTGCGGCAAGGCGTCCACGCTCATTTTCCTGACGACGGCACCAGCACTGTCGCGTACTTCAACATCAACCTTGGTCGCCGACTGTGGCAAGTCCACCGCATAGATGCCCTTGCCGTCAGTAACCGTCATCGTATTACCTGGGGCGATCACGCCATGGCCTATCATATTCGCCGCCTGCAGGTTCTGGCTGGCCAGAAAATTGGCATTCATCGCTGTGACTGTGGTATTCAACTTGTCGATACCACTCACTGTTGACAATTGCGCCATCTGGCTGGTCACCTGAGCATTGTCCATGGGGTTCAGCGGATCCTGATTTTTCAACTGGGTGACCAGCAAGGTCATGAAGCGATTTTGCGCATCATCGGTAGCGTTGGCAGCGGTCTTGCTGGCATTCATCGTCGCCAGCAAAGTTGGATCAACGGTATCAGTCTGTATGGTGGTCATTTTCTATTCCTTTACACTAAACTTATTGACCCAGAGTCAATGTTTTCAACAACATGGTCTTGGCCGCATTCATGACTTCCACATTATTCTGGTAAGAACGCGATGCTGATATCATATTGACCATTTCTTCCACCACATTCACGTTGGGCGTGGCGACATAACCCTTTTCATCAGCCAGCGGATGCTTGGGGTCGTACATCAGTTTAGGCGGATTACTGTCTTCTACAACCTGATTCACCTTGACGGCGGTGGAAGCCGTACCCGCCATAGGCACGGCACTGAATACCACCTGCTTGGCTTTATATGGCTGGCCGTCCGAACTGGTGACACTATCGGCATTCGCCAGGTTGCTTGACACCACGTTCAGACGCTGCGATTGAGCACTCATGGCTGAACCGGCAACATTAAATACATTAAAGAGTGACATGATGATGGTCCTTGTATCTATGCTTCTATTCTGTGTTTCTGTTTAACCCTGAATTTAGCCCCAATTCAACCCTGAATGGCTGCCAGCATATTTTTAATCTGCATATTGATGATGGTCAGGCTGGCCTCATAACGCAAGGCATTGTCGGTGAACTGATTGCGTTCCACATCCATATCCACCGTGTTGCCATCCACACTACCCTGTATCGTAGGCCGGTACTGGGCTGCCACACCGGCTACCATGGTCGATGTATCCATATGCTGACTTGCCGTTTTATTCAGCGCCGTTGGCGACTGCGTCAGGTTCTGATGCAGGGCATTGCTCAGCGCTGCCGAAAAATCAACATCCTTGGCCTTATAATTCGGCGTATCAGCATTCGCAATATTCGATGCCAGCAATTGCTGACGCTGCCCTCTGACGGACAAAGCCGCTTCATGAAAGCGCAAGAAATCATCCAGTCCACCAGCCATCATTTTCTCCTTTACCACCGGTCAGGCATGCCCACGGTTTGCTATACCTTGCATATTATTCGCCACCGGGCAAGTTTGATCAGGCAATCAGAACGAGAAAAACCTGCTTATTCCCGCTTTCAAAAACCTGCAGGAATCCTAAAATGGAATCCAGAACAGATAAACGCAGGAATCAGGATGAAACTCCCACTACTCCCACTACAAACAGGCAAACGCTGGTCGGCATGGCTCTTGATGGCGCTGGTGGGCGCGAGCGGGGTGGCACAGGCAGCCAGCGCTGCTACAGCGCAAGACCCGGCCCAACTCAAGCAGGTGGCTCTTGATTTTCTGACATTGCAAACCAGCGGCTTGAACGGCGAAGTGCAAATCACCGTCGCCGACGTTGACAAACGCCTGAACCTACAGGCCTGTGACGCCCTCAACCCCTATTTACCGCCAGGCAGCAAGCCCTGGGGCAAGGTGACCCTGGCCATCAAATGCGGCGCACCCGCCACCTGGCTCATCTATTTGCAAGCCAATGTGCAAGTGACGGCTGATTATTATGTGACTGCCAATGCCATTTCCCATGGGCAAGTCATTACCATGGCCGATCTGAGCAAATTACGCGGCGATATTTCAAAATTGCCGGCCGGTGTCGTCACCAGCCCTGAACAGGCTGTCGGCAAAAGCATGCAGATGTCACTGGCTTCCGGCAGCATATTGCGGGCAGATGTCCTGAAGAGCCCGGCAGTAGTACAGCAAGGGCAATCGGTACGGGTAATCAGCACTGGCCCTGGCTTTCAGGTGGCTACCGATGGGGTAGCGCTGAACAATGCTTCGGATGGACAAGTTGCCAAAGCGAAAACAAGTTCGGGACAGACCATTAGCGGCATCGCCAAAAATGGTGGCATCATAGAAATAGTTTACTAGCAAAAAAACAAGCAAAAAGAATGCCTGAAAGAAACATTATTAAGATGGTGCAATATTTTTTTGAGGTAAGGTTAAAGTTTAAAATTACACAGCCGATAAACTGGATGTAGATGTTTGTAATTCCCACACTGAGGGTATCGCTGTGAAAATTGATGACGCACTTAACAAGACCTCAGGGCTTCCCGTAAGCCCGCAGCAGGCACGCACGGAAAAACCGGCAGATAACACGCCGGCACCTGTTGCGAATTCGTCGAAGGTGCAAATTTCGACCCTGTCCACGCAATTGCAGGCTCTGCAAAGCACACAGGCAAGCAATGCTGTATTCGAGACGAAGAAGGTGGAAGAGATCAAGCTGGCCATTTCTGAGGGACGCTTTCAAGTGAACTCGGAAAAAGTCGCTGATGGGCTTCTGGAAACAGTCAAAGACTTACTTAACGCAAGAAAACGCTAGCCATGAGCCCAACAAGTTCCGGACATACCGCAATTGAACAATGCCTGAAGGAAGAAGTCGTCACCATGTCTTCCCTGGCTGAATTGCTGAAAAAAGAGCAGTCCGCACTTGTTGATAGCGATGTCAGCTTACTCAACGATTACACCCAAAGCAAAGGGCAACTGGTAGGCAAGATGTCCGAGCTGGAAAAAAAGCGCAATGCGTTTCTGACACAACTTGGTTACCGGGCAGACCTGGATGGCATGAAGGCGTATTTGCAGCAAGCTGGCCGTGCCGATGATGCAGGTACACACTGGGATCAGCTTCTGCAACTGTCGATGCAGGCAAAAGAAGACAACAAGACCAATGGTCTGTTAATTAATCGCCGCCTGGCACAAAGCCAGGCCATGTTAAGCGTATTACAACAGGGAAACCAGAACGCTTCCCCCATGTATGGCCCGAATGGCCAGTCCACGATCAGGGGCACATCAGGCAAGGGCTATATCGCCACCTGATACGGCCGACAGATGCTTCCCATAAAAAAAACAGACCCTCGGGTCTGTTTTTGTTTTAGCGTGCCAAACACAATGCAGTCTCGCATCAAAATCTCACATCTGAGTCCAGCATCAAAGTCTAGCATCACCGTTCGCATCACAATTTTATCGCAGAGGCGTCGTCACAGCAGCCGGCACCGATACCGGCGCTGGTACAGCCACAGAAGCTGGCGCCGCTGGCGAGATGGGCACATCCACTACCGGCTCTGGTAATACCGCCAGTATGGTCACCGATACCCGGCGGTTCCTGGCCCGGCCCTCGGTCGTGTCATTGTCACTGACCGGCAATTTCGCCCCCTGCCCTACGGCTGTCACCCTGATTTCATCGACACCGTTTTCAGTCAGCAACCTGGCCACCGTGCTGGCGCGTACCGCCGACAATTCCCAGTTGGAAGGAAAAATCGGGTTCTTGATGGGGATATTATCGGTATGCCCCTCGACCTGTATGGCATGGGTATCGGCCTTGAGGACGCCTGCAATCGCTTTCAAGGCCTGCACCGAATCTATATTCAGGCGTGCCTCGCCTGGTGCAAACAACAGGCTGGCATTGATTTCTATGGTGATGCCGCGACTGGTCTGACTGACCCTGACCTTGCCTTCCCGCACCAGCGGTTCCAGCACTGTCATGATATCCTTGGCCATGGTCGTCATTTGCGCCTTTTCTTTACGCAAGGCTTCATTTGCGCGGCTGTTTTTTACCAGAGGCAGCGGGTCAAGCTTGACAATGGGTTCATTCGGCCTATCCACGGTCTTGGGATTCACCATGACCTTGCCAAAAGCCCCGGTCAGCGAATTCGACAAGACCCGGTATTTGCCCTCATTCAGAGAGGAAATCGCATACATCACCACAAAGAACGCAAACAACAGGGTAATAAAATCGGCGTAAGAAACCAGCCAGCGATCGTGGTTCTCGGGTTCTTCGTGGTATTTTCTTCTGGCCATAGGGTTCTTTAAGGCATCACAGCAGGCAAGCCATCAATTTCTATGATTGGTTAATCGCTCTTCCACCACGCGTGGGCTGTCGCCCAGGGCAATACTGTAAAAAATATCAGACAACATTTCCCGCCGCGTGACTTCCCTGTTGATGATCTCTTTGAGCTTGTAACTGACCGGCAAAAACAACAGATTGGCCATGCCCACGCCATAAATCGTTGCCACAAAGGCCACCGCAATGCCGCCGCCCAGCTTGGATGGGTCAGTCAGGTTTTCCATCACATGTATCAAGCCCAGCACCGCACCCAGAATACCGATGGTGGGCGAATAACCGCCCGCCGCTTCCCAGATCTTGGCAGCCTGGCGCTGTTCCATCTCATACAGCGAAATATCAACATCCAGGATATCCTTGAGCCGGATCGGGTCGATGCCATCGATCACCAGGCGCAACCCCTTGCTGATGAAGGGATCGATTGACGCATTCATATAGCGTTCCAGGCTGAGAAAGCCCTCTCTCCTGGCGACCACACTCCAGACCAGGGCTTCTTCAACATTCTTTTTGCTGTTGTCCGGCGGCTCTGACACCACCCAGCGCAACATGCGTACGCCCCGCATAAAGGCCTTGATGCGGCTTTGCATCAGCACCGCACCGATAGTACCCACCACTACGATGACAAAAGCGGCTGGCTGCACCAGGGAAGAAAGACGGCCACCTTCCAGCAACTGACCAGAAACGATGCCGACAACTATCAGTAAAAGTCCGACTATGCTAGCCCAGTCCACGCCTTCTCCCTTAAGTACGCCCTGAGCCTGGCTACCGCCTGACTATGCAATTGCGACACCCGTGATTCGGAAACACCCATCACGGCCCCGATTTCCTTCAAGTTCAATTCTTGCTCATAATACAAGCCCATCAGCAATTTTTCACGTTCGGGCAAGCTGTCAATCGCCCCGATCACGGCATCACGGAAATCATCATTCAACAAATCCTGCAGGGGATCGCCCGACAGGTCAGAACAATAATGATCGAGGAAATGCTCTTTGGTGTCGGCGTCATGAAAGTCTTCGTAATACACCAGTTGATGGCCGCCACTATCGGTCAGCATGTCCTGGTATTCCTCCAGCGACAGCTTGAGTGACTTGGCGACCTCGGTTTCCAGAGGTGGCCTGCCCAGCTTTTGCTGCAGGGTATTCATGGCATTTTCTATCTTGCGCATGTTCTGGCGTACGCCGCGCGGCAACCAGTCGCTGCTGCGTAACTCATCCAGCATGGCGCCACGTATGCGCTGCACAGCATAGGTTTCAAACTGGGCACCATGCGTGTCTTCATAGCGGTTAACTGCATCCAGCAAACCTATCATGCCCGCCTGCACAAGATCATCCACCTCCACACTGGGAGGCAGACGCGCCTTCAACTGGTAAGCAAGGCGCTTGACCAGTGGGGCGTGCTCCCGGAGGAGGAAGTTTTTATCTGACTTTCCGCTAGCGGTGTACATGTGATTATATTCCGAGACCGACACCCAGCTCAGGGACTCCCTCTAAACATAATGTCGAACGCGCAGTCGTCGCCAATTGTTCCGCCAGCCGGGAAAAAGCCAGCGAAGCACGCGCTTTTGGAAAAGCATCAATCACGGAGCGTCCCAAATGCGCAGCCTTTCTTACATGTTCATCTTCCGGCACATGGCCGACATAGTGCAAAGGCACAGCCAGATAACGGCTGGCAGCCTGCGCCATATTTGTGTAAATCAATCTCGCCTCATTTTCTGATGCGCCGGATACCAGAATACCGTAACCGCGCCTTCCTACCCTGTTGCTGACCCGCTTGATCAGTCCGTATGCGGCCTTGATCATATGCGGATCGGCAGAAACCTGTATCACCAATTCACTGTCATCCAGTGATGCCAGCGCAAATGCGTCATTCGCATTGATGTCGCCATCGACCATCACCAGGTCTGCCTGGTTTGCCACGACATCAAACACTTTGGTCAGTTGCCGTGCACTTTCTGGCGGCAAAGCCGACGACAACGACGCCTGCCTGGTCAGCATCGTCACCGACAAGCCAGCAGCCACCATTTTGATCGCTTCCTTCATTGTACGCTGTTGTCTCGCTACATCCAACAAGGTACGATCATTGCTTGCATTCAGCCAAGCACCCACGCTATTGTCCGAGGCCCGCGCATCGATCATCAATACCTCACTACCCTGCTTTGCCAGCGATACACCCAGATTAACCAACATGCCACTTTTTTCATCTTCCTTCAAGGCCGACAGGAAAGTGAACACCCTGGGTTTGGGGCTGGCCAGCATGCGGCGCAAGCCTTCTGCCTGATCAAAACTAGCCAAGGGACACCTCCCTGGACACAGCAGCACGCGCACCATTCCCGGCACCCATGGTGCCAGCCATCAGCAAAGGCAATTCTTCATACAGCAGGCGGAAGGCGGCTGTCTCGCGTTTCAGTTTAAAGGCACGGTCTATCAGGTACAGCTTATTGGCGATATGCAGATCTTCTGGCACCCGCTGGCCGCTGGCAACGTAATACACCATGAGTTTCTGACGTATCGCAATATCCAGCGCACCACCTATGGTGGCAGCTTCGTCCAGCTTGGTGAAAATACAACCCGCCAGACCATTACCCTGGTAAGCGCGTACCACTTCGCTCAGGGTTTCGCCGGTGGAGGTAGCATTCAGGCACAGCAGGCGCTTTACCGGAGTGTCTGTTCCTGACAACATGGCAACCTGTTCGGTCACCATTTTATCGCGCTGACTGACACCCACAGTATCAATCAATACCGTATGCTTGTTCTTGAGTTCGGACAAGGCGATGCGCAAATCTGCCTCATCCTTGACGGCATGCACCATGACGCCGAGTATCTTGCCGTAAATGCGCAATTGTTCAAAACCGCCAATACGGTAGCCGTCAGTAGTGATCAAGGCCAGTTTGGAAGGCCCATGGCGCATCACGCAACGCGCCGCCAGCTTGGCCGTGGTCGTGGTCTTGCCGACGCCGGTCGGCCCTACCAGCGCATACACACCGCCTTTTTCCAGCATTTCGTTTTCATTGTCGATGGTGGACAGATTACGCACCAGCGTATTCTTGATCCATTCCAGGCCATTTTCGACCTTGCCAGCTTCCGGCAATTTTTCTACCAGATAGCGTGACAAGCCTGCACTGAAACCCGTGGCCAGCATTTCACGCAGGATTTCTGCCTTCTGCGGATGCCGCTTCTGGGTCTGGGTCCAGGATATTTCTGCCAGTTGTGACTCCAGCATGCTGCGCATGGAGCGGATTTCCGACATCACATTATTCAATTCACCAGCGCTGACAGCAGCTTCAATATCGGCATCCAGGGCGATCGCCGGTTTCAGCGGTCGACGGATGACGGCCGCTGCTTCAACTTGTGCTTCAGCCTGATAGCGCGGTGCAAAGCGTGGTGTATCGGGTATGCGTGGCACTGGTGGCGCTGGCGACACTGATGGTGACACCAGTGCTGGCGCTTCATCACCGGATGAAGGTGCAATGGCACTGATGGCTTCATCCGCCATGGCCAGTATCTCGACCTTGCCGCCGACATTGCGGTTGGACAAAATCACCGCATCAGCGCCCAGGGCATCCCGCAACATGCGCAAAGCTTCGCGAGAAGTATTTGCGGTAAATTTTCTGACGTTCATGATTGCGCTCCAACCAGGCTGGTGACTTTAATTGTTTTTGTTTCAGGTAATTCTGCGTGCGATAAAACTTTCAGTTGCGGCACCGTGCGACGCAAGAAGCGCGACAGCAAGGCCCGCAGCGGTGCTGGCACCAGCAAGACCGGTGTCAGGCCCAACTGTTCCTGGTGCTGGGCAGCGGCTTCGGTCTGGGTCGCCAGTGTGTCGGCCAGACCCGGCTCAATCCCGGCACCATCGGCACCACTGGTCTGCAGGGCTTGCATCAGCAGGCGTTCCAGACGGTTATCCAGCGTCATGACGGTCAGTTCATTCCCGGTCGGGAAGATCTGCTGCACGATGGCACGGCCAAGCGCAATCCGCACCTGGGCAGTCAGCTCAGCGGCATCCTGGGTATGCATGGCCTGCTCTGACAGGCATTCGATGATGGTACGCATATCGCGGATATGCACGCCTTCAATCAACAGGTTCTGCAAGACTTTTTGCAACACAGACAAAGGCAGGATTTTCGGTACCAGTTCTTCCACCATCTTCGGCATATCCTTGGCCAGGTGATCCATCAGCAACTGCACTTCCTGACGACCCAGCAACTCGGCAGCATGTGAAGTGATCAAGTGATTCAGATGCGTGGCGATGACGGTGCCCGAATCGACGACGGTATACCCCATCGCCTGCGCCTGATCGCGCATGCCGCCATCGATCCATACGGCAGGCAGGCCAAAGGCCGGATCATTCGTGACCGTACCAGGCAAATTGCCAGTGACCATACCCGGATTAATCGCCAGATACTGGCCGCTAAGGGCTTCACCAACACCGACTTCCACCCCTTTGAGAGTGATGCGATAGGCCGAAGGCTTGAGTTCAAGATTGTCACGGATATGTACAGGCGGTGACAAAAAGCCGACTTCCTGCGCAAATTTTTTGCGTATACCCTTGATACGACGCAGCAACTCGCCTCCCTGATTTTTATCCACCAGCGGGATCAGGCGGTAACCCACTTCCAGGCCCAGGGTATCGACCGGCAAAATATCCTGCCAGGTGGCTTCTTCCATCTCTTGCGGTGCGGCTGCGGGCGCATCCTGTTTTTCATCCATGGAGGGCGGCATCTGATTGCGTTTGTTCAGCAGATAACCACCGCCGCACAAGATTGCAGCCAGCAAGATAAAGGCGATGTGCGGCATGCCGGGTATCAAACCCATGCCACCGATAATACCGCCGGTAATAATCATGACCTGCGGTTTGGCAAACAACTGGCCGATCAACTGGCCACTGATATCCTGGTCACTGGCAACACGCGATACCACCACACCGGCTGCAGTAGAAATGATCAGGGAAGGAATCTGTGCCACCAGGCCATCACCAATCGCCAGCAGCGTGTAGTTTTTCAGCGCAGCGGCAAAATCCAGGTCATGCTGGACCATGCCGACAATCAGGCCGCCGACAATATTGATCACGGTCACCATGATGCCGGCCACCGCATCACCACGTACATATTTACTGGCACCGTCCATGGCACCATAAAATTCGGCTTCTTGCGCGACTTCAGTACGGCGGCGGCGAGCTTCCTGTTCGGCAATCAGGCCGGCGTTCAGGTCGGCATCAATCGCCATCTGTTTGCCTGGCATCGCATCCAGGGCAAAACGGGCACCGACTTCAGCAATACGGCCCGCACCCTTGGTCACCACGGTAAAGTTAATGATGGTCAGGATGATAAACACCACGATACCGACAGTGTAATTGCCACCAATCAGAAAGTGACCAAAAGCCTCAATCACCTTGCCCGCTGCATCCGGGCCGGTATGGCCCTCGGTCAAGACAACCCGGGTAGAGGCCACGTTCAGCGACAGGCGCAACATGGTACTGACCAGTAAAACGGTTGGAAACACCATGAAATCCAGCGGCTTGATGGTGTACAGGCTGGTCAGCAAAACGATAATCGCAATCGCAATATTGAAGCTGAAAAACACGTCCAGTACAAAGGCCGGCAAGGGCAAGATCATCATTGCCAGCATCAGGATAATCAGGAAAGGCGCGGCCAGCGCCCGGGTATTCATACCGTTCATCCAGGCAGGTAATTTGAGGCTATTCATACTGCGGCTCCTGCTTGATTATTCGGGTCCAGCTCAGGTGGTACATATAAGTCATTCGGTTCCATCGGTTTGTTTCCTGCGCCTGGGCGATAACTGCGTAACTGGTAGACATACGCCAGCACCTCGGCCACGGCGGCGTACAAGGCTTCGGGAATTTCATCGCCCAACTCAGTGTGCTTGAACAGTGCACGTGCCAGCGGTGGTGCTTCCAGCAAAGGCACCTTGTGTTCCTGTGCCAGTTCACGAATCTTGGCGGCCACTGCATCTGCCCCCTTGGCCACCACTTTCGGTGCGCCACGGCCACCCTCGGTGTATTTCAAAGCCACGGCAAAGTGGGTCGGGTTGGTGACCACCACGTCAGCAGTCGGGATTTCAGACATCATGCGGCGGCGTGCCATCTCGCGCTGCTGGGCACGGATTTTTGCCTTGATTTGCGGATTACCGTTCGCCTCTTTTGATTCCTGGATCACTTCCTGATGCGTCATCTTCAGTTTTTCAGCGTATTGCCACATCTGGTAAGGCGCATCAATCGCCGCAATCACCACCAGCGAACCGACAATGGCCAGGAAGCACACACCCATCATGTGGCCAACGTGGGCCGGCCCGGTTTTCAGCGATTCCAGTGGCAGGGCAAAAATCGCATTCTTCTGGTTCATGATGACTATCCACGCCACCACCCCGACCAGAACGGTTTTAATGATCGCCTTCAGCAATTCCACACCGGCACGGGTGGAAATCATATTGCCCAGGCCGGAAATAGGGTTCATGCGTCCAAAATTGGGCTGCAGGGCTTTGGCACTGAACAGCCACCCACCAATCAGCAAGGGCGAGCCCAGCGCAACGATCAGCAACAGCACCGCTATCGGCGCAAATGCCACCAGCACGTCCCATAGACTGGCACCGATCTTGGAAAAAAGTAGCTCAGGGTCATAGATAATTTCGCGCTCCAGCGTCAGGCCGGTAATCAAGACGTGATTCAATTGCCGGACCAGGCCATCGCCCATGGCCCATAGCGATCCACCCGCTGCCAGCAAAATGGTGCAGGTTGACAGTTCACGCGAACGTGGAACATCGCCCTCTTCCCGCGCCTGTTCAAGGCGCTTGGGCGAGGCCGGTTCGGTTCTTTCGAGATCGCTATCTTCGGCCATTGCCGACTCCTGTTATTTCCGCAAAGCAACCAGCACACTGATTACACAAAGCTACAGGTGTGATTATTGGCTATGTCAGAAGCACAAGATGCTTGGAATAAAGGAGGAAATACCCCTTAGCTCTGGGGAAAGAATGGCCCTCTGCGCTCAAAGGGCCATGAAAGGCTGAAATCTGAACGCCAGCCTGATGGCAAGACATTCAGATTTAGTTGTTTGAAGTGCGGTTGAAATGCCTTGATCAGGCAGGCACAGCCACAGGTGTTGCCACCATGCGGTGAATGAAATACATCATGACAGCAGTCAGCAGCACGGTGCACACCAGAATATCGCCCAGCAAATCAAAATGCAGTATCGCGCCACCAGCAGGCTGGCTGACGATCATCCCGGCAACCACAGAGCCGACACCACCGGCAATTTGCTGCAGCGAGGAATTGATCGCCATGAATGCGCCCCGGCTGTCAGCGGCTGGCACAGCTGACATCATTGCCTGGGCGGGAATCATGCGCGAAAAAATACCGACAAACAGCAAGACATTGACCAAAATGACCATAGGCAAAGGCGTGACGCCAAGACGGGTGTAGATCACGGCCATGACGATCGTCATCGCAGCTCCGAACAAAAATACGCGATATTTGCCAAACTTGTCGCTGAGCTTACCAACCAGAGGGCCAGTGATAATCGCACCGAAGCCTGTGACCAGATAAATCATCGGCAATTCCTTCATCGAAATACCCAGGTTATTGACCGCAAAGGCGCTGCTGAACGGCATCAGCATATAACCGCCTATGCTCAGAAATCCTGTCGCGGCAAATGCCAGCAAATACCTGGGTGTTGCTATCGTGTCTCTCAAATGATGGAAAGGATTGCGGTCAGACTGCAACTGCAAATGCGCATCAATCGGCTTCAGGTTCACAATGATGATGACGCCGACGATAGCGGCCATCCCCACGATCATCATGAAAGGCGCATGCCAGCCCAAGTGCGCAGACAGATACAGACCAATAGGCAAACCCAGGATCTGGCTACCGGCAAAAGCCGTTTGCAATACACCCATGACCCGGCCGCGCATACTGAAAGGGAACAAGTCTGTCGTAATCGCCATCACGATGGCACCAATGACGCCGCCAAACAAACCCGTCACGATACGTGCGAATAACAGGAAGTAAAAATTAGGCGCAATCCCGCACAGGAAGGTGCCCAGGATAAAGCCGCAATAAAAAAACATGAGCAGCTTTTTGCGGTCAAAACGGTCAGCAAAACCAGCCGCTGTAAAACCGGCGATACCAGCGCTGAAGGCATAGGCAGATACCACCACCCCAAACTGTGAAGGTGTGATATTCAAAGCTGGCATCAGGATCGCACCCAGCGGTGACATGATCATGAAGTCCAGTATGATAGTAAATTGCAAAAACGCCAATATGGCGAGGACAAATTTTTGATAGCCGGTGAACTGCGTTGGCGGTTCGGTAGAAATAGTTTGAGTCATGTTTTCTTTCTTTTGCATTGAAATTCAGACTCTTTATTATGGTCTGAGTTCATATTTTTTTTGTAGTCAAGCAGCTTCTCTGAAGCCCTCTTTTTGTAATAGCACATCCTGATTTCCAGAAAAAAATTCCCTGAAAAACGGTACTGCCTCATAGGAATGAAAGACCTGGGTAAATTTCAACGTTTCCGCTGCGGTCTCTGCATTCCGTGCGCGCATCTCGGTTTCATAGGCAGCGATAGCGGCATGCATATCCAACTCCGGGTTCAGCAATTGCCTGGCCAGCACCATAGCATCCTGCATTGCCATATTCACCCCCTCCCCCGCATACGGTGGCATGACATGGGCAGCATCACCCAGCATGGTCAGGTTAGACAAAGATGGCCAGCTTTGGTGCACAGGTGCACAGAATTGTGGGCGCGGTATGAAAGGCAGGGTGGCATGCTTGAACAATTCTGTCCAGATCCCACTCCAGTTCCCAAATTCATGCCTGAACCAGGCTAATACCTGTTCCCTGTCAGAAAAATCGATTTTGCATTGGGTACACCACTGCTGATCCGCTTTGTGTCCAGTGTAAAAAGCCACACTGCCATCCCCTTTCAGCACGATGAACAAGGTTTTTTCATCATCAAGCACGCAAATTTTTCCACCGCCCAGCAATTCATATAATTCCGGGATAGTACTTGCAACATCAGCTACAGTGCCTTCCAGCACCGTCACCCCCGAATACTCAGGTGCCAGCGCAGTGATATAGGGACGTATTTTTGAGTTGGCACCATCGGCCGCGATGAGCAAATCAGCAGTAAATTTATCGCCGTTTTCAAATGTGATTTCAACCGACTCCTCTGTTCTTTGTAAAGACGAGAAACGGGCATCCCACACCACCGTATCATCTTCTAGCGAAGCCAGCAGCAAATTCCTTAAGGGGCCACGGTCAATCTCTGGCCTGTCGTTGCTCTCTGGTCCAAGTTCATCGATGATGACTGCTGCCTGTGCATCTACAAACAGCATTTTCTCGGCACCCGGACGATACGCCTGCTCAAACGCATCCATCAACCCGGCTGCACGCAAGGCGGATAAACCCGAGCCTTCATTCAGGTTCAGGGTTGCGCCCTGCATGCGGGCAAACTGATTGATATCCCTTTCAAACACCTTCACCTTGGCACCCTGCATTTGCAACAGGCGTGCCAAAGTCAGCCCGCCCGGCCCTGCACCTATGATGGCAATCTGCTTGTCTTGTATTGGACTTTGCTTATGGATTTTTGTCATGACGATGATTCCGGTTTTTATCCATTTCATTGCATGCTTTTGCATAGGCGTGCCGATATTGCTGCTGAATGGATAGACGTTTTGAAATTGCGAATATTGCAGCAAAGCCAAAAATATTCTGTATTTGCAAGAAATCGGCAAGCTGAACACTGCCTTGAGTCGCACTATAATTTAACCAAATTAAAAAGTAAAGTCACTTAATTTATTAATTGAAGTAATAATTGAAGTGGCGAATATGCTAGAATGAAGCAAATGATAAAAACAGCATTAGGGGTCTTTGATGGGACTGAGGGAATTAAAAAAAGCAAAAACCAGGAAAATGATTTCTGATCTGGCGACCAGGCTTTTCATGGAAAAAGGCTATGACGAAGTCACAACAGCAGAAATTGCCAGACTGGCAGAAGTATCTGTGCCTACCCTATTCAAATACTTCCCCACCAAAGAGACCCTAGTATTTGATGAAGAAGCAGAGCGGGAAGCAAGATTGATCGCTGCCGTTACTGACAGAAAAGAAGGCGTATCCATACTGGACGCCCTGCTTCAGCATTTCTCAAGCTATATGGCTTTTGACACGTACAAGAAAAAAGAAGTCGATGCCTTCAGAAAGATGGTTTATTCCACACCAGATTTACATGCCTATGCCAAACAAATCTGGATGCGCTATGAAAAATCACTGGCTGTAGCACTACAGCAAGAAACAAAAAATAAATTAGAGAAAGCAGAAGCGGAAGCGCTGGCCCACTTTATTCTGGATGCATTTCATCGCTCGAAAAATGCCGACAACCCCAAAGCCTCCTTGCATACCTTGTTCAATATGATGAAGAATGGCTGGAAAGAGTAGCCGTCTTGCGCACTGGTTCCATCATCAATTTTAAGTTGATTCAGACTGAGGCCTGCGCCGCCAGACTGTTTTCTATAAATGCCCGGGCGGTCGCCGCTGCATAGCCCTGCGGCATGACATCTCCCGCGGCACTGGCGAGCTGAAAGGCTCCCTCCATAAAAGCCAGCAAGCCCGCCGCCAGCCCCGCAACACCGTCAGTGCGCTTGTGCTGATCTTGCAGACACGCCGTCAATAAAGCCTGTATCAACGCCAATTCAGCAGCAATGGCTTCTTGAAACACGGCGCGCACTTCAGACTGCCTGACGGCTTCAGCGCCAATCACCACCCAGGCAGACACCGCCTCTGGCATGGCCCCCTCCCCTTTAGACAACCTGGCCTGCACATAGGCCGTCAGCTTTTCTTGCGACGTATTGGCACTGGCGGACAACGCCTCATAGCGTGCACGCGACAGACTGGCCAGAAACTTCACCAACGCAATCAGTATTTCGCCCTTGCTTTTGAAGTGATAGTGAATCAGGCCCGGTGCCAGTTCTGCCTTTTTGGCGATGGCCAGTATCGTCGCCTTCTCATAGCCCTGCTCTGCCATGACGGACAAAAGAGCAAACACGATTTCCTGGCGACGCTGCTCTGTATTTGATTTTCTTGACATCCTGGTCTCTTTCTTCATGTATGGCGCAGGCAATACGGTGTACGGTGCTCCACCTCATTTATTCAGATAACAATGAATTAACAAACTAAGAAAGAATACGAATATATTTTGGTTAACTGACCAAATTTACCCCGACTTCACATCAGGGCTACCTCCTATTTTTAAGCTGATTAACCAACTTTTTTAGGCTACTGATTAGTTGCAAATAAAATTCGTGACTCTAAGTTATCCGAAATCAATAAATACGATGATGAGCGGCTGCAGTCGACGCTCCATTCCAGCCTCTGCGTCCCCAAATTGTCATTCGCATGTCGCATTCGACGCTGGCAATGCCCATCAATTCACCAAGAACACGTACTTACCTCTTCAGTGCCCACCCCTCCTCGGTCATTTCCCAAACGTGACGTCCATCGAAATATTGCAGCCCGATAAATTCGCCAACTGTTCCCGGGAATGCACGCCTTTCCACCTGCGTCACGGTCAATAATTGTTTTATTGCCTCCGCTGGCGTCTTAGATCGCAGTTCATTGAGAGTCGGCAGTGGTAGTTTTGCGTAGAATTCTTTTTTCAATGCGGTGCTGTACAGCGCATCCGCAGCTACGTCACGCAATTGGCGTTTGATTCGCCAAGCGAGCGCAACACGCTTGGCCTCGTCTTGTTCTTGCTCGATCATTGAGGGCAAGCGTGCAAGGTATTGAATGTACCACTTCACCGAATCAGATATCCGCATAGATCGCGGCCGTTGCGGTATGAACGGCAGTGTTTCGTTCTGCGTCCGGCCGTTAGTCTCAATCGCTTCCAGATTGACCTCCGACGCCCTTGCGCACCAGTCCACATGTGCCCAGCGATAGCCCTCCTCCCACTGCATGCCGCTACTGCGTCGACTACACACTAGTTGCAACCTGTCACCATCGATATACCCCTCGCAGTCGATTATGTCCACTCCCCCTTCAAGCGAGAACGCAATTTTCCCACCTGCCTGGTTGGTAACCCCTTTCGCATTGCAACGCCAGATGTCAGCCAAACCATAACGGAAGTCGACGGGCGCGATATTAGTCCCGAAGTACTGCACAGTCGCATCATCGAAGAATCGCAAGCAACCGCTTGACACCCATGCACCTGCCGGATCTAGCTCTGCCTTTTCAGTTCTGTAAACACCATCAATTCGCAGCAAGGGAACGCGCGGCGCAAATGCAGATGCCTTGCAGTTTGACAGTATGTTTTCTAGTTTGGACATCAACTCCCGTGCATAGTCCCGCGCGGCCCCGCTGTCGATATTCACGACATCTAACAGCACCTCAAAGTCCGCTGGGCCCAGGTTTATGTACCGCGCAGCCGATACGGCTTGCGTTCGCGTGTATGAATAAGTATCAAGCATCAGTGTACGTAGAATTGGCAGGTCAATTTCGTAGTCGAACGTACCATCATGTATCATCAACCCAAGCACCATCGCACAACTCAAACGTACGCCATCGCTGGGATGCTGGGATAACGACCGGAATAATTTCAAACCATCCGGGATTCGCTGCAATCGATTCCGCAAAAATTCCGCCACTGTGGGAATGTATTTACCATCGAGGTGGACAGCCTCCCTCAACAAGGCAAGCACTTCGTCCGTATCTGTCTTAGTTATGGCAAGCAACTGAGCAACCCATAGTCTAACCAGCGCATTGCTTGATGTATGCCAAGCTAAAACCAAGCATTGGATCTGCTCTGCTTTGAAGCGAAACCTCTTTGTATTGAATTGATCGAAGTAGCCATGTTCCAGGCGTTGCAGTTGTACCGCCGCCGCTAAACGTGTTACGTCGTCAAGCGACGCTAATTCTTCGAAGAGCTTGATGTCTACTTTTTTCATTCTTTACTTTCTCATTCCCTGTCAGAACAATCAAACGCATGCGGCAATGCGTACATACAAATCTGCGCGGAACTCAGTTACTTAAGCATTTGCAACAACCTCATTATGAGCAATACCACACGCTCAACAGAGATTGATTCTCAGCTTTGACCTGGAGGACTGCATAACGTGAACACGCTGCACTTTAATTACTACCTCACAGTCCGGCCGAACGAGTAAATTTTGGTTGAACAACCAAATTTTACTTGGTTTTCATTCAAAGCTGGCGTATTCTTTATTTTAAGTTGGTTGACCAACCTATTTAAAGGAAAGCATCATGCCTGCAATGCAAGAGAAACAACAAGCAGTCACAGCCGCCATTACAGACAACACCAGTAAGGGTATCAAGGGCATCGCCACACCTGGCGAGCGCTTGGCGTTTGAATTCCCCCTGCCCCGCGAAGCTGGCTTTTGCATGCTCATCCATGATTTTTTATCGGCAGAAGAATGCCAGCACTATATCGTCCTGGCCGAAAACACTGGCTTTCAAAGCGCAGAGACCGATTACCCGCCGTCTTACCGCAACAACGACAGGCTGGTGGTGGACAATCCTTTACTGGCGGCTCGTCTTTTTCAGCGCCTGACCACGCGCCTGCAAAACAATGATCAGGCAGCCGCCATCCGCACTATGGAAGACTGGCAATTACACGGTATCAATGAACGCCTGCGTTTTTGCCGCTATCACCCCAATCAACAATTCAACATCCATCAGGATGGTGTGCACTTTCGCCATACCGGCTACCAATCCAGACTGACCTTCATGATTTACCTCAGTGATGAAGCAAGCTTTAGCGGCGGCGATACGGTCTTCTTTACCGCCGGACCAGAATCCACCTTTGCTAAAACAGGCATACTGGGGCGCGTCAAACCCAGGGCTGGCAGCCTGATCCTGTTTGACCACCACCTGTGGCACGCAGGCGAAGTCGTGACCCAGGGTGTGAAACACATCATGCGCAGCGACCTCATGTATCGCCTGCAGCAGCCTGCACTACCACCAGAAGCAAAAACCGCATTCACGCCGGCACACCAGGGCTATGTCTGGGCCATGGCGAAATTGCCGCATGGCCGCATTGCCAGTGCCGGCAGAGATACCAGCATACGCATCTGGCAAGACGACGGTAGTCCGGTAAATGTATTGCGGGGACACGCACAGTCCGTGCTGGGCCTGACTGTCAGCGGGCGGCAACAACTTGCATCAGTATCACGCGACCGCAGCTTGCGTTTGTGGAATCTGGAAACCGGCCTTTGCGAGAAAGCCGTGCATGCGCATGATGCTGCCGTGCTCGGTATCTGCACGCTGCCAGCGTCTGGCCTGGCCACCTGCTCGGCTGACCACAGCATCAAACTCTGGACCGATGATGCCAGCCATGTGGCCAGCCTGCATGGGCACACAGGCTGGGTATGGGCAATATGCCCTTGGTCTGACACCTGGCTGGCCAGCGCTTCCGAAGACGGCACGGTGCGCCTGTGGGACATCCAGCAACAGCAATGCATTGCCGCCCTGCCAGGTGAGGTCGCACTGCGCTGCCTTGCCGTTTCACCCGACGGCGACAGCCTAGTGACAGGTGACATCCATGGCAGGCTGACTGCATGGTCCGGATTAACCGGCTCTTCAGCACACCCCACCATCACCCGCCAGTGGCAGGCACATCAGGCTGCCGTGCGCAGCATACGCTTCTTGTCTGCCGACTTATTGGCCAGCAGCGGCGAAGACAAGTGTGTAAAGGTGTGGGATGTCCGTAGCGGCATACCGGTAAGCACCAGCAGCCACGATAACTTTGTCACCGATATTCTGGTGCGTGACCACGGCAACTACCTGAGCTGTTCTTATGATGGCAGCATACGCCTGCATGCTGCGCCAGCCATCTGAGCTTCCGCTTGCTGCATCAACCTTCATCCTTATAACGGGTTCTTAAGCGACATCCAATAGCAGGCCACTGATTCCGGGGCCTGCCATCAACTTTGCAAAACCAAATCTTGATCATTTCGATATTTCGAATATAATTGAAATATCGAATCAATACAGCAAACACTTATGGAAACCACAGCAGCTATTTCAGCGTTGGCAGCAATAGCGCAAGAATCACGGTTGGCGATTTTTCGTCTGCTGGTGCAGGTCGGGCCAGAAGGCATGATCGCCAGCAAAATCAGCGAAGCACTGAATATTGCCCCATCCTCGCTGTCCTTTCATCTGAAGGAATTAAGTCACGCCAACATGATCAGCGTTAAACAGGATGGGCGCTTCATGATTTACGCAGCCAATTTTACGACCATGAATAATCTGCTGGGCTTTTTGACTGACAACTGCTGCGGCGGCAATCCCTGTACTCCCCTGTCTTCATGCAAGCCAGCAAAGGCTGGCAAGAAAACACCTGCATAAAACTCACTCCCCTTTAGCGCACCACCATGACAAAAGCAAGACGTTATATTTCTGAAGGCCTGGGCACGGCGCTGTTGCTGGCCGTTGTAGTCGGGTCCGGCATCATGGCCGAAAGACTGGCGGGCGGCAATCTCGCCATTGCCCTGCTTGCCAATGCGCTTGCCACCGGTGCCGGTCTGATTGCCCTGATATTGATGTTTGGCAGCATTTCTGGTGCCCACTTCAACCCCGTGGTCAGCCTGTCTGAAGCCTGGCAAAAAAATATGCCGGTATCGGAGGTATTACCCTATATCTGCATGCAGGTCTGTGGCGCTTTTATCGGCGTCGCCGTGGCCCACCTGATGTTTGACCTGCCGCTATTTTTTGCCTCGCAACACGTGCGGACCGGCATGCCTCAATGGTGGAGTGAATTCATTGCCACGTTTGGGCTGATCGCCATCATCATCAGTTGCAGCCGCAGCCGGCCAGCAGTTACGCCATTTGCCGTGGCTGCCTATATCACGGCAGCTTACTGGTTCACAGCATCCACTTCGTTTGCCAATCCTGCGGTCACACTGGCACGCGCTGCCAGCAATACCTTTGCCGGCATACGACCGGTGGATGCGCCGGGTTTCATCATCGCCCAATTGCTGGGTGCCGCCGCTGCGACTGTGCTGTTTGACTGGCTGTATCCGAAACCAGACAAACAGATACAGTCGCCAGCCAACTCATCACCAACATAGCCATCGCCATGAACATCACTATTTATCACAACCCGCAAT
Source organism: Undibacterium sp. Ji50W (assembly GCF_049340445.1). Lineage (NCBI taxonomy): Bacteria > Pseudomonadati > Pseudomonadota > Betaproteobacteria > Burkholderiales > Oxalobacteraceae > Undibacterium > Undibacterium sp. Ji50W. Next base: position 48,050 of record NZ_JBMPOX010000001.1, on the reverse strand, counting down.
GCGGCACCTCGCGCAATACCCTGGCATTGATACGCAACACCGGCATTGAGCCAGACATCATTGAATACCTGAAAACCCCGCCATCCAAAGAAAAACTGCAAGCGCTGATCACGGCCATGGCGATACCCGTACGCGACCTGATACGTCAAAAAGGCACGCCCTATCTGGAACTTGGCCTGGACAACGATGCCTTGTCAGATGATGCGCTGATCGCCGCCATGCTGGCCCATCCCCTACTCATCAACCGTCCGATTGTGGTCACCCCCTTGGGCGTCAAACTCTGTCGCCCGTCAGAAGCGGTACTGGATATCCTGCCCCTGCCTCAGTTGAAAGAATTTACCAAGGAAGATGGCGAAAAAGTGATCGATGCGGAGGGGCACCGTGTTTGATCCCCCTGCTGATACTAAAGCTGAACCTCAAGCTGATCCTGCATCTGATTTACCCAGCCTGAAACATGCGCTGTTTCAGCAGCCGGACGTGAACCGTCTGCATGCAGCAAACCCTGCCAGCCATGCACCGCGTTTTTTATTATTGATGGCTCTTTAAGGGCACGTTCTTAGAACCTGCTTGCGATCTTACTGCGCGAGCGTGATCGGGGCTCATGTGCTGCTCAAAATGCTCATGTACTACTGTACATTCCGCTTTTTGCGCTGCTCTTCACTCCCGCTGACGCTCGCTCGCTACAGATCGCAAACAGGTTCTTACAGCAAATTATTGACACTGGAAGCCGCACGCCTGCTGACCGCCATGGGTGGCGAGGTCAAAGTGTTTGATCCACAGGGTCTGCCGCTGCCGGATGGCGCACCAGAGGACCACCCCAAGGTCAGGGAACTGCGTGAACTGGCAACATGGGCCGAAGGCATGGTCTGGTGTTCGCCCGAACGCCATGGTGCCATGACCGGTATCATGAAGGCGCAGATAGACTGGATTCCGCTTTCCGTTGGCTCCGTCAGACCAACGCAGGGAAAAACCCTGGCAGTCATGGAAGTATCGGGCGGATCGCAATCCTTCAACGCCGTCAATCAGTTACGCATACTGGGGCGCTGGATGCGCATGATCACCATTCCCAATCAGTCATCGGTCGCCAAGGCTTTCCTGGAATTTGATGACGCCGGCAGAATGAAACCATCGTCCTACTATGATCGCGTGGTCGATGTCATGGAAGAATTGATGAAGTTCACCCTGCTGACCCGCGATGTCGCGCCCTATCTGGTAGACCGCTATAGTGAACGCAAGGAAAGCGCGGAAGAATTGTCCAGGCGAGTGCGTCAGGCTAACATCTGAACCGCTTGCCAGTACCGTCCGCAATGCAAAACGCCCATCAATATGGGCGTTTTGCTTGATGCATACAACAAACCAGGTCGCTTTTAGTGCATCAGATTTAGCGACTGAACTCTTTAGAACGTTCAGCAAAAGATTTGCCAACTGAGCCATTATTGGAATCGAAACGGCCATTCATTACCTTGCTAAGACTGTCCAGGCGGTCTGTTGGGGTGGGATGGGTTTCAAACAGCAAGGTAAAACCACCATCCCGCGGGTTTTGAGATTGCAGCGTCTGCAAAACACCCGGCAGACCGTAAGGATCAAAACCGGCACGGGCTGCAATCACGACACCAATACGATCAGCTTCGTATTCATCACTTTTGTCGAGACCTTTGGAATAAACGTCTTTAACAAAGCCCGCAATATATGGTCTGAATTCGGCTGGCCCTTTATTCCAGCGTTCTGTGAATATTTCAACACTCCCACCTGCAAGAGCACTAATTTGAAGTGCCTTCACATAATGCTTACGAATCACATGAGCTATTTCATGGGATAAGACCCCTGCCAATTCAGATTCATTGCGCATACGTGCAAGCAAACCCTTGGTGACAAAAATATTTCCTCCTGGTGTCGCAAAAGCATTGAATCCATCATCATCCAATACACCAAACGTCCACGGCAAATCAGGACGCTCGGTTTGCAATGCCAGCCAACGCCCCAGTGTATTCACATAGCGATGCAAGGCTGGGTCATTTAACAAAGGCTTCGCTCCCAACAAGGAAGCCGCAAAGGTATTACCGATTTCTATTTCTTTCGGCTCGTCAATCCCCATGCTGTCGATAATGGGCTTGGCCTTATCGAGCAGGTTACCAGCGGGACCCATTTTGCTTTTAGCAGCATCCATTGCCTTATTTAAGAAATCAAACTGCGCCATCGCTGAACCAGACAGCGCCAGGGCCAGACAGGTAACGGCAAACTTATATAGTGCGCGCATCTTAATTGCCCTCCCGCTTTCCAGCCGCATCCTGGCCGGCATAGTCAACATTGCTTGCCACCAGTTTTGAACGCTGGGCGAATGCCTGGGCACTGTTTTTGTCGACCGCAAATTTTTGCATTTTCTGTAGCTCAGCATAATTGGGCGATGCGCGTTTCAGGTCTTCCTTGTCCAGCCCCTTGACACCTGTACCCACGGTGCCTGTATTGGAAGTGCGCCCGGAAGTCGCCAGTGAACCCAGCAAGCTGCCACCACTCGATGGTGCGGCAGTACTGACACCAGCGGTGGCTTCCATGCGCAGGTCCAGCAGTTTTACCCAACCAGATTGGCCATTGGCGGTTTTCACCTGTGCCCAGCCGCCGCTGCGTTGCAATACGTCGACCTTGGTCTGGCTAGACAGGGTGGTCAGGGCAGCAGAATCAAATTGCGCCTTGTCGCGCAAATCCGTGCTGCGCTGGGTGTAAGCGCTTTCGGCACTGGCACTGCCAGCCAGCAGCATGCTGATGATTAAAATCGGGATTCTCATGCACTTTTCCTTATAGGCTCATACAATTCAACTTCCGCGACCCGGCCTTTGACGGCAAAAGCCCCGCGCAACTCAAAATCGAACTCAAAATCGGACTTTGACTGGGCACAGGCCTGCACCGTTTCCCTGGTAACAAGCACCCGCGCAACACCTTTGGTCAAGCCTTCTACCCGGCTGGCAAGATTGACGGTATCGCCAATTGCAGTGTAATCCAGCTTGCGTTTGGCACCAATAAAGCCTACCACAGCAGACCCCGTGTGTACACCGATGCCGACATCGAAGTCAACCAGGTCAGATCCGTCTGCCAGCAATTCCTGCCGGAAAGCCAGCAGGTTGGCCTGCATTTCCATGGCTGCGGCAACTGCATGCCTCGCATGTTCGGCATCATCCAGCGGTGCGCCCCAGAAAGCCATGATGCAGTCACCGATGAATTTGTCCAGCGTGCCGCGATGACGCCAGACCACCTCGACCTGATGTTCAAAATAACGGTTGAGCAGTTTCACCACTTCATCCGGAGACTTGCTTTCAGACAAGCTGGTAAAGCCGCGTATATCAGAAAACAGTACTGATATCTGCCGCGTTTGCCCGGATAAACTTTCTACAGTTTCACCGTGGTCCACAATTTTTCGCACGACCTCAGGGTTCAGGAAGCGGCCAAACAGCGATACCGTCCTGTCACGCGTGCGGCGTTCACGCAAAAAACCGGCAATGGCTGCGGACAGAAACCAGGCCCAGGCAAACACCAGCGGCGTAGCCAAGGGCAACATCAGGTGATGGTTGATCATATTGTCTGCCAGCAGCAAGGCCAGCACCGTTGCCACCAGCAACAGGCTGCCAGTCAGGACTGGATTGACGCGACGCCTGAACGCGAATACCAAACCAACAATCAGGCATACGCCGATTGTAAATGGCCAGATGGCTGCCACATCACGAATGCTGCGGCCATTTTTTAAATTATCGATCGCCACCGCCAGAATATCCACACCCGGATACCCCGCATCCAGCGGCGTCAGGTGATGATCAAAGGCCCCTGCTGCCGACGAACCGATGACGATGATTTTATTCTGGAAGCGCTGCTTCAACTCTGCCAGAGCGGCGGGTGACAGGTCTGGCATTTCTTCGGTGAGTTTCTTGAACAGGTCGGCATAGGCATAGCGTTGGTGGCCTTTTTCCGGCCAGAACAACTGGAAGTCTTTACCGGCCGGCAGGCGGCCATTGATATCCCCCACCACCCTGGCGGGCAGGGAGGGTATTTTCCAGCCATTCACATCGATATGCAGATGATAGCGGCGCACCACGCCGTCGGCATCTTCAATGCTGTTGACCAGACCCAGCCGCCAGGCCTTGCGATCAATGGCATAAGGTAATTGCAGCGTGGCCCGCGCACCCTTGCTGCCAGCCTGCTTAATGGCAAAGACATCCCCTACATCCTGCAAGGCGACATCAGCAACAAACGCCGATGGTTTGAGCTGCAAGACTTCAATATAAGTGTGTGGCAATTGCTGGATCTGCTGTGACAGAAAAGCATCACTCAAGGGTTTTTCCTGATCGCGCTCATGAAAATTCAGATCAAATACGACCGCACGTGGTTCCAGCGTCGCCAGGGATTCCAGCAAAAACCCGTGTATCTCACGTTTCCAGGCCCACAGGCCGGCAATTTTCTGCATGCCCAGCATGCTGGCATCGTCGATATCCACCACCACAATATCCGCATCTGCCTTATAGCCTGGCGCGTGGTGCCGCAGATACACATCCCCCAATCGCGACTCTGTCGTGGCCAGCCCATGCAGCCCAAACAACTCCACAGCCATCGCCAGCACCAATAGCAAGGTCAGCGCCGCATACCAGCGCGTCGTTGCATTATTGATGAAGGGGAAGAGTTTTTTTAGCATGTCGTCAGAGCCGCCCGAATAAATTCTTGCTTATGCATTGCATTTTATTGCATTATATTTACAGATTAACTATTTATTAGTCTCACTAAATCCAATAAATTTATTCCCCCATCAATCCAGGAACCAATAAGAATAAAAGCAATGCCTGCGCGCTTGTGACATTCACCACAAAAAAAACAGCACCACACCAACCATAACAATCATAACAAGGACAGATTCACATGTTTAAGGGATTTTTATTCAAATTTATTCTTTTCGCTTTATTGATTCTTACCTGCTTCGAAAGTATTACCGGTTATACCGACAATCGCGCGTTCAAAAGCCATGGCCTCACAGCACAAACCGAGCAAATAGATAAATACTCGCAAACCGTGCGTACCAAGACAAAGTATGGGCGTACTACTGATGTGTCGGTTACCAACGAAGCTGACATCAACTTCACCACGGCAGATAATCAACAAATCACCGTGAAGAAAACAATACCCAAAGAAATCATGGACAAGTATCAAAGGCGTCAGCCAGTGGATATTGAATATGTAAGCACCGATCCAAAGAAAACCCGCTGGCCAGGAGAAACCCGCGATGTAAAATCATCCGTCATATTCGGCCTGATCTGCTTCGCGGTATTGTTTTTCCTTGTCAAGTTTCGCTAGAAAAATTCTTGGGGCCGCTTTACGCAAACAGGCACTGTATTGCACCTCGACGCCATCTGTCGCTGCCTAAAACATCTACAATCCATCACTATACTTGCGCCTGGTTTTTACCCAATCCGGAGGCAAGCTAAAGCAGCTCAAGCTTGTGTTTCATGACGTTATAAGAAATACTATTGCGCTTGCAAGTCGCTTGAATAGAAATTCGCACTTCCATTAAACTGGACAAGCGTATCTATTCTGTGGCCAGGCACTGCAGCCAGATGACATCAAAACCACTTTAACCAAAAACCAAATAACAATGCGCCCATCAACGAGTCCATCAACAAGTATCACAAAAATTTTCCTTCCTGTCGTTCTGGCACTGAGTTTGATTTCCTGCGGTGGCGGTGGTTCTTCCGGCTCGCCAGGTACTTCTGGCACATCAAGCGGCACAAGTACAGGCGGTACATCCAGAAATCTTCTTTTTGCAACTGATATTGCTCATGGCGCCATCGGTAAATTCGCGACCTTAAACCCCGCACCCGGCACGTCATTTTCTGGCGACGTTATTTCAGGGATGCATTGGATATATCCAACCATCTCTTATGACGCCAAAACCGATCAACTGTATGCCATTTCACTTGACAGCAGTAACCCAACCAGCACAGGTCGCGTCATCGCTTTTGGCAATGCGAGTACCATGAGCGCCAACAGCACCCCAAGCCGGAATATTACGCCTGTCGGCTATAACATTACGACTTCTCTCGGAAAATTTTATCTTGATAAGAAAAATGATACGCTGTATGTCATTGCGTCGTCTATTCCCCTACTTTGTGGCTTAGGCTGCAGCGATGCCTTGCTGGTGTTCAATCACGCCAGTTCACTCAATGGCAATGTCAAACCGGATAGGGTCATCAATTTGACCATTACTACCGACGCGATCAATCAATCGACCGTCAACCAATCGATTGAATACTTCACCATCGACTCCAGCCGTTCATTGCTTTATCTCAGCCTGAACGGAATGATATTTGTCTATCCCAACATCGATACAGCAAACGGAAGAATCAAATATAGCCGCTTTTTTTCTGTGACCACTTACGACACAGATATCGCACTTGATGAAGCAAGAGACAGGTTATACAGCGTCAATACTTCTGCGGGCTTGACCGTTGTCAACGGCGCCAGCACAGCCAGTGGCAAGGTTCCCCTGGGTCGTTTACGATTCACCACAGTGGACAACAATAGTGACAATACGCAATTTGTGACTTTTGACCCGCAGAATGACAGGTTATATATCGGCGCATACACCAAGGCTTACATCATCAATCAGGCCAGCACTATCGGCACCCAAAATCCACCTACCGCAGCCGTTGGCATTATTGCGCCTGAGGGAATTTCTATTGGCGGATTTGCCTTCCCTTAAAACAAGCAACGCCTCGTAGGCCTAGTAGGCCTACGAGGCCATCGGCCATTCAGGCCTCCAAAGGTATCAGGGCAACATGTACCGCAAAAAATCCCTGCTCGTCAGGATTGTGTTCTAACAACTTATTGACAACAACTTGATGCATCCCAAAAGATTGAACGGCCTGGATACCCTGCGTGCGATGGCCATACTGCTGGTATTGATGTCACACTACTCCGGCTTTGTCAGCAAACACCAGACCTTTGGCTTTGTCGGCGACATAGGTTGGGCAGGCGTGGATTTATTTTTTGTGCTGAGCGGCTACCTGATAGGCAACCAGATCATGTCTGGCATCGCTAATGGGGAGCCACTGTCGTTAAAGAACTTTTTTGCCCGACGCCTGCTGCGCACCCTGCCCAACTATTATGTGGTGCTGGCAGCGTACTTTATTTTTCCGGCGGCGCTATCCGGACGCAGTACTTCATCTCTTTGGCAATTCCTCACATTCACACAAAACATAGGGCTGGAATACGGGCAGACATTTACCCATTCCTGGTCGCTGTGCATAGAAGAACAGTTTTACCTGATACTGCCGCTCATCAGCCTTGTCCTGCTACGGCTCAAAAGCCCACTGTGGCTGGCCTGGGGCCTGCTCATTGCGGCAATTGGTGGTGGCATGCTGTTTCGCGGTATGGCATTCTTACCTGCTCATCCTGCTGGCGGTACGGGATTCTTACATGGTCATCCTGCGTTTGATGCGCAAGTTTACTATTCCACCTTTGGACGCTTTGATGAATTGCTGCCTGGCGTCGCCATTGCCATGCTCAAGAATTTTCATACGGGTTTCTATGACCGACTGATGCGTCATGGCCAGGCATTGCTAATCACCGGCCTGCTTGCCACCTGCGGCGTCTTGTATTGTATCAACAGCGACGACACCAACAAACCGCTGATCGTCAACGCATTGGGCTTTTCATTACTGGCCATCAGCTTCGCCATCCTCACCCTGGCTGCACTCAGCCCCAACAGCTACCTGCACCGCCTGCGCCTGCCCGGTGCCGCCCAACTGGCGCTATGGTCGTATGCCGTCTACCTGGTACACAAACCCGTGTTCATGCTGATAGGTGCAGAACTGACCAAACAGCATATCGACGCGAATGCACCTTTGACTATCATGTCTGTCACCGCTGCCGGAATATTTGGTGGCTGGTTACTGTATCGCCTGGTGGAGACACCATTTATGCAGATACGGGCACGATGGTTTCCAAGTAAAACCCGGCAAACAAGCAACCGTGCGAAAAAAGATGAAGAAGATAATCGAACTTACCTGAATACCAGTGGACTGTAACAGTGAAAATCCACCATTTGAAACGGGGCAGCGGAATATCTGTACTGTCATTGCGGTGAATGCCCTTATCTTTGCTACACTAAAACAAATTCCTTGTTCATCCCAAAACCTGTGACCACCATTGTTCGCGCTGCCAGCATTTCAGTTGCCTGCCTTATTCTTGTAACTGCTGCCTATTTCACCTGGCTTAGCCAGAATGAAACGGCTGGTTCGACGGCACCTGCAAACGCTACAGACAAAAACATATCAGCTCGCTCAGCGAACTGGGGCGATTCCCCATTTGCTCACGGCACCGCAAGACCCTTACCGCGTGTACAAAGCCAGGACACACAAGCGCAAGCCTTGCTTGTCATAGGACGAAATGGCAGAGTGATTGATTTTGGAGGAAAGAATGCCCAGGAATATATCGCGCAATGGATAGCTGCAGCACGCACGGGGGATGCCAACGCAGCCTACAAGGTCTATCAGGCAGAGTCAGTCTGCGCAAACAATGACGAACCTGCCCCCGAATATCAAAACCCTGCAGAACATGCGCAATTCTTGCGCGAGCGTGAAACACTGCGAAAGCTCTGCGCAAATATCACACCAGCGCAATTACAAGAACGCATGCGGTTTTTGACGCTGGCAGCCAACGCTGGCAATGCGGACGCAAAGATCGATTTTTATATGGAAGGCCCCACCGGCAAAACCATAGACTTGACAGAAAATCGGGATGACCCGGTCGTCAAAAAATGGAAAGAAGATGCCGTCAATTATTTAAAAGACGCAGCAGGACAATGTGAACCCTTTGCGATGGGTCTGCTAGCCACTGCCTATGATGCCAGCGAAGTCCTTGAGCATGACATGAAATTGTCCATGACCTATAGCGTGGCAGAGTCCGCAGCACGCGGGCGTCAACTGAGCGCAGAACAATTGAAGAAACGCTTTGGTGAACAAATGACAGAAACAGATTTTGCCGATGCACTCAATGCAGGGACGCAAATCGCGCAAAAATCATGCAAAAAATAAACCGCAAAAATTGAGTTGCAGAAGTTGGGTTGCAGAAGTTGGACTGACAAGCTGCCAGTCCAATTCCCAATGAAGGCCGCTTAATTCCAGAGATAACAATAAGTCTGGCTGCGCTCCAGATTGCTGCCCAACGCACCGCTGGCAGCAATGGTTTTGACCCAGCCATCAGGTGCCGTGGTTTTAGGCACGGCATTGCAATTTGAATGCACCCAATGTATGCCTACGCCACTTGTGTAGGGTTCACCACACATTTCCAGCCTGTCGTTGACTTTAATGGCCGCTAACGACTTGGGGATGGATTTGGCATTTTTAACGTAATCGACAGCATAGACGTTATCCATCGCTACATCATAGGTTTGACCGTCCTGGTCTACACGGACCTGTACATGCGTATGCGACAGCCCTACCCCTTTCAAGGTTTGTGTTGCTGCAGCAAATTTCGGCGCGCTCACAACGGTACCAGTGAGCAAGGTTCCAGCAGCAGCCTGACAACTGCTCTGCTCACTCGCCATGACGCATAAAGACTGGGAAACCAAAAACAAGGTAACTAATAGCTTATTCAATTTCAAACTCCTTTTAACGATGTTAGAAATGACCTCATCCCATATCTTGGGTAAAAAACACATGTGGGAAATTGAGGCGCGCGACTATCAATACACCAGGGCCAAGTGCACAGTGTCTGCACTCAAGCGTGCACATCAACACCCTACACCTGGCACCAGTTGGCCAGACATCTTTGCCGTTCATTTATTATCGGAAAGACACAGAAGTAGATATCACTTAAACCATAGCCGTCAAGCAATTTATGTAGGATGTTTATACAAAATTGTGCACTACGCCATGTCACCAAAATCACCGTCAGCATGCACATTAGCGTCACTGGCATTGCTGTCCATGGCAAGCAAACGGCGATTATTCAATTCCGCTTAACGCGAAACATCATCAAAAAATAATTTTTTTGCACTATTTGTCTTGATAATCTATATTGCAAAAACAACACATTTGATGATGAATTAGACAATCACCCTATTTGCTTATAGAAGCCTTGCACTTGTAATTCCCAAACCTGCCGTGTTTTTCCAGTTTGTATTTGACTTAACTTCCATTGAAGAAAGAGGCAACTCATGTTGACGAATAGGCGACAACAAGTAAATCCCTGGCATTTGACACTGATGCTGACTTTGTTCCTAGGTATAGGAGGCTGTGCAAGTAACCAGCCAGAATCACCTAAACAGTCGATGACGATGCCAATGCCTGCCGATGGCATGGAGATGCAAAAAAGAATGTCCATGCCCATGTCCAGCAGCCATGTCGAAGAAAATTATGAGAATCAATGTCCCAAATGGAAATATCCCGAGTTAACTGGAACAAAAAACAACTGGGTGGAGGTCTACAAATGCCTCAAATGTTCAGACAGCATACCGAACCAGTCGCCAATTGTGTTGGACCCGACAACGGCCAATAGCGGCAGTGGATGGACCGTCCCCACCAATTTGAGCGACCCCAGGTTTGCTGTAAACCTGGTGCGCAAAGATGACCATAACAACTACGCCTTTGCGGTCAACCCCCAAGGCGGCAGACCACTGACCATCGTTTCTTCCAATTGGGGAGGTGCAGGGACAATGACATTCACGCTGCAAGAATTCCATTTCCACGTCCCTGCCGAACACGCCATCGTCAGGCAACCCATATCCATGCTGGAGATGCATGTCAAAGCCAGCGGCATTGGCAGTGGTGCCATCAGCAACAGGAAGGTCGATGCCGTATTTGCAGTGCAATTTGCGATAGGGCCAGAAACTGGTGGCCCCTATTCGGTGCTACAACCAGTGGCAGAAAGCATGGCAGGCAATCCAACCTTGCCGATCAAACATTTCCAACTGGGCAGCCTGATTTTTCCCTTCACCACACAGCCACAATTCCAGTATTACGGATCACTGACCACCCCCACCTGCGATACACCGGTATTCTTTTTTGTGCTACGGGAACCGGTGCGCATACACTCCGCCGACTGGAACTCCATCGCCAACAGCCTCACATTGTTGAACGGTGTTTCCAACGCCAGACCATTGCAGGCGCGACCGTTGACGACACCGTCAAGTGTGGCTATCGTAAGCCCGTGACGGGAATTAACGGTTTGCCCGCAGCCAGACATAGCTGTGCGATGAGAAAATCGCCAGCTATGTCACAATTGGCAAAGTCGGCACAGTTTCAGCGAAAAGCCAGCTTCGACATGAATGCAATAAGAAGACAGATAACCAGCACTTTCCAGATCAAAGCACGTTGATACCAGGGCGGCGCATCAGTCAGATCGTTGCTGGTCGCTTTGCGATTTGCCAGCCGAAATTTCACGGCATAATCTTCATCAAGAAACCGTATGATAATCACATCCATATCCGGATCAAACCGTACCGGCCAGACGCTACTGACTTTTCTGGCCCAGACAATGCTGGCGATTCCCAATACGCCGAAAACAGGTACCAAAGAATACCAGCTTAAATCGGCAATAAAAGCTTTGGGGCGCATGATCACGGGCAAAACAAAAAATGCTGCCATATACATCATCAGACGAATCAAATGCATCAACGGACTTTTCTCAAGGAGGGCGTTAGCCAAACCAGTTTGTTGAGCATGCTTCTCACATCCGGGAAAGGCCAGATACAAGACGTCACTCTTCATGGTCATGCCGCCCAACAGATTTGGCCGTAAGGATTTCACCCGCCCTACCCGGCTGGTCGTTTTATACAGTTTGCCTGTAGCCCCGCACTTAGGGCAACATGGCGGCCACACCAGTTGTGGAATATCTTCATCAATTGCTACGCGTACGATTTGTGACACTATGCTTACTCCGGTGATGGTCGATTTTTTGCGTAAAGGCGCGAGGCTTTCTCCAGCCAGTTTAATACCCTGCGGAGCAGCATACCAAAACTGCTAAGATTGAGAAAGCATTGGAGTAAAGGCAGGCCAACCCCTACACTGTAAAACTTGGAAGGAATACGATTTTGGAAAGACGCAGCTTCTGCATCAGTACAGCAGCGTTTGTCGCCGCTATACAATCATCTTCAACCTACGGAGCATCCAGCATGACCAGACGTGCCATCAATCCTTCAAAAACTGGCTGGGCGCACGGCCACGAAGTATCGAACCCTTCACGCATACTCTTCATTAGTGGCCAAGTGCCAGAAGCGAGCGACGGCACCGTCCCAAAAGATTTCAAAGACCAATGCCGCCTGGCCTGGGCCAACGTCGAAAGACAGCTGGTGGCAGCAGACATGTCCCTCAACAACATCGCCAAGATGACGATCTTCCTGTCCGACCGACGCTATATCCAGGATGCCTACGAGGTGCGGGCTGAGGTGCTCGGCAAGAATGCCGTACCACCGGCGATGACCATTCTTATTGCGGGTATCTATGATGAAGCTTGGTTGCTGGAGATTGAGGTGATTGCTGTTGCGTAGGCTGGGTGCCTTTGGTTCAGCAATTTGTTAAGGCGTACACGTCTTGCCAGATTCTGTGATCAACATGTAATGAAGACAAACACGATGCACTCTATCTTGCGGTATACGAAATTAATAAAAACGGTGATGACTGCCCGCACCCTGCTTAATGCGGATGCGCAGAGGTCAATCAAATGTTAAAAGTAACTGACTGCCGGAGCCCACCGCTGGGAAGCCGTCCTGTTGACTACCGACTTGGGCATGGTCAGCCAATGTACATCCACACCCTATTCTGTGCCTATTTTGGTGCTCCCTTGACGTCAAATGGTGGTTGATAGTTAGTCAATCCAATTTCGCGAAGTGCGTCTGGTTCCAGCACGTTCGCAATAGCCCATTTATGACTCGCGGATATGAACACGCTTTTATATCCAGGCGCAATACCAAAACTCTGAAGTCCAATTGTCAGGCGGTAGTAGCGTGTCTCGCCTGGCTCTAACTCAATTGGGAATTGAATTGTATCCTTGGCGTTATCCATTCCGGACCAATGCTGCTTGAACACATGGGTGCCGGGTGGAAGGTAGAACGCGGTATAGCCTTCTTTGTTGAGCGACGCGACTTTGGTGCCATCAACATAAAAGTGGCTCTGGATTCCACCAAAGAAGGGCGCGTCAGGACGGTAAACGTAAATGAGTACCTCGTTCTTGGCTGGCTGGGCGGCCACGCTGAACTTGGGGCCGGTGGCTGAACAGGCAGAAAGCAAAAGCATTATAAGGAGCGGTAATATCTGACGGGCGAATTTCTTCATGGCCTCTTGATTATTGGGTGATAGAAAAAGCTGGTGTGATTATTTTGTTTATTGCTTATATTACAGGAATTTTAAGCCCAGGAACAAAACCACCTTGACGCCTAAAGATGCGCTTTATCCAACAACAGCTCCGACGCACCAGCCCTAAAATCCACCAAGGACTGCGACGCAAACGCTGCTTGCACATTAGCTCCATTGAAGAGCACAACGTGCATAGTCGGACTGTCACGATTCTTAAACCCATTTGAGAGATGTCTGTCCATTTGTAATAGCGTATCCGTTGTCATGCGTGGCCTGAGCGCCCAGCCAACCACCTCCCGATTGAACAGATCCAGAACGATCGCCAGGTACAGCCAGCCTTCATCTGTCCACAAATACGTTATGTCCGACGTCCAGATTTGATTTGGTTCGTTTGGGCTGAAGTTTCTGGCAAGCAGGTTCTCTGCTACTGGAAAGCGGTGTTTCGAGTCTGTGGTGACCTTGTAGCGCCGTTTGTGGCGCGCTCGGATATTGTTCTCACGCATCAGTCTCTCAACACGTTCTTTGCTGGCCGTGAAACCTCGTAATCGCAGTTCCCGCACCATACGCGGACTACCGTAGGCTCCCTTGATTTCAGCATGAATGGCGCGTATCAACGCAAGCATTTGCTCGTCTGTTAAACGCTTACGGTCAGGTATGCCGCCACGCTTCCACGCACGATAGCCACTGATGCTGACTTCCAGAATCTTACACATATCGGATAGCGCAAACGACTTACCCTGCGCGTTAATCCAGGCGTACTTTACAGAACATCCTTCGCAAAGTACGCCGCTGCTTTTTTTATGATTTCGTTCTCCCGTTTCAGACGGGCAACTTCAGCGCGCAGTCGAGACAATTCCATTTCTTCCGGCGTCACTACTCTGCTGCCAACACCGTTAAGTTTGCCAGAGGCAGCAGCCTTCACCCAGTTGCGTAGCGTCTGGTCACTTAGTCCGAGTGCCTTGGCTGTTGCCGGGATGGAATCCCCTTCTGCTACCCGTTTGATAGCGAGTTCCTTGTATTCGACGGTATAGGCCTGTTTTGGTATCTTCTTCATTTCTTGTGCTTCCAAAGTAACGTTATTTTACGCCATCTATGGAAGACTAAATTTCAGGGGAAGCTCAACCAGCTTTATCTCAAGTTATTATTTGTATAAACAAAACAACATTTCACATTTCAATTTTCATTTAAATACTACAATAACATAACAAAATACCAATTTAACTTCCAAGGCATAAAATGACAGACCCTATTTCCACAGCATTAGCGACAGTAGCGGTCAAAGAAATTGCGAGCGCAATAATAAAGCCTATATTCGCAGCGGCATTTCAAGGAAGTAAGAAACTTACAGATAGTGTCAAGGGTATATTCATTGACAAGTTTGCTGAGTATGTAGAAAGGCAAATCAAAAGCCATTCATATCTTAATACATTAGTTTTTCAAAACCCAATGTCGCTAGAGGATCTTTATATTCCACTAACACTTTCACCAAGTGTCAAAAATTATACAATCGAAGAATTATTGATTAATAAATTTCCAGAAAAACTGTTTCAATCTTCAAAACGAGTCTTAATCACGGATACAGCTGGCATGGGGAAATCTACTCTCATGAAATACATGCTAATTCAATGTATTCGTTCGAATTTTGCCATTCCAATTTTTGTCGAACTGCGACACCTATCACGCAGCAGGACACTCAAGGTACTTCTTGAGCAAGAACTAAATGGTATAAATTCAAATAATGAGCATAAATTCGAAGAAGAAGACCTGAATACAATTTTGAAGAAAGGTCGTTTTGTATTTTTTTTGGATGGCTACGACGAAATTTCATTCGGCGATCGTGAGGAAGTTACGAAAAATGTAAAAACATTTTTTGAAACTTATCCAAACAACTTTTTTATAATCACATCACGCCCAGAAACAGCACTAGCGTCTTTTTCATCCTTTGATAAGTATCATATCCGCCCACTAAAAAACATAGAATCTTTCGAACTAATTCGAAAATATGATAACTACGGGCAAAGAGCAATAACTTTAATTGCACGGCTTCAGGGGGAAGATTTGCGTCCCGTTCGTGAATTTTTAGTTAACCCGCTACTGACTACCCTTTTATATAGGTGTTTTGAGTATAAACAACGCTTCCCTGAAAAAAAACATGTTTTCTACCGACAAGTATTTGACGCCTTGTACGATTGGCACGATGCCAGTAAAGATGGCTACAACACAAGAGAGAAAAAATCTAAACTCGACCTGGATAATTTTCATCGAGTTCTAAAAGTGATGGGTTTTATTTCGACAATGTCCGGAGAAATTGAGGGAGACAAAGACAAAGTTTTGAGGTGGATTAATGAGGCGAAAGACCTTTGTTTTGGACTTGCTTTTTCCGAAAACGCTTTTTTGGAAGACATAACCCAAGCTGTACCAGTTTTCGCAAAAGACGGCCTAGCATATAAATGGGCTCATAAGTCTATAGCTGAATATTTCGCTGCTCAGTATATCTGTACTGAAGGTAAGCAACAGCAGGCCGATGTCTTTAAGCATATTTTAGATAGCAATCAAATTGAGAGATTTATTAACATGCTGGATCAAGTATATGACATTGACCAACCTGCGTTTAGAAAGTATTTTTCACTCCCGTTTGCTAAAGACTATCTAACATATCGCAAAAAAAGGTATCTGCAAGTCGGCCCATTGATCCCGTCCGAAGATGTGGAATTGCGACGTTCAATTAGTTTCGGTAATTCGTTCACTTTGGCGCGGAATGTTTCTGCCGGAGATTCGAAGGTGTTTCGAGTGAACATCGACGCTGCCATTAATGATGAAATTGAAATGCTTTATGACCATTTTTCCATTGCAAAAATATCTAATTTAAAAGGGAATTTAATTATTGCAAGATATAGAAACAATATTGGCATCATAGCTGAAATTTTAGCAAATAAACGAGATCCGCTTGTAAGGGTAGCAGGGAGGGCAGAAAGTACGAAAAAGCCGATTACCATATTTGGCCTCCATATCAAGACACCAATATCACTTAATGACGATCCCGATTCAATACTAAACACGGATAGAAATTTTGCAAATGTCACTCGCTTGTTGATACGTGAAACCCAAGCTCCTTCAATAATCTCTGAAAAATGCCAACATTTTTGTGATACTTTTGCAGACGATGAATCACGAACTAGTTTCACAGAAAAAATAATGGCGATTACACGAAAATCAAAATGACATCAAATTGAAAATAGACAAACAACTGGCTCAACCTGCGTACCAACATTTTCCACGTCAGAGCGAGATTAATCATCGGGATCGCTATCACCACAATAATATTGCATTGGTGAGGCATCATCCTTTTGGTGAGCCAAATGAATGCAAACTAACGCATAATCTAATTCACCGTGTTTGGCGCAATTAACCTTTTCCATGTGGCGAACTCAATGTGACATTTAACGATTTAAGTTGACCGGCGCATAGCCCCAGCGTCGAACCGTGAGCCACCCTCATCAACGCTGTTCGATTCTGGAACGATTTGTTATATTTTTTTTGCAAGCAATTTTTCAACAGAAATAGATTCTGTTTTCGCTAAGTTTATATAGAGCGATTGCGGGGTATAAATTAAACCCCACGGGATACCCCACCATCCCATTATGAGATTAAATATTGTGCTTATTAACCCAACTCGAATAGATCGTTTTGAACCTTGAATACAATAATTAGAAAATGCTTTACGAGTAAAGAAAACTGCTGAGTAAACTATGCAATATCGAACTAATACTGAGTCTTTAGTTACCAGGACTCCATTGAACTCTGCGCCTTTATCAGTAATTTTTTTGGAGTTTTCCGTTAGCCACTCAATGAGTTTATCTCGAGACAAATGCTCATTTGCTGGCTTAATGTAATAAATATAGATTAATGTGAATGCGACAAGCATTACACCGAATACACCGAAACCCATAGCTTCTTCGTACATACCCGACATTGCATTCATTGCTGACAAACCAATCAACAACAAAGCTCCAACTATAACGAGAACATAGGCCATATAACTCTCCAAAATATATATAACGTGTCAATTCAGCCGCGCCGAAGACGTCGGCTGGAATGTTGGGTTGGACGATGAAGCAATTTCAGCTTTTTATCGCGAAGAAGTGTCAGTGAGCTCGCCGAAGTATTTCCACATGTGGCCAGCTGGACCCCGCTTAAATTTTCCAACCACTTCAACTTTTCGATACCCAGGCCACAGCTTGTGCCTTTGTCGGGCGCACCAATGACTCACGATGACCATTTATTTTTACCTGCGCCCGCCAACCATTCGCCACTTTTGAGAACGATGCCAAAATAACACTCGAATAAAAAATGAATTGGCGAATAATAAACTGTCGTGGGGAGTTTGTGGGGAGTTAGAAACAGAAAATAGTGGTTTAAAGCGGTAATTTGCGTATTTGCGAAACCAAAAAAACCCCGCAAAGCCTTGATTTCATTGGCTTTGCGGGGTTTTATGATGATATGCGATGTAAGTACGTGGTGCCCGAGGCCGGAATCGAACCGGCACGCCCGCTATTAACGAAGCGGCGGATTTTAAGTCCGATGTGTCTACCAGTTTCACCACTCGGGCCCACTACTACAACTATACATTAGCGAATGGCTAATGTCAGTTCTGAAAAAAAAGCGCTCTAAAGCGCTTTTTTGTATTTGGAGGCGGGGGTCGGGATCGAACCGGCGTCTACGGCTTTGCAGGCCGCTGCATAACCACTTTGCTACCCCGCCAGGGGTGCTACCTCAGCATCTGGGTGATTTTCATCACGCTTCATTATCGCTGAAATGCGGTGCAACTTGAATAAAAAAGGGAAGCCATGCTTCCCTTCAGAATCTGGAGCGGGAGAAGAGTCTCGAACTCTCGACCTCAACCTTGGCAAGGTTGCGCTCTACCAACTGAGCTACTCCCGCATTGTATTGCTGATACTTTAGGTACTACGCCATTTTGGAGCGGGAGAAGAGTCTCGAACTCTCGACCTCAACCTTGGCAAGGTTGCGCTCTACCAACTGAGCTACTCCCGCATTTTTACTACTGTGCTGCCGTTTTATTTCCGTACTACTTTTCGCTGCCGTCCAAAAAGTTTTTGGAGCGGGAGAAGAGTCTCGAACTCTCGACCTCAACCTTGGCAAGGTTGCGCTCTACCAACTGAGCTACTCCCGCGTTGCGAAGACCAGAATTATATACGAACCGCCATTTCTGTCAACTGCTCATTCCACGCTCATTCCATTTTATCGGTGGTTTCCTTGATCAGTGGCCAGGCTTTGCGCAAATAATAGAACATGGACCACACTGTCAGCACGGCGGCCACCAGCAACAACCAGGAGCCAAGTATCTTGGTGTCCAGCACGCCAAACAGCATGTCATAGTACAGCAGCATGGGTATGGCGGCCATTTGTGCAGTGGTCTTGATCTTGCCTAAAGAGCTGACTGCCACGGATTTGGAGGCACCGATCAGGGCCATCCATTCGCGCAAGGCAGAGATGGTGATTTCGCGACCGATGATGACGAAGGCGATAACGGCGTTGACGCGGTCGAGCTGCACCAGCACCAGCAAGGCCCCAGCCACCATCAGTTTGTCGGCCACAGGGTCTAAAAAGGCCCCGAATGAGGATGTTTGATTCCAGCGGCGTGCCAGGAAGCCGTCAAACCAGTCGGTGACGGCAGCCACGATAAAAATCGTGGTGGATGCCAGACCTTTTTCAAAGGGGCTCAACCAGACGTCCGGCAGATAAAAAACACCGACCACCAGCGGTATCAGCGCCACGCGCAGCCAGGTCAGCAGGATAGGAAAATTGAAAGGCATGTTTTTTGGTTCTTATTCAGAATGTGCTACAGGAACAGTGGCTACAATGTTAGTGGACTGTAACAGTGAAAAGCGAAGTGCCTGCCATGCGCGCGCCGACCATGGCAGCGTTGCAAATACTCGCGATAGCCCCGCTATCGCTGCGTGCTGTTGCAAACCCAGCCTTGCCCTGGTTCGCCTGGCACATGTCCTTCACTTCGCTTTTCACTGTTACAGTCCGCTAGCGCCTGCCGCAATTATATTTCTCTATCGCAGCCGCTTGTAAATTTCTTCTGCCAATTGGCGAGAAATGCCTTCGACGCTGGCCAAATCGGCGACGCTGGCATCGCTGACACCTTTCAAGCCACCAAAACGCACCAGCAGGCGCTGCCGGCGTTTGGGGCCTATGCCTTCTATTTCTTCCAGTTGCGAGGTCTGCCTGGCCTTGTCGCGCTTGGCACGCATGCCGGTGATGGCAAAGCGGTGGGCTTCGTCGCGGATCTGGGCAATCAGCATGAGGGCGGCGGATTCCTTGCCCAGTTCTTTTTCTTCACGACCATCGACAAAGACCAGGGTTTCCAGGCCGACCTTGCGGCCCTCGCCTTTTGCCACGCCAACGATGAGGCCGATATCCAGCCCCAGTTCAACAAAAACCTGCCTTGCCATTTCGACCTGGCCTTTGCCGCCGTCTATCAGCACGATATCGGGCATGCGGCGTTCATTGGCTTCATCACCGCTGGCGACTTTTTCATAGCGGCGGAACAAGACCTGGCGCATGGCGGCATAATCATCGCCGGGGGTGATGTCTTTGATGTTGAAACGGCGATATTCACCATTTTGCATGGCATGGTGGTGAAACACGACGCAGGACGCCTGGGTGGCTTCGCCCTGGGTGTGGCTGATGTCAAAACATTCGACGCGCAGTTCTTCGAGGTTTTCCACCTCCAGTTCCAGCACGGTGCTCAGGGCGCGGGTGCGTGCCTGTTGCGAACCCTGCTCTGACAGCATGCGGGCCAGTGCCAGCCTGGCCCCTTTGACGGCCATGTCCAGCCAGGCGCGGCGTTGCTCTTGCGGCTGGAAGGATAAATGAATGCGGTGACCGCATTGCTCGGCCAGCGCCAGCATCAGGTCAGGTGCATCCAGTTCCACATTCATGACCAGGGTGGATGGAATGAATTGATCGACATAGTGTTGCGCCAGAAAGGCGGAGATGACTTCAATCTCGATTTCATTTTCTGCGACGCTGACGGCATCATCCACATGGGTAGGGAAATAAGCACGATCACCCAGGTGTCGTCCGCCCCTGACCATTGCCAGGTTGACGCAGGCCCGACCGCCCTCCACCACCACGGCCAGGATGTCGATATCGACGTCGCCTGCGGTTTCCATGCTTTGTTGATGCAGGACTTTGGACAGAGCCTGCATCTGGTTGCGCACCATGGCGGCCTGTTCGAATTTCAGTTCCATGGAAAAATCGAGCATTTTCTTTTCCAGGGTCTGCATGACTTCGAGCTGGCGACCACGCAAAAAGTCGGCGGCATGGTTAACGTCTTGCTGGTAGTCTTCTGGCGCAATGATGTTGACACAGGGTGCGCTGCAACGGTTGATCTGGTGTAGCAGGCATGGGCGGGTGCGGTTGGAAAACACGCTGTCTTCACAACTGCGCAGCAAGAAGACTTTCTGCAAGATCTGCATCGATTCCTTGACTGCCCAGCCGGAAGGAAACGGCCCGAAGTATTGGTGTTTCTTATCAATCGCGCCGCGGTAATACATCATGCGTGGCGTTTTTTCTGAGGTGATTTTCAGGTAGGGGTAAGACTTGTCATCACGAAATACGATGTTATAGCGTGGCTTTAATGCCTTGATGAGGTTGTTTTCAAGGATCAGGGCTTCAGCTTCGCTGCGGGTGACGGTGGTTTCCAGCTTGGCGATTTTCTCTACCATCATCGCGATGCGCGGGCTGGAGAGGTTTTTCAGGAAATAACTGGACACGCGTTTTTTCAAATCACGTGCCTTGCCCACGTACAGCACCTGGTCATTGCTATCAAAATAGCGGTACACACCCGGCAGGTTGGGTAATTTGGCAACCAGATCGAGCACTTGCTGGCGTGCTTCTGAAATGTGGGGTTCGGTCATGATGCAATCAATCTGCAGCGCTTGTGGAAGTCGCTACTTTAGCAGGGATTGTTCAATGACCACAAAGGCGATGGCATAATCGGTTTCGTCACTGACCGAGATACGCGCATTAAGACCACGTTCTTGCATCCAGTGCAGCATGTCGCCATAGCTCTGTATGACGGGCTGGCCCTGCTCATTATTCATTGTCTGCACGGCATGCCAGTTCATGGGGGCACGCATGCCCATGCCCACGGCTTTGGAAAACGCTTCCTTTGCTGCAAAGCGGGTAGCCAGATAACGCAGGCCACGGGCTTCAACCAGGGCCTTGCGTTCACGATAGATAGCCAACTCTTCCGGCCCCAGGATTTTTTCGGTAAAGCGTTCACCATTACGCACCAAGGCATCTTGCATGCGCGAGATTTGTACGATGTCGGTGCCTATGCCGTAAATCATGTCAGGCTACTTTGTGCAATGTGGCCAGTCGTGCTTTCACCATCAGGGCCTTCATGTCGCTGACGGCTTTTTGCCAACCAACAAACAGGGCCTGGGCGACGATGGCATGGCCGATATTCAATTCTGAAATTTCTTGAATGGCAGCAATGGCGGCGGTGTTAGCCATATGCAGGCCATGACCGGCATTCACTTTCAAGCCATGGCGTATGCCGGCAATGGCTGCATGCTGTATGCGTGCCAGTTCTTGCGCCTGCAATGCAGGCTCAGCCGCTTCGGCATAGCGGCCAGTGTGGATTTCGATGACGCTGGCGCCTGCCTCTGCACTGGCTTGTATTTGCTGTTCGTCTGCATCGATGAAGAGCGATACGCGTATGCCTGCGGCTTGCAATTGCCTGACTGCTGCCTGCACTTTGGCAAAGTCACGGACAACGTCGAGGCCACCTTCGGTGGTGACTTCTGCGCGGCGTTCTGGCACCAGGCAGACATCTTGCGGCTGTATGCGGCAGGCGACATCCAGCATCTCGTTATTGACGGCGGTTTCCAGGTTCATGCGCGTCAGCAGGCGTGGGCGCAGTTGTTCCACATCTGCATCGTGGATATGCCGGCGATCTTCACGCAGATGCAGGGTGATGCAATCTGCCCCCGCCTCTTCTGCCAGCAAGGCTGCCTGCAAGGGGTCGGGATAGCTTGTGCCGCGTGCGTTGCGCAGGGTGGCAACGTGGTCGATATTCACGCCCAGTTCTATCAACTGGCTTTGTTGGTGGATATTCATAGGTTCTGCAAATCGATCAGTATTTGCCGGGTATTCAGCGCTGCACCATGCAGGTGATGGGCGAGCAAAAAACGCATCAGCAGCTTGCTTTGCAATTGCGTGCTTTGTTCAGTATAGTCGCCGCGCTGCATGGCCAGTAAAGTCTTGCCGCTGACCCTGGGTACGGTGTCGGCTGGCATGGCGGGCCTGGGGCCACGTTCGGGGTCAAGCACATAGAACTGTTCTGTCTGCACGCGTTCACGTTGTTGCGTGCAACGCGTCAGGTCACCCAGCAAGCCGGATTCGCGCAGCAATGCCAGCTCAAAACGACGCAGGACGATGGTAGCTGGTTCGTCATGGGCCAACTGGTTCAGGGTGGAGACATACAGGTCAAACAAATCCGGATGCGCTTCATCGCGCATCAGGAATTTGACCAATAATTCATTCAGGTAAAAGCCACACAGCAAGGCAGATTTTTCTAGCGGCAGCATGCCGCCTACCCAGTCCGCCGTGGTCAGGGTGCGGATTTCGCCTTTACCAGTCCAGCCCAGTTGCAGCGGCTGGAAAGTCTGCAAGACGCTGCGCAATTGCGAATGCGGGCGCTTTGCCCCCTTGGCAACCAGGGCGATGCGGCCATGGTCACGCGTCAATACATCGATGATGAGGCTGGTTTCTTTGTACGGCCAGGAATGCAGGACAAAGCCTGGCTGCTCGTGTATCCGCAAGTCTTTGGCGGGGGATTTGCTGGCAGCGCGCCGGGTGGCCGAGTTTGCCGGTGTTACTTTAGGTGCACGTGAGCGTGAGGCAGTTTTTTTGGCAGCAGGCGGCGCTGGCAGTACAGCCGCTGCCTTGTCTGCAACGGCGCTGTCTTCCGGCACGGCGACTGCCTGCTCATCCATGGGTGGATTTACTCGTAACCGTAAGCACGCAAACCGGCTTCATTGTCTGCCCAGCCGGATTTGACCTTGATCCAGATTTCCAGATACACGGGGCCACCAAACAGTTTTTCCATGTCCTGACGTGACTGGGTGGAGATGTCTTTCAGACGTGCACCCTTGTTGCCGATGACCATGGATTTGTGGCCATCCCTGTCCACCAGGATAGCGACGAACACACGACGCAGATTGCCTTCTTGTTCAAACTTTTCTATCAGCACGGTGCTGGTGTAGGGTAATTCATCACCCACAAAGCGGAACAGTTTTTCGCGCACGATTTCTGCAGCCAGAAATTTTTCACTGCGGTCGGTGATGTCGTCTTCGCCAAACATGGGCGGGTTCAGCGGCAGGTATTTGCGGATTTCGCTTTCCAGGTTTTCCAGCTGGAAGCGCAAGGTGGCAGACACCGGCACAATCGCAGAAAAATTATGCAGGGCTGCCACCTTTTGGGCAAACGGCATCATCACGGCCTTGTCTTTGACGCGGTCAGATTTGTTGATGACGAGGATGCAAGGTACGTCTTTCGGCAGCAAATTAATCACTTGCTGGTCAGCCGGGCCAAAGGTGCCCGCTTCAATGATGTACAAAATCACGTCTGCGGCTGTCAGCGTGGTGGTGACGGTGCGGTTCAGCGTGCGGTTCAGTGCATTCGAATGACGGGTCTGGAAGCCCGGCGTATCGATATACACGAACTGGGTATTGTCTTTGGTCTGTATGCCGGTAATGCGATGGCGCGTCGTTTGTGCCTTGCGCGAGGTAATGCTGACCTTGGCGCCGATCAGGGCGTTCATCAGGGTCGATTTACCGACGTTAGGTCGCCCGACGATGGCGATATAACCACAGCGGAAATCAGGATTGTCTATTAATTCAGTCATGCGGTCGTCAGGCAGTCGTCAGGCAGTTTTAGGGTGTGGGTCAAGATCAAGGGTCGTCAGGGCTTCATTCACAGCCGGGCCAGCGGCCTTGTCTGCTACTTTATCTGCAGCCTTGTCAGTCGCTTTGTCAGTCGCTTTGTCGGCAAGCTTGTCAGCGGCTTTTTCAGCTTTCTCTATCTTGACTAGTTCTGCTTTTGGCGTGTCAGCCCTGGTGGCTTCTGCTTCAAGCAGGTTTTTTTGTTTTGTGGTCTGTGGCTTGGCTTCTGGCACTGCTTCAGTTTGCACGGTCGCAATGCCAGCCAGTTTTAATTGTGATGCACGTGGCTTGGTTTTCTTGCTTGCGGGCGAACGCACCAACATAGCCAGCGCTGTTTCCAGCGCCAGTTTGGCGGCGGCCTGCTCACCGGCCCGACGGCTGCCGCCAGTGCCAAACACCTGTATTTCCAGCTTGGGCACCAGGCATTCAATTTCAAATTCCTGGTTATGTGCGGCACCATGCGTGGCCACCACATTGTATTGTGGCAAGGCGATTTTTTTACTTTGCAAGAATTCCTGCAACAGGGTCTTGGCGTCCTTGCCCAGGGTGGTCGGATCTACTGTTGCCAGTACTGGTGCATACAGGGCGCGTATGACTTCACGCGCGGCATCAAAACCAGCATCCAGAAAGATGGCACCGAACAGCGCTTCCAGGGTATCGGCAAGAATTGACGGGCGACGGAAACCGCCGGACTTCAACTCTCCTTCACCCAGACGCAAAAACTGCGACAGTTCTATTCTTTGTGCAATTTCGTACAGCGATTGCTGCTTGACCAGATTGGCACGCACCCTGGACAAGTCGCCTTCGTCGATATTTGCAAAACTATCAAACAACAAGGAAGCTACGACACAATTCAGGACAGAATCACCCAGAAATTCCAGGCGTTCATTATGCAAAACACTGTGACTACGATGTGTCAGAGCCTGCTGCAATAAAGCGGGGTTGCTAAACTGGTGCCCCAGCCTTTTCTGCAATAGTTGTTGATTCATACGAGCTTACTTATTTTCTGCCTTTACTGGCTTTGTGGCAACAATCCCACTTTTCGCGGTCGTGCCCGAGTATTCCATCAATAAATTGGCGGGGCCAAACAAATGGATTTTTACGTCGTACGAAAAGCTGACTTCTATTTCATCACCATTTTTGACGATGACCAGGTCCTTGCCTGCTATCGCATCGAAATAACCCACTTCGGCCTGTTTATCAAAAGAGACCTGCACTTCCCTGACGGTACTGCCTGCATTTTTTGCGGTGACGATGGCTTTGCGGATTGAATTGTATTCAATCGCGGTCGGTGCCACTTTCATAGCCAGCATGGCAAGCATAATAATCACGCCCAGGGAAAGGATCAAACCGATCAGAGAGATGCCTTTTTGCCTGTACAGAGTGGAATAAGGTGTGTATGACATAGATTTCAGTTCCTGATTAAGATTGAAGCTTGAGAACATGCCGAAGAAGTATCGCGAGCGACCTTATTGTGTACCAGGAAGCCAGACCTGCGTAGCAGGCCCGCTTTTGGAATCCACATTGGGTCGCCAACGAACTACCACAGCGATTCCTTTGAACCCGCTTGCGATCCTACTGCGCGGGCGTGATCGGGGCTCATGTGCTGCTCAAAATGCGCATGTACCAGAGTACATTCCGCTTTTTGCGCTGCGCTTTATATTACCCTGACTCTCGCTGACGCCCGCTCACTACAGATCGCAAACAGGTTCTTAATGAAAACTACCAATACGCTTGATATTGCCTAAATTCATCCAGATGAAAAACGCTTTACCAACAATATTCTTGTCGGGTACAAAACCCCAGTAACGGCTGTCCTGACTGTTATCCCTGTTGTCGCCCATCATGAAATACTGCCCTTCTGGTACGGTACAGGCAAAGCCGTCGTTGCCATAGGTGCACAATTCATGCCCCGGGAAATCATGCGGGCCATTCACAAATGTCGGTGCCTGCTCGTCATTGAGGATATTGTGTGAAACACCCGTCAGATTTTCATTGTACTGCTTGAAATAACTCAAGCGCTCTTCATCCAGAAAATCTGGCCGGTTTTCATACGAAAGCTCATTACCATTGATCGATAAGCGTTTGTTTTTATACACAATTTTATCACCAGGCACGCCAACCACACGTTTAATATAGTCCACAGTAGGGTCAACAGGGTATTTAAATACCATGACATCCCCTCTTTTTGGGTCATTTATCTCAATGACTTTTTTATTGATTATGGGCAAACGTACGCCAAAGGTAAATTTATTTACCAGTATCAAATCACCAACAAACAACGTGGGTAACATAGAGCTGGAGGGTATC
This sequence comes from Undibacterium sp. Ji50W, assembly GCF_049340445.1. NCBI lineage: Bacteria > Pseudomonadati > Pseudomonadota > Betaproteobacteria > Burkholderiales > Oxalobacteraceae > Undibacterium > Undibacterium sp. Ji50W. The sequence goes on along the minus strand of NZ_JBMPOX010000001.1, from coordinate 21,430 downwards.
TTGAACGGCTCAAACAAGAAGGAGCGCAAGAAAAACACCAGTGCAATGACAGGGAAAAAGCTGCCCGAATACTCGATCCAGATTGGCTGACGCAGTAATTTGGCTTGCAGTTCCTGGCGGCCATTTTCGTCGACGCGAATACCATCAGCAGTCAGGCGGGCCGTGCGTGCATCCAGTTCAGCCAGGGCTTTATCCGCCACTTGCTGGCGTTGCTTGGAAAAAACAAACATGTCCAGAAACCAGATGATGCCGGTAACTATTGTCAAAACAAACAGAATCAGGGCAAAATTGCCCAAAATTGATTGCAAACTCATTTTTCATCCACTTGTAAAATCGCCAAAAATGCTTCTTGCGGAATTTCTACCGAGCCAACTTGTTTCATGCGTTTTTTACCTGCTTTTTGTTTTTCCAGCAGTTTACGCTTACGGCTGATATCGCCACCATAACATTTCGCTAACACGTTCTTGCGCAAGGCTTTGACGTTTTCGCGGGAAATGATGTTGGAGCCGATAGCGGCCTGGATAGCCACGTCAAACATCTGGCGCGGGATCAGTTCACGCATTTTTGCGGCCACGGCACGGCCACGGAAATGGCTGTTTGCCCTGTGGACGATAATCGCCAGTGCATCTACCTTTTCGCTATTGATGAGCATGTCGACCTTGACGACATCAGCGGCACGGTTTTCCTTGAACTCATAATCCATGGACGCATAACCGCGTGAAGTGGATTTCAGGCGATCAAAGAAATCGAGGACGATTTCAGCCATCGGCATTTCATAGGTCAGCTTGACCTGGCGACCGTGATAATTCATATCCAGCTGCACACCGCGCTTTTGCGTGCACAGGGTAATCACCGAGCCCACATATTCTTGCGGCATGTAAAGGTTCACGGTAACGATAGGCTCGCGGATTTCTTCTATCTTCGACGGTTCAGGCATCTTGGATGGGTTATCCACCATCAGGATGGTGCCATCGGCCATCAGCACTTCATACACCACCGTTGGTGCAGTGGTGATGAGGTCCATGTCAAATTCACGTTCCAGGCGTTCCTGCACGATTTCCATGTGCAACAAACCCAGGAAGCCGCAGCGGAAGCCAAAACCCAGCGCCTGCGAAACTTCAGGTTCATACATCAGGGCTGCGTCATTGAGCTTGAGCTTTTCCAGGGAATCACGCAAGGCGTCGTACTGATTCGCTTCAACCGGGAACAGGCCGGCAAACACTTGTGGCTGCACTTCCTTGAAACCCGGCAGCGGTGAAGCCGCAGGTTTATTGGCAACCGTAATGGTGTCGCCTACTTTTGCCGATTTCAATTCTTTGATGCCGGCGATGACAAAGCCTACCTGCCCTGCCGACAATTCGGTACGGCTCAGTGATTTAGGGGTAAAAACACCCACGCTTTCCACCAGATGCTGGGCTTCGGTCGCCATGAACAATATCTTGTCCTTGGGGCGCAAAGTACCATTCATGACACGCACCAGCATGACCACGCCGACATAATTATCGAACCATGAGTCAACAATCAGAGCCTGCAGGGGTGCGGTAGGATCACCTTTGGGCGCCGGTACTTTGGCGATCATGGATTCCAGCACTTCTTCGACACCCAGGCCAGTTTTAGCCGAGCAATGCACGGCATTTGAGGCATCGATACCAATGACTTCTTCAATTTCCTTGCAGGCGTTCTCCGGGTCTGCAGATGGCAGGTCAATCTTGTTCAGGACTGGCACGACTTCTACACCCAGCTCGATGGCGGTATAGCAATTGGCTACGGTTTGCGCTTCGACACCTTGCGATGCATCCACCACCAGCAAAGCGCCTTCACAGGCCGACAGGGAACGACTGACCTCATAACTGAAATCGACGTGACCGGGGGTATCGATCAGGTTCAGGTTATACACCACGCCGTCTTTGGCTTTGTAATGCAATGCTGCTGTCTGGGCCTTGATCGTGATACCGCGTTCACGTTCAATATCCATGGAATCGAGTACCTGTGCTTCCATCTCCCGGTCGGAAAGACCTCCACAAATCTGGATGATACGATCTGCGAGTGTGGATTTGCCGTGATCAATATGGGCAATAATCGAAAAATTGCGGATGTTATTCATTGAAATTACAAAAGAAACAAAGGTGAGGCGAATACCGGCTACAAAAAAAGCGCTCCGTACTGGGCAAGGATCCCCAGGCGAGCGCCTTCAGTTTGGGTTTTGCAAAACGCCATTTTACCGGATTTCATCCCGGAAAGCCGAGAAATCGTCAAAGTGATGCAATTCTGAAACTATAAAAACGATAAGAAAGCCAGGGTTTCCACCAGCTCTCTTTGCGGCAACTGCCACTTGTCCTCATAATCGATTTTTGCCAGGTACAAACCATCCGGCATAAACGTGGGGGCGGCAATTTCACGGTTCAGGCTGGTCAGCACCTGGCCCATCCATTCCGGCTCACGCTTGCCGGTTCCGACAAAGATGAGCGAACCGACAATATTCCTGACCATGTGGTGCAGGAAGGCACTGGCACGCAGCGTAAAGATGATCATTTCACCCTGGCGCTGTATCTGTATGCTGTACATGTTCTTCACCGGCGTTTTGGCCTGACAGCCGGATGCACGGAAAGATGTGAAGTCATGCTCGCCGATCAAATGTACCGCAGCGGCACGCATGCGCTCAACATCCAGTGGGCGAAATACCCAGCCGGCACGATTCATCCACATGGGTGAACGTACTTTGCAGTTGTGTAAAATATAATGATAGGTGCGTGCACGCGCACTGAAACGGGCATGGAAGTTGTCGTCAGATTCGGGGTCCATGGGCAATTCTTTCGCCCACTGCACCGCCACCGATGCCGGCAGGAAGGCGTTCACACCATTTACCCAGGAATACTCTGCGCGATACAGGTCGGTGTCAAAATGCACGACCTGCTCTATCCCGTGCACGCCAGCATCCGTGCGGCCAGCGCAGGTAACACGGATATCAGCGGCACCAGTGAATAGCTGCAAGGCCTTCTCCAGCGTATCCTGCACGGTATTCCCGGATGGCTGCGTTTGCCAGCCATGCCAGGAGCTACCATCATACTGCACGCCTAAAACTAATCGTTTCACACCAATTCCATATCAAAAAACAAAACGGGCGCCAGCATTTGCCGCGCCCGCTGCATTCAAGTCAAACCAGTTACGCCATTTCAGCGATCATCCCCTTGGCTTTTTCCACTTGCTCTGTGGTACCACCCTTCAAGACTTCATCCAGCAACTCGCGGGCACCTTCCTTATCACCGATCTCATGGTAAGCCACGGCCAGGTCCAGCTTGGTTGCCATTTCTGCATTGTGTGCAGGGCTTTCTGCTTCCGCCGCTGTTGCGCTTGCTGCGGTGGCATCTGCAGGTGCCAGGTCAAGATCGATACCAGACAAGTCAAATTCGAATGCAGCACCAGCATCCGCCGGAGGGTGTGACAGATTCAGCGCAGGTGCAGCTTCTGCTTCATGCTCAACCGACAGTGCTGCCATCAGTTCTCTTTCCAGTTCAGCAGTAGCTGCATCGGCGCTGGCAGTGGATGAGGTGGACAAAGGTGCAGCGCCTGCCTTGTCGCTGGCAAAATCCATTCCCAGATCAAATTTATCTGCTTCTGCTTCAGCTACCGCTGGAGCGGCATGTATTGCAGGCGGTGCAGCTGGCTCAGGCTCTTTCACGGCAAAATCAAAATCGATCGTACCAAAATCCACGTCAGCGGCTGCAGGCTCTTCAACTGGCTTGGCTTTTTCAGCAGCGACCGGAATTTTTGGCACGATAGGCTCGCCAGCATCCGAGATATCCAGGTCAAAATCAAGCGCGCCTTCATCCATTGCTGCAGGTTCAGCAGCTTCTGCCTTCTTCGCTGCGGCACCGGAATCACGTTGTGCCGTATCGATGATACTGATGGCTTCCAGCATGTCCTGAGACAGGGAATTGCCCAGCAAGGCTTCCGGATCAAGATCTTCCAGCGGCTGGGTACCAGAACCCAAGCCCGTACCAGCCGCAGTATCCGATTTGGCTTTGCCACCGGCATACAGAGGATTGCCTGGTTCCAGCACGATACCCATGGACGCTGCCTGTGACCAGTCATCACCCTCACCGCTGGTCATGCCATACAACTCACTGGCCAGACGCTCGAAGGTTTTCGCATCCTTGCGGGCAAAATAGATTTCCAGCAGCTTGACCCTGACCGCATGACGATCTGGCTGCGTACGCAATGCTTCTTTCAGGATTTCTTCTGCCTGTGAATCACGACCATAAGCGATATAAACATCAGCTTCAGCAACCGGATCAACTTCATTCGCATCCAGCTGGCTGGCAGACGGCGCAAAATTGGAGTTGAACACACTGTTATTGGTATCCACACTTTGACCACCAGTCGAGCCGAACATGGAGTTGGCCTTCATGCTGGAACCGGTCAGGATACTGTCTTCAAACTGTTGCAATTTTTTCTTGCGACGGCTGGTATAGATACCATACCCACCCAGCAATGCGAGGATGGCAGCGCCACCAGGCAACAGGTAGTCAGACAGGTTATCGAAGAAGCCTGGTTCTGGCGGAGGTGGTGGGGGTGGAGCAACTGGTTTGCGTTTGACCGGTGGTTTGGGTGTTGCAACCGATGCCGCAGTCGACGCAGCGGCTGGTGCCGGTGCCGGCACGCTGGCTACAGGGGCTGCTGCACTGGCAACGACCGGTGCTGGAGCAGGTGCAGGGACTGGAGCGGGAGCTGGTGTTGCTACCGGTGCAGGTGCCGGGGTTGGGGCAGGAGTTGGGGCTGGTGCAGCTGCAGCAGATGCACTGGCCTTGGATTTTTGCTCCTTGGCATTCAGCTCAGCCTGTTTCGCGGCTAAATCCTTGTTTTTAACTTCAAGCAATTTTTGCAGGTCGCCAACGTTCTTTTCCAGTTCCTTCATGCGGGCACTGGCTTCGGCTGCTGCTTTTTCTTTTGCCAGGCGATCCTCTTCAGACCCGCCTTTGCCCTTGGCGTTTTTTGTGGCATCCGCAGGACTGGCTTTTGACAGTTTCAGCTTATCGGGTGAATCGCTGGTGGCAGTAGGTACTTCTTTGACCTTGGCCGTGATGGCACCGCCAGCACTTTGTTTTCCGGTCGCTGGCGTTTTTTCTGCAGGCGCATTGGCAACCTGATCAGCCAAACGATTGCGATAGGCATTGAAGTCGGCGGCATGTGCTGTCACGACGGAGTGTGCTTCACTGCCAGTCGTGGCACGTACCGATTCCGCATCAGGAATTGTCAGAATCTGGCCAGACTTCAGGCGATTCATGTTATTGCTGTTGAAAGCCTGGGGATTGGCACGATACAAACTGACAAGCATCTGATCCAGCGATACGCCTTCAGGTTTGTAGCTGCCTGCGATCTTTCCCAGCGTGTCACCTTTTCTGACCTGGTAATCGCCAGCTGCTTTGGCTTCTTTATTGCTATCTGGTGCAGCAGCAGCCGCTGCTTTGGTAGCGGCCCTGCCGGCAGCCGCATTGGCAACTGCATTTAATTGACGACCATTTTGCGCAGTATTTTTCCCTGCAGCATTTTGTGGCTGGTTAGCAACGGTTATAGGGTTGCTGACTTGCGCAGACTGGCTATTGCGCAGTTCTGCGGGGTCCAGCAGGAAGGTATATTCCCGCATTAATTTGCCGTTGGAGGAATTCATTTCCAGCAACATGTCGACAAATGGTTCGTTCATCGCCTCTGCTGAACTGACACGAATGACATATGCCTGGCCGCGTTGTTCAATCGCAAAACGCAGTGACAACAGGGCCGAATTAAAGTCTATATTTGACCGTTTGAACGCATCTGGCGACGCCAGTCGGGGCACCAGAGAATCGACCTCTTCCTTGCTGGGAGAGGTCAATTCTATCTCTGCACGCAGAGGCTGACCCAGTGCTGACAACACGGTCAACTTACCCAGGCCGGTAGCATGTGCACTCGACAACATAAACAGGGATGACGCTACAGCAATACTTAACGCCTTGCGTCCCAGGGTGATCACAGACGATTTTTTTTGATTATGCATTTTGTCAGACATATTGGGAATTTTTGGCGAACAAAGTCCGCTGGGTGACGCTTTTCAATGCTTAGCGACGCGTCCTAATGTTTCACATTAACATTACAAACATTGCCACGCAAGCTTAACGCGATTTATCACAGTGGTAAACACATCAAGAAGCCCTAAATGTAAGGATATCGCATAAATGTTGTTGCTAAATGACAAGTGAAAAGATATTCGCCAAAATCCGAATGATTTATTTATTAAAAGTTAAAGCCAAAACCACAACTAAAACCGCAGCACACTATGCGTGCGAATTTTTTGAGGTTTTAAAAACGACAAGGGGACGCAGCACGCCCCCCTCTATTTTACAACATCTTTCTCAGGCTACATCAAAACATCAGCCTTCGATCAATATCCTCAGCATACGGCGCAGTGGTTCTGCGGCACCCCACAGCAATTGATCGCCAACTGTAAAGGCACCCACATATTCAGGACCCATGGCCAGTTTGCGGATACGGCCAACCGGGATAGTCATGGTACCGGTCACAGCCACCGGTGTCAGGTCACGGATGCTGGCTTCACGGGTATTTGGCACGACTTTAACCCATTCATTGTCAGCAGCGATCATGGCTTCGATATCGGCTACCGGCACGTCTTTTTTCAGCTTGAATGTCAATGCCTGGCTGTGACAACGCATGGCACCAATACGCACGCAGAAACCATCGACTGGTACAGCTGCCGTACCAAAGCCTGCGCCCTGGCCAAGTATCTTGTTGGTTTCGGCCATGCCCTTCCATTCTTCCTTCGACATGCCGTCACCCAGGTCTTTGTCAATCCAGGGAATCAGCGAGCCACCCAGCGGCACACCAAAATTGGCGGTTTCATCAGCAGTCAGGGAACGCTGTTTGGCGATCACTTTACGGTCGATTTCCAGAATCGCACTTTTCGGATCATCCAGCAAAGTACGCACTTCTGCATTCAAAGTACCGTATTGCGTCAGCAATTCACGCATATGCTGGGCACCACCACCAGATGCTGCCTGGTAAGTCTGGGTGCTCATCCATTCGACCAGACCAGCCTTGTACAGCGCACCGACGCCCATCAGCATGCAACTGACCGTGCAGTTGCCGCCTATCCAGTCTTTTTGTCCATTGAGCAACGCTTGCTTGATCACGGGCAGATTGACCGGGTCCAGCACGATGACTGCATTTTCATTCATGCGCAGGCTGGATGCTGCATCGATCCAGTGGCCTGTCCAGCCAGTTGCACGCAACTTTGGATAAATGTCATTGGTGTAGTCACCACCCTGGCAGGTAATAATAATTTCGCACTTCTTCAGCGCATCAATATTATTTGCGTCTTGCAAGGTTTTTTCATTCTTCGCCATTACAGGGGCTGTGCCACCTGTATTCGAAGTAGAAAAAAATACGGGTTCAATATGATCAAAATCACCTTCTTCCTGCATGCGTTGCATCAGGACAGAACCCACCATACCGCGCCAACCTACCAGACCCACCAGTTTCATCATTTTTCCCTAAAATTTTGCAGGACGTCCCTGCCCTTCTAATAAATCAGAGGAATTACGCAAAATCGTCCCAGCAAGGCGTCAGCGACGAAGACAGTACTTTAGTACGCGGCTCCTAGGAGAGGAGCTGCAACGCAGCTGGGGCGGTTTTGCGTAAGTCCTACCAAATTAATTCAATGCTTTTACAACTGCTTCACCCATCTCGGTCGTACCCACCTTGGTAGTCCCGGCCTCATAAATATCCGGCGTACGCAAACCCTGGGCCAACACTTTCTTGACGGCATTTTCTATACGATCTGCCTGCTCGGCCTTGTTCAGCGAATAACGCAGCATCATGGCAGCCGACAGGATGGTGGCCAAAGGATTGGCCACGCCCTTGCCGGCGATATCTGGTGCCGAACCATGGGATGGCTCGTACAAACCCTTGTTATTCGCATCCAGCGATGCCGATGGCAACATGCCTATGGAACCCGTCAGCATGGATGCCTGATCGGACAAGATATCACCGAACATATTGCCGGTGACGATGACATCGAATTTCTTCGGTGCACGCACCAATTGCATGGCAGCATTGTCGACATACATATGATCGAGCGCGACATCCGGGTATTCTTTATGCACATCAGTGACGATTTCTTTCCAGAACTGGAAAGTTTCCAACACATTGGCCTTGTCAACACTGGTCAGGCGCTTGCCGCGTTTTTGTGCTGCCTGGAAAGCTACATGGGCAATGCGACGGATTTCAGATTCGGCATAGCGCATGGTATCAAAGCCTTCGCGCTCGCCTTTGAACGGGCCATCCGGGCAAACACGCACACCGCGTGGCTGACCAAAATAAATATCGCCTGTCAGTTCACGAATGATCAGGATGTCCAGGCCAGAAACTACTTCCGGCTTCAGCGTGGAAGCACCTGCCAGTTCGGGATACATGATGGCCGGACGCAGATTGGCAAACAGCTTCAGGTTTTTACGCAAACCCAGGATAGCCTGCTCAGGACGCAAGGGGCGGTCCAGGGTGTCGTATTTCCAGTCGCCCACCGCACCAAACAATATGGCATCTGCTGCCAGCGCCAGTTTCAGCGTGGCTTCTGGCAAAGGATGGCCAGAGGCTTCATAACCGGCGCCGCCGACGGGGGCTGTTTCCATTTCAAAGGATTCGCCCAGCACATTCAATACCTTGACTGCCTGCTCAACAATTTCCGGACCTATGCCATCACCTGGCAAAATAGCAATTTTCATAGTGGATCAATAAGGGATCAATAAGGGATCAAAACAACAGATTAAAAAAGATGCGCTTAAATGGTATTAGCCAGCCACGGTTGGGCTGCAATATGGCGCTCTTCGAATGCGCGTATCTTGTCGGACTGACGCAGGGTCAGGCCAATATCGTCAAGACCATTGATCAGGCAGTATTTGCGGAAGGCATCAATATCGAACGGGTAGCTGGCGCTGCCAGTCGTGGTGCGCACGACCTGCTGCTCCAGATCCACCAGCAACCTGTAACCAGGGAAGGCCTTGACTTCATTGAACAAGGCATCCACCTGGGCTTCGCTCAAGACGATGGGCACAACGCCATTTTTATAGCAGTTATTAAAGAAAATGTCGGCAAAACTGGGGGCGATAATGGCACGGAAGCCATATTGCTCCAGCGCCCAGGGCGCATGCTCACGCGAAGAACCGCAACCGAAGTTCTTGCGCGTCAACAATATGGATGCCCCCTGATAACGCGGGTGATTCAACACAAAATCCGGGTTCAATGGACGCTTGCTATTGTCCATGCCAGGCTCGCCATGATCAAGATAGCGCCATTCATCAAACAGATTTGGGCCAAAGCCGCTGCGTTTGATGGATTTCAAAAACTGCTTGGGGATGATGGCATCCGTATCTACATTGGCCCTGTCCATGGGCGCAACCAGACCATCAAGTAAAGTAAATTTTTCCATGTCGCTACTTATTTTTTGCCTGCATTCTCGACTGCTTCGCCAGCCTTTTTAACGTCTTTACCCAAACCCTGAACGGTATTGCAGCCTGCCAGGATGAAAGCGCAAATCGCCAGTGCAAATAATTTCTTCATGTCTTTCCTCCGCAATACATTAATTCAAACTACGTATGTCAATAAAGTGTCCTGCGACACCTGCCGCTGCAGCCATGGCCGGCGATACCAGATGGGTACGTCCACCCTGCCCCTGACGCCCTTCAAAATTACGATTCGAGGTAGAAGCACAACGCTCGCCCGGCTCCAGACGGTCGGCATTCATGGCCAGGCACATGGAACAACCCGGCTCACGCCATTCAAATCCGGCGGCCTTGAAAATCTTGTCCAGGCCTTCACGCTCGGCCTGCTCTTTGACCAGACCAGAACCCGGCACCACCATCGCCAGCTTCACATTCGATGCACGGTATTTACCACGCACCACGGCAGCGGCGGCACGCAGATCTTCTATACGCGAATTGGTGCAGGAACCGATAAATACCTTGTCGATACGGATATCAGAAATCGCGGTATTTGGCTGCAACGCCATGTACACCAGGGCTTTTTCTATAGCATCGCGTTTGACGGCATCTTTTTCCTGCTCAGGATCAGGTACGCGGCCATCTATGGCGACGACCATTTCGGGCGACGTACCCCAGGTCACCTGCGGCTTGATATCGGCAGCATTCAGTGTCACCACCATATCGAATTTGGCACCGGCATCGGTGTGCAGGGTGCGCCAGTATTCAACGGCACGTTCCCAATGCGGGCCAACCGGTGAAAATGGGCGGCCTTTGACATAATCGATCGTTGTCTGGTCCACCGCCACCATACCAGCACGGGCACCAGCTTCAATCGCCATGTTGCAAACCGTCATGCGGCCTTCCATGGACAGGCTGCGAATGGTGGAACCGGCAAATTCGATGGCATAACCAGTACCGCCCGCGGTACCGATCTTGCCGATAATCGCCAGCACGATATCTTTGGCTGTCACGCCAGATGGCAATGCGCCATCTACCTGCACCAGCATGGCCTTGGATTTTTTAGCGATCAATGTCTGGGTTGCCAGCACATGCTCCACTTCCGACGTGCCTATGCCATGCGCCAGGCAGGCGAATGCACCATGCGTGGAGGTGTGTGAATCACCACACACCACGGTCATGCCGGGCAAGGTCGCGCCTTGCTCAGGGCCGATAACGTGGACGATACCTTGACGTTTGTCAGCCATGCCGAAATAAGTCAGTCCATATTCCTTGGCATTGCCATCCAGCGTTTCCACCTGCAGGCGCGAAATGGGATCATCAATACCATTGACGCGATTGGTGGTTGGTACATTGTGGTCGGCCACCACCAGGTTGGCGGACAGGCGCCATGGTTTTCTGCCAGCCAGTTTCAGGCCGTCAAAAGCCTGGGGGCTGGTAACTTCGTGCAAGAGATGCCGATCTATGTACAGAATGGCAGTACCATCCTCCTCGGAATGCACTACATGAGATTCCCACAATTTGTCGTAAAGCGTTTTAAGCATGATCTGAAGCCTGAAAATAGGTCAATAATCCGTACTGCATCAATTTTTTGCATTTGATTATGCCACAATTGTGCAATGCAAAACCACGTCTCACGCCAAATTGGTGCATGAAAATTTCAAGATAAAAATCAGGTTTGAATTAAATCGCCAAATTTTCATCTGACATGGGATGGAAATCTGGAAATTTCCCGGTGAATATTTTGATGCAGTCTGGAAACAAAAGCCATCAAAAGACATGCAGAACATGTCATTGATTAAGTTCCCCACTACAGCATACCACTTACCCGGACCAAGGCCAGTCCGGGTGATTTTTCATGGTGACCCATGGTGACCATCTGGCATGGTCACCCTGTCTACAGTATAGAGTGAAAGATCAGCCAGGCAAGCGCACATCTGCGCATTGGGCACGATGGCGCAGGGCATGGTCCATCAACACCAGTGCCAGCATGGATTCAACAATCGGTGTTGCCCGTATACCTACACAGGGGTCGTGACGGCCAAAGGTTTCCACCATGACCGGATTGCCATCCTTGTCTATTGAGCGACGTGGGACGCGTATCGATGAGGTTGGCTTGATGGCGATGGATACCGTGATGTCCTGACCAGTGGAAATACCACCCAGAATGCCACCGGCATTGTTGCCGATAAAACCTTCCGGCGTCAGTTCATCACCATGTACCGAGCCACGCTGTGCAACGGACCTGAATCCGGCACCGATTTCCACTCCTTTGACGGCATTGATGCCCATCATGGCATAGGCGATTTCCGCATCCAGCTTGTCATAAATGGGTTCCCCCAGCCCTACCGGCACCTTGCTGGCCACCACATCAATTTTGGCACCGATGGAATCCCCGTCTTTTCTTAAGGCATCCATATAATCTTCAAGCCGCTGTATCAGCACGGCATCGGCGGTTGGCGCAAAAAATGGATTATCGACGGTATGAGCCCAGGCTTCAAACGGGATATCGATCTCACCGAGTTGGCTCATGCCGCCATGGAATACCGTTCCATATTGCTGATGCAACCATTTTTTGGCGACCGCACCCGCCCCTACCACCGGCGCCGTCAGGCGTGCCGACGAGCGTCCGCCACCGCGCGGGTCACGAATGCCATATTTATTCCAGTAGGTGAAATCAGCATGGCCGGGCCGGAAGGTTTCGGTGATGTTGCCGTAATCCTTGCTGCGCTGATCCTGGTTACGTATCAATAGCCCAATCGGCGTGCCCGTGGTTTTACCCTGATAGACGCCGGACAGTATCTCTACCGTGTCTGGTTCCTGACGTTGTGTCACATGACGCGAGGTACCCGGGCGACGGCGATCAAGTTCTGGCTGTATATCGGCTTCGGACAGCTCCATGCCTGGCGGGCATCCATCAATAACACAACCGATGGCAGGCCCATGTGATTCGCCAAAGGTGGTAACAGTAAACAAAGTGCCGAAAGTATTGCCAGACATAAGTATGTGAAGAAAAGTAGGTGAATAGACAAATCTATCCGCATTTTACCAGTGAAGCGGCAGGCGCTGAATTCAAGTTCCGGGAAACTTGACCGGAGATTTCGCAAATTATCAAGAAATTCAAAGTATTTTTCTTCCCAATCGGTCAAATCTTGTTTTATTCTTACCAAAGAGACGAGTTGACGCTTGGCTGACGCTAGGTTTAGTGTCATAGTTCCACAAGGAACAAATTTTGCAGCGCCCTTAGAACGTGTTTACGATCTGTAGCGAGCGAGCGTTTGTGCATCAGCGGGGTAAGGCTAACAAAAACGCAGCGCAAAAAGTGGAATGTACTCTAAGTACATGAGCATTTTGAGCAGCGCATGAGCCCCGCGTGGACTACGATTGCGCTCGCGCTTAAGATCGTAAACAGGTTCTTACCATAAGATATGCCAAGCATGGAGCCGCATTACAGATGAATTCAACGATCCACTCGTCCGAAGATGATCTGGTTTTCCTGGAAGAACCAGACAGCGAAGAAGCTTCGGTGGCATCCAAGCCCATGCAGACTTGGCGGATCATGATTATTGATGATGATCCGGATGTGCATTCGGCCACCACCTTTGCGCTGGGCAGTCTTGAAATACAGCATCGCGCGCTGAGCTTTCTGCATGCCTATTCTGCGGCAGAAGCACGTGACATATTGCAAAGCGAGTCGGATATCGCCATCATCCTGCTGGACGTGGTCATGGAGCAGGAAGACGCTGGCCTGCAACTGGTCAGCCATATCCGGAAGACTCTGGGCCTGACCGATGTCAGGATCATACTGCGTACCGGCCAGCCAGGTTATGCGCCTGAAATTGATGCAATTCGTGACTACGACATCAATGACTATAAAACCAAATCCGAACTGACACGTACCAAGCTGTACACCGCCGTCACCTCGGCAATCCGCTCTTACGAACAAATCTGCGCCATCAGCGCCAGCCGGCGTGGCCTGGAAATGATCATTCATGCCAGCACCGAACTGATGGCGCTGCAAGGCCTGCAAAATTTTGCTGCTGGCGTGCTGGTACAAATCAGCGGCCTGCTGGGTTTGAATACCGAAGGTTTTGTCTGCGCCAGGCAAGCCCCGGCCGAACAGCAGGAAGAAGGTGAACTATTCGTCATTGCCGCCACGGCCATGTACCAAGGCAAGCTGAATCAAGCATTGAATCAGCTTGATGCACCGGCCGCCAACATCGTCAAACGCTCACTGGAGTTGCGCCAGAGCGTGTTCGAAGCCGACATGACGGCACTGTATTTCAACAATGTGGCGCAAAAAGATTTCACGCTCTACCTGAATACTGGCCTGCACCTGAACGAGATGGACCAGCGCCTGCTGGGCGTCTTTTGCGGCAATGTATCGGTGGGTCTGGACAATGTGATGCTGACATCACGCCTGCACAATTATGCATTTTATGATCCGCTGACCGGCCTGGCGAATCGCCTCAAGCTCTTGCAGACACTGAATGAAACCCTGCAAACCTCACTGAAAAGTCATAGCGCCCTGTCACTGATCGATATCGATCACTTTGCCGAAACCAATGACGCCCTGGGCCATCAGTTTGGCGACCTGTTACTGTATTCAGTCGCGCAAAGACTAGCCAATACCTTTGGCGAAGATTGCCAGTTGGCCAGGGTCGGTAGCGACACCTTTGCCTTGCTGGGTGAGGCCAGCATGGTCTACCCGGACAAGATACTGGCCCTGTTCAACGCACCGTTTGACGTTGACCAGCAAGAAGTGCAGTTGTCGGCCACCATAGGCCTGATCAAGCTGGATGAGTATGATGGCGATGGTTCAGAAGCGCTGAAAGACACCAATATTGCCCTCAAGCGCGCCAAAATGAACCGGCGCGGCGGCTATGAATACTTCACCCGCAATATGGGTGTGGAAATTCGTGAACGTGTCTTGCTCATGCATGCCCTGCGGGCCGCCTTTGAGCGTGAAAAATTATTCTTGGTCTTCCAGCCGCAAATTGACATGCGCGATGGCCGCGTGACAGGTGCCGAAGCCCTGCTGCGCTGGAAGACAGATGATGGCCGCTTTATCCCGCCCGACCAGTTCATCCCGATTGCCGAATATTCCGGCCTGATCGTCGATATTGGCGAATGGGTATTGCGCACCGCCTGTTTTGAACTGGTGCACTTGCGCAGCCTGGGCTATACCAACTTCCAGATGGCGATCAATGTGTCGCAGGTACAGTTTTCACACCCGCTGTTCATGCAATCACTGAACAAGGCCCTGACCGATACCAAGGTGCCACCCAATTTTGTGGAACTGGAAATTACCGAATCCATGGCCATGAAAGATCCAGAACTGCTGGTCAAGACCCTGCACCAGATCAAACAGTTGGGTATGAGCGTGTCGATTGATGACTTTGGCACAGGCTTCTCTTCACTCAGCCACCTGCAAAAACTCGATGTAGACAAATTGAAAATTGACCGTGCCTTTGTCAATGAAATCCAGAAAAATTCAAGTGAAGGCAGTATCGCCAAGATGATCGTCCAGCTTGGTCAAAACCTGGGCCTGTCGATTATTGCCGAAGGGGTGGAAAGTGAAATGCAGGCCGCTACCCTGCTTTCTTACGACTGCCATATCGCCCAGGGCTATCTGTACTCCAAGCCCCTGACCCGCGACGATTTGCATGCCTGGCTGGCAACAAGATAAACCGTTCAGCCCAGCTTGTGCGCCTGACATCACCCAGAAAAATGCATAGTGATCATGCGATTGCCTGCGCGACCGTTTATTAATAGTGCATAAACAGTTCATATTGCATGGCTTTTTCTTCGTTCTGTCCTGCCGATTTTGCAGACTGTCGCATGTCGCTATCCATGTCCGGGTAATTTCCTTACAGTGCAAGCATGGACTGAAAAGTCCCGAGAAAGCAGCGCCCCCCGTTATCAGCGGCGCTGCATCGATCTGGGATACTCGCTAAAAGAGATGCATCATGAACAATACGAACACACAAAATTTCAAGGAATTCATCGCCGACATGATGGCTTTGCTGAGCAGAGTCTTCGACAAGACAGCGGCCTGGGTCACGCAATTATCGTGGTGGAAATTTCTGCTGTTTGCCGCGCTGACCATTGCCGCTGGCGGCATTTTGCAGGACGCCCTGTTCACGTCTGAAGAAAATGTGATCATCAAGAAAAACACGCCTTCGGCAAAAGCCAAGAAGACCAGCAAGATCACGGATGGCGATACCAATATTGAAATTGACAACACCGGCATCCACATCCGCAAGAACAATGCCGATGGCAAGGGCAAGCAAATCGAGATAGACGAAAACGGTATCCGCATCAACAAGGATACGGACACGCCACCAGGTACACCGGCAGCATCTGCCACAGCAACCAGCCCAGGCGCAGAGCCAGCCCCCCCTGCCGCGCCAGCCGAGCCTGCTGCTCCGCCAGCACCTCCAGCCATGCCGTCGGTTGCAGGCCATGATGATATCCACATCAAACTGCCGGCGGAAGTTGCCAGGGAAATCAGCGAAGACATCAATAATGCCGTCGCCGATGCCGCCGACGAAGAGGTGCGCAGCTACAAGCGCACGTCCTCCAAATGGTTCAAGAACTTTGTTGTGTTGCTGGTATTTGGCCTGTTTGGCATGAAGGCTCTGATGAGCGGCAAAGTCCGGGCTGAAGAAAAAGCCAAGGAAGCCGGCATGGCCGCTGAACGCGAATCGCTGCTGCGCCAGGTCAGTGAAGCACAAATGCAGATGATGCAGGCCCAGGTGGAACCACATTTCCTGTTCAACACCCTGGCCTCAGTCGAACATCTGATAGAAACCGATCCGCCACGCGCTGCCGCCATGCAGCGCAGCCTGATTGCCTATCTGCGCGCGGTCTTGCCACAAATGCGTGAAAACGCCAGCATCACCAATCTGGGCCGCGAAGCAGACATGATCAAGTCTTACCTGGAATTGCTGAAAATGCGCATGGAAGAACGCCTGAATGTCGATTTCATCATGCCGGAAGGCTTGCGCAGTGCGGCCTTCCCACCGATGATGCTGCAATCCCTGGTCGAAAATGCCATCAAGCACGGGCTGGAATGCAAGGCAGAAGGTGGCACCATACGCTTCCATGCCGAAGTCGCCCACAACAAGCTGCGCGTCTCGGTCAGCGACGATGGCCTGGGATTTGGTGCCATGCCCAGCAACGGCACCGGCCTTGGCCTGCAAAATATCCGGGAACGCCTGAAATTGATTTATAAAGAAAAAGGACAAATGATCATTACAGCCAATCAACCAAGCGGCGTTTGCGTTACCATAGAAATCCCTTACGAATTAGCCAATTAGTGACGACTATGCCAACAGCAATACTCGCCGATGATGAAAGACTGATGCGCGACCAGTTAAAGTCGCGCCTGGAACAGGTCTGGCCTGAACTGGACATCCTGGACGAAGCCAAGAATGGCGAAGAAGCCGTTGAACTGGTAGAAAAACACCGGCCTGACCTGGTGTTCCTCGACATTCGCATGCCGGTTAAGACCGGCCTGGAAGCAGCCAGGGATATCGGCAACAAAGCCCATATCGTTTTCATCACCGCGTATGACCAGTACGCCATCCAGGCCTTTGATCATGGCGCGGTTGACTATGTATTGAAACCGGCCGATGTGGATCGCCTGACACGCACCGTGGAAAGGCTGAAGCAGCGCCTGTCCAGCCAAAGCCAGCCCAGCGACATGAGCAGCATGCTGTCACAACTGGCCAAGCAGATGGGCATCAGCGCCAAACCGGATTACATGCAATGGATACAGGCCTCAATAGGCCAGGAACTGCGTCTGATACCGGTGGAAGAAATCCTGTTTTTCCAGTCCGACGAAAAATATACCCGGGTACAGACTGCCACCTATGAAGCACTGATACGCAAGCCGGTACGTGACCTGGCAGAAGAACTGGACCCTGCCCTGTTCTGGCAGATACACCGTTCTACCCTGGTGAATGCGAAAGCGATTTCTGGCGTGATCCGCGATCTGCGCGGACGTCACCTGGTGCAGATCAAGGGCCTGACCGAAAAACTGGAAGTCAGCCGCAGCTTTGTGCATTTGTTCAAGCAGATGTAAGCGCTTTAAAAAACGCAATTGGCTTGAGGCGCAGTCATGCACACGCAGTAGTGACGTGGCTCTCAGCAAGGCAGACAGGCTGCACATGGCCGCATTTTAACTTTTTGTACGATGTGCGGTTTCAGGCTCGGCGAGGAGCGGACAGCAGGCTTGCCTCTCGTGACATCGCGCAGTCGTGCAAACATTGACGATGGGGACGTGCCGTTCTAGAACTGCATCGCCGCGCTGCTGTCACCGCCCCATATCCAAAGCGTGGGGGCCGTTCCTGGCAGCCACGACTGCACATAGCGCCTTACGTAAAGTAGGATACACCAAGCCGTTGTGCCAATATCCTCGGACTAACGCCCGACTTGTTCGCCAAATCAGGATTCGCGCCACGACTGACGAGAAGAGATACGATTTCTTCACGCTTTGCCATTACGGCACGCCATAAAGGTGTATTGTCAAAAACATCTACCGGGTCAATTTCTGCGCCATTGTCTAATAGGAGTGAGCAAATCTCACGATCACAACCCCGTGCCGCAAATGCAAGCGCGGACCAATTCTGACCACGGTCCTTATGATTTGGGTTAGCCCCACTGGCTAGCAACAGCGAAACTATTGCCGGGTTGCAGTCGCTACTCAGAATGGCGTGCATAAGTGCGTCGCGTCCGTCCGAATCCGAAACACTTGTCGAAGCACCCGCGCTAAGGGACTGCCGAACACCTTCAATATCTGATCGATAAATGAAGGAAATCAATTGTTCATCAAATTTCATACTAGGCCCATATCCGTCACGTATATCCGTAGCTATCCGCCCCCATCAAGCCAAGCTTATTGACTAAGACATCGGAGTTGGTATAGCAGTGCTGCTTGTCCTGGCCTGTCCCGTACTTATCAGACATGCTTGGATTTGAGCACCACCGGTGTTGTAGTCGATTTATTGGTGCTGACCGTGCGCGGCTCCAGCCCTTCCAGACGCAAGCTGGCGCGATAGTTCTCGGTACGCAGCTTTAGGAACACCTGGCGCTTCATTTCAGTTGTCAGCATCGCAACATTCCTACATGATTAGTGAAACTGCACCTATATTGTAACGCGTCTCACTTGGTCCCCAGCTTGTAATCAAGTTCACTTCCGCTGCATTTACACAGCAAGCATGTGCAACTGACTCTCAACCGCGCCGCTCAGCGTCTTACCGAGAAACCTGGTGTCGTAGACCGGCTGCAGTACGTCGCCTTGCTCATGCAATGCCAAGGTGTTCAACGATGCCGCGAAATTGCCTAAATTTCAATCAGGCGAACAACATTTATTGTTCGCCTGATTAAAAAATGTTCAGTTTGGCGTTCGATTGAACCAAAACTTGCGCCGTTTTCTGCAAAAAATGCAGCTCAAGCGGCATAAGGTGGTTTAACCGAACACTGAACAGGGCACTGGAGCGGATGGCTGTATGGTCAGATACTAGCAGGCGTGAAGTCGCGTGAGGAGGTACTGGCTGAGATGCTCGCAGCGTTTGCAAGGCCTAGCAATGAGACCGTGCAGGCAAAGTGATTTCCCCTGTCGTCGTGCCTCAGCGGCTGCTAGGTCAAGAATGTCGTAATGAAAGAACTGCCCTCGGGCCTTGTGTGACCCCGGCCTTGGGATTCTTCGCCCCCCAGTCATTGAGCCAGCCAACCTGACGGCTCGCATGATCGTCGCTAAACGTAGCAATACCGGTGCTTTGATTGGCCTCAGCCAAGCTGCTCCCCAGCGCATTGCCAAAGGCAATTGGCCTGATGCAAAGTCGTAACCGACCTCCCCGCACACGCAGTATTGGCGCGGCTCTTGGCTAGTTCGCAGTGTTGAGTAAAGCAATTTTTTTGATGGCCACCGCCGATGTGCGGTTTTTAGATGTGCAGACGAACAGCGGTCTGATTGATATCAATAATGTCGGCTAAAGCCTATCCCGCACTAATCACGCCTACGTTCTTTGCCCTGATGCCTGGCGGTAGCATTCTGGTAGTGAGTAGGGAGGATTTTGGTAGTGTTTCGGTAGTAAAAAGGGAGAATTTAAAACGCAATTAACCATCCAGAACGAACGCGCTGGACTCATGGTGATAGGTGAATTTCGGATTGCGGTTAACGTGTTGCAATGCCCCGCTCTGCCGTTGCCATGCACACCTGGTCGCCCACTTGGAGCCTGTCAGGCAGCAAGCGAAGTCTTAATGGGATTTCTGCTGCTTGGTTTCCATGTACACGCTCAATAGCTGGTTGATGTGTGTCTGGTAAGCCCTGGCCTTGCTCCTTGAACCACTCCAGCACATCGCTCTCCAGACGGATCGTCACGGCCTGCTTGGCAGGCTGACGTAATTCAGCCGGGCGGAAGAAGTCGTCGCCCAGTTCCGCAATGTCGCTGGTGTCAATGTCTTCGTCTTTCATTGTGGCCAGCCGCTTCCAGTCTGTTGTAGATGCCTTGCTCATCGCGTTTCACCTCATTTACGTTGATGGGGTTTAAGCCAGTATCTCCAACCCTTTGCGGTCCACCAGGTTTAACAGTTTCAGTGAAGGACCGTTTGGGTGTTTTTGTCCTTGCTCCCACTTCTGCACCGTCGAAGCACTGGTGTTGAGGTAGGCCGCAAACACGGCCTGGCTCGCCTTGACGCGCAAACGCAGATGCTTGATTTGTTCCGCCGTATAGTCTTGTACTGGCGACAGACACAGTGCATCAAATTCCCGCATGGTGGTTGTGTCCATCACTCCAGCAGCATGCAAGCCTTGCGCTGTGCCGTGTAGTACGTCGAGTAATTTGTCATGTTTGCTCATTATTCACCTCGATGAGTTCTTGCGCCCGTATCGCTTTATCCAGTGCCTTGCGGTCGTATTTCATGAATTCTGACGCCATCAGTTTCAATGCCTGCAATTCTTTGTCGTCAATGTTGTCACGCTGGTTCTTGGCAAAGCCGTACAAGAAGAAGGCCTTGTCCTTGAGTTTAAAACCCAGAATCGTGCGCAATCCGCCACTCTTGCCCCGTCCACCTACCGCGACCCGTTTCTTGACGACATGTCCACCCAGGTGGGCATCAATCAAGCCTTGTCCCATCTCAGCCACAGCAGTACATAGCGCCTGCTCCGGCAAGCCTTCTTTGGCTGCCCAGCGGGCAAACCATTTCGTCAAGAAGATTTGCATGTCGTCGTGTCTCGTTATTATGAGGTTATTATATAGCACTTAGTGCCATATAACATCCTTGTGAAGCTTAGTTCAGCGCGGCGCAACACCCTGCTCCGCCAGCGCCGTGCGCAGTTGCTCCCCCGCCTCCTGCATGGCATAGGCTTCTTCTTCACTGGCCGCCAGTGGCCGGTAATCGCTATAGCCAACACCTTTGGCAAATCCTACTGTCAGATCAAATCGAAACTACTATAGCTCACTCACGTCCTGGCCAACCTCCGAACTTCCGCCACTCATTTATATAAGCTAACGCCTGCTCTTCAGAAATTTCGGAAAATTCAAAATCAAAGTCACCTTTCAGCCATAAGTCGATAACTATAAATACATCCTCATCTGTGCTTGACCAATTGCCATTAAATTTCGCTCTATATCCTTAGAATACAAAACAGGATGAGCCGACAGAGGGCGCCGATAAATCTCGTAAGGCTTTCCAGCACCGTTATCCAGCAAATAATATTTAAAATTATTCATCGTTTCAATTTCACGTTTTGGATTGCCTCTATACCAACGGGGTTCAGCACACGAGAAGAATTTTCAATCATTTGAAGTCACTAGTGTCCGGTTAAATTGGTAAGTAAAGCCAGCAAAGCTAATGCAGGCGCTGGTTTTGGCGGTTTTAGGGGTGTCCACGATTTGAATTTAAAATATGTCATTTGCGATAATCTCCGGTTTATT